>JAUIKS010000005.1 GCA_030430565.1 Polyangia bacterium
TTCCTCTCCGAAGAGATTCTCGTTCGACTTGCATGTGTTAGGCCCGCCGCAAACGTTCGCTCTGAGCCAGGATCAAACTCTCCAGTTTGAATCTGCTCAATGCTTCGCGTTGCAAAGCCTTGATTTTGCCTTTCGGCATTGGGCCGACCAGCACCTCTCGGCACCAGCCGACGGAGTGACCCACCTCTCGATGAGTCCTCCCGCACCTCACTCGACAGCGCTTGCGCGCCGCCTTGTGACTTCCCTCTTCCTCTCTCCAGTTTTCAGGGAGCATCCGTACCGACGGACTCACCTTGGCTCACCAGGTACGAAGCTCAGGGCTAACCTCAAGCTTCAGGCTCGTCAAGGCTCAAGAGCCGCTGCTCACTGACCGGTGGACCGGTCGAGACAAGTTCCGAGTTGGTCCTTGTCGGAGCACCGCGTGGGGTCGCAAAGCGATTCCCCGCGGCGGGGTGCAGATAAGTATGCCGACTCTCAGAGCCCGTCAAGTCTGGCGGGAGGATTTTTTGTCGAAACCGGCAACTCGCCCTGATGGGCGTCTACGCCCATGAACAGACGCGTTCCGCCATTTTTGGCAGTTGGCTGGAAGCTCTCGACCAAAATAAAAATGTCTGAGCAGGCTCACAAAATCCCGTTTTCGGTTTGATCAGATCTCTCTTGGAACTTCGTTTCTGATCTATTTTGAAAACTTCGCATTTCGCGCCGCTCCGCGTGGTGCCAGACATGGAGGTCAACCTCACACCCGTAATCACGGCTGTGTTGCTCCAGCTTTGTTCCGCGGCGGCCTCAACCCGGCCAGCCGTAAAAGATGCCAGCCATCTCACGCCGAACGTCGTCAAGCGCGCGTACGTTCTCCGGCGCGCCTGGGTCGGCTTCTTCGGGGAAGTACTCGGCGGGCTCGAGCTGGCGTCGCATCATCTTGGTCTGCCAGATGTTCTCGTTCTGCAGCACGAGATCTTCGCACTGGTACTGCTCGACGATCTTCGGGCTGATGAAGTCCTGAATCGAGCGCAGCGTGTGATCCATATAGACACGGCGCCCGGACGCGTCGCGCGTGAAGCCACGCACGACGTAGTCGATGATCACGACATCGCTCTCGAAGCTCTCGAACATGAAATCGAGCGCGCGGAGCGGGACGATCGTGCCGCAGGTGGCGATGTCGATGTCGACTCGAAAGCTGCAGATCCCCTTTGGGTCGGTCCAGTCGGGGTAGGTGTGCGCGCACAAATGGCTTTTTGAGAGATGGGCGCCGACGGAGGGGCGCGGGACCGCCGCCTCGGCGGCTGCTTCGGCCTCTTGATCCCGCTTGTGCCCGAGATCGCTCATGAGCACGAGCGAGCTGGCCCCCTGGGGCTCGTAGTCGGTCGACGAGACCGAGAGGACCTCAGCGTCGATGATCTCGGCGATTCCGCGCAGGGTCTTGGTGATCCGGCTGGCGCTGAACTCCTCGTCGATCCACTCGACGTAGCTCCTCCGCTCCTCGTCGGTGCGCGCGACGAAGAAGTCATAGAGGTTGAAGCTCACGACCTTGGTCAAGTTGTTGAAACCCTTGAGACGAATTCCTTCCCCACGAAACATGAGTCAATCCTCGATAGCCGGCCGAGAGCCTAGCGGGGCGGCGCCGCTGCCGTCAAAACAGGGCGAGCCTAACCTGACGCTTGGATAACTTCTAGCGCGCGGAGACGCCACCTGGGTTTCGACTTGCGCGCGCCATGGGCGGTCCTCGAAACTCGCTCGGCAATGCTTGGTTTGTCCCACCTGGCCACGAGCTTGTTGGCCGCCTTCGTTGAGCCCGAGCGGATCCCGAACGAGCACGCGATCGCGCTCTCGCCGACGATCGGCTGGCTGATGTTGATGTGCGCGCTCGCCGGGATCGCCATGTTTCTGGCGCAGCACGACCGCTGGCGGCGGTTCTGGCTGACGGCTGAGGATCCTCGACCGATGGCGGCGTTTCGGATCATCTTCGCGTTCTTGGTGATCTGCAACATCAACGATGTCTTCGAGTACTTCACGATGCTCTTCACCGACGAGGGCATCTTCTTCTCGGATGTCGCTCGCCAGGTGTTCGCGGCGGGGCAGTTTAAAGGCTTCGGAGACGGCCTCGGGGAGAATGATCCGTACGGCTTCTTCGACGCGAACGGCACGCTGCTGTTCTTCTTGGGGCACAAGTACTCGCTGCTGTTCTTCTGGGACACGCCGCAGGGCTTCACGGTCCATCTGTGGTTGTTCTACGTGATCACGGCGCTGTTCATGATCGGCTGGCGAACGCGCTTGATGGGCGTGCTCAGCTACCTGCTGATGAACAGCCTGTTCATCCGCAACCCGCTGTTTTGGGAGGGCACCGAGCTCGTCTACCGCGTGTTCTTCTTCTACTTGATCGTGTCGCGCTGCGGACACGCGTACAGCGTCGACAACTGGCTGCGCTGCCGACGACTGCGCAAGCGGGGCCTTTTGTCGACGCGTGACGGGCCTGGCGGCGGCGCCGGCGTGGCGCCCTCGGAGCAGCACCCGAAGGGTCTCGCGGCGGTGTATCGGTTGATCCCCGCGTGGCCGCGCTGGCTGGCGATTTTGAACCTGGCGGCGCTGTACTGCTACACGGGCGTCGTCAAGAACGGCTCGGTGTGGGCGCGCGGAGACGCGCTCTACTACGCGCTCAACATGGACCACTTCTACCGGTTCTACCCGCAGGAGCTGTCCTCCATGGTGGGCACGAACCTATTTCGCCTGGCGACGTGGATCACGCACTGGTGGGAGGCCTGCTTCCCCTTGATGGTCGTCGGGCTGATCTACCGCTGGCGCGAATGGGAGCACGAGAAGCCGCTGGAGGGCTGGCGCCTGTGGTTCGTGCGCGGCTGCTGGGTGCTGTTCGGGCTCGGCTGCGGCGCGCTCACGGTCGTCGCGCTGCCCGTCCACCTGCCGGGCAACTACAACCACGCGTGGTGGCAGCGGATGATGTCGATCTGGTGGCTGGTCTTCATGTTCGGCCTGTGGCTGGTGTGGCGACTGCTCGCGGGGCCGCTGAAGATCCGACTCGGCGAGCGCACGATCACGCTGCGCACGCCGGGCCCGTTCGAGGTCACGATCCGCGGGGTCAAGCTCAAGCTCTCGCGGCCGATCGACCGCAGGATGGTGTGCACCTGGGTGCTGGGTCGGCGCGTGTGGTTGACGCTGGGGCTCCTGTTCCACGGCAACCTGCACCTGCTGATGAACATCGGCATGTTCCCGCCGATCATGATGAGCACCTACGCGTTCTGTCTGAAGGGCGACGAGCCGGGCCGGCTGCTGCGTTTTATCGGCTATCGGCTGCTGTGGTGGTGCCCGCTCGTGCCCAAGGGTGTACGGGAGGGGCAGCCCCCGCTGCCGGCCGAGGACCGCGCGCTGCCGCATCACCCGCGTGACGATCGCGCGCTGCCGACCTGGGCGCTGTGGGCCACGCTCGGCGGCGCGGTGCTCGGCATCCTGCTCGAGTACTTCCACGTGCAGAAATTCGGCTGGACGGCGATGGCGATCGGCTTCGGCCTTCTGGGCTACGCCTACTACCAGGGCCACCGCGGCAGCAAGCGGCTGGTCCCCGGGCTGCTCGGGCTCGGCGCGGCGATGCTCGCCTACACCTGGCTCTTACACCAGGAGGGGGAAGCGTGGACGTGGATCAAGCTCTACGTGCACCTCGCGGTCCTCGGGCTCTGGCTGCTCTCGTACATCCCGACGATCAGGGCGCTGTACGCGACCCTCGGCTTGACGCTGAGCGCGCCAGACCGTGATCCCGCGGACGGTGAGCTGCCGATGCTCGCGCCGGACAGCGATCACGTGCGCGCGCCGTGGGCCTATGGACCCGCGGGGCGTCTGTTCGCGGGCGCGTTCATCGTCTGGCACATCATCGCGGTCGGGGTCTGGCTGATGCCGGACAAGGATGTGCTCTCGAAGTGGGACATCCAGGCCAAGCACGTGTTCCGTCGCTACCTGTTGACGACCGGCACGGACCAGGCGTGGGGCATGTTCGCGCCCAACCCGCCACGGCACAACGTGTTCCTGCGGACAGTCGTCACGGACACGGACGACGAGAAGTGGGATCTGCGGACCGACCTCTACGCGTGGGAGCGCAAGCCGATCCCGTGGATCTGGAACGATCGCATGCGCAAGATGAACCGCCGCATCATCGGCGGCGAGTCGGGTAAGGGCGACTGGTACCAGAAGTGGTACGCGCGCTACCTGTGCCGCGAGTGGGCGCGGGCGCACCGCGGGCGACCGCCGAAGAAGATCGAGCTGTTCCGCGTCTCGTACCTGATGCCGAGCCCGGAGCAGGTCAAGACGCGCGGCTGGTACAAGCCCGAGGAGCTGATCCTGCTGCGCGGGCGCGAGTCGCTGAAGTACGCCGAGAGCTGCCGCTCTGGGATCAACGCGCAGCTCCCCAACTACATCCGCGAGCGCTACGGGCTCCCCACGGTCGACGAGAAGACCGTCAAGATGTGGGAGAAGAAGCGCAAGGAGAAGTGGGAGAAGCGCAACGAGTTCGAGCAGGACCCGACGCTCGACAACCTCAAGCGCGTGCAGAGCAAGATCCGCGCGGAGCAGCGGAAGCGACGCCGCGAGGCGAGCAAGGCCGCGCGCGCGGGCTGAGCCCACGGCCGCAACGACACGGAGGTCAACGCGCCCATGATGAGCCCGCTACTCGCGCTCGCTGAACAAATCCCCAACGAGGAGGCGATCGCGCTCTCGCCGACGTTGGGGTGGTTAATGCTGCTGTGCGCGAGCATCTTCGCGCTGCTGCTGATCCTCCACCGCGAGACCTGGCGCCGGCTGTGGCTGCGCGCCGAGGACCCGCGCGCGCTCGGGCTGTTCCGCATCGTCTTCGGGCTGATGTGCCTCGGCAACATCACGAACCTGTGGCCGCTGTCGACCTACCTGTTCACGGACGAGGGGCTGTTCTTCACGGACGTGGCGCGGCGCGTGTTCGCCAATCAGCAGTTCATGGGCTTCGGCGACGGCTTCGGCGATGACGTGCCCTACGGCTTCTTCGGCCTCGCCGGGCTGATCGAGTTTTTTAAGGGGCCGAAGTTCTCGCTGCTGTACTTCTGGGACTCGCCGCTCGCGTACAACCTGCACTTCGCGGCCTTCGAGGTCGCGTGCCTGTGCCTGATCTTCGGGTTTAAGACCCGCTACACGAAATGGATCGCGTGGTTTCTGTTCCACTCGACGATCCTGCGCAACAACATCTTTTGGGAGGGCACCGAGAACGTCTATCGGTGCTTTCTGTTCTACCTGTGTGTGTCACGCTGCGGGCGCGCGTACAGCGTCGACAACTGGCTCCGCTGCCGTCGCCTGCGCAGACAGGGGCTGCTCTCCGAGCGCGACGGGCCCGGCGGCGGCGCCGGGCTCGCGCCCTGCGAGGCGCACCCGCGCGGGCTCGAGGCGATCTACCGACGCATCCCGAGCTGGCCGCGCGTCTTGATGATGCTGCAGCTGGGGGCGCTGTACTGCTACACGGGCGTCGTCAAGAACGGCCCGGTGTGGCACCGAGGCGACGCGTTCTACTACGCCCTCAACCTCGATCACTTCTACCGCTTCGAGCCGCAGCAGCTCTCGGCGGTGTTCGGGACCAACGTGTTCCGGTTGATGACGTGGGTCACCCACTACTGGGAGGCCTGCTTCCCGCTGGTGATCGTGGGCGTGCTCATCCGGTTTCACAGGCGCGAGCAGATCCCGCGGCTCGAGGGCTGGATGCTGTGGGCAGCGCGCGTCGGCTGGGTCGCGCTCGGCCTCGGCTGCGGCGCGGTCGCCTACGTCGCGCTGCCGGTGCACGTGCAGAAGGGCTGGACGCTGGCGCAGATGCAGCGCGTGTTCGCCGGCTGCTGGCTCGGCGGCATGGCGGTGATCGGCGGGCTCTGGGTCTGGCTGCGCTACGCGCCGCCATGCGTGACGATCCGCGGTCGCGCGTTCACGCTCGACACGGACTGGTTCTGCAGGTGGTTCCTCGGTCGTCGCGTGTGGCTGACGCTCGGGCTGATCTTCCACACGCACCTGATCCTGCTCATGAACATCGGCTGGTTCACGCCGGCGACCATGAGCACGTACATCGCGCTGCTCCACGGCGAGGAGGTCGCGCTGATCCTTGCGAACATCGGGCGGCGACTCGCGCGCGTCGGCGTCCCGATGCCCGAGTGGGTCCGTCGAGGGGAGCGCCCGATCCCGTGCGAGGATCCGAGGCTGCCGCACCTGCACCGCGACGCGGCCGTGATGCCGCGCTGGGTGATGGCGACGGGGCTGGGCGTGGCGATCGTCGGCGTCGCCATCGTCGCGTACTTCCCGACGCTTGAAGACGGGGCGCTGAAGTCGGCGCTGGACGTGATGACGCCGTGGCGCCGCACCGGCTACGTGCTGGTGGGTCTGCTCGCGATCGGGGGCTACCTGGCGGCGCGTGACGGCGGTCGCGCGCAGCTCTCGAAAATTGACCCGTTCAACGGGCGACCGCGGGTCCCGTGGGCGTACCGACCGCTCGGCCGCTTCCTCGTGAGCGCGCTGGTCAGCTACCACATCATGGGCGTCGGGATCTGGCTGCTGCCGGACAAGGACTGCATCTCGACCTGGAGTCGGAAGGCGCGCGGCCCGTTCAAGTGGTGGCTGTCGATGACGCAGACGACCCAGGGGTGGAAGATGTTCGCCCCCAACCCGCCGCGCAGCAACCTGTTCATGCGCGTGCTGGTGACGGACCAGGACGATCAGGTCCTGGACCTCAACACCGACGTCTATCACCCGGCGAACAAGCCGATCCCGTGGATCTGGTACACGCGGCAGCGCAAGATCAACCGGCGCATCGTCGGCGCCGAGGGCGGGAAGGGCTCGTGGTACCAGAAGTGGCACGCGCGCTACATCTGCCGCGAGTGGGCGCGCACCCACGACGGCGTGCCGCCGAAGAAGGTCGACCTGGTCAAGATCTGGTACTCGATCCCGAAGCCGGAGTGGGTCAAGGAACACGGGGCCTATGACCCCGAGAAGCGCTACGAGAAGCACAACCGGCAGAAGTACGTGTACACGGCGACCTGCGCCACGGATATCAACGCGCAGCTCCCAGATCACATTCGCGCGCGCTACGGCCTGCCGCCGCTCTCGGAGATCACGGTCAAGGTCCCGGTCAAGGAGGACGGGGAGGAGACCGGCGAGGAGCTCGCGCAGGCGGTGAGCTTCAAGCCCTGGGAGAAGCACCGCAAGCGCGACTGGGAGAACAAGATGAAGGCCCGCCGCGAGCGCGGCTACAACCCTTGGTGGTCGCTGTTCGGCGGCGTCAGCGTGCTCGTGTTCCTGGGCGCGGCCTGGTTCCGGTGGCGCGAGCTAGACCTCGAGAACGAGGAGCACGCGCGACGGGCGAGCGAGGGTGATGCGTAACGGGCGGGCCCCCGCGGGTCCGCCTACTCGCTCTCGCGGGAGCGCTTCCACAGGTTGATCGCGGCGCGCGTGAGCGCGGCGCGCAGCTGCTTGCGAAGCTCAGGCCATGACAGCTTCTGGGCGAGCTCGCCAGAGCCGAGCGCGCGGCCGAACCACAGCCCGGCGACGATGGCGAGGATGACGACGATGACGAGCAGGGCGATTGCGAGGGGATGATCCGGCATCTGGCTGGACCTCATCCTAGCCGCGAATTCGTAGCCCGTCGAACGAGGGAACGCTGGCGACGAAGTAAGAATTATTGAAGAAAATTGTCAGATCGAGGCGCCGAGCAGCACGCGGAGCAGCAGCCAGCCCCAGTGACCATAGGGCCGACCGAGCAGCGCGGCCTCGGTCGCGCGCTCGATCTCTGACGGCTCGGAGGGCGCAGGCTCAGCGCCCGCAGGGCGCGGCGGCGGCTCGGGACAGTCGCAGCCCCAGCTCTCTGGGAGGCTCGGGCAGGCCTCGAGCGCGATCAGTCGGTGCCCCTCGGTGTTGGGGTGGATGTGATCGAAGCTGTGAAGCTCTTGGCGCATGTACCAGCGCGGGATCTCGGACGCCGCCGCAGCGTCACGCGCGAGCGCGGCCTCGCGCTCGCCCTCGCTGAGCTTGGCGTGGGCGCGCTTCCAGTCTTTGTCGCGCGAGAGAACGGCGCGCATCTCCTCGAGATCGCGCGGCGCGGCGCCGGCGTTGCGGAGCGAGGAGTCGTAGAGGTCG
Source organism: Polyangia bacterium (assembly GCA_030430565.1). GTDB lineage: Bacteria > Myxococcota_A > Polyangia > Nannocystales > Nannocystaceae > JACKDW01. The sequence continues at coordinate 8,134 of JAUIKS010000005.1, forward strand.
ACCGCCACGTCGGGCTTCTCGCTGTCAGCCCAGGGGGCCTCGGCGTCGAGCTTGCGCCGCGAGGCGTTCTTACCGAGCGCCTCGGCCGGGGTCAGCCGACCGAGCACGAAGTCGACGACCTTGCGCGTGTCGTGCAGATACTCGAGCCCCCGCGCGCCTCGCCAACGCTTGTCGCCGTCGTCGCCCCACGGCGTGAGCGTGAGCGCGACGACCTTGAAGTCGCGCTTGTGGGCGGTCTCGAACAGCGCGCGAATGTGATGATTGGTCTGCTCGGGCATGGCGATGCTGTTGAGGCCGCCGTGGAACACGAGCCAGAATTCTCGCCCCTCTTCTTTGCGGTGCAGCCCGAGCCGCGTGTTCTCGAGCACCTGGGTCTTGAACCGCCGCTTGAGCTGGTAGGCGCCGAAGCCGACCTTGGAGAGGTTCTTGACCTCGATGTTCTTGCACATGGAGGCGAAGCGCTTGGCGTAGGGATCGCGCGGCCAGGCGCCGACGGAGCCCGCGAGCACGACGACCTTGACGGGCTTGTCCGCCTGCTTGAAGCGCCATGTCGGTGGCGGCTCTTCCTCCTCCGCCTCGGCGGCCGCCGGCGCCGCCGCGGCGGGCTGGAGCGCGCGCGCGGGGGAGGCGAGCGCGAAGGAGGCGAGCGCGAGGCTCACGCCGGCGAGGAGCGTGCGTCGGAGCTGGGCCATGGGCGGCGGCTATTCAACCACCGAGAACGCGGTCGATGCCAATTCCACGCCATCTTCGGAGTAGATCCGTACCGTCCAGCGCGCGGTGTACTCGCTGCGCAGCACGAGGAAGGCGCGCGAGCGGTAGGCGTGCATGCCGGGGATGGCGATCCCGCGGCGACGCTTGACGCGATCACCATCCTTCTCCCACACGACCGTGACCGCCTCGTCGACGCGGTTGTGCACGACGCGAAAACACACGTTGACCTGGTCACGGCCGCGGATCGAGAAGTCGTCCTCTTTGCCCGTGCAGCCGCGTCTCCCGTAGCGACTCCCGAGCGAGATCTGGTCGACGTGGATCCCCGAGGCTCCGATCCCGCCGAGCGGCGGCCCGTCGCGAACGGAGACTGGGAGCCGCTTGAAGACGCGCGCGATGTGGGGCGGGGTGCCCTCGGGCACGACGCGGGGATCGGGTCGGCCGTCTGCGCGATCGTCGGGGTCGTCGACGGAGTGCGCCGCCTCGTGGTTGGAAGATCGCGCGTCGGTCTCGTGGGCGTCTGTTTCGGGGTGCGCGACTTTACCGCCCGACTTGGAGCTCCGCGTTGTCGTGCGTCCTGAAGTTCGCCCTGACGCGCGCCCGGTGGTGCTCGACTCGCGCGTGGTCGGTGTTCGAACAGGTACGAGTCGCGGCTGCAACGAGGCTTGAACCCCGTCGGCATCTCGCGCCCCGCGCTCGTGGACAGCCCGCGCCGCCGCGATGTCTTCGCCACCGCACGCGAGAACGTGCAAAACCGCCGCTCCGTAGAGGAGCGGGCCGCTCCGAACACCTACACGAGCGGATACCCTGCCCATCGCGTTGAGAAACCCTTCCACGAACACATGGTTCGTGTCCATGGGCGTTCCCGCACATACCTCCGCAGGCGAAGACGCACAAATACGCGCGCGAAGACACTCTCTCAAGCGTCTCTGCCCGGGACCGCGAGGCATCGGAGGCCGCGCCGCGTGACAGCCGCACTTCCGGGCATTCTCACGCGGTCAGGCCGTCGCAGGCTCCCGGAAAACGCGGCGGCGCGCTTGCGAGAGGAGCCAATCGCGGTTTAAGTACGCATCATGCCGTCTGCGCACATCTTCCGTCGTATGCGCCACTACCTGCTCATGGCCGGCATCGCGTCGATGGCGGCCAGCGGCTGCCAAGCGGACTCCGAGCTCGGTCAGCGCCTGTTCGAGTTCTCGCCGATGTTCCGCTACGGCTGCAACACGATGCACCACTCCCGCGGCGACGCGCCGGTGTCGAAGCCCCCGCTGGCGAAGAAGCAGAACCGACCGGTGCCCCAGTCGAAGGCCGGCGGACCGAGCCTGCTCGATGAGTACGCGTCGCGTCCGGACGATGATGTCAACGCCGCCGAGGCCGACACCTGGCAGCTGCCGTTCCAGTCCAAGCGCGTCATCGTCGCCCTGCTGACGGCGGCGGCCCAAGACGACGTTGGAAAGCTCGACCTCGTGCTGACGCCCCACGCCCGCTGGGGTCTCCCGGACCGCCGCGAGTGGGGCGGACAGCCGGTCTTCACCGAGGATGGGCCGCAGGAGTTCTTCGACGCGCTGCGCGACGCGGCGTCCCGCTTCGGGGCGAAGGCCCCCCTGCGCGTGCCGCCCCAGCCCAACTCGGCGCAATTCTTCGTGCGCCACGGCGCCGAGCCGATGTGGGCCTACTACACGGGCGGAACGCCGCAGAGCCCGGACATCCTGGCGTTCAAGCTCGTCATCGAGGGTGGCGCCGCCCGGATCGACTACATCGGCTTCAACACCCGGGCCCCGACGGCGCTCGAGCAGATGGCGATCCGCAGCACCCGCGAGCCGCCGCCGCCGCTCAAGCCGCGCATCATGCCGAGCTCCATGGGTAGCCGCCCGTCGCTGCCTCCAGGCCTTCCCCCGGGACTTTCGCGCGGGCTTCCGCCCGGCGTGAAGATGCTCCCGGGCGGACCTCCGGCGGGCCTTCCGCCCGGCGCGACGGTCATCCGTCCGGGAGCCGCCCCAGGAGCCCCAGGAGCCGCCCCAGGAGCGCCGGCCAAGGCGCCCGCGCCTGCGCCGGCCAAGGCGCCCGCCCCAGCCGGCGGTCACTGATCCGCTCCGCTGTTCGCGGGCCTCGCCCGGCCAGCTCTGCTTGGTTTTTCAAGGGAGGAGCTGCGCCGGGTCTTTCGTTGTCTAGCAGCGGCCACGCGAGACGGCGCCGCGGGCTGCTAGTCCACGAGCCAGGCGGCGATCGAGCGCTTCTCATCCGGCTTGCCGGCGAGCCCGAGCGATTTTCGAGTCTCGATCCAGTCGCTGAACCAACGAGTCTGCGGCTCGATCACGTGCTCGATGAAGTCGTCCCCGGGCGCGCGCAGGGTTCGAAAGTTGAGCCGGCAGGTCTTGAGGGTGTGGGGGTCATCGGGGTGCCACAGCGGGATCCCGTACTTGCGACAGATCCTCGGGCGGTGCTCGTAGAGCGTGCACCGCCCCTCGTCCGAGAGCGCCGGACAGGGCGTGCGCGTGTCGGGCTCGTAGCGACGCGCGCGCTCGAGGATCTGCGCGCGCAGCTCGGGCGCGAGTTGTTCGAGCCCGGCGCGCAGCACCTCCCCCTCGAGCGCGGTGACGCGAAAGCTCTGCTGGCAGCACTCGCTGCAGCCGGCGCGACACTGGATGTGCTCGCGGTAACGGTCGGCGATCGGCGCGACGATCCCGTCGATCACGGCGAGATGTCGACGGACGCGCGCGCGCCGGTCGGCGTGGGGGTTTCGACTCATCTCGATGACTCGCTCGCGTGTGACTCCGCTGGCGCTGCGGCAGGCGGTGGCGTTGTGTCGTCCGCGGTCACGGGCTTCGCTACCCGAACCTGACTCGAGGGCCCCGGCACGAAGCGCGCGTCGGGCCCCGAGCGGCTGCCGCCGAGATCGACGCGGGCTTGCACCTCGATCTCAAAGCTCGACGAGGGGTGACGCTCGAGGAACTTCAGCGGCGTGATGCGACCCTCGACGACGGCCTCGTAGTCCCGCTGCTGCCGATGAAGATCCGCCTCGTTGGCGAGCGCGCGGACATCGACGGCGCGCGGGTGATCGGGGTGGCGCGCGACGAACAGCGCCGGGACCCCGCGCCCTTGCTGCACCCATCGCAGGTGCGCGGCGGTCAGCGAGGCGCGCGCGCGCGCGAGATCGATCGCGCCGGCCCAGGCGCCCTCGCCGAGCTCCAGGCTCGCGAAACCATCGAGGCCGGCGAGGCCGCGCTGGCGCAGCGCGCGATCGATCTCGATGAACTCCAGCTCCACGCGCCCGAAGTCGACGGGCACGACGAGCATCGCCTCGTGTCGCGCTCCGCTCGCGGTGACGCCCGAGACCGGGAGGGTGCCCTCGAGCCGGCGCAGGCGACACCCGAGCTGCTGTGTGTCGACGATCTGCAGGACCGCTCGACCGCCGCTGCGCAGCGGCCATCGCCGGCAGCGCTCGGCGGCGGAGACGACCAGCTTCACGCCGTCCGGTGTGTCCTGGCGCTGCTCGACGACCCCGAAGGTCGGGCGCCCGGCGGTCCGCATCAGCCTGCGGGTCACGCGTCGCTGCGACTCTTGACAGGCCGCGCGCAGCTGGCCGACGAGGCGATCCTCGCCGGCGAGCAGCGCGTCCCGCAGGCCCGCGGTGCAGCTCGTGTCGCTCACCGCTGGGAGCGCGCGCTCGATCGCCTCGGGCGAGGGCCGCGTCGTCGCAAGCGCGGCGCGGCGGAGCGCGTACGAGCGCTCGCCGGAGCGCGCCACGCCGGGTCCGCCGACCACGAGCATGCACAACCCCACGAGCCCCGCGAGCATTCCCGGAGACCGCCGCCGCGAGCGTCGAGAGCGTGCGCCCATGCCAGGCAAGGGTAGCAAACCCAGCCGCCGCCCCGCCCGCCTCTCGCGGTTGAGCGCGGTACGCCAGTGGGGCACTCTCCCTGGCAATGTCGCGCTTTCCTCCGAAACGGCCGCCTGCTGCGCCGACGTCCCCGCGAAGCCCTGAGCCCCGCACCGCGCGTGCGTCCGCACGTCGACGGAGGCCGCTGCTCGCGACGGTCGCGGTCTGCGTCTCGCTCGGCGCGATGACCGGCTGCCTGAAGGTCCCGGACGACGCCACGGAGGATCCCGAGACCAACGCCGCGCCGAAGTCGGCCGAGGAGGTGCTCGCGCGCTTCATCACCGCGCTCGGCGGCGAGGAGAAGCTGAAGGCGCTGAAGCAGCGCACGGTCGAGGCGCGGATGATCGTCAAGCCCGAGGTCGGCTGCGCCGAGGACGACGAGCAGTGCATGCGCGAGGAGCAGGTCGGCTCGTTCCTGCTGCAGAAAGCCGACGGCTTCCGCCTGTACCGGAGCACCGTGCTCGGCGACCAGCTCGAGGAGCGCGGCTACGACGGCGAGACCGGCTGGCAGTACGTCGGCGGCGTGCTGCGCAAAGACGACCCGATGATGGCGGAGGTCTCGCGCGAGGACTCGATCCTGCACTGGTACTTCGGGCTGCAGGGGCGCGGGATCAAGCTGACCCTCGAGCCACCCCGCGACAAGGACTTCGACGGCCAGCCGCGCACGCTCGACGGCGTGCGCTGGACCATCGCCGAGCGGCCCGACGCGACCAAGACGATGTGGTTCGACCGCGAGACCGGGCTGCTGCACGAGGAGCGCGTCGAGACGACCACGGAGGACGGCACCGAGATCGGGCAGCGCATGATCTACGGCGACTACCGCGAGGTCGACGGCGTCAAGATCGCCCACGACCTGCGGCTGATCCACTCGCTCGGCGAGCGCTCGCAGGAGATCCAGTTCGTCAGCACGCGCGTGCACCACGAGCCGATCGCGGACGAGAAGTTCATGGTCCCGGACGTGCCGCCGCCCAAGCCGCTCGAGGACCGAGTGCTCTCGACCCTGATCGCGGCGCGCTCGGAGGCCGCGGCCGCGCCGAAGGACCGCGACGCGCAGCTCCGGCTCGCGCGCGCGGCCTGGGCCGCCGCGCACTTCGACGAGGTTGGCGCGGCCGCCGAGGCCACACTCAAGCTCGACAGCAAAGAGATCGAGGCGCTGTGGTACCTCGCGCGGCTGCGGATCCTGCAGGGGCGCTGGAGCGAGGGCGCCAAGCTGCTCAAGCGCGCGGCCAAGGGCGGCACCGCCGGGGCGCTGGTCGCCGCCCAGGAAGTGTGGATGTACAACCACAAGCGCGACTTCAAGAACGTCGCGGCGGCGCTCGAGCGCGCGAGCCCGAACAACGCCCATCTCGCGGGCCGCTTCCGCAGCTTCGCCGGCTCGCCGCTGAGCGTGCGCTTCGGCAAAGACGACAAGGGCAAGACCGCCTGCGCGACCACGGTCAAGCTCGACCCCGAGTCGCCGCTGGCCGTGTTCGAGGCGACGCTCGGCGGCCAGAAGATCCCGGTCGTGGTCGACACCGCCGCCACCGACCTCATCATCGACGACGAGCTCGCCAAGGCCGCGGGCGTCATCATCCGCTCGAGCACGCCGATCGCCCAGGGCGCCGAGATGGGGCACGGGCAGCTCAAGACCATGAACATCGGCGACGCGATCGTCGAGAACGTCCCGGTCGACGTGCTGCCCAAGGCGACCATGGGGCAGCTGCCGGGCTCGATCCCGCCGCGCGCGGTGGTCGGCGTGCGCCTGCTCGAGCGCTTCCAGGTGACGATCGACATGCCGGCCCGCGCGTTCACGCTGGTCGACACGAGCAAGCGCTGCAAGTCCGCGCTGGCGGAGCGTCGCGTCGGCGAGACGACCCCGTTCTGGATCCACGAGACCCACTTCATCTACGCCCACGCCGAGCTCAACAACGCCGAGGGGCTTTTCTGGGTCAACACCGGCATGCAGGGCGTCGCGGTCGCGGCCAACAAGCGCGCCTACGCCCACGCCGGCGTGCTGCCGCCCGCCAACGCCGCCCAGGGCGAGGTCGCGATCGTCGATCTCCGGCGCGTCGTCATCCCGGGCGCGATCAGCCTCGACAAACAGCGCGGCGCCTACGGCTACTTCAACCAGGAGCAGAGCAGCGATCAGTTCCGCGTCGACGGGATGATCGGCCTCGAGCTGCTCGGCAAGACCACCAAGTGGACGATCGACTTCGACGAGCGCAAGTTCTACTTCTCGCCCTCGTCCAAGTAGCGATTGATTCATGACCGAACAGACAGCTACGAGCGCCCCCGCGAGCCCGGCGCGGATCTACACCGCGGCCTACGGCGTGCTCGGGCCAGCGCAGCGCTGGGTCGAGCGGCCGATCGTCGAGGTCGACGCGCGCGGGGTGATCACGCGGGTGAGCTCGGCTGAGGCCGAGCTGAGCGGGGCAGCAGGAGCGGGAGCCGAGGGCGCGATCGTCCACGAGTTCGGCGACAGCGTGCTGCTCCCGGGCCTGGTCAACGCGCACAGCCACGCGTTCCAGCGGCGCATCCGGGGCGCGACGCACACCCGCGGCGCGTCGGACCCCTCCGACTTCTGGAGCTGGCGCGCGGCCATGTACGAGGCCGCGAGCGCGCTCGACCCCGAGGGCGTCTACGAGGTCACGAAGCAGTGCTTCGCCGAGATGCTGGCGACCGGGATCACCTGCGTCGGCGAATTCCACTACCTGCACCATCAGCCAGATGGGCGCCCGTACGAGGACCGCAACGAGCTCTCGCGCCAGGTCATCCGCGCCGCGCGTGAGGTCGGCCTGCGGCTCGTGCTGCTCGAGGTCTACTACGCGCGCGCCGGCGCCGGCAGGCCGCCGCTCGCCGAGCAGCGCCGGTTCGTCGACGGCGCGCCCGCGGCCTTCCTCGAGCGGGTCGACGCGCTGCGCGGGCTCGCCGACGGGGACGCGCTCAGCGTCGGTCTCGCGCCCCACAGCGTGCGCGCCGTCCCCGAGCCGGCGCTGCGCGAGCTCGCCGCCTACGCGCGCGAGCACGGGCTGGTGATGCACGCCCACGTCTCCGAGCAGCCGCGCGAGAACGAGGAGTGCGCCGCGGAGCACGGCTGCACGCCGACCGAGCTGCTCGCGCGCGCGGGCTGCATCGACCCCGCGCGCCCGGGGAGCTTCACCGCCGTGCACGCGATCCACGTGAGCGCGCGTGACCGCGAGCTGCTGCGCGCCGCGAACGTCTGCGCCTGCCCGACGACCGAGGCGGATCTGGGCGACGGGATCGTGCTGGCCTCGGAGTACCTGTCTCGAGGGACTCACGTCGCGCTCGGCTCCGACAGCAACAGCGTGATCGACCTGATCCAGGAGGCGCGGCTGCTCGAGATGCACGAGCGCCTGCGCGCGCGCGCGCGGCTGCGTCTCGCCGGGCCTGACGGACAGGTTGGTTCGCGCCTGCTCGCGGCCGCGACCCGCGGGGGAGCGCGCGCGCTCGGCCGCCCCGCGCTCGGTCAGCTCGCCCCCGGGTCCCCCTTCGACGCGCTGACGGTGCACACGCGTCACCGCGCGCTCGCCGGCGTCGACGGCCCCAACCTCCTGGACGCGCTCATGCTCGCCGGCACGGCCGCGCCGGTCGACCGCGTGTTCGTCGGCGGCGTCCGCCGCCGCTGACGGGCGCGCCGCTCTGCTACAACAAGCTTCCGCCGACCTGACCTGAGCTCGCCTGCCCCGTGCGCACCCAACCTCACCGCGTCCGCGCGCTCCGCCTCCTCGGGCTCGCGACCGCGCTCTCGCTCACGATGTGCGCGGGCAAACGCGAGGCCAAGCTGCGCGCGTCGTGGGACAAGGCCGTCCGCGACGCCGCCGCCGAGCAGCAGCGCGCGGGGGACGAAGACGGCGGCGACGGTGACAACAGCGACGAGCACGCCACGGAGTGGCGCGAGCTCGAGTCCTTCGTCGGCCGCGTCGTCGACGAGGTCGCGCTCGGCCTCGCTACCGTCTCGATGGATCGGCTGACCGCGTCGATGTGTGCGGAAGCGCCCGATGTCGATCGCCTCGGGCCCGAGGAGACCGGGCCGCGCGTGTTCCACTGCACGCCCGAGCCGCCGCAGACGATCCTCGGCGAGGCGATGACGCTGGAGCTCTCCGAAACCGGTGAGGTCGGCCTCGTCGCGACCGGGCTGACCGACAAGCTCAGCGCCAAGCTGCTCGCGCAGGCGGTCGAGCGCGTCGCGCCGTGGTGCGACGACACCCTGCGTGAGACGGCCCACGAAAAGAACGCGTTGTTCGAATTTCACACATGCATGACGCCGGCCGGCCCGCGTCTCGCGGTCGGTAGGTTCCCGAGCGAGGGCGAGGAGGAGCGCTGGCAATTCTCGCTCGTGGTGCTGATCCCCGGGTAGCTGCGCGGGCGATGACAGAGCGTTACTATCCAGCGCGCGATCGCTAGATCGCGACGCGCAGCTCTACCGTCATCTACGCCACCCACGCCACGGACTCAGTGATGATCGCTACCTCCTCCCACGGCGGGCTCCTGTTCCCGCTCGACATGTTTCGGCCGACGATGCTGGCGGCGGCGCTGGCTGAGAACCTGCTCAGCAAAGCCCGCAACATCATCGACGCGACGCTGGTGCTCGCGCGCGACCCGGCCTCCCCGGTCGTCCTCGCCCGCATCGAAGGCAGCGTGATCGGGGACGACGCGGCGGCGTTCTGGAAGGAGTACGCCGACCTCGCGATGTACGCGAGCCAGATGCTCCCGCGCCAGGTCTTTTTGTACTACGCGACCGGCGGGCTCGAGCGACGCGAGGGCTTCATCGTCGCGCAGCGCGGGCAGCCGATCGCCGCCGACGACAGCGACAACGACAACGTCCCGCCCAACAGCCCCGACAAGGTGTGGCCGGTCGAGCGCCTGTGCGAGCAGATGCAGATCTCGCTCGAGGCGCTCGAGGACGGCTTCCCCGACGGCTACCGCGTCGAGCTCTCGCTGATGGAGCCCAGCGGCGACGACCAGGCCATGCTGATGACGCTCGCAGGTCAGGCGCAGGCCGAGGAGGATGAGGGCGGCGCGCCCGCCCCAGAGTCCCAGGCCGACACCGACCGCGGCCGTGGTGGCCGCCGCCGCCGCCGCCGCCCAAGCGCGCAGGCCGGCGCGGGAGACTCAGGGGCCGGGGCCAGCGCGGGCCAGCCCGGCGCGTCCCAAAAACCAAAAAAACTCACCGTCGAGCAGGACACCAAGCGGCGCGCCGCCGCCAAGGCCGCCGAGGCCGCCGAGCTCGAGCAGCGCGCCAACGAGATCACGAAAGATCTCCCCTACCACATCGACGAGATCGGCGCCGTGGTCGCGGTGAAGGCCGAGCTCTCCGAGACCTCGATCCTCGACAACTACCTCGTCCCCGAGCTCACCGATCGGCTGCCCGACGGGCTACCCCGGGCGCTGCAGGACCAGCTGCGCGGGAAAGCGATCGACTTCGCCGTCAGGGTCGACTTCCTCAGCGAGGTGTTCTTGGGCAATCGGCCGCTGAGCCGCCCGGACTTTGACGCCAAGTCCAGCGCGCGCGCGCTGGCTGGGACCGAGGCCCGTCAGCTCGAGGTCCTCGCGCCTCGACTCGGCGCCGGCACCCTGCTCCGCCTCGATCGCGCCAACGTCTTCATCTCCCGACGCCCCGGCCAGCCGCTCCCCGAGGCCTTCCTGCTCGAGCTGCTGCGCGGTTAACGACCGCCGCGCTCACCTCGAGCGAGTTGAAGCGAGTTGAAGCGAACTGAAAAACTGAAAAAAACGCCGCGGGGTCATCGTGACCACGCGGCGTTCTCAGTTTTGGACTTCGGTCCTGTCGCGCCGCCCTCGAGCTCGCCGTGACCGTGACGGGTGGCGCCGGAAGGATGACCGAATCGCCTCGGGCAGCCTTAAGCCGACAGGTGCGCCTTTAGGCTGGACAGGATCGCCTCGGCGCCCGCGCCCTTGCTCGGCTGGGGATCCGGATCGGCGAGCTTGTCGCGGATCAGCGCGTCGAGGATCGCGCCGCGCTCGGGGTGCGGCGGCAGGTGCTCACGCAGACCGAGCTTGCGGCTGGCGAGCATCTTCAGGAACGGCTCGATCTTGCGAACCTCCTGGGCGACGCGCATGGTCGCCGCCTTGCCCTCGCCGCGACGGACGTTGAATTTCGGCGCGCAGCGCTCGACCGCCGCCACCAGGTCTCGGGCGAGCTCGACGTCGACCTTATCCTCGACGCCGAAGCTCGAGATCACGATCGGTCGACTCTGGGCTTTCTTGCCGTTCTCACCGCGCCACCAGACGTTGTGGGCGATGCTCAGGTAGGTGCGGCGGGTCTCGCCACAGCGGACTTTGTTCCGTCTCAGGTACATAGGATCAATCCCTCTCTCAGGCCAAAAATGGGTTAGGTATGAATCGCTGAAGGTGATTCGGTCTCGGCTCTCGTCCGCTTGGACGCAGGAGCGAGAGGAAGCTTCAAGCCTCTACATGGTTGTCGTCCGCAGCTTTCTCGTTGTTACAGGTCGGCCACGGCATGGAGAAAGGCTAGCCTTTGCGCCAGCCAGGGGCCAGCGTCGTTCCCGCAAAACGCCGTAATTCGTCCCAGAACACGGATTTCTTCGGCGGCGAAAACTCCGCCGCGCGCGGCTTCACGGAACCGCGCCGGCGCTCGCTCAGCGCGCCGAGGCGACGACGACGGGAGCGCGCGCGGTTCTTGCGGGCGAACTCACACCTGCCCCAAACGACCTGTCGATCCGCTTTGCGGAATCTTTACATTCGGGTCTGGAATTTCCTGAATGCGCGCAGTCCCATTAACCATGTCCTTTTAGACATGTTGAGACTGCGCCGACCGCCGCCGCCTCGCCTCGCCTCTTTTTTAAAAGTCGCAGTGCCGCGGCGTGCGGGGGAAGGGGATCACGTCGCGGATGTTCTCCATGCCCGTCACGTACATCACCAAGCGCTCGAAGCCGAGGCCGAAGCCTGCGTGGGGCGCCGTGCCGTAGCGGCGCGTGTCGAGGTACCACTGGTAGTGCTCGAGGTCGAGGCCGGCCTCGGTGATGGTGCGCTCGAGCACCTCGAGCCGCTCCTCGCGCTGCGAGCCGCCGATCAGCTCGCCGATCTTCGGCACCAGCAGGTCCATCGCCGCGACCGTCCGGTCGTCGTCATTGCGGCGCATGTAGAACGCCTTGATCTCCTTCGGGTAGTCGACCACGAAGGTCGGGCGCCCGACGAGCTCCTCGGTCAGGTAGCGCTCATGCTCGGCCTGCAGGTTCGCGCCGAAGTGCACCGGGTACTCGAAGCTGCGGCCGCTCCCGGCGAGCTTGTCGACCGCCTCGCGGTAGCTCATGCGCTCGAAGCCCGAGTTGAGCACGTGCTCGAGGCGCTGGATCAGGCCCTTGTCGATGCGCTTGTTGAAGAACTCGAGGTCCTCCGCGCAGCGCTCGAGCGCGGCCTTGAGCAGGTGCTTGACGAAGGCCTCGGCGAGGTCGCAGTTGTCCTCGAGGTCATACCAGGCCATCTCGGGCTCGATCATCCAGAACTCGGCGGCGTGCCGCGTCGTGTTGGAGTTCTCGGCGCGGAAGGTCGGCCCGAAGGTGTAGATGTCCGAGAGCCCCAGCGCGAAGGCCTCGCCGTTGAGCTGACCGGAGACGGTGAGGAAGGTCGGGCGCGCGAAGAAGTCCTGGTCGTAGACGATCGCGCCCTTGTCGTCGCGCGGCGGGTCCCGCGGGTCGAGGGTCGAGACGCGGAACATCTCGCCGGCGCCCTCGGCGTCGGAGGCCGTGATGATCGGCGTGTGCACGTAGACGAAGCCGCGGGCCTGGAAGAAGTTGTGGATCTCCTGGGCCAGCACGCTGCGCACGCGGAACACCGCGCCGAAGGTGTTGGTTCGTACGCGCAGGTGCGCGATCGAGCGCAGGAACTCGAAGCCGTGGCGCTTCTTCTGGAGCGGGTACTTGTCGTCGGCCTTGCCGACGATCTTGACGGAGGTCGCCTTGAGCTCGACGCGCTGACCCTTCGCGGGCGACTCGATCAGCGCGCCGACGACCTCGACCGCGCTGCCGGTGGTCAGGTGCTTGATCGCCTCGAAGTTCTCGATCGCCTTGTCGACCACGATCTGGAGGGAGCTGAAGCTCGAGCCGTCGTTGATCTGGATGAACACGACGTTCTTGCTCGCTCGGGCGGAGCGGACCCAGCCCTTGACCCGCAGGTCGGCGCGCGGCGGATCGAGGGTGAGCGCCTCGGAGATCTTCGTACGGGGCGTCTGCATGGCGTCGCAGGGTAGCCTGGTTCACGGAGCTCGTCACTGGCGCGACGCGGCCAGCTGTGGCACCTCTTCACCGTGACTACGACCGCGACCGCGACCGCGACCGCGAGCGAGGACGCGAGCACGCCCGCAGACGGCATCGCCGCCTCCGAGACCACGCTCCCGATCCAAGAGCGCTTCGTCTCGCTGCAGGGCGAAGGCGCGCTGGTCGGCGTCCCGAGCAGCTTCGTGCGGGTCGCCGGCTGCAACCTGCGGTGCACCTGGTGCGACTCGCCCGCGACGTCGTGGGCCGCCAGCGGAGCGCGGACCTCGGTCGAGGAGCTCGTCCGGTTCTGCGCCGCGGGTCCGCGTCACGTCGTGATCACGGGCGGTGAGCCGCTGCTGTTTCGCGGCGTCGCCGTGCTCACCCAGCGACTCGCGGCCGCCGGGCACCACATCACCATCGAGACGGCCGGCACGGTGTGGCTGGACGACGTGCGCTGCGACCTCATGTCGATCAGCCCCAAGCTCAGCCACAGCACGCCCTGGCGGCGCGCGCCGCGGCTCGCGCATCGCCACGAGCAGCGACGGCTCGCGCTCAAGAGCCTGCGCCGCCTGATCACGAGCTACACGTGGCAGCTGAAGTTCGTGGTGCAGTGCGGCGCGAGCGACGACCTGGCGCGCGATGTCGCAGAGATCGAGACTCTCCTCACGCAGCTCGCGGTGGCCCAGCGCGACCGCGAGAGCGTGCTGCTGATGCCGGAGTGCACCGAGCCGGCCGCGCTGACGGATCGCTACCGCGCGCTCACGCGGGTGTGCGTCGAGCGAGGCTATCGCGTCGGCGAGCGCCTCCACATCGCGCTGTTCGGTCACACCCCGGGGACCTGACTCGGCTTGCTACCCTAGGACCATGCTGGACTACTGGCCGCGCGCGGACGTGCTCTACAACTGGCTGCGCGCGTTCCACATCATCAGCGTCGTCGCGTGGTTCGCGGGCCTCTTCTACATCTTCCGCCTGTACGTCTATCACGTCGAGAACAAGGACACGCCCGAGGTCTCTGCTGTTCTTACGACCATGTCGCGCAAGCTGTATCGCTACATCTGCACGCCCGCGATGGTCTCGACGACCGCGTTCGGCGTCTTGCTGTTCGCGCAGATGCCTCGCCTGTACCTCTCGCAGGGCTGGTTTCACGTCAAGCTGCTCGGCCTCGCGGGCCTGTTCGCCTATCACTTCTACAGCGGCAAGGTCGGCCGAGACTTCGCGCGGGGCGAGTTCGCGCTCAGCTCGCGGCAGTGTCGCCTGATCAACGAGGCGCCGACGGTGCTCCTGCTGCTCATCGTTATCATGGTGGTGGTCAAGCCGTGGTCTGGCACATAAGACGAACGGCGCGCGCGCGCGCCCGCGGGCTGCTGACGCTCACCGCCTGCGCGCTGATGGCGTCGACGCCGGCGTGCTCCAGCGACACCACCGGCACGCTCTGCGGGGTGTCGATCGAGGACATGATCCTCCAGGCGCTGATCATCGACTTCAACGGCGAGATCCTGGTCGAGCTGGCCTTCAAGCGCGCCCCGCTCGAGGGCGAGACTATCCAGGATCTCGACCCGCAGTACCTCTGCGAGGGCGACGCCGTGACGATCAACCAAACCCACGCGCGACCGCTCGAGCGCGCCCAGGGTCAACCTGTCTACTCGACCACCCAGGACCGGGCCTCGGTGCAGTACGCGATCGTGCTCGAGTCGGACAATAGCTTCTACACCTTCGACGTGACGGTCGGCCGCCAGGAGCTCGAGCTGCTCAGCCCGGCCGAGTGGGGCGAGCCGCACTCCCGCGCCGAGGCCATGGAGATCACGTGGACCCCCGACGCCAGCGACGCGGCGCCGATCGGGGTCGACATCCTCGACGAGATCGACGGGATCTCGTGCCTCGCGGGCTTCAAGACCCTGTTCGCCAAGAGTGGGAACACGCTCGTCGTCGAGCCGGGGACGATCACGCTCGAGGATGGCGTCGAGCTCGACGCGCGCTGCCCGGCGGTCGTCCGGGTGACGCGGAACGCCGCCGTCGACATCGAGGCCCGCGCGAGCAACAGCGCGACGCTGTTCGACGCCGGCGCGAGCGCCTTCGTGATCCGCGATCTATTGATCGAGTCGATCCCCTAGCCGCCCGTGGCGAAAGTCCGCGTGTCGACGCGGGGAACGCCGCTTGCCCGGCCCTCCACGGTGCTGCACTCTCAAGTCATGCGGCTCCCGCGGAAGATCCTCATTCGCATCGTGATTTACGGGGCGCTGATCCTCATCTTCGGCACCCGCGCCATCATGACCTGCCAGAGCCGCAACGAGGCCGCGCGCGCCCAGGCCGAAGCCGACGCCGAGCGCGAGGCTCTGCTCAAGCAGCACACGCGCACGCTCATGATGCCGGACGGCACCACCCGCGAGTACCTCGAGCTGACGCCGCAGAGCGCCGCGGAGCTCGGCTTCCCGGTCCCGCCCGAGGCCCACTCCCCAAACCCCGGCGCCGACGCGAAGACCAAGGCCGCCGAGTCCGCGAAGCAGGCCGCGCCCGCGACGAAGGAGGCGGAGCCGGCGGCCGGCGCGGAGCCGGCGGCGGACGCGGGGACCAAGGCCGAGGGCGCGCCCGCGCCCGCGCCCGCCAATTGACGCTCTGCCGGGCAACCTGCACTCTGGCCCGGCATGGAACGCAAGGAGTTCTCCCGCCTCTCCGCGCGCGCGCTGCGGCACATCGACACGGTGCTCGGCGATCTCGACCGCGATGACATCGACGTCGTCCTCGCCGGGGACGTCTTGACGGTGAGCTTCGACGACGGCGCCCAATTCATCATCAACGCCCACAGCGCGGCCGGACAGGTCTGGATGGCGGCCGGCACGACCGCGTGGCACTTCGACTATGAGCCCGCGTCGCAGAAGTGGATCGCCAGCCGCAGCGGCGACGAGTTAATGGAGGCGGTCTCACGGGCGGTCAGCGACAAGCTCGGCGCGCGGATCGAGCTGTGAGCGGAGCGGAGCTGCGGACCGCCGCGGGCTCCCTCGTTCATCGCTCGACGCTGCTGGTCGGGCTCGCGCTCACGACGACTTGGAGCAGCGGCTGCGCCGGCATCACGAGCGAACGGGTCGTGACGCTTCGTCCGCGCCCCGGCGTGAGCCGTACGCCCGCGTCGATCCCCCCGCGCGACCGAGACGCCGACGATCGCAAGATCATCTCGCGCGCGGTCGCGGCGGCCTGGGAGCAGCGCGGCGCGACCCTGACGATCGAGCTCCAGGAGCGCCGCGCGTGCCAGCGCGTCGAGTCGGTCCCGGTCCTGCGCGAAGAACGGGTCGTGCGCCGGGCGGACGCGGCGCTGTACGTCGAGTACGCGCTCGCGGCGGCCGCCTACGCGATCGCGGCGTTCGCCTTCGCGCAGCCCGGGGCGCTGTCGAATACGGTGATCCAAGACGACGCGGGCAACCCCGTCGAAGACCCTACCCCGGGGTATGTCACCGGCGGGATCTTCGTCGCGCTCGGCAGCGGCGCGCTGGGGGCGGCGATCTACGACACGCTGCGCGCGCGTGACGAGGTTGTGACGATCGCGACCCACGAGCTGCGTGAGGGTCCACGCGAGCCGTGTAACCCCGCCTCGTCGCCCGCCGCGGGTCGACGCGTGACCCTGAGCATCGGGCCGTACCGCGACCAGGTGCGCACAAGCAGCGATGGCGTCGCGCACTTCGTGCTGCCGGCCGCGCTGGATCTTCTCGAAGCCGAGGTCGACGCCGACGCCGACGCCGACGCCGACGCCGACACCAGCGACGCCGAGCTCGACACCGCGTCGGCTCCACGAGAGCCCGCGCCGTCGGAGACCGCCGCGAGAGAGCCTGCTTCGGACGCGTCGCTCGCAGCCACGCTCACGATCGAGGGGTCCGCGGAGCCGCCGCTGACGTTGCCGTTCCGCGTCGCGCTGCCGTATAAGCGAACACTGAACGCCCCAGCACGGGGACGACTTAACGCGCCGGCGTCGTCTCCGTCTCCACCCCCAACTCCAGCGAACGCCCCTGAACCGGTACCGCGCTCCGAGCCACCATGACGCGCCCTGCGCCTGCGGCCATCGAAGGCCATCGCCTCAAGCTCGCCGCCTCGGTCTCAACGCCAGCGATCGCCTACATCGGGATCGGCGGGAACCTCGGGGACCGTGTGTCGATCCTGCGAAGCGCCGTCGAGGTCTTCGCCCGCGGCTGGATCCCGAAGACCCGGCTGCTGCGCTGCTCCCCCGCGTTTGAGACGCGGCCGGTCGGACCGTCGCGGTTTCCCTTCCTCAACGCCGCGGTTGAGCTCGCCACCACGCTGGCGCCGATCGAGCTGCTCGACGCGTTGCTCGCGATCGAGCGCAGCCACGGGCGCGAGCGCGAGACCAGCCGGCGCTGGACGGCCCGCACCCTCGATCTCGACCTCCTCGCCTACCTCCCACGCGACGGCGCCGAGGCCCTCGAGACCGGCGACCGGGCGGGCTCGCTGTTCGTCACCACGCCGCGGCTGCAGCTCCCACACCCGGAGCTGGCGAACCGCGACTTCGTGCTGACGCCGCTCTCGTGCCTGGTGCCGGGGCTGCGACCGACCGGCGACGCGACGGTGGAGGAGCTGCTCGTCCGCCTCCCCGCCAGCCACCGCACGATCATGGCGCGCTGGCCGACCCCGCTGCACAGCGCGTCCACCGAGGCCGTCGCGGAGCCCCCCGCGCGCGACGCAGCGGCGCCGGTGCTGCCGAGCGTCGCCGAGCTCGTGGCCGCGCGTCGCGTCGACGCGCGGGATGATTCGGGGTAGATTCAGCCGGCTCAGGCGGATAGCTCAGTGGTAGAGCAGCGCCCTTACAAGGCGCGGGTCGCAGGTTCGATCCCTGTTCCGCCTATCGCTCTGGTGGCGCGACCTCGCGGATGACCGCGCCGTGCTCCTCGCTGAGGATCAGCAGCGCGAAGCGCTCGACCCGATCGAGCTCGTCGGTGCTGAGCGAGGCGTAGTCGAACACGCCGCGCAGGTCGGTGTAGCCGTCCTTGTAAAACCGCGCCCCGCCGCCGGACTTATCGCGCGCGTAGGCCTTGACGTAGACCCTCGGCAGCGGCGCGCCCGTGCGCTCGTGCGCGACGCGGACCTGTCCGTAGGCGCCGATGAGCCGGACGCTGAGCGAATTCGCGTAGTGCGTCACGGACTTGCGCTTGCCGGCGGCGACGACCTCGATCAGGACGTTCGCGCCGGCCAGCGACTCGGGGATCGGGAAGCTGCGCTGGCCCTCGCCCTCGCCCTCCGCCGCCGCGAGCTCGTGGGAGAACGCGAGGTTGGGCGCGACGAAGCCGAACTGCCCGGACTGCTCCTGCACGAAGGGCTGGCGCGAAAACAGCAGCTCGATGTCCATGCGGTAGAAGTGCAGCTTGCAGCTGCGGATGTTGTGGTAGCGCAGCGCGACGCTGCCCCCCTCGACCGAGAAGTCGAAGCTCGCCTCGGTCCGGGCGAGGTGATCGTGGCGGGCCTCGCGATCCGTCTCCCGCGCGGCGCCGCTCGTGGCGCGCGCGTCCGCGCCGGCGATCTCGTCGAGCTGCGCGAGCGCGTCGCGGAAGCGATCACGCCAGCGCGCGACCGGGACGTCGCGCCAGCGCGTCGCGATCGCGCGCGCCTCCGCGAGCCCGCGCGGCGCCCCGGACTCGCCCGGCTCGAGCGCGCGATAAAACGCCGCGTAGACCGCCAGGTAGTCGTACTGCATCGCGGCCGCGACGGCGTCGCGCTCGATGGTGTCGAACATCGCCAGGCCCTCGTCGATGCGCTCCTGCAGCAACAGGTAGTAGGCGACCGCGAGGCGATCGTCGGCCCGCAGCCGCGGCTGATGGGCGAGCACGCGCAGCAGCGCCGTCCACTGCTCGCCGAAGCGGTCGTTGAGGATGGTCGGGTGATTGGCGAAGCGGTGCGCCCGCGCGTTGATCAAGGGCGCGTACTCGAGATGCTGGTAGCGACGGTGATCGAAGGGGTCGATCGTCAGCAGCGCGGACTGCAGCGCCGGCCCGCACTCGCGCAGAAAATCGTGCTCGTGACGCAAGAACTCGGCGATCGCCGGCGCGTCCTGGTGAAACAGCGAGAACGACCACAGCGCCTCGCTGTAGCGCTGGCGTCGGCGCAGGATCTCGAGGACCCGCGTGTACATCTCGCGCTTGTACATGCGCGGCGCGACGCGCTCGACGCCCGCGCCGATCTGCCTGAGATTTCGCTCGCGCAGGAACTCGAGGACATCTTCATCATCGCCGTGGCTGACGACGTGCGGCCAGGTGTCGCGGTCGAGCTTGCTCGCGACCGCCACGACCCCGAGCGTCGCCGGCTCGGCCGCGGCCAGCAGCGCGCCGTGCTCGCTGGCGTGAGCCGGGTAGTGGCGGTAGTCGCCGGGCGCCGGGAAGTAGAAGGCGTACTCGTGGTGCACCGTCGAGTAGGGCTCGAGCCGGCTGTGCACGCCGCGGGTCACGTGCCCGGCCTTGACCGGCATGGCCCCCGCCGGGATCTGCAGCAGCAGCTCGAGCTTGCGCGGGTGCGCGCTCGCGTTGGTGACCACGACCTTGCAGACGTACACGGTGTGGATCAGGAACTCGTCAGAGGCCTCGGACGAGGCTGTCTTTGGGTTCAGGAACTTCGCGAAGACGCGCCCGTCGACGATGCGCTCGCGATCGTCGGCGCGCATGTAATGGTGCCGCACGAGCAGGCCGCGATCCTCGCGCCCGCTGCGGGCCGCCCCGATCTGCCGGTGGAACACGATCGCCGGGCTGTTGGCGGTGATCGTCAGGCCGCGCCCCTCGCCCGCGCGCGTCGCCGGCTCGGCGCTCCAGGGCAGCTCGAGGACCGCGAGCGCGCAGAGCAGCTCGCTGAACTCGCCGGCCGCGTCGGCCAGGTTCGAAGAGATGAAGGGCTGTTCCTCGCCCGCGAGCGCGTGCTCGAGGAAGTCGCGCCAGAACGCGTTGACCGGGATGAGCTCGGGCCCCTGGCTGTCCAGCTCGCGCCGGTAGTAGTGGGTCTCGGCGAGCTCCTTGGTCTTGTCGGGCGCGCGGAAGTTGGCGCGCCCCTTGCCGCGCTTCTTGAGATCGCCCGCGCCGCGGGTCGGCTCCCCGGGCATATCGTCGTCGAAGTAGGCCTCCTCCGCGACCTCGGCCTCGGCCTCGTCGGCCGCGAACAGGCCGTCGATGTCCTCGTCGGTGATCTCGTTGAAGACGGCGCCGGTCTCGCGACGCGCGGAGCGGCGACGCCGTGAACCGCCGCCGCCACCGCGGCCGCCCAGACCGCCAAACGCCGCGCCGGCAGGTTGGGGCGCCGGCGCCCGCGGTGGCGGCGGCGGTGGCGTCGGCGCCCCGCCCTCGCCGTCGTCGCCGGCGAGCGCCCGGCCCTTGAGCGCCGTCTCGAACAGCCGGTTCTCGCGCTCCGGATCGGACGGGACCAGCTCGATTTGGTCGGCGAAGTCACGCCGGGTCTCCGCGGCGACCTGGCCGCCGACGCGCGCGGCCAGCAGCGCGCGCTCGAGCGCGTTCAAGCGGGCGTAGGCCCACGACTCGCGGTACGGGCCCAGGTCGGCCGCGAGCAGGTAGTCGTCGAGGAAGGTCCGCTCGCGCTTATTGGCGAGATGCGGGCGGACGACCTCGGCGAAGAACGCCGGATCTTTGCGCGCGAGCAGCAGGTTGAGCTCGTGGCAGGCGAACTCGCTGTAGCGCTCGCGCCGCTCGTCGGGCGTCAGCGACGGCCACGTGAGCACGAAGCGAAATTTCTCCAGCGTCGCGCGGGCGTGGCTGCTGGTGAGCGTAGAGAGCAGCTCGAACGCGCGGGTGAGCGTGTCGTAGCGCTCGACGGTCGCCATCGAGAGGTCGTCGACCGTGAGCGTCTCGCCGACGCGCAGCGCCGTGATCTCGCGCCGCTGGGCCAGGTGATAGGCGGGGTCAAAGCCCGGCATGAGCCGTCGCTCGCGCCGCTCCAGCGGCACGTGGGGCGCGTGCACATGGTGAATGAGCGCGTCGCCGTCGCGCCCGAGCACGACGATGCGCAGCTCGTTCATCCCGGCGAACAGCGCGGCGCTCAGCGGCTCCCCGCCGGGGCCGCGAACAAACCCGTCCTCGCCGACGCGCAGCCCGTGCAGCGCGACGCCCGGGCGCGCGAGGAAGTCGAGGGTCGCCGAGACCTCGGCCTGTCCACGGAGGGCGCTGGCGAGCCGTTGCCCGCGCGGCGAGGGCCGCATCGACGCCGGCGTCGCCGAGGCGTAGGCGCCGCCGCTGGCCGCCTTCGCGACCTGGGTGCCGGTGCTGCGGACCGCCCACGGATCGAGCAGCAGCTGCGGGCGCTTGAGCAGGTTGCCCGGGTAACGACGCTGGCTGCTGCGGCGCTCGAGGATGTAGCGGTACTCGTCGCCGATATCACGACCGGCCTGGTACAGCGACTCGAGGCTCGGGAAGTCGAGCGATCCGGGCGCGCCCGCGATCTCCTCGCCCGGCGCGAGCGCGCGCGCGCTCTGGCGATCGCTGACAAAACGATCGCCGAAGATGTACACGCGCGGGCGCTGCTTCGGCCCGACGACCCGCACGCGCAGCTCGCCGGTGTCGTCGTCAAAACCAGCCTGCAGCAGCCGCAGCGGGCGGTTGCGCCAGGCCGAGAGCAGGCGCGTGCCGCCGTCGATCCAGCCGCCTGCGCGCGCGTCGCTGTCGACGACCACCACGTCCACGCTGCGCCCGAGACGCTTGTAGCGGAGCCGGTAGCGGCCGGCCTCGAGCCCGCGCAGCTCGAGCGCGCCGTCGACGAAGGCGAGGTTCTCAAAGCAGTCGCGCAGCGGACGTCCGCCGAGCAGCTGGATCAGCGAGTAGCGCTCACGCGTGAGCGCGTCGCCGCGAGGCCGCGCGAGCCGGATCGCGCGCGCGGGCGACTGCACCACGGGGGGCAGCGAGCAGTCGTCGCCCGGGAGCGTCCAGCTCCCCTCGGTCACGCCCGCGCCGCGGGCCGCGACCTCGTGGATGTCGACCAGCTCGCCGAGGGTGACGCAGCCGCGCGCGTCGGTCTGGAGCGTCTCGGAGATCGTCCGCGAGAACAGGCGGTGATGAAGGATCACGGTCACGTGCTGGCCCACGCGCGGCTCGCCGGCCTTGCCGAGCGCGTACAGCCGATAGCCGCCCTGACCCCGCGCGAGCTGGAAGCTGGCGACGTGCTCGCTGCGCTCGATGCCGTTGACGCGCACGCGCGACGTAGCCGTTACGTCGACATCCTCGCCGCGCGCCTCGTTGCGGACGCGGCCGCTGAGCGTAAACGTCAGCTCGCTGAGGCCCTCGGGGACCGTGAAGGCGTGCACCGAGAGGCCGTGGTCGCGCAGCGTGAAGTCGCCGACCTCCATGCTCGCGTTGACGCCGTGGACATCGGTCGACTCGATCCGCAGCCGCGGCGTCTTGATCAGCGAGACGCTGACCGGCTCCCCGTGGATGCGCAGCTCGGGGCGCACGAAGAGCTCGGCGCGGTGACCCGCGATCAACGCCTCGCGCTCGACGTGAAACGCCGCCGTGAACGCGTACTGCTCGGTCAAGAGCGTGAAGGACTCGACGGTGACCCGGTCGCCGACGCGGAGCAAGAAGCGCCGGGGCCCGCCGCGATCGGCGGCGAAGGGGACGACGACGCGCCCGTCCTCATCCGCCCGGTGCTCGCGGCCCGAGAGCCACAGCGTCGCGTCGTCACGCGCCGCGCCGCGCTCGTCGACGACCTGAAACACGTGCCCGGCGGCGCCGATCCGATGGGTGAAGCGCAGCCGACCGATCCGCAGCAGCGCGCGGCTGCTCTTGCCCCCGCCGATGAACTCGACGACGTACACGCCCGGGCGCTTGAGCTCCGGGAACGCGAAGCGCCTGCGGACGCGCCGGTGCGGCGGCTCGTCATAGCGGCGGGTCTGCTCGTGGGTAGCGACCAAGCCGTCGAGATCGATCGAGGCGTCGACGTCGCGCCCATGGGCGACGAAGTAGTTGAACAGGTTGATCTCGAAGACCTTGACCACGAGGGTCTGGACGTTCTTGACGTCGAGCTCGAGCGCGACGCCGCCCTCGCCCTCGAGCTGGACGGGGTCGAAGTAGCGCGGGGTCGTGGGGGCGAACTCGAGCTCGACGCGATCCCGCAGCCGCGCGCGCGCGCCGGCCCCCTCGAGCATGGCGTAGGCCGGCTCGACGTCGACGCCGTGCAGGATCTTGGCCTCGGCGAAGACCCCCCGCAGGTAGTCCTCCCGCACCAGCTGCGCGAAGCCCTGGTAGTCGGGCGCCCCCTTGAGCAGCGCGATCAGGTAGTCGCGCACCAGCGGCTCGTCGTCGGCGATCGCCGGCATCCCGACCAGCGCCGCGTGCTGCGGGAAACCCCGCGGCGGCCGCCCGCGGGTCTGCGCGCGCGCGTAGCGAGCGCCCGCCGACAGCTCGAGGAACGCGAGGAAGCGCGCGCGGTCGTAGTCGCCCGCGCGCCTCCCGTGCTCGAGCATGTAGTAGAGGACATGTCGCTTGAGCGGGTCGAACTTCGGCGCCAGCCCAGCGACCAGGGACCAGACGCGCTCGTAGTAGGCCCAGCGCGCCGCACCTGCGCCTTCGCGCGCGAGCGCGACGTGCTCGGGCGGCCGCAGCCGGTACAGGCACGCGGTGATGAACTCCTCCTCCTGCAGCAGCTGCGGGCGCCGGTGCGCGAGCTCGCGGTACTGCAGCCAGCACAGGTTCTTGTGGATCTCGAGCCCGCCGAAGCGCGTGCGAGGGTCCCGCTCGAGACCCGCGAGCACCACGTCGACGAGCCCCGGGTGATCCGGCTGCTTGACGCGCTTGAGCAGCTCCGTCGGGCGCACCTTGTCGGCGTAGCGCGCCAGCACCCACGCGATCCCCTCGTCAGAGATCGCGCTCAGGCTGCGGCCGCTCAGCATCTGCGGGGTCACGCGCTCGCGCTCGATCACCGCCGGGTCCAGCGCGCTCGGGTAGACCTCCGCCTCGTTGGAGCGCGCGCGCGCCGGGGTGAACGAGAGCCCGAGCCGCCGCTGCAGGTACTCGCAGCTGCCCTTTGGGTCCTGCTCAAAGCGCAGCAGCGTCTGCCGGTCGCGCAGGCGCTGGGCGACGGCGCCGGGGATCCCCTGGGCCGCCGACCGCTCGAGCAGCGCGTCGACCTCGGCGAGCCGCCCCTCGTTCTGCAGGTGCAGGCAGCGATAGGTGAACGCGTCGACCGAGCCCGGGATCATCGTCTCGAGGACGGCCTCGCGGTCCTCCGCCAGGGCGAATTGTTCGAGCTGCTTGTCGGTCATGCTGTCACCTCCGCCCGGCGCGGCTTCGCGCTGCGCCCCCGCGCGGGCGGAGGAACTATAGGAGGAACTACAGGAGCCGCGCCCGGGCCCCGCGCGCCCAGCCGCGAGCGCCGCGATTTGTTCGCCCCCAACATCGCTAACTCGCGGCTTCGAACGCGAAGACGCGCCGCCCCGCTCGGGACGGCGCGCCGTCATGACCGCGTCAGCGCGACGCGGCGCGCGACTACGGGCAGTCGAACACAGAATCGAGCGCGTCCAGGCCCGCCGTGAGCGCGGCCTCGTCGGTCCCGTCCGACTTCCACAGCCCCGCGAGCGTGCTCGCCTCCGGGGCGCCGCGCTCGCTCGCCTCGCGGTCGAGCACGGGGCCCGCGACCTGTAGGAACGCCCAGGTCGCGACCGTGCTCTCGCCGTTGCGCAGGCCGCCGATGTGATCGATCAGGCGCTCGCGGACCACGACCGCGTAGCCGCGGTGCAGCGCGTTGTCGAGCTGCTCGTGGGCGAGGTTGAACTGCTCGACGTCCGAGGGCGGCAGCTCGTCGAGCAGCGGGTACTCCTCGCCGTCGCCGACGATGTTGCGCCAGCAGCGGGCCGCGAGCACGCCGTCGAAGATCCGGTTGTGGGCGTTCTCGCTGTACATCTTCACGTAACCCGCCAAACCGATGCCGCCGTCGATCTGGAAGCCGCCCGTGTAGTAGGCCCAGGCCGAGTCGCAGTCCTTGGCCTTGTTGGTCGCGCAGGTCGACGCCTCTTTGTAGGCCGAGATGTACATGAACCACAGCAGGCCCGCCTCGATCTGGGCGGCGTGCACGGTCAGGTCGCCCTCGCCGTTGGAGCCGGCCTCAAACGCGGCGTTGACCAGCGGGGCGATCTTCGCCGGGCCGGCGCAGCGGTCGGAGTACTTGGTCGCCAGCTCCGGCACCGAGCACTGCTTGTCCGAGTCAAACCCGGGGTCCCACTCGCTCTCGGGGATGGGGTCGTAGTGCAGGTCCTCGCGGCGGTTGACGCGGGACTCCAGGCCCTCCTCGATGGTGTACTCGACGCGCGCGTCGAGGAAGTCCTGGGCCGTCGGTATGCCGTTGCGCCACAGCTTGTCGGCGACAAAATCAAACGCCTCGACGCGGGCGATCGAGCTGGGCGGGCTGTCGACCAGCTCGTAGACGCCGCCGTCGGAGATGCACGCCGGCCAGGTGTCATCGGCCGAGCCGTTCTCGCGCGGCATGTAGTCCGTGGACGCGGGCGTGCAGGTCGACTCGTCAACGCAGGCGAGCATCAGCTCGCTGCAGCTGTAGGCCGGCGGCTCCTGGGCGTCACCGCCCTCGCTCGTGCCCACGGTCTCGTTGGTCTCGCCGTCGGTCTCGCCGTTGGTCTCCCCCCCGTCGGTGTCGGCGCCGTCGGTGTCCACCGGGTCACCGTCGCCGCAGCCGCCGAGCACGAGCGCCGCGCAGGCCAAGCCGCCAAAAAGACATGTTCGCAAAGTCATGTTTGATCCCCCCGCGCGCTTCTCTCCGCGCGTGATTCGCAGAATAGGGAGCGGGTCACCACGCCGCGACGGCAGATCCACCTCCCGCCGCGCAGGGGGATCCCCCTACACCCGCCAGCGCGAACGCGCGTTGACGCGCTCACCCTAGGCCGCGCCAGAAATTCTCGTGGGCTTTGCTACCAGCCCGCGCTCGCGCGCTCACTCTCACTCGCTCGCTCACCTACCCTCACGCGTTCGCCCTCGCCCGCTCGCCCGCTCCCCTCGCTCGCCCACCATCACGCGCTCTCGCATCCGCTCTCACTCACGCGCCCGCCCGCTCACGCGCTCGCCCGCTCCCGCGCCCAGCCGAGCTCGAGACCAAGAAAGCCACAAGAGCCCGAAGGGCGTCGCACCCGTGACGCCCGCATGGAGCGCCCCCGCCCTTCCTCCCAGAGCCCCGCGGGACAAACCAACGACGCCCAATCGCGCCACGAAGACATCGCAAACAAAAACGCCACAAACAAAAACGCCGCAAACAAAAGCCGGCTAGTCCGCGGAGACCAGTCCAACACGGATCGCGTATCGCACCAAGCCCGCGACGTTGCGGACCTCGAGCTTGCTCATGATGCGCGAGCGGTGCCCCTCCACCGTCTTCACGCTCAGCCCCAGATGCTCCGCGATCTCCGGGCTCGACTTGCCCTCCGCGACATGTTGCAGCACCTCGCGCTCGCGCTTCGTCAGCGCCGAGCCGCGGGCCTTCCGCCCCGACTTCTGCGTCCCGCGTCGACGCGAGTCCTGCAGCATGATCTTCGCGATCGCCGGGCTGAAGAAGGCCTCGTCGCGGGCGACCGCGCGGATCGCCGAGACCAGGTCGGAGAGCCCGGAGCCCTTGAGCAGGTAGCCGCTCGCGCCCGCGCGGATCACCGGCCGCACGTACTCCTCGCCCGAGTGCATCGACAGGATCAGCACGCGGGTCTCGGGCACCGCCTCGCGGACCGCCCGCGTCGCGTCGATGCCGTTGAGCTCCGGCATGTTCAGGTCCATCACGACCACGTGCGGCTTGAGCTCGCTCGCGCGGGCCACCGCGTCGCGCCCGTTCGCGACCTGGGCGACGACCTCGATGTCATCGCGCGTGGCCAGCAGCGCCATCAAGCCCTCCCGCACGATCGTGTGATCCTCGGCCAGGAGGACCCGGATCTTCGAAGGGTTCGAGGATGTCGAGGGGGTCGGGCCCGTTGTGCTCTGCATGGACGCTCCGTGCTGCTGCTCTCGCTACTGTATCACCGCGGCGCGCTCGCGCTCTGCGGGCTCAGCCGCGTCATGGGGGCGCGGCGGGCACGGCAAGCTCGCGCGCAGGCGCGTGCCTTCGCCCGGCGCAGTGTCGATCTCGAGCGTCCCGCTGAGCAGCTCGACGCGCTCTCGCATCCCCGCGAGCCCGCGCCCGCCCTGTCCCGGCGCGCGGCGCTTGACCTCGCGCCGCGCGAGCTCAGCGTCGAAGCCCCGGCCGTCGTCCTCGACCTCGAGCACCACCCGCTCCTCGTCGCCGAGCTGCTCGTGATACAGGCCGAGCGCGACCTCGCTGGCCTCGGCGTGGCGCGCGATGTTCGTCAGCGACTCCTGCACCAGGCGGTACAGGGCGCTCTCGAGCGCGGGCGACAAGACCCCATCTGGCAGGTCGATGTCGCAGCTCACCGAGATCCCCGCGCTGCGGTCCTCGAAGTCGGCGCAGTAGCGCTGGACCGCGACCTCGAGGCCGAAGTCGTCGAGGATCGCCGGCCCGAGCATGACGACCGCGCGCCGGATCTCTTCCAAGGTCTGGTCGGTGATCGCCAGCGTCTTCTCGCCGACCTCGCGCGCGCGCTCCATGTCAAAGACGCCCTGGGCGATGAGCTGGAGGTTGATGCGGATCGCGGTGATCGCTTGGCCGGCGGAGTCGTGCAGCTCGCGGGCGATCACGCGGCGCTCCGCCTCCTGCAGCTCGATCGCGCGCGACGAGACCTCGCGCAGGCGGATCTCTTTCTTCTGCAGCTCGTCGTAGGCCGCGCGCAGCTCCGTCGAGCGCGCGGCGACCTGCTGCTCGAGGGTCTGATTGAAGCCCGCGAGCTGCTCCTCGCGCTCGCGCAGCCGCGTGATCAGCCCGCCGATTCGTCGCTCGGCGTCCGCCATCGCGCGCAGCGGCAACCAGTAGACCAGCGCGCCGAGGCAGATCCCGAGCAGGCCGAAGGGGATCAGCAGGTAGAGCGCGTGCACGCCGGCCGAGTCGGTGCGCGCCGCGACCCAGACGTGGCCGACGGTCTCGCCGTTGATCACCAGCGGCGCCGACTCCCACAGCAGCCGGCGGCGCGCGGCCGCGTCGAAGCGCTCGCCGCCGAGGTCGATGCGCGCGCCGTCGCGGTCGAGCACCTCGATGTGGGCGATGTGCGAGCGCATCGCGCTGGTCCGCACGTGCGAGAGCAGCTTGAGCGAGTCGTAGCGCCACAGCACCGGCCGCTCCTGGACCTCGCGATCGATGACCGCGGCGACCTCGTGGGCGGTCGCCGCCGCCTCGACGCGCAATGTCTGAAGGGTCAGGATGTAGTCCGCCAGCGGCGCCGAGATCGCGACGAGCAGCACGAGCAGGACCACCAGCGGCCGCATGCGCGCGCCGAGGTACTCGCGGAGGCTGACCGGGATCACGGCCCTCACGGAGATCCTCCCGTGGCTCCTCCCGCGACTCCGCCCGTGGCTCCACCAGCGGCTCCTCCCGAGGCTTCATCTGTATGAAGAGCCAGCGGCGCGTAGCCGTTGGCGCGGATGATCACCTGGCCCTCGGGGCTGGCGACGAACTCGAGGAAGCCGGCCGCGAGCCCGCGGGGCTCGCCGAGGCTGACGAACGCGAGATCTTTGTAGTACGGGTAGCGCCCCGAGGCGACGGTGTCGGCGGAGGGCGCGACGCTGTCGATCTCGAGCAGCTCGAGCGCGGAGGTCAGGCGCTCGCTGGTGACCGCGCCGAGGTCGAACAGGCCGATCGCGCCGGGCGTGCTCATCAGCGCCTCCTGCATCGCGCGGTCGCGGTAGACCACCCGCCACAGGCCGCGCTGATAGGCGAGCTCGTTGGCCGCCTTGAACGCCGGCAGCAGCTGGCCAAAAGCCTCGTGGCTCGAGTCGCCCTGCTCGCGCTGCAGCACCACGATGCGCGAGCCGTCGGACCAGCTGCGTCGCTCCCCCCCGTAGATCTCGATCAGCTCGGCCGCGGTGAGCGAGCGATCGGGGACGGTGCGGTTGGCCGCCGCGACCACGGCGACGCGCGCGTAGGGCAGCGTGCGCAGGCCCAGGCCCTGCTCGCGCGCGCGCAGCGGTCGCGAGATCAGGCCGAGCTCGATCGCGCCGTCGACCGTCGCCTTGACCCCGCCCGTCGAGCCGATGCTCTCGAACACGACGAGCTGGGCCGCGCGCCCGTCCGGGCCGACGGGGCCGCGCGCGAGGTAGGCGTCGACCAGCCGGCGCGTGAGCGAGAGGTTGCTGCCCGAGCCGGCGATCCGCACGCGACCGCCGGCGACGTCTTGCTCCCCGAGCGCCGAAACCAACCCCGGGCTGCCGGGCGTCGGCTCGCGAAGCTCCGGCGCGCTCGTCCCCTTGAGCACGCCCCGCACCGTGAGCGCGGCGAACAGCGAGACCGCGAGCAGCACGAGCCCGACGAAGATCCACAGCGTGACCGGCGACTCCGCCCACGAGGGCGCGCCGACGCTCGGCTCGACGGTCGTGATCGTGGGCTCAGGGTGGTTCATGGCGACGTCGCGCGAGTCAGTAGCCGATCTCGAGCATCACGTTCAGGCTGCGCCCGGGCCCGTTGATGCTCGAGCCGTGGTAGCGGTAGGGCGCGTCTCCGAGATTCTCCAGCACGAGGCTGAGGAGCACAAACGGCTTCCACAGCTGGTAGCTCGCCCACAGGTCGACGGCGACGAAGCCGGGGGTGCCGCCCAAGGGAATTCGAAAATCCTCGAGGTCCTGCGGCGAGAGGCGATCTTGCAGCGCGGCCCAGCGCACGCCGCCGCCGAGCGTCACGTCGATGTCGGGCACGCTCCACATCAGCTCGTTGCTCCCGTTGAGCGGCGGGGTCTTGGAGAGCGGCGTCCGCAGGTCGTCGTCGATGACCAGCGGCGCGAGGCTGTCGGGCCCCTCGGTCCAGACGTAGGAGACCGTGGAGCGCAGCGCGAAACCGTACCCGAAGCGCAGGTGCAGCAGGCCGTCGGCGCCCTGGTTGATCGAGGGGCCGCGCAGGTTGACCGGCTTGAGCGCGAACTGCTGCCCGGAGCAGCCGCCGAGCTCATCGCAGGGCAGCACGCCGCGCTGGATGACATCGCGCGTGCGGGTGTGAAACGCGTGGGCGGTGAGCGAGATCCGCTCGTGCGCGACGCGGACGCCGACTTCGAAAGAGGTCGAGCGCTCGGGCTTGAGTTCGGCGTTCTCGACCTGAAAGCCCGGGCCGGTCGGTCGCCGCGCGGTGAGGTCCGAGAGGTTGGGCGCGCGAAAGCCCTGGTTCGCGCCAAGGTCAAAGGTCAACCACTCCTGCGCCTTGACGTGCACGCCGGTCTCGCCGACGAAGGAGCTCCAGCGCGCGTCGACATCGAGCGAGTTGGACTCGGGGTCGCCCTCGGCGCGCGCGGCCGCGTGGGCGAAGCGCCCGCCGCCGCGCAGCAGCAGGCGCTCGTGGATGTCGAAGCGCAGCTGCGTCCAGGCGCCGCCCGTAAAATAGTTGCCGGGGAGGTGCTGCCCGCGGGAGCGCTCGACGACCTGGCCGGTGTCGAAGAAGCGCTGCCAGGCCTTGCTCTCCACGAAGTCGAGGTAGCCGTCGGCGCCGTAGTGGGCCTGCACGCCGACGTCGTCGGTGAGGCGAAACCGCTTCGTCCGCAGCTCGAGCATCGCGCCGGCGGTGTTGACATCGTCGCGCCCGGTGTTGTCGAAGGGGCGCTTGAGCCCAGGCGGCGCGAGCTGGCCGTTGAAGGGGTAGTCGGTGTCGACGCGCCAGCGCTCGTGCGCGCGCTGGAAGCTCAGGCGCGCGCGCGCGGTCTCGGCGAAGGCCGGCCCGCGGACGCTGTCGAGCGCCGCGTAGACGAGCGTCCGAAATTGCTCATCGAACACGTAGCACTCGTTGCGCGGGGCCGTCGGCGCCGGGCACTTGTCCGCCCGCGGCACGTCGAACTGGCGGTAGTCGTAGTAGTTCAGCGAGAGCGAGAGGTCCTCGTTGACCGCCCACTCGACGCGGCTGTCCCAGGCGAATTCGCGAAAGCCCGTGCCGTGCTGCATCTTCGGCTCGGGCCACTGGGCGCCGCCGTCGTTGTGGTGCAGCGAGAAGTTCCACGGCTCGCCAGTCTCCGGGGCGATGATCCGCCCGCCGCTGCGCAGCTGACCGACGTCGCGGTAGCCGAAGCCGCCGAAGAAGCCGAGCGTGCCCTTGTAGCTGAGGTCAAACTGGGCCCGCCCGCCGTACTCTTGATCGGCGCCGCTGTGGCGCAAGAGCGCGCGCGGATGCACCTCGACGGCGCGCTCACCCTCGACCATTGAGGGCCGCACGGGCGTCGCCACGATCGCGCCGCCCACCGCGTCCGAGCCGTAGCGCGTCGAGGCTGGGCCGCGGACGATCTCGTAGCGCTCGATGGTCCGAACGTCCACGGTGAAGACGTACTGGTTCGGCCCCTGACGGTAGAGGCTGTTGTTCATGCGCACGCCGTCGAACAGGAACGCGACCTGCTGCCCGGTGTGCCCACGGATGTACGGCGAGCCCTGGCCGTGGGCGGTCTGCTGGATGAACACGCCGGGCTCGTAGCGCAGCGCGTCCGGGCTCGAGCGCGGCAGCCTGCGCGCGAACTGCTTGCGCGTGACGACGCTGGTCGAGCGGTCCTCGTTCTCGGGCTCATCGTCGCGGGTCTTGACCACGACGGTGCGCTCCCCGTAGTCGTCGCGTGAGCTGTCCGGTGGTTCAGCTTGGGACGCGGGCGCGCCGTAGACCGCCGCCGGGATCGTCGACGCGGGGTCACGCTCGAGCGCCGCCGGAGCCTCGGGCGCGGCGCCCTCCGGCTCCCCCGCGGCCGCGCGCGCGCTCGATCCGAGGATCGACAAGACGCCCACGAGCAACATGACCCTTGAACAAGATCCTCTCGGCCCCGCGCGCGCGCGCCGAGGCGAGGCGCACCTCGCGAGCAGGGTCATGTCAGGCGATTGTCGGCCGCCGCTCACCCGCGCGGTACCCCCGTGGATCCACCTGCAATTACCCCGAAAGCGCGCGCTTCACCCGGGGATCCCCCTGTGCGCGACCGACGACTACCGCGCCGCATGATGGGAGACGCGCGCGTTCACTCCGAGGCCTCGCCCATCGGCACCCGCAGCAGGGTGTAGTGAAAATTCTCGTACATGACCTCGACGCCCCCGCGCAGGTGGGTCGGCAGGGTCGGCGCGAAGCGCTTGGCGTGCGCCTTGGTCGTCATCACCCAGAGCGTTCGCCCGCTCCCCTCGTGCTCGCCGACGAATTCGAGCAGCTGCTTGCGGTCGCGCTCTTTGAGCACCCAGACCTTGGTCTTGCTGAGGAAGGTCTCGCCCCGGTAGTAGAACCACCAGCTCAGCAGCGGGTCCTCGGGGCCGCGCTGGTCGTAGTACACGCGCAGCGCTGAGCGCTGTGACCAGTTCTCCGAGGCCGCCGGCAGGTAGTCGTCGATCACGTAGGCGGTCGTGAGCACCCCGGCGAGCGCGGCCGCGGCCGCGGCCGCGCGCCCGCGGTAGAGCGCCCACAAGATCAGCGCGAGGGCCATCGGCGCGCTGGTCCACACGAGCCGCGTCACCTCGGGCGCGCCGCTCTTCCACATGCCCGTGTAGAGGTAGGTGGTCAGGTGCGCGAGCCAGGCCGGCTCGTGCAGCGCGTCGCGCAGGACCATCCCGGTGAGCCCGATCCCGACGAGCGCGCAGACCCAGCGAGCGCGTCCGCCCGCGCGCCCCTCGTCGCGCCGCGCGTGCCCGCTGATCTGGTCCGCGAGCCAGATGCCGATGAGCGCGGCCATCGGCGGCAGCGCGGGCAGCAGGTAGTGGTAGTACTTCGTGACGCTGTAGGTGATCAGCGCGAGGGTGACGATGAACCACAGCAGCGCGAAGCGCCGCAGCTCGCGGACGGCCGGCGCTTCTTCACGGTGCTTGACCGCCTCCGCCTCGACCGCGGCTGAGCGCGCCTCCTGTTCACGCGTCACCGCCGCCGCCTCTGGAGTCGGCTCTACGCGGTCGTGAAGTTCGTCGTCCTCCTCCGCCTCAACGCGCTCCTCCTCCGAGGCGAGCGGCGGGTAGGCGCGCGCGACGTTGTCCCACAGCGCCGCGGGCAGGGCCGCGATCCAGGGCAACGCGGCGAGCCCGAGGGTCTGCAGATAGAAGGTGAAGCCGCCGACCGCCTGCTCCTGCTCGCCGGTGTCGAAGCGCGCGAGGTTGTTGATGACGATCAGCTCGTTGAACCAGCGATCGCCGCGGTAGAGGAACATCGCGTGGTGCCAGGGCATCGCCACGAGCAAGAACAGCAGCGTGCCGCCCCACAGCCCGCAGTAGCGCACGAACCCGAGCCGCCCGCTGACGAGCAGGTGCGCGAGCACGAGCAGGCCGATGATCCCCGGGCCGATCATGCCCTTGCCGATGATCGAGACGCCGGCGGCCAGGTACATCACGCCGAGCCAGCACTGTGAGCGCCGACGCCAGCGCAGGCTGCTGATCAGCGCGAACACCATCAGGCCCTCGTAGATCAACATCGTCAGATGGATCTGGTAGAGCGTGAAGGTGGTGGGGACGTTGGGGCGCTTGACGAAGCCCGACACCCGCTCGACGGTCTCGGGCCGGAGCACGTGGTGGTGCAGCAGCGCGAGCTGGCACGCGACGGTCAGGATGAGCACGAGCGCGAAGGCCAGGTGGGCGCGGTCCCAGGCGATCACCCAGCCGCGCGTGGCGGCGAAGCGCGGGCGCTTCAGCGGGCGCGTCCGCAGCGCGCGATCGGGCAGCAAGAACGCGAGCGCCCAGGCGCCCATGGCGACGACCACGGGGCCGACGAAGAACATGTCCGTGAGCGCCTGGCGGGCGACGATCGCCCACTGCGGCGAGGTCGAGAGCACCACCGCGGTGAAGATCCCGGCCGCGCGCGCGCGGACGTGCGCGGGCGCGTTGAGGTCAACAGTCCCGCGCGCTCGCGTCGGCGCGCACAGCCGCCAGACGACGTAGCCGAGGAAGGCCGCGCTCGCCATGGCCGCGAGCATGCTCGGCAGCCGGATCGCCAGCTCCGGCCAGGGCGAGCGGACCATCTCGTCGGCGGCGGCGCTGGTGCCGACGCCGAACAATTTCATGCACAGCGCCATCAACCAAAACGGCAGCGCCGGCTTCGACCAGAATGTGTTCTCGTAGTTGCCGTCGGGTCCGTAGCCGGGGCGCCACCACAGGTCGAGGGGATCTTTGCGCGCGAGGATCTGCCGCGCGACCTCGCCGTAGTGCGTCTCCCAGGGATCCCACGGGCCGCAGCTCGCGATCGAGGCCGTGTTGATGACGAGCATGATGAGCGCGGCCATCGCGATCCACGCCCAGGTCGGCATCGCGGCGAGCGCCTTGCTGAATCGAGCGATCACGGCCTTGAACAAGTACCCCACGCCTGGCGCGGCGCCAACCACGACCGCGACCTCTTGCACAGCAGCGCGCTCGTCGGGCGCCGCCTGGGCGTCTTCTGCTAGCCTGCACGCGTGCACACGACCCCCGCTTCGTCCCTGTCGATCGCCGACGTACGCGAGGCCGCGGAGCGCATCGCCGGCCGCGTCAACCACACGCCGGTGATCCGAAGCCCCGTGCTCGACGCGCTCGCGGGCTGCGAGCTGTGGCTCAAGGCCGAGAATCTCCAGCGCGTCGGCGCGTTCAAGGCCCGGGGGGCGATGCACGCGGTCTCGCGCCTGGAGCCCGAGCAGCGCGCGCGCGGGCTGATCACCTACAGCTCGGGCAACCACGCCCAGGCGGTCGCGCTGGCGGCCCGCGAGTTCGGCGTCTCCGCCCACATCGCGATGCCGGTCGACGCCCCGCCGATCAAGCAGGCGGGCGTGCGTCGGCTCGGCGCCGCGATCACCTTCGCCGGCACCACCTCGGAGCACCGCAGGGCGGCCGCGCTCGAGCTCCAGCGCGAGACCGGCGGCGTGATCATCGAGCCCTTCGACCACCCCCACATCATCGCGGGCCAGGGCACCGCGACCCTCGAGCTGCTCGCCGAGGTCGCGGCGCGCACGGGCGGCGAGTCGCTCGACGCGGTGGTGGTGCCGGTCGGCGGCGGCGGCCTGATCGCGGGCGCCAGCCTGGTCTGTGAGCACCACCAGCTCCCGGTGTTCAGCGTCGAGCCCACGACCTGCGACGCCATGGCGCGCTCGCTCGCGGCCGGCGAGCGCGTGGCGGTCGAGCCCGGCCCGACGCTCGGCGACGGGCTCAAGCCGACCCGCGTCGGCGCGCTCAATTTCGAAGTCGCGCGCCGGGCGGTCCGCGGCAGCGAGCGCGTGGACGATGAGCAGCTGGCGCGCAACTTGGTGCGCCTGCTGGTCCACGCGAAGATCCTCGTCGAGCCCTCGGGCGCGGCGGGCCTGGCGGGCGCGCTGCAGCTGCTGCGCCGGCTCGACGCGGGAGCTGCCCACCAGGACATTTTTTCAAGCTTGGAGCGCGGCAGGCCGAAGCGCGTGGGCGTGCTGCTCTCGGGCGGGAACGTCAGCCCGACGCTGGTCGCCGAGCTGGTCGCGCGCTACGGAGAAGAGGTGTGAACGCGACGGCTTTTCAACAGCGCACGGGCGCGCTGCTCGTCGCGCTCTCGCTCGTGGGGTGCCAGACGCCTGCGGACAAGCCCGCGACGGAGACCAAGGTCAGCGCCGAGGTGAAGACCAGCGCCGGCGCCGAGGACAAGGCCGCGGAGGCGCAGCCTCGC
The DNA here is from genome assembly GCA_030430565.1 of Polyangia bacterium. Lineage (GTDB taxonomy): Bacteria > Myxococcota_A > Polyangia > Nannocystales > Nannocystaceae > JACKDW01. The sequence continues at coordinate 43,594 of JAUIKS010000005.1, forward strand.
GCGCCCGCAGCGGACGAGGACGCGCACCACGTGGTGTTCGCGGACCGACTCGCCTACAGCTACGTGCTGCTGCTCGACCCGGAGACGCCGCCCGACTTCACCGCGCCCACGCGCGCGGAGCTCCAGGACCTGATCCGCGCGGCCTACCCCGGTCACGAGCGCGACGAGGAGGTCCGGCTGCTGCTCGTGCTCGCCGAGCGCGAGATCGCGAGCCGCGGCGACGGAGCGCCCGAGCTCGAGCTGCCGACGCCCGAGGAGGAGGCTGAAGCGGCCGACGCCGCGCGTGACGAGTCGCGGCTCGCTGACAAAGACTCGGAGGAGCGCGCCGCCCCCAGCGACCCGCTTGAAGCGGAAGCGGAAGCGGAAGCGGACGAGGGCGAGGAAGCTCGGAAAAAAGCGCTGCGCGTCGCCGGGCGCACGGCCGACCTCGTCGGCCTGGAGCTCGAGCTCGAGCGCGTCGAAGAGAGCGGCGCCGGCGACCACCACGGCCTGATCCCCAAGCGCTTCCTGTTCGAGCCCGACGACGCGCCGCTCTTGACCCGCGCGCTCTCGCCGGCCGACCGGGCCAGCCTCGCGCGCCGACGCTGGCAGCTCGTGCTCCGCGTCGGCTACCGCAACCGCAACGCGGTCCGCGGGCTGCGGCTCTTGCAGGCGCTCGTCCGCGTCGTCGCGCGCGAGCACGACGCGCTGATCTACGACCCCGACACCCACGAGACCGTCGACCTCGAGACATTTAAAAGACGACGGCTTCAGATCAAGCTCGGCAACATCGCCGACCAGATCGTCGTGGTCCCCTTCCCCGACGACCGCCACGGCGCGGGGCACATCCGGCTGGCGACCCGCGGCATGCGGCGCTTCGGCAGCGTCGACCTCGAGCTCGACGGCCTCCCGCGCGACCCCGCGCTCCTGCAGAGCGCGACGCACCTGCTGCACGGCCTCGCCTTCCAGATGGTCACGCTCGGGGTCCTGGGTGAGACCGGCTTCGCGACCGAGCTCGACGACACGGTGACGATCCACTACCGCGACTGCGCCCAGGCCTACGCCGGCCGCGGCGAGCGACTGCCGCGCTGCCACGACTGCCCCGAGTCGGTGCTCGTACACCTCGTCGAGCGCCCGCCCGAGGCCCACGACCCCGCCGGGCACGTGGTCGCCCGCGTCGTCGCGCCCCGCACCACCAGCGACCGCCCGGAGTACGATCACCCCGCCTGGGCCCGCGACGCGGTCACGCGCGTGCTGGGCTCGGGGTCGGCCGAGTGAGACACTTCAAGGTGAGCACGGAACATGCCCTTTCGAGCATTCTCGATGTACGGGCGTCGGGTCGCTGCTTAACGCCAGGGGACCCTCCGGCTTCCGGGCGGCGAGCGACGGTACGTACGAAGCGGACGAGCGTCCTCGCGCTCGCCGTCCTCTGCCGGCTCCTCCCTGGCTCGCGCGCGACCCGTGAGCTCCGGTGACGCGCTCGCGGGTTTCGGCAGCCGCTGATCCGGGGCCAGCCAACACCCCGTGCGCGCGATCTGACGGCGTCTAGATGCGCATGACCCAACGGGCAGGTCATACGAACCGCGACGGAGGGGACAGGACTAGCCGCGACGGAAGATCACCGAGAGGTTGTTGGCCGGCATCTCCACGATCTCGTCGAGCGCGAGGCCGCGGGCGCGCGCGAGCGCGGCGACCTCCTCGAGGTCACGCACGCCCCAGCTCGGGTCGCGCGCGCGCAGGCTGCGATCGAAGGCCTCGTTGCTCGGCGCCGTGTGTCGCCCCTCGCGGCGGTAGGGGCCGTACAGGTACAGCAGGCCGTCGGCGCGCAGGTGCCGGGCCGCCCCCGCGACGATGCCCTCGCACACCTCCCACGGCGAGATGTGGATGACGTTGATCGCGACGACCGCGGCCGGCGACTCGTCGAGCCAGCGCTCCGCGCGGGCGTCGAGCGGCAGCGGCGGGCGCACGCGCTGCTCGAGATCACCGGCGTGCGCGCGCCAGGCCGCGACGCTGGCCCGGGCCTCCTCGGAGGGGTCCGTCGGCTGCCAGATGATCCCCGGCAGTCGCCCCGTGTAGTCGACGGCGTGCTCGCCCGTGCCGCTGCCGATCTCGAGCACGAGGCCCGCGCGCGGCAGCACCCGCTGCAGCACTTCAAAAATCGGCTCGCGGTTGCGCGAGGCCGCCGGCGCCCGCCTGCGCGCCGACATGTTGCTCGGCGCGCCGCGCCCTTCATGATCGCGATCCGACTCGCTCATCCGCGTTCCTCCACGCCCACGCTACCGTCGACCGATTGCGAGTGACAAGCGCGCGCCTGACAAGCGCGACGGGCCGGTGTAAGCATGGCGCACGATGGCGACGATCGACCCCGGCACGCACCCGCCCCTGATCTGGCTCGACCTCGAGATGTCCGGCCTCGACCCCGAGCGCTGCGAGATCTTGGAGATCGCCACGATCGTCACCGACGGCGCGCTCAACGTGCTCGGCGAGGGCCCCGATCTCGTGGTCCATCAGCCCGACTCGGTGCTCGACGCGATGGACGAGTGGTGCACGCAGCACCACGGCGAGAGCGGCCTGACCGCGCAGGTCAAGGCCTCGACGATCTCGCTCGCCGAGGCCGAGGCCCAGACCCTCGAGTTCCTTGCGCAACACTGCGCGTCCGGAGCCTCGCCGCTGTGCGGCAACTCGATCGGGCAGGACCGGCGCTTCATCGTCCGCTACATGCCCCGCCTCGACGCCTTCCTGCACTACCGCAGCGTCGACGTCTCGACGATCAAGGAGCTGTGCCGGCGCTGGTACCCCGGGCTGCAGGCGCCACCCAAGCGCGAGTGTCACCGCGCGCTCGAGGACATCCGCGAGTCCATCGCCGAGCTGCGCTTCTACCAGCAGAACATCTTCCGCGCGCTCGAGGCCTGAGCGCGCGCCGACGAGCGGGGCTCAGGCCTTCGCGCGGATCAGCGAGCCGGCCATCGAGACCAGCTTGGTGTGGCGCGTCGCGCCGAGCCGACAGTCCTCGACCAGCGCGAGCAGGGCCTTGCGCATCGCCTTCTGCCCGGCCTCGTAGAACCGCCGCTCGGTCGCGTCGACCGGGTGGATCATCGCGTCGATCAGGGTGAAGCGCAGGCCCTCGACCCCGGGCGCCTCCTCGAACACGCGCTGCGCCCCGGCGAACACGGCGGCGAGCAGCCGGCCCCGCATCTTGCCCTTGTAGGCGTTCGACATCGCGAGGCCGTCACCGTCGACCCACTCGACGCGCGCCGAGATCCGCGCGACGCCGCCGCAATTCATCTGCGTGCCGGCGCGGGCGTGCACCGTGACGCTCTCTCGTGCGCGCAGCATGGCTTCGAATTGTATAGCAGCGAGGCGCGCGCGCGCAGGCTGCTGTCGGCGCGCACGGGCGCGCGGCTCGGACATTCCTTACAAGACATGTACTCAAGAACATCCTTAAACCCCGTCTCGCCACGTGCCCCTCGCGCCAGGCGCGGGGACCCCGCGACGCGCGACCGTGACCACGGAGATCACTCGCGGCGCGCGCGGGGATGCGCCGCGCGCGACCGGGAGCGAGCGCGCCGACGCGGCGTCAGGCGACGCGCGGCGGCGGGCGCTTCGCCGCCTGCTTTCGCGACGGGTCCTCCCCGACATCCGGCCCATCGCCCTCGCCGCGCTCGCTCGTCGAGAGCTCGACCGCGCCGGCCCCGTGCCCCGCGCTGCGTCGCCAGCGGACGCGCTTATCGATCCGGCGCGCGGGCCCGGACTCCTCGCCGCGGATGCTCTCGGCGATGTCGCCCGGGAGCTCGTCGAGGCGGAGGCCGAAGCCCTCGAGCGCCGGCGCGAGCAGCTCGGGGTCGCCGGCGAGCAGGCACGCGCGCGCGTCTCGGACCACCTCCGCCAGGGGCGCGAGCACCAGCTCCGCCGCCTTGGCCGCGGCGTCATCGGGGTCGCCGGCCGGGCGCTCGGCGAGCAGCTTCTCGGCCCGCGCGGTCCAGCGCTCGAGCAGCTCGGCGCGCGCCTTGGCGACGCCGCCCTCGCGGTGCTCGAGCTCGAGCGCGCCGGCGCGCTCGAGCAGCCGCGCGCGCTCGGCCTCGGGGAGAAAGGCGAGCTCCCGGAGCTCGAGGGAGTCCTCGTCCGCGCCTCGACCTGGCTTGAGATACACCTGATTGTCGAGCGCGAGCTGGACCCGCGGCGGCGGGCCGTCCGCGCGATCACGGACGCTCGCCAGCGCCCGGCCCGGGATCCCCGAGGCCAGCACATCATCTTGGTAGAGCCGCCACGCGCGCGACTCGTTCGGCGGCAGCGTGACCTCGACGGGCAGCCGGGTGCCGCGCTCGATCAGCGTCACCGGCTCCGCGCCGCCGGCGTCCACGACGAGCGGGTGCGCGGCCACCTCGTCGATGATCATCGTCGGCTTGCGCGCGGCGAGCTCCTCGGCCAGCAGCGCGGCGCCCTCGACCACCACGTCGTCCTGATCGAGCTCGAGCTCGGGCTCGCGCTTAAACATCAGCTCGAGGCGCTCCTGGATCAGCGGCACCCGCCCGGCGCCGCCGAACACCAAGACCTTGGCGACCGCGTCGACGTCGACGCGGGCGTCGGCCAGCGCCCGCTCGGTCGCGGTAGCGAGACGCTCGACGAGGTCCTCGATCAGCTTCTCGAAGCGGGTCTGCGTGAGCGTCATCCGCAGGTGCCGGGGGCCGCTCTCGTCGGCGGAGAGGTACGGCAGGTTGAGCTCGACCTCGCCCAGCTCGGAGAGCACGACCTTGGCCTTGCTGGCGGCGTCGAGCATGCGCTGACGGACCACCGGGTCGGCGTCCGCGTCGACCCCCGAGGACTCGAGGAAGGCGGCGCTCATCCACTCGACCACGCGCTCGTCGAAGGCGAGCCCGCCGACGTCGGCGAGCCCGCGCACGGCCATGACGTCCACGCCGTCCGGCCCGACCGAGACGATCGCGACCTCGGCGTTGCCGTGGCCGACGTGCACGAGCGTGAGCAGCTCTGGCTCGAGCAGCTCGCCCACGCTCGCTAGCCGCCGGGCGCGGTAGACCAGCGCGGCCGCGGTCGTCGGGTGCACGAGTCGACGGACGCGCACGCCCGCGAGCGAGCAGGCGTCGACCAGCGCGCGGCGCTGCGCGGCGTCGTGGGCCGCCGGGACGCTGACGACCGCGCCGAGCTGCTCGGGCGCGGGCTGCTCGAGCGGGTCGAAGATCGTCCGCTCGAGCTCGCGGCGAAGATCGCGGAGCAGCAGGCCGACGAGGCGCGGGGCGGGCCACGGCCCGCGAGGATCTTGTTCGGAGCTCTCCTCCGCCGCCGCCTCGAGCTCTTCGCGCTCCAAGGCTTGGTCGTCGACCGACCCGTCGCCCGATCCGGACAGGGTCATTGGGTCATCCTCGACAGCAAGCGGCTGGTCATCCTCCGCGGATGCGTCGAGCTCTTCGTCGACGTCTTCGTCGAGCTCCTCGCGCTCATCGTCGCGCTCCTCGCCCGCCGCCTCCGCGTCCTCGAGTCGCGCGGCGTCCTCCTCGTCCTCCTCGTCCGCCTCCTCCGACCCCTCGGACCCCTCGGCGTCGGCGCCAGACACGGTCGCGGCGGGCGGGGTCCGCTCGCCCTCGCCGGGCTCCACGAAGGTGACCCGAAGATCGCCGCTCGGGCCGCGGGTCAGGCCCAGCGAGAGCGCGAGCGCGCGCGCCCACGGCTGCTCGTCGAGCGAGTCGTAGCGGCGCCCGAGCAGGCGCGGCGCGGCCATGGCCGTCGCCTGCGGGCGCAGCAGCGACAGTCGCCGGGCGCGCTCCCCCGCGAGCAACGGCCCGCGCGCGATCTCGTCGTCCTCCGCCGCGTCACCCGCGGGGCGACGCGCGACCACGCTCGGCGCCGCGAGCAGCACGCCCTCGTCGCGCCCGGCGTCCGTCCGCGCGGCCTTGGCCGACGCGCTCGTCGCCGGCGGGAGCGCGCCGATCCGACTGAGCAGAGTTCCGATGTCGATCCCGATCGCGCGCGTCATTCGTGTCCCGCCTCTGTCGCTGACGTTTGTGTTTGAGCTTGAGTCAAGGCCTGAGTCGCGTCGCGCCGTGACCCGCGTAGGATCGCGCGCGACCGCTGGCGGCGAAGCGTACTGGCTTGCGGATCGCTGTCAACCGAGCGTCCCGCGCTCCACAGGGGGATAGACTGCAGAGGTCGTGGAGCTCCTGGTCGCCGTGCTCGCCGAGCTGCTGCTCGCGCTCGTCCTCAGCTCGGCGCTGCTCGTGGCGGGCGGGCTGCTGCTCGGCGTGTTCGGGCTGCTCGCGGCCGTGGCTGGCCGTCGACGCGAGGGCGCGCCTGCCCGCCCGTGGCTGCGGCGCAGTCGCGGCGCCGCGCTCGCGCTGCTCCTCAGCGTCATGGTCGCGCTCGCGCTGCTGCAGACGGTCCTGCTCGCCCCGGTCCTGCGCCAGCTCTGCGCGCGCCTCCAAGATCGGAGCGGGCTCGAGCTGCGGTTTCAGTCGGTCGACGCGTCGGTCCTCCGCGGCCGGATGAAGCTGCGAGAGATCGAGCTCACGCGACGCGACAGCGCCGGAGCCGAGGCGGTCGCGCTGCGCGTCGCCGAGCTCGACCTCGACCTCGACCTGCTCTCGCTGCTGCCCGGCGTCTCTTCTGGACCCCGCGCGCTCGAGCGCGTGATCATCACCGGCCTCAAGGGCCAGATCACGCAGCCCGCGGGGGGCGGCGACACGAACAAACCAACGCCCGACAAGGCGAAGGCCGACCGCCCGTCCTTCGTCATCCGATCGCTCGAGCTGCAGGACGCGTCGCTCGAGCTGCGCACCACAGCCGGCGCCCGGACGCTCGCGGTCCCGACCGTCACGGTCCGCCCGCTGCGCAGCGATCACCTGATCTACGACCTGCTGTTTCACGCCGACGGCGAGGGCTCGCTCGGGCTGATCGCGTTCCAGGTCGAGCGCGCGGCCGACGAGACCCGGTGGACGCTGCGCGACCTACCGATGCAGCGCGTCCGCGAGCGCTTCTCCGAGCTCGCCATCGGCCTGTCCGGCGGGACCGTCGACGTCTCGCTCGCCGCCCGCGAGCGGCCGACGCCGCAGCTCGAGTTCGGCGTCGCGCTGCGGGGCCTGCAGGTGCGGGCGCAGGAGAACGCGGGCCGCGGCACGCGGGCCGCGGCCGCGCTGGTCTCCCTGGCGATGCGGACCCGCGAGACGCAGCAGCTCTCGTTCACCGTCGACATCGACCCGACGCGCTACGAGCAGGCCTCAACCCTCGCCGAGACCGGGCTGCGCGACGACATCATCGTCGGCTTTAAGAACGCGCTCCGCTCCATGATCGAGGGCGGCCTTGAAAAACGCCTCGAAAAACGCCTTGAAAAAAAAGACCCGCCGGGCCTGCTGCGTCGACGCGCCGGTGAGTTCGTCAAGGATCAGGTGAAAGATCGGGCCAAAGACGCGGTCAAGCGCCGACTCGAGACGCGACGGGACGACCGCGAGGGCCCGGCGAAGGCCCCGCGGCGGCCGTGAGCGCGGCGCGGTAGACCTCGACCTCGACTCAGACCTCGAGCTCGAGCGCGCGCGCGAGCTGGTCGAGGACCTCACCGGCCGCCTCGGTCAACACGGTGCCCGGGCCGAAGACCGCGGCCACGCCCATGTCGCGCAGCGTCTGGTGGTCCTGGGGCGGGATCACGCCGCCGGTGACCACCAAGATGTCCCCGCGGTCATATTTCTTCAACGCCCGCTGCAGCGCGGGCACCAGCGTCAGGTGCCCGGCCGCGAGCGAGGAGACGCCGACCACGTGCACGTCGTTCTCGACGGCCTGGGCCGCGGTCTCGTCCGGGGTCTGGAACAGCGGGCCGATGTCGACGTCGAAGCCCATGTCCGCGAACGCGGTGGCGATGACCTTGGCCCCGCGGTCGTGGCCGTCCTGCCCCATCTTGGCGACCAGCAGCCGCGGCCGCCGGCCCTCGGCGGCCGCGAAGGCCTCGGTCCGCGCCCGGATCGCCTCGACCGCGCTCGCGTCCTCCACGGACGCACTGTACACGCCCGTGACCGCGCGCGCCGTGGCCCGGTGTCGGCCCCAGACGCGCTCGAGCGCCGCGCTGATCTCCCCGACCGTCGCCCGCGCCCGCGCGGCCGCGACCGAGAGCGCGAGCAGGTTGCCCTCGCCGCGATCCGCCGCGTTCGTGAGGGCCGTGAGCGCCGACTGAACCGCCGCCGCGTCCCTCGACGCGCGCAGCTCCCGGAGCCGCGCGAGCTGGGCCTCGCGGACCGCCGAGTTGTCGACCACGAGCACGTCGACCTGCTCCTCGTCCCCGCCCGTGGCGCGGTAGCGGTTGACGCCGACGACCGTCTGCTGCCCGCTGTCGATCCGCGCCTGCGTGCGCGCCGACGCCTCCTCGATCCGCAGCTTCGGCAGACCCTGCTCGATCGCCTTGGCCATGCCGCCGAGCTGCTCGATCTCCTCGACGTGCGCCCAGGCCCGCCGCGCGAGCTCGTGGGTCAGGCGCTCGACGTAATAACTACCGCCCCAGGGATCGACGACGCGCGTGATCCCGGTCTCCTGCTGCAGGTAAATCTGGGTGTTGCGGGCGATCCGCGCCGACATATCCGTCGGCAGCGCGAGCGCCTCGTCGAACGCGTTGGTGTGCAGCGACTGGGTGCCGCCGAGCGTCGCCGCCAGCGCCTCGAGACAGGTCCGCGCGACGTTGTTGTAGGGGTCCTGGGCCGCCAGGCTCCAGCCCGAGGTCTGGCAGTGCGTGCGCAGCATCGTCGACTTGCGGTGCTTCGGCGCGAAGCGCTGCATGATCTTCGCCCACAGAAGCCGCGCCGCTCGCAGCTTGGCGACCTCCATGAAGTAGTTCATGCCGATGCCGAAGAAGAACGACAGGCGCGGCGCGAAGGCGTCGATGTCGAGCCCGGCCTCGACCCCGGCGCGCGCGTACTCGAGGCCGTCGGCGAGGGTGTAGGCCAGCTCGATGTCCGCCGTCGCGCCCGCCTCCTGCATGTGATAGCCGCTGATGCTGATGCTGTTGAAGCGCGGCATGTGCTCGGCCGTGTACGCGAAGATGTCGGAGATGATCCGCATCGACGGCCGGGGCGGGTAGATGTACGTGTTGCGGACCATGAACTCCTTGAGGATGTCGTTCTGGATGGTCCCCGCGAGCTGGGCCGGCTGCACGCCCTGCTCCTCGGCGGCGACGATGTAGAGCGCCATCACCGGGAGCACGGCGCCGTTCATCGTCATCGAGACGCTCATGCGGTCGAGCGGGATCCCCGAGAGCAGGATCCGCATGTCGAGGATCGAGTCGATCGCGACCCCGGCCATGCCGACGTCGCCGACGACCCGCGGATGATCGGAGTCGTAGCCGCGGTGCGTCGCCAGGTCGAAGGCGATCGAGAGCCCCTTCTGCCCCGCGGCGAGGTTGCGGCGGTAAAACGCGTTGCTCTCCTCCGCGGTCGAGAAGCCGGCGTACTGCCGGATCGTCCACGGGCGCCGCGTGTACATGGTCGCGTAGGGGCCGCGCAGGTACGGCAGCACGCCGGGCACGGTCTCCAAGTGCTCGAGGCCGTCGAGCGAGGCGGCCGTGTACAGCGGCGCGACCTCGACGCCCTCGGGGGTGCTCCAAGCAGGCACGCGCGCGATCGCGGGGCTCGCCGACGCGGCGGCGTCCGCTGGCGCGAGCGCGTCAAAGCCGAGCTCGGCGAAGTTGGGGATCGTGATCCGTTCGCTCATCGCGTGACCTCCTCGTCGTCGAGCGCCGCGAGCACGCGCTCCAAGGCCGCGAGCAGATCGCAGCCGCGGTGCAGGAAGCCGTCGACACCTGCCTTTTTAAACATGTCTTCAAGTCCTGGGTCGGGCGGGCGCCCGGCGAGCAGCACGAGGCGGGTGCCGGCCGCGCGCAGCGTCGAGCAGATCCCGGGCACCCAGTCGGGGTAGCGATCGTCGCGCGCGCACAGGATCGCGACCGGCGCCGCCGCGCCCTCCTCGGCCTCGCGCAGCGCGATCCCGCCGGCCGCGAGCGCGTCGCGCAGGTAGTCCGCGCGGGCCTTGTACTCGCGCAGCTCCCCGGCCGTCATCAGCGTCGCGACCGGCGGCGACGCGCGCCCCTCGACGCGCGCGCGCAGGCGCTCGAAGGGCTCGGAGAGCCGCGCCGGCGCGAGCGGCTGGATCGCGCTCGCGCCCGCCGCCCGCTCCCGCGCGGCCTGGCTCGAGTCTGCCCCCAAGACCAGGACGTCGAGGAGCCGCGCGCCGGCGCAGAGCGCCGCGATCGCGGCGCCCCGCGGCTCGCCCGGCGGGATCGGGATGGCGCGCGCGTTCACCTCGACCGCGGCCGCGCGCTCCGAGTCCGCGCCCGTCTCACGCCGCGCGACGAAGCGCGGCTCCTCGAGCTGGGGGAAGCGGTTGACGCCGGTGATCGCCCGCTTGGCCCGCGCGACCTCGTCGCCTTCGCGCCGCGCCGACTCGCCGATCCAGCCCTGGACCACGCCGGCGCGCAGGGCCGCCGCGAGGCCGCCGGCGGCCTCGATCGCCTGCACACGCCGCCAGCTCGCGCGCGCGAGCTGCTCGGTCAGGGACTCGACGTACCAGCTGCCGCCGGCCGGGTCGGCGACGCGCTCGAGGTGGGCCTCCTCGCGCAGGATCAGCTGGATGTTGCGGGCGATCCGCCGCGCGAAGCCGCCGGCGCCGGGGCCGAAGGCGTCGTCGAAGGGCGGGACCACGATCTGATCCGCGCCGCCGATCACCGCCGAGAAAGCCTGCGTGGTGGCGCGCAGCAGGTTGTTCCACGGGTCGCGCCGCGACTGCTCGCGCCAGCTCCCGCGCGCGCAGATCGAGGTCGCGGGCTGGTCGGGGGCGGCCAGGCCGCAGGTCGCCAGGACGCGCGACCACACGAGCCGCGCCGCCCGCAGCTTGGCGATCTCGGTGAAGAGGTCGCGGCCGATCGCGAGTTCGAACTCGACGCTCGCGGCCGCGATCGCGGGCTCGACCCCGCGGGCCGTGAGCGCGCGCAGATACTCGATACCTGTCGCAAGGGCCAGCGCCAGCTCGAGCGCCGGCGTCGCGCCGGCGTCGTGATAGGTGACGCTCGAGGCCCGCGTGATCCAGCCGCGCTCGGGCTCGGCGGGCAGCTGCTTCAGCGCGTCCGCGACCGGGATCGCGAGGGCGCCGAAGCGCGCCCACGCGCCCAGCGGGTCGGCGCGCACGGCCGCCGAGCCCGAGAGCCCGACGAGGCCGGCGATGATCGGCGCGGCCATACAGCCGGCGAGGATCGTCGACTGACAGCCGGCCTCGAGCAGCGCGCGCGGCGTGACTGTTGCGATGTCCTGCAGGTTCTTCAGGACCAGGCCGGTGGCCGGCGCGACCGACTCAAAGCCCGCCGCCAGCCGCTGATCGAGCACGAGCGAGGCGCCCAGCCACGAGAGCTCCTGCGGGCCGTCGGCGTGCAGCGCCGCGTGCACGGCCTGGGGGTCCGGGTGTCGGTACTCCTGGACGATCCGCCACGCCCACGACCGCGACTCGTCGAGCTGCGCCAGCAGGAGCGGCCCGCGCCCGAGCGCGCCCGCCGTGTCGTCCGCCGAGTACAGCGGCGCGGTCTCGACCCCCTCGTCGAGCCGGGTCCGCAGACCCTCCAGCGAGGCGCCCTTGAGCTCGCGCTCGGCCTGGGCGCGCCAGTCGTCGAGCGTGACGGGTGGAAAGTTGAGAAACGCTGCGTCGTCGGCCACGGGTAGACGGCTCCGATCGCCGGGGAGCGCCCCAGCGCCCGCATCATACTCGCCGACACGCTCGCCGCGCGAAGCCGCCGCCCTCGCGCGACGCGACCGATCCTCACGACGACGCTGACGCGCTCGCTCAGCCCGGCACGGGGCCCTTGCCCTCGCGCAGGACCTCCATCACGTCGTCGATGAAGCGCAGGACCGTCGACGGATCCGGCCACAGCGGGCCGGCGTCGAGCACGACGCTGAGCTCCCGCGCGTACCGCCGCTGGATCTCCTCGGGCTCCTGCAGCTCGAACTGCTCGTCTTCGAACTGCGTGACCGAGGCCGTCAGCAGCGGCTCGCCGAGCAGCTCGACGAGCACCGCGCAGACCGGGTGATCCGGCACGCGCACGCCGACCTCCTGCTTCTTGTTCTTCATGGCCCGCGGGACATCTGAGGTCGCGCGCACCACCATCGTGTACGGCCCGGGGAGCAGCCGCCGGACGATGCGGAACGCGGCGTTGCCCATGTGCCCGTAGCGCCCGATGTCGGCGAGGCTGCGCACCAGCATCGTCAGCGGCTTGGGGTCGCGCTCGCCCATGTTCTTGAGCCGCCGCAGCGCCGTGATCCCGCGCGGGCTCGAGAGCGCGCAGCCGAAGGCGTAGCCGGTGTCGGTGGGGTAGACGATCACGAGCCCACGCTGCAGCGCCGTGACGGCCGGCTCGAGCTTGCGCGGCGCCGGGCGCTCTGGGTCGACGTGCAGCCGGACCGGGTACTCGTCGTGTCCCCGCCCGCCGCCGCCCGCTCTCGCCGATCGTCTGCCCACGGTTCGCTGGCCTCTTGTCGGCGCGTCAGCGCGTCAGCGTTGAAACAGCGTGGTGCCGGTCGAGCGCAGGTCGTCGCACGCGATCTTCACGCGCTCCTTCATGCTCGTCTCGGCCTTCTTGAGGTAGCTGCGCGGGTCGTAGACCTTCTTGGTCCCGACCTCGCCGTCGATCTTCAGCACGCCGTCGTAGTGCTTCATGATGTGATCGACGATCGGCCGCGTGAACGCGTACTGCGTGTCGGTGTCGACGTTCATCTTGATGACGCCGTACTCGAGGGTCTCGCGGATCTCCTCGAGCGACGAGCCCGAGCCGCCGTGGAACACGAGGTCAAAGCGCGCGTCCTCGCCGTAGGCCCGCGCGACCGCGGCTTGACCGTCCCGCAGGATCGTCGGCTTGAGCTTGACGTTGCCCGGCTTGTAGACGCCGTGGACGTTGCCGAAGGTCGCCGCGAACATGTATCGACCGCCGACCTCACGCAGCGCGCGGGCGACCGCGACCATATCCGCCGGCGTGGTGTAGAGCTTCTCGGCGGGGGCGTCCTCGTTGTTGACGCCGTCCTCCTCGCCGCCGACGACGCCGGCCTCGACCTCGAGGATCAGCTCGTGCTTGGCGCACTCGGCCAGCAGCTCCTGGGCCAGCTTCATGTTCTCGGCGAGCGGCAGGACCGAGCCGTCGAACATGTGCGAAGAGAACAGGTTGGGCAGCCCGGCCGCGCGCCGGCGAGCGGTCTCGGCGATCAGCGGGCGGAGGAACGGGTCGACCTTCTTGGGGTGGCAGTGATCGGTGTGCAGCGCGACGTTGACCGGGTAGCGGTCGGCGACGCGGTGAATGTACTCGGCGAGGGTGATCGCGCCGAGCGCCGCGTCCTTGACCGCGAGGCCCGAGGCGAACTCACCGCCGCCGGTGCTGACCTGAATGATGCCGTCGCTCTTGGCCTCGGCGAAGGCCGCCAGCGTCGCGCTGATGGTGCTGGGCGAGGTGATGTTGATCGCCGGGTAGGCGAACTTGTTCGCCTTGGCGTTGTCGAGCATCCGGCAGTAGGTGGCGTAGTCAGCGACGGGCACGGCGATCCTCCCCAAACGAGCTGGGCGCGAGCTCGCGGCGCAGACCTACCACGGGCGCCCAGGGCCGTCATACGCGGCAGCAGCGACTCAGCTCACGTCTCCTCCGGCGCAGCGGCCGGCTCCTGCGAAGCCGACCGCTTCGCGCTCCGCCGCGCCCGGTACCAGCGCCACAGCGCGAAGTACACCGGGAGCGCCAAGAGCAGCGCGTACGGGTCGTAGGGCGTCCGCAAGCGCGGGTCACCGAAGAACACGGCCGCGATCACGCAGATCGAGAGCAGGTTGGCGGCCACCAGCGCGCGCACCGGGTCCGCGCGAACACGCCGCAACGCGCCGCCGAGACCGATCAGCGAGGGGAGCAAGACGAACACCTGAAACAGGTAGCGATACAGCTCGGTGATCGGGAGGAAGTACTTCCGCCCGCGCTCGTTCGTCGGCCACTGCTTGGCGATGAACCACTGCAGCCCGAGGTTGACCACCGAGTAGCGCAGCTGCTCGACGACGCCGGTGCGCCGGTAGCACTCGGCGCGCAGCCGCTTGTGGATCTCGGGGTCACCGATGTAGCCGACGAAGCGGATCGTCGTGCCGCGCATCGCCGGCCGCAGGCCGATGATCGCGCGATCGGGGACGCGCTTGGCGAGCGCGCGGTAGCCGGGGAGGCTGACTCTTCGGCCATCTCGAGTGTTGGCGTTGCGCTTGCTCTTCAGCAGCAGGCGCTTGTGCTTAAACGCCTGCGTCACGATGTTGTGGCAGCGCGCGGCCGTGAGGTTCATGTTCGCGTTCTCGGCGATCCCGCCCCAGTAGCCGGTGTGGACCTGAAACCGCCACAGGCTGAACGAGAGCGCGCACGCCAGCGGGATCGCGAGCAGCGCGATGTGACGCAGCCGCACCCGCGGCAGCCGGAGGCAGTTGATGAGCCAGATCAGGAACGCGAGCGCCAAGAAGATCGCGGACTGCGGCCGGACCATGAACGCGATCCCGCCGAGCACGCCAGCCGCGAGCGCGCGCTTGCCCTCCTGCAGCACACGGACCAAGCAGTAGGTCGTCCACAGGTTGAACAGCAGAAACGGCGGCTCCGAGAGGAAGAAGCCGGCGGTCGACAGGTTGGGGTACCAGCACAGCGCGACGATCCCGGCCGCGCGCGCCATCCACTGGCGCGCGAACAACCGCAGCGCGAGCAAATAGGTCAGGACCACCGCGCCCGCGCTGCACAGGCCGAAGATGATCGCGCCGAGCACGTGCTGCACGATCCACGGCCGCTCACCGAACCACGAGACTGAGACCGGCTCGTGGCCGAGCAGGAAGTACGGGATCGAGAGGATGTAGTGCGTCCCGAACGCCTGCCAGGCGAGATGCCGCGAGGGCGAGATCCCCTGCTCCGCCAGCGCCGCCGCCCGCAGCACGTACAGGCGCATGTCGCTGTACACGTAGCCACCCGGCGGGTGCACAAACAGCACCCAGATCAGGCGCGTGACCACGGCCAGCAGCGCCAAGATCCAGAGAAATCGCCGGTTGGGCGTGAGCCACTGCTGCCACCCGACGGCGTGATCCGCTCGCGCGCCCGCCCGCGCGTCGCCCTCCTCGCGCGCTTCGTCTACGTGCGCGGAACGCTCCGCGGCGACTGATTCCGGCGATCGACGCACGGTCCGCGCGAGGGTAACGACAGGTCGGAGGCGGGTAAACCGGGGTGTTTTTTGAGCCCACGCGATGCGAGCGCGCCACCGGCTGTTTTCTGCCCGGAAAAGCGCGCGTGTTCTGTACAGTGGTTGTATGGCGACCCTCCTCCCCTCCGTGGAGCCCTCGGTGTTTCGCGACCGTCGATCCCGCCTCGCGGAGCGGATTGGCGCGACGCCCGCGCTGCTGTTCGCCGGCGGATATCGATCCCGCAACTACCCCGACAACATCTATCGATTCCGCGCCGCCAGCCACTTCCTCTATTTCACCGGCGCCCAGATCCCCGACGCCGTGCTCGTCGGCTCCTCGGTCGGCTGGGAGCTCTTCATCGAGCCCGACGGGCCGAGCCACGCCCTCTGGCACGGCGAGACCCCAGGTCCTGAGCAGATCGCCGCCGCGACCGGGGTCGAGCGCGTGCGCCCGCTCGCCGAGCTCGCCGACACGGTCGCCGCGCTCGGCGGCCCCGAGGCCGTGGCCACGCTCCCCGCCACCGAACCCCTCACGCGCGCAGGCCAGGGATCCCTGCTCGAGCGCGACTGGGGGCGCGCGACCGGGATCGTCACCGCGCTCGGGGAGCGCGACGCGAAGCTGGCCGACGCGGTCATCGACACGCGTCTTCGGATCGACTCCGCCGGCCTCGAACAAATGCGCGAGGCCGCCTCGGCGACCCTCGCCGGTCACCTCGCCGGGATGGCGATCACGGCCCCCGGCGTGCCGGAGTACCGCGTCCGCGCGGCGATCGAGCACGAGTTCTTCGCCCGCGGGATGCAGTGCGCCTACGGCAGCATCGTCTCGGTCCACGGCGAGGTCCTGCACAACGACACCCACCTCGGCACGCTGCAGCCGGGAGATCTCCTGCTCGCCGACGCCGGCGCGGAGCACGACGGCTGGGCCAGCGACGTGACCCGCACGTGGCCGGTCACCGGTCGATTCAGCGCGACCCAGCGCGCGATCTACGAGCTCGTGCTCCATGTCCAGATCGAGGCCTGTGACCGCGTCCGCGCGGGCGCGCGATACCGCGACATCCACCTCGGCGCGGGGGTCTCGCTCGCGCGCGGCCTCGTCGACCTCGGCATCCTCCACGGCGATCCCGAGAACCTGGTCGAGCGCGGCGCCCATGCGCTGTTCTTCCCCCACGGCCTCGGCCATCTCATCGGCCTCGACGTCCACGATATGGAGGATCTGGGCGATCGCGCCGGGTACCAAGCCGGTCGCGCGCGCAGTGATCAGTTTGGCCTCGGCTACCTCCGGCTCGATCGCGACCTCGAGCCCGGCATGGTCGTGACAATTGAACCGGGTTTCTACCAAGTCCCCGCGATCCTCGACCACGAGGAGCTCGGCGGTCGCTTCGCCCGCGACGGCACCCTCAACCGCAGCGCGCTCGAGCGCTTTCACGACGTCCGAGGAATCCGCATCGAGGACGACGTCCTCTGCACCGAGGGGCACCCCCAGGTGCTCACGCGCGACATCCCGAAGGATCCGGCCGGCGTCGAGGGGCACGTCGGATCCGCTCGTTGACGCGCGGCGTCACGCTCGCCGGACCTGTCCTTCCGATCCTCCTAGAAGATCCGCTGAAGGTCTTCTGCGGCGGTACGCGGGGCGTACCTGGACAAAGGTGCGCGCGTGATTGTTCGAAAATTATCGGCCCGCGAGCGCCATTTCGTATAGAAGTCGGGGACCCGGACGCGTAGCGCGCACTCGCCGCTCGTGATACTCTGGCGCCAGCCTACCCACGGCTTCCACGGCCCAACGCCGCCTCTGGCAACGGCACGGAGATCGATGATGAACCTGCGTTTTTGCCTCCTGACCTCGACCGTCGTCGCAACCGCCACCCTCATGGCGATCGGTTGCAACCAGCGCGAGCCGCTCGCCCCCTACGCCTTCCTCGGTGGCGACTGCACCAACATCCCGCCCGGCAACGTCGGCGCGAGCTACTCTTTCCTGTTCGAGGTCACCGGCGGCAGCGGTCCGTACACCTACAGCGCCGACGGCCTCCCGCCGGGGCTGATGATCGATCCCGACACCGGTGAGATCAGCGGCGTCCCCGAGGAGGAGGGCACTTTCTCGATCGTCATCACGGTCGAGGACGGCACCGGCTTCGCCCAGCAGATCGCCTGCGGTGACCTCGTGATCGGCCCGGCGAACCTCCTGAACTTCGACTGCGACGCCAACTCGCCGTCGCTCGCTGTCCAGGGCGTCACGTACTCGCACACCTTCGTCGTCGACGGCGGCACGATGCCGTACACCTGGGACGCGACCGGTCTGCCGGCGGACCTGACCATCGACAACACCGGGACCATCTCCGGCGTGCCCAGCGTGGACCCCGGCACCTTCCCCGTCACCGTCACCGTCTCCGACAGCTCGGACCCGTCCCTGACCGCGACCTGCGACTGGAACTTCGAGGTCCGCCCGGGCCTGCAGGTCAACAAGATGGCGTTGGAGGCGGAGGGTAACTGCATCGACGTCGACGCCGGCTTCGACATCGACCAGCTGATCAACGACAACATCATCATCGGCGGCGACGGCACCCCGATCACCTGCGCCTTCGATGCCTTCGAGCCGCCCGACATCGGCTACCGCGGCAACGGCAACCTCCCGCCCGGCATCACCGTCGACGACCGCTGCGTGGCCAGCGGCTCCGTGCCGCAGTCCGAGCCGCTCGGCGTCTACGCCTTCGCCGTCACGCTCACGCAGGAGGGCTCACAGCAGCGCGTCTGGCTGCCCTACTGCGCGACCCAGGAGGTTCAGCACGCCGGCGCCTACGACATCGGCGTCAACGTCAACGGCGGCGACGACTGGATGTTCGAGCCTGGCTTCACGACCATGGCCGCGAACAGCCAGGTCACCTACGGCGCCAACAACGACCCGCAGGTCCGCGTGATCCGCAACTGCAGCAACAACAGCTGCTTCTACAAGTACTACTTCGGCTACAACGCGCTCAACGGCGGCGTCTCTGGCGAGCAGAGCGCGGCGCTGCCCGGGCCGATGATGACGGTCGACGGCATGACCCACTCGATCCGCGTCGACGACAACCTCGCCGACGCCGGCCTCGACGGACGCTACTGGGTCGTCAACGTTCGCTGGGACTACTGCCTGTTCGGCTCCGACGCACCCAACGCGCCGGATCTCAACGACGACGCCTGCGGCACGAAGGAGCTCGCGCAGGCCAACGGCGACGACAGCAACTTGATGTGGTCGCTGGTCGTCGCGCCCAACTAGACTAGGGAGCTCGCGGAGCGCGGAACCCCGCGCTCCGCAGTTCGCTCACGCGCCTATCCAGCATCGTCCATCCCGTCCGCATCGAACACGGACCCCCGCCACCGCGACAGTTCGACCGACGTGAGCAGTCAAGAATCCCGAGGAGCCGCACGTCTTCGTGACCGTAGGGTCGCCCGCGTGGTCGATCGGGAGATCGCGCCCGTCTGGCACGACCGCTTCGCGCGGCTGATCGTCCGCAACCTCCCGCCGATCAGCGGGCTGTTCGCGCTCGACATTCACTGCGGCCCTGGACGGCTGACGAGCGAGATCCTGCAGCGCACCGACCCGCGCTCACGGGTCTTGGCGCTCGAGCCCGACGAGGCGCTGCTGTCCCTCGCGAAGTCGCGGATCAAGCCGGCGTGGCGCAAGCGCGTCTATCACAAGCCCGGCAACTTCGACGACATCACGACGATGGGCGACGCGACCTACGACCTCACGGTCGCGAACCTCGTGCTCAGCGAGACCCACGACCTCAGCAACGCCTTCGGCGAGATGATGCGGATCACGAAGCCCGGCGGGCACGTGATGGCGACGCTCCCGCTCTCGGGCACTTGGGAGGAGGCCGAGGACATCTTCGACGAGGTGCTGCGCGACGCGGGCCTGCGCGCGGCCTCCAAGCGGCTTCAGCGGTTCCGCTCGCTGCGCCAGCGGCCGCACATCCTCGCCGAGATCCTGCGCAGCACCGGGGTCCCCGACGCCAACTTCGTCATCGAGCACGAGCGCCTGCAGGTCCTGTTCCCGAGCGGGCGCGAGTTCCTGTTCGCGCCGGTGATCGAGCACGGCCCGCTGCGCCTGTGGAAAGCGATCATCGGCAACGACGGCAAGCCCCCAGAGCTGTTCTGGAAGCTCAAGGAGGCGATCGACACCTATTACGCGGGACATGTCCTCTCGGTCTCGATCGTCGCCGGCCTGATCCACATCCAGAAGCCGGACCCGATGTCGCCGGGCACCCTCGCCGCCGACTACTGGCAGCACTACCCCTCGCTCGACAAGCTCTGGGGCGGCATGGCGCACTCCGGCACCTCGGGCCACGGGCGCCCGCTGCTGCCCTTCAGCGACATCGACGTCGATGAGTTTGACCTCGACATCGACATCGACGACGACTTCGACATGGGCGGCGCCCCCGAGCCCGCCCCCGCCCCCGAGCCTGAGCCCGAGCCCGCCTTCGCGGCTGAGCCCGAGCCCGCCTTCGCGGCGCAGCCCGAGCCCGAGACGGACTCCGCGGTCACGCGCTACGCCTTCGACGACGCGGTGCGCGCCTCGGAGCTCCCGCCGCAGCCGGACGCCTTTGACGAGGACATGGTCACGAGGCCACGCGAGATCGAGCCCGCGTCGGCCCCGACGCCAGCCGCGAGCGCTGGGCACGACAGCGACTTCGAGGACGACTTCGATCCGCTGGCCGGCACCTTCCTCCCAGATGAGCCCGAGCCCGCGCCTGTCTCCGCGCAGGAGCCTGAGCCTGAGCCTGAGCCTGAGCCTGAGCCTGACCCCGACCCCGAGTTTGGTGGGATCGACCCCGCGAGCGTCGAGCCCGAGCAGCTCAAGTCCTCGCTGTCGAAGCGGATTAAGCCGCTGGGGCTGTCCCTCGGCTCGCGCCGCAAACCCTCGTCTCCCTCACGAACGCCGCCGGGCGGCACCCCCAGGTTCCAGGCGCCGTCGTTCCGACCGCCGAAACCCAACGCGCCGGAGCCCGAGCCCAGCCCCGCAGTCGAGCCCGAGGAATTCGTGAGTCTCGACGACATGGAGATCGAGGCCGTGGCGGAGGAGATCGAGCCCGAGCCGACGCCCGCGCCCCGCAAGCCGACGCGCGGCGGACCGCCCCGCCCGCCGCCGCCGCCGCCGCGACGCAAGAAGCGGTAGCCAGGACAACTTGACTACCGCGCGCGCGCGACCGAGGTACAACCTCCGAGTGAACCGCTCGAGGACCACGCACCCGCGCCCCAGGCGCGACGCGACCGCCGCCGCCAGCGCGCCGCGCCGCGCGATCTTGGCCCCGGTCTTGGGCCTGTCCCTCGGGCTATGTCTCAGCTGTGTCGGTGAGCGCGAGCCAACACCCGCTCCGCAGCCCGCGAAGCGAGACGTCCGTGACGAGCGAGCCGAGCCGCCGAGCGCCCCGGTGACGAGCGCCGGCGACGCGGCCGAGCCCGCGGCCCAGGGAGACCCGCCGCTGCGCCAGGACGACACCGTGTGGGCTGGCGCGGAGCTGATGGGCACGCGCTTCAGCATCAAGGTGTGGGTCGATCTGGCGGGCGGGCAGACGCCGCGCGCGGCCGGGCGCGCGATCGAGGAGGCCTACGCGGAGATCGATCGGCTCGAGCAGGTCGCGAGCGAGTGGCGAGACTCGAGCGAGCTGTCGCGCTTCAACGACCGCGCCGGGCTCGGCTGGGTCCCCCTCAGCGAGGACCTCTACGACATCTTCGCGCGCAGCAAGGCGGTCGCCCAGCAAAGCGGCGGCGCCTTCGATCCGACCTTCCACGGGGTCGGTCAGCTGTGGAGCTTCGTTCCCGGCGCCCGCCCGCCGTCCGAAGCGCAAATTGAAAAGGGCCTCGCGCTGGTCAACTGGCGCGAGCTCTCGCTCGAGACCTCCGCCGAGCACGGGCGGCGCGGGCAGCTGGGCAAACCCGGCATGAAGATCGGGCTGGGCGCGATCGCCAAGGGCTACGCGGTCGACCGCGCGTCCGCCATGCTTCGAGAACGCGGTTTCGCCCACCACATCGTCGAGGGTGGCGGCGACACCTTCGTCTCGGGGACGAAGGGCGGACGCGCGTGGATGGTCGGGATCCAAGACCCCGACAGCGAGGGCGGGGGGACCGTCGGCGCGCTGCCCGTGCGTGATCGCGCGGTCGTCACGTCGGGGGGCTATCAGCGCTACTTCGAACACGAGGGCAAGCGCTACACGCACATCCTCGATCCTCGCACCGGCTGGCCGCTCGATGAGTCGACGAGCGCGCGCAGCGTGACGGTCGTGGCGGCGGACGCCACGGACGCGGACGCGTACTGCACCGCGGTGATGGTCATGGGCTCAGAGGAGGGCATGCGCTTCGTCGAGGGCATGGACTCGCTCGAGGCCGTCATCATTCCGCGCGCGGGGTCGATCATGATCTCGAGCGGGCTGCGCTCGACCTACGTCTCCGCGCCCGGGAAGCCGCGCCCGGCCGAGCTCGACGAGCCTCCGCGAACGCCGTGAAGAGATCACCGGCCGAGCTCGTGATCGGGCGCACTCGCGCCCGCGCAGCGAGACGCGCGCAATCCGGACGCGCGCCGCTTGGTTGACTTGTGTAATCCATACCTCTTGAGGTGGAATCACCCTGGTAGAGCCTCCCGACGTCTGTCCGGACAGAAGGTGGGGAGGCGCTGGAGCGCGCATGGCAGACGACGACAAGACGACCCCGGGTTCGCCCGTACCGACGAGCGAGGACCCGCTCGCGGCCCGCCCGAGCGAACGGGCGAGGGCGCCGCAGCGGACCAAGCTCGGCCTCGGCGGCCTCCCCGGCGCGCCTTCCGAATCTGGTCTGAGAGACAGCCCGAGCAGCTCGCGCGGCGCGACCATCGCGAGCTTTGGGCCGGCCCCGGCGACGCCGCCGGTGATGCCCGAGGTCGGGACGTTCGGACGCAAGCGTGAGTCCGACAAGCCGGCGCCCAAGCCCGCGGCCGTGATCCCGGCGACCGCGCTCGCCGGCTCGGCCTCCCCCTTCGTCTCGGATGTCGAGCCCGGCCTCAGCCCGAACGAAGATGACTTTCAGGCCAACCGGGCGACCCGCGTCGGCACCCAGCTGGGCGGCATGCAGGACATCGCGCCGGCCGCCGGCAACGAGCGCGCGCGCATCCGGCTGGTCGCCGGCAAGACGATCCCCGGCACGCGCTACCGCCTGCTGCGCTGGCTCGGCGAGGGCGGCATGGGCGTCGTCTACGAGGCCGAGCACGTCGACATCGAGCGCAAGGTCGCGCTCAAGATCCTGCGCTTCGACCTCAGCCAGCAGCCCGAGATGGCGCGGGTGTTCCGTGACGAGGCCCGCTCGGCGAGCCGCATGGGCTCGACCAACATCGTCGAGATCTTCGACTTCGGCGAGCTGCCCGACGGGCGCCTGTTCTTCTGCATGGAGCTGCTCGACGGCGTCGACCTGGTGCCGCAGACCGAGCACGACTGGGTCCAGCCCCCCGTCTTGATCGGCGTCCTCCGTCAGCTCTGCAAGGGCCTCAACGCGGCCCACAAGGCCGGCGTGGTGCACCGCGACATCAAGCCCGAGAACGTCATCCTCGTGAGCCGCGAGGGCCGCGAGGGCGTGGTCAAGATCGTCGACTTCGGGATCTCGGCGATGCTCGCGGCCGGCGGCGGCGCGGGGGCGAAGGTCGCCGGCACGCCGCACTACATGGCGCCCGAGCAGATCTCGAGCGGCGAGTTTGATGGCCGCTTGGACATGTACGCCGTGGGCTGCATGGCCTACGAGCTGCTGGTCGGCCACCCGCCCTTCGCCTACGACGAGCTCGAGCAGGTCCTGACCGCGCACCTCCAGGAGGAGCCGGTCCCGCCGAGCAAGATCAAGCCCGAGCGCGACATCCCCAAGCCGCTCGAAGAGGTCCTGCTGCGCTGCCTCGAGAAAGACCCGGAAGCCCGCTACAAGGACATGGCCGAGCTCGAGGCGGCGCTGTGCGAGGCCCAGATCGCCGCCGGCATCCGCACCGACTGGGACGACCTCCCGCTCCCCGAGGTCGACCCGGAGCGCGTCGAGAAGCTGCGCGCGCAGATGCCGAGCCCGCGCGACCGCGCCCCCGACCAGCGCCGCTGGCTGTGGCCGCTGGTCGCCGGCTTCTCCGTGCTCCTGGCGATCTCGGCGGGCGTCTACGCGTACATCGCCCCCGATCTCAATGACGAGCAGAAGAGCGTCATCGACGAGCTGACGACCGAGACCCGCAAGGCCGCCGCGCTGACCCACTACGTCTCGGTCCCCGAGGACGCGACCGTCGACAAGTCCGCCTACCAGCGCGTCATCGAGCTCGAGGGCCTCGAGGGCGCGCTCGACAACCCCGGCGACGAGCGCGCCGCGGAGCTGCGCGAGGAGGTCGCCGGCACGCTGATCGCCCTCGGCGACAAGTACTGGGACGCCGAGGTCAAGAAGTTCGCGGTCGAGTACTACATCTGGGCGCGGGCCTTCGACCCCAAGAACCAACACGCGATCGACCGCTCGATGATCGCGACCGGCGAGTTCGCGCTGTTCCTCGAGAAGGCCGCCAACGGCACGTGGACGGAGAACGAGCTGAAGGCCTTTAACGTCGCGTCGGCGCTCGCCGAGGAGGACGAGGCCAAGCGGACCGAGCGCTACGAGCAGGCGCTCGCGCAGGCCACCGAGACGCTGCGCGCCGCCGCCGAGGAGGACGACAAGAAGGTCCGCCGCGCCTCGGGCATCAAGCGCAAGCCCAAGCCCAAGGTCGAGCCCGAGCCCGAGACGACCGCGGACTCCGGCGACGAGATCGTCGAGGACACCGCCGGCGACACCGCCGGCGACACCGAGGGAGAGACCGGCGAGGAGACCGCAGGCGACTCCGGCGACTCCGCCTCGGAGACCAAGACCACGAAGAAGCCGACGATCAAGAAGAGCAAGCGCGACCCCAAGCAGGCGAACCAGCTCGCCAGCGACGGCAAGGCGGCGCTCAAGTCCGGCAACCGCAAGAACGCCGAGGCGCTGTTCTTCCAGGCGCTCGCCTTCGACAACAAGAACGCGATGGCCCTCAGCGGCCTCAGCGACGTCTACTTCGACAACGGGAAGAAACAGAAAGCGGTCGAGTTCGCCGAGCGCGCGGTCAAGGCCTCGCCCAAGTCGAAGACCTACAACCTCAAGCTCGGGGACGCCTACTACTCCGTGCTCCGCTACCACGACGCGCTCGCGTACTACAAAAAAGCCAAGGAGCTGGGCTCGAGCTCGGCGGACAACCGCATCGCCAAGGTCGAGGCCAAGATCGGCGGCTAGCGGCCCTCTCGCACGGTGGCTGCACCGGCCGTGAGTTCGCGCTGCGTCGCGCAGCTGCCGACGATCGAGCGCCTGCCCCTCGCCCTGCCCCCGCCGACGGGACTGGGACGAGGCGCCGGCTCCGGCTTCGGCCGCGCGTAGCGAGCTCGTGGGCCGCAGGGCGTCACCGGTTCGCCGCGCCGGGTTTTGATCGCGCGGGTTTCTTTCTATAACTCGCGCCGGTCATGCAATTCGCCCTCCCCGAATTTAAGTTCCGCTTCATCCCCTCCATGGGCAACGTGATCCACCCGGGCAACTTCCACCCAGTCGGCACGCGGCGGGCTGCCGAGCTGCTCGTCGACCGCGCGCTCGCGGCCGCCGGGAGCGCTCGCCCGGAGCCCGGCGCGGGCGGGCGGTGGTTGATCGTCGGCGGCTCGGGCGGCTTCGGCAGCGCCGCCCGCGTCGCGCTCGGGGCGACCCACGGCGCGCACACCCTCAACCTCTCCTTCGACGCCGCGCCCAACCTCGAGAGCCGCAACAAGCTGCGCAAGCTCGGCTCGCCCGGCTGGCACCGCTCGCGCGCGATCGAGACGCGGCTGCGCGCGCTTGACCTTAAGGCCATGTCGCTCAACGGCGACGCCTTCGACCCCGCGCTCCGCCAGGAGGCGATCGAGACGATCCGCCGCGAGCTGCCCGGCGGCGAGCTCGACGGGATCATCTGGGCGCTCGCGGCCCCGCGCGCGGTCGACCCGCGGACCGGCGCGCGGGTCAGCAGCGCGCTCAAGCCGATCGGGCAGCCGGTGCGCGTCAAGACCTTCACGAGCCGGAGCGCCGACCGCAGCCCCGAGGTCGTCGAGTTCGAGCTCCCGCCCGGCAGCCCGGAGGAGGCGGTCAACACCCAGTTCGTGATGGGCGGCCGGATCGTCGAGCAGTGGGTCGAGGCGCTGCTCGCGGCCGAGGTGCTCGCCCAGGGCGCCCAGCTCGTGACGATCTCCTACCGCGGCAACGAGTTCAACGCGGGCATCTACCGCAACGGATTAATCGGGCTGGCGAAGGCCGACCTCGAGTTCTACACGCGGGCGCTCGACGCCGTGCTCAAGTCCCGGCTCGAGGGTCGCGCGGTCACGGTCGAGGGCCCGGCCGTGGTCACCGAGGCCTCGGGCGGGATCCCGGGCGTGCCGTTTTACATGTCGCTCTTGCTCGACGTCATGGGCGACGCGCACGAGGACCCGCTGGCCTCGATGCTGCGGATGTTCTCTGAAAAGCTGTCGGTTCGGACATCTCCGGACACGCCGCCGGTGGTCGACGACGAGGGCCTGCTGCGCATGGACGACCGCGAGCTCGCGCCCGCCGTCCAGGACGAGCTGCGGCGCCGCCACGAGGCGCTGGCGGTCGGCGAGCGCTTCGCCGACGCGCTCTACGATCGGTTCTTGAGCGAGTACTCGCAGACCCGCGGCTTCGACGTCGAAGGCGTCGACTACGCCGCCGCGCTCGACCCCGAGGCCCTCGCCCGCGGTTGACGCGAGACAAGCCCGTTAGGGCAGCTCGAGCGCGACGGCGACGCAGCCCGCGGGCGGCGGGGCGTCGCCGCTGCGCTGCAGCGCGGGCGCCTCGCCCTCGACCACTTGATAGACCCCCTCCGCCGCGCGCACGACCTCGGGGAGCTCTTCGCCGCCGGCGACGCGCAGCCGGCTGGTCGCGCGCAGGACCAGCTGCTCGCCGCAGACCGTCGGCGCGAGCTCAAACACCGGGCCGAGGTCCGTGCTGTCCCCGTGGGACGGCTCCCCGAGCCAGAGCGGCGTGACGCCCAGCGCCTCCCCGGCCCCGGCGCCGAGCCAGACCCCGTCGGGCGCCTCGCCCCCGCGCCCGCGCTCGTGATCCGGGTCCGCGCGCTCGAGCAGCAAGAGCGGCCCGATCGCGCTCTCGACCCCCTGGGCGCGACACGTCGCGACGGTGCAGCCGCGCGGCGCCGGCCCGCGGAGCCGCGCGCGACCCTGCTCGAGGCTGACGAGCTCGAGCGCGCCCTCGGGGGTCACCGTCGCGACCCACGGGCAGGCGCGCCCGTCGAAGCGCGTGAGCAGCTCGCCCTGCAGCGCGACGCTCTCCTCGTCGACACACTCGACGACGGCGTCGACGCCGCGCTCTGAGGGGTGCGTGGTCCTCGGGCGCTCGCCGACGCTCTTGGCCGCCGGGTCACACGCGGCGGCGACAACCAGACCGAGGAGCGCGTGCGTTCGCGTGAACGCGTACGACACCGGTGACTATCCGGCGTTGATCGCTACGTCGAGGCAGCCGCCCTCGGCGCCGGTCCGCGACTTCGCGCGCGTATCCGAGTAGGTCTCGATCTGCCAGATCGCCGCGCCGCTGGCGTCATATCCCTGGACGTCGGCGTTGGCGTTGATCGACACCACCGGCGAGTCCGTCTCGCACACGATCAACGGCGCTTCGCCGTCCTCGTCCGCCGGATCGATGGCCTCCTCGAGCGGGATCGGGCCGAAGTGAAGACGGCGGCCGACGACCTGCGCGGCGTCGCCGGGGTTGTTGAGCTTATACGTGACCGTCAGGTTGTAGGTCGCGTTGTTGTCCGTATCACGGATCACCTGCTCGAAGTTCTCGAGACCCTCGACAGTGCAGTCGAGCGCCATGCTGCGATCCTCGGCGTCGGGTTCGCAGAGCGTCGACGCGGCCTCGAGGAACACGGCCTCGCCCTCCGCGCCGTCGAGGCGGTACTCCGGGTGCTGGCTGATGTAGAAGTCTTGCAGACACGCGGCGTAGTGGAGGCGCACGCGGATCTCCGTCGTCCCCGCGAAGACGCTGTCATCGGCGTTTTGCCCGCGGTTCAAGTCGACACACACGTAGCCGTGTGTCGGTTCCGGATCCTCCGGCTTGCAGGTCGTGGTCGACACACCCATGGCCATCGCCGCCACAGCCATCACACTCGCTCGAAGTCGTGCCTTCATGAGAGCGGAGTGTCCCAAATCCGCCCTGTCGGGGGCAAGCTCCTCGCCGGTTTTGCCCCGTGTCTGTGGGCGAAAAGCGCGGGAGGGTCGTAATCCGCGGACACGCGGCGCGGTGTGATCCGGGCAACAGCGCGCTGGAGGAACGTCATGACCAGGTCGCCGAGCAGGCGGGAATGGGCGCTCACGAGCGCGTCGCTGTGACTCCTGTCACCGGTGCAAAACAGGTCGCGTGCTAGCGTGCCTCCGCGTCGCGGTTCTCGCGCACGTGCCCTCATCTCCACCCGCTGGAGGGTCCTCTCGTGCATTCTGAGACTGGTACGACGGGTCTCGACGCGCGCCCAGAGCCGCGCTCGGCACCCGCGAAGAGCAGCCCAACACACGCGGGGCCCCCTGGCCTCGAGGCGCGAGCCGTCCGCACGCTCCGCGCCCACGCGAGCGCGTGGCTGCGCGCGGCGACGCGACCCGACGACCGTTGGTTGCTCAACGTCCCCGACACGGGCGTGGCCTGCGAGGTCTTGCTCGCCGATCGTCTGCTGCGGGATCTCACAACGCGCGAGCGCGACGGGCTGCACGCGTGGATTCGCGCCTCACAGCACCCGTCCGGCGCGTGGCTCGACAGCGCCGGACGACCTGACCACTCGCTGACGGTGATGGGCTGGTGGGCGTGCGTCGAGTGCGGCGACGACCCGCAGTCGCCCCGCCTGGTGCGAGCGGCCCGCGTCGTCCACGAGTTCGGCGGCGCCCAGCGGGCGAACTACACGGTGCGCCTGTGGCTCGCGCTGGCCGGCCACATCCCGTGGTCGTGGCTGCCGTCGATGCCCGCCGAGCTGTGGCTGCTGCCGGCCTCGGCGACGGTCTCGCCGAGCCGAATCGCGCCGTGGGCCCGCGGGCTCATGACCCCGCTGCTGCTGTTGACCGAGACGCGCGCGCGCCTCCACCTGACGAGCGCCGAGCCGCTGCTGCTCACGCGGACGCGTCCGGGCCGCGCGGACGAGGTCGAGGTGATCCCGCCGCGGCTATTCCACCCCGGGCTCGTCGGCGACCTGATGATGGCCTTCGACAGCGCGCTCAAGCTGGCCAAGAAAGTCCCCCGCGGCCCGCTGCGACGCCTGGCCCTCGGGCAAGCCCGCGCCTGGATCACCCAGAGCCAGCAGCCGCACGGCGGGTGGTTCTCGGCGCGGCCGACCCTGCTGAGCCTGCTCGCGCTTCGCGTGATGGGGGCGCCCTACGACGACACCCGGATCCAGCGCGGCCTCGAGTACCTCCGACGCGCCCGCGGCCTGACGCGCACCGGCGGCGCGGTCCACCTCGCCCAGGGCCTCACGACGGCGCCGACCGCCGCGCTCGCGGCGCTCGTGACCCACGCCGCCGGCCCGCGTCGCCTCGACGACCTGCGGCGGCTCATCAGCGGAGAGCTGCGCGAGCGCGGCGAGTGGCAGCGACGCGCCGACGCCTCCGCCGGCGGCTGGCCGCACGAGCAGGACGCCCGCAGCTACCTCGACATCAAGTCGACCTGCGCGGTGCTCGAGGCCCTGCGCGCGCTCCCCCCGAGCGCGCCGCTGGCCCCCGACGCCTGGGCGGCGACCCGACGCGCGAGCGAGATCATCCTCGCGATGCAGGAGCCCGACGGCAGCTTCGCCCGCTTCGAACGCGGCGAGTCCGATGTCTGGATGACCCGCCTGCCCTGGCGCGACGCCAGCATCTTGGCCGCGGGCCCGCGCTACCATCGTGAGCGCCTGCAGATCACCGCGACCGTGCTGCACCAGCTCGCGCGCCTCGGCTGGAAGCGCGAGGACGATCGGGTCGCGCGCGCGCTCGCCTGGCTCGAGCGCCGCTGCGACGACCCGTCCGCGCTCGCCGAGCTCGACCTGCTCACGCTCCGCGAGCTCGCGCTGTGCTCGGCCGCGCTGCACCCCGAGGATCACCCGCTGCGCGCCCGCCTCGAGCGCGCCGTCCGCGGGCGCCAGCGCGAGGGCGGCGACTTCGGCAGCCTGGTCGCGACCGCGCTGGCCGTGCGCGCGCTGATCGCCCTGCACGGCTCGTTGTGCGTGCAGAGCGAGCGGGCCGCGCGGGCGCTCGCGCGCGAGCTCGCCGCGCTGCCGCCGGCGCCCCTCGAAACACCTGCCCCTGAAGACATCTCAGGACAGACGCCCGCGCCGGTCGAGCTCGGCTCGCTGCGCGCGCCGGGCCTCGGCCTCTGCCCCCGCACCCGCGACCCCGCGCTCGCCCTCTCCGCGCTGATCGACGCGGCCCTCGCCATCACCCGGCACGGCGGCGCGCTCGATCCATGACATGACCCAACAGTCAGAACAGAACAGACCAGGACAGAAGGTCACGCCGTGAACGCGACTCGACGCTCCTCATCTCACTACGACGTGCTCATCGTCGGCGCCGGCATGTCCGGCTGCGCGGCTGCCCGCGCGCTCGCCCTCGCCGATCCCGAGCGGGCGCGACGCGTCCTGCTGATCGATCGCCACCGCGGCGCCTCGCCCCGCTTCGCCGGCGAATTCATCCACCCGCGCGGCGCCCAGGTGCTCGACGACCTCGGCTTCATCGGCCCGCTGCTGCGCGCCGGCGCGGTCGAGGTCGACGGCTTCACCGTGCTCGAGCGCGCCGACGGGCGCTGCGTCGAGCTGCCCTACCGCGAGACCTCCTACCGGCGCAAGCGCGGCCTCGCGGTCCACCACCGGACGCTCGTCGAGGTCATGCGCGCGCACGTCCGCGCGACCTGCCCCCAGGTCGAGCTCCGCGAGGGCGTGGTGCTCAAGCAGCTCACGCGCGGACGCGACGGCCGGGTCTGCGGCGCGCTGCTCGAGCGCCGCCCCGGCGGCGAGCCCATGGAGATCACCGCCGATGTCGTCATCGGCGCCGACGGCAAGGCCAGCGCGACCCGCAAGCTCGCCGGGATCGCCGGCGAGCGCGAGACCATCGGCTTCACCGCAGGCCTCACGCTCCCGCGGGCGAGCGTCCCCTCCAAGACCCACGGCAACGTCATCCTCGGCGCCCGCGGCCCGGTCCTCGTGTACCCGATCCACCGGGAGGCCGACGGCTCGCTGCGCTACCGCATGACCCTGGATCTGCCGCGCGTGCTCCCGGCCCGCGGCCACAAGCTCGCCGACTACCTGCTCGACGCCTTCGTCCCGTTCCTGCCGACGCCGCTCGCCAGCGAGACCGCCCAGGCGATCGCCGCGGTCGTCGCCTCGGGCAAGCCCCTCGCGATGGCGCCGACGGTCAACCTGCCGGCGCCGGGCGCCACCCTCCCCGGGCTCGCGCTGATCGGCGACGCGGCGGGCTGCTCGCACCCGATCACCGCGAGCGGCATGACCATGGGCCTGCGCGACGCCGAGGCGCTCGGCGAGCAGGCCGCGCGACGCAGCGCGCGCGGCCGCGAGCGCCTGCGGCCCGACGAGCCCTGGCTCGACGACCGCAGCCTCGCGCGCTACCGGACCGCCCACGACCGCTACGTCCCCACCCGCCAGGCCCTCGCCGACGCGATCTACGAGGCCTTCCGCGGCGAGGACGAAGGCGCGCGGACGATCCAGCGCGCGCTGTTCGAGTACTGGACCGCCAGCCCCACCGCCCGCGCCCGCTCGATGGCGCTTCTGTCCTGCGCCGAGGCGCGCCCGAGCGTGTTCTTGAGCGAGTACCTGCGGGCGGCTCGGCACGCGGTGCAGTCGAGCCTGATCCCGCGGCACGCCAGCCACTTCCCGGTCGGCGACCGGCTCCGCCAGGTCTACAGCGCCGTGGACCTCGCGCGCGGCAAGCTCGGGCGCGTCGCCGGCGTCGTCTGGGCCCAGCTGCGGCCTGACCTCTCGGGAAGTTTTTCAACAAGTCCTCGGGCCTGAGCCCGGCGGGCGCGAGCCGCTGGAATCGGGCACAATCCCAGGCGACGCCGTGCCCGAGCAACCCCGACAAGACGCGAAGCAGGCGCGCGACAGCAAGCTCGACGATCCGCCCTGGGTCGCGGACTTCTTCGGCAGCCCCGAGCGCGCGGCCGCGGAAGATCCCGCGGAAGATCTTGCGGAAGATCTTGCGGAAGCTCCCGTCGCGGGCGATGAGCCGTCCTCGGAGCCCGCCGACGCCATCCCGGAGCGCGAGCGCGACAATGAATTGCTCGTCGAGCCGCCGTTTGGCGAGCACCACCTCGGTCGACTCGGCGGCTACCGCAGCGGCGTCCGTCAGCGCCGGCGGCTGAGCATCGCCATCGCCGTCGCGCTGCTCGGCTCGATGATCGCCGGCTTCTACTACATCCGCTACCTCGAACAATTTAAGCACTACGAGGTCTTCGAGCTCCCGCCCGACGCGGAGCTCAAGGGGCGCCCGCGCGTCATGACCTGGAGCGACGGCAAGGCCCGCTTCGGCCTCCACCGTGCCCCCCCGGGCGTGCACACCATCGAGCTCCCCGACCGCAGCGTTCACCTCGCCGACGGCTGCGACCGCGCCCAGGTGCGCGTCAACATCGTCGACGGCGAGACCGTCGAGCTGACCGTGATCACCGGCGACGTGACCGTGAAACCGCGAAAATAGCCGCGAAAATAGCCGCGAAAATAGCCGCGAAAATAGCCGCGAAAATAGCCGCGAAAATAGCCGCGGCCTCACGGCGCCGGGCACAGCGCCGCCAGCTCCTCCGGCCAGCTCGCCTCGTAGCGCACGCGCGCGCCAGAGTCGGAGCCGGAGCCGGAGCCGGAGCCAGAGCCAGGATGCGTCAGCTCGATCGCGCGGGCGTGCAGCGCGTGGCGACCCAGCCCCAGCTCCTCCTCCAGCTCACCCACCGGGCGCCCGTCCTCGACGACCTCGAGGAAGCGTCGCTCGTCCAGCCCGTAGAGCTTATCGCCCACGACGCCGTGCCCGATCGCGGCCAGGTGCGCGCGGATCTGGTGCTGCCGCCCCGTCCTCGGCGCGACCGCCACCAGCGTGATCGGCTCCCCGCGAAACCACGCGAAGCTCAGCGGCCGCAGCTCGGTGATCGCCTCGGCGCCGCCCTGCGCCAGCGGGCGCGGCCCCATCTTGATCCGCACGGCCGAGTCGATGGCTGGCCCCAGGGGCATATCGATGACGCGCGCGCGCTCGAGCCGACCGTGGACCAGCGCCCAGTAGCGCTTCGTCACGCTGCGCTCGCGAAACGCCCGCTTCAGCGCCCGCGCGCTGCCGCCTCGCCGCCCGAGCAGGAGCACGCCCGAGGTCTCGCGGTCGAGCCGATGCGCGAGCTCCCAGCCGTGCCCTTCGCCCAGCCGCGTCCGCAGCAAGTAGGTCAGCGTGTGCCGGTGATAGCGGGCCGAGGGGTGCACCGGCAGGCCGGCGGGCTTGTCGAGCACGAGCAGGTCCGCGTCCTCATGGATCACGCGGTAGTCCATCACCACCGGCGGCTCGACCGGCGCGGGCCGCGTGAGCACCAAGCGCTCCCCGGCGAACACCCGGGTCGCCACGCGCCGCAGCACCACCCCCTCGCGGGCGACCTGTCCTGAGCGCACGATCGTCTGCACGCGGGTCCGGGACAGGCGCGCGATGCGGCTGGAGAGGAAGCGATCGAGGCGAAAGCCGTCCCGCGCGTCATCGACGACCAACGAGACCTGAATCGTCGCTTCGTCGTCCCCAGGCCCCGCCGCGCTCGGCTCCGCCGGCTCCACCGAGGGACCGCGGGATTTTTGCGACGTTTCGCTCAATTCTCGGAATGCTATAACCTACCAATCATGACGTCCGTTTCTTCGCACCAGCCTCCAGAGGAAGAGGGCAGCCCGCTGCCCGCGCTCCTCGCCGGCGGTGCCATCATCGTGATCTTCGCCCTCATCATCTTCTGGCCCAGCGGCGAGGAAGCCGTCTATCAGGGCCCCAGCGGCGGCGTTAACGGCCAGCAGCAGTCCGCGAACCAGGGCTCCAAGCCCAAGGCCAGCCGCCGCACCGCGCAGGTCGAGGCCCGCGAGATGGACCGGCCCGGCGTCCGCTCGGCGGGCTCCAAGATCAACCCGAAGATCGGCCCGATGGTCTCGGGCATGGCGCCCCCGCCCCCCAAAGAAGAGATCCCCGAGTTCAAGAGCAAGACCGAGGAGATCACCTACTGGGAGCGCAAGCTCGAGGTCGCCAACCGCATGCTCGCCGGCCGCAAGGTGTTCGTCGACCGCCTCAACCGGATCTCCTCCGAGGCCGAGGACCCCAGCCAGCGCGAGAACGTCGAGAGCCGCCGCGCGACCGTCGAGCAGAACTACGAGGCAGCACGCGCCAAGGTCAAGGAGATCGAGGACCGGATCGCCGAGCTGCGCGGCGCCTGACGAGCCTGCTGTGTGTTGCTCACGTGATCGCGAGCCCGAGCGCGAGCGCGCGGTCGGCTCGGATCGCGGTGTAGTCCGGCGCGGGGTCGGGCTCCGCGTCGACGCGCCAGGCCGCGATCGGCAGCTGCCCACGGCGCGCGAGCTCGCCGTGTAACAAGGCCTCGGGGCCAGGCTCGCGCGAGAACCCAAAGGGGTTGCGCGGGCGTCGATCCTTCAGCGCGGGATAGGTCTCGTCATCGGCGGCGATCAGCTCGAGCAGCTCGCCGCCGCGACGCTCCATGTGCTCGAGAAACGGCGCCTCAAACGGCCCGACGCGGGCCCGCGCGGGCCCGCCCCGACCGACCCACTTGGCCCAGTCGTAGCCGTAGGTGAAGTCGTGCACGTAGCGAAACCGGATCGGCGTCTGCCGCCCGTAGAGCTCGTGCAGCCGGACAATTTTTAAAAAGCGCGCGCGGACGAGCTCCGCCGCCGCCGTTTCCGTTGCCGTCTCCGCGACGCGCGTCGCCTCGCGGACCACCGCCGCGGCGAGGTAGTCAAAGTCCCAAAACAAGTTCTCGGGGAAGTTGTCGAGCTGCGCGTGGGCCAGCGCCGACAGCCCCTCGGCCAGCGCGAGGCCGAGCTCACCGTGGGCCTCACAACCTGCCGCCTGCAGCGCGCGCGCGTGCACCTCCTGCAGGCTGCGGGCCCGCGAGGCGTCGGGGTTGAGGGTCCGCCGCGCCGGGTCGTGACGATCGATCCGCTGATCGGCCTCCGTCAGCGCGTCCCAGCCACGCGCGGCGCTCGTCATCGAGGCCGCGCTCACGGGACACATCCAAACCCGAACACGAAGCCGAACACCGCGGCGTACACCGCCTGCAGATCGAGGCGCGCGACCAGCTCGAGCAGGACGAAGCCGGCCGCCATCGTCAGCATGCCGCCCCAGCACGCCGAGCGCAGCCACTGCTTGTAGCGGGCGATCGCCGCGAACTGATTGGTCCCGGACCGCACGCTGTGGGCCACCAGCTCGCGCCAGCACAGCAGCATCACCACGACCGCCGGCGTGGCGATGATCGGCGGCAGCAGATCCGGCGCGAGCCGGGACGCGAACGACCACAAGAGCGCCGCCGCGATCACCAAGTTCTCGACCGCCGCGCGCGCGGCCTGGTTGCCGTACTCCGTCACGTAGGTGACCTTGCCGCCGCGACGATCGCTCTGCTCATCCGAGAGGCCGCTGGCGATCGCGCCCGCGAGCGCCAACATCCACAGGCCCGGCAGCACCGCGAGCAGCGGCTCTGGCGCCACGTCCCCGCTCTGCGCGTAGGCGTTGAACCACGGGATCGCCAGGCCCACCCCCGTCATCTCGAGGAACTCGCCGCCGCCGCGGTAGTTCATCCGAAGCGGCGGGAACGAGTAGGACCAAAACAGCGTCACGCAGACCACGGCCCCCAGCATCAAGCCGGAGCGACCCAGCGCGAGTTCACCACACAGCCCGATCGCGATCGCCATCACCGCGGCGCCGACCCCCGCCATCCACAGGCTCTGGGCGTGCAGGACCCCGTCGGGGATCGTCTTCGGGGAGCCCCCGGTCGGGAACATCCGCCGCTTGAGCGTGTCGACCTCGACATCGCCCCAGTCGTTCAGCAAGACGATGTAGACCAGCTGACAGAGCGTGAAGCCGAGCCCCAGCGCGAGCCCACCCCAGCTGATCCCGTCGACCGCGACCGCGCCGAGCACCTGGCCGAGCAGGGCCGGGACAAGCAGTTTCGGCCAGCTCGCGAGCTTCAACGCGTACAGCCAGCGCTGGGGTAAGGGGCGCAGGGCGGGATGCACATCGGGGATGATGCATCAAACCACCGCGGCGTGCATCCGCCGACCCCGCGCCCGGCGCGCTGACGCCTTTCCGCGGCGCGCGATCGCGAATCACTGAGACGCGTCGATTCTCGAAATCGAACGAGCGCCCGTCTCCACCTCGATAATTCACGTTCGCCCGCGGACTTGCGAGCACCGTCATCACCGGCGTAGCGTCGCTGCATGGACCCCAAGCCCCGGACCAGGCGACGTCGGCCGCTCTCTGCCGTCGCGCCGCGCGGCGGAGGACTGGTGAGCCTCGCCGCGCTCGCCCTCCTCCTGACGAGCGGACCCGGCTGCGCCAACAGCCGGCGCGACGCCGTGAAGCGACCCGACGATGCGTCGAGCGCCGCGCCCCGCGACCCATCGACGCAGACGCAGCAGCCAGAACAAAGCTCGCCGCCGGTCCTGCTGCACGGCGCGCGGATCATGACCGCCACCGGCGTGATCTACCCGCGCGGCGAGCTCCTCATCCAGGGCTCCAAGATCCTCGCCGTGGGCGCCACCCTCGAAGATGTCCCCGCCGGCACCCAGCGCGTCGACGTCAGCGGCAAGACGATCACCCCCGGCATCATCGACACCCACTCCCACATGGGCGTCTACGCCTCCCCCGGCTTCTCGGCCCACGCCGACGGCAACGAGGCGGTCGGCCCCAACACCGCCTACGCGCGCGCGGCCGACGGCTACTGGCCCCAGGATCCCAACTTCGAGCGCGCCCGCGCCGGCGGCATCACGACCGCCCAGATCCTCCCCGGCTCCGCCAACCTGTTCGGCGGTCGCTCGCTCACCGTGCGCCTCATCCCCGACGCCCGCAGCGCCGAGGACGCCCGCTTCCCCGGCGCCCCCAGCGGATTCAAGATGGCCTGCGGCGAGAACCCCAAGCGCGTCTACGGGCAAAAAGGCGGGCCGCAGACCCGCATGGGCAACGTCGCCGGCTACCGCGACGCGTTTCAAAAAGCGATCGAGTACCAGCGCAGCTGGGAGAAGTACGACGCCGCCCAGGGCGAGTGGGACAAGCGCTCGCAGGCCGGCGGCGACCTCAAGCACAAAGACCGGCCGAACCCGCCGAGCCGCGACTTCGGCCTAGAGACCCTCGCGTCCGTGCTCGACGGCGACATCCTCGTGCACATGCACTGCTACCGCGCCGACGAGATGTCGCTGATGCTCGAGCTCGCCAAAGAGTTCGGCTTCCACATCCGCAGCTTTCACCACGCGGTCGAGGCCTACAAGATCGCCGACCGCCTCCACGCCCACGACACCGCCGTCTCGATCTGGGCGGACTGGTGGGGCTTTAAGGCCGAGGCCTTCGACGGCATCCGCGAGAACGCGGCCATGGTCTCGAGCGCCGGCGCGCGCGCGATCATCCACTCCGACAGCGCCGTCGGCATCCAGCGCCTCAATCAAGAGGCCGCGAAGGCCATGTTCGCCGGGCGCCACGCCGGCTTCCAGATCAGCGACGACGAAGCCCTGCGCTGGATCACCATCAACCCCGCCTGGGCGCTCGGCGTCGACAGCCAGACCGGCTCGCTCGAGCCGGGCAAGCTCGCCGACGTCGTGATCTGGAGCGGCGACCCCTTCAGCGTCTACACCGTCGCCGAGCGCGTCTACCTCGGCGGCGACATCGTCTACGACCGCGATGACCCTGACCACCAGCCGCGCACCGACTTCGAGCTCGGCTTCCGACCCGGCGACATCGAACACGCCACCGTCCCGACGATCCCGACGCCCACGGCGGGGACCGGTCGCGCCCCCGCCTCCTCGTCCCCGTCCGCCACGCCTCGCCAACCCCGCGCCGCGGGAGGTCGCCCGTGATGATCCTCGTCCATCGACCCAACCCCACGCTGAGCCTCGCTCGCCCGGCGGCGACCCTCGGCCTCCTCCTCGGCCTCGGTCTCACGCTCTCGCCGGTCACCGTCGACGCCGCGCCCGCGCCGACCACCACCCGGCCCCCCGCGACGACCTCGCCCCCCGCGACCGCGAAGCCGGTCACAAAACCCGCGACAAAACCCGCGACAACACCCGCGACAACACCCGCGACAACGCCCGCGACAAAACCCGCGACAACACCCGCGACACGTCGTCGGCCGCGTCCACGCGCCCGCCCGCGCGCCGTCCGACCGACCACTCCCACCGCCCCCCGCAGCACCGGCGGCGCCGCCGTCTACAAGGGCACCGCCGAACGAATCTTCCTCGTCGGCGGCGACCTACACACCGGCGACGGCACGGTCATCCGCGACAGCATCGTCGAGCTCAACGGCACCTTCGGCACGATCTCCAGCGGAGGCTCCCGGGCCTCGCTCCAGGGCGCCAAGGTCATCGACGTCACCGGCAAGCAGCTCACCCCCGGCTTCATCGCCGCCGACACCAACCTCGGCCTCGTCGAGATCGGCCTTGAACAGAGCACCCGCGACGACAGCCGGACGAGCGGCGACCCGACCCTCGACCTCATCCGCGCCGCCCACGACGCCGCCCTCGCGATCCACGAAGACTCCAGCCTGATCCAGATCCAGGCCATCGAGGGCGTCACCTCCGCCGCCGTCGCCCCCAACGGCGGCCTGATCTCCGGGCAAGTCGCCTGGATCGACCTCCTGTTCGCCGACGCCGCCCTCGTCCACAAAGCCCGGATCGCCGTCGACGCCAACCTCGGCCGCGTCTACGGCGGCTCGCGCTCCGCCGCCCTCAGCAAGCTCTCCGAGACCCTCAGCGACGCCCGCCTCTACCAGACGCGCAAGCCCGCCTACGAGCGCGGCGACTCGCGGCAGCTCGCCGCCCACCACCTCGACCTCGAGGCGCTCGCGCCCGTCCTGCGCGGCCAGGCCCCCCTCACCATCACCGCCCACCGCGCCTCGGAC
The DNA here is from genome assembly GCA_030430565.1 of Polyangia bacterium. Lineage (GTDB taxonomy): Bacteria > Myxococcota_A > Polyangia > Nannocystales > Nannocystaceae > JACKDW01. The sequence goes on from JAUIKS010000005.1 coordinate 81,900, forward strand.
ATCCGCGCCGCGCTCGAATTGGCCCAGCGCTACAACATCAAGATCGCGATCATCGGCGGCACCGAGGCCTGGAAAGCAGCCGACGCGCTCGCGCGCGCCCGCGTCCCCGTCGTCCTCCACCCCACCGAGAACCTCCCCGGCTCGCTCGACAAGCTCGGCGCCCGGCTCGACGCCGCCGCCATGCTCAACGACGCCGGCGTGACCGTCGCGATCACCGCCGGCGGCGCCCACAACGTCCGCAACATCCGCCAAGAGGCCGGCATCGCCGCAGCCTACGGGCTCCCCCGGGAGCGCGCGCTCACGGCCGCCACCCTCAACGTCGCCCGCGTCTACGGCATGGACCGCGAGTACGGCTCCGTCGCCACCGGAAAGGTCGCCAACATCGTCGTCTGGAGCGGCGACCCCCTCGAGCTCTCGAGCCGAGCCGAGCGCGTCTTCATCCGCGGCCGCGCGATCCCGCTGGTCTCCCGCCAGACCCTTCTGCGCGAGCGCTACCGCGACCTCAGCCGCTTCAAGCAGTAAGTTTCACCGCCAGCGCGCGCCGGTATAAATTCTCCCCATGACCAACTCGACCCCTCGCCCGTCCACCGACTCCAGCGGACTCGCCGACGGGCCGGTGTTCTCCTGGTACCGCGATCACAACGGCATGATCTACACCTCCGGCCACGCCGCCGTGGACGTCGAGACGCTTAAACTCTCCCACGGCTCGCTCGCCGACGAGACGCGAGACGCCTTGAAAAACCTCGAGCGCACCCTCGCCGCCGCCGGCTCGAGCCTCTTCAAGGTCGTCAAGATCACCGCCTACCTCACCGACATGAACCAATACGCGGCCTTCAACCGCGTCTACCGCGAGTTCTTCCCCGAGAGCGCCGGCAAGGCCCCCGCCCGCACCTGCGTCGAGGTCCGCCGCCTCCCCTTCAACTTCAAGGTCGAGATCGAGGCCATCGCCCACACCTGATCCCGCTCTCCGCGCCCTCTCAGCGAGACACGCGATCTTTAAACATGTCGAAAACGACATGTTTTCCGTGAAGAGAGATCAAGCGTTCGTCAGGTACGGATACGACTGCAAGATCCCCATCGCCCACGCCTGCCCCAGCGTCGTCTTCCGCCCCAGGTGTCGGTCGCGCAGCGACTTGATCATGCTGTCGACATCGAAGTCCATGGCCGCCAGGACATCTTCACACGTCGCGCCGATCTGGACTTCGAAGTGCAGCTTGCTCGTCAGCTCGAAGCGATCGCTGCCCGGCAGCACGATGTCGTCGTCCGGGTGTCGCAGCACCACCTCGTGACAATCACCGAACAGGTTGTGCATATTCGCCAGGCTGTCCTGGTACGCCCCCGTCATGAAGAAGCCCAGGAAGTAGCGATCGCCGCGTCCGCGTCGCTCGTGCAGCGGCAGCACCGGCAGGTTCTCGTCGGGGTGCGCGAAGGTCCGCACGCAGCCGTCCGAGTCGCACGTGATATCGACCAGCGACGCCGTCACCGTCGGGCGCTCCGTGTGGCGTGACAGCGGCGCCGCCGGGAACACCTGCGAGATGCTCCAGACATCCGGCAGCGACTGAAAGATCGAGAAGTTCGCCAGGTACTTGCGCTGCGCCAGCCCCAGGTAATCCGTGATCTCCTCCGGCGGCCGCTTCATGCCGTCCGTGATCTGCTGGACGCGGTTGCGGATCCGGTGAAACAGCCCCTCCGCGCTCGCGCGATCCTCGATCGAGAGGTGACCGATCGAGAACAGCTGCAGGCACTCATCGCGGTAATCGATCGCGTCGTGGAAGTACTCCTCCACGTTCTTGCGCGAGATGTGCTCGAGCGTGTAGCGCAGCTCCGTGACCAGCCGGTGCTCGCCCTCATCGGGCTCGGGGATCGGCAGCAGCTGCCCCTGAACCTCGCGCAGCTCCGCGATCGTGACCGCGTGATGGGCGACGATGACGCGCCCGCTCTCGGTCAAGATCGTCGGCTGACTCGCGCCGGTCTCGTCGCACACCTCGCTGACCTCGAACACGACCTGCGACGCGTACTCCTCGAGCGTGTAGTTCGCCGACGACGGGTACGAGGTCCGGCTGCCGTCGTAGTCGACCCCGATCCCGCCGCCCAGGTCGAGCAGGCGCAGCGACGGGCAGTAGTGCTGCAGGGCCGCGTACACGCGCGCCGCCTCGCGCACCGCCTTCTTGATGCGCTTGATCTGGGTGATCTGCGAGCCGATGTGAAAATGCAGCAGCGAGAGCATCCCGCCGAGGTTGGCGTCCTCGAGCTCGCGCACCACCGCGAGCAGCTCATCGGTCATCAGCCCGAACTTCGACGACTCGCCGCCCGAGCTCGACCAGCGCCCGCTGCCGCGGCTGTAGAGCTTGGCCCGCACGCCCACCTCGGGGAACGCGCGCCAGTCATTCTCGGCGTAGACATCGAGGTAGCGGCGGATCTCGCGGGTGCTCTCCATCACCAGGATCACCCGGTGCCCCAGCTCGGCGGCGTGAAACGCCATGCGGATGAACTCGCGGTCTTTGAAGCCGTTGCACACCAGCGGGCTGTCGGGCGCGACCGGCTGCGCCATGGCGATCAGCAGCTCGGGCTTGCTGCCCGCCTCGAGCCCGTACTTGTTCGCCTCCCGCGCCTTGACGACCGTATCGACGACCGAGCGCCGCTGGTTGACCTTGAGCGGGTACAGCCCGATGTGCCCGCCCGTGAAGCCGTTCTCCTCACACGCCGCGTCGAAGGCCCGGCGCAGGCGCATGATCTGCTCCTCGATCATCGACGGGAAGCGGACCACGATGGGCGTGTTGACGCCGCGCGCGCCGAGCATCTCCGCCAGCTGCTGAAGATCGATCTTCGGGTACCCCGGCGCCTTAAACAGCAAATGTCCCTCGCGCGAGGCCGTCAGGAAGCGTCGCCCCCAGCGATCGATCCCGTAGCGCTGCAGCGAGTGCTCGATCGCGCGGCGCGCTCGCTCCTTCACGCTGTCATCGAGCTTGCGGTCCGCGTCGGCGCCGTCGGGCGCGGGGTCGTGGGAGCGGTTGATCGGCGTAACGGTTGACATGCGCGCGGAGCCCTCAGCGGTGAATCAGTGACGCGGCGGCAGGTCACCGCCGCCGCACAATATCCAGCGCGCCGCCTCCTCGCCACGTGCGAGTGATCGCCTCGGCGTGAGCGAGCCGCGCGCGGGGAACCACTAGCACAACTTGCACACCGCGGCCGGGCGACGCTATCGCCTCTCGGCTGATATCCTCCGACCCGCCGAGGGCGCGCGCGGGCGCGACGGCCTCGGCGTCACGACGCACGGACGCACACGACCATGGCCTCCTATCAATACATCTACACCATGCGAGACCTCCGCAAGGCCTACCCCGGCGGCAAAGAGGTCCTCAAGGGCATCAACCTGCAGTTCTTCCCCGGCGCCAAGATCGGCGTGCTCGGGCTCAACGGCGCCGGCAAGTCGACGCTGCTGCGGATCATGGCCGGCGTCGACAAAGAGTTCATCGGCGAGGCCTGGGCGGCCGAGACCGCGACCGTCGGCTACCTCCCCCAGGAGCCGCAGCTCGACCCCACGCTCGACGTCAAGGGCAACGTCGAGCAGGGCGTCGCCGGGATGAAGGCGATCCTTCAGCGCTTCGAAGAGGTCAGCATGGCCTTCGGCGACATCTCCAGCGACGAGGAGATGAACCGCCTGCTCGCCGAGCAAGCTGACCTGCAGGACAAGATCGACGCCGGCAACGGCTGGGAGCTCGACCGCACCGTCGAGATCGCGATGGACGCCCTGCGCACGCCCCCGGGCGACGCCGACGTGACGACCCTCAGCGGCGGCGAGCGCCGGCGCGTCGCGCTGTGCCGGCTGCTCCTGCAGCGCCCCGACATGCTGCTGCTCGACGAGCCCACCAACCACCTCGACGCCGAGAGCGTCGCCTGGCTCGAGCGCCATCTTCAGGAGTACCCCGGCACCATCGTCGCGATCACCCACGACCGCTACTTCCTCGACAACGTCGCCGGCTGGATCTTAGAGCTCGACCGCGGCGCCGGGATCCCCTGGAAGGGCAACTACTCGTCCTGGCTCGACCAGAAGCAGAAGCGCCTCGCCCAGGAGGAGAAGCAGGAGTCCAACCGTCAGCGCACGCTCAAGCGCGAGCTCGAGTGGGTCAACATGTCGCCGCGCGCGCGCCAGGCCAAGAACAAGGCGCGCATCAAGGCCTACGACAAGCTCCTCAGCGAGGCGAGCGACCGCCGCGTCGACACGACCTCGATCCGCATCCCCTTCACCAAGCGCCTCGGCAAGGTCGTGGTCGAGGCCAAGGGCGTCGCCAAGGGCTTCGGCGACCGGCTGCTCTACCAGGACCTCAACTTCACGCTCCCGCGCGGCGGCATCGTCGGCATCATCGGCCCCAACGGCGCCGGCAAGACCACGCTGTTCCGCATGATCACGGGCCAAGAGCGGCCCGACCGCGGCGCGCTGACCATCGGCGACACCGTCGACATCGCCTACGTCGACCAGAGCCGCGACGCGCTCGACCCCGACGACACCGTCTGGCAGTCGATCTCCGGCGGTCAAGAGACCCTGACGGTCGACGGCCGCGAGATCAACTCGCGCGCCTACGTCGGCCGCTTCAACTTCAACGGCAGCGACCAGCAGAAGCTCGTCGGCAAGCTCTCGGGCGGCGAGCGCAACCGCGTCCACCTCGCCCGCCTGCTGCGCCGCGGCGGCAACCTGCTGCTGCTCGACGAGCCGACCAACGACCTCGACGTCGACACCCTGCGCCACCTCGAGGACGCGCTGCTCAGCTTCCCCGGCTGCGCCGTGATCATCAGCCACGACCGCTGGTTCCTCGACCGCATCGCCACCCACATCCTCGCCTTCGAAGGTTACTCCGAGGTCACGTGGTTCGAGGGGAACTATCAAGACTACGAGGCGGACCGGCGCCGCCGCTCCGGCGAGGACGCGCTGCAGCCCCGCCGCATCCGCTACAAGAAGCTCACCCGCGACTAGACTAGAGCCGATCGATGTCCAGCACGCCAGCACCCAAGCGACCTGTCTCGGAATTCATCCAGCGACACTTCCGGCACTTCAACGCCGCCGCGCTCACGGGCGCGGCCGACGCCTACCGCGCCCACCTCGAGGGCGGCGGGAAGATGTTCATGACCCTCGCCGGCGCCATGAGCACCGCCGAGCTCGGGCTCTCGCTCGCCGAGATGATCCGCCAGGACAAGGTGCACGGGATCTCCTGCACCGGCGCCAACCTCGAGGAGGACCTGTTTAATCTCGTCGCTCACGACCACTACGAGCTCGTCCCGCACTACCGCGACCTGCGACCCGAGGACGAGCAGGCGCTGCTCGACCGCCACCTCAACCGCGTCACCGACACCTGCATCCCCGAGATGGAGGCCATGCGGCGGCTCGAGAAAGTCATGGAGCGGCACTGGATGGCGGCCGACCGCGCCGGCGAGCGCGCCTTCCCGCACGAGTTTTTGTACCGCGCGCTGCGGGCCGGCGACCTCGAGCCGCACTACCAGATCGACCCCAAAGACTCGTGGATGATCGCGGCGGCCGAGAAGAACCTCCCGATCTTCGTGCCCGGCTGGGAGGACTCCACGCTCGGCAACATGTACGCCGGCATGTGCATCACCGGCGAGATCAAGAACGTGCACACGATCCGCTCGGGCGTCGAGACCATGATCGAGCTGGCGCGCTGGTACATGCAGACCGCCCCCCAGACCCCGCTCGGCTTCTTCCAGATCGGCGGCGGCATCGCCGGCGACTTCCCGATCTGCGTCGTCCCCATGCTCGAGCAGGACCTCAAGCGCGACGACGTGCCGCTGTGGGCCTACTTCTGCCAGATCAGCGACTCGACCACGAGCTACGGCTCATACTCCGGCGCCGTCCCCAACGAGAAGATCACCTGGGGCAAGCTCGCCGTCGAGACGCCCAAGTTCGTGATCGAGTCCGACGCGACGATCGTCGCGCCGCTGATCTTCGCGCGCGTGCTCGACTGGTAGCCGCGCGCGCGCGGTCGAGACGTCCCTACGGACATCTCAACGTGTCGCTCACTTCTTCTTGCTCGACTTCTTCTTTTTCTTCTTGCTGCTCTTCTTGGCCTCGGAGTCGACGTGCGTCTGCAGCTCGCCCTGGGTCGCGCAGCGGCACGCCGTGACGCCGCCGAACAGCGAGACGCACATCGACGCCATCAGGTTGAGCGTGCTCTCCGGGCAGAAGTAGCCGATCACCGGCTGACAGATGTCGAGCTTCGCCTGCTCCTTCGCCGTGCACTTGCACTTCTCGGGGTTCGAAAAGCAGCTCTCGCGCATCAGCCGGGGCGGCGGCGCGCCGGCCTCGCGGTGACGCGGACGCTTGAGCATCTTCTTCGTCTCCCCCTCCGAGTACTTCGAAGTGATCGTGGCGAGATCCGAGGCGGCCGGCGAGGTCTCCGAGGACGGCGACGCCTCGGCCGCAGGCGCTGACGCTGGCTCCGCGCGCGCCTGCCCCAGCGCGCCCACCAAGAGCAGCGCGCCCGCAGCGATCACGACGCCCACAGCTCGACTCGTTCGCTTCCACCGGCTCGACATCGGCAACCTCCGCGCCCGTCACAGACGAGCGAAGGCCAGTATACCGGCGAGAGGCCCGCCGCATGTGCGAAGACACGCGCGCGCGCACACTTGCGCCCGCGGACCCCGGCGTGCGATGCCGGGCACCATGAGCATCGCATCCGAGCTTCAGCCCAGCATCGAACGCGCTTTCGAGGAGCGCGCGTTGCTCGAGCAGGCGCCCTACGCAGACGCCGTCCGCGAGACGATCGCCCAGCTCGACCGCGGCGCGCTCCGAGTCGCCGAGCCGAACCCGGACGGCGGACCCTGGATCGTCCACGCCTGGATCAAGCAAGCCATCCTGATGTTCTTCGGCATCCAAGAGATGCGCACCGACACCCTCGGCCCGTTCGAGTACCACGACAAGATCCCGCTCAAGCGGGACTTCGCCGCGGCCGGCGTGCGCGTCGTCCCCCCCGCGGCCGCGCGCTACGGCAGCTTCCTCGAGTCGGGCGCCGTGCTCATGCCGAGCTACGTCAACATCGGCGCGCGCGTCGGCGGTGGGACGATGGTGGACACCTGGGCGACCGTGGGCAGCTGTGCGCAGATCGGCCGTCACGTGCACCTCTCCGGCGGCGTCGGCATCGGCGGCGTGCTCGAGCCGCCCAACGCCGCGCCCGTGATCGTGGAGGACGGCTGCTTCCTCGGCTCCCGCGCGATCGTCGTCGAGGGCCTGCACCTCGAGCCCGAGGTCGTCCTCGGCGCCAACGTCACGCTCACGGCCTCGACGCCGATCATCGATGTCACCGGGAGCGAGCCGGTGACCCACAAGGGCCGGGTGCCCGCGCGCTCCGTCGTGATCCCGGGCACGCGCCGGAAATCCTTCCCCGCCGGCGACTTTGAGGTCGCCTGCGCGTTGATCATCGGCAAGCGAAAAGCGAGCACCAACCGCCGAACGAGCCTCAACGAGGCCCTCCGCGACTTCGCGGTGCCCGTCTAGGCGGAGGACGGAGCGGGCGGCGCGAGCGGCGAGCGAGCGCCGTTTCGCGCCCACGCCGAGCTCCGGTCCAGCGTCCGGTCCCGCCACGCTCTGTCAACGCCAGGCCGTCCGCGTGCTACCGTATCCTTGAACAAATGTTCGAGATCACCCTGGAGCGCACAAACGCCGTCAGCGGGCGTTCGGCGGCGAATCGTGTAGTCTAGGATCGTAGCTCATGTCTCGCCTGAGACCGACCAAAGGACGCCGAGTCCTGCGCAACCTTCGTCGTCACGCCCGTGAGGGGCAGCCGACGGAAGCCGCGCGCGAGCCGAGCGCCGCGCTCGTCCCCACGACTCCGTCCTACGCCGCGTCGCGCAGCGTCGGCTGGGATCAATCCGCGCCCCCGACCGCGCTCGCGATCCCCGAGCATCCAGCGGCGACCGGGCTCGATGACCAGATCCTCGCGCTGCTCGCCGACCCGCGCGTCGACTTCCTGACCGTTGAGTCCGTCTCGCGCGCGCTCAGCATCCCGCTGCAAGACGCCGAGACCGCGCTCACCAGCATGCGTCAAGCCGGCGTGCTGACGGCCGCCGCCGGCGCGGTGACCAGCTACCGCGTCCCGCTCGACGTGAAGGCCGAGCTCGAGGCCGAGTTCCGCGCCTCCGCGCACGAGCTCGGCGAGCACAACCTCCTCGCCCGGCTCGACAACGAAGAGACCGCGCTCGCGCCCTTCGAAGAGGAGGAGCCGCGGCTCCCCGCGACCGCCGGCCTGCTCAGCCTGTTCTTGCCCGGCACCGGCCAGCTGCTCAACGGCGACATCGGCCGCGCCTCGCTGGTGTTCGCGGTCTGGAGCCTCGCGTGGATCACCCACCTCTCGCCGGTCTGGACCTTCGTCTGCCTCTACGCCGGCGCCGAGGCGTTCTTCACCGCCAAGATCCGCAGCATGGAGCGCAAGATGCAAGAGGAGCGCATGGCTGCGGGGCCAGGTCCGGATCCGAAGAAGCTGCCCTCGCCGCGCATGACCTGAGCGCCTCGCCGGTCAACCGGCGTTCACTTCTCGGGCAGCGCGAGCGGGACGTAGGGGATGCTGCGCCCAGCCTTGTCGCCCTCGCCGTGGGCCCAGCGGTACGCCATCCAGCGCCCGAGCACCGACTGCGTGTACTTGCGCGTCTCGTCGTAGGGGATCGTCTCGATGAAGAGATCGAAGTCCAGGTTCCCGCGCTCCTTGAGCCAGCGCTGGACCGCGCCCGCCCCGGCGTTGTAGCTCGGGATCGCCAGCGGCACGGCCGCGTCGTCTCCGCCGAAGCGCTTGACGAGCTGCGCGAGATGAAACTGCCCAAGAGACAGGTTGTACTCGGGCTCGTACAGGCGCAGCGGATCGAAGTCCTCGACGCCCTTCTTGCTCGCGGTGGCCTTCGCGGTCGCGGGCATCAGCTGCACGAGGCCGCGCGCGCCGGCCCATGAGGTCGCGCCGGGGTCGAAGCGGCTCTCGGTCTGCATGATCGCGTAGGTCAGGAACTTCGGCAGGCCCTGCTCGCGCTCGCCGGCGTCGACAAGCTCCGCGAAGGCCTTGGGGTGCGCGAGCGTCCACAGCTCGCGGTTTGGCTTCGGCGGCTCGGCGCGCCAGCTCGAGCCGACCCGCGCGAGCGTCTTCTGCGAGCTGCGCCACTGCCCGGCCTGGGCGAGCACCGCCGCCGCCGGCCAGCCGCCGACGCCGCCCGCGTCGAGTTCCTCCGCCGCCTCGCCGCCGAGGCCCAAGCTCGCCAGCAGCTGCGCCCGGGTCGCGGTCGCTCCTTCGGGCAGCTCGAGCGAGGCCTTGGCCGCAGCCGCCTCCGCCCCCTCGAGCGCCGCGAGCCCGCGCGCGAAGGACTGCTCGCCGGCGTCGCGCAGGCGCGAGAAGGCCTGCACCCCGATGTAGCTCAAGGGCGCCGCCTCGATCGCCGCGACCCACGCGTCCTCAGCCTCGGGCGCGCGGTCCAGCAGCTGCAACGCGCGCCCGCGGAAGTACAGCTGCTTGGCCAGGTCGACCCCCGTCGCCGTCTGGCGCGCGGCGTCGTCCGTCAGCGCCAGCACATCCTCGTGACGCTTGTCGACGAAGGCCAGCACGATCAGCCGGCGGCGCGCCTCCTGGGCCATGTCGCCGTCGGGGTGCTCGGTGATCGAGCGCTCGTAGGACTTGCGCTCGCGCCCGTGATCCCCCGCCTCGGCCCACGACTCGCCGGCGAGCACGAGGCCGTCGTCGGCGTAGCTGTGATCTGGGAAGTCCCGCGCCAGCGACTCAAAGGCCTTCGCGGCCTTGGTGTACGCGCCCTCGGCGTAGCGCCCACGCCCCGACTGGTAGCGCGACTTCACCAGCGTCGTACGGTGCTCGTCGCCAGCCTTCTTGCACTGCCTGGCCGCGAGGTCATACACCGGTCGCGCCTTGGCCCGCTTGCGCTGCTTGAACACCGCGCTCGCCTTGAGGTAGAGCGCCTCGCACTTCTCACCGGCGGTCAGCCGACGCTTGAGGAACAGGTCGACATCGCGGATGGTCGACGCGTAGCGCCCGCGCTTGAGCTCGCTGCGAATCGTCGCCAGCGCGACCTCGCGCTCGGCCGCGGCGGCCTGCTTCGCGGTGCGCTCCTTCGGGTGCTGCTCCCGCAGCGCCTTCAGCTGCTCCTCCGCCTCGGCCGCGTAGTCACTGAGCGGGACATCGAGCATCAGGCGCTCGAAGTGCGCGATCGCCTGCTCGCGCGCCTCCGCGTCATCGGGCCGGTGGCGCAGCAGCAGCCGCGCCTGCTTGACCCGGACCTCGTGGCGACGCGCGTCGGCCGGGAACCGGCGCAGGAACTCCGCGTAGCGGGTGAGCGCCTCGTCCTCCTGGTTCGTGCGCTGCAGCGCGTCCGCCCGCACGATCAGCAGCGTGCTCGCGAGCGCCCCCTCGTCGGCGAGCCCGTCGATCAGCTCGAGCGCGCGCGCGGGCTCCCCCGAGTCCAGCCGCGCCTGGGCCTCGAGCACGCGCAGACGATCCTCGACGACCGCCATGGAGGCGTCGCCGCGGGCCGCCGCGAAGCGCTCCGCCGCCTGTTCAAAGTTATTCTCCCGCAGATCCTCGAGCCCGCGCAGCCACTGCGCCGCCGCCCGGTCGCGCCCGCTCAAGCCCTCGCTCGCCAGCAGGCGATCGAGCAGCAGGGCCGCGTTCTCGTGGTCTTTACGCTCGCGCGCCAGGATCGCCGCGCGCCCGTCACCACCCGTGAACCACAGCGCGCGACCGTCGGCGGGCTGCGGGGGCTCGGTCTCCGCTGGCGCGGCGGTGTCTGCGTCCGGCTGCGGCGGAGACGACTCGGTGTACAGCGGCGGCGTGTTGCCGTCGGCGCGGCAGGCTGACAGCGCCAACGCCAACACCAGCGCACCGCCCCACCACCCGCCGCGCGGACGAAAGACCTGGGCACGCGGGCTGCTGCTTAAACGACTTCTACACATGGCGGGTCGGCTCGTTCTCGGGGTCGTAGATCTCGACGCGGTCGCGACCGTTGCGCTTGGCGACAAACAGCGCCGTGTCTGCGGCCTCCGCGAGCGCCTCCGCGGTCGGCTCGCGCAGCATGCCGAGGTCGGCGACGCCCAGCGAGACCGTGATCACGTGATCGTCCTCGCCGAAGCGCCGCGCCGCGACCGTCTCGCGGATTCGCGACGCCGCGCGAGACGCCCGCATCGAGTCGACCTCGCGGCACACGAGCGCGAAACCCTCGCTGCTCCACCTGGCCAAAAGGTCATCAAACCGCGTGATCTCGCGAACGTGCCGCGCCAGCTCCTGGAGCACGCGCCCCGCCGCGCGCTCGCCGTGCTGCCCCGAGAGCGCCGTGAGCTGGTCGGGATCAAAGACGATGAGCGAGAGCGACTTCCCGTGCCGCAGCGCCGCGGCGACATCGCTCTCGAGGCGGTTGCGCAGGTACCCGCGGTTGAACAGGCCCGTCAGCGGGTCCCGCAGCGCGGTCTCGTAGAGCACGCGCTGCTGCTCGTCGCTGCGCTCGAGCTGATAGGTGAAGCGCAGCACGCTCGAGGCGCCCAGCTGGATCCGGTCGCCTTCGCGCAGCGGATAGCGCGTCACGCGATCGCCGTTGGCGAACGTCCCGTTCGTCGAGCCCGCGTCGGTCAGGTAATACACGTCGTCCTCATGCAGGACGGCCGCGTGGGTCCGCGATATTCCCTCGTCGTTGATCCGGATATCGGTGGTGACGCCGCGTCCGATCGTCGTCCGCCCGACCGTGTTTAAGGTGAAGCTCTCGCCCATTCGCTCGCCCGCGAGCACCACCACGTAGGCCTTCTTCCCGCCCCGCCCGCGGTCGCTACCGCCGGGGCGCGACAACCTGCGCGTGATCGTGGGTGAAGGGGCCATGTGCGGGGAAATCTACCAAAACTCCACGCGAACTCGGCACAACCCAGAGGACGCGAACGGCGCGCTCCCGCGCGAGCTTGCGCACCGCCGCACGCGGCTCCATACTGAAGTTCTGCGTCACAGCAGTTCCTCATCTGGGGGTGTACCGGTTTCGACGGGGGTTTTTTCAGCTTGTAGATCGCGTGCCGTGGGTCTCATTCAACCACGTCAAAACAGAATGAGAAACACAGTTGCCAACGACAGCAACTACGGCCGTATGGCCATCGCCGCTTAAGTAACGGCGACGCTCCTGCCCGAGGTGCTCCAGTAGGGACAGGCGTGTCATCACGGGGGCTGGTGGGTCCGAATGCCCCGGTCGGACCCGCGAGATCAAGGGGATCGGGTCAGTAACAGCCTGTCGATGGGCGGGAGCTGACCTTAAAACCCAAATATATCGACTACGCACGTAGAAGTCGCAAGTTAGGGCTTCCGGACCTGGGTTCGACTCCCAGCGCCTCCACTCCCAAAACGGCAGCTAGGGCCTCCTAGCTGTCGTTTTCTTTGTCGGGCCCGCTCGGTGTGCCCCTCTTGTGCCCCTCCTCGGGCGCGTCGAGAACGTCGACCGCCGCCCGCAGGACCCGAGGAGCTAGGTGGGCATAGCGCATGGTCATCTCGATGGTCGCGTGACCCATGAGTTCCTGCACCGCCTTGAGCGGAACGCCGCGCATTACCAGGTGCGAGGCAAAGGTGTGGCGCAGGTCATGCCACCCCAGCTCCGCGAGACCCGCGCGCTTCTTTGCCCGACGCAGCGGCCACTTGCACATGCCCTTGGTGAGTATCGCGCCGTCGACCTGGCAAAACACCAACTCGCCGCGTTGGTGACGGTAGGCCCGAAGGGCCAGCACCACCGACTCGGTCAACGGGAGTTCCCGCTGACGACCGCTTTTTGGCGTCCCAACGACCCCGGCAGCCACGGCACGCCGTACGACCAGGCGCCTGGCATTCAAATCTACGTCACGCCACCGCAGCGCCAGCAGCTCGCCAAGCCGAAGCCCTGTCCTGACCGCAACGAGAATCATCGTGTGCCACATCGGCTCGCACGTCGCCGCCGCGAGTAGCTGAGCAGTCTCCTTGAAGTCGAGAAAGCGGAACTCGGGCTTAGGAGCCTTCACCCACTTCACGTTCGGGATCGAATCGAGAAGATTCCACTCGCAGGCCACGACCAAGAGCTTCCTGAGCACCGTGAGATGGTTGTTGATGGTCTTGCGCGAGAGCGTCTCTAGTTTGAGCGCCTTGTAGCGCTCGATCTGACGCGCATCGATCCTATCCAGCCGCGTCTGCCCGAAGAACGGGACGAGATGGTGCCGAAGGATCGTCCGCTTGCTCTGCACGGAGCTTGGCTTGTTGTTCACCACCGCGTAGCTGCTGATGAACTGCTCGGCAAACTCCCTCAGGACCGGAACCCGGCGCTCGTCTTCCTTGACGTTTTCTTCCTTTCTAAAGGTCCCCTCCAGCAGCGCCGCGCGGACCTCATGCTCGTAGCGCTGGGCACCACGCTTCGTATTGACCGGCGAAGCCCGACGCACGCGTGTGACGCGTCCATCGGGATGCCGGAACTTCACGTCGATTCCCCAGCTGTACATGTTCTTACCGTCCTTGGTCTTCCAAGTACGCTTCTTGACTGTCATTGCCTGTTCCCTAGCTGTTTGGGATCAAGCGCTTTGGCCCGAGAAGATTAACATCGCCCGCCAGCCACGCCAAGAGGCTATCCCGATAAAATCGGAGCGTTCGCCCGAGCCGCACGTGCGGGAGCTCGCCGCGGCCTACCGCTTCATAGATGGTCTTACGGTCACATCGAAGTAGCCGCGCCACTTCTTCCGCGCGCATGACCTTCGGCCACTCACATGTACACTCAGGCATCTTCTGCTTCGCCACTAGCCAGCCTCCTTGATCGCCGCCGTCCCGCCTCGGAAGAGAGGGACTCGCTCACCACTCGCCGTCTCCCAGATCGGGCTCAAAAAGAAGTCTGTATCCGGCGCGAGGAGGGCCTCATCGAGCGTGAAGCGAAAGACCCCCGCGAACTGCCGCAAGGGGGTTTTCTCGCCCGCGGAGTCTCCAAGAATGGCCGAGGCTTCAGCGATGAACTGACCCAGCGCTTGTCGCATCGCCTTGATCCGCCAACGCGAACGTTCGGCCAGGACAAATAGGACCCGCATCCCGCTGGGCCTGAGTTCAGGCCGCTCAGGGACCTCCCGAAATACCTGGCGCATCCAGATGGCGAAGTAGCAAACGAGCTTCTTCCAGATCGGTCCCCCGGCGATGTGCTCGGTCCCGCGATCGGCTTCGATGAAGCAGCTAATTTGCGTCTCGGGCTGCCCCACCGGAGACAGGACCAGCATCGCATCAGGGATGCAGCTGCATCGCTCACCAGGGCTCAGAGGATTGTCCACGCTCCAGCCCAGCAGGAACTTGTCCCAGCGCGACTTGGACTTGCGGCGCTCGGGCGTGGTGCTGAGCTGCCCATCATGAAACGAGGCCCTCAAGGTCACTGGACACGAGGGCTCGCGCGTAGCCACGTGAGCAGCGATCCGTATATCGGCTACCAAGCGTCGATGTGGCTGCAAGACCGACGAATAGCCCCGCGGCGGTCGAGGCGAGACAGGGAGAAGATCGACGCCCACCTGGCGCTCGACCGCCATGGCAGCCAACCCTTCCACGCCCAAGGCATAGAGCTTCTGATCGCACACGCGAAGCCGCCCCAGGTCTAGGACGTAGCGCCCCGCGACTAAATGACCCCGCATGCGCCGCCGGATCGAGCCCTCCGAGCGCCCGACCTCCCGAGCGACTTGACTTGTGGACAGCTGCCCATGATCGAGCAAGGCTCTGAGAATCCTGAGATCGCTTTCCAGTAGCCTCATGTTCCAACCCTCCTGTTTCCACGCCCTGACGGGCGAACCCCTGCCCTTTCAAGAAGTGATCTCCGCGGCGGTGCTGGCGAGCGCTCCGGCCCACAGCACCGCGCGCGAAGTAACGCCAACCCATCTAGCCCAGCGATCTTCGTCTCTACATCAGGAACGTCCACCACCTTCATCTTGCGCATCACCCGGGAGCCACTGGCTTGGTCACTCACCATCACCGCGTGCTGCCTCGGTAACGAGGCGATCTCGTAGGCCAAAAGCCGGACCTCTTCATCGAGCGTGTACAGCTCTTCCACCTCCCGAACGCTCTGCCCCTGGGCGAGCGCGCGCTGCTCGGCGACGCCCCGCGAGTAATTTTGTGAACGGGTTAAAGAGGATGACTGAGTTTCTGCTTCCGATCGACCGACGCTCGCCGAGAGCCCCTGAGCCAGCGCTTTCACCTGTGAAAGCCCGCTAGCAAGTGTTCTGGTCCGCGCGCGCTGAGACGAATACGCGCGCCCCTTTGAGAGGGAGGTGCCCGTGCTCGTTGATTCCGAGTTCGAGGCTGCCTTGGCTTCGGAGATCACCTCGGAGACGGAGGAGGACAACTGCTTGGCCAGGCTATTGGAACGCGTACTACTGGCAGCGGTGGAAAACGACCGACGCATCTGCGGCATTCCACTCGGCTCCATTTCTATCCCCACGGACATGTGGCCCGGATAGGCTCGCGCGTAAGTCCTAGACTGGCCCATGGAGATGTTTTCCACCTCGGTCTGGCTGCTCGTTTCCGTACTCCCCAGCGAGCGGCCGTTGACGGTCGTCTCGCCGCTCGATTTCGTGAACGAGAAGCTCTCCCCCCATGCGCTCTGAAACGTCCGCCCCTCCGCGATCGTCAGGCCCTCGGTCTCGACCACTGTCGTGCCCTCACTGCGCGTTACTGACACGGTCTGCCCCTCACTCGCGGTCAGCGTTGTGGTCTGGCCACGAGATTGGGCGAGGGCCACGGCGAGCGAGACCTGCCTGGAGATCGTTAGCGAACGCGTGCGCGTCGTCGTTGTAGTCCGCTGCTGGTAACGCCGCTTGACGCGACGCCCTTGCGGGCGATGTACGTGCTCTGCGATGTACGAGCGCGCCGAGTCCAGCGCGCAGCGGAAGTAGATGTGCGTGGCCGTGTTGGCGCGCCAGTTAGCGACCAGGTTCGGATTCTCCCCGAGGTCACCCTGACGCTCGTGCTGGAACGCCACACACAACCGAAGCCCGATGTTCCGGCACGTGGCCACTAGATCGTGAATGCTTCGGTCGCGGCCGAGCGCCAGGTGGAACTCATCGACGGTCAGAAAGACCTCTGGGGCCTTCCCGGTCTGCACCGCCCGGAGGTCCCGTTGCAAACACGCCTGGTTGGTCAGTCCCAGCACCGCCGAGCTCACTACCGGAGCCGCCGCGCCCTCGCGTTGGGGCACGACTACAATCATGTAGCCGCCCCGCTGAACGATCTCCTGGATGTTGAAGGTCGTCTTCGTACTCCCGAACAGGCGCGCGCAGGTCGGATGCCCCAGAATGGTTCCCAGCCCGTGCCAAGCAGACTGTGTGTGGCCAAGTCGATCGCCCCGCGGGAGCATCATGTACATCTCCCGGAAATACCGATGGATGATCCCCGGGCGTTTACCCAGCCGATGATGCCGCCGGTCCAACTCCTTCATGAGCGCGGAGATCGAATTGACCTCGATCGCCACGCTCAGAAGGTCCAGTACGTCGGCCAGGCACCCGCCCGCCTCCACCACGGGGGCAAGGGCAGACCGCAAGACCATCAGCAGGCGCCTGGCCTCGCCCATGTCCCCCAGCTCTTTTTTCAGAATCGGTAGGATCACCGCCTCCACTGTCTCGGAGGCCGAAAGACCGGGCAGCGACGCACACAGGTTGATGCGGTGAGTTTGATTCGGATCGCTCAGATCCAGGATGTTCACGCGCCCGTGTAGCAACCGAAGTAGCTCCCGATAGTGCTCGGCTATTGGGGGGCTCGACGCAGCCCGCCGACACGATTCGAGCGCGCAGGTGATCGCCCCCAGATACTCCATCAAGAGCTTCCCGGTCGTCCCCACGGGATCGAGCAAGATCCCCGTTCGCCCCGCGAGTATGTCCGCCAGACACAGCGCGACAAGCAGTCGTGTCTTCCCGTATCCCGAGGACCCCTGGACAAGTACACCCCGCTCCCGAGTTGCGCGTGAGAGCGTGACCTGCTTCCCACCAACCTCAGTGCCCAGAAGCACCTGCTCGATGTTCGCGGGCACCAGGCCCTTCGCGGCCGAGAGAACAGCCGGTTCGCGGCGCAGGTCAAACCCGAGGCCCTCATCCTTGAACCTCGCCATCAAAACATCTCCTCGACGGCGCTACCAGAATCTCCCGAGTCCTCGCCAGGCAGTATCTGAAGCTCGGGTTCCTCGAATTCCGACGGACTCACGACGTTCTCCGAGGCCGCTGGTCTAAGCCCTTCTGGCTCATCGTCTCCCAGAACGAAAAGTCGGACGCAGGTACGAAGAAGCTGAACACCTCCCGAGTTCACTCCGTGCTCGGCCACCGATGCCGCCACGGCCTTGGCGAACCACGCCGGCCACTGCTCAGCGCTCGTGTCCGTCAGGATGAGCTGGTTGTAGACCTCCTTGGGAAACATGGCATGGCGAGCCTTCCAGCGCTTCACATCCCGAAGCAGCGCCGCCGACACTTCGGGCGCTTGCCCTGCGTGCTGCACCGCCAGCTGCTCGACTTGCCGCAGAAGCAGGCTCGGCTGACTCCACTGCGCCCCGCTCCCCTCCACGGCCTTCCGCGCCCGCAGAAGTGCCTCCTCGGGAAGAGCTGAATTCACGAGCGGCACCTCAATGGCCGGACGACCGGTATGCTTGCTTTTCTCCGCAGCCCGTAGTGCGGGCGACGACTCGGCGACCTGCATCATGAGAGGCACGTTCGCCAGCAGACCCAACTCCACCACCCGACTCCACTCCGCGTAGCTGGCCTCTAGGTCTTCTTGGCGAACAACAGGTCGAATCCCGTCCCACTCCACCTCGACACCAAAGACCCGGAGCGGCAAGGTCGAGATGGCCATCAGAAGGCGCCATGGACTCGACTCCTCGCGCTTGATCACCCGAGAGACTGATTCACTCAGCGCGGGCAGTGCTCCGAGTAGATACGTAGAGCGAGCAGCCAAATACAAAGCAACCATCGCTCTATCCCGCCTGATCCGATCGCAACTTCGCGCAACCATCCGACGCACGCGCCGATGGTCGACATCGCCCACAAGCGACGGGATCGCCCGACTCGCTACGCTTCCCACCACCCTCTGCAGAGCGCTGCCCTCTAGGCTCGACCCAACGCCCTCACAGGACATCTGGATAACGAAGTGCTCTAGAGCCTCGGCGCGAAGCTTGTTCTCGCGCCGACGCTGCGCTCCAAGTATGGCCCAGCCGATCAGAGTCGAACCCAGAAGGGCCACGAGGTAGCCAATTCCCAAGACAAGACCGGCATGAACGGCCCACTTCCAAACAAACGAGACGCTGGATATCGCCCCGTCCCACACCGTCTCGCAGGTGATTCCCAGGACCCCGGCCAAGACGCCCAGCAAGAGGAGGTTTGGCCACAACTCTCCTAGACCCGCACGAAACGCGGCTCGCTGCGAGCTAGCCATGAGGCACCTCCAGCATCCGTCCACGCCGCATGCACGTGATGACGGTCAGAGTGAACTCCAAGAGGTCCTGGAGTTTGAGTTGGATATAGCCGACCAAGCAGGTCACGTTCCAAGCGAACACGACCGCAAGCGCATCAAAGGCCAGCGACGAAGCGACACGATTTTCGTTCACCATCTGCATTCTCCGCGAGAGAACTCACAAGCACGCGCCCTACATAGCGCTGTCTCTCTCCATCCGTGGAGTTGCGGTGGCTACACGCCGTCTTGTTTTCTCACCAACGTCGGGCCAACGGCGCCGACATCTTTGTCATACCAGGCGCGATCGGACCCTTCCAGCAGGAACATGGGGACATGTACAAAAAAACGTGTCGGAACAAAAATCTGTTCCGACACGGAAAGAAGGACGCTCTGCCCACCGACACGAAAACGGTAAGTCAGGGCCTCAAACAGCGTTCCTCACAACATGTCTCTTTGTTTCTTTTTATGACATGACGCTTGAGGAAGGTTGCAGATGCAACCGACCTGGCGCGATCTAGCCCCATGAGCCGAAAGGGAAGAATTCCAGCGCACGGTGATTTCATGTTTCTCGGGCTCACGGGTTTGGCGCCTGGAGAAGTGATCTCCGGTCTTCATTTGCGCGAGCAGCCGTTTCGCTCTGCAATCGCTCCCAAGCCTGGTTTCGCGCCGAAGCGCGGGCGCGTGCCCTTGCCGCGCGCGTAACTGGTTAAAAGAGCGAGTGGCCGGGATTTCACCCGCGCCCACCCCGCGACGGCTTCGCACGCACGGGGTGGGCGCGGCTTCGCCGACCACTCGCAACGGACTTAAAAAAGACGTTCTCACGATGGCTTTCATCGTGAGTACCTTCACACTCCCTTAACGGCGCGGGCCAGGACCCCGCATGCCGTGGTCCCAAACGGTTTGCGACACGCTCTCTAGCACTCAGGGAGCTCGCCTAGGTTGTCTCGCGTTGTTTCATTGGGTTCTGTGGTGAGAAACCCGGCATCGGTCGGTTCTACCGATGCTCCCCACTTGTACCCGTCCTTGGTTTTGACGATTGTCTTAAACGTCTTCCTCTTGCCAATTGCTTGAAGTACCCGTTGTCGTATCCACTTCTCCCCCGCCCCGAATTTACCTTCGTCAGTAATGGGGTGAACCATCACCGATTCGATGTGCTCCTCGTCCTTGGCGTAGGTGACACACGTGACTCCATAATCTGCCTGCTTTGCCATGCCAGATGATAACTACACGTTCTGTGTTGTCAATGCTAGAAAAAGCCCCGACTGAGACTCCGCTCACCGGGGCTTGGTAGTGCGAGCTCGGCTCGCCAGACGAGTGTATCTACCCCATATAGCGCCATGCCGGCAGAGTCGACACGCTCCGCGCCCCGGCATGACTCCTAGGATCTGCCGCGATACCGCGCCCGGCCCCGTTCTGGGAGCCTGCGCGAGGGCTCAACACCAACGTATTATTTTAGCCCTCTGTACCCTACTCCGTCAATCCACAATCGCTCGGCGCGCTCGCGTTGGCAATGTCCATACCGGGTCCAAAAAGAGGTTCCCCTGACTCAGCGTGCCTAGCGTAGCGAAGTAAAACAAGCTCCGGAAATCCCCGGCCGCGTCGACCAAATTCGACAGGTTTTTCTCTGTTCGCGTCGAGACTACTAGCACTCGGAATCCCGGGAGCTGCTCGACATCATGCGCGTGGAGAAGCCTACGAAGTTTTGGGTCCTCGCCAAACGAGTCGAGGAAGACCTTGTAGCGCCAGAGCTTTCCCTGGAACGAGCGCGCGATCGAAGCGCGACGCCCGGGACTGATCACCGCGCCCTGGTTCTGTAGCTCCACAAATAGAAGCTGTGGCTTCCGGTCAACCCTGACCAGCCATGTGTAGTCAGGGATCAAATGCCGGGCTTCGATTTCATAGGGCCTCGCATCGACCTTGCTGCGAAGCTCCCGGTCGCGGAGATAGTCCATCAGTTGCACGCGCCCCTGGCTCACGGCTGCACTGCGCTCGATGGCGCAGACCAGCTCACTGATCGCCAGGCTGTGCTCAAAGCTCCCTCTCACCGGCCGGAAGACCGGGCTTCGAGTTGGAAGCTCCGCCAGCTCGGGGACGAGCTGGCGAGCTTTACGTTTGAGAAAGTAAATCAGCTCACACTGCCCCGGGCCCAGCGAGGGAATCTCCTGCCGGGCAAGCCATCCCCGACGCGTGAGATCGAGTAAGTCGCTACGCGCGACCGATAGGCTGCCATACGGCCTAGAAAACCCAGCCGACGCGGTCATGATCTGCCGCGCTGTCATCGGAGCCTTGAGGAGCAAGGCCATGATTTGTTTGCTTCGTCCACGCATAGCATTTGACGTTAGTTTAATAAGTCATTATATTGTACTATATTCAATTTATCAACACCTCTCCCCTTGCCAGTGGATCCCAAAGCGTCCGCTGGCAACGGAAGGGGACTTGACTCTTCTTACTATGAGCAAAACCGATCAGCTCACGCCCCGTATCTACGTAGCGTGCCTGGCATCGTACAACCGGGGAACCCTTCATGGCCGATGGATCGATGCCGACCAAGACTTCGAGGACATACGCGACGAAGTCGCTTTGATGCTACGGCAGAGCCCGGTCGAAGACGCCAGCGAATGGGCGATCCACGACCATGAGGGCTTCGCCCCGCTTTCCCTCTCAGAACACGAAAACCTCGAAGACGTGTGCGCCGCCGCCAAGCTGATCAGTGAGTACCGCGATGCAGCCGCCTTGATGCTCGACAACCTCGGCGGCGCCCAGTATCACGAGGAAGCCGAGCACGCGCTTCAAGACAAGTATGCCGGAGACTGGGAGTCCGTGGATGCGTGGATCGAGGGACTCCTTGATGAGCATCTTTTTGGACAAGTCCCCGCCTTCCTGCGCCCATACATCGACGCTGGCCAACTCGCCGCTGACCTCCAGCTCGGCGGAGACATCAGCGTGCTCGTTTCAGGCGGCAGGTCGCACATCTTCTGGAACTAATCACCTAACCCCCTGTCCCATGACAAGTCAGGAAAGCGCGTCCACGCGTTGGCTGGACGCAAACGAGATCAAAAAGCAGGTGTCCATCAAGGACGTGCTCGCCAGCTACGGCCACCTTGAGCACATGACCGAGCGCGGAACCAGCCTCGCGGGCCCCTCGCCATTCCACGAAGGAGAACAGTCGCTTCGGGTGCAGACCGAGCGTCAGATCTGGAACGACATGAACGGCCGACCCAACGGCGACAACGGAAGGCCAGTCGCGGGGAACGTGCTTGGCCTGATTCAAGCACTCGAAGGCTGCTCGTTCAGGCGAGCGCTCGAGATCGCCGCTACACGCTTCGTGTCGACCGAGGACGCCCGCGGTGAAGTGGCCGCGGCGCTACGCGACGAGGCCACGAGCACGCCCCCGACGCCAGCCTTCGGCAAGGAGCTACGTGGCCTACGACATGATGTCCCGCTACTCACGGACCTGGGCATCAGCCCGAAGACCGCCAAAGCCTACGGCGTTGGCGCCGGAATCCGCGGCATGATGAAGGGGCTGCTCGCCTGTCCCGTGCGCAGTCTGGATGGCACCATCCAAGGCTACGCCGGCCGACGGCTGGGCGAAGCCAATGGCGCTCTTCCGACCTGGAAGAACCCTCCGGGCCTTCGCATCAGCGATCACCTGTTCGGGCTCCACCGCAGTCTCTCTCTGGCGAGCGGCCGCAAGGCCATCGAGGAGTACGGACTGATCCTCGTTCAGTCACCCGTGGACGTTTTGAAGCTTGCCGAGCACCGCTACCTCAACTGCGTCGCACTCATGGGCCCACAGCTCTCAGAGACCCAACGAGACTTAATCACCAACCCCAGCGTGAACCCCACGCGGCGGATCACACTCTCGCTCAACAACTCCGAGATCGGCGCGAAGGGAAAACGCTCGGCCGCGCGCATGCTCATCGAGCGCGCGTTTGTGCGCTACGCGTCATGGTCAGCGCTCCAAACCGAACAGACGAGCCCGGCCCACCTCTCGCGAGATCAGCTCCGCGAGCTCCTCTCGCTAACGCACACCGGCACCGGTGACCAAAGCTCCGCGCAGTCGGAGATCGGGTTGCTCGTCGATCAGCTGCGGCCACGCTCGCCGGCCGCCAAAACCCACGCGCCTTGCTGACCACGTTAGTCAAGGACTGGCAGGTGACGGGCCCGAGCACGCCTCATCCCAGAGCGTCCCCAGAAACGTCCCGATCGCCACACCCGCTGCCACGCAAAGAGCGCGCTTCTTCTTCGAGCATTCTGCGCCAGGAGCCGCGCAACCACACAGTCCACCGACCACACCGGCGACGAGTCGCCCGACGATCGGTTTACCTGCTCGTCGCAGATTCGGATCACAGAACGGATTGGTCGCCATGATGAGAATTCTACCTCAGCCTCTCGATCATGAGCGCGCGCCGCTGCGCTGCGCGAGGCGTTTTTCTGCGATCAAAATCGCGCCGCCCCTGTGGCGGCAACCGTTGGAGGATGACCCCAAGGGCATCCGAATCCAGGGCCGTCGTGGGCGACAGCCCCGACTCCCTTCGGTAAAGATTTGTCCACGAACCCGAGCAGGCGCGACAGGTGAGTGGCTCACAAATCTACCGAAGGGAGTCGGGGGTCGATACACCTTAGTGGAGCGGCCCACGACGGCCCTGGATTTTGAATTTGGAGATATCGGGTGCCAACGGATGTTCTGGCGTCAGAACACGTGTCGTGACGCCCGTTGGGACAGCTGTTGGCACAACCTTCCCCACCGGCCCGCGGGCCGTTTGCGCTGGACTGCCCGGTAGGACATGTTGAAGTGACGACTCAGATCAGGAGACCACGATGGAGTACTTCTCGGAGCATGGCGGCTTCACCTGCCTGAACATGTCCAGGCGACAGAGCCTTCGCGCGCGCTGCGATGCGATCAGGACCCTGGTCAGACCAAACGAAGTCAACGATCTCGCCCGTGACGTACGCTACCTGGCGCGTGCCGCGTCGCTTCACAAGGTGACGGCCACCAGCGAGCTCCTGCGCGAACTCAACCTGGCGTACTACCCGGACATCGACGACGAATGGTGTAGCCCTGGCGTCACGCTCCTTCGAGGTGGTGGTGACTGCGATGACCATGCGATCCTCGCCACCGCTCTCCTCAGAAGGCTCGGGATCAACGCGTGGGTGATCCTCGGTTGGGTGCCCGGCGGTTATCACGCTTGGGTTCTTGGGCTCGATCCCGTCCACGGATGGTTCACGATGGAGCCGCAAGGTGGACGCGTCTGGTGGGGGCGCTTCGCGCGTGACTACTCGCCCGAATACGTGCTCGGCCCAGACGGCTGCTGGGCATGGCATCGCTGGGTCGCGAGACTCAATCGACGCGCGGTCTAGATCGCGCATCCGCGGAAAATCGCGCCAGAAAAATCTGTATACGCAAGGGGTTGCGAGAGTCCCCCGCGGTCTTACGTTGACGGGCTATGACGGTTCGAGTCCGCGACTGCACTCCCCAAGACTTCAACATGATCCAGCAGTGGCTCAACGTCGTGGCGGCTCGTCTGGCCGGCGCGAACGGAATGCCCCCCATTCCCGGGCCGCTCCCCGGGAAGATCCACAACATCATCCACAACCCGCAACTCAACTTCACCGTGCACTGCGGTCAGCATGACAAGCGCTGCTCGGGTCTGCGGGGCTACCAGCTTGGGAAGAAGGTCGTGATGTGCAACATGGACGGGCCCGCGCTGCTCGCCCACGAGTTGGTGCACGCGGCTGATGGGCGCGAGCTCGACGCTGAGGTGGTCGAGGTGTTGCTGTTCTCGAAACAAGAGGGCGCCATCCGTGCCAATGCCGGCGACGTTAAGATCTTCCGGGAGCAAAGCGGAGGCCGCTACTTCTACAAGTGCCCAAACGGACACATCCACGAGAGTAGCACCCAACGCTTCGTGATGAACCTCAGCGATTTTCTCGCTCCCGGCACTCGCTGGTGAGCATCGAACATAGGATTGCGCCCCTTGCGCGACATTTGGTATAGTGGGTTCGCCTGCTTACCCCGAGAACTAATAATTAATAATAGCCATAACCATATTGATCATGCCTATATCGCCACTAAAACGGCTCCCGGCGCACCTGCAACAATACGTGCAAAATTTAGTCGCTAGGGGCATACACAAGAACGAGAATGAGGTGATAGCCGAAGCCCTCGAACTGAAAATTGACCGCGAACGCGAACTCTACGAACTGCTCGAAGAAGGTCTTGCCAGCGGCCCGCCTGTTGAACTAACCGATGCATTAATTGATGAGGTCTTCGAAAGTGCACGAAAGCGGAGCGCCCAACCCCGCGCACACACATGAGCTATTCAAAATATTACATTTTATCGGTCGCGCGCCAAGATCTCGATGAATATGCCCTTTACCTGTTCGAGCATGCTCCTGATGTCGCCGATAGATTTAGGGCGGCCTTTCGTCAAACCGCAAAAGGCATCAGCCAATTCCCGATGTCATCCCCGCTGTACTCCAGCTCGGCAGGCTTCCATCCTACTAGCCCACTACGGTTTCGAGCTGTTCGCGAATTCTCGAATGTGCTAATTTTCTACAGACTAAATCACCAAAGACAAGTGGAGATTGTCCGTATCCTTCACTCCGCTCGTAACATCCCCGGAGCACTCGACACCGCCGCATGATCGAACTTTAGTGATCGTACCACCCCGAGATCTGCATATAACAACGCTTGGGAAAGCTGTCGTCCGCGTCAGGTGGCCGCCACGGCCGCGCTAGGGACAAGCGCACAAGAGTACCTGCTGGAATCACCGGCTTCGCCAATGGTTCTCCCCTGTACGAAAGTCGAAAATGCTTCGTTTCCCACCCGTACCCGAAATTGCCCCGCGCTGTCGCCTCGTACCCATAGCCTCTGCCTTTATCAACCCGCTCCAAGTCCTGATTCGCGTACCAGAACTCGGTACTATTTGGTGGAGGATCACTTGCATCAAAGTATGCTGAGCCCTCCCTTGTCGTTTTTAGCTCCGCCCCCCGAAAAACTTCTGTAATCGGCCCGTGAGAGGGCTGAAAGAATCCCTCGATGGTCTCTTGGAGACTCGCCAGCTTATAGATTTTTCGACCCGTAACCACAACGACGTCTTCCAAGTGAGGCCGGTAAACTCGCTTAGGGCGGCGGATTTTTAGCTTCCACATCTCACCGATGTGAAAGCGATGTCCACCCTCATAGCACTCGTACTCCCTGTTCGGATTAAACGCCGAACCCAAAAGCCGCAGTGACTCACCGCTCTCTCGATCAATCGCTCCTATACACCTCTCGCTTCCTACCTTCGTTCGCGCAACGATTAACGCTCGAACTTCCTCTCCGGACATAAATGCCTCACCCCCTCCACTCCCGGGTAGTCTTCTAAACAGGCGGCCACGATGCTTCGATGACACGCCAGCGGTGAACGCTCCACGCAGAACAGCGCCACCGTGCTCACCCGGCCCAGCGACGAAACAAATGCAGCAGGGTCGAACTTCGCTAGAATCCGTTGCTTGTACGCATCGACGAAGGCAGGTGACAGTTGCTCACGCGAACGCTTTAGCTCCCCTGAAGCTGCGTCGGCTTTTTTCTGAACGTCCCTTACTTCGGTCGTGGGCGCGAGTTCGCGCCGGTGAACATAGCGCACCCCTAGCGCCTTGAGCTTCTCCTGGAGCCGCCGGCTATTGAGGAAGGCGTAGCGAGAGCCACGAAGCCCACGCCTCTGCCTGATGTCAACAAACAGCTCCACCTTCGCGTCTGTTAGCGCCTGGAAGAACCCTGACTCATCGAAGCCATATCCTCCGATGGTCACGATGTTCATCGGTAGGCTCGCCTCGACCTCAGCGCCGCGCCAAACAGCTCACGCTGACCGCCGGTCAACTTGTTGATCACCGCACGCTGCCCAAGTGTCGAGCCATCAGGCAAGAAGTGCCTGACCTCGAGGCCCAGGCCATCGAGCGTGGTACCGATCAGCTTGGCGCGATGACACTCCCATGGCTTGCCCTCGCTACACATCAACGCGACGCGGAGTCCCTGTTCGAAGGCTGAGCGAAGACGCTGGATACCGCGCAGGTACACCGGGTGCACCTCGCACTTCTTGTAGTCCACGTGCCCGTCGGTGTAGCACGCCTGGTCGTCTGGTAGCCCGCCGAGCGTGTCGCCCATGAACACGTAGCGGATACCGTTCCACTTCAAACGCCGCTCAAGTCGCTCGCGACCGAACTCCGGGCGAAATCGTGAGTAAGGCTTCGAGCGCACGTCAAGCAGGAAGCTGATCCTGGCCTCCACGAGGAGCGTGGTGACTTGCTCGATCTTCCTCCCGCCGTACCCGAGCGTGAAAATCTGGCCCGTGCTCATCATCCGTGATCCTAGCCAAGATTGGAGTCCGCCGTCGAGCGACGACGAGCCTCACGCGAGATTCTTCTCCGGCAGCCTTAGCCTTGCTTGCGCCCTGAGTTTCCTTGGCGCGAGCTGTGGTAGGCAGGGTGCATCGGGTTGAGCTGATTGGCCCGGTTGTCCATCGCCTGCTTGTACTGCGGGTTGTTGGGGTTCTTGATGTTCGAGCGCTGATCGTTCGCTCGCTGTGAGCTTGCGCTCGATGCGCGTGATCTCGCGCCGCCCCTAGATCTACTTCCGCCTCCGCCACCTCGCCTACGTCCCATGTCGACCTCCAATTTTCGCAGGGGGATCCATCGTGAGACGCGGATGCCGCCTGTCAAGGCCCGCCCACGAAAAAGACTTCAGGCTCAGCGATCCGGCTGGCCGGCTTGTGGCGAAGAAGCGCTGCCGCAGCCCATCCCATCACCCGCACCAAACTACTCCCATTGACGGCACTCTACGAATCCACTAAGGTATTCAACCTAGTTGACATACCCTCCGGCTTATTTCTTTGTGCCCAATCGTATGCAACACAACACGACGGCACCTCCCGACCCATATCAACCAGAAAGCCTATACCCTCCGCCGCGGAGGCGGCCATCTTCGCTATTCGATGTAAAGTTTGTCGGATCCGTCTCTGGCCCTGATCTTCACGATGTCCTGCGCCTGTTCGAGGAGCTTGGCCTTCTTGAACCAGGAGAATTTCCAATTCAGAAGCGAGAATTGTAAACTGTAAGCAGTATTATCTAACAACTAACAAATGAGAAGTTCTCACTCTCCTGTTCGCGTCGCGCTCTATATTCGAGTCTCGACGGCTGATCAGCTTCGCGGATTCGGACTCGACATGCAGGAGCACGCACTACGCAGATATATCCAGCTCCGTGAGTCTGATGGCTGGGTACTACCCAAAAACGGTCTCTTCGTTGAACAGAAAACGGGCGCTACTCAAGATCGCCCTGTTCTGCAACGACTCCTAACGTGCGTGGCTGCTGGCCAGTTCGACTACGTTCTTGTGTGGAAGCTTGATCGTATTTCCAGATCCTTGAGCGACTTGATCGAGCTCCAACGTAAACTCAAGAGCTGCGGCGCGAACCTCGCGTCGATGAAGGAGAACCTCGATTTCGACAATCCTGCCGGTCGCCTCGTTTTTCATGTTTTCGGCGCCCTCGCCGAGTTCGAGCGCGACACCATCAAGATGCGCACAGACGAAGGCAAACACGCCTCTGCTCTGGCCGGCAACTTCATCGGCGGCCAAGCTCCCTACGGGTATGTGAAGGTCAAAAATCCCTCTGGCCGCGGCAGTAAGCTTCGAGTCGTTGAAAAAGAAGCCGCATACGTTCGGCAGATCTTCGATTGGTACGTCAAGGAAGACCTCTCGTACACCGAGATCTGTGACCGACTAAACAGCTGGGGCATTCGAAAGGGCCGCTCGGCAAGATCGAACTCGCGTCACACTCCCTGGCACGACACCTCCGTGCGGAAGATCCTCCGCAACGAGATCTACATCGGCGCGTACATTACCGATCGCTATATCAAGCGAAACGGACGCATCATAGAAGAACGCCCGCGAAGCGAATGGAAAATCACCCGTTTTGAGCCCATCGTCAGTCAGTTGGCCTTCTCCCAGGCCCAGTCGAAACACAAGATGGTCAACAAACGCTATCGTGGCGGAGGAAAAGAAACGTATATGCTCAGCCGCAAGGTTGTCGACCCTCTCACGAACAAGACCTTCGTGGGATACCTCAGCGGCAAGAAGACAAAGAACTACCGGCGCAAGAAGCTCACCCTCGACGGCCGGACCTATCGCACGATGAGCATTGCCGCTCGCGGCCTTGAGTCGTTCGTGTGGAACCATGTCGAGAAGGCCCTGTCGACTCCTGAACGCTTCATCATCGAGCACCGTGAGCAGGCTCGGCTCTTCTCAAGGCGGGCAGGACTCGAAGAGAAGCTCGCGCTTCTCAGCACTGCCGCTTGCGAAGCTCAACTGCGATGCGATCGCGTCGAGCGCGATTTCTACGATGGCCTCATCGACACGCAGAAACGCGACCAGCTACTCGCGCAGTTCGAGCCCGAGCATCGTGTTGCTCTCAACGAACAACGCGCAGCTGAGCAGGAGCTTCAGATGCTCGGCAACTACGAGCAAGGCTGTGAGGATCTGCGCAGCGCCGCCAAGCGCTTCAAGGCGCGCCTCGCAAGTCTCACGTACGAAGAGAAAGCCAAGGTCTGCGCCCTCTTCGTCGAACGCGTTGAAGTCATCGACAAAAACGATGCGCGCGTGGCGACGGCGTTTCTTCGGTTCGACCCAACCTGCGGGATCGAAGCGTCTTCAGAGGGTCGAACTCGGAATCCGCAGCCAGATGCCCAAACGGAACTGTCGGAACCGAAATCCGGTGTGGGTGGTGAGTTTTGCCGGACCGGTTACCAATCCATTGATAATACTACCTTTTGTTTTAAATCGAGTCAAACTATCTCAGGATACAATTCTATGTAGGCCACCGACGCCCTTCTCAGGGCATCAAGGATGCTCTTTCTACGGAGTATCAACCGCTAACCAAATCTAAGAGCTCCGCCGGGGTTACCCGTGATGAGCGCGTCGAGAACTCCGCGCTCATCAGCGGCGACGCTAGGAGCCCACTAGTCACATGGTGACGGATCGACTCGAACGCTCGCGTTAACTCCACCGAGCCGGAATCCGATGTTCTTTACCTCGAACATCCCCGAATCCATATCGAATGCTGAAACAGCAGCTGTTGAGTTGGTGGCATAAAACGGAATCGGCATCCCGCCAAGAAGCTCTTGGCCCAAGAAGCTGACTTTTGCGAGAACAAGGAAGCTCATTTCGTATGGAGCGACTGAAATCATGCCGTCGTGAATGACCCCTTCATCAACACTCTCAATCAGCGATGCATGAACGTCGCCGAAGCCGAAGAACCCAAGCTGAAAATCATCGAGTTCAAGATCGAGCTTTGTGAACTGCGTTAGGCAATTTCCGGAAGGACAATCCGCAATACTAAATGCGAACTCCCCCGTGGAGATCGTGGACTCGTTGTCACCAGCCTGTCCTGAGAACTTCGCATTCCCTCCGGTTATAGTACCAAAGAACTCATCGAAAGGAACCTCGTCGCCGAACAACCCGCACCCCTCGGCAACATATTCCCATCCATTCAAGTTGAAATCGCTGGTTCCAAAGGCATCTTGCTTTCTAACCGCGACGACAGGGTCTTTGATGTCTGGCCAATCTGTATCGGGATTGAATTCGTCTCCATCAACAATCGTACTCCCGATTTCCCAAAATGCTTCATCCGGATCCCCGTCGTTGTCTTGTAGTTCCTTGATCGCATCAAAGCACTCGTTCTGCCCATCCACAGAAGCCATGTAGGCGTTCAGATCTGCCATCTGGTTTGCGATAGAGCTTCCCTTCGCCCATAAGGGGAGATCGTCGATGGCCTCTGCAAACTTGTTGTTTAGCAATATACATCCTTCATACGCGAAATCCTGCGCGCACGATTGATAAAAAGCAACATCCGACGCATCCTCCTGGCAACAAGCGAACACATCCGGGGAGTTGTCATCAATGACCCCAGGCCCGAAACTGCCCGAATTATTTACAATGCAAGTTGACTCGTAGTCTTCGTAGGGTGACTCAAAGCCGGAGCCGGGGACCTCTTCAAAGTCAATGCAAATAGGGACAAGCTCGCTTGCATTCAGACCACCGACATGCTCAAATCGAAGACTCGCCTTGAACGAGCCGTTGCAAATGTACGTACCGAACCCCGAGCCGATGTTTTCCACGGGATCCGGAGCCCCCTTACAAATTGGAGGCTGCTCCCCGCCGGAAGTCCCGCCCGCGCTCGTCCCTCCTGTATCTGTACCTGTCAGATCTTCGGGGCCATCGGTAGCCGACACCGACTCCGAGACGGTCATCGATCCATCCGCGCACCCTGCGAGGCACACGAACATGGCCGAAGTAACAACAATGATTGGGTTCCGCTGATTTCCTGTCATCATCAACCTCCACAACACGTCTCTCAAACGAATGAGACACACTTCACGCTGATCAAAAATTTGGCGTCACTATAATCGCTACGTCGCTTGGCTCAGATACCCGTGTAGATACCTCCAGTACGTATCTCCCAGCAGGTAGAACCTCTGTCGTATCTCCAACCGGATATAATCGATTTAACGCGTCGCTACAAGAAGAACATTTAAGCAAGCGCGCCTCCGTCGTCGTTGAAGCGGAACTGATCGACGTGGTGACCAGGTTTTCCTGTTCAAGGTCGAACGTCCGAGTAGTCCAAACCCGCCCCTCGTGCGGTCCGACGACATCACTGCTGCTACAATCTAAGGCAACCTCAAATCGCCACTGCCCCTCAATCATGGGCGATACATCTTCGTTCTGGCACCCTCGCATTATTCGGTATACTTCTTTGTAGTCGCACTCTCGATACTGCTCGAATCTTTCGATTGCAGTCTCCAACGACTCGTCAAACACCGCATTAAACTCTGCTTCGTACTTAACGATCTTCGTAGCTCGAGCTGGCGCCACCGCGAGAAACTCTAAAACACTGTCCAAACCGTGCTCTTCGATCAAAAAATGAACAAAGCGCCCCATGGACCCATCTTGATCACGAAAATCCCCTAGCACCTCCTCAATTGGCTCAAGCGTCTCCAACGGCAAGAGAGCGTTACCATACACAACTGCGAGACCTTCTTCGAATGGCGTCGGCCCCTGAATATCGTCAAACACTACCGCGTGGACAATCTCATGGAAGAGAACAGGGCTTTTGCTGACAACCCTCACTCCCGTCGTACATCCATAAGAAGGCGGACAGTGGTCAGAGTACAGCTCCGGCTCTTGAATCCAGTAGAACTCGATTGGATGAGGCTCAATATCGAACAGTTGGAATAATATGTTCGCGTGGTCATCGAGCGCCTGAAGCGTCCCTGCGCAAATTTGCTCGTTTGAATCGGTACCAAAGGACACGTGATCTCCGCTCCAGCTCAACTCCGGAAGCGGCTCCTGACATCCTACTAGGAGTAACCCCACTAGGAGTGAACCACGGCCAACTCCAAGATTGAATGACGAGGCTTCCCCCGCGCTGTTCAACCACCGCCACATGTATAGCTCCCTACAAACATAGTCTCACGGAGGACATCTTCGGTCCCTACTTTTTTCCCTCTAGCTCGTGACATCACACACGCCTCGCCAAGAGTGATTCCGACCATTATTCGCCCGGAGGAACATATTCTGAGTCCTCGCAATCATTATCAATTTCAGAATGAGATCGTACACTTCGGACGTGCAACGACGACCTACTGCCGCTATCGCTCTCACACTGGCCCTTGCGTGTGGCGACAACAGTACGAAAACAACATCGTCCTCATCCGACGTATCCACCGGATCGACGGCAACCTCGGATACTAGCTCATCGTCAGGTAGCGCTCTTCCTGATGTCTCTATTGTCGTTGAGGGGTGGGGCGAAATAGCTGAGCACTCTTGTGGTTTTCTCGACAGAGAATGCTACGCGCAAACCGCCTGTGAAGCGGTGACGCAAACTGAGTGTGTGTTTTCAGAATGGGATTGCTATGATGCAGTGGAAGGTGAGAATGGCTCTTACTATCCGTCGTATGCAGAGGGGCCGGAGGAGATCAACTTTGCAATTCATTCTGTAAACGTAGATCTTTTCGGTAATATCTGTTCATGCGACAAGGCTGCGCTTGAGGAGCTTGGCCTTTCTACAATCTACGAACCATGCGGATACGGACAATGGAGGCCCAAGATTCTCGATTAGATACCGACTCGTTACATTCGTGACTATTTCTTAGTCTGGTTCTAATTCATCGATTTAGCCACTCGTTCGGTGTCCGTGGTGAAGCCAAACTGAATAACGCTGAGCCAGCGCATGTAACACGCTGCTCGCTGCCGTCAAGGGCAAGCTCGCTACGCTCGGCGCCATGCTCCCCTGGACGGCATCTACGCTGCGTAACAAGGCCACGTATGGGCCCGGGCGAATCCCTGGCCCATCTCGCTAGCCCGTTGGGGGCGAGAGCGGGTCTTGAGTCTGCACCCGGACCCTGACAAGAGGCCGCAGTCCGTGCTCCGTAACGTAATAACCGCGGCTCTACACAATGCCAAGCTTCGGTCGCTCGCGCAGACGAGCCACCGATCCATCGGCGAACTTGATCTCGACGGCGGGCGTGAACTGATCGGGTAGTGCTCCCGCCCCCACGAACTCGACTCCGCCGGTCTCGATCGTCTGCCTTAAGCGCGAGAGCGTGCTGGTCTTGATGCTGTAGCCGATCGCTCGCTTCTCGAAACGGTTGATCGTCGTGATTGAGATTCCCGACTTCAGTGAGAGGTCTTCTTGAGACCACTTAAGAAGCCGCCGGGCACCGGTGCACTGCTCGGGCGTCACTGCGCGAACGATATCACGCGCCGCGTACCAGAGATTACCAGTCCACCACCATACTTGGCTACAAAAAGTTTATATTTTTGTAAGTTTGCTTTAAATTTTTTATACTTTTTTTCGTCGCATGCACGCGACCCTTCGCTCGACTCCAACAAGTACTCGCGGCCATGAACGAAGATCGCCAGACGCTCCACCTCCACAATAGCGAGACCGCTATGTTCGAGAACCACCTGCCGACCCAGCTGGCATTGCTTCGCGAACTTCGCTCTCTCGCTCTGGATCTGGGACAACCAGCGTCCTTACTCTCGCCCTGTGGCCACCCCTTGGCGGTCTGCTCTGAAAACGGGCAGGTTCGTCTCCTCGTGCCCATTGCGCTTGCACACGGTCTACTCGAGGGCACCGTCTTTCGGACGGCGGCAGCGACGTTCTACGTCGGCCCGCGAGAAGCCATCTTCGAGATCGAGCGAAATGGACATGCTCGAATGAACATATCCAAAGAGTGTCCTGAGATCGTTGAGACACTCGCAGATGCAACCTGCTCGCCGGCGATCTGCGCCCTCGCCCAGGCGATCGAGACCAATCACGGTCTTGCCTGGCCCGCGGGCTTCTATCGCTACGGTCAGACACTTTTCTTCACCAGTGGTAGGGGACGCCTGCACCGCTGGAACCCAGACTGTGATCGCCTTGAGCCCATCGCAGTCGCCCCGCTCCGCGCCAAACGACTCTCCCTCAGCGAGCGCCGTGCTCTTCCACTAGGAGTGCAATCCGCCGCCATCGCTCTGCTTGGGGAACACCAAACGCCGAGCAGCGTACCTTGATCACTCGCTGAGGTAGATCGTCTTGCCAGCCTTTCCGGCACACCAACCCGACCCCTCCCAGACGAGCTCGTGGTCAACGCGAAGCTGCGAGATGCAATCGCCCCGACCTTTTCGGGGGAGCTTGAAGTAGCCTTCCTTGTCGGTGGTGGTGTCGCCCACCTGCGTCCGCGTCACGAGCGCCTTCCCGTTACCAGTGACCTTACAACCACGACAGGCATGCTTCCGATCTCGCATGATCCGTCCGGTGATGTAGTAGCGGGGGCCAGGTGACTCTGGCTCATCGGGCGAGTCCGAAGACGACGATCCCGAAGAGGAAGAACCCGATGACCCCCGTGCGTCAGCGATCGCTGCGGCCCCGACGCCGAGGAGCAGCACTCCTCCCAGGATGGCGGCGAAACTTCCTTGTTGCCGCTTGCGCTCCATCTCCTTGATTCGCTCACGGTCTTTCTCGTCTTGCTCGGCCACGTTCTCACGGACCATGGCCAGCTCGAACTCTTCATCACCGGAAAGCGGCTGAACCTCCGGTGTATCGGTGATGTACGCGCACGCGAGCATCGGCGCGACCAAGACGGCAACTAATTTGGTGCGAGTCATTGTCATCTCCCCGGTCCAAACGCCAGCGAGAAGCCAGCACTCATCCCCCAGAACACGCTGGAAGTTTCCCCATCGCTACCCGACCACGAGGTGCGAGCCTTGAGCTCGAACGTGAGGCGCCCGTACTGGTATGCGGGTCCGAAGCCCAGATCCAGATACGAGAAGATCTCCTCCTCACCTGGAAGCCAGACGAACCTGAACCCCGGGCTCGCCAGGATCTCAACCGACGAGGTCTTACTGACCATGAAGGCGAAACCGATCGTCGCTCCAAACCCGCCTCCGATCCCAAACTGTCTCGGGAAGTAGGCCATGGTCGACGGCTCGCCGTCTTCTGAAGGAGGAACCCGTAACCCGTAGGGAGCGTAGTTTCCCAGCAGCGGCCCGATTTCAAGCTGCGTGATGAATCTATCGCCCAGGAGCCGGTGCCCAACGAGGATCTGAACATCGCTCTCAACTGCATGATCGGCAAACCCGCCATTCCAGTTGACCAGCCCAATCCGCGTCATCCCTTCGGTGAAACCTGGGTTACTCCGAGGCTTGTTCCCCCTGCCCCCTCGACGCTTTGCAATGTCCCGGAGCTGCGTCGCGGTCGGGTCCTTGGGCGCATAGATAAGTGCCCGCCGGGCTAGCGAGGCGCAGTCGTCATACTCCTTCTCAGCGCAGGCGTTTGCCGCATCGAAGATGAAGCGCTCGGCAAGCTCCTCGTCGGTCAGTGGTGGCGGCTTGGCCGAAGCAAGGGCGCTTGCCAGCCACCCGCTGATCGCCAGCAGCGGCGGCAGTACTCGCCAGCCCGCGGGCCGATCTCCGCCCCACGCGGCGCTCGGCCTCGGGGGTCCGAAGGTTGCTCTCAGCCATGAGAAGAGGAAGTCGCATCGTGCGCATTTCATTTTGATATACAATATTATGATATATCATAACCATGCGCAAATCCGCGCCTATAGCGTCCCTGCGTGCGGATCAGCGAGCTGCGGGAGGTCATCGCGCACAACCTCCGCCGCCTGTGTAGCGCCCGAGGCATGACGCTCCCGATGCTCGCCGACCACGCGGTCGTGAACACGTCCTACCTCTACCGGGTGATCAACTGCGAGAGCAGTCCAACGGCGGACTGGATCTGCAAGGTCGCCGAGGTCCTAGAGGTCGAGCCCTTCGAGCTGTTGAAGCCGCCTTAGAGGTCGCCCGCGACTCGTACGTGAAGTCCCGATCTCGATCCAACCATTTTAAAGACCACATCGGTAACGCCTACCCCCAAACCACTCCAACTCGCCACGACTCTTGCCGTCCGCATGCGGATGTCGACGCAGTACTCGGCGAGCGCCCGAAACATGGTGCCGTAGCCCCGACCACGTGTTCCGTCCGGCAGCCGACTCACGCCTTCCTTTAGAGCTTCCCGCACCGCTTCGCGATCGTTTAGCGCCTTGTACATCGGGTTTGTACGAAGGGAATTCGGAACACCACGGCCAAAGTCCGTGACCGAAAACTCCCACCTATCCACCCAGAGTTCGAATGTAGCAAGCGGCGCGACGGGAGAGTCGGAGTGATCGGTTGCGTTGTGAGCCATCTCAGAAAACGCCCCGATTATCTTGCGCGCCATCGAACGACGCATGCCCGCTCGCGTGAACCGGGACGTGGCCTCATCCTGAAACAGGATAAAATCCGATCCCGGCTGATGCTCCTCGGGATCAGCCGGGATTTCCCTGACGTGAGCGTAGCGATCACGACTTGACCGTTGGTCGAGCCAATCCTTGACGCCAGCTACGGACGCCGTCAGTCCAAGCCCGGACGCCCAGCCTGGAAGCAGGCCATCAACCCGGCGATCAATCGCTAGACCAGCAACTTCTGCTGCACCCGCTAGCGATTTCGCGGCGTTGACAGCGATTTTCTGAGCTCGCCCGTCAGCAATCCCAAGGTCGACTGCGTTGTCGAGCCGGAGGACATCGGCGAACCTGTCTCGCTTGACATTCACAGCCGCGATGTTATCCATTAATCTCACTGAGTCAATGAGATCCATGAAGCACATCGGCGTATTTCGCGCGGTCCGAGATTCGATGCTCTCAGGTAGATCCCGGGCAAAAGCCCACTTCCCCACCTTAGTCGAGCAAATGGAGCCGCCTGGCGTCCATATCCTTGACTTTTCCGGGATCGAGTTTCTGTCCTCGTCGTACTTTTTCGGCGCTCTTTGGCCGTTTTGGACACGTGAGGATGCCTCTGGCCCAAACGTCTTTCCGCTCATAGCCAACGCGACCCAAGAGATCTCCGATGAGATCTCAATCGCCATGTCAAGCCGCAGAATGGGAGCCTGGCATGGTGGGTTTGACGGTCAAATCTTCGCCCCGATCGGGTTGATTGGTTTCGTGGACCCTGCTCACGTGGACGCGCTTAATCGCGCGCGTGAGGGTCACGGAATCAGCGCCGTCGAACTTTCTAGCCCAGAGGTTAAAGCAACCGCCTGGAACAACCGTCTGAACGCCCTGTACAAACAACGGTTGCTCGTACGCCACCAATCGGGTCGGAAGTACACTTACTACGCGCCGTGGAGAGGCGAAACCAATGGGTGAGGACTTTCTTCGAAAGAAGACTGAGCGGTTTATCCGGTGTCGACAACGCGACATCGATCACCTCCTGGAGACCACTCTCCTATCGGGAATTCCGGCGGCAGAGAGCATTGAGATAACCGGAGCCGCCTGTACCTCTCCTCTACCTACTCCTGGGTCATTCCTCTGGCCGAACACAGAAAAAGACGGGTCGGTGACCTTTTTTGATGGCGATCAAGAGTGCGTCTGGATCTCGCCCGCGCGCGCCCAAGATATTCCCGGGTTGACCTCGGGGAACGGGATGATCGGTCAAGTCATCGAGACAGACCCCGAGCTGGACTCGGTAACCATTCGATTTGTCCCGAACACGGAGAAGGATCACGATGGCGAAGTCCCTGACCCTTGATCGACATGATGCCGGTGCAATCTCGCTCGGTTGCGTAAAGTGTCCTCACCTCCAACACTGCGGAGGTTTTATGCGGAGGGGGGGAGGTTGGGATTGTCTAGACCTGTGTTGTGAAGCTCCGAAGACTTGTGACCGAGTGTGCCCTCGCCGGCGTTCGGAGTTTCCATGGGACATGATGGATGTTCGAGGATTCAGCCCTAGTAACGTTGGGGCCTTGACCACAGACTCGCAGCCCAGTCTTCCCAGATACATACCTGTGCTTCAGGGCAAGACGAGACGAACGCGGCCGCTATCCACCCCTTGGGCCGCGCTCCCCTTGAATCTGGTCTGCACACAAACACGGCGCCGGCGTCAGTACCGCTGTAAGTTCACATCGAAAGGAGATCTCCTCGGTCATTTCAGCCTCGGGCTCAACACTCGTGTCTTGCTCCTATGCATCGGAAAGGATCGTCATCTGGAACGGTACTGGAAAGAGAAAAGCGCAGGCCGAATTCCACGTCAGCTCGCCTCAGCAGGTATCGACGCGGCAATCTCGCCAAACTTTTCCTTCTTCCTTGACGAGCCCCTGACGCAGCACATCTACAATCGCAAACGATCCTGGCTTTGCGCCGCGGAGTTCGCCGAGCAAAACATCCCTCCGATTGTCTACCTGCACGCGCTCAGCGGTGGCGACTGGAAACTGCTAGGGGACTTCCTCCGCGAACGATCCGACGTTCAACTGGTGTGCAAGGAGTTCCAGACCGGCGGTGTTCGAGCTGACCACCGAAAGAAGATACGTTACGTCGCCGAGCTAGAGCAGTATCTCGGGCGATCTCTACACCTCGTCGCCGTTGGCGGGGCCCGCTTCGTTCCTGAACTCGAAAAACGCCTGACCTCATGGACCGTCGTGGACTCCACTCCGTATATGAGAACCATAAAGGGAAGGCGTCGCGCTCGACCCGGCACGAAACGCCTAAACTGGACGCCCGACCCCGATACTCCTATCGACGACCTGATCGCGCATAACATCGGCGAGTACCGTCGCTGGATCCAGCGCCTCCGCTCTCGTGCTACGAAGGTCGCTTGATGGAGGTCAAGATAAAATGGCGACTAGTCGCAGACTCGGATCCTGCATGG
The DNA here is from genome assembly GCA_030430565.1 of Polyangia bacterium. GTDB lineage: Bacteria > Myxococcota_A > Polyangia > Nannocystales > Nannocystaceae > JACKDW01. The sequence continues at coordinate 120,565 of JAUIKS010000005.1, forward strand.
CGATGGACGAGGGTGCTGTACGGCTACCTCCACCCAACGGAGCGAGAACTCCTATACATCGGGAAGGCGGACGGCGCCCACTCGGACCTTCTGAGTCGTTGGCGAGCCGATGACAAGCTTGAGTTCTGGCAAGATCTCGAAGAGCAACGAGGCATTCGTCAACATCGTGTACTGGTTGGAGAAGTCTACCTGCCTGAGGGAAAGCGCCTGAGCCGCGAGCTACTTTCGGACATTGAGAGTCTCCTGATCTTCATCGTCAAGCCATGGGGGAACCTCCAAGCCACGCAGTCAAGGAGATCTCGCCCCGACCTCAGCGTTCGTTGTCTCGGCCCTTCTTGGCCAGGCCCTCGGCACCTGGCTGACCATGGCGTCGAAGTTGAATGGAGTTGAGGCCGTGGAACCATGTGCCCCTCTTGTGCCCCAACCTAGCGGACAAGCGCGGACTCCAGCGGGTCCACGCGGGACCCACCGGGACGAGATTCTTCAGTGATTTCGGGAGCATGCGGGCCAAAGTCGCTTGATCGCTGATCTTTTCCGCATGCACGGCCCTGGGTTCGACTCCCAGCGCCTCCACTCCCAACGAGAGACCCGACCTCACGGTCGGGTCTCTTTTTTCTCGCTCGCCTTGGCCGACACGCCCTCGACGAAGTCCGACTTCGCCTCGGAGTACGCGTCCCTGTCATCTCGGTAGCGACGCGCCAGCTCGCGCTTGAGCGCGGCGTAGCGGCGTCGATCCTCGACGTGGCCGCGAAGCCAGTCGCGAAACGCCAGGTGGCGCCGCAGCTCGCTACTGTCCCGCGCGCACACATAAAGATGATGCGGAGGCCATGTCCGCGGGCTCGTCGCCTCGCGCGGACGAAACGCCTCCCGCCCCACAACTCCTCGGTCGCCCTGGTGCTCGTAGCCGAGGGCGGCGAGCCGCGCGACCGCGACCGCGAGCTGCTGCGCGGACTCGATGACGACATCAATGTCGAGGATGGGCTTGGCCGCGAGCCCGGGGACCGACGTGCTCCCGACGTGCTCGATCCGCAGCGCCACGTCGCCGAGCGCACGCGCGAGCTGGCGCCGAACCTCCTCGAACCGCGCGGGCCAGGCGGGGTCGTAGTCGACGATGATGACCGGACGTCCCATGACCCGCGGCAGCGTAGCGCGCCTGCGTACCGATTTGTTGCGAGACGAGCTGACAGACAGGTCCCGAGAGACATCTCCTGACGACTCGGCTGGTATCCTCGTGTGGCCTGGCCATGAGAGACCGCGTACAGCTCCGTCGCGCCTGCGCCTTCGTCGGTGCGTCGCTGTTCCTCGTGTCGATGGGCTGCAGCGGCGACGACGGATCCTCCGCCAGCTCCGGGGGCCACACCGACGCGAGCAGCACCGGCAGCACCACCACCGCCGACACGACCGGGACCGGCAGCAGCACCACCGCCGCTGGCGGCAGCGGCACCACCACCACCGCCGACATGACCGGGACCGACGCGAGTTCGAGCGGGAGCACCAACACCACCAGCGGGACCGGGATGCAGAGCCCACCTGACGGGAGCTGCCGCGATGACTCGGACTGCGACGTGAAGCTCGGCGAGTTCTGCGACTCGCCGAGGGCAATCGACTGCGGCATCTGCAACGAGCCGTATGACGATTGTGGAGACGACGCTGACTGCGCCGGTCGCGAGGGCACGCTGTGTCAGGAATTCTCGGTCATGTGCCCCTGCGACGACGCCCTCGACCACGACTGCCTGCCGCCGTGCACGAGCGATGACGAGTGCGACGGCGGGCGGGCCTGCGCCGACGATGGTCACTGCGTGTTCGTCTCATGCGGCGACGGCTACGTGTGCGCCGAGACCCACGACTGCTCGCCCGGCAGCGGCGGCAACGACTGCGTCCGCCGCACGTGCGACGCCGACCCCGACTGCGGCGTCGACGGTCTACGGTGCGTCCAAGGACGCTGCCACGCGAGCTTCGGAACCTGCGCGCTCCCTCGCCCCGGTGCGCGTTGAGCTCGATCGCAAGATCCGGGTCGCGCCGACGGCCGCCCTCCCCTAGCCTCCCGACCATGCAGCGCGCGGAGAGCTCGAGCACGCACCCCGACTACCGCCGGATGGCGCGCGCGGTCGAGTACCTTCACCGCAACGCGCAGGCCCAGCCTAGCCTCGACGAGCTCGCCGGCGCCCTGCAGCTCAGCCCGTTTCACCTCCAGCGCACCTTTCGCCGCTGGGTCGGCGTGAGCCCCAAGCGCTACCTGCAAAACCTGACCGCGGAGACAGCCAAACGCGCGCTCCGCGATGGCGCCTCGGTGCTCGCCGCCAGCTACCTCGCGGGGCTGAGCAGCCCAGGGCGCCTGCACGACCTGTTCGTGACCCTGGAGTCGCTCACGCCCGGCGAGTACAAAACCCGCGCCGCGGCGCTGACGCTGCGCTTCGGCGTGCACTGGACCCCGCTCGGGCCGTGCTGCATCGCGCTCTCCGGGCGCGGGATCTGCAGCGTGCAGTTCTTGGACACCACTCCGGAAGACGACGCGCGTGACGTGCTCGCGGAGGCCCGCGCGCTGCTGGGCCACGCGTGGCCGGGCGCGCACCTACAGCACGAGCCCGCCGAGACCGGCGAGCTCGTGTACCGGATCTTCCACGCCCGCGAGTGGTCGCCGAAGCGCCCGTTTCACCTGCTGCTGCGCGGCACCAACTTTCAGGTCCAGGTCTGGCGCGCGCTGCTGACGATCCCGACCGGGACTACGCGCTCCTACGGCCAGCTGAGCGCGACGGCGGGCAAGCCAGCCACGCACGCGCGGGCCGTCGCGAACGCCGTGGGCCAAAACCCGATCGCGCTGCTCATCCCCTGCCACCGCGTCATCCGGAACAACGGAGCGCTCGGCGGCTACCGCTGGGGTGAGGCGCGCAAGCGGCGGCTGATCGCGGCCGAGGCGTCCCCGCGCGCCTCCCCCGTGTAGTAGGTTCGGCGAACGCATGCCGAAGCGCCCGGTACCACGCGAGCAGCGAGCGCTCTTGCGGCTGCTCCACGACGAGCTCGGCTACCCGGCGCAGCGCGTTGATATCGACGACGAGACCGGCGACGTCACCGTGCGCGAACGCGCCCGGAGACCGCCCCGGCTCGTCGGCGTGCGCACGCGGGAGCACGCGGCGGCGCGCGAAGCCAGGCTCGAGGACGCGCGCCTCCGGCTGCGCGCGCGTCTGTCCGAATGCGCAGGCGAAGGCGGATTCATCTACCGCGACGCGCCGAGCGCCAGTGAGACGACGGAGCTCTTGGAGGTCGTGCGCAATGCCGCGACCGACGGCGCGCTGCAGCTCGAGCCGTGGCCGGGCCTCCCGCCGCACCGCGCGCCGTGGGGACGCTGCGGGCACCGGGAGCGCGACCAGCTGCGCGCGCCGGGTGACGTCAAGGCGCTGCTGCGTCGGTGCCACAACCGCCTGCACGGCCGCGGCTCCGAGAGCGAGGAGGAAGACCTCGCCATGGACATGGTCCGCGTGCTCCTGGCCAAGGCCCACGACGAACGCCAGACCGGCGCGCTGGAGTTCTACTGCGCGCCGCTCGAGTACCGCAGCGCCGCCGGTCGCGAGGCCGTCGCCGCCCGCGTGCAGGCGCTGTTTCACGCGCTCAAGCGCGAGCACGACGACCTCTTCCGCCCGCACGAGCGCATCTCGGTGGGCCCGCGGGCGCTGTGCGACGTGGTCGTCGAGCTGCAGCCCTTCCGCCTGCTCCCAAGCCCAGAAGCGGACAGCGCGGACGCGAGCGCGGCCGACCCCGACATCATCGGCCGCGCGTACGAGGAGTACACCGCCCGCCACATGAAGCGAAAGCGCGGGCAGTTCTTCACGAACCCGCTCGTCATCCAGCTGCTCGTGGCGATGATTAATCCTGGCCCAAAGGACATCGTTCTCGATCCGGCGGGCGGCAGCGGCGGGTTCTTGACCGCGGCGCTCCGCCACGTCCGCCGTCAGCTGCGAGCCCGTGATTCGGAGCCGACGGCCGGCGCCCGCGCGAACGCGGCCGCCGGCGAGCGCCTGTTCATGACCGACATCAGCCGGCGACTCGTCAAGATCGCCCGCGCGGCGATGATCCTCGGCAGCGCGCCCAGGGCCTGCGTCACCGCTGGTGACGCGCTCGGGCCGTACCCGCGCCTTGATCCTCGGCTGCTCACCAACGCCGGCCACGAGCGGCCGACGGTGATCCTCACCAACCCGCCCTTCGCCGGCGTCGGCGAGGGTAAGGTCACCCAGCCCGAGACCCTGCGCCGCTTCGCCTGCGGTCATCGCTGGGTCGAGCGAGGCGGCGACTGGGGTCCCAGTGACACGCTGCTCGCCGAGGGCGCGCCGCCCGAGCTGCTGTTCTTCGAGCGCTGCCTCGACTGGCTCGCGCCCGGCGGGCGGCTCGGCATCATCCTGCCCAAGAGCTTCCTCGACACCGCCACGTACCTACCGGCGCGGCGGCTGCTGCTCGCGCGCTGCCAGCTGCTCGCGGTGATCAACTGTCACCGCCACACCTTTCAGCCGCACACGGGCGTGCGCACGTGCCTGCTGGTCGCGCGCAAGCGCGGCGCCGACGAGCGCGCGCGGCCGTCGGCGAGCTTCGTCGACGAGCCCATCTTTATGGCGCTCTCGCGCAAGGTCGGGCAAGACAGCGAGGGGCGACCGATCTACCGTCGCGACGCCCAGGGCGCATTGCTCACGACGCTCGACGAGGACCTCTCGAGCCTCGCGCGCGCGTTCGCCCTGCACTCGGCGGGGACCTTAGCGATCGAGTCCGAGCACGCCTTTACGATCCGCCGCGGCCAGCTCGACGACGAGCTGCGCCTCAACCCGCAGGCCTTCCTCCCCAGCCTCAACGCGACCCTGCGCGCCGTCATGCGCATCGACGAGCGCGCGGGCTGGACCGTGCTCCCGCTCGCCGAGCTCGACGCGACGCTGCGCGTCTTCAAGGGCCCGCGCCTGCGCAGCGAGCCGCTGCTCATCGAGCGCGTCGAGCTCACGGCCGCCCGCGCCGACCCGCGCCGCGTCGTCGAGCCCTACTTCACGCCCTCGGCGATCCAGCAGGAGAAGTCCGACAGCGTGAAGCACCTCGACACCGCCCGCGCCGACGAGCGCCAGGCGCGGGCGCTGGCGGCGATCCGCGTGCGGCGAGGGGACATCCTGATCTCGCGCTCGGGGAGCGTCGGCCGCGTCTCGATCGTCACGCGCAAGCACGACGGCGCGCTCGTCAGCGACGACATGATCCGCGTGCGCGCGCCGGACCCCCGGCTGCGCGCGTACCTCTACGCCTACCTGCAGAGCGCCTACGCCCAGGATCAGCTCAGCCGCAACGAGTACGGCGCGATCCAGCAGCACATCGAGCCGCAGCACGTCCGCGACCTGCTGGTCCCGATCCCCCACGATCGCGAGCGCGTCGCCGATGTCATCCGCCACGTGCAGGCGCAGATCGAGCACCGCGAGGCGCTCGACGCCGCGGACGCGGCCGCCCACGACGCGCTCTCGCGGCACCTCGCGCGAGACGTCGGCCCGCAACCAGGAGAGCCCGGATGAGCACCGCCAAGCCGCCCGCGCGCGCCGCCTCGACCCGCACGGTCGGGCGCGGGCGCGCGCTCCCGGAGGAGCCACCACCCCGCCGCCCATGGTGGAGCGGCGGCGGCGTCAAAGTTGTCTTTGGGGACAGCCTCAACCACTACGACAAGTGGGACGCGCCCGACGTGATCCTCTCCGACGGCGGCTACGGCGTGCTCGGCTTCGACGGCGACACCGCCGGGCACGCGCAGCTGCCCGACTGGTACGCGCCCCACGTCGCGGCCTGGTCACGCCGCGCGAAGCCGGCGACCACCCTGTGGTTCTGGAACAGCGAGATCGGCTGGGCCGCAGTCCACCCGGTGCTCGAGCGCGCCGGCTGGCGCTACGTCAACGCCAACGTGTGGAACAAGGGCAAGGGGCACATCGCCGGCAACATCAACACCCGCACGATCCGGCGCTTCCCGGTGGTCAGCGAGCTGTGCGTGCAGTACGTGATGCAGGCGCGGATCGACGGCGCGCCGCTCAAGGTCTGGCTGCGCCGCGAGTGGCGACGGACGGGGCTCCCCCTCAAGCGCGCGAACGAGGCGTGCGGCGTCCGCGACGCGGCCGTCCGCAAGTACCTCGACCAAGGGCACCTGTGGTACTGGCCGCCCGTCGAGATGTTCCGGCGGCTCGCGGACTACGCCAACGCCCACGGCGACCCCGCGGGGCGCCCGTACTTCTCCGCCGACGGCGAGTGGCCCATGAGCGACGCGGAGTGGTCGGCGACGCGCGCGAAGTTTCGCTGCCCGCACGGCGTCACCAACGTCTGGGATCGCCCCGCGCTGCGCGGCCGCCAACGCCTCACCACCGCCGCCGGCAAGGCGATCCACCTCAACCAAAAACCACTCGATCTGATGACCCGCGTGATCGAGGCCTCGAGCGACCCCGGCGACGTGATCTGGGAGCCCTTCGGCGGCCTCTTCACCGCCTGCGTCGCCGCCATCGAGACCGGCAGGCGGGCCTTCGGCGCGGAGCGAGACGCGTGCTACTTCCGCCACGGCGTCGACCGTCTGCGCGCGCGCGCGAAGCAGCGGAGACGCGCGCGCGCTCAGTCCTGAGCCTCGAGCTCGCGCTTGAGCGTGTGACGGCGCTTGCGATCACCCCTTGTAGCTGGCCGTTCGAGCAGCTCATCCACCAAGGCCTTCGCCCGCGCCCGATCGCCTGTCGTCCCCGACGCCAGTAGCGAGCGGATGAGCAGCTCCTCGAGCTCGCCGCGCGCCCGCGGCTCCCACGCGCCGGTCAGCGCCTCGTCGAGCAGCGCCTGAATCTCGCGCTCGCGCGCGGGCGCGAAGCTTCGAAGCGCCTGCACCATCAGCGTTACGCCGCGCAGCCCTTCGGACTCGCGCGCTCGCAGCAGGCGCGCCGCGTGCAAGGCGAGCGCCGCGTTCTCGGCCCGAAGCGCGAGCGAGACCTGGGCCGCGAGCAAGTCGGGCTCGCGCGCCTCGAGCCCGCGGATCGCGACCAACGTCCCGGCGTAGACCGGCGCGCGCTCGCCGAGCGACTCGACGATCGCCAGCCACCGCGGGAGCTCGCGGGGCATAAGCGGCGCCAGCCCGCTCGGCTCCGGAAACCGGAGGAGCAGGTGCTCGACGATATCCCCGCGCATCGGGGTGACGACCAGCTCGAGCGCCCGCGCGACCGCCTCGCGGGCGGCGCGAGCGTCTCCGCCACAACGCTCCACGCAGTTCTGCTCGGCGGTCGAGCGCAGCAGCCACGCGTCCGCTGAGCCCGGTCGAAGTCGCGTCGCCACGTGGGCGCGCTCCAAGGCCCCCGCGTGCTCGCCCGCCTCCGCGTCCAAGCGCGCGATCACGACGTGCAGCGATGCGTCGAGCGGCCGAACGCGCAGCGCGCTCTCCACCGAGGTCGCGCCGTTTCGAAGCTGTTGGTCCACGCCCGCGCGCTTCGTCCACGTGTGCGGCAACGACCACAGCGAGAGCGCCAGCGCCCCGAGCCCCAGCCCGAGTACCAACCGACGCGCGACGCGTGCGTCCAGCGCCCACACCGACCCCTGCGCGAGGGTCCCCGCGAGCGCGCAGGCCGACGCCGCGACGCCCAAGAACTCGAGGCTGAAGTCCCCGAGACTCTGGAGCGCCAGCGCCAGGAGCCCGCACAGCACGACCCGGCGCGCGGCGGCGCTCTTGCGCCCTCCGGACTGTCGAACCGCGTCCAGCCAGAACGAGGCCAAGCCGAGCACCGCGACGGTCCCGACGATCACCCCCCACTCCACGATCATCGCGACCGGCGCGGACTCGAGATGGGTGTGCAGCACCGCGCCCGGCTGCGAGTCGACGGCCGGGAACACGTCGATGAACGCCCCGCGACCGACGCCCACCCACGGGCTCGCGGCGATCAGCGCCAACGCGTCGCCGGCGATCCGCAGCTTCCCCAGCGGGTCTCCCGAGCCGTGGCCAGTCAAGCTCTTGAGCTCTTCCCACGCGCCGTAGCGGAGCACCACGCCGACGACCGCGACGTAGAGCGCGAGCAGCAGCCCTCGACGCCACCAGCGAGCACGACGCGCGCGTCGGCGCCGACTCGAGCGTGACCCCCTCGCCGCGTCGCCGCGCCACGCGATCGCGATCGCCACGGGTGCGACCACGACGCCGACGAGCAACGCCGAGCGCGAGCGCGACAGCACGAGCGCGAGGGTCTGGAGGACGAGCGCCGCCATCGCAACGAGGTACTGCTCGCGCAGCAGCGCGTGCTCGCTCGCCTCGCGTGACGACGTCTCGCGCGCGCCCGCGTCGACCAAGAGCCCCCCCGCGGCGAAGATGCCGAGCAGGAACAAGCCCGACTGATGATTCGGGTTCACGAAGCTCGACAGCATCGCGCCGGTCTCGGCCGGGTTGATGTCGACCGGTCGATACACGCCGTAGATCGCGTGCACACCGAAGCCCGCCTGCAGCAAGCCGACGAGCGCGACGCAGCTGCCGGTGATCACGACTGCGGCGCTGACCACTCGCCAGGGCAGCTGCGCGGCCGCGATGAACAACATCGTGAGCCCCATGAGCCGCGCCGCCTCGAGGCCGGTGTCACCAGGCGTAGGAGACAAACTGCCCCAAAAGCCATGGCTCTGCTCCGCGGGAGACGAGGCCGCCCAGGCGACCTGAGCGCTGATCTCTGGCGACAGCAGCGCCCGCGCGCTCGCCGGCAGCGGGACCCACTGAAGCAGGGTCACGGCGCAGAGCACGAGACCCAACGCGGCGAAGCGCGGCACCTCGACGGCCCGTGGCGAGACCGCGAGCAGGCGCAGCCACAGCAGCGCGACGCCGACGAGGAACGCGGGCACAACCTCGGGGGGGACGCCGCCGATCGCCAGCGCCGGGCCGATCACCAGCGCGAGCACGGCCGCCCACGCCCAGCGATCACGTCGTCTCCGGTGCCTGCGTGAACCGTCCATGGTCACACCCCGCGAGCTCGCGGGCGAGGACAGCCTACCACGCGCGACCCGGCGAGCTCAGGCCGCCGCAAACGCAGAGCGGGCGCCGATCGGGGTCCCCGCGACGAGCTCGACGCGACGATCATTCAACTCTTTTTACATGTCTTGAGAGCCACGTGCGCGATCTCGATCCACCCCGTCGCGACGAGCTCGCCCAAAGTTTTCTCGAGTTTTTTCGTCGCCTCGCTTGACGACTGGCAGTTCACCACGTAGACCAATCAACGTTGGAGATGACGAGTCCAATGGTACATGTGACGCACACAATCGGGTTGAAGCACGGGCGCCAGCACACGCTGCCGAGCCTGCCGCTCCCCTTGCGTCCGTACCCGTATCCCCGACGCCTACCTCGCCTGGCGCTGTAAGCAGCGTCAGGGGCGTCCCTGGCACCCCCTCGCGTTTGCGCGCGAAGGTCTTACGGGACGCGAAGGTCGTACGCGTGGGCCAGTACCCCGAGCGATCGGACTCGGCGCGTAGCTCAATGGATAGAGCGCCGCACTACGGATGCGGAGGTTGAAGGTTCGAGTCCTTCCGTGCCGGTCCCGGGAACACAGCCCGCGGGCGAAGCTGTCTAAAGTGACAGCAGCTCGCGGGGGCTGAGGTGCACACCTCAGCCGGTGCCTCCCTCTTTCGGGGCGTAGCTCAGTCTGGTGTAGAGCGCCTGTTTCGGGAACAGGAGGTCGCTGGTTCGAATCCAGTCGCCCCGACTCAGGCCCACGCGAACGTCGACAACTGAATCATGTAAACGCACGGGATGTGGCGCAGTTTGGTTAGCGCGCGTGTCTGGGGGACACGAGGCCGTGGGTTCGAATCCCACCATCCCGACTTACTCGCTCGGATGTCCGCACAAGCGGTGCATCCCCACGGGACCCCCCAGCCGGCGATCGTCGATCGATCGTCATCGCGGCTGGCGGCCCGCGCCCGCCCGGGTGGCGAAACGGTAGACGCAGCACGTTCAGGTCGTGTGGTCCTCGCGACGTGAGGGTTCGACTCCCTCCCCGGGCACTCTCTCGAATCAGTCCTTCTCCGTGGGATGCTCCGGTGGTGGAGCACCCGGCTGTAACCCGGCTGCGTTATCGCAACGTGTGCAGGTTCGACTCCTGCCCCACGGTCTCTTCAGGCATGTCCTCTCATACATAAAAAAGACACCCCTAGCCCGGGTGGCGAAACGGTAGACGCAGCACACTAAGGATGTGTGGTCCTCGCGACGTGAGGGTTCGACTCCCTCCCCGGGCACTTCTCCAACTCCTCCTCAAACCAATTTTCTCCGTGGGACGCTCCGGTGGTGGAGCAGCCGGCTGTAACCCGGCCGCGTCCTTACGCACGGCAGGTTCGACTCCTGCCCCACGGACTCTTCAGACATGTCCTCTCATACATAAAAAAGCCCCCTAGCCCGGGTGGCGAAACGGTAGACGCAGCACGTTCAGGTCGTGTGGTCCTCGCGACGTGAGGGTTCGACTCCCTCCTCGGGCACTTCATTAATCCAAATCTCTCCGTGGGACGCTCCGGTGGTGGAGCAGCCGGCTGTAACCCGGCCGCGTCCTTACGCATGGCAGGTTCGACTCCTGCCCCACGGACTCCCTGCTCAACCTGGTTCAACCAGCACCCTGCCCGGGTGGCGAAACGGTAGACGCAGCACACTAAGGATGTGTGGTCCTCGCGACGTGAGGGTTCGACTCCCTCCTCGGGCACTCCACTACATGACGAACGACCAGCCCGCCCGGGTGGCGAAACGGTAGACGCAGCCAGCTCAAACCTGGTGGCCCCAATGGCGTGAGGGTTCGACTCCCTCCCCGGGCACTCCTCCCAACAGGACAATTCGCGCACGGCCCGGTGGCGAAACCGGTAGACGCAGCGGGCTTAAACCCCGTGGCCACTCGATGGCGTGAGGGTTCGACTCCCTCCCGGGCTATCTGCAGACGGGGCTCGTCTATCTCGAGCCGGTTTCACGCACCGCGCGGGCGCGAACCCAGGCCGAGATGGCGCGGAGCGCGTCGGCCCCGCTGTGCTTTGAGAGCTTCGCGCTGATCGCGTCGCACTCGGTCACGAGTTGCTCGACGCGCGCGAGGGCCTGGGTGCGCAGCGAGACTTGCTCCTCATCGAGCACGTCGTCAGCGTGTTGAAACGCGATCCCAAAATTTCTCCCCCAGCGACGCAGTGAGTCGACAACGTCGGCGTCGGCGCCGGCCGCGAGCGCGCCCATCGCTCCGCCGGCGGCGTAGAGGGCGCCTGTCTTGAGCGCGTGAACCCGCTCGAGCACCTCGAGCTCCTGGATGTCCTGACCCAACGCGATGTCGAGCACCTGCCCGCCGACCATCCCGTCGATCCCCGCCTCTGACGCGAGCACCTGCACAGCCTGCGCGGCCGCCGGCGCCGGCATGGCGCCCTCGGCGAAGCCGAGCGCGAGGCACTCAAACGCCCGCGTGAGCAGCGCGTCGCCGACCAGGACCGCGTTGGCCTCACCAAAGGCGACATGCACCGTCGGCATCCCGCGCCGCTCGGCGTCGTCGTCCATGCAGGGGAGATCATCGTGAACGAGCGAGTACGCGTGCACGAGCTCGAGCGCGCAACAAGCCCACAGCGCCTGCTCGGCGCGTCCGCCGGCCGCCTCGCACGCCGCGATCGTGACCATGGGACGCATTCGCTTCCCGCCGCCGAGCACGGCGTAGCGCATCGCCTCTCGCAGCCGGACGGGGTCGTCTCCGTTTGAATTCGTCGCGGGCAACGCGCGATCCAGCGCGTCGTTCACCAATCGCCGCCGGTCCTCGAGAAACCCGGCCAAGTCGAAGCTAGTCATCGTCTCGCTCCTCCTCGTCTGGCGTGGCGAAGGGCGCCACCTCGTCACGGCCCTCGAGCAGGACCTCGACCCGTTGCTCCACGGCGTCGAGCAGCGCGCTGCCGCGGCGCGCCAGCCGAACGCCTGACTCGAAGCGCTCGAGCGCGACCTCGAGGGGCAGCTCGCCGCCCTCGAGCTCCTTGACGATCCGCTCGAGGTTGGTGAGCACGTCGTCAATCGCCGGCTCCTGCTCGCTGGCCGGCGACTTCTTCGCCTTGCTGCTGCTACGTCGGGCTCGAGACTTCGCCCGCGCCCGCTTGGGCGCGCCAGAATCCGTCGCTGATGGTGTCTTCGCCGGTGCGTTCATGATTGGCTGGCTCGCGCTGAGCGGCCGGCAGTATACGGAGCCCACGCAACGCCCACAACGCTTGCCGTGTGTCGTGGAGCACGATACGTTGCCCGCGATGCAAGCTCGCCGGCAACGCGAACAGGCGGAGGTCGACGCGCTGATGGACCAGTTCCACGCGTACCTGGCGAAGAATCAGCTCAAGTCCACGCGCCAACGCGACCTCATCGCGCTCAAGTTCTTCTCGACCGACGGGCACATCAGCATTGAAGAGCTGCTCGCGCTCAGTCGCACCGAGAATCCGCGGATCGGGTATGCGACGGTCTACCGCACGCTCAAGCTGCTGACGGAGTGTGGCCTCGCGGCGATGCGCCGCTTCGGCGACGGCCAGACGATGTACGAGACGGCCGGGGACACCGAGCATCACGATCACTTGATCTGCATCGAGTGCAGCCACGTGCTCGAGTTCCACAACGAGGAGATCGAGCGCGAGCAGGAGCGAGTGGCGCGCAGCTTCGGCTTCAACCTCGTGCGTCACCGCCTCGAGCTGTACGGCCTGTGTCCCAAGGCCCGCGGCATCAAGGGCGGCTCATGCCCGAACGACGACGCAAAAAAGGCCGTGCGTCCGCTCCGGCAGCCGCGCTCGTGAAGCGTGCTACGCTGCTGAGGACGAGCGCTCGATTTCGCCTCTCGTAGCGATCTCAACCGTCACTCGACCTCTCGCTCGACCTCGCTCGACCCTCTCGCGCATGCCTGATTGGGCCCAGTACCTCGCCGTGTTCGCGGCTGTGTCCGGCGCGAGCGCCTGGCTGACCGCGCGCTGGCTCGCGCGCAGACGCGCCGGCTCATGCTCTAGCTGCGCGACCCCGTGTGAGCGTCGCGCCCTCGACCCCAACGCGCGCTGCACCGACTCCACGTCCGCTCACGACGATCGAGGCCTGCGCTCTCCGGCGCTCCGCGTCATGCAGGATCGCCCGTCGTGAGCGCAGAATCTCGAGAACTCGACAAAACCGGCGAATGTTCCCGCCGCCACGCCGTTAAAACGACTGAGAACCCCCGAGGTCCCATGCGTACTATTAACCATCTCTCGATCCTCGCCGTCGCCAGCCTCGCGCTCTCGAGCCTCGCGGGCTGCACCTACTCCACCTCGTTCAAGGGCAACGGGAAGACGATGTCCCCGGTCCCCGCGAACCAAGTCACCGTCGCCCAGTCGAAGGACGTGGTGACCGACCCGTTTACGCAGCTCGGGGTCGTCCGCACCAAGGCGCCCACCGCCCAAGAAGCGGTCGATAACGCCAAGCGACCGTGCGGACAGGCCGGCGGTGATCTTTTGATCATGAACACGCCGCCCTTCGAGTCCAACGGCTCTTGGCGCGTCGACGCCACCTGCGGGCGCACGAACAACGCCCCCGCGGCGCCGGCGGGCGGCAACGGACGCGCCCCGAAATAGCGGGCTAGATACAACACGACTCACCGCCGGCGCGCGCGTCGATTCGTGACGCGCTCGCCATTGCGGGCTAGTATCCCGGTTCGTGGACGAATCGCGCCCTCGACGCTCGCCACAACGATCGCCGCCCGCGAGCGAGATCCCAGCCCTGTTGCTGCTCTTGCTCTCGAGTTTGGGCTGGTTCGCGCTCGTGCTCGCGTCGCTGGCGGGCACCGTCTTCACCTGCTGGTTGACGCTCGCGCTCGCGCGCGCGACGGGAGGTGGCCCAGAGGCCAGCTCCGCAGGGCCGATCGCGATCGCGCTCATCGTCTCGCTGGGCTTCCCGATCGCGCTCGCGTTCTGGCGACACCAGGGCGACCCCCGGCGGGCCATGACGACGCTGGCCTGGCTGCCCGCCGTCTGGAACGCCTGCGGCCTGCTGCTCGCCAGCCAGCTGATCCCGAACGTCATGGGCACCGCGCTGCGCTCCCACGGCGCCTGGGTCGCGGTCGAGCAGCTCGGCGACACCCACACCGGGACGCGGGTCCTGAGCGCGCTCGGTCACAACACCGCCGACTGGATCGACCCGCCGCCCGAAGAAGCGCCGGTCGAGCCCAGCGGCGAGGCGGTCGAGCCGCTGACGCTGGCCGACGGGCTCGAGGCGATCACCGTCCCGTTCTCCTCGGAGGGCAACGCGATCCTCGTCGATGTCGAGGTCTCGGGCCCCAGCGCGACGCTCACCGTCCCCTACCTGTTCGACACGGGCGCGTCGTTCACGACGATCAACACCAAGACCGCGCGCGAGATCGGCATCACCGTCCCCGAGAACGCGCCGACGCTGAAATTCAACACGGCCAGCGGTCCGCGCGAGGGTCAGATGGTCTACCTGCCGCGGATCAAGCTGCGCAACGTCGAGATCAAGGGCTTGCTCGTGTCGGTGTGCGACGGCTGCGTGAACGAGCGCAGCGTCGGGCTGCTCGGCCTCAACGTCATGCGCGAGTTCATCGTCAACATCGACTTCCCGAACCACATCCAGCTGATCCCGAGGCCGCGCACGGAGCGTCCGAACCGCGCCTACGACATCAACCCGACCGTCGAGCTAGAGGTTGAGCGACCCGAGGTGTGGCTCGGCCGCGTGCGCTGGATCGTGCAGATTCAAAACCGCGGCAGCGTGCCCATCCACGACGTGATCCCCGAGGTTCGCTTCTCCGACGGGCAGCGCCTGCGCGGCGAGGCGGTCCCCGAGATCGCGCCCGGCGCGACCGGCGAGTCCCTCGTCGAGGGCCGGGCGACGACCAAGGACCACGACACTGAGCTTGGATACGTGCTCTCGCTGGTCGAGGCCTACTGGTAACGCGCGGTCATCACCATGCCCTTCGCAACCTCCACGATCGTAACGAGCGCCCGCGACGACCTCCCGGACCCGCCGAGCGCGAACCCCTTCCCGCTGTGGCTCGGGCTGCTCATCCCGGTGGCGATCCTCGTGTACTGGGTCGGCTACCAGCGGATTCAGCGCTCGATGTCGGGCTCGCGCCTCGAGCCGCGCGGTCGTCGATACGACGGCGGCGACGACAACTTCGACGCGGACTTCAACGCGATCGTCCAGCGCGCGGAACGGCGCGACGTGGTCACGCCGATCGCGGAGGCCCGCGCGGTCCCGGTGATGATCCGGGGCACGCTCACCAGCTCCGACGGCAACCTCGGCGGCAAGCCAGGGCGCGAGTGCGTCTGGCGAAATCGAGCGCACGGGCGCCGAGACACCGCGGTCGCGGCCGAGCTCGTGAGCGTCGCCGACGCGAGCGGACGCGCGGTGATCGAGCGTCTCGACCGCGCGCGGGTCATCGCGCCGAGCGAACAAATTGCAGGAAAGCGCGAGAGCTGCTCGCTCTACCTCGGCGACGAGATCGAGATCATCGGCAAATTCAACCCCGAGCAGATCGGCGAACACGCGAACCCTGCACAGCTTGTTTATGGCACCCTCGGGGCAGCCGGGCCGATTCAGGTGCGACTCCTGAGTCGCCCCGAAGACCAGACCCCGGAAGACCAGAGCAAAAGCCACAGCAACGCGCAAGCGTCAAATCAGGAATCCTCATGAAGCTCAAGCACTCGCGTCACCTCCTCCCCCTCGCGCTCGGCGTCCTGATGATGACCGTCAGCGCCTGCAAAAAGCCCGAGGAGACGACGCCGCCGGATGAGGGCGAGACCGCTGGCGACACCGGCGACACGGAGACCCCCGCCGAGCCCGAGGAGACCGGCCCGCCCCAGGAGCCGGATCCAGCCGCGATCGCCGAGGCCCGCGCGCACTACCTGCTGGGTCAGTACGAGGAAGCGAACGGCAAGCTGGAGCCGATCCTCCCCGACCTCAAAGAGCGCGAGCAGTACCGGGCGTCGGGCCTGACCGCGGGCTGGCTCGCGCTCTCGCTCGCCCACGACGTCGCGGAGAACGCCAAAGAGCCCGCTGACTACGCGATCTCGATGGCCGAGAAGACCGGCGACAAAGAGGTCATTCAGGTCGCCAAGGCAGCCCACGGCGCGTACCTGATCGGCGTCATGGAGTTCCCGCAGGCGCTCGCGGACCTCGAGGAGGCGATCAGCGCCGACCCGAGCGGCGCCAACGCTCCGCTCGCGCTGGTGCTCGCCGGCGAGGCCAAGATGAACATGGCCTTTGGCCCAGAGGACAAGATCGTCAACCCCGGGGAGTTCGACGCGGCCGCCGGCTACCTCGAGAAAGCCGCGGGCCTGGTCACCGGTGGCGAGCCCGCCGACAAGGCGCTGCTGGCCAAGATCAACGAGAGCCAGGCCGCCGTGCTCCGCTACAAGAACGACACCAAGGGCTCGTGCGCCAAGGCGGACGAGGCCCTCAAGCTCTACGGCGAGGCCGGCGTCTCCGACTTCGTCATGGAGGGCGTCAACCAGCTCAAGAAGGCCGCGGGCTGCAAGTAGCGGGCGCGAGCGACCCGCCGCGCCCGCTGCGTGGCGGCTGCTGTGAAAACTAAAACAAGACGCTCCTCGGCTGTCACCGCTTGGCTTCGCGCGCGAGATCGGCGACAACCGCGGAGCGATGGAGACATTGGAGAACAAGGTGTCGAACGCTCCCGATCCCTATCTCAGCCACTGGGCCGACGCCGCCGCGACCAAGACCCTCGCCGCGCACCCCGGCGCGACCACGCTGACCGTCGCCGCCGGCATCACGCCCTCGGGCGTTGTTCACATCGGCAACTTCCGCGAGGTCATCACCGTGGACCTGGTCGCGCGCGCGCTGCGAGACCGCGGCGTCGAGGTCCGCTTCATCTACTCGTGGGACGACTTCGACGTGTTTCGAAAAGTCCCGAAGAACATGCCGAAGCAGGAGCTGCTCGCCGAGCATCTCGGGCGCAGCATCGTCGACGTGCCCGACCCCTTCGGTGAGCACGACAGCTACGCGAGTCACAACATCGCGGCGTTCGAGGGCAGCCTCGCGCCGCTCGGGATCCAGCCGGAGTTCATCCGGCAGTCGCTACGCTACCGCGCGGGGGACTACGCGGCCGGGATCCGCACGGCGATCGAGAACCGCGACAAGCTCGTCTCGATCCTCAACGACGCGCGCGAGCGGACCGGCGCGCGCTCTCGCATCGCCGACGACTGGCTGCCGCTCTACGGCTTCTGCGACGCGTGCAAGCGCGACACCCTCGAGTTCTCGGTCACCGATGATTCGAACGTGCGCTACACGTGCACGAGCTGTCAGCACGCCGCCGAGGTCGATCTCGCGGCCGGCGGCAACGTCAAGCTCCCGTGGCGCGTCGACTGGCCGATGCGCTGGGCCGAGGAGCAGGTGGCGTTTGAGCCAGGTGGGAAAGACCACAGCTCCGCGGGCGGCAGCTACGACACCGCGCAGCACATCGTCCGCGAGGTCTACGGCGGGACGGCGCCGCAGTACGTCGGCTACGACTTCGTGCGGGTCAAGGGCCGCGGCGGCAAGATCTCGAGCTCGAAGGGCGACGTGGTCACCGTCGCCGACTGCCTCAAGATCTACGAGCCCGAGATCCTGCGCTGGATCTTCGTCGGCACGCGACCCAACCGCGAGCTGCAGATCAGCTTTGACCTCGACGTCATCAAGCTCTACGAGGACTACGACCGCGCGCGCCGCCTGGCCTACAGCCCGCGCGAGGTCGGCTCGGGCAAGAAGGCCGAGCGCAAAGAGAAGAAGCGGCTCGCGGCGCAGCGGACCATGCAGCTCTCGAGCGTCGACAACCGGCGCGTCGAGGACGGCGCGCGCATGCCGTTCCAGCCGCAGTTCCGGCACCTCAGCATGATCCTGCAGATCCACGACGGCGACCTCGACGGCACGATCTCGCACTACGAGCAGACCGGGGAGATCCAAGACGACGAAGACCGTCGACTCTCACGCCAGCGCGCCCGCTGCGTGTGGAACTGGATCGAGAAGTACGCGCCGCCGGACTTCCGCTACCGGATCCGCGAGCAGCCGGTCACGCGCGAGCTGAGCGCGGACCAGGCCACCGTGCTCGGGCGCGTCGTCGCGGTCCTGCGCGACAAGCCCGACATCAGTGAGCCGGAGCTGATCCCCCACATGAAGACGCTGTGCGAGGGCACCGAGCTGTCGAACAAAGAGTTCTTCCCGCTCGCCTACGAGCTCCTGATCGGCCGCCCGAAGGGTCCCAAGCTGACGACGCTGGTCACGACCATGGGCGGGGCGCGGGCGCTGTCGCTGCTCGAGCCGAGCCTTCGCTAGCTCGCCTCGGCCTGCACACGATCCTCGACGATCGCGACCAACCAGCCGCGCAGCATGTTGGCCTCGAGGTCGGTGCGCGCCTGAATCCAGCGCACGTGCTCGACGTAGTCGCGGGCGCGGCCGCGGGTGATCTCGAGGGGACAGGGGAGCCTGGGGCGCGGCTTGAAGCGCGGCGGCTCACCGCCGCGCTCGACGACGAAGCTCGAGAGCCGCTTGACGCGCTCGCCGATCGCCAGCTCGAGGGTCTCGACCGCGGCCTCGAGGACCGCGCGCTCCCCCGCGAAGGCGGGCTCGCGCGGCAGCCGAGGCAGGCGCAGCTCCCGGTACACGGCGACCAGCGCCTCGAGGTTGGCGATGTAGCGGATGTTCTGCTCACGCCGCGGCGACAGCGAGCCGAGGAAGCTGCTGGGCACGGCGCGCTGGCTCTTGCGAACCGGCTGCACGGACAGGTGCCCCTCGGGGACGTCGCGGCGCAGCACCTGGCCGGCGCCCGCGATCGCGCCGTAGCCGACGCGCCGGGGGCCGATCATCCCGCCGCTGCCGCCGAGGAAGATCCGTCGCTCCCGCAGCAGCGCGCCGCGGGCCACGTCGCCGACGAGCGAGGGCGTCGCCTTGTCGCCGCGCTCGCCCCAGGGCGTGTAATTGAAGTGGATGTAGCCGCTGCCGATCTCGGAGTGATCGCGGCGCGAGGTCCCGCCGGCCACGAGCGCGTCGCAGAAGTTAATGAGCGAGCCGAGCGTGACGAAGGGCAGCAGGATCGTGTGCTTGAGCCCGACGGCGTGGGCGGTCGAGGCCTCCTCCTCTAACAGCGTCCCCGGGCGGACGTGGGCGTTCGCGCCGAGCGAGGCGTCGCGCAGCAGCACGGCGCCGTGGACGAAGCCGCTGGCGACGCGCGCCCGCGGCCCGAGCACGGCGTCGCGCAGCGTCGCCGGCCCCTCGGTCCCGACCTCTGCCCCCGCGGCCAGGTACGTGCGGGCGCCGAGCAGCCGGGCGCCGGGGTGGAGCACGACGCCGGCCTCGATCCGCGCGATATCGACAGCGTCGTCGAGGTAGGTCTGTCGCGGGTCGACAATCTCGACGCCGCGTTGATGCAGCTGCTCGAGTCGATGCGCGAGCCTCGTCTGACGCGTCTGCAAGTCTTCCATGCGCACTCCTAAACGCTCAACCTCGCGCGGCGCTATACCACGAGCGAACACAAGGAAGCCGGCGCGCGCCCGCGCCAGGGTGGGTCTGCTAGGCTTGGCGCCGATGTCCGGAAACATCACCGAGCAGGAGCTCCGCGAAGCCGCCGCCGAAGCCGGAATCTCCCCGGAGGAGCTGCGCCGGGAGCTGGTCCGCCAGTCAGGCGGCGTCCCCGACACGATCCCCACCGGCCCCGGCAACACGGGGGTGAGCGTCTACAAAGCCGAGAGCAACCTCGCCTTACCCCCCGAGCAGGCCGCGGAGTCCGTGCGCCGCGCGCTCGAGCGACTGGCGGGCTCTCGCGGACACCGTCAAGGCGCTGGGAAGGTCGCTATCGTCGACGAGGAGCGCGGCGTCACCTACCAGATCCGCTCCGATCCGGACGGGCAAGGCGGCGCCTTGGTCCGCGTCGACGTCGACCCGTCCGCGAGCGCCGGCACCCTCGCGCTGGGCGCCTTCATGGTCGGCGGGCTCTCCCTCGCTATCGTGGCCTTCGGCGCGCTGTTCAACTTCACGTTGATCCTCGCCGCCGGCCTCGGCGTCGGCGCGCTCGGGGCCGCGGCCCTGTTCTTCAACAACACCAAGATGAAGCGCGGACAGCTCGAGGCGCAGGCCTTAGTCGCGCAGGCGCTGCTCGAGGCCGAGGAGGCGCCGGTCGTCGGCGGCCCGGTCGCGCTCCCGCCCGTCGGCCGCCCCGAGCTGCCCAGCGGCATGGTCTGAAGTCATGGCATGGTCAGCCCATGCCAGCAGCGGACCGTAGCGGCGGAGGCGACAAGCCCGGGGCGACCAACTTCATCACGCCCGAGGGCATGAAAAAGCTCCAGGCGGAGATCGCCGAGCTGTGGAAGGTCGAGCGACCGCAGGTCACCCGCGACGTCTCGTGGGCGGCCTCGCTCGGGGACCGCTCCGAGAACGCGGACTACATCTACGGGAAGAAGCGCCTGCGGGAGATCGATCGCCGGCTGCGCTTCCTCGGCAAGCGCGTCGAGGCGCTCACGGTGGTGCGCAACCGGGTCCACCCGGAGGGCAAGGTGACCTTTGGCGCATGGGTGACCGTGGAGGACGAAGACGGTGAGCGCGCGCGCTACCGCGTCGTCGGGCCGGATGAATTCGACCCCAACCGGGGGTGGATCAGCCTGCGCTCGCCCATGGGTCGCGCGCTGCTGGGGAAGGCGGTCGGCGACGAGGTCGAGGTGGTGCGCCCGCGCGGCGCGGCGAGCTTCGAGGTCGTCGAGGTCCGCTACGCGCCGCCGGAGGACGACACGCCGACGTGAGCCAGCCAGATCGGGTACAACACGGAGCCATGACAGGCGACCTCAAGGGCAAGACTCTCTTCATCTCGGGCGCGAGCCGGGGGATCGGCAAGGCGATCGCGCTGCGAGCCGCCCGCGACGGGGCTAACATCGTCATCGTCGCCAAGACCGCCACGCCGCACCCGCGGCTCCCCGGGACGGTCTACACGGCGGCGGAGGAGATCGAGGCCGCCGGCGGCAAGGCGCTGCCGGTGATCACCGACATCCGGTTCGAAGAGCAGGTCGAGGCCGCGGTCGCCAAGGCCGTCGAGACCTTCGGCGGCGTCGACATCCTCGTCAACAACGCCAGCGCGATCAGCCTGACCGGGACGCTCGAGACCTCGATGAAGCGCTTCGACCTGATGCACCAGGTCAACGCGCGCGGCACCTTCTTGTGCTCGAAGACCTGCCTCCCGCACCTCAAGAAGGCCGAGAACCCGCACATCTTGAACATCTCGCCGCCGCTCAACCTCAACCCGCGCTGGTTCGAAAACCACTGCGCGTACACCATGGCGAAGTACGGCATGAGCATGTGCGTGCTCGGCATGGCCGGCGAGTTCAAGGGCGACGGCGTCGCCGTCAACGCGCTGTGGCCCCGAACCGCGATCTCGACCGCGGCGGTCCGCAACCTGCTCGGCGGCGAGGAGGCGATCGCGGCCTGCCGCACGCCCGAGATCATGTCGGACGCCGCCTACGTCGTGTTGACCCGCGCGAGCGGCGAGGCGACCGGCAACTTCTACATCGACGACGAAGTGCTGGCCTCCGCCGGGATCACCGACCTTGAAAAATACGCGGTGAAGCCGGGCGCCAAGCTGATCACCGACTTCTTCTTGGACGAGTAGTCCCCGCTCCATCGCAGCCTAAAAAGTCAGGACGAGTGAGCGCCAGCTCCTCGTCCTGATTTTCTTGGTTGAGCCGGCCTACTTGAGGTCGACGCCGTTCTTGGAGCAGATCGAGGCCATCGCCTTCTTGGTCCCGCCCGAGACCTTGGCGTAGACCGACTTGGCCTTCTTCTCGTCGCCCATCTTGCACGCGCTCACGCCCATGAGCTGAAGGGCCTTCGAGTTCTTGTCGATCTTGTAGCTCTGCTTGGCGAGCTTGTAGGCCTTCGACGCGTTGCCGCCCAGCGAGGCGGCGCGCGCCTGCTGCAGCAGCTCGGCGGGATCGGCCTTGGGCTTGGCGACTTTCTTCTTTTTCTTCGCCGGTTGGCTGCCGCCCGAGTCGTCCTCGGGCTCTTCACCCGCCGAGTCGTCCTCGGGCTCTTCACCCGCCGAGTCGTCCTCGGGCTCACCCGCCGAGTCGTCCTCGGGCTCTTCACCCGCCGAGTCCTCCGGCTCTTCGCCCGCCGAGTCCTCCGGCTCTTCACCCGCCGAGTCCTCCGGCTCTTCGCCCGCCGAGTCCTCCGGCTCCTCGCCCGCCGAGTCAGCCGCGGCCGACGCGGAGCCGCCCTGGCCTGCCGAGGCCTCGGGCGTC
Organism: Polyangia bacterium; assembly: GCA_030430565.1. Classification (GTDB taxonomy): domain Bacteria; phylum Myxococcota_A; class Polyangia; order Nannocystales; family Nannocystaceae; genus JACKDW01. Next base: position 142,771 of record JAUIKS010000005.1, read on the forward strand.
ACCGCCTTCGCGGGGGTCTTGGCCGGCGCCTTCGACTCCTTGGGGGCCTTCGCTACCGTCGTCCCCGAGCCACCGCCCTTGCCACCCTGGGTCGCGAGGTAGCCGCCGACGCCGACAACAGCCAACAACACGACGACGATCGCGATCCACTTGCCGGCGCCGCCCTTCTTCTCCTCGTCTTCCTCCTCGAGGACCGAAGGCATTGGGACCGCGGCCGGAGCCTGCCGCTGCGGCGTCGGTGCGACTGCGGCAGCCGGCTCGGGAGCCGCCACCTGCAGCTCCGCCATCTCGCGCTCTGAGAGCCGGGGGAGATCGACGCTGGGCGCGACTTGAAACGGCTCCGCGGGCGTGTTGGCAGCCTCGAGCGGGCGGTCGAGGTTTAGCGTCGTTCGCTCGACGTTCTCGCTCAGGGCGAGGTGGTAGTCGCCGATTTGGACCAGGTCTCCCTCCATGAGGGTGACCGAAGCGTCGACGTTTACGTTGTTGACCTTGACGCCGTTGTAGCTGTCGAGGTCCTCTATCACCCAACCGTCGGGGCCGAGACTCAAGCGGGCGTGCTGACGGGAGACGTTCTGCTCGGTCAGCTGGATCGTGTTCCCCGCCTCGCGACCGATCGTGACCTCTTCGTCCGTCAGCGGCACGATCGTGGTCGCGCCTTCTTCGTCTTCGATGATCAGTCGCAGGGCCATCGCCTGGTCTTCAGGTTAGAGATTCGATCGAATTACTACAAGGACCGGTGGCTTCATAGCGAACAATGCCGACCGCGGTCAGCACCGACCCGCGCGCGCATTGTATCCCGACGCGGGGCGTCGTTCTCGCGCTCGAACGCGACCGCTATCCAAATGAACAGCGTTTTACCCCTCACGACGTTGAATTCCGAGCACGTCGTCGACGCTGCCGGTTGCTCCGGGGCTTCCACCCTCGCGCTGCCGAGACCCCGCGTCGCGCTCACCGGGGCGCGCCCACCTCTGTGAGATTCATCGATCGGTCGGTCAGACCGTCCGCCCGAGTGATCACCTCTGCGAGCGGGTAGACCCCGATGCCCCGCGCGTAGAGCTCAGGGAGCCGATCTCGCAGCACATCCACGACCTCCTGCGAGGGGTGCCCAATCACGACCGTGGGTCGCTCCTCAGCGAGCGCGGCCGCCTCCTCGAGCCGCGCCTCGATCTTCGCCCGCCCCGGCTCGTGATCGAGGAACACCGAGCGCTGGATCGCGGGCACGCCGGCGTCACGGGCCGCGGCGTAGGCCTGACTTCGACCGATCGTCAACGAGTCGAGAAACAGCAGACCGCGCGCCCGCAGCGCGGGCATCAGCGCGTCCATCGCCGCGCGCTCAGCCGTCAGCAGCGAGCCCATGTGATTGTTGAGCCCGACCGCGAGCGGAACGCGCTCGAGCGCGCGCTCGAGCTTCTCGATGAGCACCTCGGGCGCGTCGCCGGCCCGCAAGAAGTCCTCATCCCGCTCGCCGGGTGTGTGCATATGCGCGGGGTCCAGCGGCTCGCAGGGCAGGTGCAGCCAGATCTCGCGCGGCCTTCGTGGGTCCGCGACCAGGCGCTGCTGGACCCCTGGCGCGTACACCGAGCCGGGCAGAACGCTGAAGGTCAACGCGTAGCGGAGCGCGAGCAGCTGTTCGAAGGAGTGAAGCTCGCGCCCGATATCGTCGATCACGATCGCCAGGTGCCCACGCGCGCGCTCCCAGGGGATCCGCTGGTCACCGAAGCGCGCGTGCCAGCGCCGCGCCGCGTCGCGTGTCGTCGCCAGCTCCTGCAGCAGCAGGCGCTCATCCTCTTCCTCCATCACGGGGGGCGCGGGTGGAGCCGGCGCCGTGACGAACAGCGCCACCGCGAGCGCGCACCACAGCCCGAGACCGAGACGCCACCGCGACGCGCTGCTCTCCTGGGGCCCCACGGCGCCGAGGATAGACGCAATCAACGGACCCCGGGCGGCGGATTATTTCTGCGTGCTTCGGCGCGCGCGCCCACGAGCGCCCGACGCCACGCGCAGGAGCGCCTGGACGTGCTCGACCCCGGCGAGCAGCTGCACGTCATCTTTGGCCGCGACGCGGGCGGGCGACTGCCCGACGGCGCCATCCTCCACCGGCGCGCCCCCAAAGTCCTCGGGCTTGAGATGCCGGGGGTGCGCGCGCTCGGGCGGCAGCTGCGGGAGGCTGTCGCGGTAGGGCGGACGATCGGTGCCGACGAGCACATCCGGCTCTATCCCGCTCGCCTGAATCAGGCGATCGTTGGGCGTGTAGTAGAGCGCGATCGTCAGCTTCAACATCGAGCCGTCCCCGAGGTCGAAGGGCGCCTGCACCGAGCCCTTGCCGTAGGTCGGCTCGCCGACGATCAGCGCGCGCCGGTGATCCTGCAGCGCGCCCGCGACGATCTCCGAGGCCGAGGCGGCGGCCTTGTTCACGAGGACCACGAGCGGCAGCTTCGGCCACTTGCTGCCGGCGTGGGCGCGCTGCTCATCGAGCAGCTCGCCCATGCGCCCGCGGGTGCGGACGATCGACCCGCCGTTGACGAACAGATCGACGATATCCACGGCCTGGTCGAGCAGCCCGCCGCCGTTGTCCCGCAGATCGAGCACGAGCCCCTGCAGGCCCTTGTGCCCCTCGGCCCGCGCGCTCGCGTCGAGCGCCTTGATCGCGCCCTCGAGATCACGCGCGGCGGTCTCGGAGAAGTCGCGCAGGCGCGCGTGCCCGATCCCCTCGCCGAGGTACTCGCCGACCACCGCCGGCGCGTCGATGTGCGCGCGCGTGACGGTGACCTCGCGGACCTTCACCGTCGCCGCGTCCTCCTCCTCGGTCGACTCGTCATCCTTGGGCGACGTGCCCCCAGGGACATCTGACTCGAGCTCGAAGCGGACCTGGGTCCCCGGGCGGCCGCGCATGCGCATGATCGCCTGGCGCAGATCGTAGAAGTGCCCGACCGGCTTGCCCTCAATGCTGAGGATCCGGTCGCCCACGCGCACCCCGGCCTGGTCAGCGGGACCGCCCGTGATCACCTCGCGGACCTCCATCACGGTGCGCGGTCGCGGCCGCCGCTGACGGGACAGGACCACGACCATCCCGACCCCGCCGAAGCTCCCCTCGATGTCCTCGCGCAGCAGCCGAGCGGCGCGCGGCGGGAGAAATTCGCTGTGCGGATCGAGCTCGGAGGTCAGGCCGGAGATCGCGGCGTAGACCAGGCGCTCGGCGTCCACCGGGCGCACGTAGTAGCTCTCGATCGTCGCCAGCGAGCGCGCGAACAGGTCGAGCTTGCGGTAGCGCGAGAAGTCGCTCGGCGCCGGCGCTGGCGTGACCGTCGCGCTCGCGCTGGGCTTCGTCGCGGGCGCCGCGACCGTCGCGGGGACGCTGAGCGACGCGTGAACGCCCGCGCCGATCACCCCGCCCACGAGCAGCAGCGCGAGCCGGGACCACGCCCGCCGGATCCGGCCCTCACCGCGCGCGCGCTCAACGGTCTCGTTCGAACTCGATCGTCGCCAGCTCGACATCTACGCGAGTGTAGCGCCACGCGCTCACGCACGCTGCGCGTGCGCCACGGCCGCTCGCATCGTCCACAGACCGAAGATCACGCTGGCCGCGATCACGATCGCGAGCTCGTCGGGCCGGAAGAACCTCGGCGCGAACGCGACCCCGTGGTTGACCTTGGTGAGCAGCATGCTCCAGTCGGGCGCGAACGCGACGAGCACGACGTAGAGGACCGCCGCCGCCGCCGCCGCCCCGATCGCGGAGTACACGAGGCCCAGCAGCAGGTGCGGCGCCCGGATGAAGCGCGGCGTCGCGCCGAGCAGCTCGAGCACCCGGATCTCAGCGCGCCGCGCGAAGACCGTCAGGCGCAGCACGCTGCCGATCATCAACCAGGCCGCGAGCACGGCGAAGACCATCAGCCCCAGCGCGATCGCGCGGAGGTCGCGACGTGAACCCAAGGCCACGTCGTCCGCCTCGACGGTCCCGGCTCGACGCTCGAGGTAGCGCGCGAGTCGCCGCGCGAACTCCGGCTGGGTGTCCGCGTGGACATAAACCTCGATGCTGCGCGGCGAGGCGCCGACGAGCGCGAACGGCGAGCGCGAGCGCTTGATCCGGGCGACCTCTGGGAGTTGTTCAAGATCCCGCGCGAGCCCCTCGGCCGCCGCCGAGGACGCGGCGGTCGCCTCCGTCATGCGGACGATGATCGGCTGACTCGCGACGCGCCGCTCCTGGGCCGCGACGGCCTCATGGATGTTGCGCCAGCCGAGCGCCACGGACATGGCGAGCAGGCTGCACAGCACGATCGTGACCAACGCCATCACGTGCAGCCACGGGGACATGGCGACCCCTCGATAGGCGCCCCGGAGCGCGTAGCTGACCTTGGTTTCCCTGCGCCTCATCGCTCCTCACTCGCTCGCGCCCGTCGCGTCGCTCGCGCCCGCGATGGGCCCGAAGTCTCGGACTGAGTTGAATTCGTGGATCACGGTGCGAGCCGTCGGCCGCAGCGTTCCGTCGCGCAGCTGCAGGACCCGGCCCGCCCGCGCGTAGCCGGTGACCAGCGGGCTGCGGCTCGCTAGCACGACCGTCGTCCCCCGCGAGGCCAGGCGCGCGAGCAGGTCGAGCACGAGGTGCGCGTAGTGCCCGTCGAGCGCGCTCGTCGGCTCATCCGCGAGCACGACCGCCGGCTCTCCCGCGAGCGCCCGCGCGATCGCGACGCGCTGCTGGATATCGCTCGAGAGGCTCCCGACCGGCAGCTCGGCGACCTCCGCCAGCTGCAGCAGCTCGAGCGCCACCTGGGTCCGCGCGCGCACCACTCGACGCTTGAGCTCCTGAACCTCGACGGCCCAGCGCACGTTCTCGCGAACCGAGACCTCCGGGACCAAGCCCAGGTCCTGGTAGACCACGCCAAAATTCCGGCGAAGAAACGGCATGCTGCCGCTGGTCAACCGGTGCACGTCACGACCGCCGACGAACACCGTGCCCGAGTCCGGGCGCTCGAGCGCGAGGATGAGCCGGAGCATCGTGGTCTTGCCCGAGCCCGACGGGCCGGTCAGCAGCACGAACTCGCCGGGCCCGATCTGCACGTCCACGGCGTCGAGCGTCGGGCGACGTGAGCCGGGGATCCCGTAGGTCTTTGTGACTGCTTCGAACGCGATCATCGCCATTCGCTCACCTCGCCTGGTCACCCCTGCTCGTCGGCGCAGTGGTACTGCATGGCCGTATCACGGGCGTCCACGAACCAGAAAAAAACGGCGCGCGCACGCAATTCGAAAAACGGACGGGCCCCGAACAACCCCGCCCGTTGGACAGAGGCTCTTCGAGGCCCGTGATGCTGCCAGATCAACGCTCGATAATCGCAGATCAGCTGATAGCGTTCAGATCATAGGAGCCTGGGAAGTCTGCTCTCTCATAGGGTCCCAGGTGATGCGCAAATCCCTCTCTTCTCAAGTCTCGTTCGTCGCCAAATTGATCCCGATTTCTTCGGGCTACAACGGCTACGAGCAGCCGCTCGTCGCGCCGCAGGTCATGCACTTCAGGCACGAGCCGTTGCGGACCATGGTGAAGCTTCCGCATCCGCCGCAGGCGTCGCCCTCGTAACCCTTCAGCCGGGCCACGCGGACCTGCTCGCCGACCGACATGGCGCCCCCGGCCGCGGTCGCTGTCGTGCTCCCGCTCGCGCCGCCGTGGGAGGCGGCCGCCGGCGCGCCCGCTTCCTTGGTGCGGTCCTCGACCTCGATAGAGCCCTTCTGCCCGAAGAACAGGCGAGGGCTGCGGGGGACATCGACGCTCAGCTTGAGCGGGCCCGGGGTGACGATGCGCTCGGAGACGACCTCCTCATCGGCGTAGTCGACTCCGCGCTCGAGCTGCTCGCCGCCCACCGCGTCGGGCGCGAGGTCGTCGGGCTGAACGTGCGCGAGGTCGTTGCGGCCGAGGTAGGTGACCGCCAGCTCACGGAAGATGTAGTCGATGATGCTCGTCGACATCTTGATCCGCGGGTGACCCGAGACCGCGCCGTTGGGCTCGAAGCGCGTGAACACGAAGGCCTCGACGTACTCCTCGAGCGGGACGCCGTACTGCAGGCCCAAGCTGATGGCGATCGCGAAGCAGTTCATCAGGCTGCGGAAGGCGGCGCCCTCCTTGTGCATGTCGATGAAGACCTCGCCGAGCGTGCCGTCGGCGTACTCGCCGGTGTGCACGTAGACCTTGTGCCCGCCGATGGTCGCCTTCTGCGTGTAGCCGGCCCGGCGGTCGGGCATGCGCCGACGCTTGGCGAGGTAGCGGTGGACGATCCGCTCGGTGACTTTTTCAATGACCTGCGGCTGGCTGGTCGCGAGCGCCTCGTCCTCGTCGGCGAAGGCGTCGAGGTCGAGCTCTAGGGCCGCGCTCAACGGCTGACTGAGCTTGCTGCCGTCGCGGTACAGCGCGTTGGCCTTGATGCCGTACTTCCACGAGGCCATGTAGACCTCCTTGACCTCATCGACCGTGGCCGCCGACGGCATGTTGATGGTCTTGGAGATCGCCCCCGAGAGGAACGGCTGCGCCGCCGACATCATGTGGACGTGGGCCATCGGCGCGATGAAGCGCTGGCCGTAGCGGCCGCACTTGTTGGCGCAGTCAAACACCGGCAGGTGCTCCGCGCGCAGGTGGGGCGCGCCCTCGACGGTCATCGTCCCGCACACGTAGTCGTTGGCGCGCTGGATGTCCTCGGCGGTGAAGCCGAGCGCCTCGAGGATGTTGAACATGGGGTCGCTGAGCTGCTCGTCGGTGAAGCCGAGCGCCTCGCGGCAGAAGTCATCGCCGAGCACGTAGCGGTTGAAGGCGAAGCCGATCTCGAAGGCCTGCGCCAGCTCGCCCTCGACCCGGGCGATGACCTCGGCGGTGAAGCCCTTGCGCTTGAGCTCGCCGTGGGTGATCCGCGGCGCGCCGACCAGCGTCCCGGCGCCCTTGCAGTAGCGCACGATGTCGTCGATCTGCGTGTCGGTGTAGCCGAGCCGCGCGAGCGCGGTGGGGACGGACTGATTGATGATCTTGAAGTAGCCGCCGCCGGCGAGCTTCTTGAACTTGACCAGCGCGAAGTCGGGCTCGATGCCCGTCGTGTCGCAGTCCATCAGCAGGCCGATGGTCCCGGTCGGCGCGATCACGGTGACCTGCGCGTTGCGGTAGCCGTGGGACTCGCCGAGCGAGAGCGCCCGGTCCCACTCCTCGCGCGCGGCCGAGAGCAGCGCGTCAGGGCAGCGCTCGGGCTGAATCCCGCGCGGGGCGATCGAGAGCCCCTCGTACTCCGAGGCCGAGACCCGGTAGGACGCGCGCCGGTGATTGCGGATCACCCGCAGCATCGAGTCGCGGTTCTCGCTGTAGCGTGGGAACGGCCCGTGCTCGCGCGCCAGCTCGGCGCTGGTCGAGTAGCAGGTCGCGGTCATCAGCGCCGTGATCCCGCCGCAGGTCGCGACCGCCTCCTCGGAGTCGTAGGGGATCCCGCTGACCATGAAGAAGGTGCCGAGGTTGGCGTAGCCGAGGCCCAGGGTCCTAAACTCGTAGCTGAGCCGGGCGATCTGCTCGCTCGGGAACTGGGCCATCAGCACCGAGATCTCGAGCACCACCGTCCACATCCGGCAGGCGTAGCGGATCGAGTCGATGTCGAAGCGACCCGCGTCTGCCCCGGAGGCCAGGCGGTACTTCATCAGGTTGAGCGACGCCAGGTTGCAGGCCGTGTCGTCGAGGAACATGTACTCGGAGCAGGGGTTCGAGGCGTTGATCCGCCCGCTCGCAGGGCACGTGTGCCAGTCGTTGATCGTGGTGTCGAACTGCAGGCCCGGGTCGGCGCATGACCACGCGGAGAAGCCGATCTTGTCCCACAGCTCGCGGGCCCGCACGGTCCGGTGGACCTTGCCGTCGGTGCGCCGGATCAGGTCCCAGGTCCCGTCGTCCTCGACCGCGCGCAAGAACTCGTTGGTCACGCGCACCGAGTTGTTGGAGTTCTGCCCCGAGACGGTGCCGTAGGCGTCGGAGTCCCAGTTGGTGTCGTACTCGGCGAACTCGATCTCGCGAGCGCCCTGCTTCGCCAACGCGATCGCGCGCTGGACGTAATTCTCGGACACGTGGGACTTGCGCGCGCGCTTGATCGCCTTGCGCAGCTCCTTGTTGCGGCGCGGGTCGAAGCGCTCGTCACCGCCCTCGGCGTGACAGGCCGCGATCACCTCGTTGAGATGGATGTTGCAGGCCTTGCTGCCCGCCACCAGCGCGGCGACCTTCTGCTCCTCGACGACCTTCCACTCGATGTACTTTTCAATGTCGGGGTGATCGACGTCGACGACCACCATCTTGGCGGCGCGCCGCGTCGTCCCGCCGCTCTTGATCGCGCCGGCAGCCCGGTCGCCGATCCGCAAAAAGCTCATGAGGCCGCTCGAGCGACCGCCGCCCGAGAGCGGCTCGCCCTCGCCGCGCAGGCGCGAGAAGTTGGTCCCGGTCCCGGAGCCGTATTTGAACAGCCGGGCCTCGCGGACCCAGAGGTCCATGATCCCGTTGTCGCCCACGAGGTCATCCTCGATCGACTGGATGAAGCAGGCGTGCGGCTGCGGGCGCTCGTACGCGTTCTCCGACAGCCGCGTCTTGCCGGTCTTCGCGTCGCAGTAGCTGTGCCCCTGCGCCGGCCCGGTGATGCCGTAGGCCCAGTGCAGACCGGTGTTGAACCACTGCGGGGAGTTGGGGGCGACGCGCTGCGAGGCGAGCATCGTCACCAGCTCGTCGTAGAACACCCGGGCCGAGCTCTCGTCGGCGAAGTAGCTGTGCTTCCAGCCCCAGTAGGTCCAGCACCCGGCGAGGCGGTGGAACAGCTGCCGGCTGTCACGCTCGCCGGTGGTCCGCTCGCCCTCGGGCAGCTTGGCGAGCGCCTTCGAGTCGGGCTCGGAGCGCCACAACCACTCGGGCACGCCCTTCTCGGGGACCTTCCGCAAGCGCGCCGGGACGCCGGCCTTGCGGAAGTACTTCTGCGCCATGATGTCGACGGCGACCTGCGACCAGCCCTTGGGCATGGCCACGTCCTTGGCCTCGAACACAACCGTCCCGTCGGGGTTCGAGATCTTCGAGCTACGCTCGTCAAACGAGACGCCTTCGTAGGGACGCTCGGTCTTCTGCGTGAAATGGCGCGTGAACTTCAATGTCCTTGGCTCCCCTTGTGCGATAACGCGCATTTTTCACCACGACGAAATAACCCCTCCCCCTGCCGGTGCGCACCTCGCGGCTTGCCCTTCTCGCGCCTCAATCGTCCGTAAAGAGCGCGAATTCGTCCAGGAGCGGTCTTGTTATCTCGTCGCGGCGCGTCCTGCGCCACCCCAACATCTTGGGTGTCGACAGGCTAGCGAACCCAATATGTTGGGGTCAAGCCGTCCGGCCGGCTTTCGGAATGGGCGCGATCGCTCGCTCGCGCGGTTCCGAAACCGCCGGCCCACGGGCCGTCCACACGTTATCGACACACGCTCAACCGACCGCGCGAAAGTCGCGTTTTTGATGAACTACGATTTCCGGCCAGCCGAGTTGCCACGGCATCAGTCGCGTCGTGGGCGCCGCACAACCGCGGCACTCACGCGCATTTTTTGTCCACAGGAGCGTCGCTAAGCGTTTTCACGCGTACTCGGCGCGCGATTTTGAACGCGATTTTTTTTCACGCACATCTTCGAAGAGATCTCTTCGCCGGCTCAAATCGCGCCTCTCGCGCGGCTACGCTCTCGGGTTCTCGCGCCGCCGCAAGCTCGCGGCGCACGCGACCGGCACGACCCACAATGCGGCCGCGGCCGCGAGCATGACGCCGAGCACCGCGAGCGTCCCGATGCCCGCGAGCCCGCCGTTGTCCGCGACCCGCAGGGCGCCAAAACCGATCGCGGTGGTCGCGGTCGCGCTGAGGATCGCGGCCCCCGTCTCCCGCACGCCGCGCGCGATCGGCTCGTCGACCCCCGCCGCGTGGAGCTGGCGGATCCGATCGGTCAAGTAGACGCCGTTGTCGACCCCGATGCCGACGACGGCCGGGAGGATCGGGATGTTGAAGAGCGTGAAGTGGACCTGCGACCAGCCCATCACGGCGACCAGCCACCACAGCCCGAGGCCGAGGGGCAAGACCGTGATCACCGTGAGCGGGAGCGAGCGCAGCTGGATCGCGACGAGCACGATGACGAGCGCGGCCGCGCTCAGGATCACGACGGGCGCCTCCCGCCGCATCATCAAGTAGGCCGCGCCGTAGACCGTCGACTCGCCGACGAACACCCGGGCTTCGGCGTCCTCCTCCGAGGCCCGCGGCGCGTAGTCGCGGGTCTCCGCCATGTACTCGACGCCCGTCACGATCTCCGCGGCGTCAAAGCTCGGGTAGGCGTAGACCGCGTAGGTCCCGTCGTCCGCGCGAAGCCGACGCCGAAGGCCCTCGGGCAGCGCGTCGACCGAGTCCGGAGCGGAGCTCGGCGCGAGCATCTTGCGAAGCCATCGCCGCTCCTCAGAGGCCGCGCCGCGTTCTGGTTCATCGAGCAGGTCGGAGGGAAGGTCGTCTCGCAGCTCGGCGATCGCCTCGGCGCGCGCCGCCAGATCGATCGCGGGATCGGGGAGCACATCGGGCGCGGCGAACAGCTCCGCCACGTAGCTGCGCTCACCGGCCGCCTCCCGCCGCGCGCGCTCACGAGCGCCGCGCGCGAGGGTCTCGCGCGCCTCGTCGAGCGACTCGACGATCAGCACGCCCGCGTGGATCTCGTGCCCGAAGATCTCGTTGATCAACGCGCGGTGCTCGGACACGTAGCCACGACGCGCGCCCGACTGCAGCATCCGCCCGTTGTTCTCAAACGCGACCCGGCGCGCCCCGTCCGTAGCGACCGCGCTCACGACCACAACCAGCGCCAGCGTCAGCCCGGGCCTGCGCACGCACCACGAGATCACGCCGCGCGACCCCTCGTCGTCCCCGCGGCGCGCAGGGTCCACGCCGACCAGACACAGCAGCGCCGGGAACACCGTGACCATAGCGAGCACGCACAGGCACACGCCCAGCAGCGCGATGATCCCGAACTCGCGAAACGCCGGGACCGCCGAGCTCGCCATCACCACGAAGGCCCCCAGCGTCGTCCCCGACGCGACCAAGAGCGGCGCGATCAGGTCGACGAAGGCGCGGCGAATCGCCTCGACATCGCCGTGCTGACACCGCTCTCGCCGGGCCCGCAGGAGCATGTGAATCCCGGCGTCGATCCCCATCCCCATGATCACCGAGGCGATCATCGCGGTGATCGTGTTGAGATGTCCGAGCACGAGCTGGGTCGCGCCGACGGCCCAGGTGACGCCGCACAAAAGCGGCAGCAAGAGCGAGAGCACCGCCCGCGCCGAGCGAAACAGCAGCCCGAGGACCAAGAGCACGCCGCACAGGCCGAGCGCCCCGCTGCGGACCATGTCCCCGACCACCGCGCGGTGCTCATCGGCCTTGACCACGTACGGCCCGATCGCCGCCCAGCGCAGCTCGCCGCCGGCCCAGGGCGCGTCGTCGCGGGCCGCGATCGCGTCGCCGCGACGCCGCACGAGCTCCGCGACCGCGCGGCAGAACGCGAGATCACTCGTAGAGCCGCGAGGGTGCAGCAGCAGCACCAGCGCGTCCACGCCCTCGCGCTCGAAGTAGTCCTCAAAGCCAGCTCGCTCGAGCGCCGCGCGTCGCTGCGCGGCGATGAAGTCCTCGAGCCGCGCGCGGGCCTCGGGATCCGGCGCGGCGAGGCACAGGTCCGGCGCGGCCGCGCACAGCTCGGCGTGCGACCACGCGTCCACGCGCTCGATCAGCTCCGCGAAGGTCTCATCGTCCACGTAGTAGAGCGCGCGCTCGAGGAAGAACTCGCTCGGCAGCCGCAGCTCGACCGCGTCGATCATGGGATCACGGACCAGCTCCTCGGCGAAGGCCTCGGCGAACGCCCGACGCAGCGCCGGCGTCGCGCCGCGGACCACGACATCGACGCTGCCCGTGCTCGAGAAGCTGGCCTCCACGCGATCGAGGCTCCGCACGACCGCGTGCCCTGGCGGCAGCAGCACCCGCAGATCGCTGTCGATGTGCAGGCGCGAGGCGAGCGCGCCGAACACCGCCGTCAACAGCAGCCCCAGCGCGATGACCAGGCGATGATGCGCCAGGATCCACGCGATCCAGCGGTCGCGAACGCGCCTGCCCTCGGCGTGCGTCAAGCCGACATCATCTTGCCGCAACGACGCCGCGTCCGCCACGGCCGGGTGGCCGCGGTCGGCTCAGGCGCTCGTGGACAGGATCTGGTGAACCACCGCGCGCACGTGCTTCTCGGTCAGGCGGGCGCCCGCCTGGCTGAGGTGCACGCCGTCCCCGGCGCGCACGCGTCGACGCTTCCCGTCGATCGTTACGCGGTCGGTGTACTCCCCCTGCTCGTCGGACAAGATCCGCCAGATGTCGATGAACTTGGCGTTCGGGCGGATCGCCATCTCGGCGCGGTAGATCGTGTTAATCCGCTGGACCCGCGCGTGCAGCCTCTCGCGCCCCATCACCGGCATCCCGATGAAGAACATCTGACGGTGGTTGGGCGCGATCGCGTCGGCGAAGGCGTTGACGCGCCGCGCGTACTCCTCGCTCCAGCCGGGCTCGTGCCAGCGGATCCACTTGCGGTCCGGCATCCGCAGACCCTGGGCGTCATTGCCCCCGAACATCGCGATCGCGGCGTCGGCGTCGGGGAACTCCTCGTTCTGACGCTGCGCCTCCTCGATCCAGTCGAAGAAGTCGGGCCGCGCCAGGCCCGAGCTGGTCTTGCCGCGCCGGTGCGTGACGTAGCCGTGCTCATCTCGCAGCCCACGCTCCAAGTACAGCCCGAGCGCGCCCGCGATCATGCTGTCGCCGACCACGAGCACGCGCTTCCCCGCCGGCTCGGCCTCCTCGTCGCCTGCGGGCGCGCCCGCGCGGGCGACATGTCCGATGAGTCCGGTAGACAATATCGCGGACGACGCGGTCACGCCGCGCAGCCACCCTCGTCGGCCGAGCGTCATGGTCACCCCAGGGTTGAATAGACCGCGTGCCGGCCGACGCCGATCCGCTCGAGCCGCCCCTGCTTCACGAGCTGGCCGATGTGGTGGCGGAGCGCCTTGCGGTCGATGTTCTCGTACTCCTCGAGATCCGAGATGTAGTCGCCGATGTCGTCGAGCGTGACGTCGCCGTTGCCCTCGACGAAGGGCAGCACGCGCGACGCGAACACGTCCGTCGTCATCCCGCCGTCGTCGGGCTGCTTCGGCTTGGACCTGGCCTTCGGAACATCCGCGAACTCCTCCTCGAGGATCCGCGCCCGCTTGACCTTGCGGCGTCCGCCCTCGCGCGCTGGCTCCGGCGCCGGCTCCGGCGTGAAGGCCTCGCGCAGGTCACCCAAGGTGATCTTGCGAAACTGCGACCAGAGGCCGCGTGACTCGAGGAAGCGCACCAGGTCGCCAAGTGACACCGTCTCGCGGCTCTTGAGACCCTTGAGGGTCTCGAGCGCGCTCAAGCGCTCTAGCTCGCCGTTTTCGGCCCGAAAGATTGCACTCGCGTCTTTTCTCATTGGACGTTCACGTGTTCAGCGAGTCGGCGTGATGCATCGCGCAACAACCAATCCTCGCTGAACCCAATCGCTTGTGCTCCTATCATGACAACGGAGGCCGGAGCCGCGCAAGCGCGATCCTCGAGCGGACGCGCCCGTCGCGCCCAAAACAAACCGCGCAGCAGGCGCTGACACGCTTGCGCGGGACGAGAACTAACGCTACGTAACCTTTGTCGAGGTCATATGGACGAAGCCCAAGTGCGCGACTACATCGCTCAGCTCATCGCCGACAACCGCGTCATGTTGTTCATGAAGGGCAACAAGCTGTTCCCGCAGTGCGGCTTCTCGGGCGCCGTTCTAGAGGTTCTCAAGAAGCACAAGGTCAAGTTCGGGACGTTCAACGTGCTCCGCGACATGGACATCCGCGAGGGCATCAAGACCTACTCCGAGTGGCCGACGATCCCCCAGCTCTACATCGACGGCGAGTTCATCGGCGGCTGTGACATCGTCCGTGAGATGGACGAAAACGGCGAGCTGGCCGAGAAGCTCGCGCCCGTGCTGAACGCGTCGGCCTAAACGCGTCGGCCTCCCAAGAAAACGAGGCGACGCGGGTGCCGCGTCGCCTCGTCGACTCATCTCGCTCAGCGCGTTACGGGTAGGTACAAATCCCGGCCCCCATCTGCATGATGTCCTTACACGTCGAGCCGGCTGGGCAGTCGGCGTCGTTGTTGGACAACTGACAGATCAGCGCGCAGTTGGTGGGATCCATTCCCATGTCGAGCACGAGCACGCACTGCGGCATCGCGTCCACGCCGTCGGGCGCGGGCGGGCACATCATGCCGTCGCACGTCGGGGAGCAGAAGCCGCCCTCGATGCCCATGATCGTGACGCTCATCTCGTTGTCGAGGCACTCGCCCATCGGGTCGCCGTAGGCGCCGTCTCCGTCGCCATCGCCGTCTCCGTCGCCATCACCATCACCGTCGCCGTCACCGTCACCGTCGCCGTCGCCGTCGCCGTCGCCGTCGCCGTCGCCATCTCCGTCGCCGTCTCCGTCTCCGTCGCCGTCTCCGTCGCCGTCTCCGTCTCCGTCGCCATCACCGTCGCCGTCACCGTCACCCGGTCCCGCAGTGGTGCCACCATCGGTCTCGGAGCCGCCGTCTTCGGTCGTGCTGTCCGTCGACTCCCCGTCGGTCGTCGGTGTGTCGGTCGTCAAGTTGCCGAGGCTGCTGGTCTCACCGTCCACGACGGTGCAGGCCGGAGCCATCAGTCCAACGGCCACCAGCAGGGCGAAAATCGAATGCGCTCGTAGTTTCATGGAGTCCACTCCTGACAATTCTTGTGAAGTTCTTGAACCTGAATTTGCACTCAGAGATACGTGAAAGTCCGTGCAAGCGCGGAAAGTCCCTTATCCCGGTGAGCTTGCATACATCTACCTCGCCTCCCAATACGCGTCAAACTTGAATTCAAACAGCGTTTGCTCCTGGGATCCAGGTCCGCCGGCCGGCGGCGTGAGACATCCACCTGTTTTTTGTCAAAACTCGCGATAATTTGAAGCAAACGCGATCTTGCCTACACGAGGTACCGATGAGCACGTGGTTTTACCGTAACGCCCCCCACTTGATTTGCTTGGCGTTCGCCCTCGCCTGGGCACCCGCGACGGGCTGTCTGCCAGACAGCAGCGAGGGTGAGTGCAGCGCGACGAACCCGTGCACCGAGCGCGGCCTCGAGTGCAACCTCAACACGCGCACGTGCGAAGCGGTCGAGGTCAACACCGACTCGCTCGACCCGGAGTTCGCCGGCGGGTCGTTTGGGCCGTCGGCGCTGCCGTTCTTCCGCGGCCGCGTCTGCATGCCGAGCGCGGTCAAGACCGGGGACGCGATCCCCGTGAAGATCGAGCCGTGCCTGCACCCCTGCGTCGCGGTGGACTCGTTCCACTTCACGCAGAAGTACATGTGCAACGACTCTGACTGCGAGATCATCCTCGCGCAGTGGTTCATGGCCTCGGGTGACGCCTGCCCCGCCGAAGCGCTCGAGCGCTTCCCGCAGGCGACCTGCCAGTACCCCCAGGCCGTCAACGCCACCGTCGGCCCCATCAACGTCAACGGCCTCTCGCTGTCCGGCGAGATGGAGGTCGAGCTGCCGTTCTTGAACCTCGCCGAGGCCGACGAGTTCGCCGACAACATCAGCGCGGACCGGGCCTTCGAAATCGTCAAGACCTACCCGGACAACCCGGATCGCCGGCTCCCGATCTCGATCCAGCCCGACAACGCGGACGCGCCCGCGGACTGTACGGACGAGTCGCAGTGTAACTGCGTCGAATTCGGCTTCTGAGCGCGCGCGCTCGCGCGGGTGAGCCAGCGCCTGCAGCACCCCGCGGTCGCTCGCTATGCTCGGGGCGCATGCCGTGCATCGACGCCCAGGGAGAGCGCCCCAAGATCGGTCTCGTGCTGTCGGCCGGCGGAGCGCGCGGCGCCTACGAGGTCGGCGTGCTCCGCTACATCCGCGAGCGCATCAAGATCAATACACGCTTCGATGTCGTCACCGGCAGCAGCATCGGCGCGCTCAACGGCTCCTTCATCGCGGCGACCTGCAACCGCCCGCGCGCCCAGGGCCGGGCCCTGGCGCGCATCTGGAACGACCTGCGCCTCGACCAGATCCTCAAGTTCGGCTGGACGCAGCTCGTCAACCTCCCCCAGATGCTGCTCGGCCGCGGCCTCGGCCGCGGCTCGATCGACCCCGGCGGCGGGTTGATCGACCCGAGCGCGATGCACTCGATCATCCGCGAGCGGCTGCCCTGGCGCGGCATCACCGAGAACCTCCGCGGCGGCCATCTCGACGCGCTCAGCTGCACCGCGACGGAGGTCGCGACCGGCGTCGTCACCGTGTTCATCCAGACCCGCGCCGGCTCGGTCCCGGCGAACTGGCGACAGGCCCCCCACCACGCGGTGCGGCACGTCCAGATCAACGCCGACCACGCGCTCGCCTCCGGCGCGATCCCGATCCTGCTCCCCGCCGTGCGCATCAACGGGCGACTCTACGCCGACGGCGGCCTGCGCCAGAACACGCCGCTGCGCCCAGCCAAGCATCTCGGCGCCCGCAGGCTGCTGATCATCGGCCTGCGCCACGAGCCGAACGAAGACGAGTACGTGACCATGCGCCGCGAGATGAGGAACCTCGTCCCGAGCGCGCTGTTCATGCTCGGCAAGGTCCTCAACGTCCTGCTGCTCGAGCAGGTCGAGCACGACCTCGCGCGGATCGAGCGGGTCAACGCGCTGCTGCGCGCCGGCACCGAGGAGTTCGGGCCCGCGTTCGCCGAGCGCCTGGCCGCGCGCATGCAGTCGCGCCGCTACGACCCGATCCACACCCTGCTGATCCGCCCGAGCGAGGACCTGGGGAAGATCGCGTGGGAGGTCGTCAAGCAGGGCGGGCTCGCCAACCACTCGGGCGTCGCCGTGCGCCTGATCAAGCGCGCCGTGCAGGCCGACGGCGCGCGCCAGGAGAGCGACCTCGCCAGCTACCTGCTGTTCACGCCGGAGTACACGCGCCGGCTGATCGAGCTGGGCTACCGCGACGCCGAGAGCCGCCACCAGGAGCTGCTCGAGCTGTTCGACTGCTGAGCAGCGCGCTCAGAAGCCGAACAGGTAGACCATCTTGACGAACAGGATGTCCTCGTCGCGGGCATCCTGCGCGAACAGGTTCGAGAACTGGTTCCCGGGGCGGAACGCGACCGGCGCCCCGCCCTCGCCCAGCGCGGTCCGGTGCGTGTAGGCCAAGAACAAGAAGCTCCCCGGCGTGTACTCCCAACGCAGGATCGAATTCGAGATCAGGCTCGTCAGCCCCTGATCGACCACTCCGGCGTAGGGCGCCGCCTGCAGGCGGTTGAGCGGCACGAGCACGTCCGGCGCGGTCAGGTAGAAAAATTCGTCGTGGCGCGCGGTCGTGTACAGCAGCTGGTTGTAGGTCTGCAGCGTCAAGGTCGGGAGGATCCCGATCGTCCCCCGCAGCACCGTCGTCATCGTGACGATGTCGCCGCGCGCGAACACGGGGATCGAGCCGACCTCCTCCTCCGTGACCCAGCGCGGCCGCCCGAAGCTGGCGTTGAGGTCATATCGAAGCGTGAGCTGCAGGCGGTCGACGGGGCGCAGGCGCAGCTCGGCCCCGATGTCCGGCCCGGGGAGGCCGTTCTGCTCGCCGTAGGCCCAGTTGATCACCCCGACCACGCGCCGGTTGTCGGGCGTGAAGAAGTTTCCGCCGGTCCACCAGTGCAGCGGGACCTCGTAGGGGATGTTGCCGCGGGTCTCGTAGAGGTCGAGCTGCGGCAAGTGACCGCCGGCCCAGTAGCCGAGGCCCCACTGGTTCATGGTCGTGACGTTGAGCCGCGCCATCAGGTGCTTCTGCATGACCTCGCCGCGGAAGCTCGACTGCACGCGCGTGCTCACGCCGCCCCGCAGCTCGCGGAGCCGCCCGACCGGCTGCGCGTTGAAGACCTCGAAGTCCGCGGCGCCGTCGATGTAGTTGGCGAAGCGCATGAAGCCGAGGTCGTTGAAGTTGGCGCCCGGCGTGAGCAGCTCGCCGCGCAGGTTGACCCACGTGTTCTTGCTCGTGCGCTCGAGGTTGCCCGAGGCGCCCACGCCCGCGTCCTCCCCGTCGTGCGTCGCGATCACCTGGGCGTTGTGCCGCCAGCGCTCGCGAAACCGCAGCCGGTAGTCAAAGCCGCCGGTGAAGGCGTCGGGGTCCTCGCCGCCGCGGTTGACCGCCGTCGCTATCATGCCGACGCTGGTCAGGCTGTCGAACTCCCGACGCACCCGCACGACGGAGAATTGCGTGGTCGGATCGACCGTGACCGGCCGCTGGTAGTCGTCGCTGTAGCGCTCGACGCCGTAGGTCGGCCCGGTCGTCGCCGTCAGCGCGCCCACGCGCCAGTTCGGCCCGATGTTCCCGGTCAAGCGCACCGCGCCGAGGATCCGCGTCAGCGGGTCGAGCTCCGCCAGCTCGCCGGTCTCGGGCTCGTCGACCCCCGGGACATCGCGCGCGGTGAGGTCCGCGTTCCCCGGCTTGGGCGCGGCGCCGATCCGGCG
The DNA here is from genome assembly GCA_030430565.1 of Polyangia bacterium. GTDB lineage: Bacteria > Myxococcota_A > Polyangia > Nannocystales > Nannocystaceae > JACKDW01. The sequence continues at coordinate 161,349 of JAUIKS010000005.1, forward strand.
CGAGTAAAACAGCTGAAAGCGCGTCTCGAAGATCTCCTTCGACTCGAGGAAGAACTGCCGACGCTCCGGGAAGAACACCTCGAAGGGCCCGAGGTTGAGGACCGCCGGGTCGACCTCCGCCTGCCCGAAGTCGGGGTTGACCGTGAGGTCGAGGGTGAGGTTGCCGGTGATCCCGTACTTCACGTCGTAGCCGCCGTTGGGCATCACCGGCCACGAGTAGTCGAGGCTCCCCTCCGGCCGGCGGATCGCCACGCGCATCGAGGTGTAGGGGCGCAGCTCGAGGTTCAGCCCGGGCTCGACGCCGCGGACCCCCTCGTAGTCGAGCGCGTAGGACATCCGACCGGGCAGGCCCTGCGGGATCGGCGAGAGCACCGCGACCTCGCCGAGCTCGTTGACGCGACGGCCGATGTTGATCCCGAAGGTGTACTCGCCCTGGGCCTCAAAGCGCAGCGTCGCCCACGGGATGAACATCTCGGCGCTCCAGCCACGCTCGGTCTTGCGCGCGGACGCCTGCCACACGCCGTCCCACAGCGAGTCCTCGCGGCTGTCGCGGGAGAGCTGCGAGTCGAACTGCGCGCTCGAGGGGTTGACCGCGAACACGAAGCCGGTGGTGTCGTCGTTGTTCGCGTCGATCTCGAGCCAGACGCGATCGCTCGGCGTCAGCTGGTCCTTTCGCGAGAACGCGCCGCGCACGTTGTCGGGGTCGTCGAGGCAGTCGAACGCGAGGTACAGGCCATCTGTCCCGTAGGCCACGCGGACCTCGGTCCGGCGGCTCGGCGCCGCGCCGTAGCGCGGCTCCGTCTGGATCAGCTCGGGCAGCAGCGGCACCGCGCGCCACGCCGCCTCGTCGATCCGCCCGTCGATCGTGAGCGCGCGGTCGTCGATCCGCGCCGACCGCAGCTTGACCGACTCCACGCGCGCGGCCCCCACGACCGCCGGCGCGCCGCGGCCCTCGCCCTCGCCCTCGCCAGCGCGCGTCGGCTCGGACCTGTCCTCCGGGCCTTCTGCTTGGGGCGCCGCCAGCAGCAGCGTCAGGAGGGGTGCTACGAGGTTCACGGAGCCCACTCACGGGCGCGCCCAGGCGCACGCGGTCATCCACCGCTGCGGGCGAATCAGCGGCTCGAGCGCGACGCTCGGCTTATAACAACAGACGGTCGCTCCTGCAGCGCGCCCGCGTACACGACGACGGCGCGCCGCGGACACGCGCCGCGCCGCGCCGCGCTGTCGCGTTTGAGGATCGATCGAAGGTGCGCCGCCGCGACGCCGCGCTCGGGCGAGCGCGACGCTCGCTTCGCGCTCGAACACCCGCACAGCCCTTGAGACAGGTTAGGGTGAGCTTTCACACCCTATCGAGACGGGCGACGCTCGCCTCGTGCCCGCCGCTGCGTGTACACCGGGCCCATGCCGTACAACCTCGTAACCCTTGGTGGAGACGGAACAGGCCCTGAGGTCATGCGTGAGGGACTGCGCGTGCTCGACGCGGTCTCCTCGGTGCTCGGCCTGTCCTGGAACACCGAGGACATCCCCTGCGGAGGTCAGTACTACCTCGAGCATGGGCGCGACTGGCCGGAGGGCGCCGGCGATCGCTGCGCCGCCGCCGACCTGATCCTGCTCGGCGCCGTCGGCTGGCCGTCGCCCACGGGCTCGGGCCCGGTGACCATGAAGGACGGCAAGATGGCCGGCTTCTCCCCGGTCATCGGCAACCGCATGCGCCTGAACCTGTTCGCCAACGTCCGCCCGGTCAAGCTCTACGAGGGCGTGTCGCACCGCATCCACGGCGCGCACAAGCAGGTCTGGGAGCCAGGCCGCGTGGACATGGTGATGATCCGCGAGAACACCGAGGGCCTGTACGCCCCGACCGGCGGCAAGCTCTCGCCGGGCGGCGTCGACGAGGTCGCGATCGACACCCGCGTGATCACCCGCCGCGGCAGCGAGCAGGTCATCCGTCACGCCTTCGAGCTCTGTAAGCGCCGCAACAAGGGCGCGCCGAAGGACGGCAAGCTGCGCGTCACCGCGATCGTCAAGGACAACGTCCTCTACGGCTGCCGGCTGTTCCGCGACATCTTCTTCAAGATCGGCGAGGAGTACCCCGAGATCGAGAAGGACACGGCGATCGTCGACGCCTTCACGCAGTGGCTCATCGGCCAGCCCGAGTACTACGACGTGTGCGTCACGACCAACATGTTCGGCGACATCGTCACCGACCTCGCCTCGACGCTGCAGGGCGGCATGGGCATGGCGGTCGGCGCCAACGTCGGCCACGAGCACGGCATGTTCGAGCCGATCCACGGCTCGGCGCCGCGCCACGCCGGCAAGGACAAGGTCAACCCGATCGCGATGATCCTGTCCGTCAAGGAGGGTCTCGAGTGGCTCGGCGGGCGCAAGAACGACCCCGCGCTGACCACCGCCGCCGCCGCGATCGAGGAGGCGGTCCAGCAGGTGCTCAAGGCCGGCGACACGCTGACCTACGACCTCGTGGGCCTCGAGAAAGCCGCGCCCTGCTCGGCGGTCGGCAAGGCGATCGCCGAGGTCGCCGCCGGGGTCGCGCGCGCGCGCCTGAGCGCGAGCTGAGAGTTCCGCGAACAAGTCTGAGGCCGCGAGCGCTTCTTCGAGAAAGCGCGCTCGCGGCCTCTTCGCGTCGTCGTGCGGCTCGCTCGACGCCCTGTTGCGCGCCGCCGATGATGATGACCGCGGTCGCTACCATGAACACCGCGCGCCAGCCGAGGCTGGCGGTCGTGTCGACGTAGAGCCCGCCGCGGCGGCTGTCAGCCGACGACCGCGGTCTCGACGAGCTCCACCGGCAGCAGCTTGCTCGGCGGCCCCGAGCACACCAGCCACAGCTGATGGGCCGCGCGCGTCACCGCGATATGCAGCAGATGTCGTGACGCGACCACCTCGGGGTAGTTCTGCGCCGTCGGGTCGAGCACGATCACGTAGTCGAACTCGAGGCCCTTCACGTGCCGGACATCGGTGACGTCGATCCCGGGCTTGAAGCTGAAGTCCTGGCGCGCGACGCGACGCAGGCGCGGGACCTCGGCGACCCGAAGTGACTGATAGTACACGTCCGCCTGCTGCGGGTACCGAGTGACCAGCGCGACGCTCGCGGTCGGCTCGCGCTGCATGAGCCCGCGCAGCGCCTCGGCTAAGAACGCGACCGACTCGCCGATGTCCGTGAACGGGTAGAAGCCCACGGGCGCGCCGTCCCGCGCGATCAGCTGATCCTCGGGGTTGTGCAGCGGGCCGAGCACGACGCGCGAGAGCTCCATGACCTGCCGCGTCGAGCGGTAGGTGATCTGGAGCGGCTGGATCGCGACGTGCGGCAGCCCGGCGTCCGCGAGCAGGCGTGGCCAGTCGGTGAAGCCGTTATCGAAGATCATCTTCTGCGCGCGGTCGCCCGCGATCGTCACGCTCTTGCCGGCGCTGACGCAGTCGAGCAGCACGCGAACCTCGATCGGGCAGAGGTCCTGCGCCTCGTCGATGACGACGTGCTCGTACTCAAACCGCCGCCCGCTCGGGAAGAAGATCCCGCCGTGCTTGAGCTGCAAGAGCCGCAGCAGCAGCGCGTCGTCCTCGGGGTCGAGGCCGATCCCGAGCGCGCGACGCTCTCGCGCCCGGGTCTTGCGGGTGTTGAGGCCGTGACGCGCTCGCTCGCGCTCGTCGTCCTCGTCGACCGGCTCCTCCTCGCGCTCATCGAGCTCGGCCTTCTTGGCGCACCAGCGGACGATCGTCGCGACCTCCGTCTCGCTGAACTCGCTGGGCAGCTCGCGCAGCGCGGCCTCGAGCGACTCGCTGTCGGTCATCAGGTCCATCCAGTCGCCCTCGACATCGCGCAGCGACTCGTAGATCGCCCGCAGCGCGGTGTCGGCCGCCGCGCGGGTCGGCGGCGGCACGGATCGACCGGTATGACTCTTAAGCCAGTCTCGAGTCCTGCGCGCGCGAACCACGGGGGCCAGGCGCGCGTTGCCGTCCCAGGCGCGGAGGACCTCCTCGCCCCGCGGGCGCGCGCCGACGCGGCGCTCGAGCAGCGCGCGCGCGGACGTCACCTGGCGCTCTACGTGACGCTCGATCATCCGCAGGATCGCCGGGTGCTTCTTGAAACGCGCGACCGACTCCGGGGTCGAGTCGACGTACTCCAGCGGCAGCCGCAGCTTAAGCCTGCGCAGCAGCTGCGTGCTCCAGCGGCGATAGGTCGTGACCTGCACGCCCTCCACGCCCAGCGAGGGCAGCACGTGGCGGATGTACTCGACCAGCGCCGCGTTGAACACGACGATCAGCATGTTCTTGGCCGAGAACCGGCGCGGGTCCTGGTAGTTGAGGTAGGCGACGCGGTGCAGCGCGACGGTCGTCTTGCCCGAGCCCGCGCCGCCCTGGATCAGCACGATCCCGGAGTCCGGGCGCGTGATCAGCATGAACTGCTGTCGGTCGATCAGCGCCGTGATCTCCTGCAGGTGCTTGTCAGCGCGCGGCTGATCGTCGTCGCCGTGGATCCCGAGCTGCCCACGCGTCACGCGGGTCGCCGTGCCCACGCCGCCCTCGAGGGTCGGCCGCATCGAGCCCACGGCGTCGCGCCAGCGACCCTTACGATCGGAGACGAAGGTCCCCTGGGGCGCCGCGACCCGGCGGAGCTTGGCGCTCGTGACCGCGAGCGAGCGCCGGATCAACACCGTGCCCTCGAGGCTGCGCTCGTCGAACTCTTCCTCGTACTCGTCCTCTTCCTCGTAGCGGTAGTAGAGGCGGCTGACGGGCGCGTTGCGCCAGTCGACGATCGAGAGGCCGTCGCCGTCGTCGAGCAGCGTGCGCTTGCCGATCAACACATCTCGCTGCCGCGAGCTCTTGGAGTCACGCAGGCGCAGATGACCGAAGTACGGGCTGTTGGGGTCGACCGGGAGATCGCGACCTTGTCCGCGGGAGCGGTTCAGCGCGGCGACCTGATGCATCTGATCGACGAGGGAGGCCACGTCCTCCTCCTTGGCCTCGGCGATCGCGTCGCGCAGCTCAATGAGCTGATCGTCGAGGCTCTCGATCTTCTCGGGCGCCGCGACCCGGGCGAGGCGGGCCTGCAGGCGCTCGAGGATCTCGCGCTCCTCCGCGACGATTCGCTGGCCCTCCGGGCTCAACGCGCTTATGTCCTCCTGCTCCTGGATGTCCTGAGACACGATCTGTGTGCATAGCAAATGCCTCCTGGGCAGACCAGCGCGCGCTCGCGGCGACCGCCGGCCCGCGGTCCAAGTCGCAGCTTCGCGCGCGCGCTGTCACACAGCTGTCATCTACGCGGGCGGAGTCCGACCAAAATTGAAAAAAAAGCGCCGCCCGGCGGGCGACGCTCTTTTGTGGAGAACATCGCCGGCCATCGCCGGCGATGTCGTGGTTTCGCTTACGCGCTGCGACGGCGGCGGCGGATGAAGCCGACCAGGCCGAGCGTGAGGAAGGTGCCGAGAAGACCGCGGGTCTTGTCGTCCTCCTCGACGGCGCAGCCGCAGCCCTCGTCGTCCTCGCCAGCCGAGCCCGTGTCAGTGCCGGAGTCGGTGTCGTCGTCGTCGTCGTCGTCGTCGTCGTCAGCGGTGGTCGGGCCCGCGGAGGTGTTACCCGCCGAGTCACCCGTGGTGGTGCTGTCGTCGTCGTCGTCGTCGTCGTCGCCCATCGGCGTGCACACGTTGTCGATGCACTCCTCGCCGTCGGCGCAGATCGTCGGATCGTCGCCACAGTTCGGCTCGATGCACTGACCGGAATCCTCGTCACAGACGAGGTTACCCTCACAGGGCACATCCGGGCAGGACGGGGTGATGCACTCGCTGTTCTCACAGATGAGGCCGTCGGGGCACTGCGCGTCGTCGGTGCACGGACCCGGGACGCAGATGCCCTGATCGACGTCGCAGACCTCCGGCGGGAGCGAGTCCTGATCGCACTGCGCGTCGTCGGTGCACGGACCCGGGACGCAGGTGCTGTCCTGGCAGATCTCCGGGGTCGGCGTGTCGGGGTTGTCCTCGCAGTCGGCGTCCTCGATGCAGTCGCCGAGCGGCTCACACGAGCCGATGGGCGAATCCATCGGCTTGTCGCAGAACTCGCCCATGGCGCAGTCGGCGTCCTCAGTGCAGCCGCCGCCGTCCGTGTCGTCGAAGTTCGTCGTCGGCTCCGGCGTCTTGGAGCAGTCGTTGAACTGGCAGCACGGGTCGAAGTCGACGCTCTCGATGATGGTCTTGAGCGCCAGCTCCAGCTCGGCCTGGTTGTCGGCGTCGTACGCCATGTTGGTGCCGCCCCAGCCCGCCATGTTGTTGAGCTGCGTCTGCGCCTGCGGCGAGTTGACGCCGTCACCGAGACCGATGACGTAGGTCGGGATGCCGTTGTTGAACATCTCCTCGAGCTCGGCCTGGACCTGCGCGTCGGTGGAGTAGCCGTTGTACTGACCGTCGGTGATCAGCAGGTTGATGTAGGCCGTCGTGTCGTTGGCCTGCATGTCCATGACCGCCTGCGTGTGGTAGGCGACCTGGTTGTTCTTGATCTCCTGCAGACCGAGGTGCGTGAACGTACCCGAGCCGGAGCAGATGTTGTTGTTGCCGCCCGGGGAGTCGCACTTCGGCATGTGCGCCTGGGTGTCGTCATCGAAGCCGGGGCCGTCGGGGTCGTCGCCCGGGCCAGGCATGTTGTTGACGATCGCCGGGAAGTTCCAGTTGATCGGCGAGCCTTCCCACGGCGAGTCGCACGAGTCGCCGGTGATGATCGCGTTCATCGGCGTCTGCGGGAACATCTGCAGGATGCTGTAGTCGTAGTCGGGGCAGTCCGGATCCGAGATCTCGGGGGACATGGCCCAGTAGAAGTTGTCCTGGTGGCAGGGGCCGTACTGGACGAGGACGTCCTGCTCACCGGGCGCCGGGCTGTTGTGACCGAAGACCGCGAGGCCGAGGTACACAAGGTCCTCGACCTTGTTGCCCGTCGGCATCATGTTCTCGTCGAGGATGTCCTGCTCGAACAGCGACTGGTTGATGTTGTCGGGGTCACCCGCGAGCGCGAAGCGGGTCTGATCCCAGCCCGACTCGCCCTTGGCCGCCGGCATGGTGCCGCCGCCCGCGTTGAGCATCGAGGACGAGGCGTCCGCCAGAACCATGATGCGCGGCAGGCCGCCGACGCAGTTCGGGAGGATGACGCTGTCCTTGATGTCCTGAATGACCGCCTGGACCGCCTGAAGCAGCGCGATCTGGTCGTCGGCGGTGATGGCCTGCATGGTGCCACCGGCAGCCGCCAGCTCGTTGGCGAACATCTCGGCGTTGCCGCCCAGATCGCCGAAGTACACGACGTAGGTCGGGACGTTGATCGCCGGGTTGCCGACGCCGTTGTTGAACATGTCCGCCGCGGTGTTCGCCGGGTCATGCTGCGCGCTCTGGCCCTGGCCCTGCGGGTTGGTCCACTCACCGTCGGTGAGGACCATCTGCAGGTACGCGCGGTTGTCCATGTTGGGCGCGTTCTCGGGGTGCGCCGCGTAGTCCTGCTCCATCAGCGCCTTCGACCGCTGGAGCGCGCCGTTGGTCCAGGTGCCGATGCCGACGAGGTTGCCGTCGATCGGCGCCGGGGTGCCGTCGAGGGAGTCAACGATCTCCTGACCGTTACACGGCTTGTAGTTGTCGTTGTCGTCGAACCAGAGCACGTCGACAGCCTGGCCGTCGACGATGCCGGAGCCATCGTTCGGGATCGTGGTCCCGTCGTTGTTGGGATCCGGATCGTGACCGAAACGCATGAGGCCGATGAGCATGTTCTTCGAAACGAAGTTCATGTCCGCCTGCATGAGGGTCTGGACGACGCCCTTCTCGGCCTGCCACCGAGTCACGTTGTCCATCGGATCACCGAAGGTGTTATTCATCGAGGTCGAGTAGTCCAAGATGATCATGAAGACCGGCTTCTTGAACGTGCACTGACCCTCGTTGGGGCAGTCCATGTCCTCGGCGACCGCCGGCTTTTCAGCGTTGCCCATGAACGCCAGGCCGACACCCGCCAGAAGTCCGGCCTGAATGCCGATCCGCTTCCATGAACCGAGCAAGTTGAGACGCTTCATCGCTCTTGTAGTCCTCTCTATTGATTGCAAGGCCCCTCCGACGCCGGAAGGGCGAACGACGGCGTGGGTTCCCACGCCCGACGCCGTCAAATGGTGGCTGGGTTTGAACCCCCCTGTCCTCGAAGGACGTTACGCGAGCAACGAAAGGGCGTCAACTTGCCAGTGGCGGCCGCATGACGCTTTGCACCGGTGCGTCGCGCCGTGACCTCGAGCGTTCCGGGCGTGAACCAACACACGAACTTCTTCCCGCTTCGGAACGCTCAGGAGTGATTCCGTGACCGGCCGAGGGTCCTCTCGCGGGAGCGCCACAGGCTCGCGCGCGATAGGGCGGTATGGAGCGAATGAGGTACGGTGCACGCCCGACCGCGATCCACTGTGCACAGCTCGCCATGATGACCGCCTCTCCGCTCCAGCACCTCACCTCCCTGTCGTCCGCGCCCCCGACACCGAGCGACCGAGGCGTCGCGTGGCGGTCACTCACTGGCATCGGGCTCGCGTTCACGCTCGCCGTTGGGGCGTGTCACGCGGACACCGGGGGATCGACGACGCCGCCCGCGGACACCACCGCTGGCGCGAGCACGGCGGCGCCAAAACTCACGGTCCCGGGCCCGCTGCCGCTCGATCAACAGCGAATCCTCGCGGACATCACGTACCTAGCCGACGACGAGCTCCAGGGGCGGTACACGCTGAGTCCGTCCCTCGAGACGGCCGCGACCTGGATCGGCCAGCGCTATCAGGAGCTGGGGCTGCAGCCGCCCGGCGCCGACGCGGCGGCCGCGAAGCCGGCGGCGTACAAGGTTCCGTTCGCGCTCACGACCGGCTTGCGCGTCCCCTCGCCCCCGACCCTCGAGCTCAAGACCGGCGCGCGCGGGCGCGCGATCCCGGCCGCGGCGTTCTCCCCGACCACCGTCAGCGGCTCGGGCACGGCGACGGGAGCCCTCGTGTTCGTCGGCTACGCGGCCCAGGGCAACACGCCCTCTTCTTCTAGTGATGCGGACGAGGACGCGGGACCTTCCTATGACGACCTCGCCGGCCTCGACCTCAAGGGAAAGATCGCGGTCGTGCTGCTCGAGGCGCCGCGGCGGCCGAACATCCAACGGTTCTTCTCGCTGATGCAGCAAGCGGCCACAGACTTCGAGGAGGCGGCGGCTCCGCTGCGCGAGCAAAAAGACGTCGAGGGCCTCCGGGCGCTCCACAAGCGCACGAAGCAGCAGCTGGTCACGATGAGCTCGCCGTTCATGCCGGGCGTGGATCTGGCGAAGGAGCTGTGGCCAGAACCCGAGGATCCGTTGACGCTGACCCTCGATCTTCAGTCCATCGCCGGCTACCTGGTGCGCAAGGCCACGACCCTCGGCGGCCCACAATTCGGTCCTTCGGAGGGCTCCCTGAGAACCAAGGTGAAGCGTCTCAGCGAGGCCGGCGCGGTCGGGGTCATCGCGGTGCGCGCCCCCCGGAGTCACGTCACGCCCGAGGACCGAAAAAAAGACGAGCTGCCGGACCTAAAAAATATCCGCCCGAGTTCGAAGGACAGCTCCACTGCAATTCCCGTCGTTCAGATGAAGTGGAGCGCGGCTGATCGCTACCTCCGCGTCGGCAAGAAAAAAACCAAGATCTCCAAGCTGCAGGAAGAGATCGACACCGAGCTCACGCCGCGCTCGGTTTCGCTCGACGGCGCGACGGCGACGATCTCGGTCGCGCTGGAGCCGATCCAGACCCAGGTCCCGAACGTGCTCGCGACCTTGCCCGGCACCGACCTCGCCGACGAGATCGTGATCATCGGCGCGCACTACGACCACATCGGCGTCGAGGCCGAGGACGGCGACGCGTCCAAGGGTCACTGCTCGAGCGTCAAGGACAAGGAGGGCGTCGTCGATCGGGTCTGCAACGGGGCCGACGACAACGCCAGCGGGACCGCGATGGTCTTGGAGCTCGCGCGCGCCTGGGTCGCGGCCGGCGTCAAGCCCAGGCGCACCGTCGTCTTCGCCCACTTCGCCGGCGAGGAGCTCGGGCTGTTCGGCTCTAAGGCGCTCGCCGAGTCGCCGCCCTTCGAGCTCGCCAAGGTCAAGGCGATGGTCAACCTCGACATGGTCGGACGCCTCGGCCGTCGCGGGCTCGCGATCGGCGGGATCTCCTCGAGCGGGGGCTGGATGCCGCTGCTCGACGCGATCGGCAACCATGAGATGTCGGTGATCTACGAGGGCGGCGTAGCGACCCGCAGCGACCACGCGAACTTTTATAAGAAACAGATCCCGGTGCTGTTCTTCTTCACCGGCGTCCACAACGACTACCACCGACCCACCGACCACACCGACAAGATCAACGTCGAGGGCATCGGCTCGATCGGCGCGCTGGTCTCCCAGGTGATGCTGGCGCTCGCCGACGGCTACGCGACGCCGTATCAAGAACCTGGCCCAAAGGGCGGGTTGATGGACGGCCTCCCCGGCAGCGACCCCGACACGCTCATCAAGAAGATCAAGGTCACGCCGAAGGCAGACTGACCGGGTCTTCGAGCGCAGCGACGAAGTCCGCGTCCGCCGGCGCGACGACCCGCAGGAGCAGCGCGCCGACCAGTCGCCGCGCCAGCGGGATCCAGGTCAGGGGCAGCAGCACCCAGAACGCCGGCAGCGCCCAGCAGAGCGCGCGCGCGGCCGCGACGCCGTGACAGCGCGCGGGCGGGCTCGTGTCGCGCCACGCCGGGACGTCGACGCTGAGGCCGCTCGGCTCATCGGGCCCGACGAGTTCGAACTCGAGCCGGCCGCAGAGGTCCCAGGGGCGCAGCAGCGCGGCGCGACGGACGTCGAGCGGGCGCGCCGGCACGCGCACGCGAAAGCGCGGTCGCGGCGCGCGATGGCGCAGGCGCGCGAGCCAGCGATGACGAGGCAGCGACGGGTCCGCGCGGGTCCCCAGCCACGCCCACGCCCGCGCGAGCTCATCCGCCGACAACCACACGAGGTAGGGCGCGAGCATCACCTGCACGAAGATGCCGACGTTGAGCAGCAGCTCGATCCCGAGGTGAAACAACACGCCCCAGCCGAGCCACAACCATCGCGAGAGCGCGCCGCGGACGATCCACCGCGACGCGATCTCCGGCCGCGCGCGCCGTACCCAACCGTAGAGGAGGCTCGCGGCGAGCGGGACGACGAACACGATCACGCTGCAGAGCGTCCCGGTCGTGCGCCGACCAAAGCGCCACCACGCGACCTTCTGCACGTAGTAGTAGCCGACGAACCACGCGAGCGCGGCGCCGCAGGCGAGCGCGAGCACGAGTAGCGCGTAGGACAGCCAGCGAGTCACGCGACTCGTCTTGTCGCCGACCCACACGCCGCGGGCGCGCTCCGCTTCGAACACCCGCAGCGCGCAGCCGACGAGGACCAGCGGGAACAACATCTCCCACACCAGCGTGACGCGGCTCGAGATCGGCAAGATCCACAGCCGCTGCAGCCAGGTGACGACGATGATCTGCTCGGGCGCGCGGAAGAAGTGCTCGAGCGAGGTCGCGTAGTAGAGCGCGGTGCCGTCGCGCCACGAGGCGCCGGTCTTGAGCAGACCGGTGGTGCAGTAGATAACCGCGAGCTGCAGCATCATCGCGTGGGTCGACCAGCCGGGGATCAGCCGCCCGCGCGGCGGCTCCTCGCCCGCCGTGATCGCCCGCCGATACCGCCGCCACGAGTCGAGCGAGTAGGCCTCGCCCCAGCGGCTCAGCATGCCGAGGAACAGGAACACGCGCATGGCCGTGTCGGCGCCGCTGTAGAATACGAGGTTGTGTCGATAGATCGTGTCGACGAGCAGCCAGGTCGTGACGGTCGTCAGGCGCGTGCGCACGCCCAGGGTCATGAGCGCGGCCGAGACGATCGCGAGGCCGAAGATCAGGAACACGAAGAACGGGTCGCTGCGGACGTGCAGCAGCGAGAAGCCGTACAGCAGCGAGGGGACGAGGTCCGTGAGATGTTCGAAGCCGACGGCCGGATCCCAGAGGTGACTGAAGGCGGCGCCGTAGCGCTTGCGCGCGAGCTTCGTCAGCCACAGGCCCTCGTCGGAGAACAGGAAGCGGGCGTAGGGCAGCAGGTCGAGCAGGGTCCACAGGACCACGAGGCCGAACACGATGCGAAACATGCCGAGCGGACGCGGATCGCAGCGCGTCCACCAAAGCCGCCCCCACAGATCGCGCCGCGCGACGAAGAACAGGCCGACGAGCAGCAGGAGCGCGGTGAGCAGCGCGGTCGAGGCGTCGAGGTGCGCGGCGGCGATCGCCGTCGACGCGCCGGCGCTCGGCTTCGCGAACGCGATCACGTGGCCCCCTCCGGCGCCGGGACCGGCCCGTGACCCGTCGAGCCAGAGTCGCGCAGCTCGCTGTCACGTGGCCCTCGAGGCATGCGCGCCCGCGGCCCGGGGCCGTCCCCGTGCGCGCGCGTCCACCAGGTCTCGAGCGGGACATCGATGAAGCGATCGCCGGGCCCGCCGTGGGCCGTCCTGCGCGGCAGCCCGTAGCGCACGCGCAGCAGGTTGGGGACCTGCCCGTGGGGCAGCTCGGCGCAGCTGTAGGCGATCACGTGCTTGGTCCGGTTTCGCAGCTGCCGCGGGTGGTAGCCGTTGGTCTCGATCGCGCGCTCCGGGGGCGGGATCCGGTTGGAGACGAGCACGAAGTGAACCCGCCGCGCGGGCGGCCGGTCATCCCGTCGTAGGCGCCGCAGCTCCCAGTCGCGACAGACCCACGCGGCGTAGGCCGTGTAGATCCGGGCGTCCTGCGTGAGGCGACGGTTGAGCTTGCCGAAGCGGTCGTAGAACAGATACGGGAAGCGCCGCCGCGTGCGGAGGTCGTGACGCAGGTTCCAGCGCTGACCGCCGTCGTCCTCCATGAACACGCGCATGTGAACGTTGCGCCGGTGGGGGTTGGGCGCGAACATCTTCCAGCCCTGGACGTTGGAGATCAGCCGCAGGTACCGGTCGCCGCGGAGCCCTCGACGAACGCCGCGACGCACACGCTCGCTCAGCCCTGGCTCGGGCAGCAGCTGCGCGAGCACGGCGAGCAGGTGGTAGGCGAGCAGCAGGCTGAGCGCGAGCCGGAGCGCGCGTCGCCACCAGCGGCGCGGCGCCTGGATCGAGGCGAGCTCGGCCTCGCGCCCCTCGACGCGGTCGGCCTCGGCCGGCCCCCGAAGCGGCGCGCGGAGCAGCTGTTCGGCGAGGCGGTGGGCCGTGGCCCCAGACGCGCTGGTTTCGTCAGCCGCCGCCACTTCGAATCACGACTCGTCGTCGACCGCCACCGCCGCGCCCGCGCGCGTGCGGGCGGCCGCGCGACGCTCACGCGCTTCGGCGGCGGCCTCGCTCGAGCGCGTGCTCGTCGTCGATCGCTTCGGCCGCGCCCGTGAGTTCTTGCCAAAGAAGTTGCGCCGGTTCTCCCACGTCCTGCGCCGGTTCTTAAACCCTCGCGCCTCGCGCTCCGCAGCTTTCTCGGCCTGCTCGCGGTCCTCCTCAGTGACGGGGAAGCCGTAGCGCTCCTTCATGAACATCGGGATGTCGCCGACGTTGGGGCACTTGTGCGTCTGGACCACGCTGGTGTTGACCTTGAGCTTGCGCGGGTCGTACCAGCCCTGACGCGTGACCTGATCGGGTGACGGGATCTTGGTGTTGAGCTTGATGATCTCGACGCGCACGGCCCGGCTCTTCCCGCCTGTCCGAAGATACCACTCGCGACACTGGTAGGCGGCCCAGTACTTCAGGTACCACTTGCCCTTGCCGACCATGCGCCGCTGCATCTTGCGCATGCGGTCGTTCCAGATCCACGGGTTGGGGCGCAGCTCGAAGGAGTTGTTCTGCAGGTCCCAGCGCCAGCCCTCGTCGTCGACGATCACGGTCTTCATGAAGGTGTTCGAACGCGGCGGGTTGGGCGCGAACATCTTCCAGCTCTGCGAGGTCGCGGTGCCCTGCGGCCAGCCCGAGAAGAATGAGCGCGCGCTCCCGCGCCAGCTCGAGAACACCGAGTAGCTGGGGAACAGGGTCATGAGGACCGAGCCGCCGTGCCACAGCACCATCAGCAGCGCGAGCGTGCGCCCGAACGCGGTGTAGGCGGGCGCAGGGCCGCCGCCGAGCTCGCCGGGCGCGCGCCGGCGACGACGCCAGCGAACGACGACGAAGATCAGGCCTGTCCCAAGGGTCACGAGCGCCCACAGCTCGACGAGATCCTGCTTGTCGAAGACCTCCGCCGCCGCGTAGACGCGTGCGATCAGCAGCGCCATGCTCAGCAGCGCCAGCGCGATCCCGAGCCCCTTCACGAGGCCGGACTCGCTATCGCGGCGCCGCGCGACGACGAAGCCGATCCACAGCGCGGCGACGCCCATCAGCGTGAGGTCGGCCGCTCGGCGCAGCGCGGCGGAGTCGGGCACCTTGTCGTAGACGCGCATGAACAGGACGCCGACCGCGAGGAGGCCGAGCGCGAGCACGACCAGGTTCGGGATCGAGCGGCCGCGCGCCGGCACGTCCTCGGGCGCCTGCGCGGGCGCGAACCAGGCGTCGAGCGCGGGCGACGAGAGCCGTGGGCGCCCGGCGAGGCGCGGGCGCCGGCGCAGCCACGCGAGCAGCCGCTGGCCGACGCGCGCGTACTCGTCCCCGGTGAACCACGCCGCGTAGGTCATCAGCATGATGAAGGGGAACATGCCGATGTTCATGAACAGGATCAGGGTGCCGTGGAAGAACAGCCCCAGCGTCAGCCACACGCGTCGGCCGGTGAACCAGTCCCGCAGCCACCGCTGATTGATCGACCAGGCCGGGATCGGGATCACCGAGAGCCGCGCGCCGGGCTTGATGATCCGGAGCGGCCAGCGGCCGACCGCGAAGTAGGCCGCGATCACCACGGGCATGAAGCCGCCGAACACCAGGCGAAAGTTGTGGACCTTCGCGGCCACCCGAGCGGCGCGCACGGCCTCGCGGCCGCCCTCGGACTCGGGGATGCAGTAGGGGATCGCCTTCGTGACGAGCAGGTAGACGGCGACGTACGCGAGGATCAGCGCGATCCGCCCGGACCACCGCGTCCACGGGTTCGCCAGCTGCTCCCGGTACCAGGGCTCGTCCTGGTGATCGAGCCTGAACTTGAAGATCAGCCCGAGGCCGACGACCACGAAGCACATCTCCCACCAGTGCGTGACCCAGGTCATCACCCGGAACACGGTCGTCGCGGTCATGGACGAGATGATCTGCGTCCAGATCTCGAACCGGTAGAAGTGGTCCATGTTGAGCGCGTAGTAGAGCGCGTCGCCGCGGGCCCACACGCTGCCCGTCTTGACCGTGCCGGTCGTCGTGTAGAGCGCGATGAGCTGGGCCATCATCAGGTAGCGCGGCCACGCGGGCACCAGCCGGTAGACCGGCTGCAGCGCCGTGCCGGAGGCGTCGACCGGCGGCCCGCGGGAGCCGTCCTCGGCCAGCAAGCCGCGCCGGCGCAGGCGACGACATCGCCACCAGTTATCAAAGCTCCACGCGTGCCCGGTCTTGCAGAAGATCAGCAAAAACCAAAACACGCGGTACACCGTGTCGGTGCCCTCGAGGTACAGCGAGTTCCGGTTGTAGATCCCGCTCATCATCAAGAACGCGATCACGCCGGTAGTCCGGCTGAAGACGCCGAAGGCGTAGAGCAGCAGGACCGCGAAGAAAGCGTAGAGGTACCACTCGACGAAGGTCGGCGAGTCCCAGAAGTGAAACACCGAGTGCTTGGCCCAGAAGAAGCGCAGCACCGCCAAGTAGTCGAAGAAGCCCTCGTCGGGGGTCCAGCCCTGGAGCGCGGTCCGGGCGAAGCGCTGACGGGCCTCCTCCAGCGAGAAGATGCCCTCGTCGCTCCACAGCATGCGCCAGTAGGGGCGCAGGTTCCAGAAGCACTGGATCGTCATCAGCGCGAAGCCGACGCGCAGCACCGCGTAGGTCCGCGGGTCCTCGAGCGCGAGCACCGAGCGGCGCACGGACTCGGCGCGGGTCCACACCCAGTAGAGCACGAACAGGACGATCGCCAGCGACAGCCAGCCGATCTCGGTGGTCAGCTCGGGCGGCACCTTGGGGTACTTGGGCGACTTCGCCAGCAAGAGCGGCAGGCCGCTCATCCCCAGGGTGCTTCCCAGGTCAATTCCAAGCTTCAGTCCAAGGGCCATCGGCGGGCGACACAGTACCACGCTGGGATCTGTGACCGGGCGTCAGCTTTCTGCTGAAAGCCGCCGCGGCCAGTCCTGCGTCGGGCTATTTGCTCGCCGGCTTCACCGCCGTCGTCGCGGCGGCGGGTGTCGGTCCCGGAGTCGGTCGCGCGGACGCGGGTGAGTTCGCGGCGCCGGCGTTCGCGGGCGCCGACTCCACCCCCGACGCGGCGCTGGCCTCAGTCGCTACGCCCGAGAGGAAATCGAAGCGCGCCTGGTAGAGCTGCGCGACGCGCTCGACGCCCTCGATGTGGTGCCCCTGGCCGGGGAACTCGACGTAGGTCACGGGCCTCTGCAGGGCCTTGGCCTTGTCGACGAACTGCCGCGACTCCTGCACGGGCACGCGCCAGTCGTTGCTGCCGTGGGTCACGAGCAGCGGCGCGGCGAGCCGGTCGACGTGGCTCAGCGGGCTGCGGTCGAGCATGCGCGCGAGCTCGTCGGGCTTGCGCGGGTCGCCGCTCTCCAGCACGACCCAGTCGGGGATGTTGGTCGCGTCGTAGAACGACTTGATATTTGAAAAGCCCGCGTGCGCGAGGCCGAAGCCGAACGCGTAGCTGTCGTCGCGCTTGTTGGTCTCCGGCGGGAAGGTCAGCGCGCGCATCGTCGCGTAGCCGCCGTGACTGCCGCCGAACACGCCGATCTGCGCGGGCGTGAGCCCGAGGCGCCGCTCGGCCCAGCGCGCGATATGAAACAGGTCGACGATCTCGTCGCCGCCGAGGTCTTTGTCGTTGAGGCTCGAGAACGCCTTGCCGAAGCCCCGGCTGCCGCGCACGGCCGGAGAGATGACCGTAAGGCCAGCCGAGCACATGATGTGCTCGAAGGCGCTGTAGCGGTTTCTGCCCCCGTAGAACGCGGTGATCATCGCCAGGCGCTTGCCCGGGTCCGTCTGCGGCCGCTTCGGGTGGAGCACGAAGGCGTGCAGCTCGCGGGTCTCGCCGGTCGCCGGATCGCGGTCGAAGGTGGGGATCGAGACGGTCTCGGCCGTGCACTGCACGACCGACCGCTCGAGCGCGGGGTCGAGCGCGATGACCTGCCGACTCTTGAGCCCCGGCGCCTGTCCCTGCGCGCCCGGCTCGAGGGTCGCGAGGTTGCCTTCGAACACGATGTCGGGCGCGCGCTGGGTCCACAGCACCTGGCGACCGTGACCGTCGATGACGTCGGCGGTCCCCGGCCGCTGCAGCGCGCCGAGGACCGCGCCGCTGCGCGGGTCGATCACGACCAGGGTCGAGCCCCGCGGCGTGCGGTGGACGGCGAAGACCCCGGCGTCGACGAGCCGCGCGGAGGTGATGTCCTCTTTGAAGCGGGTGAGCTGACGGATCGCGCCGGTCTCGCGGTTGTAGCTGTAGAGGTTGTTGTAGCCGTCGTCGTTGGCGACGAACAGCAGCGTGTCGCCGTCGACCCAGCCCTTGAGCGCGCTCGGCGAATTTCGCTGCACGCGCTTGCGGGTGAGCACCTTGACGGAGGGCGTGGCCTCATTGAGCTTGACCGAGACCAGCTGCACGCGGTTGCGGTCGCCCTTGACCTGGGCGTTGAAGAACACCTCGTCGCCCTCGGGCGAGAACCGGATCGAGGACCAGGTGAAGGTCAGCCCCGGCTTATCGCAGACGATCTCGCGGGGCTGCTTGGTCGCGACGTCGAGCAGGTTGAGACAGGTGCTGTAGGGCGCCTGCTTGCCGGTCCGCGGCAGGTAGGCGATGGTGCGCTCGTCGTCGCTGAAGCCGAAGCCGTAGACGTAGTCGTGCTGGGTGATCTGCGTCAGCGCGCCGGTCCCGAGCTCCAGCGTCCACAGGTTCATCTGCTCGTCGTTGCGCTCGTCGGCGTGCAGCCACAGCGTGTCGCTCGCGGCGTGGTGATGCAGGCCCCAGAGGCTGCGCGCCGACCAGTCGACGTCGCTGATGGCCTGCGCGCCGGCGAGATCAAAAGCGCCCTCGCCCTGGGCGGCGACGTCGAGCATCTTGAGGGTGTAGCGATCGCCGATCTCGTAGAAGAACAGCGCGCCGGTCTCGAGCGAGGGCTCCCATTCGCGGTAGGGAAATCCGGTGAGGAAGGGGTCGAGCTCGATCGCGCGATCGAAGTAGCTGACGCTGTGGGCGGGCGGCGCGACCGGCTCGCCCACCGGCGGCTCGGTCACCGGGTAGGGCTTGGCGGCCTTGGGCGGGGCGCAGCCGAGGGTCGCGAGCGACGTGATCGCGAGGGCGAAGCCGAGGGTTGTTGTTGCGCGGCGGGACCTCGAGCTCGACATGGTGCCCATCGAACACCGGGGGGCGGCGTGTGGCAAGTGCCGCTCTCAAGCACGGGGCTGCTGCATCGTTGTTCGACGGTTTAACCCGCGGGGCGGAGAGAGAAGGACGGGGGGCGACGCCCTGTCATTCGACCCCCCGCTCGGCCTCTGCGAGAACGGTGCTCGAGTCAGTTTGGCGCGCGCGCCGATGCGGGATCACAGGAGTGACCCACTTCGTGGGCCGCTCCCATGCTCTTGGGGCGCTCGCTCGGACTTACTGCCGCTTCGAACAACCGAGCGATATACAGGCGCGAGAAGCGGCGAGCGACCGCCTTGAAGAAAATTAGCTGGCGGCTTGGCGTGGGGCTGGCGTGGGGCCGCCGAGGCGAACCGCCGCCTGCTTGCGCGCGAGCTTTCGGCTCTCGAGCTGATGGACGAAGTCCAGCGCGGACTCCTCGTTGGCGTCGTCATCAGCCGTCGCCACGAGCTCGCGCCCCTTCGCGCCGATCAGGATCACCAGCCGCCTCGTGGTCGCGTACAAGAACGCGAGCAATCCGGCCAGCACGACCAGCCCGTAGGTGAGCACGCGGTCCGTCTCGATCGAGAGCACCGCCACCAACGCGACGGCGGCGGCGGACCACAGGAGCCACGGGGCGTGACTGCGGCCGACGCGGGCCCACTCGATGTCGTCGAGCGAGAAGGAGGTCAGCTCGACGCTGCCGCCGTCCTCGTTGTACTGCCAGACGCGGTGAGTGGTGAGCGTGAGGTCCATCCAGCGGGCGATCACGAGCTCTCCGCGTAGCAGCTTGCGGGACATTGGGGATCCGTTCCTGATAGCTGAGCGCAGCCCGTGGGAGACGACCGCATTACCGCCTACCCGCGCTGCACGGCGATCTTACACCTGACCGCCTGGCTTTCAAGCGATGTCCCGAGAGTCCGCCCGGGGCCGCGCGATATCACGCGTACGTCCTGCTCTTTAGGACAGCAAGACGCGCTCAGGCCGGGGGCGCGCCGCACTCGACCGCGAAGCCCGAGCGGATGAACAGCAGGGTCACGCGCACGGACTTGGGCTCGACCTCCCACTGCTCGCCCGCCGCGCGCTGCCAGGCGCGCACGATCTCGCGGTGTGCCTTCGCGCGCTTGTCGGCGTCGCGCTGCTCCTCGATCCGGTCCCCGGGGAAGCCGATGACCCAGACCTTGGGCTCAGCCTGATCGCCCTCGAGCACGACGCGCGGGAGCACGCCGCTCTGGAGCGCGCCGCCCTCGAGGCGCGCGAAGGGGATCTCGTGCTCGACGCGCGCGCCGGGCTGACCGCCGCCGCTGAGGATCGCGCGCACGACCGCGTGCTCGAGCACCTCGTCGAACTCCTGAGCGCGCGCCTCCGCCCAGGCCTCATCGCGGGTCGGCACCGCGCGGCGCACGAGCTCCACGCGCGCGACCGCGGCCGCGCGCGGGCTGTGCTGGTAGTCGCCGAGCCAGTCGATCTCGGCGAGCTGCGCTCGCATCGCCAGCGCGCCGTGGGTGGCCTCGGCCTCGTCGAGCGAGAGCGCGTCGGCGACCGTCTGGTTCGCGGCGGCGGCGGTGAGCGGATCCGCCGAGCGCAGCAGCGGACCCTCCGTGGGCGCGAAGGCGATCGGCAGCATGAGGCCCAGGGCCGAGGGCTCGCTGAGCTCGACCGGCTCGTCGGGGACGAGCTGCAGCGGGCGAAACCATCCGGCGTCGCCGTGGCTGTGGGTGTAGAGGACCTGGTCGGGCCCGATCGGGCCGTCGTCCTCGTCGCGCTCGATCGCGAGCGCGCTCATCAGCATCGCCGAGAGCCGGCTGGGGACCTTGCGCGCGCGCTCGCTGGGCGGGTCGACGAGCATGTAGAGGCCCTGCCGCGCGCGCGTGACCGCGACGTAGAGCAGGCACAGGCTCTCGTGCGCGAGCCGGTTGATGTGCTGTTCGAAGACCGGCGCGAGGTCCGGGAACACCGACCAGATGTCTTTCGAGACATACCTAGCGATGCGCCCGATCGGGCCGGCGTCGCCGTCGCGCTGGTAGACGACCTTGAGCGAGCGCCGCGCCGCGAGCTCGCCCTCGAGCTCGGGCAGGATCACGATGTCGAACTCGAGGCCCTTGGACTGGTGCACGGTCATGACCTGGACCGGCGAGGACGCCGGGTCGGCGACCGAGCGCGCCTGGACCATGTGAATGAAGGGGTCGAGGCGGGTGGTGCCGCGCTCGTCGTAGGTCTGCGCGAGGTCGATCAGCTGGATGCAGCGCCGGTACTGACGCTCGTCGGTGTAGGGCGCGATCGCGCGGACCCAGCGCTGGAGGGTGTTGGCGAGGCCGTCGTTGGCGATCGCGCGACGCACCCGCGCGGCGACGCGTCGGCGCCGGGTCTTCACGGCCGGCTCACGCTGCTGGGCGATCGCGAGATCGGGGCGATCACCCAGCCGCCACGCCGCGTTGACGTCATCGTCCTCGCTCGCGCCCTCGGGCTGCTCGGAGAGACCGACGACGGGCCCGAGCGGAGAGGTCTGGACGTTGAAGGCCGCGACCGTGTGGTCCGGGTGCTCGGCGACCCGCAGCATGTCGAGGATCGCGTTGACGGCCGGCGCGTCGGTGAGCGGGCCGCCGCCGCGACCGGTCGCGGGCACGTTGCGGCGGGTCGGGCCGAGCTCGAAGAGCACGCGGCTGACGGCGGAGTTGGTCCGCAGGAGCACGCCGATGGTGAGCGCGCGCTCGCCCTCGCGGCGGAGGTGACGCTGCTGGGCGTTGCGTCGGTACAGCTCCTCCACGAGGTCCGCGGCGGCCTGCAGCCGGATCGTGGTCCGGCTCTTGGAGTCCTCGCCGCGCGCGACGGTCCGCAGCTGGACGTAGCCCGGGAGCTCGGTGCGAGCCGTCGAGTGGGTCGCGAACTGCTCGTCCCAGCCGCGCGCGGCGTGGGGGAAGTCGGCGAGCGCCGCGTTGCCCGTGACGCTCCCGAAGATCTTGTTGACGACCTCCATGATCGCCGGCGACGAGCGCCAGCTCTTCGCCAGGCTCTGCTGCTCGATCACGACCTGACCGTTCGGCCTGACGAGCAGCTCGGGCAGCTTCGAGAGCACCTCGGGGCAGGCGTCGCGCCAGCCGTAGATCGACTGCTTGATGTCGCCGACCGCGAAGAACGAGCGCACCTCGGGGCTGTAGCTCACCGTCTCGTCGACGATCGGCCGCAGCGCGTTCCACTGCTGGATGTTGGTGTCCTGCATCTCGTCGAGCAGGACGTGCTTGAGGCTGGCGTCGATGCGAAAGCAGATCTCGTCGAGCTGCCCGCGCATCTCGGCGCGCGCGAGCGCGACGGTCAGGTCGGAGAAGGTCAGCGCCTTGCGCCGCTGCTTGACGCGCTCGTAGCAGCGGTCGAACAGGGTCAAGAGCGCGTGGGTCGCGGCGGTCTGGTTGATGATCCGCTGCCGGAACACGCCCTGGGCGTGGCGGATCAGCGGCTCGTAGGCCGCGATGACGTGGTCCTCGATCGGCTTGCGGTAGTAGGCGTTGGTGCCGGCCGCGATCGGCTTGACGAGGCCCTTGCTGATGAAGACCTTCCAGGCGTCGGAGTCGCTGTTGCCGGCGATCCGGACCCGCGCGATGTCGTCTTGATGGGCCTTGATCGTGCGCTTGGGGCCTGTGGGCACGGCGTCCTCGAGGGCCGCGATCGCGGCGTCGAGGGAGTCGGAGCTGAGCAGGTTGGCCGGCGCGATCGCCCGCCACGCGCCGGCGTCTGCCTCTCGGTACAGGTCGTAGAGCGCGCTGACGGTGGCGTCGATGGTCTCGGTCACCGCGCGCTCGGAGGCGCCCTCGGTCAGCGACGCGAGCAGGTCGATGATCATGTCCGGGTCGCCCTCGGCGAGCATCATCCGGATCGCCTCGCGGCGCAGCGCGAAGGCCTCGTCCTCGTCGATGATCCGGCCGTCGGCGGGCAGCCCGAGCTCGAGCGCGAAGCAGCGCACGATGGTGCCGAAGAAGCTGTCGAGCGTGCGGATCTGCAGGCGGTGCAGGTTCTTCGCCATGCGATCGAGCAGCTCGAGCACGTGCTTGCGCGCGAGGTTGGGCGTCTCGATCGCCTCGCTGAGCTCCTTGCGCTTGGCGGGCGCGGACTTCGACTTCGTCGCCGACTCGGCCAGGCGCCGCAGGATTCGATCGCGGATCTCGCCGGCGGCCATCCGCGTGAACGTGCTCGCCAGGATCGCGTTGGGCGGGGCGTCGAGCGCGAGCAGCTTGAGGTAGCGGTTGGTCAGCTGGAAGGTCTTCCCGGAGCCCGCCGAGGCGAGGATGCTGACGTGCCGCAGCGACTGCGGCGTTGTGCGCTTGGCGAGGCTCACGCGGTCACCTCCGCCCCGCCCTCGACGTTGGCCTCGCCGCCGCCGAACACCTTGGTCTGGCAGATGTTGGCGAAGTCGTCGTTGAAGTTGCCCGGGTAGGCGTCGGCCATCTCGAACTTGCCGGCGCGGATGCTGCGGACGATGTCGCGGGCGGCGTCGAGCGCCCCCTCGAGGTCGATCGCGCTCCAGCGCGCGACCTGGACGCTGACGTCATCGGCCTTCTTGGGCAGGTTGAGGTAGGCCATCTGCACGCGCCCGGTGAAGCCGTGCTGCCCCGCGAGGTGCTGGTAGAGCGGCAGCTGCAGGTCGCACCAGATCTTCTCGCCGGTGCGCGCGCGCTGCTGGTGCGTGCGCTCGGGCGTCTTGCCAGACTCGCTGGTCTTGTAGTCGATGATCATCCAGGAGCCGTCGCGCTCGCTCTGGTCGATCCGGTCGATCTTGCCGGTGATCCGCATCTGCGCGTCGCCGGGGATCTCGAGGTAGCTCTCCTCGGGCAGCTCGTACTCGCAGTGACGGATCCGCCAGCCGTCGGCGCGCCGACGCGCCTGCAGCCGCGCGAAGGCGTGCAGCCGGGTTCGAAGCCGCGTGAGCTGGATCCGGATCGCCGGCAGCGGCTGGGTCCCGAACTCCCGCCGCACGTGGTCGGCGAGCGTGTCGTCGAGGTACTCCGCGATCCGCAGCCGCTCGCTGCTGTCGTTGATGCTCGGGTCGCGCCCGAAGCACTCTAAGACCTCGTGCGTGATGCTGCCGAACTGCAGCGCGTCGAGCTCGACCGCGCTGTCCTCGACCACGCGCAGGCGCTGCACGTACTTCAGCCAGTAGCGGAACGGGCAGCGGATGTACCAGCCGAACTCGGTGACCGACATGGTCTCGAGAACAGGCATGCCGCCGGGCGGCAGCGGGACGCGAAAGCGCGACTGTGAGCCCGAGGGCGGCGCGCCGCGGGGCAGGTGCCAGCGGCGGGCGGCGGACTCGTCGGACAGCCGCAGGATCCGACGCGGGAGCTGCTCGCGCGCGCCGGCGAGCAGCAGCCGGCTGGGGGTCAGCGGCTCGCCGTCGGACGCGATCCTGCCGGTGACGATCACGCAGCGCTCGCGGCTGCGCCGGATCGACTCCAGCAGGTAGGCGTCGCGGGCGTAGCGGCGCTTGTTGTTGAGCACGCCGAGCGCCGTGCGCAGCGAGTCAGGCAAGAACGCGTCGGCGCTGACGGCCTGGGGGATCGCGCCGTCGTTGAAGCCGGCGATGATCATCGCCGGCGCGGCGTCGTGGTGGAGGTCGAGCCAGCCGAGCATCTCGATCTGCCCGGTGCGCGGCTCGTCGGGGATCCGCAGGCCGGCGGCGTAGGTCAGGACGAGGCGCACCGCGGTCGTCGCGTCGACCTCGGGCTGCAGCTCGGCGGCGGCGCTGGCGAGATGCCCGAGCGCGTGGGAGATCTCGAGGCAGGCCTTGGCCGCGTAGGCGTCCGAGCGGTGGTTGGTGCGGGTCTCGATGTCGCCGTAGGCGCGCCGCAGGACCTCGATGATGGGCTCAAACCACTCGGTCAGCGGCTGACGGGCGCCGGACAGCGGATCGAACAGACCGTCCATGGCGCGATGCACCGCCTTGAGCAGGCGCTGCTGGTTGTCGTCGCCCGGCCACGGACCCGCGTCGAGGTCGTGGAGGTGCCGGGTGTAGTAGCGGTCGAGGAAGGAGATCCACTCGACGCGACCGATGGGTTTTTCTTTCGAATCCGTCTCGCCAACTACGGTGTCCCCAGGGTCTGCGTCGCTCGCGGGCGCGCCGAGGACCTCGTCGTCGTCGGGCGCGGCTGTCTTTGGGGTAATGTCGTCATCGGGCTCGGGCAGCGGCGCGTCGACCCGCAGCGCGCCGGCGTCCGCAGCCGCGCTCGGCTCGTCCGCCTCGGGCTCGGGCTCGGGCAGCGGCGCGTTCCCGGGAAGCGGTCCGCTGACCACGAGGTCCACGGGCGGCTCCTCACGGGTCTCCGCCTCGGCGGACTCCGGCTTGCCCCGACGACGCCCGTAGCGGTGCAGCCAACGCTCGACGTCCGGATGCCGCAGCAAGGTCGAGAAGCTCGAGTAGCGTGGGTCCCGGAGCCAGTCGATGCCGTCGGCGAGCAGCCGGTACGGCCGGCTGCGCGCGACCGCCCGACCGCGCGGATCGTGAAGATCAAGCTCGGCCCACACGCCGGCGCGCGTCATCACCGGCGAGAGCGCCTCGTCGCCGAGACCGATCGCGATCTGCTCGGGTCGGTAGCCGCCAGAGAACCCCGCGAGGGTCTCGACCACGGCCTGCGCCTGGTCGGAGGGACGGTCGGCGACGATGATCTGATCCTCGGGGACATCGATCTCGCGGGCCCGCCACCACATCGGCTGCACGCAGCCGAAGCTGTCGAAGCCGGGCGCGATGGACTCGGGGGCGTGCACGAGCAGCTGGCAGCGATCCTCGTAGGCGGCGAGGACCTTGCGCTGCAGCCGGTTCAGCTCGACGACGCCGATCACGGTCACGGCGCCGTTCTTCTCGGCGAAGGCGCTGGTGAACGCCGGGTCCTCGAGGCTGCGCCGACGTCGAAGGTGGGGATCGACACGACCACAATCGCGCAGCCGGGCGTGGTAGCGCCGCTCGAGCTGGACGAGCACCTCCCACCGGTCAGCTTCGCGCTCCATCCCCAGCTGGGCCGCCGTCCGCGCGACATCGGCGAAGGAGAGCAGCTCGCCCGCGAGCTCGCTGGTCACGTCGCCGATCTTGACGGCGAGGTCGTGCCACGCGGGCCAGTCGGCCTGTTCGGGGGGCTTTGGCAAGAGCGGCGCGACCATCACGGGGTCGGCCTCCCGCAGGACGTGCATCCAGGCCAAGGAGCACTCGAGCTGCGTCGCGGTCTCGCTGGTCGGCGGGACGCTCACCTCGACGAGCGCGCCCGGCGTCAACATCTTAGGCGGGACCAGCTTGATCCGTTGACGCGAGGCCTGCGAGATCAGGGTGTGGAGGAGCAGACGTCCGGCGCGGGTGCCCGGGAGCACGCAGCGCAGCTCTCGCAGGTCGCAACGCCCCCCGGCGGCGTGGCGCTCGATCAGCCACGTCGCTGTGGCCGGGATCAGCGGCCTGCTCCAGTCCAACCAATGCCGTTGCATCAAACGTCGCGTCGCGTACAGGGACACAGCAGCAGCCCGGCACATCGCCGAGTGCACGCTTGGTATTGCAAGCTAGGCAATCGAGTGTGCTTGTGCAAGCGTTTCCCGCGCCCAAGGCGAGGCAAAACGCCGGCCGAGTAAACTGGCTCACGGGTTTTTGATCGGCCGCGAACGGCCGCGGCTCACCCGACCGCGACGCGACGCTGTCCGCTAGCGGCGATCCTCGACGTGCACGACCGTCGGCGTCAGGCCGTCGGCGTCCCGCATCGTCCTCCCGTACATACCGACGACGACCTCTGGAGGCGTGGTCGTCGTGAAGACCTCGGGGGGGATGTAGTTGAGGATGTCGGGGTGATGTCCGGTGACGACCCAGCCCGCGACGTCCGCCAAGGGGATCACGGAGAATTCTGTCGCCGAGGAGTTCGGGACCACCGGTCCGTAGACCTCGACCACCGCCTGCGCCGCCCCCGCGAGGTCGACCTCCGCGGACGGGTTTGGGAGGATGACGCACGTGCCGTGTTCAAACAGCACCCAGCTCTTGTGGGCGCCGATCAGGATCGTTCGCCACACCCGAACCAAGGACTTCAGCGCCTGCTGGTCCTCGTCGGGCTTCGTGTCATCGCTGGCGTCCATCCCCAAACTCACGACCACCGCACGCCGCGCCGGCTGCGTCACAAACGAATCACGATTCTACCGACATGCGCAGCTTCGAGCACGAAACAGGAGCCCGCGCTGTCACCGCTATGTCACCACGCTGTGAGACGCGCGTACGCGCGCTTCGCACAACGCTGTGAGTTGACATGATCTGGCATGGTTCAGCGAGCGATAAAATTCTATTGACAAGCTCTAACGACTGCCCCATTCTCGCGCTCCCTGACGGCACACGCTTTTAGGGGGCTGGGGCGGTAGTTAAGTTGGTTATAACGCCGGCCTGTCACGCCGGAGGTCGCGGGTTCGAGCCCCGTCCGCCCCGCCAAGCGAAGAAGCCCCGTGGTCACCACCACGGGGCTTCTTCCGTTCGAAGCGCTGATTCGCGCGGGGCTAGCGATTCTCCGAGGAGTCGGGCAGCGGCTTGCCCTTCATGCGCATCATCTCGACGCGGAGGCGCTCGAAGAAGGCCTCTAGGGGAGCGGCCCGCGCGTCTCCGTACAGCAGCGCGATGACCCGGATCACCGCCTCGAGCGTGCACAAGAGGCCCGGCTCGTGGGCCAGCCGCACGCCCCAGCGCGACGGCGGGCCGCCGGCGGGGAGCTGTACGCAGGGGAAGGTGCGCACGCGCTCGGCCCGCCGCGCCATCCGCGAGCACTGGTGCCAGGTGCCGTCGAGCACGACCAAGGCCGCGCGCCGCCCGGGGTCGGTGAATTGCGGATCGCGCGGCCTCAACACGCGCGCGTCCTCGCGGGGGTAGAGGACCGCGTAGTCGGTGCCCGGCTCCTCGAGCGGGCGCGTGTCGAGGGGCTGATCGCGCGCGCCGTAGTACACGAGCGAGCTGCCCGCGATCAGCCCGTGGGCGATACGGCCGGTGTTGGTCGGCTTATTGCGCTCGCGGTTGTGGCTGACGAACACGATCCGCGTCGGCAGCTCGACCCGCGGACGATCGCCGCAGATGCACCGCTCGACCCACAGGCCGCACTCTCGGCATCGCGGCCGTCGAAACGATCGTGTCCCCATGCCTCGTTATCCCGACGTCAGGCTCAGGTCAGCGGCGCGAGCGCGGCCCCGACGAGCTCCTCGGCCTCGGGCGGGAACACCGCGCGGTGATGAACATAAACCTCGTGGCTGAGCCCATGCATGACCGGTGAGACATCCACGAGCCGCCGGATCTGGCCGCGCCCGCGCAGGACCATGAGCCCCTGGTCTTCGCTGTAGGCGCGCACCTCGACGCGATCGATCGCGCCGAGGTACGACGGACGAACCCCGGCCGTGGCCAGCGCCTCGTCGAGCCGCGCCTGCGCGAGCTCGCTGTCGACCTCGGGGCGCAGCTGCATGGTCTTGAACAGCCGCCGATTGTACAGCCGCCGCGCGAGCCCGCGGAGCACCCCATCCCGGCTCTCGGTATAGATCGAGATCGCGTAGTCGAGCGTCCGGTCGTCGAGCCGCAGGTAATCACGAACCGTGAGTCGCTCGCCGCGCAGCAGCTTCGCCATCTCGGGCGGGGTCCCGGGCTGCGGGCCGAGCTCGAGCAGCCGGCGAAACAGCCCGCGCACCAAGTACTCGGCCGCGCGCACGGCCTTGTGCAGGTAGACCTGGCGATACATGTACAGGCGGGCCAAGAAGAAGCCCTCGACCGCCGTCAGGCCCTTATTGCCGTCGACCGCGAGGCCCGAGGCCGCCGCCCCCTCGGGCACGTAGAGCCGCAGGGACTGCAGCAGCCAGTCGAGGTCGAGCAGCCCGTAGGTCACTCCGGTCATGTAGCTGTCGCGCTTGAGGTAATCGCAGCGATCGACATCGAAGGTCCCGGAGACCGCGCGCGCGAGGTGGGGGATCGGGCTCTCGCCGTGGACCAAGCGCTCGACGAGCAACGGCATGCGCGGATCGACCTCGCGCAGCACCCTGTTCACCTCGGTCTCAGGGTCGAGCACGATCCGCGAGGTCCACTCCTCGTGGGGCGGCGAGTCGCGCAGGACGGTTTCGAAGGTGTGGCTGTAGGGCCCGTGCCCGACGTCGTGCAGCAGCGCGGCGGCCAGCGCGACCATCGCGGTGCCGTCGTCGATGCGGTCGCTCTCGGGGACTTCGCGCGCCAGGGCCTGCACACGTCGCAGGTAGCGCTGCATCACGTGGGCCGAGCCGATCGCGTGGGCGAAGCGCGAGTGCTCGGCTCCGGGGTACGCGAAGGACGCCAGACC
The DNA here is from genome assembly GCA_030430565.1 of Polyangia bacterium. GTDB lineage: Bacteria > Myxococcota_A > Polyangia > Nannocystales > Nannocystaceae > JACKDW01. Next base: position 190,102 of record JAUIKS010000005.1, read on the forward strand.
GAGGGCCCGGATCCGGCGCAGGCGCTGTACCTCGCGGGTATCGAGCAGCCGCGCGACGATCGAGTTCACCGGCCCCTTGAACGAGATCAGGCCGTGGACGGGATCACGCAGGATCATCGGGCGGAGCGTACCCCGACGATCTCCTTGGTGCACGAACGGCCACGAGCGCGGACAGGACGCGCATCGACGCGACGACGATCCGGGCTGGACGCTCCCCCGGACGTTGGCCATACTGCACCCCCCGCCATGCCGGAGGAGTGGCCGAGTGGTCGAAGGCGGCGGACTTGAAATCCGTTGTACCCGCGAGGGTACCGTGGGTTCGAATCCCACCTCCTCCGCTACTTTCCCCCACGCTCAGCGTACGAAGTCGCCTGTGGACCGTGGTTCTCAGGCGACCTCGTTCGTGAGGGCCACGGGCTCCCCCATGAGCAGGACGTCGGCGACCGCCGCGCTCGCGCGGATCACTTCGTCCTCGGCGCGTGCTCGCAACACCTCACTCGCGGGCTCGGAGCGCCCGACGGCGTCGCCCAGCGCGGCCCACATGCACCTGTAGACCGCGATCATCGACTCACGCGCGCGTCTTGTCCGCCCGTCGCGGACAAACTCGCCGCGTAACTCGTGGCCGCCCCGCGCTTCGACGATCGTGGCGCGGCGAGCGTCGACCGCGACCGAGAGCCGCGCGTCCCCGGGCAGCTCCGCGGTCGACACGACCGACAACCTCCCGCGCGAGCCGTCGGCGAACTCGATGAGGATGTCCGGCGACTCGGAGTCGTCCGCGGCGCACACCCGGACCGGCTCCGCGTTGGCGCAGCTGCGCATGACCGCGATCCATTCGCCGAGTCCGGCGAAGCCGAGCTGCGAGTGCGCGACGGCGGTCTCGAGACGCATCTCGAGGGGACTCAACCTGCCCGCGACCAGCGCGCGCGCGCGCCGAACGAGCCGCGCGTGACGACGAGCGAAGCCGATCCAGACCCCCGGGCCCAGCGGCTCCTCGAGGCCCACGCCCCGGGCCACGTCGCGGGCCTCGAACATCGCCGTCACGAGCCCGGGAGACGCCCACACGCGCGGTCGCTCGGCGCGGTCGATCCAGTTCACCGCTGCGGCGAAGGATCTCGAGAGCTCGCTCGAGAGCTGACCGCCCCAGAGCGCGAGCACGTCGTGCTCCCCCCGCAGCACGGGCGCCGGATCGGTGGTCGCGCTGCGAAAATTCCCGCGCGCCGCGACGTGACGCGCGACCCAGGGGGACGCCGCGCAGGCGGCGAGCGGACGCAGCGTCGAGCTCGTGGACAAGGCCGTGAGCTCGCCGTCGATGAGGCCGCGCCGGGCGCCGTGGTCGTCCGCGATCAACATGTCGATCCGCAGCGCCCGCGCGCGAGCAGGGCGCGCCGCCGCGGGCATATCGAGCCGGCGCGCCGCCGCGAGAACATGACCACTTGGACACGTTGAGACAGACGCGTCCCCGCGCCGCCCGGATACGAGCGCGCCGTCGTTCGCGGGGATCGATGTCGCGCGCCGCCAGTCGATCGCCGCCCGCGCGCCGCCGCGACCGACACGGCGTCCGGCGGCGAGATCCTCGAGGTAGGCGCGCATCCCCGCGGCTCCGTCTCCAACGGCCAGACGCGCGGCCGCGCCGAGCAAGCGCGCGCAGTCGATCTCGAGGGTCTCGCTCGAGGTCTCGCTCGAGGTCTCGCTTGAGGTTTCTGCCGCGAGCTCGAGCCCGCGCAGCGCGAGCTCCTCGCGCACGAGCGACGCGAGCACCCCGGCGCCGGCGACCGCCACGCGCGCGCCGTCCGGGACCGCGAGCTCCGCGACCGCCTTGATCGCCAGCGCGCCGAGGGCCGCGAAGGCGGCGTCCTCGAGGCGCACGCCGCCCGGTACGACGACGCTGCGGTAACCTGTCACACAGACCAGCTCTCCCAGCTCGCTCCCGTGCACGCCCGAGCACCACGCGAGTCGCTCGCCGCGCGCGCGATCTCCGAGGTTTTTACCCCACGCGCACAAGAGCCCCGCGCCGCCGAAGATCCGCACCGCGCCGACACTGACGCCCGACGGCGCCGGGAGCACGCCGGCCGCCGCGACGCAGGTGATCAAGACCTCGCCGCTCGTGGGTGTCGGCGCCGGGACCTCCACCGCCGCGACGCGACGAGCTCGCTCGCCCTGGGTGACCTGCAGCACCTTCACCGCGGACACCTTACGCGCTCCCACGCCCGCGCGCGCGCCCCCGCCAGCCGCCCCCGGCTGCTATGCTCGAGCGTGGTCGCGCGCGGTCCGAGGACCCGGCGACGCGCCCTGCTCGCACCGTCCTCCGCGCTCCATGTCGTCACGGCACCCGCACTCAAGCCGCCCACGCGCGCTCGCTCGCAGCAGCGCGGTCGCGCTGTGGTCGTGTCTGCTGGCGCTGCCGGGCTGCGACGGCGGCGTCTCGTTGGTCATCGTGATCACGGCGAGCATCCTGCTCGCGGCCGTGCTCGCCGGACGCGACCGCGAGCGGCGAGCGCTGCTGGAGGCAGAGACCCTGCGCCGCGCGATCTCGACGGGGCAGCACCGCGCGATCGAGGCCCAGCTCCGCCGCGAGCTCGCCGCCGCCGCGACGGGCGAGCCGATCCCCGCCGATCGCCAGTGGCTCGCGCGCGCCCAGCTCGGCGGGCTGCTGGTCGCCGAGTGGCGCTTGGAGGAAGCCGCCGAGGTCTACGGCAATCACAGCGGCAAGCTCTCGCCGCATCTGCACGCGCTCGCGGCGTTTGGACACCATGAGCTCGCGGTGCTCTCGCAGACGCCAGACGACGCGCTGCTGACGACGATCCGTCATGATCGCGGGACCTGCCTGCGCCACGTGCCCGCGACCTATCAACAGACGGTCGCGCGCGCCTGGGACGCCCTCGAGGGGCTGTGCCTCGTTCGCATGCGTCGCCCGGCCGAGGCCATCGAGCTGCTCGAGCGTGGGCTCGACGCGCTCGGCTTTAACCCCGCGCGGATCGTCTACCTCTATCACTTGGGCCAGGCCTACGAGCAGCTCGGTGACCACGTCGCGTCCGCGCGCTGGTACGAGCGGGCCGCGAACTCGTTCCCGGGGACGCGCCTCGCGAGCGAAGCGCGGGCGCGCTACGCCTCGCTGCGCGCGGGTTCGCAGGACGCTTCGTTTCGCCGCATGCTCCCCGAGTCGCCGGCCGCGACGCCCACCCAGCTCGCGCCGCGACGCTCGACCTGACGCGCCGATGAGCGCCCTGGGTGTGTGGTAGGTCCGCGCACAGCCGCGTACGGCGATTAACTCACACGCGTCGAGAACGTCGATTCGCCGGCGACTTGGTACAGTTATCGTCACGGTGAGTAAACGCGAGCGTCTCCTTCGTCGAATGGGTCGGGCCTACCGGACCGTGGAGCACGGCTACCGGTACACCCGCCACCTCGTCCGAGGGAACAGCTTCAGCGGCGACGTCTCGTGGGTCCGCGCCGGCAGCCGACCGCTGGTCCTCCTGCACGGCTTCTTGGGCACGCGCGGGACCATGGTCCCGCTGACCCGGCGGTTTCGCGCCGACGGGCGCGCGGTGTTCAGCTACCACGTCGGCACCTTCCAGCTCGAGTCGATGGTCAAGTCGGCCGAGGTCCTGCGCGACCGGCTCGAGCAGATCGTCACCGACCTCGAGGTCGACCGCGTCGATGTGGTCGGCTTCAGCATGGGCGGCCTCGTCGCCGTGCACACGCTCAAGTTCCTGCAGGGCGAGCGCTACATCCGCCGCCTCGTGACCCTCGGCAGCCCGTTTCGCGGCACCTGGCTCGCGGTCCCGGGCGTCGCGATGATGGGCCTGATCAGCCCGTCGCTGTGGCAGGTCGTGCCCCACAGCCCGTTCCTCAACCGCCTGCGCGCCGCGCCGCTGCCGAAGGGCGTGCGCGTCCGCCAGATCCACGCGAGCCACGACGCGCTGTGCCCGAACCCGGGCCCGCTCGAGGGCGTCGACCCCGACCGCGACTTCATCATGCTGCCGGGCGGCCACTCGACGCTGGTCGTGGCGCGTCACGTCTACCCGCGGATCCGCGAGTTCATCGACGCCGAGGAGCTGACCCTCGTCCGCGACGAGCCGCCAGCCCGCGCGCGCGACGACGACGAGCCGCAGCGCGACAGCGCGTAGCCATCGTCGACGGCGCGTCGCTACTAGCGCGAAGCGACAGGTTCGAAGAGACCGGACCGAAACGCCAGCTTCGCGAACGCGTCAGTAGGTGACGAGGCCGCGCTTGTTGAGGTCGACCATCCGCTTCGTGAGCTTCAGGTCGTCCTCGGAGTACGTGTCCATGATCCACGCCCAGCTGCGCCCCTCGGCGAGGTCCTGGATCAGGTCGAGGTCTTCGTGCTTCAGCTCGCGCCAGCGCACCTTCGAAGGCCGCGCGATCGAGACCTCCGCGTTGTAGCGCGGGATGTCGTAGCGCTCGGCGAGGTGCTCGATCTCGTCGTTCTGCCGCGCGGCCTCCATGAGCACGTGGCCCAGCGAGGTCTTGATCTCCTTGGGCGGCGTGCCCTCGTACTCGACGTTCTCGAGCCCGAAGTTGCCGTTCGACCACGAGAGCATGCGGATCAGCGCCTTCTCCGGCTCCATGATCTCGTTCGCGTTGATCGTCGCGTAGAACGCCATGCCCTCGCGCAGGTAGATGTGCCCGGTGCTCTGATCATCCTGGTTGCGGATCACCAGCGTGCCGGTCTTGCGGCTGGTCCCCAGCCACTGCAGCACGTCGACCAGCGGGATGTCGGAGATGCTGCCCGACATCGACTTGCTCGAGGACGCCGCGTCGTGGCTGGTCTTGCGCTCGCCCGCCCAGCCCGCGCGCACCTGGCTGGAGTCCGTGATCGCGACCGCGATCAGGCTCGCGCCGATGACCACGCGATCCCCCTCGCGCAGGCAGTGCCGCGAGATCGGATCTCCGTTGACGCTGGTGCCGTTGCGTGAGCCCAGGTCTCGCAGCCACATGCGCCCGCGCTCACCGTAGATGCGGGCGTGCTTGCGGCTGACGGCGTCGTCAGCGAGCACTAGGTCGACGTCGCTGCTGCGCCCGACGACGAAGTTCTTCTTGTCTGGACCCAGGGGGAATTCTTCACCCCTGTACTTCCCCTTGAGGAACCGAAGGACGTGGACTTGAGAACCCATCACGACGCGAGCCTCGGCAGCATAGGAGTTCGCCCAAAGCCCGGTCAATACACGATTTGCGTGGCGATCGCGCCCGTACGTGGGCGCCGGAGAAGTCGCGCTCGCTCCGGGTCTGCAGGGGGCCGCCGCGATCCCACCGCCCCGCGACCGCGAGGAGCGCGTGCACACGGGCGCGGCTACCTCCGCGCTCGACTCCGCGATCGAAGGACGCTTCCGCGCCCCAATTCGCCCGCGTTCGGGCTCAAAATGGCCCCTCGGACCGGCCCGCGGGCTGGCGCGCGGGTCGCGGTTGCCGGAATCACGGGGAGATTGAAGACTCGTGGGGGAGATCCTGTCTGGATCCTGGAGGCCCCGATGTTTACTCGTACGCGCTTACGCACTCGCTTGATTCGCAAGAATCCAAACCCCGTTCGATTCGCCGGGCTCCTCCTCGCCTCGGTGTTCGCGCTCACGAGCGCCGCCGGCTGCAACAACCGCGATAAGCAGGAGACGCAGCAGCCCACCGTCGCCGCCTCCCCCTACGCGCAGCAAGGCTACGCCGAGCCGGGCTACTACCAGCAGGGCCAGGGCCGCGCCCCCAACACCGCCGCGGCCCAGGGTGACCCTTCGAACTTCCAGAGCGTCTACGTCGACTCGCAGGGCTACGCCGAGCCGACCACCGACAACCCCTCGCTCGTCGGCTATGACACCCTCAACGACGGCACGCAGATCCAGGTCGTCGAGTACATCCACACCTACCCCGACCCGATCGAGAGCTACCCGACGGTCTGGTGGTCCGGGCGCACCTACTACGTCGTCAACGGCAACTTCGTCTACTACGACGCGTACTGGGGCGGCTGGGTTTACTACTGGGGACCGCCGCGGCCGCTCGTGATGTCCTGGAACTACTACTACCCGTGGGCGCCCTTCGCCTGGGGCGTCGGTTACTACGGCGCCGGCTGGTACTGGGGCGGCGTCGGCCCCTACGGCTACCACTACTGGGGTGACTGCTACGCCCACTACCACCACCCCCGCTACCGCCCTGAGCACCGCCCGAGCGGCGGCCGTGGACCGAGCAAGGGCCGCCCGTCCATGAACGCGAGCAACGGCCGCGCGCCGGGGAACGGCGCCGGTCGCCAGCCGGGCGCGGGCAACGGCCGGCAGCCGGGCGTGGGCAACGGACGGCAGCCGGCCGCGGGCGGCGCTCGTCAACCCGCTGGTGCGCGCGCGCCGGCCATCACGAGCAACGGTCGCCCGACCGCGGGTCCCCAGGGCGGCGGCTCGGCGAAGACGCTCACCACCACGCGCCCGCCTCGCCCCAGCGCGAGCTCGCAGGCGGCGGGCAACGGCCTCGCCGGCACGACGCGCCCCGCACGACCCGCGGGCGCCCAAGCGGCGACCCCGACGGTCACGGGCACGACTCGCCCCGCCCGCCCGACGCCGACCCCGAGCGCGACCGGCCTGTCCACTGGGACACGTCCCGCGCGCCCCGGCGCCGGCGCGCCGAACGGCTACGCCGAGCCCGGCGCTCGCCCGAGCACACGCCCGGCGCGCTCGCCCGCGAGCAACAACCGCGCGACCTCGTCGATGGCCAACTCCTACAGCAACGCGGGCAATTCGAGGCCGAGCGCCTCACGCCCCTCGTCGATGCAGACCGGCTCCTACACGCGCCAGCGCGCGCCGAGCTCGACCCGCAGCCCGTCGTCGACCCGCAGCCCGTCGTCGACCCGCAGCCCGTCGTCGACCCGCGCCCCGTCGCGCAGCTCCTCGCCGTCGCGCTCGTCTGGCTACAATTACTCGTCGCGCCCCAGCTCGTCACGCCCCAGCTCCACGCGCTCACCGAGCCGGTCCTCTTCGCCGAGCCGCAGCTACAGCCCCAGCCGGTCCTCGTCACCGAGCCGGTCCTCGTCACCGAGCCGCAGCTACAGCCCCAGCCGGTCCTCTTCGCCGAGCCGCTCCAGCGGTCGCAGCTACAGCCCCAGTCGCTCCAGCGGTGGGTCGCGTGGTGGTGGTGGGTCCCGCGGTGGCGGCGGCCGCGGTCGCCGGTAACCGGTAACTTCGGTCAGGTGTCCTTCTGCGCGCACAGCAGCTCACCGAGCTCGCTGAGCGCCGGGAGGTCGCGCAGCTCTTGATCAAAGCGCGGCGTCTGGACGCGCACGCAGTAGGCCGCCAGCGCCTCGGAGAACGCGTCGATCCCCCGTTGACCCGCCGCGTTCTCGGCGGTCACCAAAGATCGCAGCCGCTCGAGCGCCTCGAGGGTCTCCTTCAGGCGCGCCGGGCCTTCGGCTCCGCCCGACTCGGGCCACAGCGCCTTCGCGTGCGCGGCCGCTCGATCGTCGCCGGCGCCGCCCTTGAGCGGGATGAACGCCCGGTTGAAGACCACCGCCTCGACCGGGACCCCGCGCTCCGCGAGCCCCTCGTGGAGGAAGCGCGCGTCGACGAGGTTGGTCGCCAGCGCCGAGCTGACCAGGACGAAGCCGCAGTCGTCGCCTCGCATGGCCCGCTGGACTCGCTCCGCCCGCCTTGAAAAACCCTCGCGCAGCGACAGGAACACCTCGAAGAACTCGGAGAGGTCCTCGACGAGCTGCTCGCCGACGATCCGCCCGAGCAGCTTGGTCGCCGCCGCGCCGCCGCGGGACAAGAGGCGCTCGCGCAGGCTCGACGGCTGCTTGTTGCGGATGAACCAGCGCACCACGTTCTCGTCGAGGAAGGTCGAGAGCCGCCCGGGCGCGTCGAGGATGTCGAGCGCGTTGCGGGTCGGCGGCGTGTCGAGCACGATCAGCTCGTAGTCGCCCTCCTCCATCGCGTAGTACAGGCGCTCCATCGCCACGTAGGCGTGGCTCGCCCCGAACGAGCGCGACATGACCTGATACAGCCGGTTGTCGTAGATCCGCTGACGGTGGGTCTCGTCCTCGGCGATGCGCTTGATCAGCGAGTCGTAGGCCGCGCCCGTGTCGAGCATCGCCGCGTACATCGGCGCGGCCCCGGTCTCGCCGTCGAGCGGCGGCAGCTGCTCCACCGGCACCGGCCGGGCTTCGTCGTCGAGGCCGTCGAGGCCGAGCATGGTCGCCAGGCGACGGGCGGGGTCGATCGTCAAGACCAGCGTCTTGCGGCCCATCCGCGCGGCGTGCAGCCCCATCGCCGCGGCCACCGTCGTCTTGCCGACGCCGCCCGGACCGACGCAGACCAGGAGCCGACGACGCGCCAGCAGCTGGGCGAAGGCCTCTCCTCCCGACGCGCTCATCTCGACGCGCCTCCCACCTCGAGACCCGTCAGCGCCTGCTCGCCGAGGGACTCGAGATCGAGCTCCTCATCTGGCCCTGTGTACATCCTCGGGAGCTCCGCCGTCGGCAGGCCGAGCGCGCGCAGGCGATCGATCTGCGCGCGCGCGTGCCGGTGGGCGGCGACCATCCGGCGCGCCAGCGAGACATCCGCGAGCACCTCCGCGAGCGGCGCGGCGTCATCGCCGAGGCCGTAGGCCTCGTCGCACGCGAGCTGCTCGAGATCATCGAGGCTCGAGATCGTCTTCAGCTCGAGCGGCCGAGGCGGGACCTGATTGATAAACATCCCGCCGACCGAGACATCGTGCAGCGCGGCGAGCTCCTGGTGCAGCTCGAGCGTCTCCTGGACGGGGACCTCCAGCGGCAGCGTGACGAGGCACAGGCTCGTGCGCGCCGCGTCGGTGAACAGCTCGGTGAGCGAGTCGACGAGGCCGCGCAGCGGGCCGTGGGCGATGACCTTGCGGAGCATCCGCGGCATCTCGAGGAACATCAGCGCGTGCCCGGTCGCGTCGAGATCGACGAGGATCGGCGACCAGCGCGGCGAGCCGTCGGGGCGCTTCTCTCGCTCGAGCAGCCGGAGCTTGTTGAGCATCACGATCTCGCGGACCGCCGGCGCGGCCCGAAACAGGCGATCGAGCGTGCGGTTGCCCGTGATCATCTTGGCGATCCGGCGGACCTTGACCTGCTCGACCACGTAGTCGAAGAGCGCGCCGTCGAGGTCGATGTTCATGGCCCAGACGCGCCCGTCCGGGCGCACCGCGACCGGCTCATGCCCGATCGTGAGCGGCCGCCGGCGACCCCGCCCGCCGCTCGCCCGCGACGCGTCGGAGCGCTTCGAAAAGAGGTCCTGCATCGACGCGCGGTGGCCGAGCTCGACGATCAACGGCCGCTCGCCGCGGCGGGCTGCCGCCTCCGCGATCGCGGCGACGACAGTCGACTTGCCGACCCCGCCCTTGCCCGTGAACAACAAGAGCCGTCGACGCAGGAGCGAGGTTCGTTCCGTCACCGGCGAAGGCTGCCTAGCGCAGCTCGCTGAGGAAAACAAATCACGCGCCCCGCGGTCACGGCCGACTCGAGCGGGCGAGCCGCGACCTTGCTCACACCGTCTCGAGCGAGGCGCGAGGCGAGCGAATTGCCCCGTCGCCGTCGGGAGCTGCGGATATGGAAGATGGGCGCGATCGGCTGCTACGCTCGCGCACGATGGATACGATCCGCGCCTGGGTGCAAGCAGCGCGGCCGCTCGCGCAGGCCAACATCGCCGTGCCGCTGCTGCTCGGCCAAGCCATGGCGTTCGCCCTGACCGGCCGGCTCGATCTCGAGCGCGCGGCCTGGATCCACGGCTTCGGCCTGCTCGCGCAGCTCTTCATCGTGTTCGCCAACGACTTCGCGGACCGCGAGGGTGACGCCAAGAACACGACCTACAACCAGTTCTCCGGCGGCTCCCGCGTCATCCCCGAGGGCAAGCTGAGCGCTGGCGCCCTGCGCACCGCGGCCATCGTCGCGCTCTCGGCCCTGTCGGCGCTCGCCCTCGCGGCGCTGCTCCTCGGCCACGGCCCTTGGCTGCTCGCGGGGACAGCCGCGACCGCGCTCCTGCTCTGGGCCTACAGCTTCCCGCCGCTGCGCTACGCGTACCGCGGCGGCGGCGAGGTCCTGCAGGGCCTGGGGGTCGGCGTCGTCCTCCCGCTCGTCGCCTTCGCTACCCAGTCAGGCGGCGACTTCGCGAGCATGCGCTGGCTCGCGCTCGCGCCGATGTTCGTGCTCGGGGTCGCCGGCAACATCCTCACCGCGCTGCCCGATCACCCCGCGGACAAGGCCGCCGACAAGCGCAGCTACCCCGTCTCCCGCGGGCAGTGGGTCGCGCGCCGACACTTCCTCGAGCTGACGATCCTCGCCGCCTGCGCGACTCCGCTCGTGCTCCCGACCGCGCCGATCGCCGTGATGGTCGCGGTCGCGGCGCCGACGATCGGCATCGCCCTCAGCGCGCTGCCGCTGCTCGGCAGCGCCGACGCCGAGCAGCGCGACGAGTGCCGCGTGTTCGTGCTCCGCGGCGGCGCCGCCACGGCCGCGCTGCAGCTGTGCTGGGCGCTCGCGCTCGTCGTGCTCGCGCTCGTGCCGATGCTGCGCTAGACGGCGACGCTACGAGCCCGCCGCGGCGTCATCTGAGTCTGAGTCTGAGTCTGAACCCGAGCCCTTTGGATAGGTCTCGGCCAGCCAGCGCACGACGATCGGCGCCTCGGCCTCGCTGACCTCCGCGTCTTCCTCCTCGACCATGCGGCGCACGACCTCGGCCCAGCCCGCGCGGTCATCCCCGCCATGGGCCGCGACCTCATCCATCTCGTGGCACTGGGTGCACAGCTCGTGGGTGAGCTTCTCGGCGGCCGCCGCGTCGTAGTCATCCGCCGCCGCGTCGTCTCCGACCTTGGCGACCTCGGCGACCCGCTTGGCCTTCTCTTTCTGCTCCTCGACCTTGCGCTTAAACGACTGCTGCAGGTCCGGCGTGATCGCCACGAGGTAGGCGGTGACGGGGCCGATGTCCTCGGCGGTCATCGGCTCGCCCATGATGATGGGCTTCTCCGCCATGCGGACCACGACCTTGTACCAGCTCGCGCCCGTGCGCGGCTTGGCGAGGATGGTCCGCAGGTCGTGGCACAGGGTGCACTTGTGCGTGAGCACGCTCTGGCCGTGCTCGAGCCCGCTCTGGCTGGTCAGCGCGTCGACGTCGGTACCTTCCTCAAAGGGCAGCTCCGCCACGATCGCGCGCACGCGCTCGAGCTTCTCGCCCGAGAGGTTCACGCCGCCGAGCCCGTGGGCCCGCAGCGAGTAGGGCAGCGAGAGCGTGCCCAGGATGACCGTGCACGAGAGCAGGCCGAAGCCGAGCTTGGGCAGCGCGCCGCCGAAGTGCGGGAACAGCCGGATGATCGCGACCTTCGTCAACAAGAACACGCCGATCATGATCGCCGCGACCGCGTGCACCACCGTCCGCGCCGGGAGCTCGACCTGGTACATCCACAGGCGCGGGAGCATGAAGTACATCATGATCACGTAGATCACGACGAAGCTGAGCCCGATGACGCGGTGGATGTTGGTCCACAGGCGCGGCGCCGTCGACTGGTGGTCGTCGGTCATCGGGAAGCCCCACAGCCACGCCTGCAGCATCACCGCCGCGATCCCGAGGACCACGAAGGCGAGGCCGAGGATCATGCTCATCGTCGTGCCCATACACCCTCCAACGACCCGCGCGCGCGCTCGGAGCGAGCGTCCTCGCGGCGCCGCCTGGCCAGGACGTTACGCTCGCACGGATCCCGCGAGACTGTCGAGCTCGCCGCGAGCGCCGCGCGTGCGCGCGCGTAGAGCCGCGCAGTTTCGCGTCCCCCCGCTCACTCGGATGTCCTAACGTTCATAATCAAGCGCGCGCTCAATATCGAACAGGCGGCGGGCCCTCGCGCTTGCGCTTCTGCCTGCGCTCGCGCCGAAGATCCCAGTCCTCGCTGCTCATCGGCAGCACGTAGACCGTCGGCCACACGAGGCGGCGATCGTTGGAGCCGAGCCGCCTCGCCCAGTACTCGACGTCGACGACGATGTACGGGACGTCGTCGATCACGACGACCTCGTGGATCCGGGGGACGAACTGGGCGGACTCAGAGGTCTCGGTGCGAAACAGCAGCCGGCCCTCACAGGCGTACTCGACGTAGGGCATGGGTCGGCCCTGATTGTACGCCGTCCGAGCGCCCCCGGGCCGCCTCGCGATCGCGCGCCTGTCCTTCGAAGCTAGCCGACACGCCGCCGCCTCGGGTGTCCTCGAGCGCCCTCGACAGCTCGAGCCGGCGACGCCGCGCGCAGCGCTCGCGCCCGCGAAAACCGCGCCTTTTGCGGAGACGAGCTTTCACACAAACCAGAGACCGGGGATTTCCCGCTGAGCCGCGCGATCGGCTGGCCGATGGCCCTGTACCTCTGTTATGGTCCGCGCCCCATCCGCACAGCGTGGGGCCTTCGGAGAGGTGTCCGAGTGGTCGAAGGTGCCTGACTCGAAATCAGGTGTGGCGAGAGTCACCGTGGGTTCGAATCCCACCCTCTCCGCTCCGAAATCGTTCCCTGAAAATTTGCAACCAACCCAACAAGGCGTGACACGCGCCGCGGCGCTCGCTCGACAGCGCGCGCTCCTACGGAGAGGTGTCCGAGTGGTCGAAGGTGCATGATTGGAATTCATGTGTGGTGAAAGCCACCGCGGGTTCGAATCCCGCCCTCTCCGCAACCAACGATGAGACCCCAGGCGAACGGCCTGGGGTCTCGTTGTTTCGTCCGCGTGCAGGTCGCGGCTACTTCTTCGACGAGCCCGGACCGAAGAAGTACTGCAGGCTGCCGCCGAAGTAGAAGCCGGTGTTCCAGCCGCCCTGCAGGTTGATGCCGAAGGTGTCCTTGATCAAAAAGCGCATCGACAACAGCAGGTTGACGACCGGGATGACCGGCGGCACGTCGGTGGTCTTCTCGCGGCCGAGCACGTCGAGGTCGTTGTCGTTGCAGTCACCGACCGAGCAGTCGGCCTGGCGCAGCGGGTTGTTCGCCGCGCCGTCGTTGCCGTCGAGCGACAAGCTGCCGTAGGAGGGCGTCGGGTCGTCGTCGTCGGGGAAGCCCGCGGGCGTGCAGCGCGTGAAGTCGGCGTAGTCTTCGAAGCTCTGACAGCTCGCGGACTCGGGCGCGAACTCAGCCTTCAGCGGGGTCTGGAAGACGCCCTTGCCCGCCAGGATCCCGAGGCCGATGCCGCCGCCGCCGCCGAACTGGAACGCGAAGTCCGGGGTCTCAACGATGGTGCCGCGGGCGATGAAGTCGACCTCGATGAACACGAAGCTGACGTCGATCTCGGTGTAGTCGCCAGCGTCGTAGTTGCAGTCATCGCTGCCGTTTCCGCCCTCGCACTCATCTTTGTCGAGCCAAACCCCGTCGGGCGCGCCGAGCTTCTGGTAGCCAACCGTGGGCACGATGTCGAGGATCTTCGACGGGCGGAAGATGTACTCACCGCCGACGTAGAAGTTACAGCCACCGATACGGTTCAACCCCGCGTCCTCCGCGAAGCCGCCGATGTTGGCGCGGCACAACGACGCGGTGTGCGACGCTAACCACCCTTTCAGGATCCAGGTCGGGACCACCGTGATGCCGCCACGCACACCGATGCCGTGACGGTTGTAGGTGTCCACCGGGGGCGGGGGCGGCTCGGGCTCGGGCTCGGGCTCGGGCTCGGGCTCAGGCTCGGGCTCAGGCTCGGGCTCTTCGGGCCACTCCTGATCCTCGGAGTCCGGCGCCTTCGAACTAGTCGGCTGAAACGCGGGGTCCTCCGCGACGGGCTGCGCGGGCTGACCTGGCTGACCCGGCTGCAGCGTCTCCGGCTGAGGCGGCTGCGCTGCAGTCGTGTCCGTCGGCTGCTGCAGTAAGGTCCGCGAGACCACGTACGGATTGGCGAGGGCCTGGGACGGGATCAAGATCAGAGAACTTGCGAGGATGGCAACCGCGCGGCGCATGCTCCAACTATAGACTTGAACGCGCGGACTCCGAAAGCCCGGTTTCGAGGGTTCACGGACAAACCAGGTCCCGGTGTCGACAGTGTCACAGTCGACGCCGGCCCGGCCTGGAAGCAATTCCCCTGCGCTCGTTCACACACATCTCCCCCCGGCCTTCTCGGTCGGTCGCGGTGCTCACGCGCGCGCCTCGTCGTTCCGAGCGAGTCGATCGGTCTCAGCGCCGCAGCGCCTCGAGCTGCGTGCGAATGTCCTGCTCGAGCTTCCCCAGGCACCCCGGCTCGTAGCCGCGGTACGCCGCCTTGATGGCGCCCTTCGGGTCGATCACGAACGAGAACGGGAACTTCGGGCTGCCGTAGGCGTCGGCGAGCTCTTGACCGCCGATCGCGACCTTGGCCGCGAGCTTGCGCTGCTTGACGAAGGCTTGGACCTTGTCGGCGTCATCGTCGGTGGCGACCGCGATCACCGTCAGCCCGTGCTTGCGGTAGCGTCGGTATAGACGATCGAACTCCGGCAGCTCTTTGAGACAGGGCTTGCACCACGTGCCCCAGAAGTTGAGCAGGACGACGCGCTTGCGGTAGCGCGCCAACGAGAGTTCCTTACCGCCAGGGGTCTTGAGCGTGAACGGCTTGGCCTTGTCGCCGACCCCGGGCGCGTCTCCACACTTCTCGTCAACGTTCTTGTAGATCGGCTTCGGCAGCGGCGGAGGCCCGCCCGACGCGACCTCGGCTGGTTCGCCCCCGTCCTCGGGCTGGGATCCCCCCGCGCTCTCGGTGGCCGACGGGGGGTCTCCACTCTCTACGGGCGCGTCCGAGCCTCCGGTTGTGTCTCCCTCGAGCGCCGCCGGGTCGTCCGCAGTTGTCGTCGTTGTCGCTGAAGCCGCGCCCTCCGACGGCCCCGCCGTCGCGCCCGGCGCCGAGGCCACTGCCCCCGTCGAGTCGTCTGATCCGGATGTCGGCGGGTCGCCCTCGCCGGGGTGCGCGCTATCGCCCGAGCACTTCGCCGCGATCATCAGCGGCGCCGCCAGCAACAACACCAGCGCCAATCCGCCGGCGGACCCACGCCCACCAGCAATGCGGCCGCTCCTCATTCCGTCCTTCGGGTCTCGTCCCACAACGCGCTCCTGACCGATTCTCAATTCTCGCTGAACGAGGCTGAAACTATTCGCCCTCAGACTGACTCGCCGCCGCGAGCGCGCTCCAGATCCGCTGGAGCTCGCCTCGACCCGCGCGGTACGGGAGCAGCAGCCGAATGGTATGCCCGCCGCACACAGTCACGAGGATAGCGTGCTCCCGCGCGAGCCGCCCCGCGAGCGCCGTCGCGAGCGAGGCCTCGGGCTCGGCGATCTGGATCCCGATCATGGCCCCAAGACCACGTAGCTCCCGCACCGCGGTGATCGGCTGCACAGCCGCGATTTCGCGCAGCGTCGGCAGCTGCGCGCTCGCCCGCGCGAGCAACGCTTCGCGCTCGATGATCTCGATCGTCGCCAACGCCGCGGCGCACGAGAGCGGGTTCCCGCCGAAGGTGGTGCCGTGGCTCCCAGGGGCCATCGCGCCCGCCAGCTCCGCGCGGGCGAGGCACGCGCCGATCGGGATCCCGCCCCCGAGCCCCTTGGCGAGCCAGAGCAGATCGGGCGCCTGCGCGGGGTCATCGCCCACGATCGCGCTCCACGCCGACCAGGCCCCCGTGCGCCCGGCCCCACACTGCACCTCGTCGACCCCCAGCAGCACGCCCCGGGCGTCGCACTCGCGCCGCAGCCCCAACAAGAATTCACGCGTGGCCGGGAACACGCCAGCCTCGCCCTGAACGGTCTCGAGGAACACGGCCGCCACGCGCCCCGGCTCGCGCTCGAGACAGGCGCGAACCGCCTCGAGATCACCGAAGGGAACCCGCAGCACCCGCGCCGAGCAGAACGCTCGCTCGAGCGAGTCCCCCGGGCAACGCACAAACGGCGACCGGTACGCGGGCTTCGCCGTCAGCGAGAGCGCGCCCAGGGTCCGCCCGTGAAACGCCCGGTGGAACGCGATGATCGTGTCGCGCCCCGTGGCCCGCAGCGCGAGCTTGAGCGCGGCCTCCGTCGCCTCCGTGCCGGTATTACAGAAGAACACGCGCGCGTCGGGGATCGGGTAGAGGGCCGCCATTCGGGCCGCGAGCGCCTGCTGCGGCCCGGTGCGGTAGGCGTTGGAGGTCGACACCAGCCGCTGCAGCTGCGCGTGACAAGCCGCGACCCACTGCGGGTGCGCGTGGCCCAGCGGCGCGCTGCCGATGCCGGCCACCGCGTCGAGGTACTCGCGGCTATCATCACCGCGCAGCGTCATCGATCCGCGCGCGTGCGGGACAGCCCGCTCGAGCACCACCTCATGAATTCGATAGGTCGGCCAGCGGAGATCCTCCGGCGCGTCGCTCGGGGTCGTCACCGTCTCAACTTCCGCGGGTGGCTGCACGGCCATGCTATGGCAGGCGCGGCCGCGAGACGCAATAGCGACCTGCCGCGATCGAAGCTCGCTCGGCCCCTCGCTAGAACCGGAGGCCGAGGCCCCCCGCGCTCACACGCAGCCGAGACCGCCGCGTCGCTGACTCCGCCCGGCGATCGCCGCGACGGTAGGCGATCACGCCCAGGACCAAGGTCACGGCCGCGACGCCGGCGGTCACGCCGATCGCGACGTTGGTCGCCGGCTTGTAGCGCTCAAAATTCTGCTTCGCGTCTTCGGGCGAGGGCGAGCCCGGGCTGCACACCCCGTCCGGACACTGGAGCGATTGCCACTCGTTGCGGTAGTGCAGCGTCATGCCGCCGAGCACACCGATCGTCACCGCGCCGGCGGCGGTCAAGCCGACACCGCTCCAGAACGCGGCCTTCACGGCCTGTCGCTTACGCGACGCGGGCTCATCGGGCGGATCGCCCGGCGTGTCCCCAAACGGCGCCTGCTCCTCGCTCCCGCCAAAGCCCGGGAATGACACGACGATGGTCGAGCGACCGTCGATCCGGACCCTGCTCACGCTCCGCTGCCCCTCCTCGAGGCCGAGAAATTCGACCTCCACGGGGCCGGCCACCACCAAGCGCGGGAACGCCTCCCGGGCGACGGGCTCACCGTTGACGAGGATCTCGCGCACCATCGCGTCCTTGGCGATCTGCACGTTCAGACGCCCCACTCGGGCCCGCAGCGTGTCGAACTCCGCGCGCGCCTTCTCAGCCCGATCGCGGTTGTCGTCGACGTACTGAAAATACCGCTCGTAGACCTCCACCGCGCGGACAACTTCGTCGGCGAGCCGGTAGGAATTGGCCGCCGCCCACAGCGAGTCGATCGACGGCAGGATCTTGAAAGAGCGCAAGAACGCGTCCCCAGCCGCTTTAAAATCTTCCTCGTGGAACAGCTTCGAAGCCTCGCGAAACGCCTCGAGCGCGGCCTCCACCCGGGGGTCGGACGGGTCCTCTTTCGCCGCAGCGCTCGCCGCCTCCGCCGGCTGTGACGCGACCGCCGATGCCGCCTCGCCCGTCGCGGATGTCGAGACGCTCTCGGTCGGCGCCGCGCGCAGCGTGCCGATCGGCGCCACGAGGAGCGCGAAGGTCAGCCCAACGCTGAGAGGCCGACGGAGTAATCCGCGCCGCGTCGTGCATCGGGGAAAACCGGTCGCCCTACCCACGTCGATCGCTCAGCCTCCTGGCTCATCGCGCGGACGCAGCGGCTTGAACGACGGCTCCAGCGGGATCTCCGAGGGCTCGCTCCCATCCGTGGGCTGCGCTTGCTCGCCTGACTTTTGTTCGGCGCCGACTTTCTTCTCGGGCTTCTCGCGCTCGCCGCTTCGCGTCGGCTGCTTGAAGCGCAGCTTGGTCGGGCGCGCCAGCTTCCGCGCGCCGACGCGCTCCTCCTGCGCCTCCTCGCCGGGGACATCGTCCGCAGCGTTCGCGCGGAGCGACTCGAGGCGAAGCGCGAGGTTCTCATCGGAGACCGGCATGCGGACCGCGCTACGCGAGCGAAACCCGTCGAGCGCGACGCTGACCTTCACCGGCTCGCGGTGGAAGGGCAGCTCGAGCACGACCGGCGTCGTCTTCCCGTCGAGCTGCTCGCGGACCGCGTCATCGATCTCCTCCGGCAGCCCCTCGATCGAGACGACCGCGCCGGCGGGCTCGCTGCTGATCAGCCATGTCACCCGCTCGTGCGTTGACGCGGCGACCGGCGTCTGTGCGACCGCCGCCCGCTCGTGCGTCGTCGCCTCGATCGGGACGGACACGCGCCCGCTGACGTTGATCGCCATGACCGCGATCCCGGCGCCGACGAAGGGCAGCAGCAGCAGCCAGAAGCTCCAGTGGCGGGGCGAGGCCGGCTCGATCGAGGTCGTGAGGGTCTGCGGCTCATCGTGCGCGCCGACGGCCGCGAGCCCCGGCGCGGACAGGTCCGAACGAGCAGGCGTCAGCTCCGCGCCCCCGGTCACGAGCGAGAGGGTGCGAACCACGCGCGGCGGCTCGCTCGACCCAACCTGCTCTCCGGGACTGGTTCTCGGCGTCGGCGTCGGCGTCAACGCGACCAGCGCGACAGGGCGCGTCGCGGGTCCCGCCCGCTGCCCGCGCGCCGTCGCGCGGCGATACGCGGCTTGCTCTCCGAACAGCTCACGCATCACCCTCGAAAGCGCGTGCCGAGGATCCTCGCGCACGCCATCTCGCGCGCTCCACAGCCGCGCCCGCAGCTCGTCCAACATCTCCTCCGCGGTCGCGTAGCGAGCCTCCGGCTCCACCGCCAACGCGCGATCGAGGATCGCCTGTACGCCCTCCGGGATCTCCCCCGCGGGCAGCACGTCGCGAAGCGTGGGGATCTCGCAGCGCATCACCGCCGACAAGGTGTCGGCATCGTTCGCGCCCGCGAACAAGCGGCGACCGGCGCACAGCTCCCACAGGATGACGCCGAGCGCGAACACGTCCGACGCCCGTGAGAGCGCCTTCCCGCAGGCCTGCTCGGGCGCCATGTACGGCAGCTTCCCGCGCAGATGACCGGTCAAGGTGCTGCGGTTGACGCCCGTCGCCTTGACGATCCCGAAGTCGACGAGCTTCACCCAGCCGTCCATCGTGATCAGCAAGTTCTGGGGCGACACGTCTCGGTGCACGAGGTCGTAGGCGTTGCCGTCGGGATCCCTCAGCGAGTGAACCGCCGAGAGCCCCTCGCACGCGTCCGCCATGATCTGCAGGATCACCGCGGGCGGCAGCGGCCTTTTCTTATCCCGCACGGCGCGGAGCAAGGCCGATAGGGTCTCGCCCTCGATGTACTCCATGACCATGAAGTACAGGCCGCTGTCCTCGCCGACATCGAGGACCTCGCCGATGTGCGGGCTGCGAAGGCTCGCGGCGATCCGGGCCTCGTCGAGGAACATCCCGACGAACTCTGGCTCGGCCGCCAGGTGCTGGTGGATGACCTTGACCGCCACCAGCTTTTCGAACCCGCCGATGCTGCTCGCGCGCGCCAGGTAGACCGTCGCCATCCCGCCGTAGCCGAGCCGGTGCAGCAGCTCGTAACGACCGACGGTGCGCTGACTCGAGACCCCCGCTGCGTTGGAGCGCGCGGCCTCGAGGGCCCGCTCCTGCAGAACTTTGGTCTCGACCTCAGGCTCCATAAATCAGCTCGGTACAGGGCGGTCGCGCGGAGAGGCGCCGGTGTCGACTCTCGCGCCTATGGATGACAACGCGCGAGCAAAGGAAAATGACCGGCTCATGATCACGATACGTCAATCAGCCGTCGCAATCACGTTCCGCGCGCGCGGGCGAAGTCCGACCACGCGCCCGTGGTGGGACGCTGCGCTGACGCTGACGAATAGACCCACCCCCTACGAGGACGATCGCGACCGACGGTTGGCGCACAAATCGACCGGGCTCGATTTGCGCCACGAAGCGCGCAGGATCAAAAGCGATCATTGCTGGCAATCCGCGCGCGGTTAAACCGGCGTTTCGACACCACCTCGCGGACGCCCGCGGACCGTCGCGTTGGACCCATGAAGTCGCGCACGTGATCACGGCCGCGCGGCCGGCAGGAGCGAAGTCGATCCGCGCGATCAAGGGGAGATCTCGGAGATCTTCTCCACAGGTCAAAATTTATTTAATAAGCCATGAGTTTTCGTGGTGAATGACCTATCGAAAAAAAATTTACCTTCACTGGGTTTTTTCCTTTATTTTCAGCATGTTCTGGTCTCGATCCCGGCGCACTTTCGAGCCACACGGCTCACACCTGCTCGCCCGAAATGGAATGGGCCTTGCGTGCAGGAAAGGGTTGACGTAGAGGCATGAGGGCAGGAGGCACCGGCAAAGGGAGGGTTCGATGGCGAAACGTCAGACTCGCAGGAGCATCTCGGTCAAAGGCATTACGTACCAGCGGCTCAAGGACTACTGCGAGGCGTCCGGCATCAGCGTAAGCGGCTATCTTGAGGAAATCATTGCAGAAAAGCTCGACGCGGCGGGGGTTCCAGTGCCCAAGGCCGTCAAGCCTCGACCGGCCCCAAAGGTCGTCGACAGCGACGAGATCGTCTCACAGCACTTTACGTTCTAACCGGCCAGTCGGCCGCGCGCTCGTCCGGCTACCGAACAGCGCGAGTCACAAGACGAACCCGAGATGACTTGATCTCGGGCCCAGCACAGCGGCTCCATTGCATTCCGCGCCCGCACACCGTACGGGATGCACAGGAGCCGCTTCGACGTCGCGCCGCTGACATCCTCGGCCGCGCTGACACGGGCGCTCTCCTCGGCCGCGCTGACACGGGCGCTCTCCTCGGCCGCGAGAGAGCGCTTTCGCCCGTAATGCGGTAGGTTGCCGGGCCGTGGCCTACGTCGTTCTTGCTCGCAAGTATCGCCCGCAACGGTTCGCCGACCTCGTCGGGCAGGAGCACGTCACCCGGACCCTCGCCAACGCGATCTCGCACGACCGGGTGCATCACGCGTATCTGTTCTGCGGCGCGCGCGGCCTCGGCAAGACCTCGGCCGCCCGGATCCTCGCCAAGTGCTTGGTGTGTGAGCGCGGGCCAGCGCCCGAGCCGTGCAACGAGTGCCGCGAGTGCACGGCCGTCAACAACGGCTCCTCCGTCGATGTCATCGAGATCGACGGCGCCAGCAACAACCGCGTCGACGACATCCGCAACCTCCGCGAGCAGGTCCGCTATCTGCCCCAGAGCGCGCGCAAGAAGATCTACATCGTCGATGAGGTCCACATGCTGACGGGCTCGGCCTTCAACGCGCTGCTCAAGACGCTCGAGGAGCCCCCCCCGCACGTCACCTTTATCCTCGCCACGACCGAGGTCCACGAGCTGCCCGCGACCATCCTCTCGCGGGTCTCTCGCTTCGACTTCCGCCGGGTCGCCAGCGGTCAGCTCGTCGCCCACGCGCAGAGGATTCTCGAGCGCGAGGGCGTGCAGATCGAGGAGGCCGGCCTCTACACGATCGCGCGCGCCGGCGACGGCTCGGTCCGCGACACCCTCACGCTGCTCGACAAGATCATCGCGTTCGCCAGCGACACCGGGGCCGTCAGCGAGCGAGAGGTCCGCACGGTCCTCGGGGTCCCCGCCCGCATCGCCGTCGCGGAGCTCACCGACGCCGTGCTCGCGCGCGACGCGGAGAAGACGCTGCGGCTGTTCGACGAGGTCGTCGAGTCGGGACAAGACCTTCAGCAGCTCGCGCTCGCGTTCCTGCAGCACATCCGCGATCTCGTGGTCGTGAAGGCCTGCGGCGCGAGGGATGTCGTTCGAGACATGTCCGACAGCCAGTTCGAACAGCTGCAGCGCCAGGCCGAGCAGTCCTCCGCCGAGCTGCTCTCGCAGCTCTTCGATCGCTTCGCGCGGACCGTCGACGCGCTGCCGCGCACCCGCGTCCCCCGGCTGATCATGGAGATGGGGCTGCTCGACCTCGTGCACAGCGACCCGCTCATCCCGCTCGGCGATCTGGTCGAGCGCCTTGATCGCGTCGCGTCCGGTCGGGGCCCTGGCCCCGGGGGATCGGGCATGGGGAACGCGATCCCGCGGGGTTCCTCACAGCGTGGCGGGCCCGCCCCCCAGCGCGGACCATCGTTTGGCGACGCGAATCAGCGTTCTCGCCCCGCCTGGCAAGACGCCGTTCCAGCCGGACCCCCGCCGCGCACGCGCCCGCCCCAGGCCAACGACACCAAATCAAAACTCTGGCGGATTCTCGGTGGCGGCCAAGATCGCGCGCCCCAATTCCCGGAGCAGGCCGGACCGGGCCCGAGTCAGCCGCGACGTCCCCCGCCGCCAGAACCCACACAGACTCGGACCGCCCCTCCCACACCGCCTCCGCAGCAGCCACGACCCCGCGAGGCAAGCCGTCCGAGTCAACCGAGCGCGCGCACCAACGCCGGTCACGGACGCGCGCCAGCGCGCGCCAACACCGGCGCCGACGACGAACTGCCTGCGAGTACAGGCCCGCGAAGACCACCGGTTCCCGAGGAGAAGTGGGACGAGACCGCGGAGTTCAGCGCCTGGGAGTCATTTATCCAGCACGTCAGCGGCAAGGACACGCCGCTGACCGCGATGCTCGGCGACTGCGGCCTCATCAGTTTCAACCGCGAGCACGTGCAGCTCGTGACGCCGCGAGGCGGGATGCGGCGGAGACAGCTCAGCGCCGGCTCAGAGATGTACGGCACGTTCGAACGAGCGCTTCACGAGTACTTTTTTCAAGCTCACGCGCAGCAGGGCGATCAACAACAGAAGGACGACTCACCCGAGCAGGACGCTCAAGCGCCGTCCGCCGCGATCAAGATCGAGCTTCGAGAAGATGAGCCGAAGCTCCCCGATCTCCCCAGCTTGACCCTCGTCCGTCGCTTCCGCGCGCGGGCGCTGCAGCGACAGGTCGAGCGAGAGGCGGCCGAAGCCCCCGAGATCCGCCGTCTGCTCAGCGCGTTCCGGGGGACGATCCGCAGCGTCAAGCCGCTGTGCTCCCCGTAGCATCTCCAGCGCCCACCGCGAGCGCGCGTGATCGCGCGCTCATCGCTCAGGCAGCAAATACGAGCGGCCTGCGCTATGATCGGTCACCCATGAGCGACTTCGATCTCGGATCCATGATGCGCCAGGCTCAGCAGATGCGTGAGCAGATGCAGTACATCCAGAAGGGGCTTGAAAACGAGACCGTGGAGGGCTCGGCCGGCGGCGGCATCGTCAAAGCCGTCGCCACGGGCGGCCAGCGCCTCAAATCGGTCACGATCGACCCAGAAGCCCTCGCGGAGGACTCTGAGATGGTGCAGGACCTGATCGTCGCGGCCGTGAACAACGCGCTCGACAAGGCTCGCAACCTCGCCCAGCAGCGGCTCGGCTCTGTCCTCCCGCCCGGCCTCATGGGCCCCGGTGGATTCCCCGGCCTGTGAGTTCAGGCAATCGCAAAGCTCCCAAGCGCGGCCCTGACGACGCCGTGAGCGGCAAACCGCTCCAGCGGCTCGCCACCCTCCTGACGCGGCTGCCCGGGATCGGAGAGAAGTCGGCGCTACGACTCGCGCTGTGGCTCGCGCGCGCCGACGGCGAGTACGTTCGCGCGCTCTCCAGCGCCCTGCTCGAGGTCCATGAGCACCTGCGACTCTGCGCCGTCTGTTGCGACCTGTGCGCAGGGGAGCGCTGCGAACGGTGTGGCGATCCGCGGCGAGACCGGAGCGTGATCTGCGTGGTCGCGCAACCGCAGGATCGCATCGCGCTCGAGCGCTCCGGCGTCTACCGCGGGCTGTACCACGTGCTCCACGGCGTACTCGATCCACTCTCGGGGATCGGCCCCGCCGAGCTCAAGATAGAGACGCTGCTGGCCCGACTGGACGGCGAAGAGGTCGAGGAGATCATCGTCGCCACCAGCCCGAACGTCGAGGGGGACGCGACCGCGCTCTACCTCTCCAAGCTCCTGCGCCCGCTCGGCGTGAAGGTGTCGCGTATCGCCTCCGGCGTCGCGGTCGGGGGTGAGCTCGAGTACGCGGATATGAGCACGCTGCACCGGGCGCTCGCGGACCGCCGGATCCTTTGATCGACATCGGATCGACGAAAGATCGACAAAAGATCTCGCTCGCACACAGCGCGACCGGCGAGACGCGCCCGCGCGTGACCCGGAAGAAGCCGTCGCCTCGCTTTTTTAATGTACGCGCGGCCGAAGCGACCGCGGCTGCCGAGGACGTCGCGGGACAACCTGTATTTTCGTGCACTTGGCGCCCGCGCGACGAAGGCCCGCGAAAATTGATCCGGCGCTGACAACTGATAACGCGCGCGAGCTGGCGCGCGGTATCAGTGCGGGCGCGTTCTCATTCGCCGCCGGGGCGCGATCCAGTACACGCGGGGGCGCGATTCTCCATCGGCGACGCGCGTGTAGACCCGACGTCGGGCCGACATTCACCCCCTGCAGCACCATGGACTTGCACCGGTGAGTTTGTTACGTTTCCCAAGTCTCGGGCCGTCATCCGAGCAGTTTCGTCGCGCCTCAGGAGTCCCCCCTTGAACATGCTGAACCCACAGCTGGTGATGTACGACGAGGAGCAGAAGCAGATCGAGCGAATCGCTGCAAAGCTCCACCGGGATTCTCGCTCAAAGACCATCCTTCTCGTCGACAAGAACGGACAGCTCATCGCCTCGGCCGGAGAGGTCTCGCACCTCGACACGACCTCACTGAGCTCGCTAGTCGCCGGCAACGTCGCCGCGACCGGTGGTATCGCCAAGCTCATTGAAGAGGACGAGTTCACCGGCCAGTACCACGAAGGTAAGGGCATCTCGATTCACCTCACCCTCGTCGGTCGCCGCGCCATCCTCGTGGTCCTGTTCGACAAGAACACGACGCACGGGCTGGTCCGACTGCGAGTCCGCAAGGCCAGCGGTGAGCTCGCGAAGATCTTTGAGGAGCTCGCCAAGAAGGCAGCATCGACGCCGATGCCGAGCGTGTTTGATGAGATCACGGATGAAGACATCGACAACCTGTTTGCCGACTAGAACAGAGGGTTCAGCCGATGTCGTTCATCAATTACAGCTCTCGCGAGATCAACTGTAAGCTCGTCTACTACGGGCCCGGTCTGTGCGGGAAGACGACGAATCTCCAGTATATCTACAACAAGACCCGCCCCGAGGCGAAAGGCAAGATGATCTCGCTCGCCACCGAGACCGAGCGAACCTTGTTCTTCGACTTCCTGCCGCTGAGTCTTGGCGAGATCCGCGGGTTCAAGACTCGCTTCCACCTCTACACGGTCCCGGGTCAGGTCTTCTACGACGCGAGCCGTAAGTTGATCCTCAAGGGCGTCGACGGGGTGTGCTTCGTCGCCGACTCGCAGGAGGAGCGCATGGAGGCCAACATCGAGAGCCTCGACAACCTGCGCATCAACCTCAACGAGCAGGGCTACGATCTCGACAAGATCCCCTACGTCATTCAGTGGAACAAGCGAGACCTGCCCAACGCGGTCCCGGTCAACATCCTCTCGCGTGAGTGCAACCCGACCGGCGTCCCTGAGTTCGAGGCCTGCGCGGTGACCGGCGAGGGCGTCTTCGACACGCTCAAGGCGCTCGCCAAGCAGGTCCTCGCGGAGCTGCGCAAGGGGACCTAGCGCGCGCTCCTGCGAGAGCCCGCTCCCAGAGCCCGCGCGGTGCCAGCCGCGCGGGTTTTTCATTTGTCCCTATGTGCAGGTTTGGACACATGTCGTCTAGGACATGATGTTTGCTTCATATCGCTCCGCGCGCCTCCGCGCCGGCGGCCGCGCCAGTTACCTGTCTCGATAGACAGGAGCACGCGGCCAGCCCGCAGTGTTGCATTCGAACTCAACTTGCCAGACCCTCAAGTCGCGTGGGCCGTTTTCAGTAACGAGAGCGCGCGCCGATCAGGAACGAAGCCGGCGACAGGACGTCGCGCCTCAGCGCCGGTACTTCACGACGGAGCAGGAAGCATGACCACCGCGTCTGACGAATGGATTCAGCAGTCTCTCGCCAGGCTCGAGGAGCTCGAGGAGCAGCGCCAACAACACGAGAGCGCCCTCGAGGCGGCGACCGAGGTCGCCGCGCTGCAGCAACACTCGCAGGCCCTCGAGCAGATCGAGGCCGAGATGGCGAACCTCTACGAGCGCTTAGAGGCCGTCGCGGGCGACGGCGACGACAGCGAGGAGGTCGAGCCCGAGGCGCCCGCGCCGGAGCCCGCGCCCAGCCCAGCGGTGAGTCCCGCGGCGACCCCCGCGGGATTCGGAGCCGCGCCCGCAGCTCCTGCCGGCTTCAGCACACCCACGCCCGCACCCCCTGCTGGCTTCAGCGCCCCGTCGCCAGCCCCGGGCTTCAGCTCCCCCTCACCGGCGGGCTTCGCCTCACCCTCCCCCTACAGCCCGAGCGCGGGCATGGATGACTTCGACACGCCTAAGAAAGGCGGCGCCGCGAAGTGGGGCCTGTTGATCGCGCTCCTGCTCGGCGGCGGCGCGATCGGGGGCTACATCTTCGTCTCGCAGAACAACGCCGAGAGCGAGGAGCCGACCAAAGCCGGGCCAGCGAAGGTGATCGGCGGCGGCGTCGTGCCGCCGGACACCCAGGGCCCGAAGGCGCCCAAGGGCAACGTCGACTCGAGCGAGGGCACGCAGTTCAAGAAGGGCAACCGTCCCCGCGGCGGCGGCGGTGGCGGCGGCGGCGGGTCGAAGACGAAAAAGAAGAAGAAGAAGACCTACGAGATCACCAACACCGACGATCCACTGGCGGGGATCAACAAGTAGGTTCTTCAACAAGGCGCTCGGTCAGCGCGACGCGTTGGCGTCGCCCGAGTCCTCGCGCTTCCGCGGTCCATGAGGAACCGCCTCACCCGGCTGACGGACCGCGAACGCCGAGCCGAGCGTCGGTCGCCTCGTTCGGCGGTCCTTGACCTTCGGCGGGCTGAACACGGGGCGACGCCCCGAGTCCGAACTCGAGACGGTCGGCGGCGGCGCCGGCGTCAGCTTCGACGAGCGCGCCTTCTCAGCGGCGCCTTGCTTCCCGTTGCCGCCCGGCGCCGAGCGGAACAGGCCCTTGTCGGGCGGAGACGGAGCCGGCGGCGCGTAGGGTGAAGCGTCCGGCTTCACGCGCCGCAGGTCGCTGCCCTCGAGGATCGAGGGTGTCTGCGCGGACGCGTCGACCAGCGCGCTCTGCTTCGGCGCCCGCGCCTTCGGAGCGTCGCGGTCGACCGCCGCGTCGTCATCGTCGTCATCGTCGTCGGCCGGCGCGAGCTCGACCGCGATGTCCTGCTCATCATCACCCTCGTCGACATCCATCGAGATGCCGAGCTCGTCGTCATCGTCGTCGAGCTCAATGTCGATCGCCGGCGACGGCTTCTTCGCCGCGGGGACCGCCCGCAGGTTCGTGAAGGTGCGGCGCCCGTGCGTGTCGTAGCTGACGGACTGCTTGTGGATCGGTCCGTCAGACTCGACGGTGATGGGCGCGTCGTGGGCCTCGGTCGGGTCCGCCCAGCCGCGCGCCTTGAGCGAGCGTCGCGCCGCTTCGGCTTTCTCGTCCTTCTGCTTCTCGACCCTCTCGCCGTCGCTCATGCCGTCGATGACGCCGCCGACGACCTTGTTGACCG
Source organism: Polyangia bacterium (assembly GCA_030430565.1). Classification (GTDB taxonomy): domain Bacteria; phylum Myxococcota_A; class Polyangia; order Nannocystales; family Nannocystaceae; genus JACKDW01. The sequence goes on from JAUIKS010000005.1 coordinate 217,520, forward strand.
CGGTCTCGCTCGTCACGACGATGGTCGTCCGTCGTGATCGCGCGCGTCGCTCCCGGCGAAGCTGCGCCTCGATGACCCGGCGGTGCTTGTGCCGGCCGCGGCGGACGAGGTCGTCGACAACGGGATCGGGATCATCCTGCAGATAGATCTGCGCCTGCTCGAGCAAGCCCGAGGCCTTGTCGACTTTCTCGAGCTGCAAGAGCGCGAGCGCGTGCGCGGCGATGAGTCGCGGGTGCTCGCCGATCGTCTTGCGCGCGGCCTCGATGTACGCGAGCGCCTGACGGGCTTTCTTCTCGCTCGTCGAGAGCAGCACGATCGCGAGATCAAGCTGGTCTCGAGGACCGACGAGCTTCGCCTTCAGCAGCTTGTTGAGCAGCCGGCGCGCGTTCTTGCGATCGCCCGCGACCACGAGCGCGTGCGCCTGCGCGCTCACGAGCATGACCGCGTCGGGCTGCCTGCACAGCCGCGCGGTCTCGGCGAACGCACGCGCGGCGGCCTTCCCGTCGCCGAGCTTGAGATGGAGTCGCGCCTCCTGCAGCGTGACCCAGGCGTAGGGCGCGAACAGGCTGACGAGCGGGCGGCTGCGCAGCGTTCGCAGGAGCGAGCCGGCGCGCCGGCGGCTCGCGCTCTCGATCGTCCGGCCGATCCGCTCGAGCGCGTTTTGAGTCAACGCCGGGATCAGCACCCACAGCAGCAAGCCCACGCCGATAAAGCTCATCTTCGCTGCGGTGCTCTCGGCCGTGAGACCGATCGCGGCGAAGGTGAGCGGCACGCCGTAGTGAAGCGCTCGCCCTGGTCCGGGTCGACCGCTGCGCATCCACAGATGCGGCGGCACGACGACCGGCGGTAGCTCGCCCTTCATGGAGATCGGCGCCGACACGTTCGAAGGCGGGCATACCGACAATGGCGCGCCCCTGCAAGCGAGTTTGGACTAGCCGACTCGGTTTTTGCACCCCAGACGACAGATCGGGAACACGACTGCTAAACTTGCCGAGTGGGCGCTCCTCCATCTTCACAAGCTGGATCGTCAGACGCACAGATCGACCTCGGGCGATTCGTGCAACGCCGTCAGCTCGCCTCGTACGAGCAAGATATGGCCCGCGCGAGCTATGCGTACGGGGTCGATGTTCGGCGCGCGCGGTGGTTCGCCAACTCGTCGCTCAGCCAGACCGCGATGCGTGCCATCGAGCTTCGCTGGTATCGACTCGTCGACAGCCTGACACCCGACGAGCTCGCGTATCCTGACGATCCGAACGCGATGCCGCTGCTGGGCGAGGTCTCAGCGCTGGCCCAGCTGCTGCACATGCGCGCCCCGGGGGTCCGGCTGCTCACAGAGCGCGCGAGGGCCAGCGGGGACTGGGGACTCGCTACCCCGATGGGCAACGTCCGCGGCAGCGAGGACTGGCTGGTGCTCGACGCTGAGGGCCTGCGCGCGCAACCACCGGGCGAACGAGCGTTTTTGCTCGGGGCGGCGATGGGTCATCTCCAGTGCGGGCACGGGCCGATCTTCGTCAGCCACTTCGTCGGTCACCGCGCTGGCGGAGGGCGACTGGTCCGCAGGCTGCTCGCGTCGTGGACGTTCCTGAGCGTGTTCTCGGCCGACCGCGCGGGTCTGCTCGCGGCGGGCGGGCTCGAAGCCGCGCTCATGGGTCTCGGCACACAGGTCGCGCAGCGCGTCCCTTGGTACCCAGCGTTCGCGCCCTTGCACCAGCGACGACAATCGCTCGAGGACTTCGAGCGATCGCGCGTAGCCGCGCGCGTACGCACTCGAGTCGCGCTCGCGCGCGCGCGCCTGAACCTTCAGCGCGCGCCCGCGCCCGAGAAGCCCCCCGCGCCCGAGGGCGCGAGCGAGGCGGCGTCCGAGCCCGACACCAGCACCACCGTGCCGCGCGGCGTGCCGGCGAACGCCTGGCCGCTCGCGCGCTGCGACCAGCGCCTGACCCGTCGCCTCGGCCTGTTCTGAGGCGCTCCCCGACCACGAAGCAACGAACGAACGGTCAGTCACCTGAACTCGGAGACACACGAATCGATGGAAGCCCAGAGCACCCTCGGGGAACTCACCCACGAGCTGTCGACGATCGCGGGCTCGCTCGGCCTGACGGCGCTCGCCCGTCGCATCGAGGAGGACTCTCACCGTCGCCTCGCGCGCGCGACCCTGCGCGTCGCCGTGCTCGGCGAGATCAAGCGCGGCAAGAGCTCGCTGATCAACGCGCTGCTCGGCGACAAGATCGTCCCCACCGGCGTCACGCCGACCACCGGCGCGGCGGTCGAGGTCGTCCGCGGTCGGCCAGGCTACTGGCTCGTCGAGCCGACCGCGCCCGAGGAGGACAGCGCGAGCGCGAAGCGTGAGGAGCTCGACGCGGATCGCTTCAAGCGCCTGGCCCGAGGGCGCGAGCAGGTCGTCGACACGATCATCCGCGCGACCACCGACGCGGACTCGCTGCTCGAGGGCATGGAGCTCGTCGACACGCCGGGGATCAACGACATCGACGTCGCGCGCGGACACTCGAGCCGACGCGAGCTCCCCCGCGGCGACGTGCTCCTGTTCGTGCTCGACGCGACCCAGGCGCTCAACCGCACCGAGCTGAGCTACCTGCGCGACGCGGTGATCGCCGTCGGCGGCACCGGCGGCACCGGGGCGACCATCCTGATCGCGCTCAACCGCATCGACCTGATCCCGGAGAAGGACCGCGAGTCGGTCCGCGACCGCGTGCGCGGCGAGCTGCAGGCGATCATCCCCGGGGTCGAGATCTTCGAGACCGACTCGCGCACCAGCCTCAAGCAGCCCGACAGCGAGAGCCACGGCGTCCACGAGGTCGAGCGCCTGCGCGGCCGCCTGCGCGCGCTGCACTCTTCGCGTCAGACCATCCTGCCCCAAAGAACACGTACCGCGCTGATCCGCTACGCGCGGCTGCTCGCGCAGAGCGCCTCGATCCAGCAGCGCGCGATGACCCTCGAGATCGAGACGCTGCGAGCCGAGCGCGACGCGGTCGAGGCCTCGCTGACGCAGCAGGCGCTGGACTTCGAGAAGCTCAAGCAGATGATGTCGGAGACGCGCGCGATGATCCTCGCGGAGAGCCGCGAGCGCCTGCAGGCGTTCCACAAAGAGCTGCACAACGAGGCCTTCTCGCAGCTCGAGCGCCCCGACCTGCGGGTGATCGCCCACAGCCTCCCCGGCGCGATCCAGGACTCGATCATGCACTTCGCCCAGGCCGAGGCCGAGCGCATCCGCTTCGCGCTCGACGCCCTCACCCGCGAGGTCCTGCGCACGCACGGCGTCCTGTCCCGTCGGCGGCTGCGCAGCGCCGCGCTGCGCTTCGGCTTCCGCGGCACCGAGGTTCACTTCGAGCCGCCGTCGGTCGCGGTCGAGGTCGGGATGTTGACGGTGGGCCTCCTCGGCACCGCGATCGCGTACTTCGGCAACTTCATCGCCGGCATGCTCGTGACGATCATCGGCCCGCTCGCGACCATGGCGCTGCGCGAGCGCTCCGTCCGCGAGCTGCGAGCCTCGGCCGAGCGCGCGATCCCGGACGCGCTCAGCACCAGCGTCGAGGGCCTCGAGGGCGCGCTCACCCGCGTCGTCGACGAGCACGTCGCCGCGCTCGAGGAGCACCTCGTGCTCGCCAACGCCGAGCTCGGTGAGCAGCTCACCGCGCTGCTCGACCGCGCCAGCGAGGTGCTCTCGCGCAGCTCGTCGGCGACGAGCAGCGCCGGCGACAACAGCGACAACGTCGAGGGCGGCTACCGCGTCGCGCCGACGGGTGACGGGCGCTCGCTGCTCGACGCGCGCAGCGAGCTCGCGCGGCTCGAGCAGCGCGTCGACGCGATCGCGCGGCGGCTCGGCGCGTTGACGCTCACCGGCGAGGCGTAGCTAGATCGACCTCTCGAAAATTCGCGAGCGAGGCGAACTCGACCATGACGAGCACGAGCGACTCCAACGGACCGAAGCGCGCCACCTCGAGCGGCGACGATGAAGACCCGCTCAAGGATCTCAAGGCCCGCCTGCGCGGCGACACTGACGAGGCGGAGGCGGAGGCGGCGAGCGAGACAGACGCGGAGGCGGACGCCTCCGCCGAGTCGAAGACAGACGCGGACGCCGATGGCGACCCGGAGGAGGATGACTCCGTCGCGGACAACGCCGTCAGCACGCTGCGCAGCTTCGGCTCGACGCTCGGAGGCTGGGCGAAGCGCGTCGGCTCGCTGATCACCGAGGTCTCGACCGGGCAGCCGTCGATCCCCGAGAGCGTGCGCGCGCCGCTCGAGACGATCCGGACGCTGCGCCTGCGGGGACAATTCGCCGACGCCCGCGTCCGCCTCGAGCGCCTGCACAAAGAGCACGCCGAGGTCGCCGCCGTGACCGCGAGCCTGGGACTCACGCTCAGCTCACAAGCTGTCCTCGAGGACATCGGTGTCGGTGAGCTCGCCGAGCTCGTCGACGCGCTCGCGCGTCAGCGGCGCAAGCCGCCCTTCTTCGCGCTGCTGTCGGCGAGTCGCCACTTCGTCCGCGGGCAGTACGACGACGCCATCGACGACCTCCGCCGCAGCCTCCGCCGGCTCGGCGAGCTGCCCGAGCCGCTGGCCGACGAGTACCGCTTCTTCGGTCACCTGCTCGCGACAATGACCCAGGCGCGGCGCGGGCGAAACGACCGCGCGCTGCTCGAGCTGCACCGCGCGCGCGTCGAGCTCCCCGAGGACGCCGGGCCCGCGATCCGCCAGCACCTGATGCTGGTCGGCGTGCGCATCATGCTCTCCGAGGATCATCTCGACGAGGCGGCCGCGTGGCTGCGCACCACCATCAGCGCCGAACCTGAACAACGGGACATCAACGGACCGGGCGCCGCTGACCCTCGAATGATCAACACCTCGCTGACGGCGCGTGCCTGGCTCGCGCGCACGCTCGCCGCCTCGGGCGATCGCGCCGGCGCGCTCGAGCTCGTCGAGGAGATCCCCGACGAGCCGATGTGGTACGAGACGCGGATCCGCGTCGCGCTGTGCACGGGGCCCGACGAGGCCGCGCGCACGCTCGCGCTCCGCTACCTCCAAGCCGACCCGGCGAGCTGGGTCCGCCAGCGGCTGTGGGCGCTCACCGAGCTGGCCTACGCGAGCGCGAGCAACACCCCGCCGAGCGCGGCCACGCGCGCCGCGATCGTCCAGGCGATCGTCCAGGCGACCACGAGCGCGCCCTCGGCCCAGCGCGACCGCTTCCTGCAGGAGCTCGCGCACGTGTGCCTGCGCGTCGAGCAGCTCGAGGGCTCGGGCCTCGAGCTGATCGACGACCGCGTGAGCGACAACCCCGACACCGCCAACGAGGAGCTCCGGGTCGCCCGGACGCGCATGGACCTGCGCCGCGGCAACGCGCGCGCGCGCGAGTCCTTCCTCGCCGGCCCGCCGCCGCAGTTCCGCACGCAGCCCGATCTCGGTGACCCGCTGGGGCCCGACGAGGTGTCGCCGCTGCGCGACCCGGCCACGCGAATGACGACGCTGCGCAGCCAGATCGCGCTCGCGACCGCGGAGCACTGCCTGCGCGAAGGAGCAGGTGACTCGGCGCAGGAGTTCCTCGTCGAGGCGCTCTCCGAGGCGCCGCGCCTCGCGGCCGCGCGCGAGCTGCTCGCCGAGCTCGGCGCGCCCGTCACCGGCGCGCGCCTCGAGGATCTGCTGGGGACCGCGACCGGCGTGCTCGCCTCGATCCCGAACCACGTCCTCGGCGTCTCGCTCGGCGGGGTCCAGGACGCGCTCGCCGGCGTGATCGCGGCCCGCGAGCGCCTCGCGCGTCCGCTCACCATCGCGATCATGGGCGAGTTCTCGTCGGGCAAGAGCACCTTCGTCAACGCGCTGCTCGGCGAGGCCATCGCGCCGATGGGCGTGCTGCCGACCACGAGCACGATCAACGTGTTCCGCCGCGGACCCTCGGGCGGCGCGCGCGTGCACTACCGCGACGGCACGATCTCGACGCTCGCCCGCGACGAGGTCCAGCGCTTCCTCCACGGCCTCGACGACGTCGAGGCCAGCCGGATCCGACACATGGAGGTCGAGCGCACCGGCGCGCACATGGGCGACGCCGCGGTCGTCGACACCCCCGGGCTCAACGCGCTCGACGGCTTCCACGAGCGAGTCGCCCGCGACTTCATCGAGGAGTCCGACGCGGTCGTCTGGATCTTCTCCGCGACCCGCGGCGGCGCGGCCTCGGAGGCCGGGATGCTCAACAGCATGCGCGCCGACGGCCGCCAGGTGCTCGGGATCGTCAACAAGGTCGACACCCTCGACGACGACGAGCGCGAGGAGCTGTGCGAGTACATCCAAGAGCAGTTCGGCGACGTGCTCGTCGATGTCATCCCGGTGTGCGCGACGGACGCCCTCGAGTACCGCGCGGCGCGGGCCGACACCGGCCGCGCTGAGGGCGACACCAAAGACCCCTTCGCCGCGGTCGAGGCCGGCCTCGAGGGCCACTTCCTGCACAACGCGCGCAAGCTCAAGCGCAGCGTGACCGCGAGGCGCCTGCGCGAGAACCTCAGCCGCGCCCGCGGCTCGGTGCAAGAGGCCGTCGATAACCTGGCCCGTCGCGCGCAAGCGGCCGAGCAGGACGACGGGGACGAGCGCGCTGACATCAACCACCAGCTGCACAAGTTCGCGGACCGGGTGCACGACATCGTGCTCAACCTCGACGACCTGCTCACGCGCGAGAGCCTCGCGCTCGGCGTGCTGTCCAAGCGCGGCGCCGGCAAGGCCAAGCCGATGACCACGCAGGACGACGCCTACCTCAACACGGTGCTGCGCGACGCGGCCCTGCGCGCGCTGCAGGGGGCGCTCGGCGAGCTGACCCGCGAGAGCGCGTCGTCGGTGCTGACCGATGTCCTCGGCGAGCGCCTGATCCCCTGGGCCCACGGCTACCTCGAGAGCCTCGACGCCTCCGGCTTCTTCACCAAGGTCCTGCAGGAGCACGGCAAGTCGCTCGCGCGCGGCGAGACCGCGCTGCGCGAGCGCCTGCGGACCTCGCTCGCACCGATCGCGCTCAGCTGGCGACGCTTCGTCCGCTCGCTCGATCGCGACCTCCGACGCGCGCTCGTGCAGCAGCGCCGGCGCGCGGCCTCGGCGCCCAGGGCCGAGATCCTGCGCCTGCAGACCACGGCGATCGCGAGCATTGACGCGCTGCTCTCCGGGCTCGATAAGATCGAGCTGTGAGCGAGCAGCACGAGATCGCCCTCCCCGCGCCGGCGGCCCCGAACAGCCCGCAGACGACGGTCGCCGACGGGCTCACGGGCGCGCAGGATCCAACGCGCGTCTACGGCGTCGACGAGGCGGGGCGCGGACCGTGGCTCGGACCCATGGCGATCGCGGTTGTGCTGGTCGACGCCGCGAGCGTCCGCGCGCTTGAAAAACTCGGCGTGCAGGACAGCAAGCGCTTCGGCTCCGGCGCGCGCGGGAAGGCGCAGCGGGCCGAGCTCGCCGCGCAGATCGAGCGATGCGTGGTCGACCACCGCTGCGCGCTCGTCGAGGTCGACGAGATCGATCGCTACACCTTCCGCGGACAGCTCAACCACCTCGAGCGCGTCGTCGTCGCGCGCCTGCTCGGGGACGACGGGCTCAAGGCCGCGCGCGACGCCCGGATCATCTGCGACGGCGCGCGCCTGTTCAGCCCGATGAAGCGGGACTACCCGGGGCTCGTCGCGGTCGACAAAGGCGAGAGCGCCCACGTCTCGGTCGCCGCGGCCTCGGTGCTCGCCAAGCACGCCCGCGACGAGGCCTTCGCCGCGATCGCCGAGAAATACGCCGCCGAGTTCGGGCCGATCACCGGGGGCGGCTACGTGAACAAGGCGACCCGCGCCTTCCTCGACGCCTACCAGGCTCGCCACGGCAAGGGCGCGCTGCCGCCCGAGGCGCGCAAGAGCTGGGGCGCGCGCAAGCGCAAGCCCGAGCAGCTCCCGCTGGCGTGACGTCACGTGGGACCGCGCAAGTCCTTTAGGTCACCTCGGAGCTTCTCGAGCGCGTAGCGCATGCGGCTCTTCACGGTGTTCTCGGGCGCGCCGACGACCTTCCCGATCTGCTTGAACGAGAGCCCGCTGAGCTGGCGCATCAAGAACACCTCGCGCTGATCGTCCGGGAGGCGCTCGATCGCGGCGGCCATCCTCCGCTGGATCCTCGGCCCCTCCGCGGCGGCGTCGGTCCCGATCTGTTTCGCGGCTGTCCGATCAAGCAGGCTCGTCCCGGCCTCGCCCCCGCGCCCGCGCGGCGCGTCGAGCGAGGGACCGTCTCGGTGCTTGCGCCGGCGACTCTCGTCGACACAGAGGTTCCGCGCGATCGTGTAGATCCAGGTCGAGAAGCGCGCCGTCTGCTCGTAACGGTTCTTGGCCTTGACGACCTTCATGAACACGTCCTGCAGCATCTCCTCGGCGCGGCTCCGGTTCTGGACGCTGCGCAGGATGAAGTTGAACAGCCCGCGTTGATAACGTTGAACCAGCGGCGCGAAGGCCCGCCCCTCGCCGTTGCGAAACGCGACCATCAGCTCTTCATCGCTGCGGGGGTCATCCGTGTGCGGTCGCGTGTCGGCCATCGGGCGAGGGCGAGATCGGGATCGGAGGCGAGATCGAGGGAACGATCGACGACGAGGTCAAGCTCGAGAGGTCCGCTCGAGTGTGCGCCGACGGTCGGAGCCGTGGCAAGCGCGGAGCTCCGCGCACGAGCGCGCAGATTGGCTTTTACAGGACCTTTACCGGTCTACGCCAGGGTCCTGTCGGTGATCGAGCGCGACGACACGCGCGCGCGCGTGGTTAGCGAACCCAGCCGCCGCGCGGGCGCGCTTGATCGACCGGGCACAGCACGCCGCTTCGCCCGCCGTGCGTGAAGCCCTCGAGCGGACGCCCGCAGCTCGGACACGGCTGCCCCGCCCGACCGTAGACGGAGAGATCATCCTGATTACGCCCGACCTCACCGACGACATTCCGGAAATCTTTGAGGGTCGTCCCGCCGTTGGCGATCCCCTGCTCGAGCACCTGGACCAGGGCCTTCGCGAGCCGCTCCCACGCCGTGGGCCGTATCCGCGTCGCCCGCGTCAACGGGTGAATCTTGGCGATGAACAGCGCCTCCACGGCGTAGATGTTCCCGATCCCCGCGACCGCGTGTTGATCGAGCAGCGCGTCGCGGATCGCCCGCTTGCTCGCGCCGAGTCGCGTCTGCAGCTCCGCGCCGCAGAACGCGGGATCGAGGGGCTCGATCCCCAGGGTCGAGAGCGGCGGCGCGGCGCGCAGCTTCGCCAACGTCCCCGCCCGCAGGCCGCCGAAGCGCCGCGGATCGACGAAACGCAACTCACGATCGTCTTCGAAGCGCAGCATCATGTGCGTATGCCGAGCGCGCGGCTCGGCCGAGCGAGCGATCCCGCAGCGACCGCTCATCCCGAGATGAATCAAGAGCCCGAGCGCAGGCTTCTGCTTCTCCGCGTTCGAGGCCGAGCTCCTTGAAAAAAACTCCCAGATGATGTGCTTACCGCGACGCCGCACAGGACCCGGCCGCGCCCCCACGAGGACCTCGAGGTTCTCCTCGCGCCAGTGCTTGCCGATCCGCAGCCGGTGCTCGCTGCGCCACAGCGTCCGCACGGGCGCGCGCACCCTCGCCGCCGCGAGCCCGCGCCGCACCGACTCGACCTCGGGCAGCTCAGGCACTCGGCTCCTCGTCCTCGCCCGCCTGCTCACGCGCGCGCTGCAGCGCCGCGAACTCCTCGGGCCCGAGCCGCTCGGGACGGATCCGCGGGTCGACGCCCGCCGCCGCGCACCACGCCAGGACCTGCTCCCGCGGCGCCAAGGCTGACAGCGCGTTCGAGAGCACTTTTCGACGGCGCTGAAACGCGGTCCGCACAAGCACTCGATAGCCCTCCGCGTCCGCCACCTCGCCGCGCGGGCTCGGCAGCGGGTCGAGGCGAATCACCGCCGAGTCGACCCGCGGCGCCGGCACGAAGCAGCCGCGCGGCGCCCGACAGACCGTCGCGATCGAGCGCACGCGCGAGAGCATCGCGGTCACGCCCCCGTAGGTGCGCGAACCTGGCTCCGCGCACAGGCGGTCCGCGACCTCCTCCTGGACCATGATGATCCACGGGCCCGTGCTCGCGTCGTGGGCGAGCAGCGCGAACAGCAGCGGCCCCGTCAGCTGATACGGCAGGTTGCCGATGATCGGCGGCCGGGGGCGGTCCTCGTCGCGCGCGGACGAGTAGTCGAACTTCACCGCGTCGGCCTCGCGCAGGCGAAAGCCCGGACGCGCGCCGAGCTCGGCGCGCAGCACACCGCAGAGGTCGCGGTCGCGCTCGATCGCCCAGACCTCCGCGCCTGTCTCGAGTAACCTGTCCGTCAGCGTGCCCAGGCCGGCGCCGATCTCGACGACGCGCGACCCGGGCCCGAGCCCCGCCGCCTCGACGATCGCGTCGTGGATCCGGACCTCGTGCAGGAAGTTCTGCCCCCAGCTGTGCCGCGCCGAGAGCCCGTAGCGACGCAGCAGCTCCCTCGGCGTGGCGAGGCGCCCGGGGCTCATGAGCTCTCCCCCGTGAGCCGGATCCGCGGGTCATCGATCGCGCGGCTCGTGTGCAGCTCGACGACCGGCGGGGCGCCGGCGAGCATCCGCGCGGCCGCGGCCGCGCCGATCATCGCGGCGTTGTCACCACAGTAGCGAAGCGGCGGGACCCGCAGCGTCAGCCCGTCTCGGATCGCGACCTGCTCAAGACGCGCACGCAGCCCGCGATTGGCCGAGACGCCGCCGACGACGTGCAGCCGCGAGACGCCCAGGGCCCGACACGCTCGCCGAGCTTTTCGCGTGAGCACGTCAACGACCGCCGCCTGGAAGCTCGCGCAGATGTCGGCCAGCTCGACGCGGGACCTCGGCATCCCGTTGCGCTCGGTGTGCACCAAGACCGCGGTCTTGAGCCCCGAGAACGAGAACTCGAAGTTGTGCTTCTTGGTGAGCATCGCGCGGGGGAACGCGATCGCGTCCGGGTTGCCCTCGGCGGCGAGGCGATCGATCACCGGGCCGCCCGGGTATCCGAGACCCAGCAGCTTCGCGACCTTGTCATAGGCCTCGCCAGCCGCGTCATCCCGGGTCGCCCCCAGGATCTCGTACTGGCCGAAACCATCCACCCGCACCAGCTCCGTGTGCCCCCCCGAGACGAGCAAGGCGACATGCGGCGCGAACGGCTCGGGAGCGCGACGGACGCCATCCACCGTGTCGCCGAGAAACGCCGACGCGATGTGCCCCTCCATGTGATGCACACCGAACAAGGGCAAGCCGGTCACCGCCGCGAGCCCACGAGCCATCTGCACGCCGACGAGCAGCGCGCCGACCAGTCCTGGGCCTGCAGTCACGCCGAGCGCGTCGATCGAAGAAAGATCCGCGCCGGCGATGCGCAACGCCCCGCGGACCACCGGGACGACCGCCCCCAAGTGATGCCGACTGGCCAGCTCCGGGACGACGCCGCCGAAGCGCGCGTGGACTTCAACCTGCGACGCCACCACGCTGGACTCGACCTCAAACCCGCGAACCACGGCTGCTGCGGTCTCGTCGCAAGACGACTCGATTGCCAGGATTCGCGGACCGGACATAACGTCGTTGTAGCCAGTAGCTTCGGTACCATGCCACGAGTCGCGCTCGATTGTGCGCCTGGTCTCGCGGCCCCTCCCCTGAACGAGTACCCTGCCCCTATCTAGCCGCGATGAACGAGCGTGCGACAGAAAATGCGCAAATCGCGCAATTCTTTCCTGTGGTCACAACCGCGCTTGTCGCGCTCTGCACCTTGACCTTCCTCGCGCTCTGGATCGTGGGGCTCGCAGGTTCACCGCAACCCGGCGATTTCGCCCTCAAGAGCCTCTGGGCGCTACCGACCGACGATCAGCTCCTCCAACGCGCCGGCGCCCTTGAGCTCACGAGGGTCTGGATCGACCGAGAGTGGTGGCGAGTCCTCACCGCCCCGTTCCTGCACGGCTCGTGGATCCACCTCGTACTCAACATGATCGCGCTCTGGTCCGTCGGTGGCTGGATCGAGCTCGCCTGGGGACGGTCCTACACCGCGACAATGTTCCTGCTGGCCTCGATTGGCGGGTGCCTCGCGTCCCTGTTGTGGGCCGAGGCCGCCGTGATCGTTGGTGCGTCCGGCGGGATTCTTGGGCTCGCTGGCGCCCTCTGGCTCGCGCGGCGTTCTGGCGACGACAAACTCAAGGAGCTCTTGGAGCCGGTCTCGGCGCGTCAGCTGGGCTGGATGATCGGGCTCGTGATCGTCCTAGGGGCTGTCATCCCTGTCATCGCCCAAGCCGGACACCTGGGCGGCCTTGCCATTGGGCTCATCATGGCTGCGCCCATGCTCCGCAAGAAGCTCGTGCTCTCCGTGGTTGCCGGCTCGCTACTGGTCGCCGCCGCCGTCCCCTTGGCCAACGCGCCGGTGTGGCGCACGAATTACTTCACCTTCATGGGGTTCCGGCACCTTCGCGAGGACAATCGGGCGCAGGCGCTCGAGTTCTTGGAAGCCGCGCTCGCGCGATCCCCAAAGGATGCCTCACTGGCCAACGCCGTCGCCTACGAGTTGTCGCTTCAGGGCGTGCTGCTTGACCGCGCGATGACGCTGGTCAAGTTCGCCCTTGAACAAGAACCTGAGAACTCCGACTACCTCGACACTCGAGGCTGGATTCTCTGCCGGCAGGGTGACGCGGAAGAAGGCGAGCGCTGGCTGAAGCGAGCGGTCGAGTCGGATGAAGATCCCTCTGAAGAGATCCTCGCGCATGTAGACACATGTAAATCCGCCAAGGTCTCGGGATTGTAGTTTCACGTGAAACGACCTCGCGCCGCTACATGTGAACCGTCGGTCAACCGTTTCACGTGAAACCCATGCGGAAATAGCCCCGCGTTTCACACGGCGGCCGGTCTCGTTCCACGTGGAACATCGAGTTGCCTGGAAGCTCTGACTCGTGTTCCACGTGAAACAGCGAACGACCGCCCTGCCTCGTTCCACGTGAAACACACGGCCGGCGGAATTCTCAGTTTCACGTGAAACGATCACACACGGTACGCACGCACCGACCAACGCTCATCGTCACAGCACATCAGCGGGCGCGAGCCTTCGGGGTCTGGCTGACCAGCCCGAAGATGGCCAAATACGATCCCGCCTGGCTCGACAATCATCCGAGCGCGCTCTAGCCACCGCTCGGGAGAAAACGTCGCGCGGGACGACGCGCAGGAGAAGCGCGCTGACTTAAGCTCAAGCGCGTCACGGCCGATCGACTTCCACCCCCGGTCTTCGAGTCGAGCGCGAACGACCGTGCAGTCGCTTCGACCGATCGACGCCAACGCGAGGTCAAGAAACGCCGCCCTTCGCTGACGCGGCTCGACCAACACGAGCTCAACATCCAGCGTCGCCGCGACCACGAGCCCTGGAAACCCTCCGCCGGAGCCAACATCGACCCAACGCGACGGCGACCCTATCCCGACTTGATGCGCGAGCGCGACCAGCAACAGAGCCTCTTGAACCTGCGCGTGCAGGCTCGTCGTGTCGCTGCGCGCCGTGAGATTCATCGCCGGCGCGTACTGTGACCACAGTTCACCAAGTCGCTCGATCCGGCGACATTGTTCGGCGTCTAGCGCGTGACCGCCAGGCAACGGTTGCTCCATTAAAAAACTGAACACTTGAGCAGGTTCTCCAATCTCGAGCATGTGCGTGATCTCGCCCCGCGTCAACAAACACGGGCACGTCCTGTCGGCTCTCCTATCCTGCGCCAGATGGCCGGTCTCGACCAACGCGTCGCGCGACGCCTCGAGGCGCTCCGCTCCCGCGGCCTCGAGCGCCGCTGCCCGCTCCCGACCCGCCGCCGCGGGGTCGCGTACACGCTCGACGGTCAACCCGTCATCGGCTTCTGCAGCAACGACTACCTCGGGCTCGCGAGCGGCGTCATCGCGTCGGACCTGCCCGAAAATACATCTACCGGCGCGACCGCGTCACGCCTGATCTGCGGCGACAGCGACGAGCACCGCGCGCTCGAGCGATCGCTCGCGGCGCTCGTCGACCACGAGGACGCCGTGCTGTTCTCCTCCGGCTACGCCGCCAACGTCGGCGCTCTCCCTGCGCTGCTCGAGCCCGGTGATCGAGTCTTCAGCGACGCGCTCAACCACGCGAGCATCATCGACGGCCTGCGACTCGCGCGCGCGCGCCCGACGATCATCCCGCACCGCCGCGCGCCAGAACACATCTCGATTGCGACAGGTCCAACCGAGCCGGCGACGTGGTGGGTCACCGAGAGCGTCTACTCGATGGACGGCGACGTCGCCGACCCAGCGGCGATCACCCGCCACCTCGCGCGCGGCGGCTTCGTCTACCTCGACGAGGCCCACAGCCTCGGCCTGTTCGCGGGCGGCGCTGGCTTCGCGCGTCACCGGGGCATCAAGCCATCGGTCATCATCGGGACGCTCGGGAAGGCGTTCGCCTGCGCCGGCGCGTTCGTGGCCGGCTCACGCGCGGTGACCGAGCTGCTCCGCAGCACCGCGCGCAGCTTCGTCTTCTCCACGGGGGTGTCGCCCCTCCTCGTCGCGGCCATCAAGGTCGCCCTCGAGCGAGTCGTGGGACCCGACGGCGATCGTCGCCGCGAGCGACTCTGGACCAACATCGCGCGGCTCGCAGAGCGCCTCGAGCTCGAGGGCCCGCCACCCTGCTCACCGATCTTTCCCATCCACGTCGGCGACAACGAGCTCGCCGTTCGCGTCAGTCGCGAGCTGCTCGCGCGTGGCTGGCACGTCCAAGCGATCCGCCCCCCTACCGTCCCCGAGGGGACCGCGCGGCTGCGGGTTACGGTCTGCGCTGACCACAGCGCCGAACAAATCGATCGCTTCGCCCACGATCTTCGCGCCGCGTTCTCAACGCACCTCGGGCTCCGACCGCAGCTACGCCGCGCCCGCGCCTCCTGATCGTCATCGTCGCGCCCTACTTGCCGATGCAGAAGCGCGAGAAGATGCGCTCTAGGACGTCGCCACCGAAGGCGCCGAGCGCGTGACGGCCGGTGATCTCCGCGAGTCGTCGCTCGGCGACGCCGAGTTCGAACGCGATCAACTCGAGCGGCGCGCCGTCCTCAATCCGAAGGATCCCCACCTCGAGGGCGGCGAGCGAGTCCCGCGCTCGGTCGCGGTGCCGCGAAAGACCGATCCACGGCGCGTCGCCAGCGTCCTGATCAGTGAACCATCGCGAGACTCGATCCCGTAGCTCCTCCACGCCCTCGCCTGTCTTCGCGCTGACGCCGAGCCACGCTGGGCGCGAGCACCCGAGATCCCGCTTGCTCTCGACCCGGATCACCGACGCGCCCTCGATCGTGCGCTCAGCGTCCGGGCGCGGCTCCGCGTCCGCCGCCTCCACCCACAGCACGATGTCGGCGCCGTCGAGCTGCTCACGGGTCCGCGCGATCCCTTCGACCTCGATCGTGTCATCTGAGACGGATCGCAGGCCCGCGGTGTCGATCAAGACCGCGCCGCGCGCCCCGAACGCTACGTCGGCCTCGACGTAGTCGCGCGTCGTACCTGGCCGCGGGGACACGATCGACCGTTCGCGCTCGACGAGCGCGTTGAACAGCGAGCTCTTGCCGGCGTTCGGTGGCCCCGCGAGCGCGACTCGTGCGAGCTCGCGCGCGCGTCGGCCCGCTTCGAAACGCTGCAGCCAACGGCCGACCACCCCGCGGAGCTCCGCCAACTCCAACACCCAACGCTTGGTGTCCGAATCGCTGACATCGTCGGGAAAATCCAGGTTGGCCTCGACCTCACCACGAAGCCCCGCGACCTGCTCCCGCAGCGCCTCGACACCGCGACCGAGCTCGCCCGCGACCAACCGCCGCGCCTGCGCGAGCGCGGCGTCCGTCCGCGCCCCGATCAGGGCCGCGATCCCCTCCGCCTGATCGAGATCCAAGCGCCCGAGCTCAAAAGCCCGGCGGCTGAACGCGCCCGGACCCGCCGCGGTCGCGCCGGCGGCGAGCAACACATCGATGATCTGACGAACATTGCGCGCGCCGGCGTGCACGTGAAGCTCGACGACATCCTCCCCCGTGAAGGATCGCGGCCCGGGCATCACGACGACGAGGGCGTCCTCGCGGGCGCTCACGGGCGAGCCCTCGCCGCCCAACATCAGCGATCGACGCGCGAGTCGGCGCGGCGCTGGCAAACGACCGTCCCCGACGACGCGCGCGGCGATCGTCCTCGCGTCTGGTCCGCTCAAGCGGACAATTGCGACACCCCCGTCAGGTGTCCCAGTGGCCACCCCGACGAGGGTGCTGCGCCTAAGCCCTTGTGGCTTCGGCTCGGTCACGCGCGCGCGTTCTTGGAGGGGCCTTTCTTGCCCTTCCCTTTACCCTTGCCCTTCGAGCCCTTGCCCGAGCGACCGCCCTTGCCGCCCTTGCTCGTCATGTGATCCGGGAACACGACCACATGCCGGTAGCGCCCCTCGCCCTCGGACTCCGTGTGGATGCCGTTGACCTCCGTGAGCGCCATGTGCACGACGCGGCGCTCCATCGCGCTCATCGGATCAAAGTGGTAGGGGCGACCGCTGTCGAGGACTTTGGCGCCGATACCGTGGGCCAGCTCGCGCAGCGTCCGCTCGCGTCGAGTCCGGTAGCCGCCGACATCGAGCGTGATCCGCATGCGCTCGAAGCCCTCGGCTTGGAGCACGCGCAACGTCAGGTACTGCAGCGAGTCGAGGGTCGCGCCGTGACGACCGATGAGGAGGCCGCCGTCCTCCTCGGTGGTGTTGAGGTCGCAGTGAAGACCATCTTCTTCGATGTCGATGTCGACCTCGACCTCAACCCCGAGCAGGCCAAGCACTGACTCGAGGAACGAGCGAACGACCGGGACGGCCTTGACGTAGCGCTCGTCCGAGGAGCCGTCGGATTGGTTCTGGTTCGTGTCGGCCATGAAACTTCTCTTCGTGAATGGAATCGGCAGCGCTCACGATTCTGCCGCCGCGGGCTTGCCGGGTCGCACCTGAATCACGGTCTGAATCAGCGAGAGCACGACGTTGGCGAAGATATAGACGCCCAGGCCCGAGGGCAAGAACAGCATCATGACCGTGAAGATCCCCGGCATCATGATCGACATCATCTTCGCCTGCTGCGAGTCCATGGCCGGCTGCAGACGGGTCTGCAGGAACATCAGCGCTCCCATCGCGAGCGGGAGGATGAAATAGGGGTCCGGGCCGGTCAGGTCGGGGAGCCAGAGGAACGGCTCACGGTACAGCTCAACAACCGTGCCGAGCATCGCGTAGAGCGCGATCCAGATCGGCATCTGGATCACGAGCGGGAGGCAGCCCGCGAGCGGATTCACGCCCGAGCGCTGGAACAGCGCCTGCATCTCCTGGCCCTGGCGTACGCGGTCGTCTTTGTACTTCTCCTTGATCTCCTCGATCTTCGGCTGAATTTCCTTCATCCGCTTCATCGAGTTCATCTGCTTCAGCGTCAGCGGCAGCGTCACCGCCTTCACGACGACCGTGAGCAGCAGGATCGAGACGCCCCAGATCCCGGTGAGCGAGTAGAACCAGCGCAGCAGCCGGAGCATCAGCTTGCCGAGCGTCCGGTTGAGCGCGCCGAACCAGCCCCAGTCGATGCTGCCCTCGAGATGGGCCCCCTCGATCGTCGCGTAGCCCTCGAGTCGCTCGATCTCCTTGGTCCCGAAGTAGAGGCCGAGCGTGTAGGTCTCGGACTCATTCGCGCCGAGCTCCTTCGTGTTGAACGCGAGCCGACCGAACAGGGCGTTTTGCGCCTCGTTCGTGGTGATTGCGCACTTGCTCGCGTCGAGGTTCTCCGGGATCAGCGCGGCGACGAAGTACTTGCTGTCGAGCGCCATCCAGTGAACGCGCCCCTTTACGCGGCCCGCCTCCTCCTCGACATCATCGACGGAGAAATCCGAGACATCCTCACCCGTCGAGCACATCCCGCGGTGGATGTCGTAGCGGCTCGCCTCCTCGGGCAGCGCGAATTCAGTGCGCAGGGTCAACCGGTGGCGCTGCGCGTCGCTGGTCTTGTTCTTGACGCGAACCTTAAGCAAGCCCTCGTAGGCGTCACCGAGCGTGAGCGTAGCGAGGACCTCGACCTCATCGGTCGTGTGTCGCAGCTTCCACTCGTTCGCGCGCTCGCTCTCGAGAACCTCCCAGACGGTGTTCCGCTTGAACTTGAAGTCCGTCCCTTCTTCGTCCTCACCGCCGCGATCGAAGCCGATCGTCAGCGTCGGCTTGCTGTTGCCGAGCAGGTCGAGGCCCTCGCCGTTCTCGTCGAGGAACTGCGGGCTGCGCATCTCGGCGCGCTCGAGCAGCCCGCCAGCGTTCGTCACGTTGAGCGCCAGCAGCCCATTCTCCAGCCGACCGGTCGCGCGCTCGAGCTTCTGATTTGATGACGACGCGGACGCGTCGTCCGCGTCCTCTTCGTCTTCTGCGTCTTCGTCATCCGCGTCCGCGGACTCCTCGGAGCCTTCCTTCGAGGACTTCTCCGCCTTCTTGGTCTCAACGACCTTGGCGTCATCCTGGGCAGGCATCTCGGGCGGAGGGAAGATCCCCGCGTATACCAACCAGATGAGAACACAGATGATAATCGCCAGTAGGGTGCGACGCTGTGTATCCACGACTTAGCCGTTCTCCTTACCGCCCACGTCAACCTTCTGTTGTGAGCCGCGTGGGCGACTCATCGACGGACAAGCTCGTCGACAGGGCGGGTGCGCCCCGCTGCCTACCACACCCAGCGGGCGGCAGCGGCGGTGGCGGATCAAATCCACCTGGATGCCAGGGGTGACAGCGCAGCAGCCGGCGGAGAGTCAGCCAGCTCCCACGCAGCGCGCCGTGGTCTCTCAGGCAAGCGCAGGCGTAGTGCGAACAACTCGGCGTAAACCGACAAGTCGGCCCCAGAAGCGGCGAAATCGCGGTTTGGTAGACGCGGATCAACGCGATCAAGACGTGCCTCATCGCCCCCGCTTTCTTCCTCCGCGCGAATTTGCGCGCATCTGTCGACTCACGGTCTCCATCGCCGATAACACATCGGCGAGCTGTACCGCCGCCGCTCCGCGCTTAGCGACCCAAACCATAGCGAATCCCGGCGGAAAACTGTCACGCCGGTGACGAAAGGCTTCGCGAACGAACCGCTTGATGCGGTTTCTCGTTACGGCGTTACCGATCTTGCGTGTAACCGTGATCCCGACACGCGACGGGATTATTTCAAGGCGCGCGGGTGCCGCCTCCGTAGTATCGCGGCTCCGCCTTGAGTTTTTCGACTTTAAAAAAGATCCAGCCAGCGCGCCCGTCCGCAAGACGAACACGAGAAAGTGTCTCGTGTGGATCTTGCGTCCACGCCGCTGGGTGGTGAGAAATTCCCGGCGTTTTCGCAGCCGGAGCTGGCGGGGAAACCCGCGAGGCTTCATTTCCCGCCGGTACTGACCGTCAACCGCTTCCGGCCGCGACGACGGCGTGCGGCGATGATCTTCCGCCCGTTGCGGGTCGCCATACGGGCCCGGTAGCCGTGAGTGCGCGCACGGCTAAGATTGTGCGGCTGATAAGTGCGCTTCATCGGTTGTTCCTCGCTGACTCGTGAATCTTCCCGCCCCAGCCGTGCGCGCGCCGTCTGAAACCAGCGCCGCGGCGAAAACGGGTCGGATCGATAACAGCGCCAGCGGCCGCTGTCAAACCGCCGCGCATTCTCTATTCGTCGTCAGATACGCGATCTAGCGAGGTTACAGGCGGAATCGATCCTCGAGCCGAAGCGCCCTCTCACAGGCCGAGCGAGACCGACGAGATCTACTGTGAGTTGGCTCGCGGAGTCTTGCTCGTCACGCCCCCGCTGCTCGCTTCGATCTTCGAATGCGACCTCGAGAACTACGGTGACCGCCTTCGTTCGCCCGACGACCCATTCCGAGTCCGCGTTCGCCATGCGTGTGGACGTCACTGTGGAAATCGACATGCACAAGCTGGGCATGAACCCGGGGGTTGGGAGGCGCGCCGATCACGGTGGAGAACCCGACCGTTCTCCGCAGCCTGTCCACACAAACTCGAGGCGAAATATCAAACCAAGATCAGCGAGTTAGTCAGCGCTCCACAAATTCACAGGGCCTATTAAGAGGACGATCGAAATTTAATTTAAACCAAAATTAACAACCCCAGCTCGACCCTCGGCAGCCGCTCGACAGGACGATGCGTCCCTGATCTGCATCGGGTACAGTCCACGCCTCACGAGCCCGCAACATGGAATTCGAGATCGATCAGCCCCGGTTCTTGTCCACCCTCGCGCTGGCCCAGACGGTCGCCGACAAGCGCAGCACGATGCCCGTGCTGGCGAACGTGCTCATGGAGGCCACCAGCGAGAATCAGTTGGTCTGCAGCACGACGGACATGATGATCTCGTTGACCGAGACCGTGCCCGTGACGGTCTCGACGCCGGGCTCTCTCACCCTCAGCGTTCGCCATCTGCACGGCGTGATCCGGACGCTCCCCGATCGCCCGATCAAGATCAAGAGCCTCGACAACCACTGGGCGCAGCTCAACGTCGGCCGCAGCGAATTCAAGCTCATGGGCATGGCGCAGACGGACTTCCCCGAGCTGCCCAATCCGTCAGGTCAAAATTTCACGAGCGTCGCGGGCCACCAGCTCTCGGACCTGATCCACAAGACGCAGTTCAGCGTCTCCACCGACGAGGCGCGCATCAACCTCAACGGCGTGCTGTTCGAGAGCGACGGCGCGCAGGCGACGATGGTCTCGACGGACGGTCACCGCTTGACCAAGATGACCTGCCCCTTCAAGGGCCCCAAGCTCGAGCGCGGTATCATCATCCCGCGTAAGGGCATGCTCGAGATCCGTCGCGTGCTCGACCGCGCCGACGGAGACGTCGAGCTAGCCATCAGCGACCAGCACCTGTTCTTGCGGCTGGCCGAGCTGACGCTGTCGGTCAAGCTCAACAACGTCACCTTCCCACCCTACGAGCAGGTGATCCCCAAGTCCCACAAGCGTCGCGTGACAGCCCTGCGCGAGGAGCTGATCAGCGTGCTGCGCCGCGCGGAGGTGATGGCGCCGGAGAAGACCTCGACGGTCCGCGTGAAGCTCGACGGTCCGAAGCTCGAACTCACCGCGGACAACCCCGATCTCGGCGTCGCCCATCAGGAGATCGAGGTTGACTACGACGGTGAGCCGTTGGTCGCCGGCTTCAACGCTCGGTACCTCATCGAGGTCCTCGAGGCGATGGGGACCAACCAGGTGTACCTTGAGTTTCAGGGCGAGCTCGACCCGTGCGTGCTGCGTCCCGTCGACGGCCCCGACTACCTCGGCGTCGTCATGCCAATGCGCATCTGAGTCGAGCCCACCTTGCAGCTCACGCATCTCAGCGCCAGCGACTTTCGCAACCTGGCGCGCGTCGAGATCGACTTCGGGCCACGGTTCACGATCCTTCACGGCCGCAACGGCGCCGGGAAGACCAACGTGCTCGAGGCGCTGTATCTCATCAGCACGGTTCGGTCGTTCCGCAGCAGCGAGCTCGGGCCGCTCGTCCGTCACGGGCAGGCGCAGGCGCGAGTTGAGGTCACTGGCCGAATCCCGGGGCTCGGCGTCCACAGCACGCTGAGCGTCAAGCTTAACCGGGGTGCCCGCTCGACACGCCGCACCGCGATGGCCGACGGCAAGGTCGTTCGCTCCGGAGCGGCCTTCTACGGGAGGCTCCCCGCGATCTTGTTCACGCCCGAGGATCTCGGTGTTCTCCGCGGCTCCCCGGGGGGTCGTCGACGCTTCCTCGACCGAGTTTTGTTTGCTCGTGACAGGGCTCACATCACGGACGTCCAGACCTACGAGAAAGTCCTGCGCTCACGCAATCACGTCCTGCGCGGCGCCGATGGGCAACGCAGCGCGCGCGATCGAGACGCCATGCTCTCGGCCTACGAAATTCGGCTCTCGGAGTCAGGGGCCCGCATTTGGACGCGCCGAGTCGAGCTCCTCAAGAGCATGCGCGACGCCTTCTCCTCGGTCTTTCAGCAGATCCACGGCGACCAGCCGCGAGCGGACATCAGCTACGTGTCCCACGTCACGGGCTTCCTGCAGCAGCGCCCAGACGCCAGCGGGGTTATTGAGGCGCTGGTCGACGTGCCCTCGCGCGCGGCCGCGCTGCTCGGAGCCCTACACGAGCGACGCGCGCTCGATTTGATGCGCGGCACGACCTCGCTCGGGCCCCACCGAGACGACTTCGAGATGACGCTCAACGGCCAATCAGCGGCCAAGTACGCGTCGCAGGGCCAATCGCGCGCGCTCGTGTTGGCGTTCAAGATCGCCGAGCTCAAGACCAGCCGCGCCGCGCTTGGTCGCGCGCCGATCCTCCTGCTCGACGATGTCTCCAGCGAGCTCGATCCTCGGCGCACGGAGCAGCTCTTTCAGGCGCTCGCCGGGGAGGTTGAGCAGTGTGTGCTGACCACGACCTCGCCGCGCTACATCCCGCTCCCCGACGCGCTCGATCGGACCTATCTCGCGGTCTCCGAGGGCGCGGTGACGCCGGGCGAATAAACGCCGCTTCAGGCGACGTTTTTTGGCCTCCGGCAGACCGTCATCTCGATGAATTTAGGGCCGCTTCTGGGAGCCCCTGTCAACGCCGTCATCTGGCAGTAAACAGCGTGCCGTGATATCCTCTGGAGCGGCGATTTTGGCCACCGGGAAGCCGTTTTTCGGGATTTTGCGCCACTCGCGCCATCCGCCTATCCATGCCACAATCCGAGCAGATTCAGGGTTCCTACGACGCCGATTCGATCTCCGTTCTCGAGGGACTCGAAGCCGTCCGGAAACGACCAGGGATGTACATCGGCGACACGAGCAACGGCTCGGGTCTTCACAAGATGGTCTTCGAGGTCGTCGACAACTCGATCGACGAGGCGCTCGCGGGTCATTGCGATCGCGTCGAGGTCACGATTCACCTCGATAACTCGATCTCGATCTCTGACAACGGCCGCGGCATCCCGACGGGTCCCAAAGAGTACGCCGGCAAGACCATGGACGCGGCGATCATGATCTTGACCGTCCTCCACGCCGGCGGGAAGTTCGACAACGAGGCGTACAAGGTCTCGGGCGGTCTGCACGGCGTCGGCATCTCGGTCGTCAACGCGCTCAGCGACTGGCTCAAGCTCGAGATCTGGCGCGGCGGGAAGGCCTACGTCGCTCGCTTCGAGCGCGGCCAGGTCGCGGAGGACCTCAAGCTCATCGGCCCCACCGATCGCCGCGGCACCCGGGTGACCTTCCACCCCGACCCGCTGGTGTTCAGCGACATCGCGGTCGACTACGAGTTCCTCGCCAACCGGTTTCGCGAGCTGAGCTTCCTCAACCAGGGCGTCAAGATCATCCTCCGCGATCTGCGGGCCGCGAACCGTGAGGTCAGCTACGACGGCGAGGGCGGGATCCCGAGCTACGTCAAGCTGCTCGCGCAGAACAAGAACCCCATCGGCGACCTGATCACGTTCAACAAGGACGTCGAATTCGAGTTCGAGGGCAAGCCCGCGAGCCTCGGCGTCGAGGTCGCGTTGCGCTGGACCGAGGCGTACCAAGAGAACGTCCTCTGCTACACGAACAACATCTTCAACCGCGACGGGGGCACCCATCTCTCCGGCTTCCGCTCGGCGCTGACGCGCGTGATCAACACCTACGCGCAGAAGCAGAAGAACCTCCTGAAGGGTCACAAGGGCACGCTGAGCGGCGAGGACGTGCGCGAGGGCATCGTCGGCGTGCTGTCGGTCAAGCACCCTGACCCAAAGTTCAACTCGCAGATCAAGGAGAAGCTGGTCTCCGGCGAGGTCTCCGGCCTCGTCTCGGCGGCGGTCAGCGATGAGCTCGGCCGCTACCTAGAGGAGAACCCCAAGGGCGCGCGCGTCATCATCGAGAAGGCCTTGCTCGCCGCGCGGGCGCGGGCGGCCGCGCGCAAAGCTCGCGAGACGATCACCCGCAAGGGCATCCTCGACGGTCTCTCGCTCCCCGGGAAGCTCGCGGACTGCCAGGAGAAAGACCCCGCGAAGGCCGAGCTGTTCATCGTCGAGGGTGACTCGGCGGGCGGCTCCGCGAAGCAGGGTCGCGATCGGCGGACCCAGGCGATCCTCCCGCTGCGCGGAAAGATCTTGAACGTCGAGAAGGCGCGCATCGACAAGATGCTCTCGAGCCAGGAGATCATCACGCTGATCACCGCGCTCGGCACCGGCATCGAGGGCGTCGGCGACGACAACTACGACTTCGAAAAGCTGCGCTACCAGAAGATCATCATCATGACCGACGCGGATGTCGATGGTTCGCACATCCGCACGCTCCTGCTGACCTTCTTCTACCGGCACTTCCCAAAGATCATCGATCGCGGCTTCCTCTACATCGCCCAGCCGCCGCTTTACAAGATCAAGTCGGGGCGCCGCGAGGTCTACCTCAAGGACGAGGCGGCGATGGATGAGTACGTGATCCGCAACGCGCTCGAGGGCGTGAAGCTCGAGATCGGCGGCGTCGAGGTCTCGTCGAGCGTGCTCGAGAGCCTCGCCCGCCAGGGCCTGCGCTACCGGCAGATCCTCGACGCGCTGTCTCGCGAGCACCGCGTCCCCGTGCTCGAGGCGCTGCTCGACCGGATCATCGGCACCGACGGCGGGCTCGCGGCGGTCCTCACGACATTCGAATCCAGTGACGGAGCGGCGAGCTTCGGAGCGGAGCTCGCCGCGCGGGCGCGCGAGCTGGCGCCGCAGCTCGGCGTTGAGGTCGAGGCGACCTCGGACGAGGCCGACGCCACGCGCGCCGCGCTGCGCCTCGCGATCGTCAGCGACGGCGTGACCCACCACGAGACGATCGGGTCGAAATTCTTACAGTCTCAGGAGCTCGAGGAGTTGATCGCGATCCGGACCAGCGTGGCGAGCCGCGGGGCGACGCCCTACGTCCTGCGGCGCAAGGGTGAGGTCGTCGCCGAGCCCGAGCGGATCGTCGATCTCGTCCAGAGCATCGGCGAGGTCGGGCGCAGCGGGCTGTCGATTCAGCGCTACAAGGGTCTCGGCGAGATGAACCCGGAGCAGCTGTGGGAGACGACGATGGACCCGGAGCGGCGCGCGCTGCTCAAGGTCCGCGTCGCTGACAACGTGCAGGCCGACGACATCTTCTCGGTGCTCATGGGCGACAACGTCGAGCCTCGACGCGAGTTCATCACGAAGCACGCGCTCGACGTCCGCAACCTCGATATCTGAGGCGCTACTTCAGGGCGGCGCGCTCGTCCTTGGCCGCGTCTTCCCACGAGACACGGTCGCCGCAGTGGAGCATCATCTTCCCGTGGTACGGGTTGATGATGTCGCCCTGCTTCTGGATCCAGTGCGCGCCCTCGTTGTTAAAGGCCATCGGGCAGAAGATGACCTCATGGCCCGCCTTGAGCGCCGGGGTCGCGTTGATGTGCGCGAGCAGCCCGTAGCTCATCTTCTTGAAGCCGGCGCGTGCGGTCGCGATGTCGCCGGCGGCGGTCCGCCCCGCGCCCGCGACGAGCGCGTCAATTCCTGGCCCCGAGAGCCCCTCGCTCGCCGTGATGACCTGGGCGGAGAGTTTTGGGAGGGCGTCGATCGAGTCCCGCGCGAGCGTCGTCTGGATCTCGAGGTAGGCCCCGACGAGCTCGGATTTTGGGCCGTCGTCGGCGTCCTTCGGCGCGGGCGCGTCACCGGTTGACCCCTGGCACGCGGTCACGAACGCGAGTGAGATCAGGAGCTTTCGCATGATGGTTTTGGCGTATCACAGCTCACGAGCCTGCGATAGAGTGCCGCCTGGAGCCGCGAAATGCCCCTGCTCTGTACGGTTTCCTCGATCGCGCTCGTGGTCGCCGCGAGCTCGCAAAGCGCCGCCGAGTCGCCACGCGCGGCGGAGCTGATCGAGGTCCCCGAAGCCCCCACGCGCGGCGGCTCGCGGTCCGTGTTCGATATCGAGAGTGAGCCGACGCCCGCCGGGGGCCCTGCAGAGGGATCGGCGGGGACACCGTCCATGCCGCCGATCGAGGAGCTGCCATCTCGAGATCCCGACGGGGCCGGCGCGCCCGCGATGCCGCCGATCGAGGAGCTGCCTGCGCGCGGTTCGGATCCGGACGAGGCAGACGGCGCGGCGAACGATCCCTGGATCAGCGGCGTGAAGTTTGGCGGCCCCAAAGATCGCAAGCCGGTCGCCGGGGGCGGCGTCGGCTTCTTCGACCCGGGAAAGCTCGAGGACGCCGGCGCCGCTGGGGGCGGCGTCGTGCAGATCCGCGGCTACGTCGGCCTTAACTTCGCGGTCACCGAGCGCACCGACATCACCGGCCGTAACCCCGAGACCGGGCGCTTCGACCAGCTCAAGACCCTGCCCTACTTTGGCGGCGGCGCGGCCAACTTGTTCGTCGGCGCGCCGATCTACGCCGACGTCGTCTACGCCCGGATCGCGTTCGAGTTCCTCTCGATCCCGCGCGCGTTGCCGGGCAGCGCCGACGTCTCGCCCGCCTCCGAGCCCGTCGTGATCATGGAGTCGGCCGCGCTCGAGGTGAATCCCTTCGCGTGGGCCAAGCGCAGCCCGGACTGGTTCCGCGTCGGCTTCAAGCTCACCGGCGGCGTGTTCATCGTGCCCTTCGGGCTGGAGGATCAGCAGCACGACGCGCCCGTTCGGTGGTTCGTCTCGCGCCCGCTGGCGATGAGCACCGGTCGCGTCTACCCCGGCAGCTGGATCGACGCCGGCCTCGTGCTGAAGTGGCACCCGAGGTTCCCGACCAGCCGCAAGAGCATGCGGCCGATCGAGATAGACATCGGCGTGATCAACGGCGACGCCTGCACGCAGACGCGCGCGACGGACCTGCTCTACCGCTACCAGCCGCTGGGTCAGGTCGTCGAGGTCTGCGAGCACCAGCTGCGCGACAGCGAGATCGTCCCACGCGGCGATGGCTCGGTCCTCGGGATCACGCCCGACAACAACGGCAACAAGTCGGTGCTGGCGCGCCTGCAGGTCCGACCGATCGGCGCCCTCAACCTCGGGGGCTCATTCGTCTGGGGCACGCACCCGCCGAGCGGGCTCGACATCCCGGACTTCCAGGGGATGACCTTCATCGACGCCGAGCAGGCTCCGACCTGGCGGGCCGGCGCGCACCTCGATCTCAACCTCGATGAGGCGATCCAGAGCAAGTTCCCGCTGCCCCACATCCGCGGCGAATTTGTCTACGGCCTGGACGCCGCGATCCCGGTGGTCGCGGGTGACCAGCCCACGCTCTCCGATCGTCGGATGATGGGGGCCTACGCCCAGATCGCCCAGCCGCTGTGGCGGCGCAAGAAGACGCGGCTCCCAGGCTTGATCGTGCAGTACCGCTTTGACTTCTCGGACCCGGACCTCGACGTCCCTCGCGTCAGCGAGGGCGGCGGCGCGGTGCGGACCGATTTCGCCGACAATTTTCTCTACGACGAGGCGATGCAGGGGCACATCTTCGGGCTGCGCTTCCCCGTGCTGCCTCGCTTCGCGCTGAAGGCCGAGTACGGCTGGCTGCTTGAAGATGGCGGCGCGGAGAACCAGCTCCACAATAATTTTTTCAGCCTTCAGGCCGTCGCGGACTTTTAGTCATTTTCACGTAGCGCGGCTCTGCAGGCACGCAGGCGCGCGCGGATGTCAGCCGCGTCTTCGCCAGCGAGCGCGCTGATCATCGCGACTGCGGTCGCGCCTGCGGCGAGCGCCGCGGCGCCGCGAACCGGATCGAGCCCGCCGATCGCGACGACTGGGAGCTGGCTCTCGCGACACGCGGCGCGCAGGCCCGCGAGACCGACCTCCGGGTCGGGATTGTGCTTGGAGCGCGTGGAGAACACGGGGCCGAAGCCGAGGTAGTCGAGGGGGAGCGTCTGGGCGGCGCGGACTTGCTGCGCGGTGTGGGTCGAGAGCCCGAGCGGGCCGCGGACGCGCTCGCGGAGCTCGAGCAGCGCTCGCCCGGCGGCGCGGCCGCGACGGTTACAGAGCGCCTGCAGATCCTCGTGCCCCAGGTGAAGCCCGATGTCGGGCGCGGCCTCCTGCGCGGCGGCGATGTCGTCGTTGACGATGAGCGGCACGGCCGCCGCAGCGCAGCGCGGCGCCAAGCGCTCGAGCAGCGCGGCGCGCTGCTCGCTCGTCGCCCGCTTCCAGCGCAATTGCAAGGCCGCGAGCGGAGCCTCGGCGGGCCCGCGCTCGAGCAGCAGCGCGGTGATTCGAATCGGGTCGAGGCCGGACGGGTGCGGCAGGTTGAGGATCGCGTAGAGCCCGGGGCGCATCGGCGAATCCTACGATCCCTCGGGCGCGCGGAGCACCTGCTATGGTGACGCCCGCCATGACCGAGGAGCAGCGTCCGTCTCCTGATCACCCATCGGCCGAGGGCGGGCAGCCCTCGCGCTGGCGCGACGGCGTGCGCCCGACGATCGCGTCGGATCGCCCGTTTGAGCTGGTCACGGGGTACACGCCGGCCGGCGGTCAGCCGGCCGCGATCGCGGAGCTCGTCGCCGGCCTCAAGCGTGGTGACTCGCATCAGCACCTGCTCGGCATCACCGGCAGCGGCAAGACCTTCACGATCGCGAACGTGATCGCCGAGGTCCAGCGGCCGACCCTGATCCTCGCCCATAACAAGACGCTCGCGGCCCAGCTCTACGGCGAGTTTAAGGCGCTGTTCCCCCACAACGCGGTCGAGTACTTCGTCTCGTACTACGACTACTACCAGCCCGAGGCCTACGTCCCCGCGAGCGACACCTTCATCGAGAAGGACTCGACGATCAACGACCAGATCGATCGCATGCGGCACGCGGCCACCTTCGCGCTGCTCAGCCGGCGCGACGTGATCATCATCGCCAGCGTCTCGTGCATCTACGGCATCGGCTCGGCCGAGGCCTACTACGACATGGTCGCGCCGATCGCCGTCGGCGACGAGCTCGATCGCGACGACCTGCTGCGTCGCCTGGTCGAGATTCGATATGACCGAAACGACATGGACTTCCACCGCGGCACGTTCCGGGTGCGCGGCGATGTCGTCGAGGTGTTCCCGGCCTACGAGGACGACACCGCGGTCCGGATCGAGTTCTTTGGTGATGAGGTCGAGTCGATCCGCGAGATCGATCCGCTGCGCGGCAAGGTCCGCGGCTCGATGAGCCGCGTGACGATCTTCCCGGCGAGTCACTACGTGACGCCGGGCGAGACCATGCGGGCCGCGATCCGCAACATCCAGGACGAGCTGCAGGCGCGACTCCAGGCCCTGCGCGCGCAGGCCAAGCTCGTCGAGGCCCAGCGGCTCGAGCAGCGCTCGATGTTCGACATCGAGATGCTCGAGGAGATGGGCTTTTGCAACGGCATCGAGAACTACTCGCGGCACATGACCGGTCGTAACCCCGGGGAGCCGCCGCCGACCCTGCTCGACTATTTTCCAGACGACTTCTTGGTGGTCGTCGACGAGTCGCACCAGATGATCCCGCAGATCGGCGCCATGTATAAGGGCGACCGCAGCCGCAAGTCGACGCTCGTCGAGTACGGCTTCCGCCTGCCCTCGGCGCTCGATAACCGCCCGCTCAAATTCCCCGAGTGGGAGCAGCGGGTCGGTCAGGTCGTGTTCATGAGCGCGACGCCCGGCGACTACGAGGTCGAGAAGACCCAGGGCGTGCTGGTCGAGCAGATCATCCGTCCGACCGGCCTCGTCGATCCCGAGATCGACGTGCGCCCGATCGCCAATCAGGTCGACGACCTGCTCGATGAGATCAAGGCGCGGGTCGATAACGAAGAGCGGGTGCTGGTCACGACCCTGACCAAGCGCATGGCCGAGGATCTGACGGAGTACTACGCCGATCTCGGCGTGCGCGTTCGGTATCTGCACGCCGACATCGACACCATCGAGCGCGTCGCGCTGGTCCGCGGCCTCCGGCAGGGGGAGTTCGACGTGCTGGTCGGGATCAACCTCCTGCGCGAGGGCCTCGACATGCCGGAGGTCTCGCTGGTCGCGATCCTCGACGCCGACAAAGAGGGCTTTTTACGCAACGCTCGCAGCTTGATCCAGGTCTGCGGACGAGCGGCGCGCAACGTCAACGGGCACGTGATCATGTACGCCGATCGCGTGACCAAGAGCATGCGCGCGTGCATCGATGAGACCCAGCGGCGCCGCGACGTGCAGATCGAGTACAACAAAGAGCACGGGATCGTGCCGCGCAGCACCCGAGCGGCGCTCAACCCAATTCGTCGTGATGACGATCCGGATCACGGCGCGAGCGATCGGTCTTCGAAGCGGGGGCGTAAGAGCGAGGACGCGACGCCGGTCGGGGTCCGCGAGGTCCTGGACATGGAGCTCTTGCAGGAGGAGCTGCAGCCGAGGATCGACGCGCTCAAGGCCGAGATGCGCGGGTTCGCGGAGGAGCTGCGCTACGAGGAAGCGGCCAAGGTGCGCGACCGGATCCGGGTGCTCGAGCTTCGAAAGCTCGAGTTCGGCGCGCCTTCTTCTTCTTCTTCTTCTTCTTCTTCTTCTTCTTCTTCTTCTTCTTCAAGCGAGTCGGAGGCGACGGTCGGCAAGAAGAAGACCAAGAAAAAGGCCGGCAAGAAGAAGACCAAGAAAAAAGCCGGAAGCAGGCGGCGGCGGAGCACGTGACTCGATGGCGACGCGGCCAGAGCGAGGGCGAGCGCGACGCCCAACAGACGAACGCGGCGAGCGAGAGCGCCGCTACATGACCGCGTTGGGCCAGCGCATCCGCGCGCTGCGAGAGGAGCGCGGCATGACGCAGCAGGCCGTCGCGGATCTCGCCGGGGTCGCCACGGACATGGTGTCTCGCTTGGAGAACGGTCGCTACACGAGCCCCGGTCTGCGCACGCTCCTGCGGATCGCTGACGCCCTCGGCGTCTCGCTCTCGAGCGTTATGCCCGACGCGGGCGGCGTGATCGCGGGCTCGCAGGAGAGCGCGCTCAAGGCCCGCTTGGTCACCCTCGCTCACCGCGCGCGCGCGCAGGACCTCGAGCTGATCGTCGACCTCGCCGCGACCGTGCTCAACCGCGGCGGCCGTTGACCCGCGCTCGCCTCCAACCCACGCGTTAAGCTGCGGCCCGATGCTCGCGTGACGGACGTCCCATCGCGCGTTTCAGGCCTAGCCCCACATGACGCGGGCCGTGAACACGATCGAGGCGAGCAGCGAGCGCATGTCTGGGTGGCGGCTCTCGGGCTCTACGTTGAGGCCGCGTCGGACGTGCTGATAGATCCAGCCCGGGACGCGCGTGTCTGCGGGCGGCGGGCGCACGTTCCCGTCCAGCACTTGATCGGCGATCGCGAACAGGGTCGTGCCCGTGAACGGACGCTGCCGGTAGAGCGCCTCGTAGAGCGCGACGCAGAAGCTGAACTGATCGGCGCGCGCGTCACAGGGCTCGCTGCGGAGCTGCTCGGGCGCCATGTAACGAGGTGTCCCAGAGACCACGTCTTCACCAGCCGCGCGGCGCTTCGCTGGGCCGATCCGCGAGAGGCCGAAGTCGAGGACGCGGACGCGGTGGTCACGGCCGATCAGCACGTTCTGCGGCTTAAAGTCGCGGTGCACGATCCCAGCGGCGTGGGCGGCCGCGAGCCCGCGGCCGGCTTGTAGGTAGACGTTGAGGACCTCGCGCCACGATCGCGGCGTCTGCTCGAGCCAGTCCGTGAGCGTCAGGCCGTCGACGAGCTCCATCGCGATGTAGACATCGCGCGGGGTCGTCCCGACGTCGTAGATCGGGACGATGTTTGGATGCGAGAGCCGGGCCATGACCCGCGCCTCGTGGACGAGCTGCTCGGAGGTCTCCGCGTCGGCCCGCCCTTCTGGGTCGGGCCGAATCGACGCGCGGGGCACGAGCTTAAGCGCGATCTGGCGATCGAGCTCAGGATCGTGCGCCGCGTAGACCGTGCCGACGCTGCCGCGGCCGATCTCCGCGAGCAGCCGGTAGCGCTCGACCTGCTCCTTGGCGGTCTCGGGCTCGGGCGTCGCGCTCGCGTCCTCGTCCTCCGGGGGTCGACTCGGGCGGCGGAAACGGAGACGAAACGACATGAGCGTCTTCGGAGTTGTACTCCGAGCGCCCGCGTTAGAAAAACACAAAAACTCGACCGGTCACGCGACCAGGCCACGAGCTGCCAATCATCGGCAAATTAAGAGCTTCTTCTTCTTCTTCTTAAAAGCGTCCGGCGAGCGCGACCCCGACGGTGCGCCCGTCGTAGCTCGGGGCGAACGCGGCGCGGCGACGCTTATTGGTCCGCGACTGATCGACGATCAGGAGCGCGGCGCCCGTGACAGCGAACGCGGCGCCGATTCCTGTGACGATCGCGCCTGGCGTCGAGTTATCGCCGCCCGACTGCGTGCCGTTGACGAACACGCCGGCGCCGATCCCGACCGCCACCGCGCCGACGACGAAGGTCGCGATCCCGGCCTTGGCGAGGTTGCTCAGCCCCGGCTTGGTCGGCTCGGTCATGGGCTGCTCGGGTCCCGGCTGCGGACCCTCGACGACGGGCGCCTCGTCGACCGGCGCCTCGTCCTCGTTGGCCGCCTGCTGGACCGCGGGCATGATCTCCTGGAGGTTGCCCTGCAGCTGGGCGAGCAGCTCGCTCTCGGTACACAGCTCGCACACGATGTTGTCGCGCCGCGTCCCCGCGATCTCTTGTTGATGCTTGCGCACCACGATGTTCGACGCGTAGCCCTCTTCGCCGTGGGGTCCGACGGTGATCTCGACGATCACCGGGCTGCTCTCGTCGCCGTGCGCGACGCCGTTTTGGCGATAGACCTCTTCGCCCATCGTTCGGATGCGCTGCGTCATCGCGTCGGAGACGCTCGCGCCGTCGTACTGCGTGATGCCGACCCGCAGACCCGCCGTGGTCGAGCTCGAGGCCGCCGGTGTCGCGGCCGCGCTCACGGTGGGTGTCGCTTCGGGCGCGGGCGCCGGCTGAGCGGATAACAAGACGAGTGCTGGGAGCAGTGAGGAGCCGAACATCACAAAAAACGGTTCGTTGCTGCGGGAAAGAAAACTACGAACGATGGCGTCGCGCAAGGCGTGCCGCCGCGCGGCTCTCGACGGGCGATTTCATCCGCCGCTAACGCCGCCCTCCGCGATGGGCTTGACCCGGGTTCGTCGCCCACGTGTGGTTTGTTTCAGGTTGCACCCCCAGAGTCGAGAATTCCGCACATTGGGTCGGTTCAGCGACTAGCGCCCGAGACAGGGCGCGTGCAACATTGAGCCATGGTCTCGCGTTCGCTCCGGAGCCGTCGCGCGCGCAAGCTCGCGCTGCTTGTCGGTGGGTTGCTGGGCCTTGGGACCGTGGGGGACGTCTGGGCAGCGCCCGCTGCGAGCGGGGCCTCCAGCAGGCCTTCCAAAAAACCGCCCGCCGACGAGAAACCAGCGAAGCCTCGACTTATTGTCGCCGCCGGGCCGGTTGTAGGTCCGCACATCAGCGGCGAAGAGGATTGTCGACCGAACGGCCCGAGCATCTACTGCGAGAACACCGGCAACCTGCTCGGCGTCGGGCTCAACGTAGAGCTGCGCGGTCAGCTAATCGGTCCGCTGTACGCCCAGCTGCGGGGGGTGTTGGTCGGCAACGTGCGGGGCGCGGATGGTGTCTACAGCGGCATGGCGATCCCCGGAGCCGGGCTCGCGCTGCATGGCCGACGGGTGTTTTTGCGCGCCGAGTACCTGGCGACGCTCGGCTTCGGCAACAACCTCTACCGGTCGCCGTTCGACAGCCTCAGCAATTCAAAGGTCGAGCTCGGTTACCACGCGGGCATGTTCAGCGCGGGCGCTCGGCTCTACGCCCGGTCACGCGTCGCGATCGAGCTTTGGGGCGGGCTCGTCGTCGGTCCAAAGGTCGAGCGCTCGACGGAGCGAGTCGAGACCACCGGCGGCACCACGCAGATCTCTTTTATGGCGGGTCTCAACGTCAGCTTTGACGCGATCCCGGGCAAATCGACCCCTCCGCGGTCCAACGCGGCGCCGGCCCCGACCGCGGCGCCGGCCTCCTCGTATCCCGCACCAGCGCCGCACCCGATTCAGCCCGCCCAGCCAGCGCCCGCGCCTCAGCCCGCGCCAGCGCTAGCGCCCGCGACTCAGCCAGCGCCAGCGCCAGCGCCATCGCCCGCGACCCAGCCCGCTCAGCCAGCGCCCGCGACCCAGCCCGCGACCGCGACCCAGCCCGCGCCCCAGCCCCGATAGATCGATGCATTCAGCGCGGTTTCGCACTCGCTCGCTCGAGGCATCAGGCGGGCGGGCGGATGTTCTTGTATGCGCAAAACTCCGCGAGGCTGGCGGCCGCGAGCGCGCGGTTGTGGACCAACTCCCACCCGAGCGTGCTGGTAGGTCGCGAGCCGTAGTCATGCCCGGGGTAGATCCGCGTCCACTCGGGGAGGTTGGCGATCCGGCGCTGCAGCGTCTCAAACATGGCCTTTGGATCAGAGACGGATCCGCAGCTCCCGACGTAGAGCACATCGCCAGTGATCAGCGCGCCCGGCTCTGGGAGGTACCAGCACACGCAGCCTGGGCTGTGACCCGGAGCGTGGATGGCCTCGACCACTCCGGAGCCGATCGAGATTCGCGCGCCGTCCGCGAGCGCCTCGAGCTTGTGCTCGTGCTCGTGCTCATCTCCGCATAGCCGGCGTAGCTCGGCGAGCTCGCGCGGGTGGCAGTGGACGCGCGCGCCGGTCGCCTCGACGGCCTCGGCGAGCCCGGCGACGTGATCCTCGTGCGAGTGCGTGATCAAGATCCGCGTGACTCGCCAGCCGCGCTCGCGGCTGATCCGCAGCAGCCGGTCGACCTCAAACGCGGGATCGACGAGCGCGGCTTGCTTACTGACTGGACACGCGATGATCTCACAAAAATTCTGAATCAGGCCGACCTCGACCTGAACGATCTCGAGGGACACGCGCAGAGTGTACTCGGTGTCGGCGGCGTTCCCGTGCTTGCGGCGCGAGTCGCGACGCCGTACAACCCGCACCGGATCGAGCGCAGGTCGAGCCGGGGATAGGGACGATGGATCTCAGCGGGTTGAATGAGAGCCAGCGCGCGGCGGTGTGCTGTATCGAGGGTCCACTGCTCGTGCTGGCCGGCGCCGGCTCCGGCAAGACGCGGGTCATCACGCACCGGATCGCGTTCATGCTCGAGCGCGGGATCCGGCCCGAGTCGATCGTCGCGCTGAGCTTCACGAACAAGGCCGCCGACGAGATGCGCGAGCGCCTCGAGAAGATGGTGGGCAAGCGCGCGCGCGAGCTGTTCATGGGGACATTCCACAGCCTCGGCGTTCGGATGATGCGCGCGCGCCCGGCTGACTTCGGCGTCCCGAAAAAATTCTCGATCCTCGATCAGGGCGATGTCTACGGGATGATCCGATCGATCCTGCGCGACGAGGGCATCCACTACGCGGGCGCCGACCGGCGCTTCGACCCCGGCGCGATCGTCCAGCGGATCTCGCTGTGGAAGAACGACTTTATTACGCCCGCGCAGGCCACGGACCCCATGCGGATCGAGAGCGACTACGACGAGATCGCGGCCGAGGTCTACGGCCCCTACGAGGAGCGCCTCGCGAGCCTCGGCGCGGTCGACTTCGACGACCTCGTGTGCCGGATCGCGCGGACCCTGCGGGACAGCGAGTCGGCGCGCGAGCACTGGCAGGGCCGCTTCTCGCACGTGCTGGTCGACGAGTACCAGGACACGAACAAGGCGCAGTTCGAAGTCCTGCGCGAGCTGGTCGGCGCGCGTCAGAACCTCTGCGTCGTCGGCGACGACGACCAGGCGATCTACGGGTGGCGCGGCGCCAAGGTCGCCAACATCCTCGGCTTCGACATGTACTTTCCCTCAGCTCGCACGATCAAGCTCGAGGAGAACTACCGCTCACGCGCGCCGATCCTCGAGTGCGCGAATTCGGTGATCGTCAACAACCAGGGCCGCCACGACAAGGTGCTGCTGCCGCAGCGCGGCGGCGGCGAGCCGGTCACCGAGGTGCTCGCCGAGGACGGCCCGCAGGAGACCAACTGGGTCACGAGCCGGATCCGCCGCCTGATCAAAGAGGAGGGGGTGCCGGGGCACGCGATCGCGGTGCTCTATCGCTCGACGCGGCAGGCCCGCGCGGTCGAGGAGCGCCTGCAGGAGCACGGCCTCGCGTACCGGGTGCTCGGCGGCCAGGCGATGTACGACAAGAAGCAGGTCAAGGACGCGCTCGCGTACCTCAAGACGATGATCTACCCCTCGGACGAGATCGCGGTGCGGCGCGCCATGAACGTGCCGTCGCGGGGCATCGGCGCCAAGACGCTGGAGCGCCTGCTCGCGCACGCGAGCGTGCGCCGGATCTCCCTGATGGACGCGATTCACAACGCCGAGCGCGTCGAGGGCATCACCGGGCGCGCCAGGACTGGCCTGCAGCGCTTCTCAGAATTAATTCGCTTCGCGCAGTCGCGCATGCACGCCTCGGGCTCCGCCGGGCTCGCGCTGCGCGAGCTGCTCGATCGCATCGCGCTGCGCGACCACGTGATGCGGGAGGTCGGCTCAGCCGAGGCGGCCGCGCACCGCTGGTCCGACGTCGAGCGGCTGCTCGGCAGCGTCGAGCGCTTTGAGCAGCGCGCGCGCGAGTCAAAGAAGAAGTCGCGGTCGAAGCGGCCGCGCTGGAACGAATTCTTCGGCTCGATGGCGATCGATCGCGACAAGGACAAAAAGTCAGATGATGAGTCCAGCGGGCGCGGGCAGATCACGCTCGCGACGATGCACAGCGCCAAGGGCCTCGAGTGGCCGGTGGTCTTCATCATCGGCTGCGAGGAGGGGATCATGCCGCACAAGCGGGTCGACGCGCCGCGCATCAGCGACGCGATCGCGGGCGACGTCGAGGAGGAGCGGCGGCTCTTCTACGTCGGGATCACCCGGGCGCGAGACCGACTGTTCCTGACCCGCGCGACCTCTCGTGTCGAGCGCGGGCGCCAGATCAAGCGGTTGCCGAGCCGCTTCCTCGAGGAGCTCCCGGACTCGGTCGAGCGCTACGACATCAGCACCGAGGAGAGCCTCACCGTCGAGAAGATCGAGTCGATGGCCGACGCCTTCCTCGCCAAACTCGCGCTCGCGCGGGAGGCGGGCGAGGAGGAGGCGAAGCGGCGGAGGAGCTCGCGTCGCTGACCCGGTCGTCGAGCTCGGTGCGTGATCATGCAGGGGTCGCAAGCGCACTCCTGCGCCGTCGGGGTTGTGGATCTGCGGTGGATCCGCGGTGGATCGCCTTCGTTGGCGGAGGTGCGCGAACGGGTTCCGAGCGGCTCGGGGCGCTGTGAGCGCGAGTGAACGCAGGTCCTACCTGTACGTCTCCTTGCGCGGCGCCGAAGGGCAAAGGCGAGCGGTCGTTGTCGCGCGGGCACAAACGTGCGTCTGCAACCCTGTTATTTTGGTGGTCACTGCCCCGGTTTGAGGTGTTTCGCCTCGCGCGCCGAGGCTCGCCCACGAGCGTCGCGGTGCGACCGTGACGTGTCGCAGTTGCGAGCGCGTTGCCGGCATCGCGACAAGTACAGATCGGCGGTCGAGTCCGACCATCCGGGTCCTCGGCAAGCGCTCCTGTTTCAGCTTGAACGGCATTCTCCTGCGGCTTCGATTGGCTACAATACGGAAGCGCGGCTCTCGTGATCCCCCTCACTACTGGGCCGGCGCGAAACACTTGGCCGCCACCTCCGAGGCGGCGACGGCTCCACTCTCGTGTCCGTACGATCGATCGTCTGACAACCTGGCCAGCTCTCAGCCTCCACGTCACTCCAGTCTCCGCCGCCCGCCCTCGAGCTCCTCGTCCCCCCTCATGTCCAACGACAACGCCGATACGCAACCAGAGGACGAGCGGCGCCCGCAGTCGGGTGACGAGCTGGCGTCAGCGCCTGCGGTTGGCGACGCCAGCGACGGGCGCGAGGGCGATGACGAAGAAGATATCTTCGCGGGGAGCTTGATCGAGCCCGAGGGCGAAGGGGCCGAGGGTCAAGCGGACGAGGATGATCCCTCGTCGTCTCCCGAGCCGTCCGACGAGTCAGCTTCGCGACTCGCCGGCTCGGAGGCCGAGGTAGCGCCGGAGCCGACGTCAACGTCAACATCAACGTCAACATCAACGTCAACATCAACGCCGGAGCCGGAGCCGGAGCCGGAGCCAACACCAGGCCCGGAGTCGACCTCAGCTCCAGAGTCAACGCCGGCCGCGAGCGCGTCGAAACCAAAGCGCTCGAGCAGCTCCAAGTACCGTCATGACCTTCGCACGCCGTTCAACCTGATCATCGGCTACAGCGAGATGCTGATCGAGGACGCCGAGGATCTCGGCGACGAGTTCTTCGGCTCCAACATGAGCACGGTCCTCAGGGACGCCAAGCAGCTGCTCGGGGTCGTCGACGACATGCTCGACCGCAACTCGCCGATCCCGAGCCCGGAGCGGGTCAATCACGACCTTCTGTTCCCCCTCAGCCATCTGCTGCAGAACGTCGACCGGCTGCGAAAGCTCGCGCGGGAGCAGGACTCCGCCGAGGAGCGCGTCAAGGACCTCGACAAGATCTACACGTCGATCAAGCGCTTCGAGGAGCTGGTCGGCAACGGCTATATCGACAAGGCGACGGCCGACAAGCGCCCCAGCGGGAAGCGGACCCGCACGGCGCCGAGCGGGGCGAGCCCCACGGCCGCGACGCAGAAGTCGCCGCGGCAGCGCTCGGTCGATCGGGGGCGC
Organism: Polyangia bacterium; assembly: GCA_030430565.1. Lineage (GTDB taxonomy): Bacteria > Myxococcota_A > Polyangia > Nannocystales > Nannocystaceae > JACKDW01. Next base: position 256,141 of record JAUIKS010000005.1, read on the forward strand.
GTGCTCGTCGTCGATGACAACGAGCTGAACCGCAACATGCTCTCGCGTCGTCTCGAGCGCGACGGTCACGAGGTCAAGGTCGCGGAGAACGGTCGACTGGCCCTCGAGATGCTGCGGGGCGACGAGTTCGACCTGATCCTGCTCGACGTGATGATGCCGGAGATGGACGGCTACGAGGTGCTCGAGCGCCTGCACGCCGACGATCGCCTGCGCGGGATCCCGGTCATCATGATCTCGGCGCTCGACGAGCTCAACACCGTGGTCCGCTGCATCGAGCTCGGCGCCGAGGACTACCTCCCAAAGCCCTTCGACCCGGTCATCCTGCGCGCGCGGATCGGCGCGTGCCTCGAGAAGAAGAAGCTGCGAGATCGCGAGCGCGCGTACATCAAGCGCCTCCGCAGCGAGCAGGAGCGCTCGGACCAGCTGCTCCTCAACATCCTCCCGAAGCCGATCGCCAAGCGGCTCAAGGCCGGTCAGCGGACGATCGCCGACAGCTTCCCCGACGTCACCGTGCTGTTCGCGGATCTCGTCGGCTTCACGCGGATGTCCGAGCAGTCATCACCGGGCGAGCTGGTCGCGATGCTCAACAAGATCTTCTCGATGTTCGATCTGCTCGTCGACAAGCACGGGCTAGAGAAGATCAAGACCATCGGTGACGAGTACATGGCCGCGGGCGGAATTCCGACGCCGCGCGAGGATCACGCCGAGGCGGTCGCCGAGATGGCGCTCGATATGCTCGCGGTGATGGATCGATTTAACGCCAAGCGGAATCACGGCGTGCGTATCCGCGTCGGGATGAACTGCGGGCCCGTGACCGCCGGGATCATCGGCACGCGGAAGTTCGCTTACGATCTGTGGGGCGACACCGTGAACATCGCCAGCCGCATGGAGTCGCACGGGATCGCGAATTCGATCCAGGTCACCGAGGAGACCTACAAGCGCCTGCGCTACCGGTTCTCGTTCCAGCGCCGCGGCATCATCCACGTGAAGGGCAAAGGCGCCCTCTGCACGTACTTCCTCGTCGGCCGGCGTCAGCAGCCCGGGCGTTCTTGACCATCTCGTGAACACCGCTTGACCGCCGCGACGCGCCGCGCGATCGCGGGCGCCAGCGCGGGGCCGCGGGCCGGAGCTCACCGCAGTCGTTGCGCCCCGGGCATCAACGCTGGTCACAAAACCGGTGAATCGACGAAAATAACGCGACCGATAGCCGCGTTATCCATCGAATCAATCAACGCACGAGTCGGCGATGGTGCCTCGAGTACGCGGGCGCCGAGCGCCGAGCCTAGAACCGCAGCGCGACTCGAGCGCGGTGTGGAAGCCACGCGGTCCTCCGCGCGTTGAGCTCACAACCGCGACAGCCCTCGATCCTCTGCACCCTATCGCTCCCCGCGTCGCGCCCCCGAAGCACTCGTCGCGCCATCTCCAGGCCAAGACAGGACAGCAATGATCAATCGATCTCGGCCCCCCGCCTCTGGAAGCTTTTGCCCCACGTTCGCCGCGACGCTCGCGTCTCGCGGCCGCCGACACTTCGCGCGGGGCTCCGCGCTCGCGCTCGCGCTCGCGGGCCTCAGCGCCGCCGCGTGCCAGCCCGTCGCGACCCCGACCGGGCAGACGCTCCCCGACGAAGACCCGGACGTCCCCGTCTCCGAGAGCATCGTCGTTCACACGATCCCGGATCACATCGACACGCTCGTGTTCCCGCCGCCGGCCGAGAGCCGCGGGCAGCGGCCCGCGTTGACGCTGCCCGACGGGAGCAAGGCCGCAGAGCCCGCCAAGCCCGAGGAGCCCTTCGGCGTTCGCTACCCCAAGGCCGCGGGCGAGGGCGAGTTCACGGTCTACGGCCAGACCTTCCACGTGACCTTCAACCGGCGCGTCAAGCTGCCCAAGAAGATGCGCAAGAACAAGCCGGTGCCGGCGACCGACGGCACGCTGACGATCACGCCGGCGGTCGAGGGCAAGGCGCGCTGGACCTCCGAATATGTCCTCGAGTTCACGGCCAAGAAGCCCTTTGATCCGGACACCAAGTACACGGTCACCGTAAACGGGGTCGAGAGCGCGCCGACGCCGATCAAGCAGGACGCCAACGCGGACAACCGCGCGCCGACCGGCGAGGACGGCGAGAAGGTCGAGCCCGAGCTGACGCCGGGCGAGACCATGAAGGAAGCGTGGTCCGGCACCTTCAGCGCCGAGCCGCGGATCCCGATGGCCGGCAAGGTGCTCTCGTACATCCCCAAGCAGGGCAGCCCGCGCGTCGTGATCATGCGGCCGCACAGCGGCTCCAAGGTCGGCGCGGGCGCGGAGCTCGGCGTCGTCTTCGATCAGCCGGTCAACCTCAAGAAAGCCGAGGAGCTCGTCAAGCTGCGCAAGGAGGACAACACGCTCGTCGATGTCACCCTCACGCACCCGAGCAGCTCGACCTTCCAGGGCGTCAAGATCGATCGTCGACACGTCGTGATCGCCAAGTCCAAGACCCCGCTCGAGGCCGGCGAGGACTACGAGCTGGTCGCCTGGGACGCCGAGCGCCAGCTGTTCCAGGAGCGCGAGTCGACCGTCCACGACTTCTCGGTCGCGCCCACGCTCGAGCGCACCAACGTGAAGTGCGGCTACGGCTACAACAACACCTGCGAGTGGAAGGCCGCGAAGCTGACCATGAGCGGCCGCGACATCGAGGTCGAGTTCAACAACCGGATCTCGATGGGCGCGGGCGCGCTCAAGGCCGCGGTCCGCGTGAGCCCGCCGGTGCCCAACCTGCGCGTGTGGTCGAGCGGGTACTGGGACAGCTCGGGCAGCGTGCGGATCTCGGGCGGCTTCAAGCCCTCCAGCAACTACACGATCAAGATCGCCGGCCTGCGCGACGCCTACGGCAACACCCAGAAAGAGCCGGTCAGCTTCACGGTCGTCACGCTCCCGCAGACCGCGAGCGCGTCGATGCCCGAGGGCTCGCTCGTGCTCGACGAGACCAGCTCGCGCGCGTTCGCGGTCACGACGCGCAACGTCGTCCGCGCCTCGCTCGAGGTCTGGCCGGTCACGCCCGGCGATCCCGACGCGATGAAGAAAGCCCGCGAGCACGCGCGGCGCCACACCAAGCCCTCGGAGTCGCCGAAGGTCCGGATCCCGTTCATGCCGGCGGTCAAGCGCGACGAGTTCGTCAAGACCGAGGTCGACCTGCTCAGCCACCTCAACCCCGGCAGCAACTACTTGGTCGCGCTCAAGATCGACGGCGCAGCCTTCGGCTCCAAGGAGACCGAGTACCCGAGCTGGAGCCGGGCCGGGCGCACGCCGATCGCCCTGCTCACCCCGGGCGACAGCCAGACGCTCGCGGTCCACACCCACAGCGTCCCCGACGCGACGGTGGTCCACGTCGCGCGCATGGCCAACGGCGCGCCGGTCCCCGGGGCCTCCTTCACCCTCAACGGCGAGGCGATCAGCGGCTCGCCGGTCACCGACGCCAACGGCGTCGCCGTGCTGCCCGTCGGCATGGATCGGCTCGAGCGCGCGGTCCTCGACATCACCGGCGGGGGGACCTCCGCGACGATCTCACCCAGCTCTCGCCGCACCCGCGGGCGCAGCTTGTTCCCCAGCATGACCGCCGGGGAGCCGATCAAGACCGGCGACCGCCGCGGCCTCGTCATGACCGACCGCGGCATCTACCGGCCCGGCGCGACCGTGCACATCAAGGCGACCGCGCGTCGCAAGGTCGGCGAGCGCTACACGCCGATCCCCTCCACGCCCGTCAAGGTCACCGTCTTCGGCCCGATGGACGATGAGCTCGAGGGCTTCAACGCCGTGACCAACGATATGGGCAGCGTCGCGGTCGACTTCGAGAGCAAGCTCGAGGGTCGGGTCGGGCGTCATCGGATCTCCTTCGAGCTCATGGAGGATGGCGGCGGCGAGGAGCTCGCCGACACCTTCGTGCAGATCTCCGAGTTCGAGCCGCCGCGCTTCACCGTCGACGTCGACGCCTCCGCGAAGGGCTCGAAGGCCATGCGCGCGACCGTGCTCGGCAAGTACCTGTTCGGCGCGCCGATGGACGGCGCCGACGTCGAGTGGACCTTGAACCGCGCGCCCGCGAAGCTCCCGTCGGGTCGGCTGTCCGACGCCGGCCTCGCGTTCGACGATCGGCGCGACGACTGGTGGTACGAGGATGACGACGAGGAGCGCTGGAGTCGCTCTGGGCGCGGCAAGCTCGCCGCCGACGGGACGCTCGTCATCGATCAAAAAGTCGACGTCGGCGACGCGGGGCCCCAGGCCTTCACCCTCGAGGCCGACGTGACCGACGCCTCCTACCGTCACATCGCCGGGCGCGGGCGCGTCGTGATTCACCCTTCGAAGTACTACGCCGGGCTCAAGCTCGCCTCGAGCTGGTCGCCGGTGAGCAAGCCGCTGATCGTCGGCCTGGGCGTCGCGAACCAAAAGGGCGAGCCCGTCGCCGACGTGCAGGTCTCGGCCCGGCTCGAGCGCGTCAGGTGGAAGTACACCAAGCGACGCGACGGCGGCGGCGTGCGCTACGAGTGGCACGCCACGCGCACGCAGGTCGACAGCTGCACCGTGACCAGCGCGCGCGACGCTGTGACCTGTGAGCTGACACCGCCGCAGACCGGCGACTACGACATCATCACCTCGGTCAACGGCCGCGACGGCGGCGCGCGCTCGACCTGGGTCTGGGGCGGCGGCTCGACGCGCGCGCTGTTCCCGACCAAGGGTCGCACGCTCGACATCACCACCGACAAGCCGCGCTACCAGCCCGGCGACGTCGCCAAGCTGCTGGTCCGCAACCCCTACCCGGCCGCGACCGTCATCATGACCCTCGAGCAAGGTGGCCTCGTCGCGCACCAGTCGCTGACCGTCAACGACGCGGCCGCCTTCCTCGACGTGCCGATCAAGGCCGCCTACGCGCCGCACGTGCACGCGACCGTGACGGTGCTGCCCAAGGACACCGAGGGCGACGACCGCGTCGACTGGAAGGTCGGCGCCGTGCGCATCCCCGTCTCGATGGACGACGCGCGCCTCTCGCTCGGCATCAAGACCGACAAGGAGGCCTACGAGCCCGGCGAGACCGTGACCATCGACCTCTCGCTGCAGGACCACGGCAGCGGCGTCGACGGCGGCGAGATCGCGCTGGCGGTGGTCGACGAGGGCGTCCTGCGGATGACCAACCACCACGCGCCCGATCCGGTGACGAAGATGCGCCCGGGCCAGCCGCTGAAGTTCGAAGCCGAGGACACCCGCGAGGCGCTCGCCGCCTTCCTGCGCCTCAACAAGGCCGCCGGGGACGGCGACGCCGGCGAGGGCAACGTCGAGAACGCGCGGAAGAAGTTCGTCAAGACGGCGCTGTGGCGACCCGACGTGCGCACCGATCGCAACGGCAAGGCGCGCGTGCAGTTCACCCTGCCGGACAACCTCACGCGCTTCCGCGTGATGGCGGTCGCGCTCGACCGCGAGGGCAAGGGCGCCTCGGAGGAGCACGGCTTCTACGTGCGCAAGCCGGTCATGATGATCCCGGTCGTCCCGCGCTTCGCCGCCGTCGGCGACCGCGTCGAGGCCGCGGCCATGCTGCACAACAACGACACCTCGCCGCTGACCGCCCGCGTGATGATGGGCCGCGAGGAGCAGCGGATCACCGTGGCGCCCGAGAGCCGCCAGCGCGTCAACTTCCCCTTCACCGCCTCCGCCGTCGGTCCGCTCGAGCTGGACTTCTCGGTCCGCGACGGCAAGGACGCCGTGCGCGATCGCGTGGTCGTCACCGTCCCGGTTCAGCAGCCCGGCGTGATCGAGCACCCGCGGCTCGACGCCGCCTTCGTCGGCGAGCAGCGCGTGCAGCTCAAGGTCCCCGCCGGGGTCATGGCCGGCAAGCTCGGCCGCGAGGCGGTCACGGTGCGCGTCGGCCAGCACCTCTGGCCCGAGCTCGGCGCGCGCCTCAGCTACCTGCTCGACTACCCCCACGGCTGCGTCGAGCAGACCACCTCGTCGACGCTGCCGCTTTTGGCGGCCCGCGACATCCTCCCGCGGATCGGCTACACGGGCATGAGCCAGGCCGAGCTCGACAAGCGCATCAAGGCCGGCCTCGAGCGCTACGAGAGCATGAAGACGCCCAGCGGCGGCCTGGCCTACTGGCCAGGTGGAAGCTCGCCCAACGTCTACGGCACCGCCTACGCGATCCGGGCCGTGATCGCCGCCAAGCAGGCCGGCATCGAGCTGCCCAAGGGCCTGCTCGAGGGCATGCGCGACTACCTCGACGACGAGGTCACCGAGAGCGGGCGCGAGCCCGAGGTCCGGGCCGCGATCGCCCAGAGCCTCGCGGAGCTCGACGTCCTGCCGCAGAGCGCCGCGGACTCGCTCTACGACACCCGCGAGAAGCAGGGCGTGTTCGGCCTGGCGAGCCTCGCGATCGCGCTCAACTCCCTCGACGGCCAGCGCGATCGCGTCAAGCAGCTGATGGAGGACTTGGAGAGCAAGTTCGACGCCGACGGGAAGCTGCTCGAGAAGCCAGGCTACGACGACTTCTACTACTACGGCTCGCCGGTGCGCTCGAAGGCCCAGGCGCTCATCGCCATCGGCCGCCTGCACAAGTCGGCCAAGCTGCGCCCGGTGCTGTTCCAGCGCCTCTCCGAGCAGATCGGCGGCTACACCACCCAGTCCACCGCCTACTCGCTGATGGCGATGGCCGAGCAGCTCGTCGACAACCCGGCCGACGGCGCCACGTTCACCGTCAAGCTCGACGGCAAGGAGCTGACCCCGAGCAAGGAGATCGGCTCGGGCAGCTTCGAGTACGCGATCCCGATCCGCGAGCTCGCGGGCAAAGACGCCAACCTCGTGCTGCGCAGCGACAGCAAGTCGGCGATCGCGTTCATGATCGACGCGGCCTGGACCCGAAGCCTCAAGGACGCCGGGAGCTGGCAGGCGACCAGCGCCCGCCTCGGGCCCGATGTCTACCGCCTCTACACCGACCCGAAGGGCGCGCCCATCAACCTCGCCGACGTGAAGCCGGGGCAGATGATCCGCGTCGCGCTGCTCGCCAACCTGCCCGACGACCTCGAGCGCTCGCGGATGTCGTACCTCGCGCTCACCGACCGCCTGCCCGCCGGCTTCGAGCCGGTCCAGACGGACCTGTGGACGGTCGCCCGCGCGCCCGAGCTGACCGACGAGCACCCCTTCGCTCGCTGGCTGCGCTGGGGCTCCAACGACGCGAGCTACATCGAGCTGCGCGACGATCGGGTGCACGTCTACTTCGACCGCGTGTGGGGCGAGCGCGCGCTCGCCACCTACCTCGTGCGGGCCTCGACGCCCGGCAAGTTCGCGCTGCCGCCGGCCATGGGCGAGTTCATGTACGTCGCCGACAGCCAGTCCTACAGCGAGGGCGGCGAGGTCATCGTCAAGAAGTAACGGGCTCCACGCGCCGCGCCGGCGCGGAGAATGCCGGCGCGCCGCGGCGCGTAGATCGGGCACATGAAGCGGAGACGGCTCCTACTCAAGCGCGCGCTCCTCGGCCTCGGGGCCGTGGGCCTCGTCGGCGTCGCGACCTGCGGCGGCTGGAACCTGTTCCGAGACGCCTCGGGCGAACCCTCGGGCGCGCTCGAGGAGCCCTGGCACCTCAGCGATCAGGTCGTCGACCGCGAGGGTCGCCTGCTGCGTGAGCAGCCCTCGGGAGAGGGCTTTCGCGGGCGCGTCGTGGGCAAGGACGACCTCGGCGCGCGCCTGCTGCAGGCCACGCTGACGAGCGAGGACAGCGAGTTCTACGAGCACGACGGCATCGACCGCCGCGCCATCGCCCGCGCGATGGGCCAGAACATCCGGCACCGGCGGCTCGTCTCCGGGGCCAGCACGATCACGCAGCAGCTCGTCAAGCTGCTCGACGGTCACGCCAAGCCGCGCGACCGCGGCGTCGGCGACAAGCTCAGCGAGGCCGCGCGCGCCCAGAACCTCGAGGGCGTGCTCGAGAAGGACGAGATCCTCGTCGCCTACTTCAATCGCTTGCCCTACGGGCACGGGCTCATGGGGCCCGAGGCCGCCGCGCGCGGCTACTTCGGCGTCGCACCGAGTGAGCTGAGCTGGGCCCAGGCGGCGCTCTTGGCCGTGCTCCCGCGCGCGCCCTCCTACCTCGACCCCTATCGCCATCTCGATCGCGTGCTGCTGCGCCAGCGTGCCTTGCTCAGCGCGATGCACCAAGAGGGGCACATCGACGAGCACGAGCTGACGCGCGCGCTCGCCGAGCCGATCGAGCTCGAGCCGCTCTCGCACCCCTTCCACGCCCCGCATCTCGTCGAGCGCCTGCGCGCCGCCGGTCAGCTGTCCCGAGGGACAACAACGAAGACGACCCTCGACCTCGACCTCCAGCGCGACATCGAGGGCCTCACGCGCACGCACGTCGCCGAGCTCGCGAGCCTCGGGGTCAGCGACGCCGCGGTCGTCGTGCTCGACAACGACACCGCCGAGGTCCTCGCCTACATCGGCAGCGCCGACTTCCACGACCCCGCGATCTCCGGGCAGGTCGACATGGTCCACGCCCTGCGCCAGCCCGGCTCGACGCTCAAGCCCTTCGTCTACGCCGCCGCCTTCGCCCGCGGTCACACGGCCGCCGAGGCGCTCGCGGATGTCCCTACGCGCTTCACCGAGGCCCACGGCACCACCTACACCCCCGCCAACTACAGCCGGACCTTCGAGGGGCCGATCAGCGCCCGCGAGGCGCTGGCCGGATCGCTCAACATCCCCGCCGTGCGGCTCGCCGCCGAGCTCGAGTCCGGCGAGCTGCTCGAGCTGCTGCAGGGCCAGCTCGGCTTCGTGAGCCTCGATCAGCCCGCGACGCACTACGGCCTCGCGCTCGCGCTGGGCAGCGGCGAGGTCCGGCTGCTCGAGCTCGCGGCCGCCTACGCCGCGCTCGCGCGCGGGGGGCAGTACCTCCCACCTCGGCTCACCGCGCCCGATAGCGATGACGCGCCCGTCGAGCCGACCACCGTCTTCGAGCCCGCCGTCGCCGCCCAGATCAGCGAGGTGCTCTCCGACCCCCTCGCGCGCGTCCGCGGGCTCCACGGTCGCGGGCCGTTCACGCTGCCCTACCCGATCGCGGTCAAGACCGGCACGTCCTCGGGGCACCGCGACACCTGGTCGATCGGCTATACGCGCGAGCGCACCGTCGCCGTGTGGGTCGGCAACGCCGACGGCTCCGCGACCGTGCGCCTCACCGGGGCGACCGGCGCGGGCGGGCTGATGACCGCGGCGATGCGTCGCGCCATGGAGGACGTCGAGGGTCGACGCCCGCTGTGGGACGCCGAGCTGCTCGTCAGCGCCGACGTCTGCCCGCTCTCGGGCAAGCGCGCGGGCCCGGCCTGCGACGAGCACGTGCAGCGCATGCTGATCGCTACGCACAGCGTGGACGAGACCTGCGAGCTCCATCACCACGTCAAGCGCGAGCGCGTCGGGGGGCGAGAGCGGCTTCGCTGCGACCCCGGCGGAAAAGAGCGCGTGGTCGTGTTCCCGCCCGAGTACGAGGAGTGGCTGCTGATCCACGCGCCCAACGGCGAGGGCCCCGATCCCCACGGGACGGCCTGGTTCCCCCGCTCGTGGACCGTCGGCTGCGAGCGCGCCGCCGACCAGCTCGTGCCCACGCTGCGCGTCGAGACCCCGGCCTACGGCAGCGTCTTCAACCTCGGCGCGCGCGGGGTCGAGGGCGACCAGGTCGTCGACGTGCGCGCGCGCTTCGACGGGGAGCTGCGCGCGGACGGGGCGATCACCGGCGCGCGTGACCTCGGCGAGGTCGAGTTCGTGCTCGACGGCGAGGTCGTCGCGCGCTCCGCCTGGCCGTTTCGCGCCCAGCTCGAGCTCTCCGCCGGCGATCACGAGGTGCTCGTGCGCCCGGTCGACCACGCCCTGCCCGTCCGCGTCGAGCCGTCGCGCTTCAGCGTTCGCTAGCCGCCTGTGGTGAAAGTCCACGCGCCGCCTCACTTGGTACAACTTCGTTTCGCCGCCTCGCCAGCAGCGAAGACTCCTGCGCGGGACGACACGCGGACTTTCACCACAGGCGGCGAGCGCGTGAACGATCCGTCGAGCGCTCCGAGCCCTCGCCGCGCTGTCGCGATCGAGGGAATCGACCGCGCGGGCGATCGCGTCCGCGCCGCGGAGCTCGAGCGCCCGGTGGCGCTTTCCTTCTATATACATCGGGGCCGCGCGCGCCTGTTCCAGCAGACAGCTGCGCCCCGAGCCGACCTTCCAAAAAGCGCGTGCACACGCACGCGCCTCGGCGCTTGATCCGATCGGGATCAAGCGCCCAAATACGCACAGAGTCGCTTGAATACGCGCCAGGACGCGGACGTCGACGCGCTGATGATCGCGGACGTCCACCGATCGCCTCTGTCCGAAGGGACTTTTTCGAACCGCCCGCGCTCGTCGATTTCTTGACTTGATCCCCTCGAGATCAACCGCCCGCGCTACAACATTCATGTACCGAGGAGGCCGCCCCCGAGCGTCGCTCGAAGGCCTCCTTCTAGAAAACTCGTCACAGCAGTGAGGGATGGGGATTGCCAGCGCCCATGAAGATCTCGTTGACGGATTTCGTCGATTTTGTCACCCGCTCGGGGATGCCGAAGCTCACCTTGGTTCGCCAGCTCAAGCATCGCGGCGAGTACAACACGCTCCGAGATTTCTATCGGCCGCTGCGCGAGGCGATGATCCGCGCGCACGCCGAGCAGCTCGGTAAGCCGCACGTCTCGGCGTGCGTCGCGGGGGCCTGGGACTGGAGCGTCGATCGTCGACGCCGCCACTTCGAGGACCTCTCGCGGGCCTACCTCGGCTGGTGGGGGCGAAAGCGGATGGACTGGTTCGAGCCGGGCTGGGACGTGCTGCAGCTCGGGCCGCTCTCGATGAGCATTAACCCCGAGCTCGGGCTGCGCATCGATGGCCGGCCGACGATGGTCAAGCTGTATTTTAAAGAGCGCCGGCTCTCGCACAAGTACGCCGGCATCGTCACGAAGCTCATGGAGATGAGCCTCGGCGACCAGGCGCCGCCCGGGACGCAGATGGCCGTGCTCGACATCCGCCGCCGGAATCTTCACTGCCGCGGCGCGAAGCCCCAGCTCGAGGCGCTCGTGCAGGGCGAGATGGCGGCGCTCACGACGATGTGGACGCGCGTCTGAGCGCGCGCTGCAGCGGCCTCGGCCCCGAGCGTGACTCAATTTTTCAAGAACAAAGAAACCGGGTCACGCCCGCGCCCGGAGCCCCTGCAGCCGCCGGACGCTCTCCACCCCTCTCTCCACCCTCTCAAACAGATCTCAATGACGATGGTTGGTGTCTCTCGTACTCACGTATTTAGACCAGATAGCGATACGAGCTAGCTAGATCGCTATATCCGAGACCCGCGGCGATTCTCCAACGCAGATCAAACCACGTAAAAGCCACGCCGCCGCGGGCTACATGTCCAAGCAGACATCCACAGCAACACGCAAGCCGAAACCTCAACGTAAGACCAAGCCGCTGTGGATCTCTCTTCAAAAAATTGGCGGCCCGCGACGCCCGCGTGGCGTCGTGGGTCGCCGCTCTCGACCGCTCTCGACATCAGTCATCAGTCATCACGTCACACGCGCCCGCAGCCGCGGAAGAGTTCCAAACCACGTCCACAGCGACACACTCGCCGACAGCCTCAACGTAAAAACCAGCCGCTGTGGACTGTTCCTAACTAGAAAAGAGTGGTGACCCGCGACGCTCGCGCGGTGTCGCGGGTCGCCACCCTCGGCCAACTAAAAGAGTTCCAATCGAGATCTGCAGCCACACACACGCCGATAGCCTCAACGTAAAACCAAGCCGCTGCAGATGAAGTCCTGACCGTCGCGGCCCACGACGCCTTCACGGCGTCGCGGGTCGCGATTTTTTTGAAACCACGCTCGTCGTCGCGGCTACACGCGCGCGCAGAGGTCACCGCGACTCGGCAGATCGTCGCCCGTCAGCACGAAGAGCGCGGGGACGGCGGCGGCAGGTCTCGGCGTTGGTGTCGTCGGTTTCGCCGGCGTCGGCGAAGCGTCTTCCCTGCTCTCTTCGCCCTCCTCGCCCTCCCACTCGCCTTCGTCGTCGCCCCAGCCGTCGTCGTCCCAGCCCTCGTCACCGGTGTCGGCCTCGGTCGCGCCCGCGCTCGCGTCGGGGAGCGGGGGGTTCGGGACCTGCTTGCGGTACGAGATCGTGACGGTGTCCCGATCCGTCGCGCCGGGGCGCGAGATCTTGGTGCGCTTGGGGAGCACGGCGCCACCGACCGTGTGCAAGTCCTCGTGCTCGAGCGACCACATCAGCCTCGCGGGGTCGCCCGCGCCTCGCCACTGGGCGGCGCGCGTTGGCCACCAGCTGTTAGCGAACCAGGTGAAGCCGATCTCTCGCAGGTAGCTCCCGTTTCTCAGGCGCAGCACCTCAACCTGGTGTTCGCCGTCCCACAGCTGCTCAACGATCTCGACTGGATTGCGCTGCGCGGACGGGAACTCGGGGATTCCTCCAAGCACGACCTGGACAAACTCGTCAGGCGCGAGCGCGCTCCCGATCAACGGCTCGATCGCGCATCGGGTCTGTGTGCCCGTGTAGAAGCCGACCGGGAGGTCGCCGCGATCGGAGACGTTGCGCAGGGTGTAGCCGCGCTCGTGGAAGGCGAGCGACATCAGCTCCTTCCCGGCGACGTGGACCTGGCCCGTGAACCGGGTCGGCGCCTGGGCGATCATCATCAGGTTGCCCGCGATCGAGCGATTAAATCGGACCTTCGCCGAGGGCACCTGCAGGGCCGAGATGCGCGGGCGAGTCGCGGCGACCAGCTCGGCGACCGAGGGCGCCGAGCCCCTGGCGTACGGTGGTTTCGTCGCCCTCGGGCGGCAGCCCGCGAGCGCCACGATCCCCATGCTGACAGCTGCTCCGAAACCACGACGTGTGACGAGACCAGACACGGTGAGCAACCGTAGCAGCCTGCCGCGTAACTCTCCACGACGCGGGGCTCGATATGGAACGCTTCACCGGACGTTCGAAGGCCCGCGCTCGGCCTCCCGAGCGCGGGCCTTCAGTTTGGCTGGTTTGGACTCGTGGTGCTACGAGCCGTCGGCCACGCGCAGGGTCGTCGGACCCTTGACGCTCAAGAACGGCTTGAGCTTCTGGAACGTCTTTCGGCCGATGCCCTTGATCCGCATGATGTGGATCACTTCCTTGAACGGGTGCTTCTCGCGGTAGGCGAGGATCTTCTTCGCGGTCGACGGGCCGACGCCCGGCAGCAGCTCGAGCTGCTCCTGGTTCGCCGTGTTGATGTTGATCGTCCCCTCGAGCTGGATCGCCATCATGCTCGCGGGTAGCGAGCGCTGGATCGGCGCGTTGACTGCGGCCTTGGTCGCCGCGTTGGCGTGATTGGAGCCGAGCCCGAGCGCGCTCGCCATCACGGCCGCGACCAGACCGATTCGAATGGTTCGGTATGACATGGGCGCGGGTAGAGCAGGACTCACGCCATTCGAATTGCGGTTGAATTACCGAGCGATACGAGCTCGGCCGTGACGACGCGCGGACGTCATTCAGACCAGCTGACCCGGAGGCCAGCCGGCTCGCGCTGCGGGGCGCTCAGAATCCGCGCGGTACGCAGATCGACTCTTGGCGTCGCTCGGTCGGATCGTCGACGCTGGGGACCGCGTAGACACCACCGGCGCCCGTCAGCCGGCAGAGGTACCCATCGCGGCAGTCGGCGTCGTCTTTACACGAGCGGCGGCACGAGGTGCGCGTGGTGCTGGCGTCGGCGCACAGCCCCTCGTCGAGGCAGCGCTCGGTCGGCAGGCAGTCGTCACGCGGACAGATGTCGGTGCAATCGTTTTGCACGGCGATTCGCGCGCACGCTTGCGACCACGTCACGCCGTCGGCGCAGCACTGCTGAACCAGCGGGTCGTCGGGGTCCATCTCGTCGCCGCAGACGCAGCTCTTTACGTCCTCGTTGGTGCACGGGCCGGGGAGCGCTTCGCAGCACGCGTCCTGGATCTGCGCCGCGCTGACGCCCTCCGGGGGCTGGTCCTCGAGCTCTGGATCGCAGGCGACGCTCAAAAACTGCACGCCGTAGATCCGGACACACACAGCCTCATTGGGACAGGAGCCCTCGGCGCAGCCCTCGATCGTGCACTCGCCCTGCCCCTCGGGATCGGCGAAGCCTTCGTCGTCGATTCGGTAGGACAGGTCGCAGCTGCGCTCGCCTTGCTGACTGCAGTCGATGCTCCGCAGACACTCGTCCCCGATCTTCGGCCGGCAGGCGAGCAGAAGGAGCGCGGTGATTAGCGCCGCGAGCGCGCTCCGGGGACGAGGGAGATCCATGGCCGCGGAGGATACACCGTTCGCATCGGGCGTGTATTCCAGTCGGGATCGTCGGCGTGGAGCCCAGCCGGGGCCTGTGGTAAGGGCTCCATCATGGCGAGCCTGGGCTATAAGCTGGCGGTTCTCGGGTGCGGGACGATGGGCAGGGCGATCGCCGCTGGTCTGCTGCGCTCCGGGGTGGCGGAGGCGCGGGACCTCATCGTCACGACGCGTCGTCGGGAGGTCGCGGAGCAGCTCAGGGCTGAGCTGGGTGTTGAGGCCACCACCGACAACACCGCGGCCGCGCGCGCTGCAGCGGTCGTGTTGCTGACGCTCAAGCCGCAGCGGCTGAACAAGATGCTCGACGCGACCCCGCTGGCGCAGGCGCTCGGGGGGAAGCTCGTGATCAGTATCGCCGCGGGCGTCACCGTCGCCCAGCTCACCCGCTGGCTCCCAGAGACCAGCGTGATCCGAGCGATGCCCAACACGCCGTCGCTGATCGGCGCTGGGATGACGGTGCTCGCGCGCGGACCCGGCGTTGAAGACATCCAGATCGAGCACGCGCGGACGATCTTCGGCGCCGTCGGAGACTGTATCGAGCTGGAGGACAAGCTCATGGACGCGGTCACGAGCCTCAACGGCAGCGGGCCGGCCTTCGCCTACGTGATGCTCGAGGCAATGGCGGACGGCGGCGTCATGATGGGGCTGCCGCGGGACGTCGCGCTGCGCATCGCCGCCCGCGTCTGCGAAGGCGCCGCGCGCATGGTGCTCGACACCACCATGCACCCGGCCGCGCTCAAGGACCAGGTCACGACCCCGGCGGGCTGCACGATCGCGGGCCTCCTGACCATGGAGGACGGCCGGATTCGCTCCGTGATCGCGCGCGCGATCCAGGAGGCGGCGCGGGTCGCCGCTGGTCTCGGCGAGGCCTGATCAGGTCGCGCGAGCGCGGCGCCCAAAAACTCGAGAAAGTTGCTGCGCGCGCGGGGTCGTACGATCCTCGGGTGTCGTGACGCGCGTCGCCAGAGCTGTCGGCGGTCCGCGCTCACCGAGACCGCCATGGAGGCCCGACCGCTCCGCGCATTCCTGAGTATCGCGTTCCTCGCGGGCGTGATCTGGGTGGCGTTCACCGTGAAGCTGGGACCGCGGACCTTCGCGCAGCACATCGATCACATCGGGCGCACGCCCGAGGCGAACCAGCTGATCGAAGGAACACGCGCGCGCCTCAGACCGGCGCTCGACGAGGCGAGCGCGCGTGTGCTCGGCGAGTACGTGGAGGCGCCGACGCGCTCGCGGGGTGAGCGACCGGCGCCGCCTGTTCGGCGTAGCGAGAGCGCGCGGGACTCCGCCGCGCCCGCGCGGGCGAGGCGCTCGTCGGGCCCTTCGACCTCGGAGCGAACCCGATTGCCAGGCCGTCGCTCTCCAGTCGTGATCGAGTCGCAGGGGCGCGCCGATGAGCGAGTCGACTCGAGCGCGCGCGAGAGCTCGTAGCGAGAGCTCGTAGCGGCTCTTCACCGCGCGTTCGCGTGGCCCGCGTCCGCTATGCTTGGGCTGGTGCTGTGCGCTTCGCCTTTCACGGTCGCGCTGTTGTTGGCGAGCGCGGTTCCGGCGGCGGGCCCGAGCCACCGCCAACCGCTCGCGCCCGAGGATGGAGGCCCTCCGCTGGCGGTCACGCCGGACGGGGAGCGCGAACAACCCGCTGAGTCTGACAGCGAAGATCCGGCGACTGGCCGCGCTCGCCTGCGCGGGCAGATCCTTCAGCTCGGCAGCCGCGATCACGTCGCGGGGGCGCGCGTGATCCAGGCGGACGGCGACGTGGTCGAGACGGACGGCGACGGGCGCTTCGAGCTCTGGCTCGCGCCGGGCGATCACGCCTTGTTGATTCGCGCCCCGGGGTACGACGACCTCTCGGTGCGTGTTGAGCTCGCTGATGATGAGGACGCCAGCTTTGAGTTTCGTATGGGGCGGGATGAGCGCGTCGGTCGGTACCACACCACGGTTCGCCAGGAGCGTGAGGTCGCGGTCTCGAGCACACGGCTCACGGGCGACGAGCTGTACGCGACGCCGGGCAGCTTCGGCGATCCCTTCCGCGTGGTCCAGAGCCTCCCGGGCGCGTCTCAGCTCGCCGGCTTCCTCCCGTACGTCGTCGTCCGCGGCGCCGCGCCCGGCAACACCGGCTACTACCTTGACGGCGTGCGCGTGCCGCTGCTGTTCCACGTCGCGGTCGGGCCGGCGGTCATTCACCCCTACTTCATCGACTCGGTCGACTTCTACCCGAGCGGCGCGCCGGTTCGTCTTGGGCGCTACGCGAGCGGGATGATCGAGGGGCGGACTCGGCCGGCGCGTCGCGATCGCGTGCGCGGTGAATTTGACATCCGCCTCACCGACGCCGGCGGACTCGTCGAGATCCCGCTCAATCGCAGGAAGCCGCCCGGGTGTCGGCGTCGAGCTCGCGCCGGCGGGGAGGAGCCCGACGCCGCGCGATGTCGCGGCGGGCCGGCGCGCGGCTCGCTTACGCTCGCGGGTCGTTACGGCTACACCGGCGCGCTGCTGACCCTGCTGCAGTCGACCGCGCGGATCTCGTTCTGGGACTACCAGGCGCGCTTTGACCACCGTCTCGGTCAGCGCGCGAATTACACCGCCTTCGTCTACGGGAGCTTCGACGAGGTCGGCGAGAAAGGGGCGGATGATCCCTTCTTGCGGTTCACGTTTCACCGAATCCAGCAACGTGTCCGTCAGGACATATACAACGGGAGCGTAAATTACAGCCTCGCGCTCGGCTTCGAGAGCACCGGCGCGAGCGACAGCGGGAGCGACGAGTGGCGGGTCGCGCCGCGCGTGGACCTCCGCCGCCGCGTCGGCCGCGGCGGCGACACGCAGATCGGCCTCGGCCTCGACCAAGAGTTTCAGGTCTTCCGCGCGCGGCTGCCGGCGCCCGGCGGCGCGGAGTCGACCGAGAGTTTTTCATCTGTCCTTGGGGACCGGTTTGTCTCAGCGACCGGCGCGTACGCCGAGCTTATCTGGCGGAAAGGAAAGGTTGAGATCCGGCCCGGCGCGCGCGCTGACCTCTACGTGCAGGACGGGCCCTCCGCCGTGCTCCCCGGCGCGCGCAGCGTGTCGCACGCCGTCGGCGTAGACCCGCGCGTGCTCTTTCGCGAGCAGCTGAGCGAGCGGTGGGCGCTGCGCCAAAACGTTGGCCTGTACCATCAGCCACCTTCCTTCCCGGTCCCGCTGCCGGGCGTCGAGAGCTTCGGCTTCGACCTCGGCCTGCAGCGCAACCTGCAAGGAAGTACAGGTTACGAATTCAAGATCGGCGACACGCTGCGCCTCTCCCAAGATGTCTTCTTGGGCTGGTTATCGAACCTGTTTGACTACGAGCTCGCGTCGGCGCTCGAAGGCAATGTGGCGGAAATTGAAGATTTTGTAATCCAAACAACAGGATTTGCTTATGGCCTCGAGACCATGCTGCGACTCGACCCGCGGATGCGCGTGTACGGATGGGCCGCGTACACGCTCTCGCGGTCTGTCCGCAACTACACGACCGGAGGGACAGCTCCGTCGAATTGGGATCAGACGCACATCCTTAACGTCGTTCTGGGCTATAAACTGGGCAAGAAGTGGAATCTCGGCGGGCGCCTGCACCTCAATACAGGACGTCCGTACACAGCTGTCCTCGAGAACCAGAACGTCGAGGACGCGCTGGCCTCGTCGCGCAACCAACAACGTTTACCCGGGTTTTTTCAGCTCGACCTCAGGGTCGAGCGCAACTGGAACTTCCGCAGCTGGTACTTGCAGCTGGTCATCGACGTGATCAACGCGACCTACTCGCGTGAGGTCTTGGCGTGCGTACAGCCTGACGACACGAATGCGAGTCTTGGCGTTATGACCTCTGATTCCGGTGTGACGACGCTCTACAACCCGCCAAACTGTGACGCGCAGAGCTTGCGGTACGTGCTTCCATCGGTCGGAGTCCGCGGTGTCTTCTAGGACAGATCGATGGGTACTCGAGGCCACATGAGCTCTGCTTGCGTATCCAACTAATTTCGTTTTCTGGTTGCGTGGTTTTCTGGTCAATTGCAGACTGTTCTCGTCGCTTCGAATGGTGTCTCATGTCACCGTTCGACGGACCTGTCTGAGGAGACCATTCGATGAGTGAAGTAGCGCAGGAGATCGGCCGCAAGATCCGTCTGTGGAGACAGGCGACGCCCCCCCCCAAGTCCCGCAAAAAGCGTCGTGGTGAGGCCGGATGGCGCCCCCACATGACCATTGAGGAGCTGGCCAAAGCCACAGGACTCACAGTTACAACGGTCAACAAGCTCGAGCTCGGCTACAAGGCGCCGCGCATCGAGTCGCTCCTCCTGCTCGCGGGCGCCTTCGGCTGCGAGCCGAACGAGCTCCTGCCTTCCCTTAAAGCCCGGTCGCGTCGCAAGACCGCGAAGGACGAGCTCCTCGAGGAGATCCACGCGATCACGGCCCAGATGTCCGCGAAGCAACTTCGTGAACTCGTCAAGGTCGCGCGCGGGTACTCGTCGTAATTAAAATTACGAAGACGCCGAAGCTGACAGCTGCGGCGTCCACGCTGTCCGTTCGCACAGTGCGGCGAACGTGCGAAAAACGGGAGCGCACACGAGAGTGTGCGGCTCCCGTTTTGCGATCGGGACGCGGACGTCACATCTGACGGCTCGCCCGGCAACCACTGTCCCGGCAGCGGTACAAACGTTGGCATCCACGTGGTGCTTCGCGCGAGATCGCTCAACCATTAAAATCACTGATACGGCTAGAATTCAAAGCGCTACGGCGAAATTGAGGTTTTTGGGCGGGGCGGGTAAGGATTGGCACGCGAACTGCAAACGTAATGGGTGCCATGCAGTTCTCGACCCGCTCCCTCGCCTTCGCCCGCAACCTCTCCACCGCCGCGACCATCGCCCCGTTCATGCAAGCGCTCCTCGAGATGAAGCGTGAACGCGAGCGTCGCGAGCGACTCGCCCGCAATTCTCAGCCTGAGCTACCGTGCCGCGCGGCCTGAACCGGCTTCGTATCTTCTATATATAGCTCCGCGTAGTTCGAACAACCCATTCCCTGGCTGTCCGAAGGGTCCCCCGCCCCGGCGTCAGGCTAGCGAGCAGCCCGTGGTCCCCAACACGGGCTGTTTTTCGTGGTGCGCGGAAGACCATGGCCGATTGTGCCTGAACAAAAAGTCATGTCTCTCGTGCCATCCGCATCGCTGGTGACGAGACGACACGAATGGTGGCGGCGCGTCGACAATTCGAAGCAGCGCGTGGCACAAGCGCGAGCAGCGCTCGTAGAGCGCTGCCAAGTTCACCTGACAAGTTGACGCCAGCTGGTCAGTCAGTTTGCCAGCTCTGACTGCAAGCTGGCCGAAGGCGCAGGAGCCGAATTACGAGAGGAGGATGCGCCGCGTCGCCGCGATCGAGTTCACGACCTCGCGATCTCGATGACGGGCGTCGTCCCCGCCGAGCGCCGCGACGTAGAGGGTCTCGCCGAGCACGTGCATGGAACGGACGCTCAGTTCGCGCTCACGGCCCTGGCGTCGAACAGTCGCCAGCGCGCGTCCACGCCCAACGATCGGCGTGACCGCCGCGAGCTCTTGAAGATCGAGGTGGGTCGTGTTGTTGGCGACGACGGTTCCGAACTCGTCGGCGACGAGCAGGACATCAAGGTCCGCGCGCGCGACCGCGTGATCAAATGCGCAGGCCAACGCAGAGGGGATGTCCGCCGGTCGGTTGACGCGGCGTTCGCGTCCGCGCCAGGGCCGTTGCGTTGTGTGGAAGGAGGCGGTCGCGGAGGTCATGTGGGTGAGTCTAAAACCTACATTGGTGGCAACAAGTTTCTCGCAAGCGTGTCGGTGCCGCGGGTTTACCGCATGCCCACACTCCAGGTTCGGGGGAGTCAGGCGCGCTCAAGTCCGCTACACTGCGAGCCATGACGATCGAGGTCGCAGAAGCCGAACAGATTCGTCAATACTTGACGCGCTACAGGGGCTGGAATGACGTCCCGAGCGACACGATGATGGAGTTCTGCCGCAGCGCAGAAGTCGTCGAGGTCAAGCGTAAACGCTCCGTTTTTCGGCGCGGGGAGGCTGGTCCGGGCCTTTTTGTGGTGAAGAGCGGGGAGTTTAAGTTGAGCTTGATCTCGCCCGAGGGCCGTGAGCAAATCTTGTATCTCGCCGAGCCGGGGAAGCTCATCGGCGAGGGCTTTATGCCCAACGACATGCAGTGCGCCGCGTCGGCCTTCGCGATGGTCGACTCAGAGGCGTGGCGGTTCGCGTCGGACCGCGTCATCAACCTCATCGGTCAGTCCGTGCCGCTCGCCTTCGCGCTGATGCGCCATATGGCTTTCCGGGCAAACCGGCTGATCGACCTCGTGCTCGATCTCTCCCTTCGCTCGGTGGAGCGGCGGCTCGCCTCGTTCCTGTTGACCTTGGCGCTTCGCGCCGGCGCGGAGCAGGGCAAGCCATGTGTGATCCCGCGCCAGCTCGACATGAACACGGTCGCGGCCCGGCTCGGCACGGTGCGTGAGGAAATTTCGCGCGCGCTGAACCGGATGCAGCGTGAGGGCATACTGAGCTTGAGTCGCCAGGAGATCGTGGTTCTCGACCTCAACGCGCTCGAGCGCGTCACGTACGAGTAGCGGCTCGTGGTGCCGCGGTGTTTTCGCCGAAACACGCGCTCCGGCGTGTTCGTGATCAGCGGCGCCTTCGCGTCGCTGTTTTGTCTAGCCTGTACGCAGCCGGCTAGCGAGCCAACGCTCGAGTCGATATCGGAGCCGGCGGCTCCGGACGCCGGCGTGGCGTCCGAGAGCGGCCAGTGTCGCGACTGGAGCTCGCTCGACGTGTCCACGCTGCCGCCAGTGCCGAGCTCGAGCTACGCCCCGGTTTTCGAGCAGGTCTGGACGACGGTCCTTGAAAAACATTTCGACCCGACGTTGAACTGCCTCGACTGGCCCGCGCTGCGTCTTGAGTACGGCGCGCGGGTCGCCGACGCGCCGACGAGCGACGCGGCCTACGAGTCGATCAACGAGATGCTCGGACGCCTCGGTCAGAGTCATTTTCAGGTCATCGGGCCGGAGCAGGCCGACGCCGACGACGCGAGCGCGGTATCGGGCCCGGCGGTGTGCCCGCTCAAGATTCGAATGATCGAAGGCGCGCCGATCGTCGTTGACAACGCCGTTGATGGCGCTCGCGTTGAGGTCCCGCGGGGCGCCGAGCTGAAGGCGATCGATGGGCGCCCGATCTCGGAGTTGATCGACGCCGCGCGGGTTCAGGCGCGCCGGCCCGACGAGCTCGCGTTTCATGTGAGCCACAAGATCGAGGCCGCGCTCCACGGCCCCGAGGGTCATAAGCACTCCCTCACCTTCGTGGCGGCGGACAGCGGCGCGACGCAGACCCGCGCGGTCGCGTGTGTGCTCCCCAGTGGCGAGCTCATCTCGCTCGGGAATCTTCGTGACCTGCCGACGCGTGTGAGCTCGAGGATGATCGAGGGGACCAAGGTCGGCTACCTCTCGTTCAATTTCTGGATGCTCCCGCTGGTCAAGGAGGTCGAGTCTCGCGTCGCCGCGCTGCGTGAGCAGGGGATGACCGCGCTCGTCATCGATCTTCGCGGCAACCCTGGAGGAGTCGGCGCGATGGCGGTGCCGATCGCTCGCCAGTTCCTCCAGACGCCGGGGAGCCTCGGGACGCTTAAGTTCCGCGACTTCGAGCAGGAGTTCAACGTCGCCGGCAACCCGCGCGCCTTCACCGGGCCGATTGTGATCCTCGTCGACGAGGGCACGGCGAGCACGTCGGAGATCTTCGCCGCGGGGATGCGGGACCTCGGGCGCGCGACGATCATCGGCTCACGTCCCTCGGCCGGCGCCGCGCTGCCCTCGCTGCTCGAGCGCCTCGACGGCGGCGCGCTGCTGCAGTACGTCGTCGGCGACTACCACAGCTCTCGCGGTAACGTGGCGGAAGGAACAGGTGTTGCGCCTGATGTCGTCGCGCCCGAGTCGCGCGCGGACTTCGTCGAGGGCCGTGACCCGGTGCTGCGCGCCGCGATCGATCACCTGTCCAAACAGCCTTCTTCGGGCGCGAGCTCGAAGCCCGCCGAGACGTCCAGCACGGAGTAAACAGATGCGCTGCCAGTGGTTGAATTCCAGACGAGAGAAGTTGGTCTGCGCCGCGGCGGCGCTCTCGCTGCTCGCGCTCTCGACCGCGTGCGACGGCGCGGGCGACGGCGAGGTCGCTGAGCGCGGCGGCGCGGCGGCGGCGGGCGGCGGCGAGGCCTCGCCGTCGAACGAGCCCGACAGCTCGCTCCCAGACGCGAGCCAGCTGCTGGCCGAGTCGGTGGAGGCGCTCGGCGGCGCTGACAAGTTCGAAGCGATGAAGAGCTACTACAGCGAGGCCGAGGTCGACATGGGCTCGCTGGGCGTCAAGGGCACCGCGAAGATGTGGTGGAAGGGCGGCGACTTCTACGGCGAGACGCTCCTGCCCGGCTTCGGCAACACGCGCATGGGCGGCCACGGCGGCGAGATCTGGTCCGAAGACCCGATCAACGGGATGCGCGTCGTCACGGGCAAGGAGGCCGACCAGACCGCTTGGAGCACGAGCGTGTGCTTGCCCTGCGAGTGGGAGCGCTTCTTTAAGTCCGCGACGACGATCGCCGTCAAACAGGCGGAGGGGCGCGAGCTCGCGGAGGTCGAGCTGCGGACGAAGGGGGACCACGCGGTCGTCTTCGAGATCGATCTCAAGACCAAGCTGCCGCACGCGCAGCGCTTCGATCAGGTGAGCCCGCTCGGGAAGATGCCGGTGCGCATCACCTTCGAGGACTACCGGTCCGAGGGCGGCCTCACGCTCTCGTACAAGCAGACGGTGAACGCGAAGCTCACGAAGTTCAGCTCGACGATCACGCGCTTCGACATGAACGTCCCGATCGACGATCAGCGCTTCACGAAGCCCGGCGCCGCGAACACGGTCGACATGGCGAAGCCGGACTCGATCGCGACGCCGGTTGAGAAAACGGCGCCGGTTGAGAAAACGGCGCCGGCGTCGACCAAGGGTGACGCCAGCGCCGGGAGCAAGAAGCAAAAGCCCTAGCTGTTGATCTGCTGGGCCATGTAGTTCTGCTCGCCGACCTGCTTCATCAGCTCGAGCTGCGTCTCGAGCCAGTCGGCGTGCTCCTCCTCGGAGACGAGCATGTGCTCGAGCAGCTCGCGTGAGCCGTTGTCGCCGAGCTCACGGCACATCGCCACGCCGTCGTTGAGGCGCGCGATAGCGACTTTCTCAAGCTCGAGGTCGAGCTCGAATTGTTCCTTCACGGTCTCGCCGACGTTGACCTTGTAGAGGCGCTGCAGGTTGGGGATCCCGTCGAGGTAGAGAATTCGCTCGATCAGCGTGTCGGCGTGCTTCATCTCGTCGATGGACTCCGCGCGGATCTTGCCGGCGAGGCGCGCGTAGCCCCAGTTCGCGCACATCTTGGCGTGGATGAAGTACTGGTTGATGGCCGTCAGCTCGGCGGTCAGGACTTCATTGAGCTTCTCGATGATCTTGTCGTTACCCTTCATCGCGACGGCAACCTAGCACGCCCGATCATTCAAGGTTCGCGGCGCGAGCCTCGATCCCGAAGCGCGTCTCGTCGTCGAGAATTTCATTTTCAGGATGCTCTGCGCCGCGAGCCGCTCCGCGTTGAAACTGAAATCGCGACCGGTGTTCAATTGGCGCGGAGAAAGCGAAACGCCGCCCGAAATTCGGACGGCGTGGAGTCTGCTTCAACCGGGCTGCGGCTCAGCCCTTGGGTCGCTCGGAGGGACCGGCTTTCTCGATCAGCTGCCGGATCTGTCGAGTGCACGCGCCGCAGTCGGTTCCTGCCTTGCAGGCCGCGCGTACCTGGCGAAGCGTGCGGTGTCCGCGATGAATCTCGTCGATGATGGTTCGACTCGAGACGCCCTTACACAGACAGACGATCATCGGATTTTCCGTGGGTGATATCGCCACTGAAAATCATTTTCAGTGGCTTATGGTCATTATCCACGGTTTCCAGACCGAGACAAGGCTTTGAGCTCCTAGTTCACTTGTTCGCCAAAAAATCGTTGTTCTCTGCGTCTGCGCAGATGGCGTAACTCGGTGCGTGGGGGGCGCTTGTGGTGTTTGTTGTTCGAAATGCGCGAAGCCGCCCCGGGGGACGGCTTCGCAAGGTACGCCGGCGCGCTACTTTCGCAGCAGGCGGAACACGCGCTGCGCGAGCCAGAACGCGATCGCGGCGTTGAGCCCGAGCCAGAAGCGATCGACACACGCGCCGCCGGGCAGGCCGTCGATCAGCGTCGGCAGAACGAGCGCGCCGTGTAGCAGGAGCGCGGCGTAGCCGAGGGAGACGCCGGCGAGGAGGCCGCGCAGCGGCTTCACCCCGAGCAGCGAGAGCACGAGCACGAGCGGCAGCAAGGCGGAGAGCCACAGCGGCGAGCCGACGGCCGCGACTCCGCCCAAGCTGCCCGCGAGGCCATACGCGAGCGGCGTCATCCCGATCGCGCCCGCGGCGAGACCTGCTCCGACGACCAGGCCGACGCCGTCGCGAAGTCGACGCCGGCGGGCGGCGACGGTCGCCGCGCCCAGCGATCCCGCGCCCGTGAGCGCGAGGCCGAGGAGGCCGAGGAGGCCGCCCAGCGCGAGCCGCTCAGGCTGGTAGTCGCTGGTCGCGGCGTCGACCGCTGCGGCCGCGTCGATCACCCCGGCGCCGTACTCCTTATCCCACTCGACGTTGTTCGGATGGACGGCGGTCTCTTTGAGGATCCGCTCGACCTCGGCCGGGTTGGTGACGCCGCGCGCGACGATCAGCGCGGCGACGCCGGCGGCGTGCGGGGAGGCCATCGAGGTGCCCTGCAGCCACATATAGTCATTGCGCGTGGGGTCCTGCAGCTGGATGGTGTTCTGCAGCACGCCGTCGGGGTGCCCGTCGCCGTTTCGATCGGCGCGGGTGTCTCCGCCCGGCGCGGAGATGTCGAGCTTCTTCCCCCAATTCGAGTACCAGGTGCGCTTGCCGACCGCGTCGACGGCCGCGACCGCGATCGCGCCCTTGCTGCCGGCGGGGTAGCCGACCCGTGACTTTGACTCGTTACCCGCCGCGCAGACGACGGTGGTCCCCTTGTCGTTCGCGTACTCGATCGCCTTGGCCATGATGCGCGAGGGCAGCGGCCCGCCGAGGCTCATGTTGATGACCTCGGCGCCCTGGTCGGCGGCGAAGCGGATCGCGTTGGCGATGTCGGCGACAGATCCTCGGCCGTCGGCCGACAGCACCTTGAGCGGCATGATCGTCGAGTCGAAGGCGACCCCGGTCACGCCGATCCCGTTGTCGGTGGTTTGGGCGATCGTCCCGGCGACGTGGGTCCCGTGAAGGTGATCATCGAGGCCGTCCGGGAGCCCGTGGACGAAGCTCTTGCCGTCGCGGAACTCGGTGCCCGCGAGGTCGGGGACCTGCTTGGCGCCGTCGGCGTCTCTCCACGCCACGCCGGTGTCGATCACCGCGACCGTCACGCCTTGACCGCGAGTCACGGCCCAGGCCTCTGGCGAGCGGATCATCTCCATGTGCCACTGGAGGTGGAACTTCTCATCGTTGGGCTCAAAGCGCTGCCGCCTCGCCGGGGTCGCGTCAGCGTCGCCTTCGGAGTTGGGCCGCGCGACCCAGCCGTCGACCGCCTGCGGCGCGATGACGCTGTAGATCAGCTCGGGCTCCATCCCCTCGACGAGCGCGTTGCCCTCGAGCGTCGCCTGGACGAGCGCCAGCGACTCCGGGGTCCCGTGTACGCGGTAGAGGTGCTCGCCCTCGCTGTAGACCCCCGCGGGTTCGACCGGGAGCCCGAGGGTCGCAACGAGCTCCGCGATCGCGGCCTCGCTCCCGCCCTCGCCGGCCTCGGGCTCTACGAAGTCGAGGAGGAGCGCGCCGGTCGTCGCTGGTTCGTCGCCGGTGAGCGCGAGCGCTTGCGCGAGCGTCGGCGCCTCGAGCTCGGCGGCGGAGACCCCGTTGTCTTCGTGGGTGTGCAGCCCGTGGATGGTGGCGCCGGCGGCGACGAGGCCGACGACGCTCGCGCCGGTGAGCCACGCCCGCGCGTTGGAGGGGAACCGAAGGGGGGCCTTGATCATGGGGGACAAACTCCGGGTTTCGCTTCAGAAAGCCGCGAAAACGCTCTGAAATCGCGCGACGCGGTGTTTCGGAAGTATAGGCTCCCGTCTCGCCATGTGCACGGAAGCGTGCGCGTGTTGCGTACAGCGCGGTGAATCGGCGCGGCGCGACGCGGCGCATTGCGACGCCCAGGGCGCGGCAAACCTGATATTGTGCGCGCCCGTGCGTTCGTAGCTCAGTCGGATAGAGCACTGGACTTCGAATCCAGGTGTCGCAGGTTCAAGTCCTGCCGAGCGCGCTTGTTTTTGAGCCCCTGCGCCGCCGTCAAGGCGGCGTAGGTTTTTCGAAACCAACCTCGGGACCTCGAGGTTTCACATGACTCGAGAAACTTGTGGACACTCGCTCGAGGGCGATGAGGCGTGGTTGACCGTGCCCATGATCCGTGCTCTGTTCGCGCCGCCGGGACGCCCCGTCGGGCGCCCCGCGGTTGATCCGTGATGTCCCAGCTCGTCCAGCTTCAACGGCCCACGAACGCGAAACCCCGCAAGGTCTACTTCGTCTCTTTGGGATGTCCAAAGAACCAGGTCGACACCGAGGTCATGCTCGGCGTCGTAGGCCAGGGGGGGCACGCGCTCGTCGATGACCCGGAGCAGGCTGACACGCTCGTCGTCAACACCTGCGGCTTTATCGAGGAGGCCAAGGAGGAGTCGATTGACGCGATCCTCGAGCTCGCGCAGGCCAAGGCGGCCGGCGCGGCCGCGGGTCACGCGAAGCAGCTCGTCGTCACCGGCTGCCTGAGTCAGCGGTACTCCGACGAGCTCGCCGCGGAGATGCCGGAGGTCGACCACTTCCTCGGCTCGGCGGACATGCAGGGGCTCGCGCGGGTGCTCCAAGGCGGCGCGCCGCGTCTGGCCGTGAGCGCGCTCGATCGCCGCTCCTACCTCTACGATCACACGACCGCGCGTCAGGTCACCGGCCGCCGGCACAGCGCGTACGTCAAGATCGGCGAGGGCTGTGACCGCCCGTGCGCGTTCTGCATCATCCCGAAGCTGCGCGGACCCCAGCGCAGCCGCACGGTCGAGAGCTTGGCGCTCGAGGTGGAGCAGCTCGTTGCCGGCGGCACTCGAGAGGTCTGCTTGGTGACGCAGGACCTCACGACCTACGGCACGGATCTACCGGATCGACCGACGCTTGAAACACTGCTCGAGCGCTTGGTGCAGATCGA
Source organism: Polyangia bacterium (assembly GCA_030430565.1). Classification (GTDB taxonomy): domain Bacteria; phylum Myxococcota_A; class Polyangia; order Nannocystales; family Nannocystaceae; genus JACKDW01. The sequence goes on from JAUIKS010000005.1 coordinate 283,747, forward strand.
CGGCCTCGAGTGGATCCGTCTCCACTACGCGTTCCCGACCACGGTGACCGACGGCCTGATCCGACAGATCGCTAGCGAGCCGCGGATCGCGACCTATCTCGACGTGCCGATCCAGCACGTCGACACCCAGGTTCTCAAGCGCATGCGGCGGGGCTACACCGAGAAGGTGGTGCGTCGCATGGTCGCGCGGCTGCGGGCCGCACCGGGGCACATCTTCTTGCGCACGACCATGCTCGTCGGGCACCCCGGCGAGACCGACGAGGCCTTCGCGCGGCTGCGTGACTTCGTGGCCGAGGGAGAGATCGATCATCTCGGCGTGTTCCCGTGGTCGCGCGAGGAGGGAACGGTCTCCGCGATGCAGCCGGGTCGCGTGGACGAGGCGGTCGCGCAGGCGCGTCAGGCCGAGATCATGACGTTGCAGGAGGGCATCCGCGCGGCCGAGCACGCGCGCTGGATCGGTCGCGAGCTGACGGTCATGATCGACGGCGAGAGCACCGAGAGCGAGTTCTTGCTCGACGGGCGGCACGAGGGGCAGGCGCCGCAGATCGACGGCAAGGTGATCGTGACCGACGGGACCGCGACGCCGGGTGACATGCGCAGCGCTTGGGTCACGCAGACGAGCGCGTTTGATCTGGTGGCGACGCTCGACCCGTCACGGCTCGAGCAGCTCGAGCCGTAGCGGAGCCGCTCGCTGGCCGCTACACAAAGGCGGCGATGTAGACGAGCCAGGACTCCTGGTTCTCGACCTCGGTCACCTCGACGTACTCGCCGGTGCCCGAGAGCTCGTCGTCGTCGGGATCGCTGTCCTCTTCGTCCTCGACCTCTTCCCAGTACACGCGCGCGGAGGAGAAGCCCGCCTCGAGCAGCAGCTCGCGCAGCTCGGGGATCGTCCACAGCCGCCAGTCGTAGGTGAAGGCCCTGTTGATCCGTGAGCCGTCTTCGAACTCGAAGTGGATGTAGCAGAGGGTCGAGTGGTCGATCGGGTTGTAGAGCTTCTGCTCCCAGATGTAGGTGAAGTCCTCGACCTCGCGCTCGTCTCGGACCGGCTGGATCGCCTCCATGCCGCCGTAGAGCTCGCAGAAGAACACGCCGTCCTCGACGAGGCCGGCGCGCGCGGCCTTGAAGTACTCGAGCAGCTCCGCGCGGGTTTTAAACACGCAGTACGAGAAGTTCATCGCGCAGGTCATGTCGGCCGGCGCGAGCTCCTCGTGCTGGACGCGGACGTCGCCCTCGATCAGCTCGATGCGCGCGCGGGTCTCGTCGGGGACGGCCGCGAGGTTGTGCTCGCGCCCCCACTGCAGGGTCTCGGCGCTCAGGTCGACGCCGATCGCGGTCCGCTCTGGATGGCTCTTGCACCACTCGGTCGAGAAGTACGCGGTGCCGCAGAAGTCTTCGCGCATCCGCATCGGCGCGCGGTCGCGGCGCTCCTCGAAGACCTTGCTGAAGAACTCGATGTCGGCCTCGGGCGCCTGCACCGCTTTTTGGTAGAGGTCGTGGCGGTTGGCGCGATCGGCCTCGGTCTTGCGTTTGGAGAATCTCCGACCCTTCATGTTCTTTCGCTTCTCTCGTCCCACGAGTGCAACTCCAGTTGGCTGGCTAGCGCTCCGCCGCCATAAACGTCCACCACAGATCCTGGTTCTCGACGTAGGAGGGCTCGTAGAACACGCCGGTGCCGTCGCCCCCACGATCGGTCTTCTCCCAGAAGAAGTGGACTTTTGAAAAACCTGCCTCGAGGAGCAGCTCTCGCAGCTCGGGCGCGGTCCACAGGCGCCAGTCGTAGGTGTACGCGCGCTCGAGCTTGGAGCCGTCCGGGAACAGGAAGTGGATGTAGCAGCGGATCTCGTGCGTGATGATGTTGAAGCGCGCCTGCTCCCATCGGTACACGAAGTCGCCGAGATCGTTGTCCGTGATGTCCTCGCCCATGGCCTCGGTCCCGCCGAGGAGGTCGAGGATGAACACGCCGTCGCGATTGAGGCCCTTGTGCACCGCGCTGAAGTACTCGACCAGCGCCGCGCGGGTCTTGAAGGTGCAGTAGGAGAAGTTGAGCGCGCAGGTCAGGTCGACCTTGGTCTTCGAGGGCTCACGGACATCGGCGCAGAGGAGCTCGAGGCGATCGGCGTACTTGGGCCCCGCGGGCTCGATCCGGTGCGTGAGCCCCCAGTCCATGGTCTCGCGGGAGAGGTCGACGCCGATCGCCGTCCGGTTGGCGCCGGCGCGGACCCAGGCGAGGCTCAGCGCCGCCGTCCCGCAGAAGTCCTCGCGCATGCTCTGGGGCTCATGCCCGCGGAGCTTGCGGTAGGTCTTGGCGAAGAACTTGACGTCGGTGGGCGGGTCTTGAACCGCGCGCTCGTACAGCGCGTGGACATCGGCGCGCTGCGCCATGGTCTTGCCGCCGCGGGCGCGAGCGCCGTTGCGGTTGCGGTTACGGGGGCGTGTGCGGGAGGTTCGAGTGGCCATGGCTGCGCCGGGCGAAGTCGAGCGCAGGGATACCCAAAATCTCGGATCCCGTCACGGGCTTTTGACGCGTCGCCAGGCGTGCGGAGGAGTCAAAAACGCGGCCGTGAGGCCGCGTCTCTCGCTCCGTCGCGGAACGAATTACTTCTCGCCGAGATGGTCCGCGAGCCCGTTGTAGGCCTCGGTGATGTTGCGCGCGACCTCGGTGGCGGCGCGGTACTTCTCGGGGTCCTGGGCGAACTTGTCGGGGTGGTACTGGCGAAGCAGCCGCCGGTACGACTTGCGGATCGCGTCGAAGTCGGCGCCGGGCTCGAGCTCCAAGGTCTTGTACCAACGCCGGCGCTGCTCGGCCGAGGAGGGGGCGCTGCTCGGGCCGCCCGGTCCGCCGCGCTGCTTGGCTTTCTCGTAGGCTTTCTCCCAGGCCTCCTCGGCGGCGTCTTTGACCCGCCGCGCGGTTCGCCCGGCCTTGGCGCCGACGGTCTGGTTCTTCTTGAGCTCTTCGTCGAGGGCCCGCCGATCCTCCTCTGACAGACCGTCCATCAGGTCCGAGTCAAAGGCGGAGCGGAAGTCGCTTAGATTCGATCGGGCTAGATCCCAGAGCCGCTTCGTGACGCTCACGGGTTAAATTATCGTCCTTTTTTCGCCGCATGCAAACGCGCTGCAGGTCGGCGCTTCATCCGGACAACGCGGACTAGAGGTCGATGTATTCCGGCTCCTCGGCAGGTCCGAGATCGCTGGCCGGTGGCTCGACGAGCTCCTCTTCGAGCTCGAGCTGCGCGAGTTCGTCCGGCGTGAGGTCACGGGTCCGGACCGCCGACTGGGCGTCGCCGCGCACCGCTCGCGTGCGGTGATGACTGACGACATCGGCGAGCCGCAGGGCCATGGCGGGGTTGAGACCCTGGAACTCCACGCCCATGCCGCGGGGCTCGTCGGAGTGATAGACGACCTTTCCGGGCCCGGTGATGACGACCGGGTCATCGAGCAGCACGGTGAAGCTGAGCTCGACCTGGGTGCCGACCGGGACGCGGTGGGTCGTGTTGACGAACACCCCGGTCTCGCTGACGTTGCTGACGAAGGTCAGCGTGCCGGTCGCGAGCTCGGCGAATTCGGCGTTGACAGGAAATCGCTCTCCGCGGCGTCGCTCGTTGATCGGCTTGGGCCGGTCTGCCATCGTCGTTCGCCTCTCGGGCCCGCGCGTCGGCGTCGCACGACGTAGACGCTAGTGCCGCTTGGTCTTGCTGGAGATCTTGAACTGCTCGACGTGGAAGTCGCGGCGGCCCTGGATGTCGATCCCCTTCTGGATTCGCTTGACCATATTATCAACCGCGGCGATCTCTGGGCCGTTCATCAGCTCAGCGACCGAGGGGCTGGAATGCACGAAGATCGTGTCTCCGTTGAGGTGCGGGGCCTCCCGGCGAATTTCGCGCAAGATCTCGTAACACATGGTGCTCGGGCTCTTGGTGTAGCCCTTGCCGTTGCAGTACGAGCAGGGCTCCGCGAGCATTCGCCCCAGGCTCTCGCGCGTGCGCTTGCGGCTCATCTCGACGAGGCCCATCTCGGAGATCTTCGTGATGTGCGCTTTGGCTCGGTCGCGTCGCAGCGCCTCTTGCAGCTTGCGGTACACCTTGCGCCGGTTCGACTCCTTATCCATGTCGATGAAGTCGATGATGATGAGGCCGCCGAGGTTGCGCAGGCGCAGCTGCTCGGCGATCTCTTCGGCCGCCTCGAGGTTGGTCTGCGTGATCGTCTCCTCGAGGGTCTTCCCCTTGGCGCCGACGAATTTGCCGGTGTTGACGTCGATCGCGGTGAGCGCCTCGCCCTGGTCGAAGACCAGCGAGCCACCGCTCTTGAGCGGGACCTTGCGCTCCAGCGCGCGGTCGATCTCCTGCTCGATCCCGTAGCCGTCAAAGATCGGCTCACGGCTGCTGTACAGCTCGATCTTGTCGGCGTAGTCCGGCATGAACGCGCGGACGAATTTTTGCAGGCGCTCGTGCTGCGCGTGGTCGTCGACGATGACGCGGTCGAGCTCCGGGGTCAGGTTGTCGCGGACGACCCTGAGCATGAGGTTGAGGTCGCGATACAGCAGGATCGGCGCCCGGTGCATGCGCTCGTTGAACTTGATGTTCCGCCAGCACCGCAGGAGGTAGTCCATCCCCGCGCGAACCTGCCCGTTGCTCGCGTTCTCGGCGACCGTGCGGACGATGAAGCCGGTGCCCGGCGGGCGCATCTGGTCGACGAGCTTGCGCAGGCGCTTGCGCTCACGCTCGCTGCCGATCCTCCGCGAGATCCCGATGTGGCTCACGGTGGGCATGAAGACCACGTTGCGGCCTGGTAGGGAGATGTAAGACGTGATCCGCGCGCCCTTACTCGAGATCGGGTCTTTGACGACCTGAACAAGGATCTCTTGCCCAGGTCGGACCAGCTCTTGAATGTTGGCGTGCTTTCCCGAGCGGCGCGGTAGGCCGTCCTCATCGCTTACACGGTCGCCACCGCTCCCGGGGACCGCGATGTCGCCCGCATAGAGGAAGGCGGCCTTCTCTTCGCCGATGTCGACGAAGGCGGCTTGCATGCCGGGGAGCACGCGCAGAACCTTGCCCTTGTAGACGTTCCCCACGGTGCCGCGCTCGCGCTCGCGCTCCATGAAGACCTCTGACAAGATCCCATTCTCGATGAGGGCTACCCGGGTCTCGGGCCCGTCGGCATTTACGACAATAACGGAATCAGACACGGTGACCGGGCATTCCTAGCACAACCGGGCGCGCGCGTGGCAACCGCTGACATCATCGCTGTGTGTGCATGAGAACCCTCAAGCGATTGTGCGCGGGAGCGTGAGTCACGCGTCGTGGGCGTGGCCGCGCCCGGGATCTCGCCGAGCGCGCGCTCGAAAAGTCGGGCCAAAACCGGGGTCAGCGGCTGTTCCTGCCCTTCCCCGGCTCCCCTGGGTCCTGTAGTCTTCGCCGCGATGGCTTTCCAGTATCAGCCCGGGATCTACAAAACGACCAAGTACCTGCCCGGACACGAAGCCCAGATCACGCCGAATCAGCTCGTGCTGATCCGGACGGACGGTGATTTCGCGCCGGCCTCTGTGCTCCTGCCGGTCCAGAACCTCAACAACCAGTGGCGGTTCCAGATGCCGGGGGTTCATATCCCGCCGGCCTCCCTCAACTGGGGACAGACGCTGACCAAGCTCCCGCACGAGGGTTTTTACCGGCTCACGCGTGAGTTCACCTTCGGGGACACGGGTCGGTGGCTTCGAAACGCGATCGTGCAGCTCGGCTACACGCGCGCTGCGGAGCCGATCCTGTTCATCGCGCAGCGCCGCGCGCCGCTGGTCGCCAACGATCTGTTCTTCAGTGATAAGGGCGTGAAGATCGACTTTGACCAGCTCGACATGATCGAGCCGCTGGCCTGGTACCAAGAGCCAGACAAGAAGGGCGGCTCGGGCACCACAAACTAGCCCGAGCGTCTGGTCTTCGTGACCTCGCGGGGGTGTCGGGTGACGCCCCCGCGGTCAATTCTGGGGTTCACCGCGGGTCGTCCTGCAGGTCCTCGTCTTCGGTGATCTCTTGACCGAATTCGAAGCGCACCGTCTCGCCGCGTTTTCCTCGCGCCTGCACGACGTGCAAGAGCACGGAGCTGGCGCCGCCGATGTTGATCCAGCCCTCGTCGGACTCCTCGAGCACCGAGCCGAGCACCTTGACGCGCAGCGGCACGGGCGGGGTCACGCGGACGCCGCGTCGGGTCCAGAAGAAGAACGGGCTGTTCCAGTGGGTCTCGACCGTCTCCCACGCGTTCTCGTCCTGGAAGGTGTACAGCTTGATCCGCATGTTTTTATGCGAGGCGAGCGACCAGCGCGCGCGCTCGAGCCGAGCCGAGAGCAGAGCAACATGATGGTACGGCAAGGCCGCGGGCGGATCGACAGCGCTTCGCGACCTGAAGGATCGACCAGGCTTGCGCGCCCCGTGGGGAGGCGACAGCATCGGTAGACGTGAGCGAGTCGGAGGAGGCCTTTGACCTTGCGATCATCGGCGCGGGCGTGATCGGCTGCGCGGTCGCGTCAGCCGCCGCGCGCGCGGGGCGTTCGGTCTTGCTCCTCGAGCGCGCGGCCCGTGAGGGGACTGGGGTCACGAGTCGCAACAGCGGCGTGGTGCACAGCGGCCTTTATTACCCGCCAGGCTCGAGGAAAGCGCGCACCTGTATTCAGGGCCAGGCCATGCTGTACGCGTGGGCGGAGCGGCACAGGGTCGCGCATCGGCGCACCGGCAAGCTCGTGATCGTGCCGGCGGGCGCCGCTCGTGTGGCCGAGGCGGTCGAGGCGCTGCACGCCTTGCACGACAACGCGCGCCGCAGCGGCGCGCGCGGCTGCGAGCTCATCTCGCCGGACGCGGTGGCGCGGCTCGAGCCCGCGCTCCCGCGCTGCGCCGCCGCGATGTTGTGTCGAGAGAGCGGGATCGTCGATGTTCACGAGCTGACGCGCTCGCTCTTGGCCGACGCGTGCAACCGCGACGCGGTGTTGGTCACCCACGCCGAGGTGACCTCGATCAAGCCGTCGCCCGCGGGCTTCGCTCTCGAGAGCACGCGAGGGTCCGCGCGCGCGCAGCGAGTGGTCAACGCCGCGGGGCTGTACGCCGACCAGATCGCGCGGATGCTCGGGCTCGCGGAGTTCACGATCCACCCGTGCCGCGGGGATTATTTTCGCCTGCGGCGGACGCCGACCTTCAACCACCTGATCTACCCGGTGCGCGCGCCCGGAGATCCGGGGCTGGGGATCCATTTAACCCTCGAGCTCGACGGTGGGCAACGAGTCGGGCCGGACGCGGAGTACGTCGATGCGCGTGAGGACTTCGGGCCCGCCGAGCACAAGCACGCGATGTTCTTAGCGGCGACGCGTCGGCTGCTCGGGCCGCTCTCGCCGGATCAGCTGGCCTACGACGGCTGCGGGATCCGGCCGAAGCTGCGGGCGCCCCATGAGCCGGCGGACTACGACTTCATCGTCCGCGAGCAGCCGACCGGCTGCGTCCACCTGCTGGGGATCGAGTCGCCGGGCGTGACGGCGGCGCTCGCGATCGCGGAGGAGCTGCGCGAGCGCTCCTTGTTGTAGTGATCACGCGCTTGCGAGCGCGCTAGTTCACGCGCTCGATCCGGACGAGCAGCGCGGTGATGTTGTCCTTGCCGCCGGCGTCGTTGGCCGCGGCGATCAGCTTGCTGCTGCAGGAGTCGAGGCGCGTGTACTTGTTGATGACGTTGAGGATCGTCGTGTCGTCGATCATGTCGTTGAGGCCGTCGGAGCACAGCAAGAAGATGTCGTCGTACTTGTACTCGTCGATCACGACGTCGACGTTGACCTGCTCGGCGAGACCCAGCGCGCGCACCACGACGTTGGTGAAGGGGAAGTTGACGACGTCCTCGCCCGACAGCCCCTTCATGCGCAGCCAGTCGTTTCGCAGGGAGTGATCCTCGGTCATCATCTGGATCTGCCCCTTGCGCACGCGGTAGACGCGGCTGTCGCCGACGTGACCGATGTAGAGGCGACCCTGCGTAAAGTAGATCGCGTCGATCGTCGTGCCCATGCCCTTCTTGCCGGCGTCGGCCGAGGCGGTCTCGAAGATCCGTGAGTTGGCGAGCTTGACGGCGGTCTCCATCCGCATGCGCTCGATGTCGATGAGCGGGGGCTTGAACGGCCACGTGGCGGGGCCGGTCTGCGCGGTCGCGCGGTAAAACTCGTCGATGGTCTCGACGGCGATCTTGCTGGCGACGTCGCCGGCTGCGTGTCCGCCCATGCCGTCCGCGATGGCGCCGATCGCCAGCTCGGTCGGCATGAGGATGCTGTCCTCGTTTTGCGAGCGCACGCGACCGACGTCTGTCTTCCCCGCGAATCGGATCCGGTGGGGACCGACCTGGAAGCTGATGCTCATGAGGCACTACGGTAACAAGCCTGCGTTCTGTTCGGCTAGCCCCCACATGCCGTTGAACGAGCTCAAAAAAAGCTTGAAAAAGCTTGAAGGAGATAGCGTTCGCGGCGCACGCGAAGCGACGCGGGCGAGATCTGAGCGCCGTTCGCGGAGGCGCGGTCTCGAGCTCGCGCGCTCGATCTCGGGCGCGGCGTCAATCGCCCTACGAGCGCCGACAGCTCACGGCTTGTAGCGGCAATTTCGGATGCAGGTCTCGTTGTGGCGCGAGGCAGCCCGCTCGAGCTCCTCGGGCTTAAAGTCGTCGTGGAGGACCTCGTAGTCGGTCTCCCAGTCTGTTCGGTAGTAATACCGCGCGGCCAGGCCGGACATGTCCATGTCGAAGCGCGGCTGGACCTCGCGCGCGCCTCGGCGCAGCGCGTAGGGGCCGACACGCGCCTGCGCGGCCGAGGCGACGAAGGTGGTCTGGTTGCCGCCCTCGCTGACGAAGCTGTAGCGCTGGGGGAACACGGCCGCGAGCGTCTGGCGGTCGTGGGGGTACATCCGGGTGATGTTGTGTAGGTTGGCGACGACGACCCCGCCGGGCGCGAGGCGGTTGAGGCAGGCCTGGTAGAACTCGGCGGTCTTGAGGTGGTAGGGGACGAACACCCCGCGGAACGCGTCGAGCATGATCATGTCCCATCGGACCTCCGGCTCGGCGCGCTCGACGAACACGCGCGCGTCGGCGACGTGGGTGCGATATCGCGGGTCGTCCGCCGGGACGCCGAAGTACTTGATCGCCAGGCGAATGACCTCGGGGTCGATGTCCACCGCGTCGATCTCGAGCTCGGGGAACCGCGCGTGCAGGTAGTTGGACATCTGCCCGCCGCCCACGCCGAGCATCAGGAGTCGCTTGGGGCGGGGGTTGAACAGAAAGCCCGCCATCATCGTGCGCGTGTAGTCGAGGTCGAGGCTCGTCGGGTGTGAGCGGTCGATGCGCGATTCGATGTACTGCACGCCGTTGTCGCCGACGAAGTACATGGTCCGCGTGGTGCCGAACTCGGTCACGCGGATGTGGTTGTAGGTCGATCGGACATCTTCGAGCACGGTCTCATCGCGGACGACCGCGCGGGCCCGTCGCGCTCCCGCGAGCCATCCGAGCCCGAGGGTCGCGGCGCCGGCAGCCGCGCCCGCGAGCGCGCGTCGTCGACCGAGCAGGGGTGGCGGAGACCGCTTCACGGCGACCAGGGTAGCGAGCTTTGGCGCCGGTGTCCGGATGTGCGCGTTGACAACTCGTCACGCGGCGACGCGGGTCTGTGCCAACGGATCAGCTCCTGCTGGAGGAATCGTCGAGCTCTTCGCGGCTCCGTCCGTGGATCGTGGCTTGCAATACTTGCCTGCGCTACCCCGGCGGCGTACATGAGACCAGCGATGCAGCGCGCGCGAATGAGGATGAGGACGCGGACGGCGAAGATCGTCTCCCTCGTCTCGCTCTGTCTGTCCTTCGCGCTCGCGCTCGCGCCGGGCGGGGTCGACGCCTCGCCGCCAGGCGTGGTCTCGACGCGGCACCTCTCGATGGGGAACGCGAGCCGCGCGTCGGCGACCGGGAGCAGCGCCGCGCTCATCAACCCGGCCGGTATGGGGCTGGTGCCGACGTTCACGATCGAGCCCGCGTATCAGGTGCGCATCGAGAACAAGACGCACGGCGGGGTCGTCACGGCGATGGACTCGCTCAACAACAAGCGCCTGGCGATCGGCCTCACCTACGCCTTCATGCACGGCTCGCCCGAGGTGGTCTACAACGACCCAAACGGTCTCGAGGAGACGCTGCGCCTGCAGCATCTCGGGCACGAGGCGGGCTTGTCGATCGGCGTCGTCGCCGTCCCGGGCTGGCTGCTGATCGGCCTGCGGCCGAAGTACCAATTCACGTCGCTGCGTTTCAACGACCCCAACGGGGTGCAGGTCGACGCCAACGAGACGCTGAGCGCGTTCGGCCTCGACGCCTCGTTGCAGCTGCTGTTTCGCGGCTTCGTGAGCGTTAGCGCCATCGGCTACAACCTCGCGGGCGCGCATCAGGCCGCGTGGAACGACAGTCGCTCGCTGACCCTCGATCCGCTCCCAGTCGACTACAGCTCGCTCGATCCCTCCAACGTCTCGCGGATCTCCGACTACCCGCGGACCTTCGCCCACGGCTTGGCGGTGTTCCCGACCCGCAGCCCAGGCTTCTCAATTAATTTCGACGGGACCTACGACTTCAGCTCGTACTGGGATCAGGATCTCGACGGCGACGATCAGCCGGATCGCTGGACGCGGATCACCCTCGGCGGCGGGGCGGAGTACACGATCGGGCCGGTGCCGATTCGCGTCGGCGGCTACTGGGATCGTCGCGGCCCCGCGCCGGACGACGATCGCGGCTACATCACCGGCGGCGTGGGCTTTATTCAGGGGACGCCGCAGAAGGGCGGCGCCGGCGTCGATGTCGGGGTCGGCTTTAGCCGGCAGATCGCGGGTCCGAACCCCGAGACGTTCATCGGCGTCCACGTCGGGATCCTGATCAATCCGCGCCTGTAGACGGTCGCGGCGCTCGATCACGCGCGAGCGCAGGTTTTCGGGAACCTTGTCGAACGCCCGCGGTCTAGTGGAAAGTGAAGGCCGTGAGCGAAGCTAGCGCCAAAGCCGACGAGACCGGAGACGACCGGTCCCGCGAGCGCACGCAACGCTCGTCGCGCGGGCGAAGGACGGTCCGCGACGAGGCCGAGGATCGCCGCCGACGCGAGCAGGACCGACGCGATCGTCGGCTGGTCAAGCGCCTCAAAGAGGGGGACGACCGCGCGTTCCAGGAGCTCGTCTCGACCTACCAGAACCGGATCTTCAGCCTGACCTTGCGCTTCATGGGCAACCGTGAGGAGGCCGAGGACCTGGCGCAGGAAGTATTCCTGACGGTGTTTCGCGCGATCGGCAGCTATCGCGGGGACGGCCGGTTCTACACGTGGCTGTACCGGATCGCGTCGAACACCTGCAAGAACCGGCTGAAGTACCTCAAGGGTCGCCACCATCACCGCAGCATCGACATCGAGGACAGCCCCCAGGCGCAGCTGCCGGCCCAGGAGGGGGGCGCTCGCCAGAGCCTGCAGAGCCAGGTGCCTGGCCCGGAGGCCGCCGTGCAGGGCAACCGGCTGCAGCGCGCGATCCAGGAGGAGATCGCCCAGCTGGACGCGGAGCACCGCCTGCTGATCGTCCTCCGCGACATTCAAGGGCTCTCGTACCAGGACATCATCCGCATCACTGGGCTCCCCGCGGGCACGCTCAAGTCCCGTCTTCACCGAGCCCGGCTGGCGCTCAAGAAGCGCATGGATCGACACATGCGCTGACGGACAGGTCTATTCAAGCTTATTCGTAGCGAAGTATTCTCAACACCGAACCGAAGCTCACCTCACCATGGCCACGCCTTCCGAGTCCAACGCCGCCGAGCTCATGAGCGCCGCGCTCGATGAGCAGCTCGCCCCTGAAGAGGAGGAGGCGTTCGCGGCGATGCTCGCGGCCTCGCCCGAGGCGCGCGAGGAGTACGAGCAGCTTCAGGACATGCTCGCGCTGGTCAAGGGCTTGCCCGAGGTCGAGGCGCCGCCGGACTTCTTCGAGAAGGTCGCCAAGAAGATCCGTCGCCGAAAGCTGATGCGCGGCGAGAGCTTGCTGCTGGTCTCGTTGCCGTTTCAGGTCCTGAGCGTGATGATCGTGCTCGCGATCGCGGTGACGTACATGATGGTGCAACTAGAGCGCGATCCGGCGAGCAAGCTCGAGCGCGACCCGGCGGCGGAGGGCGCAGCGCCCGAGGCGAGCGCGAAGCCGGAGTCTGAGGCGAGCGCGAAGCCCGGATCTAATTGATGGCTCATCAGACAGGCCGGGCACCGCTCGCGCTGAACTGATGTACACGCCCGCCGCGCGGTCGGGGCGACGTTCGCGGCCGTAGCGCAAACTGCATCGCGAATTCTCGAACCTGTGATAGAACGGGTGCCCCGGATGCCACGCGAAGTCACGTTAGTCGACGCGAACCTCGGCAATTTGGATAGCGTGAGGCGCGCGCTCATCCAAGTGCACGCCTCTGTGGTCGTCTCCAGCGACCCCAACACCGTTGCGACTTCGCGCATGGTCGTGTTTCCCGGCCAGGGCGCGTTCAGCAAGACCACCGACGAGCTCGTTGACGGCGCGATGGGCGCAGCGCTCCGCATGGTCATCGAGCGCGGAGATCCTTTCTTGGGTATCTGCTTGGGGATGCAGCTGCTGTTCGACTCGAGCGAGGAGAACGGCGGTCACCCCGGTCTCGAGGTGCTCCCAGGCACCTGCAAGCGGTTTCCAGAGAACGTGCCGCTGAAGCCCACCGAGCCGGACGGGCGCATGATGAAGATCCCCCACGTGGGCTGGAACAGCGTCGCGCCGTCCAACGAGCACTACTACTTTTCTCACAGCTACTATGCTGAGCCCGCGCGGAGCGAGGACGTGATGTGGACGACCCGCTACGGGATCGTCGAGTTCCCGTCCGCGATCCGTCGCAACAACATCTTCGGCTGCCAGTTCCATCCCGAGAAGAGCCAGCGTGCGGGATTGCGATTCCTACGCAGCTTCGTTCTCGGAGGCCGCTCGTGATCGCCATCCCGGCGATTGATTTACTCGAGGGTCAGGCCGTTCGTCTCGCAGAGGGCGATCGCGCGCGCGCGACGGTCTACGAGACCGATCCGCGGGTGCTGGTTGCCCGTTTCGCGGACGCGGGCGCAGCGCGAATCCACGTGGTTGACCTCGACGGCGCGTTCGCCGGACGACCGTGTCAGCTCGAGCTGATCCGTGAGCTCGTGGCGAGCGCGCACGCGCGCGGCGTGACGGTCGAGGTCGGGGGCGGGCTTCGCTCGCGCGAGGCGATTGAGGCGGCGCTGCAGGAGACCGGCGCGGACATGGCCGTGGTCGGGACGCTCGCGGTGCGCGAGCCGGCGGTCGTGGAGGCGCTGTGCCAGGTTTATCCCGAGCGCTTGATCATCGCGGTCGACGGCCGCAATGACCGGGTCGCGATCGCCGGCTGGCAAGAGACCTCGGAGACGACGATCGCGGCCTTGGCCGCCGCCGCCCAGCGCTGGGGCGCGGCCGCGCTGCTCTACACCGATGTGCCCCGTGACGGGCTGCAGGGCGGACCGGCCGTGGCCGCGACCGCCGAGCTGCAGCGAGCCGTGGACATCCCGGTGATCGCAAGCGGCGGGGTGGGTTCGCTCGCGGACCTCGACGCGCTGCGCAGCGCGGGCGTCCGCGCCGTCGTTCTGGGTCGTGCCCTGTACGAGGGCAGCTTTACCTTAAAGGAAGCGTTGTCGAGATGTTGAAACGCCGCATCATCCCTTGCCTCGACATCAAGAATGGCCGTGTGGTCAAGGGCGTCCACTTCGTGGGCCTGCGCGACACCGGAGATCCGGTGGAGGCCGCGCGTGCCTACGATCGGCAGGGCGCCGACGAGATCTGCATGCTCGACATCACCGCGACCGTCGAGGGTCGCGAGATGTTTCTCGACGTGGTCAAGCGCGTCGCGGGCCAGATCTTCGCGCCGCTCACGGTCGGCGGCGGGATCCGTCGCGAGACGGACGTTCGAAAGCTCCTGCTCGCGGGCGCCGACAAGGTGGCGATCAACAGCGCGATCGTGGCGAACCCCAAGCTGATCAAGCGCGTCGCGGAGAAGTACGGGAGCCAGTGCATCGTCGCGGCGGTCGACGTCCGCCAGATGGCGCCGCTGGCCGGCGAGGAGCGAGCGCCCTACGAGGTCGTGATCCACGGCGGGACGCGCTCGACGGGCCTCGACGCGATCGCGTGGTGTGAGCAGGTCGCGGCGCTGGGCGCCGGAGAGATCCTGCTGACCAGCATGGACCGCGACGGGACGCGCAACGGCTACGACCTGTGGATCACCCGCGAGATCAGTCGACGTGTCTCGATCCCGGTGATAGCGAGCGGCGGCGTTGGCTCGTTGGATCACCTGCGCTCAGGGCTCGCGGATGACGAGGGCTCGGCCGACGCCGCGCTCGCCGCGTCGATCTTCCACTTCGGGCTCTACACGATCGCGCAGGCGAAGCAGTTCCTGCACGAGCGGCGGATCCCGGTCCGCCCGCCCGACGGCATCCGCTACTGAGAGCTGGCTCGGCCCGTACTCCGTCGCGCGTCGAGTATCCTCGCGCGCGATGCAAGACGGTGACGTCGAGTCCCTCTGGTCGCAGCTCCGCCCGTCGAGCGACGGCTTGGTCGCCGCGGTGGTGCAGCACGCAGCCAGCGGGCAGGTCTTGATGCTCGGCTACATGAACCGCGAGTCGCTCGCGGCCACGCTTCGAAATCGACGCGTGACGTTCTGGAGCCGCAGCCGACAGACGCTGTGGGAGAAGGGCTCGACCAGCGGCAACACCCTCGAGCTCCGCGACCTGTGGGCCGACTGCGACGGCGACGCGCTGCTCGTGCTCGCGCGGCCGCTCGGGCCGACGTGCCACACCGAGCGGGACAGCTGCTTCTTCCGGCATGTCGACGGGCCCGCGCCCCGGCTGCGCGACGCGCCCGGCGGGCCTTCGCCCGGCCGCGTGAGCGCGAGCTTTGAGCGCGTCTTCGGGATCATCCTCGAGCGCAAGGCGGGGCGGGGCGCGACGAGCCGGACCGGGAAGAGTTACGTGCGCGGGCTGCTGGACCGCGGCGTGCCCAAGATCGCCGACAAGATCCGTGAAGAGGCCGGCGAGCTGTGCGAGGCGCTCGTCGACGAGTCTGACGAGGCCGTGGCGAACGAGGCGGCCGATCTGCTGTTCCACGCGATGGTCGGGCTCGCCTCCCGCGGCGTCTCGATCGACGACGTCGCGGCGGTGCTGCGCGGGCGCTTGGGGATCAGCGGGATTGACGAGAAAGCCGCGCGCGCGGCGAAGCGATAGCAGCCCGCGGCGCACCGAGCACGCGTCGCCTTGTGTATCCTGCCGCTCGTGGGCCTCTTCGGACTCGGTCAAAGCGTCGTCGCGTGGTGCCTGTTCGCCTACTTGCTCGCGGCGGTGCCGGTCGGCTTGCTGATCGGCTGGAGCCGCGGGATCGATCTTCGCGAGGTCGGCTCCGGGAATATCGGCACGACCAACGCGATGCGCGCGCTCGGGCGCGAGCTCGGGCTCACCGTGTTCGCGCTCGATGTCCTGAAGGCGTTCTTACCTGTTCGTTTGGCCATGATGGATTTCGCGCTCGGCGCGGACGTACACGGCGCGCTCGCGTGGGTCGCTATCTGCGCCGTGCTCGGACACATCTACCCGGTGTACCTCGGCTTTCGCGGCGGGAAAGGGGTCGCGTGCGCGCTCGGGGTCTTCACGGCGGTGCTGCCCCTGAGCGGTCTGCTGGCGCTCGTGATCTACTTGCTGACGCTCGCGCTCACGCGCGTCTCGGCGATCGGCTCGCTCATCGCCGTGACGGCGACGAGCATCCACATCGCGGTCAGCGGGAGCCCGGCGGCTTACACGTGGCTCGCGCTCGCTACCTCGGCGGTGATCTGGTGGCGCCATCGTGGCAACCTGACGCGGATTCTCGAGGACGCCGCGGCCCGCAAGCGGAGCCGCTGAGCTCAGCGCTCGGGTCGAGTGTGGAGCAAGTGCGGACATTCACCACACTGGTGCGAATCGCCCAGGGCTGGCACGAACGCGGGAGTGTTTGTTAGCGTCATACAGCGCGCTCATGCCCCGTCGAACGCTCTATATCGGAGGTCTCTCGCCCGCGACGAGTCTCGAGACCCTCCGCGCGACGATGTCGCCCTTCGGCTCGATCGAGGATATTCGGATGATGACGCGGACCTCGTCCTCGGGCGACAACCCCGGGATCGCGTACGTGACCTTTAAGACGGGTGAGGCGGCGAAGGCGGCGGCCCGGGTGCTCGACGGCTCGGAGCTCGACGGCGCGCGGCTCCGCGTCGACATCGCGCGCTGACGCGTCGAGCTGGAGTCAGACCCCGCCGCGGGTGATCCCCAGCAGCTTCATCTTCTTGTGCAGGTGCGTGCGCTCGACGCCCAGCGACTCCGCCGTGCGCGACACGTTCCAGCCCAGCTCGCCCAGGCGCTGGTGAATGAACGCGCGCTCGACCGCCTCGCGCAGCGACTTCAGCGAGATCCCCCCCGCCGGGAGCTCGTGCCCGATCGCGGTGAACAGCTCGCTGAGCAGCGCGCCCAGCTGGCCGTCGCCGGCGCGTCGGGCCGGTCGCGCGCGCCCGGCGTTGACCACGTCTTCGGGGACATCTTCGATGGTGAGCTCGGCGTCGGAGAGGATCGACATCCGCTCCATCACGTTGCGCAGCTCGCGGACGTTGCCGGGCCAGCGGTAGGCGGCGAGCGCGTCCATCGCCTCCTGCGAGATCGGCTTGCCGGCGATCCCGTTCTCTTGGCACGCGACGTCGATGTAGTGGCGGCACAGCAGCGCGACGTCGCCGGGTCGGTCGCGCAGCGGCGGGACCGTGATCGGCACGACCGCGAGCCGGAAGTACAGGTCCTCGCGGAACTCGCCGCCCGCGACCTGCTCCTTGAGGTTGTGGTGCGTGGCCGCGAGCACGCGGACATCGACCTTGATCGGGCGCTCGCCGCCGACGCGCATCAGCTCGCCGCTCTGCAGCACGCGCAGGACCTTGGCCTGCGCGCCGAGGTCCATGTCGCCGATCTCGTCGAGGAAGATCGTGCCGCCGTCGGCGAGCTCGAACAGCCCGCGCTTCTGCCCCGTCGCGCCCGTGAACGCGCCGCGCTCGTGTCCGAACAGCTCGCTCTCGATCAGCTCCCGCGGGATCGCGGCGCAGTTGACCTTGACGAAGGATTCGCTCGCGCGGTCGCTGGCCTCGTGGATCGCCCGCGCGACCAGCTCTTTGCCGGTCCCGCTCTCGCCTTGGATCAGCACGCGCGCGCGGGTCGGGCCGACCTTGGCGATCTGCTTGAGCAGCGCCTTCATCGGCTTGCTCTCGCCGATCAGCGGCGAGCCGCCGCGGAGGCGCGCGCGCAGGCGCTGGAGCTCGCGCTCGTTCTTAAAGTGGCGCAACGCGTTGCGGACCCCGACGACGACGCGGTCGCGCGCGAGTGGTTTTTCGAAGAAGTCGAAGGCGCCGAGCCGGGTCGCCCGCACCGCGTCGCTGACGGTCGCGTGGCCGCTGATCAGGATCACGGGCAGCGGCGGCGCGCCGCCGCCGAGCTCGCAGAGGCGCTCGAGCAGCTCGAGGCCGCTCATCCCCGGCAGCTTGACGTCGGCGAGCAGGAGCTCGACCGGGCCGCCCTCGAGGGTGTCCGCGACGCTCCGCTGCAGGGTGGCGAGCGCCTTCTCGGCCGTGTCCGCGTCGAGCACGGTCGCGCCCTCGCCCTCGAGCACCATCCGCAGCGTCCGCCGGATGTTGCGCTCGTCGTCCAGGACCAGGATCCTGCCGGCGAGGCCGCTCGAGTCATCCGCAGGGTCGGTCACGACGATCCTAATGCTAGCAGACGCGCGATCGCGCCTGACCCGGGTTCACGCGTGCGCTCGCGCGTCACTGCGCGGGCTCGAGCCAGCGGCGGATCGTCGCGCTGGCTTCGGCGATCGGGACCCCGCGCTTTTGCTCACCGGAGGCGAGGTGCTTGAGCGTGATCGCCTCCGCGGCGGCCTCGTCGGCGCCGAGGATCGCGGCCACGGGCGCCTTCACGCCCTCGGAGTCGGCGTAGCCGAGCTGCTTCTTGAGCTTCGCGGACTCCGGGTAGACCTCGACGCGGAGGCCCTGTTGACGCAGCGCGTGCGCGGTCTTCAGGACCCCAGGCGCGCCGACATCGAGCCAGCACAGCAGCACCTCGGGGCCTTCGGAGAGCTCGGGGAACATCCCGCGCTGCTCCATGACGACGAGGATGCGCTCCAGGCCGAGCGCCATGCCGACCGCCGGGACCTCGTGCTTGCCGAACATCCCGATGAGGTTGTCGTAGCGCCCGCCGCCCGCGAGGCTCGAGCCGAGGTCGGGGACCGCGACTTCAAAGATCGCGCCCGTGTAGTAGCTGAGGCCGCGCGCGAGCGCGGGGAACAGGCGGATGCGTGGCCCGGCTGGGGTCGAGCCCAGCAGCTCAAAGAGCAGCGCGAGCTCGTCGAGGACCTCGGCGGCTTTCTCGTCGCCGTGCAGCAGCCGCTTGAGGAACTCGAGCACCACGACGTGCTGCGGCTGGTCCTCGTTCTCCGAGAGCGCGGCGACGCCCAAAATCCCCCACGTCAGGCTCTGCTGGGGGTCGACGACGTTGTAGAGCGGCGACCCCGGCTCGAGCAGCTGCTCGCAGCAGACGAAGCCGAGCAGCTTCGCGGCGGACTCGGGGGACAGGCCGCGCTCCTCGAGCTCTTGCTTGACGCCCTCGAGGCCGATCTTGTCGAGCTTGTCGACGGCGATCAGCGCGCTGCCCTCGAGCGCCTCGTCGACCTCGGCGGCGCGGATCATCGCGCGCAGCAGCTCGCGGTGGTTGATGCGCAGCTCGAAGTCTTCGAAGCCGAGTTTTTCCAAAACCTCGGCCGCGGCGCCGCAGACCTCGGCCTCGGCGACCAGGGAGCTGGTGCCGGTGATGTCGACGTCGCACTGGTAGAACTCGCGGAACCGGCCCTTGCCCGGGCGATCGGCGCGCCAGACCGGCTGGATCTGGTAGCGCTTGAAGAACTTGGGGAGCGCGCCGTACTGCGCGGCGACCCGCGCGAGCGGGACCGTGAGGTCGTAGCGCAGCCCCTTGTCGGCCAGGGTCGCCTCCGAGACCTCGTCGGCCGCGAGCGCGCGCGTGAGCGCGTCGCGTCGGTGCAGCAGGCGGTAGAGCAGCTGGTCGCCCTCCTCTCCGTACTTGCCGAGCAGGGTGCTGAGGTTCTCGATCGCGGGCGTCTCGATGGGGACGAAGCCGTAGCGCCCGAAGACCTCGCGGACGATCGAGATCACGTGTTGGCGCCGGGCGATGTCGGCCGGGAGGAAGTCCCGCATACCGCTGGGGGGTTTGGTCGAGACTTTCTTTCCCTTGCTCTTGCCCATGGCGCTCGCGTTATCCCACGGGCGACGGTTGCCGTAAACGCCCCTGGCTGATCGACCCGGCGCGCTCCACCGCCCCGCGCGCTGCTGCGCGCGGTCCCGTCTTCGTGTTCGTCGGCGCGCCGGCGCTCAGCTGATGTCGAGCACCTTGATCGTTGTCAGCGAGAGCTGCAGGAGATCTCCGTCGATCGTGTCCGCGGCGAAGGCCGAGGTCTTCTTGGCCTGCTGCATCTCGGCGTCGCTCGCCCTCGTCAGCGAGAGGGCCAAAACCTCGCGCTTGATCAGCTCGGCGAGCGCGGCGTCGCCGATCGTCGCCAGCAGCTCGCCCTCGGCCCGCACGACCAGCGCGATCTTCTGGCTGACGTCGAGATCTGCCTGTTTGCGCAGGTTCTGGACGCGGTTGATGATCTCGCGCGCGAGGCCCTCGCGGCGCAGTTCGTCCGTGATCTCGGTGTCGAGCGCGACCGTCAGCTCGCCCTCGCTGGCGACGACCTGACCTTTCTTCGGGTCGCGCACCAGCAGCAGGTCGCCCTCGCCGAGGGTCTCGCCCTCGAGCGTGATCTGGCCGGTCGCGAACAGGTTTTTAAGGGCAGCTTGGTCAAGGCCCGCGATCGCCTTGGCGACGACCTTCATGCGCTTGCCGAGGCGCCGGCCGAGGACCTTGAAGTTGGCCTTGGCGCTGAGCGTGACCAGGTCGCTGTCGTCCTCGCTCAGCGCGAGCTGCTTGATGTTCAGCTCGCCGAGGACGTCGCCCTCGAAGCGGCGCAGCGCGGCCCGGGCCTCGGCGCTGGGGGTCGCCACGGTCAGGGTCGCGAGCGGGCGGCGCACGCCGACTCGCTGCTGCTCGCGCAGGCCCATGGCGAGGGTGACGGCCTGGCGCACCACCGCGACGTCGCGCTCGAGCCCGAGGTCGCGCAGCGCCTCGTCGGGCCCGGGGAAGGGCATCATGTGCACGCTGTCCTCGCCCGGGCCGGCGAGGCCGGGGTCGACCCACAGGCGCTGGTGCAGGAACTCGGTGAAGAACGGGATCACCGGCGCCATCGCCCGCGAGATCGTGACGATCACCCGGTACAGCGTGGCGTAGGCGTCGCGCTTGTCGGCCGCGTCCTCGTCCGCAGCGCGCCAGTAGCGACGACGACCGCGACGCACGTACCAGTTGTTGAGCTCGTCGCACAGGCGCAGGTAGCAGGGCACCAAAGACGACAGGTTGTACTGCTCGAACTCGCTGCGCAGCTCCTGAATGAAGCCCTGCACGCGGGAGAGGATCCAGCGGTCGAGCGGCCCCTTGGGCTGGACCTCGAGCGCGGCCGCGCTGGGCTCCCAGCCGTCGGCGCGCGCGTAGGTGACCAGGAAGTTGTAGGCGTTCCACAGCGGCAGGATCACCATGCGCACGGTGTCGCGGACGATCTCGCCGGTGGTGTCCTTGGCGGTCTTGCCGAAGCGCATGGGCTCGGCGCGGACGATCGGGCCGTTGATCAGGTAGGCCCGCAGCGCGTCGGCGCCGAAGCTCTCGACCACGACCTTGGGGTCGGGGTAGTTCTTCAGGCGCTTCGACATCTTGCGCCCGTCGGCGGCGAGGATCAGGCCGTTGACGATCACGTTTTTAAACGCCGGGCGCCCGAACAGCGCGCCGGCGAGCACGTGCAGCGTGTAGAACCAGCCGCGGGTCTGGTCGAGGCCCTCGGCGATGAAGTCCGCCGGGAGGTTGTTCTCGACGTACTCCTTCGTGTCCGCGTCGAAGGGGTAGTGGTTCTGGGCGTAGGGCATGCTGCCGGACTCGAACCAGCAGTCGAAGACCTCGGTGACGCGGCGCATGGTCCCGCCGGCCTTGGACGGCCAGGTGATCGGGTCGATGCTCTCGCGGTGGAGGTCGGTGACGCTGCCGGCCGCGAGACCGGCGAGGCTCTCGAGCTCGGCGATCGAGCCGACGCAGACCATGTCCGCGGGGTCCTTGTCGCAGCGCCAGATCGGCAGCGGCGTGCCCCAGAAGCGGTTGCGGCTGAGGTTCCAGTCGCGCGCGTTCGCCAGCCAGTTGCCGAACCGGCCGCTGCCGACGTGCTCGGGCACCCAGTGGATCTCGGTGTTGCTCTGGACCAGCTGCTCGCGCATGTCCTCGACCTTCATGAACCAGGTCGAGATCGCCATGTAGAGCAGCGGCTGATCGGTGCGGTAGCAGTGCGGGTAAGGGTGGAGGATCGTGTCCTGGTCGACGACCTTGCCCTCGCGCTTGAGCTTCTCGATGATCGGCTTGTCGGCGTCCTTGGCGAATTGCCCGGCGAAGTCGGGCACGCTGTCGTCGAAGATCCCGTTGAGGCTGAGCGGCTGGACCAGCGGCAGGCCCTCGCGCTTGCCGGTCTGGAAGTCATCCTCGCCGAAGGCCGGCGCCTGGTGGACGATGCCGGTGCCGCTGTCGGTCGTGACGTAGTCGGCCGCGACCACGCGGAAGGCCCAGCGCGCGCCGCTCTCGCGCTCGCGGTAGCGCGCGAAGTAGGGCAGCAGCGGCTCGTATGGCCGCCCGACCAGGTCGGCGCCGCGCAGGCGCGCGAGCTCCTCGGTCGCGCCGACGCGCTCGCGCTCCTGGTACAGCGCGAGCCGCCTGGGCTCGAGGTACGCGATCTCGCCCGTCTCGACGACGCGGACCTTGACGTACTCGACCTCGGGGTGGACGGCGAGCGCGAGGTTGCTCGGCAGCGTCCAGGGCGTCGTGGTCCACGCCCACAGGTACGCGCCGTCCTCGTCCTCGAGCTTGAAGCGGACCGTCAGGCTCGGGTCCTGGCGGCGCTTGTGCCCCTCTTTGCGGGTCTTGGGATCGCGCTCCTGGGGCCCCTGGGCGACTTCGAAGTTGGAGAGCGGGGTGCCGAGCGCCGGCGAGACCGGCTGGACGCGGTAGCCCTCGTAGATCAGCCGCTTGTCCCAGAGCTGGCGGAACACCCACCAGACACTCTCCATGAACGTCGGGTCCATGGTCTTGTAGTCGTTTTCGAAGTCGACCCAGCGACCCATGCGCTTGACGACGGTCTCCCACTCGTTGGTGAAGCGGAGCACGCCCGCGCGGCAGGCGGCGTTGAACTTGGGGACCCCGAGCTCCTCGATCTCGACGCGCCCGTGGACGCCCAGCTCGTCCTCGACCAGGCTCTCGATCGGCAAGCCGTGGCAGTCCCAGCCGAACCGGCGCTCGACGTTGTAGCCGCGCATGAACCAGTAGCGGGGCACGATGTCCTTGATCGTCCCGGCGAGCAGGTGACCGTAGTGGGGCAAGCCGGTCGCGAAGGGCGGGCCGTCGTAGAAGGCGAAGTCCTTTCGCTCGCGCTCCGCTCCGTCTTGGCCTTGCACACCCGCGCGTTCTCCGCGCAGGCTGCGCCCTTCAACATCGTTTCGCGCCCAGAGTTCGAGGATCTCGTGCTCGACGCGCGGGAGGTCGAGCTGAGCCGGGGGCGCGTCCAGCGGGTGGCGATCGTCGCTTGGGGGCGTTTGCGTCAGGGGCTGTGAGTCGTTCGTTTCGCCGGCCATGGAGAAAACCTCGTATTCCCTACGGAGAATCAAGCTGGGATAGGACCTTCGGTGGACCCCGCGGAGGCGATCATCGACGAAGGTAGGTCAAGCCTTAGCACGCGGCCTGTGTAAGGGTCGTGGCAAACGTCGGCAATGGCGAGAGGGATAGATGAGGCCGCGCACACGAGCTCCGCGCGGCCTGGATCACCAGCCCCCAGGCGCGATAATTGTCCCCTCCGCCGGACAGGGGTATCCTCGCGGTATCCTCGCGCAGTCGGGTCCGACCGCCTCCTGACGAGACCATCATGAAGCACGTACGGTTCGCAAAACTCTCCCTCGGCCTCGGCCTCGCCCTCTCCCTCACGACTCCGCTCGCCTGTGGCGATGACACAGATCCTATTACGGAGGTTTGTCCCGGAGGCGATGGCTCGCAGAAGCCCTTCCGAGGCGAGTGGGACATGGTCGTGGACGCCGACTTCCCGGACGACGTCACGATCCTCTCGGTCGGCCGGCTCGAGCAGGAGGGCAACTGGGGGAACAAGGGCGATATCTGGATCGAGTACGACGCGCCCGACGGGAAGATTCAGATCGAGACGCGGCCCTACACCCACGCGGAGTGCGAAGAGGACGCGAACAACATCTTCGACAGCATGTACCTGTGGGCGGCGACGACCTCGACCCCGACCATCTACAAGGAGCTCGACGACGACGAGACCTGCATCGCGCTCGAGACCGACAAGGGCAAGACGCTGCCCGATCCGGGCGAGTCGATCGCCTGGAAGGACGGCTGCTACATCTACCACTACTACGACGGTCAGACGGCGCCGCAGCGCTCGGGCACGGACATCCGCGTGCACCTGCCGCCCGACTACAAGGGCGAGGTCGACGCGATCACCTCGGACAACGACGTCGAGGACGACTACCCGCTGCGCGGCGACATCACGGTCAACGGCCTGTGCAACGGCGGCAAGTTCAAGCTGTCCAACGGGACCGCGAACATCAAGATGTGCAGCGACCTCTCGCTGGCGCCGAACTGCAGCGCCGAGCAGATCGAGACCTGCAACGACGCCGGCTGGACGATCGACTGCGGCTGTGACTCCTTTGGTCAGCTCGAGGTGGCCGCGAACCCGGCGACCGGCCCCGATATCACCATCGACTTCCCGAACAACATCTGGGCCTACGTGAAGTACGACAACGAGCAGGAGGGCGCCGTCGCCGGCGAGCCGACCTCGTGCGACGCGTCGGTCGAGAACTGCAGCGGCGACATCTGCATGATCGACCAGAGCGGCGAGACGCCGTGGAAGGGCAACATCACCTACAACCTGCCGAGCGCGGACGCGACGGTGGGCGCCGGCTACGCGATCACGACGGTCCAGGAGCGCTGCCAGGCGGTCCCGGAGGTCAACAGCCCCGATGACTGGGAGGCCGGCGTGGCCCCCGAGGGCGATCGCCGCGGGTTCACGACGCTCTGCACCGGCTGCCTGTAATCGGTCCGTAGGAATATGTAAAAACGGTCGCTCCAGACGGGGCGGCCGTTTTTGTTTGGCCGCGTCGCTCAGGCCGCGTTTGCGAGCGAGGCGACGGCGCGCGCGACGGCCTCGCCGCCGACGACGTACATCAGCTCTTTATTGCGCAGGTGGCTGACCTTGCCCACGCGCTTGCCCTTGGGGTTAAAGATGCCGATCTGCGCGCCGACGTAGCGCTTGTAGTCGTGCTCGAGCACCGTGACGTGGCCGTGGCGCGCGAGCATCTCCTCGAGCTCCGCGCGGCTCAAGAAGCCCTCGTTGCTGAACGAGACGATCATCGCCTGCACGCGCGGCGCGATCGAGTCGAACACGGAGGCGATCGCGGTCTGGATCCGCCGGCGTGAATTGAAGGGGCTGGTGCGCTCGCGGCAGTCGACCCGCTTGCAGGCGACGCCGTAGGTCTCGGGCTGGTCCCAGCAGACCAGCGTCTCCCAGATGTGATAGTTGCCGAGGTACTTGTGTTGGTTGTAGGGCGGGTCGATGTACGCGATGTCCGCGCTCAGCGTGCGCGCGGCCTCGGCCGCGTCGAGCTGGTGGGCGGCGCTCTTGCCCGCGGGCGCCCGCGGGACCAGGTCCGGCGTCCGCAGCTCGAGCGCGTTGTAGGAGCGCTGCGCCCAGGACTTGAGGTAGGCCATCTGCACGCCGGTCGTGGAGTCGACGCGGTCGGCGGCCTCCATCAGCGAGGTCAGCAGCACGGCCTCGAGCTCGGGCTCGTGGGCGTCTTTGGTGATCGCCTCGCGGATCGCGTCGACGCGCGCGCCGTTGTGCTCTTGAAAGAAGCGTGAGCGCCTGCAGAAGGTCTCGGTGAAGTAGCCGGGCCGGGGCGGGAGCTGGTTGTAGCGCGCGATGTGCTCGGCGGCGCTCGCGAGCAGCTCCTCGCGGTCGGCCTGCACGTAGCAGCGCGCGATCACGGCGGCGTAGGCGTTGTGGTCGTTCGCGAGCACCCGGTAGCCGGCGCGCTTGAGCGCGTGCCCGACCCGTGATGTCCCCGAGAACAGGTCGATCACGCTCTGGACACCGCGCGCTCGCTCGTCGTCCGCGCGGCGGAGCGCCCGGGCCGCGTCGATCGCCTGGACGACCTCGAGGATCCTCGGGATCAGCGTGCGCTTGGAGCCCAGGTACTTGATCATCGCGCCTTGTCGTCTACCACAGGCCGCGCGCTGCGGCAGCGCCGGCGGTGACGGTGACGGCGCGCTCAGGCGCGGTACGGGTGCTCGCCGAAGAACGCGCTCAGCCGGCTCTCGACGCGCTCGAGCTCGCGGACGAGCACGTCGAGCGTCGCCCGGGTCAGGCGCACGCCGTCGACGTCGAAGGGCTCGAGCGCGCGCGCGCGGCTGGTCTCGCGGACCGTGACGCCGAGGTTCTCGGAGGTGCGCACGAAGGTCTGGGGATCGAAGCCGAGCGCGGCGAGGCGGTGGCGGTCGACCTCGTCGAGCGACTCAACGGTGCGGATCCAGCGAGACGCGGCGGCCCAGGCGTTGAACACCGCGACGCGGTAGCGAAAGTCGCGGACGCAGCCGAGCGGCACGTCGGGGTCGGTGATGAGGACCCGAGCGATCGCGCGGATGCTCTCGATCAGCTTGACGCGCTCGGAGTAGCAGCACTCCAGCAGGAGCGCGAGGCTGGTGGGGAGGTGCTGCGGCAGCGCGGGGCGCGTGGGGACCGAGGGGAATTGCTTCTGCTCGTGCAGCAGCAGGTACTGCCCGCGCAGCCACAGGGTCAGGCGGGCGGAGCCGTAGATGGCGAGCAGGAGGAGGACGATCGCGGACACGACGAAGCGGGCGGGCTGGGCGACGTCGGGGACGACGCGCTCACTCTCGAGTATGACAAATCTCGCAGGGGTCGGGGCGCGTCGTCACGCGGCTTGGGGGCCAACGGCGGCGCTCGCGGGGCGTGAACAACAATCTCGCCAGCCGCCGCAGCCGCTGCGCGCGGACCCTCGCGCGCGGGTGGTGGCGGCGCGGCGCGGCGCGCATCGAGCACCGACTGATTGTTCGTGGTTGCGCGTCGATGGAGGGGCCCGGTCTCCAGGTATAGTGGCGCGGATGGCTCTCCAGAACACGAGCTTCTTGGACGCGTGCCGTGGGCGCCGACCGACGCGAACACCGATCTGGTTGATGCGGCAAGCAGGTCGCTATTTGCCCGAGTATCGCGAGATTCGCAGCAAGGTCTCATTTCTGGAGCTGACCAAGACGCCGGAGCTGTGCGCGGAGGTCACGCTCCAGCCGATCGACCGCCTCGATGTCGACGCGGCGATCCTGTTCTCGGACATCTTGGTGGTGTTCGACGCGATGGGCGTCGACGTGCACTTCAACCCCGCGCCGGAGATCGAGCGGCCGGTTCGCACGGCCGCGGATGTCGCTCGCCTGCGCTGGGGCGATCCACGCGAAGACGTCCGCTACGTGCTCGACGCGGTGCAGGCGTGCAAGCGCGCGCTCGCCGAGCGCGTGCCGCTGATCGGCTTCTGCGGCGCGCCCTTCACGACCCTGAGCTACCTCGTCGAGGGCAAGGGGAGCCGCGACTACCAGCACATCAAGGGCATGATGTTCAGCGAGCCGGCGCTGTTTCACCGGCTCATGGAGTCGATGACGGAGCTGCTTTGTACCTATCTCGGAGGACAGGTTGAAGCGGGCGTCGACGCGCTGCAGGTGTTCGACAGCTGGGCCGGCGCGCTCTCGCCCGCCGACTACCGCGAGCACGTCTGGCCGCACATGCGGCGGCTGGTCGAGCACGTGCGCACCCTCGGGGTGCCGCTGATCGCCTTCGTCCGGGGCAACGCGAACCTGCTGCAGCAGTCCGCCGAGCTCGGCGCCGACGTGATCGGGGTCGACTGGACGATCGACTTCGCCCAGGCGATCGAGATCGTCGGCTCCGATCGCGTGGTCCAGGGCAACCTCGATCCGCAGATCCTGCTCGGGCCGGAGGAGCTGATCGAGCGGCGCGCCCGCGCGGTGCTCGACGCCGCGAAGGGAGCCCGGGCGCACATCTTTAATTTGGGCCACGGTATCTCGCGCTACACCGACCCCGCGAAGGCGCGCTTGCTCGTGGATGTTGTCCATGGGTACGGCGCGTGATCGGATCCGCTCGGCCGGGGCGCGCGCGCTCTCGTCCGCGCTGATCCTGGCCCTGGCGGGCTGCAGCTCGCGTCCGCCCACGCGCGCGCCGACGGGGTCGACCGTCCTCGAGACGGGGCCAGGCCACGTGGAGGGCGCGCCGCTCCCAGATCCGACGCTCGCGCCGACCAACCGCGATGTCGGTCAGCAGCTCGAGCTGACCATCCCGCTCGTCGGCGGCGAGAGCCTGCAGCTGTCGCAGCTGCGCGGGCGCGTGGTCGTGGTCGAGTTGACCGCGACGTGGGTCGAGCGCTGGCCGGAGACCTACGCGTTCTACAACCGCATGATCACGACCTACGGACCCGAGCAGCTCGCGGTGGTCGTGGTCGTTCTCGATAACGAACGGTCGGCGCTCAGCCCGGAGCCGGGGACCCGCGGGCCGGGCTTTGAGCTCGGCTGGGATCCGCAGGGCGCGGTCGCGGCACGGGTGCAGGCGGCCGCGCTGCCGACGGTGATCGTGCTCGATCGCGAGGGCGCGCTGGTTCATCACCAGGGCGGCGGCCCGACGGGCGCGACCGCGACGTTAGAGGGCCGCGTGCGCGAGCTCGTGGGCGCCCACGGCTCGCCTGGCTCGCCGTGAGCGCCGCGACCTGCTGTGTTCACGAGCACTCGATCGTTGGCGGCCCGTCGTTGGAAATCTCGCGGCTGGATGAGTCCCGCTGTACAGAGGCCGAAGCCCGCGGCATGCTTGGCCGCGTTCGGCCCCGCGCGCGCCCAGTTGTCCGTAGTCGATGTTTGAAGAGTTCATACAGCTGTTTGACGATCCCCGGATCCGAGCGACGGCGATCGCGATCGGCTCGATCTTCCTCGCCTTCGTCATCGAGGTCGTCGTCATCAACGCGCTGCGGGTGCTCGCGTCGCGCACCGAGACGACCCTCGACGACCTGATCGTCGCGGCGCTGCAGCGGCCGCTGTTCTTCTCGGTGATCTTCTTCGGCGTTCTGTACGCCGGTCGAGCGCTCGGCATCGCCGAAGAGTGGGACGCTCGACTCGTCAGCGTCTTGAGCACGCTCGCGGTCCTGCTGTGGACGGCCGCCGCGC
This sequence comes from Polyangia bacterium, assembly GCA_030430565.1. GTDB lineage: Bacteria > Myxococcota_A > Polyangia > Nannocystales > Nannocystaceae > JACKDW01. The sequence continues at coordinate 312,272 of JAUIKS010000005.1, forward strand.
TCAAGATCGGCACGGCGGTGCTGCGCAGCGCGAGCCGACACGCGCGCCCCAACGCGGTCCTTCAGCTCAGGACCGTGCCGATGTTCGACATCCTGCTCAAGCTGATCATCATCTTCGTCGCCGCCTACGGCGTGCTGGTGGCGTGGGGGGAGAACGTCGGCGCGTGGATCGCCTCGGCCGGCGTCATCGGCATCGCCATCGGCCTCGCGGCCCAGGACTCGTTGAAGAACCTGTTCGCGGGGATCTTCATCATCGCCGACGCGCCCTACAAGATCGGCGACTACATCCGCCTCAACGACGCTGGGTTGAGCGGGACGGTCACTGACATCGGGATGCGCTCGACCCGGATCGTCACGCGCGATGACATCGAGATCAACATCCCGAACTCGGTGATCGGCAACGACAAGGTGATCAACGAGACCGCGGGGCCGTACCGAAAGGCGCGCATCGCCGCCAAGGTCTCGGTCGCCTACGGGAGCGATGTCGACGCCGTCTTCGAGGTCCTGGAGACGGTCACGCGCGAGCTGGAGGGGGTCGCCGAGAACCCCGCGCCGCACGTCCTGTTCACGGAGTTCGGCGGCTCGGGCTTGGAGTTCTCGGTGCTCGTGTGGCTCAAGGAGCCGCGCCTGCGCGAGAACCTGGTCAGCGTGCTCAACACGCGGATCTACAAGGCGCTGGCCGAGGCGGACATCGAGATCCCGTACTCGAAGCACGACGTGTTCATCAAGGAGTTCCCGGAGGGGGGGCTCAAGCCGACGGCGCGGCGGCTGGTGGTCGACGGGCAGGGCGGTCGCTCCGAGCACCACGCCGAGGCGCCGGCGGGGGCGAGGCTCGTGGCCAAGCGCGACGCGTGAGGCGTCGCGTCTCGCTCGCGCGCCTGGCTTTCTACTGGGGGGTCGCCTACAAGCGCGGGGATGCCGTCGCGCTCGCAGTCGTGGACCGTGTTCGAGCTCCTGAAGTGGACGACCGATCGCTTCCGCGCGGCCGGGATCGACGATCCCCGCGTCGACGCGGAGCACCTGCTCGCGCAGGCGCTGGCGTGCTCACGCGTGGATCTCTACCTGCAGCACGCGCGCTTGCTGGACGAGGCCGCGCGAGTCCCGTTTCGCGAGCTGGTCAAGCGTCGACTCGCGCGCGAGCCGGTCGCGTACATCTCGGGCACGCGGGGCTTTCACGCCCTGGACTTGGCGCTCGCGGTCGATCGCCGCGTGCTGATCCCGCGCCCGGAGACTGAGCATCTCGTGGACTGGATCCTCGAGTGGGTGCACCCGCGCCCGGCGCCGATGCAGCGCGTGCTCGACGTCGGCACGGGCTCCGGCGCGATCGCGTTGGCGCTCAAGCACGCGCGGGAGGATCTCGAGGTCACGGCCTGCGACCGCTCGCGCGAGGCGCTGGCGGTCGCCCGCGCGAACGCGGAGAAGCATGGCCTCGAGGTCACGTGGATCGAGTCGGATCTCCTGGACTCGATCCCGATCCCGGTCGGCGGCTGGACCGCGATCGCGGCCAACTTGCCCTACATCCCGACCGCGGACCTCCAAGGCCTGCAGCCGGAGGTTCGCGACTACGAGCCGCTCACGGCGCTCGACGGCGGCGCCGACGGTCTCGACTTGGTGCGGCGGCTGGTCCGCGGCTGCGCGCAGCACGGGGTGCTGGCGCCCTGCGCCCGGGTGTTTTTGGAGATCGGGATCGGCCAGGCGAACGCGACCGCCGAGCTGCTCACCGCCCACGGTTTTGTGGAGGTCGAGCAGCGCAAGGACCTCGCCGGGATCGCGCGGGTCGTGTCGGGCGAGTGGCCCGGCGCCGAATCGACGCCCTAGATCTTGCGCGTCTTCTTGCTGGACTTCTTGCTCGCGGCGCTCGAGTCGGTCGCCTTGTTGACGCCGCGCTCACCGGCCGCGCCGGCGCCCTGGTCGTCACGGTCGAGGCAGATCTCGCCCTTGTCTTTGCTCAGGATGTTGATCTGGCCGCTCGCGGCGGTCTTGTACTTGGCGGGCGCGCCGGTAGCTTCGTCGAGGATCGCGGTGAAGTAGGCGATCGCGTTCTTGCACTGCCCGAGGCGGGCGAAGGCGAGCCCCGAGTAGTAGAGCGCGTCGGGGAGCACGTCGGACTCTTTGTGCTCCTGGATGATCTTGTAGAACTCGCCGAGCGCGCTCTTGTAGTCGCGCTCGTTGTAGAAGGTCTGACCGATCTTGAACTTGACCCGCGGGAGGCCGGCGTCGCCGGGGTAGCGGGCCTCGTAGGTCCGATAGAGCCGACGGGCGTTCTTGTAGCTCTTCTGCTTGGCGAGGCGGTCAGCCTCGGCGAGCAGCTGGGTCTTGCCCTCGGGGATGTTGGTGGCCTCGTCGAGCTTTTTCTCAAGGGTGCCGAGGCGCTCGTCGAGGTCGCCGCGCAGCTCGACGAGCTGCTGGCTGGTGGAGGACGAGACGTAGCTGGCTTGGTCGGCGGAGCCGCGCAGCTCACGGACCTGATCCTCGACGTCGTCCATGCGCACGCCGATGCCGGCCTGGCTGCCGCGCAGGGTCAGCTCGGCGGCGGAGATCTTCTCGGTGAGCTCGGCGAGGCGCTGCTCGGCCTCGATGATCTTGTCATCGAGCTCGGCGCTCTCGCTGTCCTGGGCGCGCTCGAGGGCCGCGACCTTGCCGGCGAGCTCGTCGTGCTGCGACTTGAGCGTGAGGCAGCCGGTCGAGCCTAGAGGGAAGAGGAGCGTCACGATCGCCAACACGCAGCTCGCGGGGCGCGAGCTGCGTGCTTTCGATCGCCTTGGCAGGGCGAAGCTGGAATGTTGCATCACTGCGGGAGGAACTGGACGCGGCGATCCTTGGACATGCTGCCCTCATCGGTCCCAGTGGCCTCGAGCGAGCCCTTGGAGATGACCTGGAGCTTATCGGCGGGGACCCCGAGGGTCCCGAGGAACTCCTTGACCGACTGGCCGCGGCGGTCGGTGAGCATGATGTTGTACTCCTCGGTGCCGCGCGAGTCGGCGTGGGCCTCGAGGATGTAGGTCCCGGGCGAGTTCATGATGCACTCGGCGGCGGCCTGAAGGGCCTGCTGGGTCTCCGGGGTCAGCTTGGGGCTGTCGAAGCCGAAGTAGACGGCGCCGACGTTGCACGGGTCCGTCGCGTTCTCGTCGCTGTAGCCGCCCGAGAACACGCACATCCCGGCGTCACAGATCTCGTCCATGGCGCACTCGTCGTCGGTCTGACACGAGCCACCGCCCATGCCGCCGCCGCCGCCCGCGTCACAGCGGCCGGTGCCCATGTTGCAGGTCCCCGGGGAGCAGTCGAAGTCCTCGGTGCAGGGCTGGCAGGAGCCGGCCTTGCAGACGAGTCCGTTGATGCACTCGGCCGACTGCACACAGGGCGCGCCGACGCCTTCTCCGCCCGCGCCGGCGCCACCGTCGATGGTCGCGGGGTCCTGGCAGCGGAACTCGTGGCACTTGGTCATCGGCGCCTTGTCAGTGCAGTCGGCGTCGGTCTTACAGTTCTGGCAGGTGCCCTCGATGCACGTCTCCCCCAGCTCCTGCTTGCAGTGCTTGTCTTTCTTGCAGAGCGGATACTCCGGCGGCTTGCATGCCGGGATCAACGCGAGCGAGATGACGCCGAGGGCGAGCAGGTGTGGTGTCAGCCGGGACAGCATTGCACGCATGATTACAGACTCCGGGAGGGCGATGCGAATTTCCGAGGTTATCTCGGTCACAGGGTCGTGGGCGCGACCGTCGCCAAGGGATATCTCCCGCTGTATCGCAGTGTCAACCGCGCGACATCACCGAGCGCGGGCGATGTCGTCGGTGACACGGCGAGGACGCCCCCCGTGGACGGTCTATTCCACGCATCGCGCGGCCCGTGGTTATGCCGCGATTCCTCCCGAGGTACGCGAGAAGCGCAGCACGCGGCGCGTGCTGGCAAAATCGCAGGCTCGCGGAGGACGCCGCCGCGTGAGCTGCTCCGGTCGCGCGCAACGATTGCTCGAGATGATCCGCGCGTTGGGCACCACCAAGGACGCGTGACGGCTGCGCGGACGCGCCCGCGGGCCGAGCGGCGCGTGAGCGGACGTAGCTTTTGCTCCGCGTTGGGCTCTGGCATTGTCTGCGACCGTGGGCGTCAGCGACAAGACGATGTTCGAAATCTACCGCGAGACCGACTACAATCGCGCATTCCACTTCGTGTTCTACACAGATCTCGAAGAGCACGCGCGCGACGACGTCATATCGAAGGCGGCCAGCGGGGACACGGTGTTCTCGGGTTTCATCGACGACGCGAAGAAAGAGGCGGCGCGCGAGGCGATCGCCGCGATGGTCGACGAGCTGAACGACATGCACGAGGACGACGCGGGGATCTCCAAGGACGAGGTCGAGCGACGACTCGCGGAGTTCTTGGTCGCGGGCGGAGACAAGGGTTGAGGCTCGCCGGAGGACGCGCGCCTGGCGTGCGCTCGTCCTCATTCGTGTCGCTCTTCTATTACTGTTGCGCCTGTTGCTCCGTGGCGGTCGCGGTGGCGCTGATGAGCGCCTGCGATGCGGCGCCCGAGCCCGTCGGCAGTGATTCCGAGCTGCTCTCGGCGTATTCGCTCGCGCTCGCGCCGTCGCAGACGCGCGTCGCCGGCCTCTCGTGGGGGAGCCCCGACGATCCAGCGTGTCCCTGGGTCTACCGGGTTCGCGTCGCGGAGGACATGCCCGAGCAGCTGGCGCGCGTGACTCGGCGCCCGCCAGAGCGCTCCGAGCATCTCCTCGTCCTCGGCCGTGCGCCAGGGTCGAAGGATGGTGTGCCCGGCGGCGCGCTCCCAGAGCGCGCGGTGTTCTCCGGACGCTTGGCGTTCTCCGGACCGCGGACGAAGGATCGACCCCTGCGTCGCGAGTGGTTTCTCTCGCGCTCGCAGATCGGGCCGGCGTCGCCCGACGCGGCGTGCCAGGAGCGGACGTGGGATCCGGTCGAGGACGCGCTCGCGCTCGGTTGGCCGCGCTTGCCAGGGCGCGTCACGGCGGTGGGCGAGCGCTGGACCGGGACGCGGGTCGAGAGCCGGTGCAATCGACTCGCCTGCTACAGCCCCGAGCTGAACCGCGGCGGGATCGATGCCGATACGCCGCCCTGCGTCACGATGTCGTGGGCGGAGCGGCTGCGCGAGCTCTTGGTGCTGGCGGACGGCACCCACGTCGCGGTGATCACGAGCGAGTGGAATGACGGTCACCCCGAGGGGGTCGGCGTCTCGAGTCAGCGCACGGCGGTCGTTGAGCTCTCCACAGGTCGGTTGCTGCGCGCCGAGGTCGAGATCCATCACACGATCCTCGGCGTCGAGCGCCGACTCGAGATCGACGCGGTGGACGCCTGCCCCGGCGGCCTGGTCGCGGCGGGGTGGCAGCGGGAGGCAGACGTGACGAGCGCGGTAGAGGCGGCCAGCTCGGTCTACGCCGATCCACGGGCGCATCGCCGCAGCGCCTCCAAGAATAAGAACAACAAGCAACGTGGAGGCGGCGCGACGCGGCCGATCGTGACGCCGCGGCCGATCCCGCCGATGGTTGTTCCGGCACCTTCGCCTTCGCCTTCGCCCGCGTCGAGCGAGGACGCGGTTGCGAAGCCGCCCGTGATCACGACGCCTGCTCCGTCGCCTGCGGGCGACGGCGCGGGCGCGGAAACGCCAGCCGACGTCGATTCGGGCGTGTCCGCGGAAGACGCCGCCTCGGCTCCGCGTCAGGAACAAGACAATGGATAAGATCGTCATTCACGGGGGGCCCCGACTGCGCGGAGAGATCCGGGTGCTCGGAGCCAAGAACGCCGCCCTCCCAACGCAGTGCGCCGCGTTACTCGCGGACGGTCCGACGACCCTGCGGCATCTGCCGCAGCTCAGCGACGTGCGGACGATGAATCGCCTGCTGACGGGTCTCGGCTGCGAGGTCGCGGGCGAGCGCACGCTCACCATCGATCCGACGGGGGTCGGCGCAGGCTCGCTCGAGGCGCCCTACGACCTCGTTAAGACGATGCGCGCCTCGGTGACCGTGATGGGTCCGCTGCTCGCTCGGTACGGGCGCGCGCGCGTGTCGTTGCCCGGCGGCTGCGCGATCGGGGCGCGCCCGATCGATCAGCACCTGCGCGGGCTCGAGGCGCTGGGGGCCGAGGTCACGCTCAAGCACGGCTATGTGGAGACGCGCGCGCCGGGTCCAGAGCACCGGCTGAAGGGGGCGCGTTTTAAGTTCGATCTCGTCACGGTCGGCGGGACGCAGAACGTGATGATGGCGGCGACCTTGGCCCGCGGCTCGACGCGGCTCGAGAACGTCGCGCGCGAGCCCGAGGTCGTCGAGCTGGCGCTCGTGCTCAACAAGATGGGCGCGCGAATCCGCGGGGCTGGCACGCCGGTGATCGAGATCGAGGGCGTCGACTCGCTCTCGGGGATCGATCACGCGATCCTGCCCGATCGAATCGAGGCCGGGACGTTCATGGTCGCGGCCGCGATCACGAGGGGCGATGTCGTGCTCAAGGACGCGCCGGTCGATCACATGCACTCGGTGATCGAGACGCTGGAGTCGGCGGGGGTGGTCTGTCAGCCTGTGCCCGACGGCCTGCGCGTGATCGGCCCCGAGGAGCTGGCGCCGATCCACGTGACCACCCTCCCCCACCCCGGCTTCCCCACCGACATGCAGGCGCAGATGACGGTGCTCGCGGTCATGGCGAAGGGCCGGAGCACGGTGACGGAGACGATCTTCGAGAATCGCTTCATGCACGTTCCCGAGCTTTGTCGGCTGGGCGCGGATATCCGCGTCAACGGCAACACCGCCGAGGTCTTCGGCGCGACGCCGCTTAGCGGGACGACCGTGATGGCCACCGACCTGCGCGCGAGCGCGAGCCTCGTGATCGCGGGCTTGGTCGCCGACGGCGTGACCGAGGTCCGCCGCGTCTACCATCTCGACCGCGGCTACGAGACCATCGAGAAGCGCCTGCGGCCGCTGGGCGCGCGAATTGAGCGGGTCCACGGGGCAAAAAGCTAACCCTGGGTCGCGGTCGCGGTGGCATCCGCTGCTACAACGGGCCCCGTGCAGGACTCGAGGAGCGAACGCGAGATGCGACAGACGGGGACGGGGGCTCGATCGAGCGCGGAGCAGGCGTCGCGGCGATTGACCTTCGCGCTGCCCAAGGGGCGCATTCTCAAGCAGGCGCTCCCGCTGCTGGCGCGCGCGGGGCTCGACCTGCACGGGATCGTGGCGGACAAGGGCGATCGTCGGCTGCTGTTCGACCTGCCCGGTGGTTTTCGAGCCCTCCTGGTCAAGCCGGGGGATGTCCCGACCTATGTCGAGTACGGGATCGCCGATCTCGGGATCGCGGGGCGCGACACCCTGGCTGAGGACGAGCGCGATCTGTACGAGCCGCTCGATCTCGGGATTGGGGCATGTCGCCTCGTTGTCGCGGAGCCGCGGGGTCGCCCGACCCCACTGCGCCGTGGCGCTCACATCCGGGTGGCGACCAAATATCCGCGACTCGCGCTGCGCTACTACCGCTCACGGGGGGTTCACGCCGAGATCATCCCGCTGCTCGGCTCCGTCGAGCTGGGCCCGATCACAGGTCTCTCAGATCATATCGTTGATCTTGTGGAGAGCGGCGAGACCCTGCGGCAGAATAACCTGACAGAGGTTGTGACCATCCTGCACGTGACCAGTAGGCTCATCGTTCACCCGGCGAGCCTCAAGCTCAAGCAAGACGCGATCGGCCGGACAATCTCAGCGCTGCGCGAGGCGTTGGCGCTGCGCGAGGGAATGGGCGCGACCACCACATGATCAGGAAGTCCAGGCAAGCCGACGCCACGCTGGCTCGCAAGGCGATCACCGATGAGCTGATCGTGCACCCGCGCGTTGTTCAGCAGGGGCTCTCGCCGACGCCAGAGCAGCGCAAGCGGCTGGCTGAGCAGATCCCGGCGCTCAAGGCGTTCAGCAACAACCGCTACTCGAAGGCCCGCGCGGTCCTCGACTGGGATCATCAGCTGCCGAGCCAGCTGCTGTTCCTCCGGCTCTATCTGTCCTACGGGTCACGCGAGGCGGACCGCGTGGGGCGTGACTTCAAGCGCCGGCAGCAGACCATCGCCGAGGACAACCTCTACCCCGAGTTCGACGTCCCGGACTACAGCGACATCCCTGCCAGCGAGACCTACATCGCGCTCCTGCGCCCCGGCAGCAGCGAGCTCAACGACCTGCGCTTCTTCAGCGACTGGCGCAAGCAGGTCAAGCCCTCGTTGATGCGCGACGCGTTGGCGGCGGTGCGCGGGCAGGCGAGCTTTGAGCGCTCGCTCAACGCCCGCACCCACGATCACCTCGGGCCGCCGGTCGTCATCGGCTGGGCGCCGCCCTGCCTCGCGCACAGCGAGCAGTGGGCGATCGAGGTCTGGCTGCTGGTCGACTTCGACGGGCACTCGGGCAAGGCCCACGTGTTCATGGTCGACAGCAAGTCGAAGAAGGTCTCGCGCGAGTACTTCACTGAGGTCCACCTGAGCTGAGGGCCAGGTCAGGCCTCCGGCGCTCAGGCGACGCGCGCGCCGGCTTGGAACACCGCGTGGATCAGCGGCGAGCCGGCGTGGTAGACGAGGTCGCGGTAGTCGTCGGTCTCGAGCACCAGGAGGTCGGCCTGTAGACCCTCTGCGACGCGGCCGACGGTGTCGCCGAGGTCGAGCGAGACGGCGGCGTTGTGGGTGGTCGCGCAGATCGCCTCGGCCGGGCTCAGGCGGCAGCCGTAGCAGGCGAGCGCGAGCACCATCGAGAGGTTTTCGAAGGCGCACGAGCCGGGGTTGCAGTCGGTCGCGACCGCGATCGGCACGCCGTCCTCGACGAGCGCGCGACCGTCCGCGAAGGGTTTTCCGAGCACGGTGGAGGTCCCGGGGAGGAGGGTCGCGATGACGCCGGCGTCGCGGAGGGCGGCGCGCTCACGCGCGTCGAGGTGGAGGAGGTGATCCGCCGACGCGGCGTTGATCTCGGCGGCGACCTGGGCTCCGCCGGTGTGTCCGAATTCGTTGGCGTGGACCCGCGGACGCAGCCCGAGCGCGCGCGCGCGCTCGAACACCGCGCGGGTCTCGTCGGGCGTAAACGCGCCGCGGTCGCAGAACACGTCGCAGTAGTCGGCGAGGCGCTCGCGCGCGACGGCGGGCAGGATGTCCTCGATGACGTGGGCGAGGAAGCGCGCGCGCCCGGCCTCCCCGCTCGCGCGGCGCTCGGCCGGGATCGCGTGGGCCGCGAGGCAGGTGCTTTTAACCCGGAAGCCGCCCTCGGTTCGCAGCCTCCGCGCGACTCGGAGCTGGCGCAGCTCGGTCTCGAGCTCCAGACCGTAGCCGCTCTTGATCTCGAAGGTCGTGGTCCCGGCCGCGCGCATACGGGTCAGCCGGCGAGCGGTCTGCTCGTAGAGCGCGTCCTCGGAGAGCGCGCGGGTCTGCCGGACGCTCGAGAGGATGCCGCCGCCGGCCGCGAAGATCTCCTCGTAGTCGGCGCCGGCGAGGCGTTTTTCAAGTTCGTCTTTTCTCGCGCCGCCCCAGACCGCGTGGGTGTGGCTGTCGACGAGCGCCGGCATGATCACGCGCCCGCGGCAGTCGAGCTCCTCGACCTCGCCGCCGGCGCCGCCGGCGTCGATCCCGGCGCGGTCGAGGGTGTCGGCGGGGCCGCACCAGACGATCTCCTCGCCCTGCAGGACCACGCTGTACTCCTCGCGCAGCCCGAGCGCGGACTGCTCGGCGCCCGCGCGCGCCCCGAGCGGGCCGTCTTGGAGCGTGAGGACCTGGGCGGCGCGCGACAGCACCGTGATCTTGGTCTTGGGTCGCGCGCGCTCCTCGGTGTGATCTGTCTTTTGGGTCTTGTTCGAGATGTCGCCGGTCGTCACGCGTCACCGCCGTCGTCATCGAGCAGCGTGGTGCGCCCGGGCACGCGCACGCCGTGCTCCGTCGCGAAGGCGGTCGCCTCGTCGTAGCCGGCGTCGACGTGGCGCACGACCCCCATGCCGGGATCCGTGACGAGCACGCGGCCGAGGCAGCGCTCGGCTCGCGCGCTGCCGTCAGCGACCACGACCATGCCGGCGTGCAGGCTGTAGCCGATGCCGACGCCGCCGCCGTGGTGGACCGAGACCCAGGTCGCGCCGGCCGCGGTGTTGAGCATCGCGTTGAGCACCGGCCAGTCGGCGATCGCGTCCGAGCCGTCCTTCATCGACTCGGTCTCGCGGTTCGGCGAGGCCACGCTGCCGCAGTCGAGATGATCGCGGCCGATCACGATCGGCCCCTTCAGCTCGCCGCTGCGGACCATCTCGTTGAAGCGCAGCCCGGCGCGCTCGCGCTCGCCGTAGCCCAGCCAGCAGATCCGGCAGGGCAGCCCCTGGAATTGCACCTGCTCGCCGGCCAGCTCGATCCAGCGGCGCAGCGGCGCGTTGTCGGGGAACAGCTCGAGGATCGCGCGGTCGGTCTTATCGATGTCCTCGGGGTCACCCGAGAGCGCGGCCCAGCGAAACGGCCCCTGGCCGCGGCAGAACAGCGGGCGGATGTAGAGCGGGATGAAGCCCTTGATCTCGAAGGCGTCCTCGACCCCGGCGGCCTGGGCCTGCGCGCGGATGTTGTTGCCGTAGTCGAAGGCGATCGCGCCGCGCTTCTGCATCTCGCGCATCGCCGCGACGTGGCGCCCCATCGCGGCGACGCTGCGGCGGATGTAATCCTGGGGGGCGCGCGCGCGCAGCTCAGAGGCTGCCTCGAGGGACATGCCGTCGGGGACGTAGCCGTGCAGCTCGTCGTGCGCGCTGGTCTGGTCGGTGACGACATCGGGCGTGACGCCGCGGCGGACCAGCTCGGGCAGCACCTCGGCGCAGTTGCCCAGCAGGCCGACGCTGAGCGGCTGCTTGGCCGCGCGCGCCTCCTCGATCCAGGCCAGCGCCTCGTCGAGCTCCGCGGTCTCGCGCATCAGGTAGCGGGTCTCGAGACGTCGGCGGATGCGCTCGGGGTCGACCTCGACGCACAGCACCGCGGCCCCGTTCATCGTCGCGGCCAGGGGCTGCGCGCCGCCCATGCCGCCGAGCCCCCCGGTCAGCACGAAGCGCCCGCGCAGGTCACCGTCCTCGGCCCCCGGCGCGCTCGAAAAATGCTCCCGCGCGCACGCGGCGAAGGTCTCGTAGGTCCCCTGAAGAATCCCCTGGGTGCCGATGTAGATCCATGAGCCCGCGGTCATCTGCCCGAACATCGTCAGGCCGAGACCCTCGAGCCGGCGGAACTCCTCGCCGGTCGCCCACTTCGGGACCAGCAGGCTGTTCGCGATCAGCACGCGCGGCGCGTCCTCGTGGGTCTTAAAAATTCCCTGGGCGCGCCCGCTCTGGACGACCAGCGTCTCGTCCGCCTCGAGCGAGCGGAGCGAGGCGACGATCCGGTGAAAGTCGGGCCACGAGCGCGCGGCCTTCCCGGTGCCGCCGTAGACCACCAGCTTCGCCGGATCCTCCGCGACCTCGGGGTCGAGGTTGTTCATCAGCATCCGCAGGGCCGCCTCCTGCGGCCAGCCCTTGCACGAGCGCTCGCGTCCCCGCGGAGCGCGGATCGTCGGTACCGCCTTCGCCATACGGCCAGCCTAGCTTGGTTACCGCCGTACCCATCACGCCCCGCGTGTCGGGGGACTCACGCTCGGTCGGCGGCGCGCGTCTCGAGGAGCGCCGCGTCGAGGTCCTCGAGCAGCTGGTCGATGTGGCGCGCGTGGCTTCGAAAGCTGAGCACGCACACGCGCAGCGTCAGGACCTGCCCGTCGCGCTCGTGCGTCGGCAGGTTCGTGCTTGAAAGAAACACGCGCGCGCGCCGGTTGATCGCGTCCAGGAGCGCGGTGTTGCGGGCGCCCCAGGACGCGAGCGACTCGCCCGGCGCGCGCGCCAGCCGAAACGCGAGCGCGCTGAGCTGCGGGCGCGCCACCAGCTCGAGGGGCGCGCCCGCCTCGATCCGGCGCGAGAGCCCCTCGTGCGCGCGCTCGGCCAGCGCGAGCTTCTCGGCCAGCGCGCGGCGGAACGCGCCCGCGCCGTGGAGCATCAGCGGCAGCCACAGCCGCAGGCCGCGAAAGCCCCGGCTCAGCTCGGGCCCGTACTCAGCCGGGTTGGGCGGCTCGCCGCGGCGGTCGTGGGCGTCGAAGTCCTGCAGGTAGTCGGCGCCCACGTGGTGCACGGCCCGCAGCGCGGCGCCGTCGCGGACCAGCAGGCAACCTGTTCCATAGGGCAGGAACATCCCCTTGTGCGGATCGAAGGCGATCGACTCCGCGCGGGCGATGCCGGCGAGGCGCCGCCGGCCCTCGTCGCAGAGCACGAACGCGCCGCCGTAGGCCGCGTCGACGTGCAGCCACAGGCGCTCGCGCCCGCAGAGCTCGGCCAGCGCGGGCATCGGGTCGATCGCGCCGGTGTTGGTGGTGCCGGCGGCCGCGACGACGAGGAACGGCTCGCCGCCCGCGGCTCGGTCCGCCCGCACCTGGCGCGCGAGCGCCTCGGGGTCCATGCGAAACGCGGCGTCGGTCGCGATCACGCGGACGTTCTTGATCGGGATCCCCGCGAGGCGCAGCGACTTCGCTACGCAGTGGTGGGACTGCGTGCTGACGTAGGCGAGCGCGCGGGAGTAGTCGCCGCTGTCGCCGAAGCGCGCGTGGCGAGCCGCCGCGATCGCCGAGAAGTTCGCCATCGAGCCGCCGGTCGTGAGCAGCCCGCGGGCGCCGTCGTCGTAGTCGTAGCCGAAGCTCGACGCGAGCCAGCGCAGCACGTCATCCTCGAGCTGACACAGCGCGGGCGCGGCCGACGACTGCCCGGTGTAGCGGTTGACGCAATTCGAGATCAGGTCCGCGAGCGCCGTCGCGTACAGCCCACCACCAGGCACATAGGCCATGTACCCGGGGCCAGGCGCGTTGAGCGACGCGGTGACCGCCCGCTCGAGCCGCGCGAGGATCTCGGCGGCTCCGCCGGGCAGCGGGCCCTCGGGGATCGGCGCGCTGAGTTCCCGCGCGATCGCGTTGCCGGCCGCGCCCACGATCCCGACGGCCGGGGCGCTCGAGAGCGCGTCGAGCTGCGCGAGCGCGAAGCCGCCGAATTGCTCGAGCCACGCCGCCCGCTGGCGCGCGTCAGGCTCGAGCGAGCGCTCGTCGCTCACGAGGCGCCGCCCGCGTCGGCGTCGACGTCGCGCGGCAGCAGCCCCGCGCCGCGGAGCAGCCGCGTCACCGACATCAACGGCATGCCGATGATCCCCGTGTAGTCGCCGCCCTCGATGCGCTCGAACAGCTTGATGCCCGGGTCCTCGAGCCGGTAGCTGCCGGCGCAGTCCAGCGGGCGGTGGGCGCGGACGTAGGCCTGGGCCTCGGCGCGGGAGTAGCGGCGCATGACCAGGACTTGGCGGTCGAGCGCCGAGGTCACGGTGCCGGTCACCGCGTCGAGCAGGACGACCGCGGTCAGCATGACGTGGGCGCGCCCGGCGAGCTGCATCAGCTGGTCGACCGCGCGCGCCTCGGTCTCTGGCTTGTAGAGGATCTCGTCCGGCTCGCCGGGGATCACCGGGATCTGGTCCGAGCCCAGGATCCACGCGCTCGGGAAGCGCGCCCGCAGGCTCTCGGCCTTGCCGAGCGAGAGGCGCTCGGCGAGCTCGGCCGGCGGGAGGTCGCCGAGCGCGGCCTCCTCGGCGCGCTCGTCGTAGTCCGGCGCGACCGCGGTGAAGGGCAGCTCGAGGCGCTCCATCAGGAGCTTGCGATAGCGTGACGTGGACGCGAGCACGAGCGGGCGCATGCGGGGACCATACTCGATCCGGGGGGGCGCGTCCCCTCGCGAGCGGCATCGAGCCGCTCACTCCTCGACGCAGTACAGGACCTCGAGCTCGGCGTCGTCGTTCATCTGGTACTCGGCGCAGGCCGACCCGCACAGGACCGCCGAGCCCTTCGTGTCGTCGATGAAGGTCCAGCCCGGCGCCGGCGTCTCGAAGCAATTGTCGGGCTCGATCAGCGGCAGCGGCTCGCCGTTGAGCGAGACCTCGATGAAGCCCTGATAGGGGTCGACGTCATTCAGCTCGGCGCTCGGCGAGAGGTGGCAGGGCGTGAGGAAGTCTGTCAGGAAGGTCAGGTGCTGGAACAGCGAGAGCGGGTCGCCGGCGTCGAGGAACTCGCCGTCCTTGAGGTCCGCGATGCCGCCCGCCTGCGCGATCTCGTTCAGCGCGTCGGCGGGGTTGATCCCGTCCGGCACCCCGTCGTTCGCGATCGGCGTCGGCTGGTCCTTGACCGCGACGCCGACGACCAGCGTGGCGATGCCCTGGGCGAAGGCGCTCTCGACCTCGGAGAGCAGGTGCGGGTCGTACTGCTCGAACAGGCAGTTGGTCTCGCTCCCGCAGTCGACGTCGCAGTTGGCGACGCCATCGGTCACGAGCACGATGAACTGCATCTGCCCGTCCTGCCGGCTCAGGAGGTTCTGGCGGGCGATCCGCATCGCCTCGCCCGCCGGCGTCCCGCCCTTGATCAGCTCGTCCTCGAGCCCCGGGATCGGCAGCGCCTCGATGATGGTCTCCGGCGTGTTCTCCTCGTCGACCGGCACCGCCGGCTCGTCGTCGATGTAGCAGCCGGCGGGGTGGTAGTCGTTGACCGCGTCATCCCTGGGGAACAGCATGAGCCCGAGCGCCGCGTCGTCGTCGACCGCCGCGAGCACGACCTCCATGGCGCCGTAGAGGCTCTCCCAGCGCGTCGCGCCGTCCTGGTCGGCCCAGTCGCCGTCGATCATCGAGCCGGACTTGTCGATGACGAACATGATGTCGGGCTCGCTCGAGACGAGGTAGTCGGTGATGTCCTCGCACACGAGCCCGCTCCCGTCGCTCGTCCCCGTCGCGCCCGAGCCGCCGCTCGCGGACGCCGAGCCGCCCGAGACGCCCGTGGTGTCGTCGGCGCCTGAGCTCGGATCGGGGGGCTCCCAGTCCGGGTTCGCGGCGAAGCAGCCGGCCAGCAGGAACGTGGCCGAAAGAACAGGTAAAGAAGATCTGAGCAAGGGCGCCCCGACGCGCATGTCAGCAAGCCTACGTGATGATGCTCGCGAGATCAGCGCGCGACACGAATCGTCACAAAATATGTCCCATTGGACTGGTGCGGCGGCCGGCGCTACGCTGCACACGCTTGCGACAGTCTGTGACGCGGTTGGGAGCCGGGCGCTCAGCGCGAGCCGGTTGTTTCGGCGCCGATGGCACCGATACGACCGGCGTTTAATGCGCGTGTTCGTTTTGCCGGTCTTCGCCCGGCGCGATAGGAACGGTCGTAAACGGTCGGCCAGGATACAAATCAGCATTTCATGGCTTGTAGACGGCGTTCCAGGTGTTCGTGAGCATTTGTGAGAAAACTCGAAAGACCCTGAGTGGGCGAAGTGCAAAGGGTATGTCGAGTTTTCATGAGTTCCTATTCAAACGATGTGCGAGAGGACGTTGACGATGCGCATACACCCCCTGAACACGACGCTTTTGAGCCTGTGCCTGATCGGTCTCGCGACCCCGGGCTGCGGTGACGACATCACGAGCACGGTCACCGATTCGGCCACCGATTCGGACTCGGACGGCGATGACGATGACGATGACGACAACACGACCGGCACGATGACGACCGCCGGGCCGGGCGGCGATGGCGACGGCGACGGCGACGGCGACGGAGACGGCGACGGCGACGGAGACGGCGATGGCGATGGCGACGGCGACGGGGACGGCGACGGAGATGGCGACGGGGACGGCGACGGAGATGGCGACGGGGACGGCGACGCGTCGCTCCGCGTCCTTCACCTCTCTCCGGACGCGCCCAATGTCGACGTGTACGTCGACGGCGGCGACACGCCGGTCGTCGCGGACCTGCCCTTTGAGGATGGTACCGCCTACCTCTCGCTGGCCCCGGGTCTCCACGACATCGCGGTGACGGCGGCCGGCGCGGGCCCGGACAACCCCGTGCTCACGGTCGACGACCTCGACCTCGCCGAGGGCATGAAGTACTCGGCGATCGCGTACAACTACCTGGCCGAGCTCACGGCGCTCGCGCTCACCGACGACGATCAGGGGATCGCGGCCGGCAGCGTGCGGCTGCAGGTGACCCACGCCGCGCCTGATGTCGGCCAGGTCGACATCTGGGACCTCGACAGCCAGCAGCCGGTGCTCGAGGATGTCGACTTCGGCGCGACCGCGACGCTCGAGGTCCCGGGCGGCCCGCTGAACCTCGGCGTCGATGTCGACGACGACATGGTGCCGGACCTCATCTACAACGTCCCCGACCTCGGCTCGGACATTCAGGTCAACGTGTTCGCGGCCAACGAGGCCGGCGGCTCGCCGGTGTTCTTGCTCGCGCACCTGCCCGACGGCACCACCGCGCGGGTCGACGCCTTCGGGATGGGCGGCGAGGCCAAGCTCCGCGTCCTGCACCTCTCGCCCGACGCGCCCAACGTCGACGTCTACCTCGACGGCGGCGACACGCCGGCCTTCGCGGACCTGGCCTTTGAAGCTGGCTCCGCCTACGTCGATCTCCCGCCGGGCCCGCACGACATCGCGGTCACGGTCGCCGGCATGGGCCCGGACAACCCCGTGCTCGAGATTCCGGGCCTGCAGCTCGAGGGCGGCATGAAGTACTCGGCCGTAGCGGTCGACTACGTCGCCAACCTCGACGTGCTCGCGCTCAACGACAACGACGACGGGATCCTGGCCGACGAGGTGCGTCTGCAGATCACCCACGGGGCTCCTGATGTCGGTCAGGTCGACATCTGGGACCTCGACGTCATGATGCCGGTGCTCGAGAACGTCGACTTCAAGTCGACCGACACGGTGGACCTCCCGGCCGTGCCGCTGCACCTCGGCGTCGACGTCGACGACGACATGGTGCCGGACGTGACCTTCTCGGTCCCGCAGCTGCCCGGCGGCGCCCAGGTCAACGTGTTCGCGGCCAACGAGAACGGCGGCGCGCCGGTGTTCCTGCTCGCGCACCTGCCGGACGGCTCGACCGTGCGCATCGACGCCGACACCGACGACCCCGGCCTGCGGGTGATGCACCTGTCCCCCGACGCGCCCGCGGTCGACGTCTACGTCGACAACGCGCCGGACCCGCTGTTCGCGAACGTGCCGTTCCAGGCGGGCACGAACTACATCCAGATTCCGCCTGGCCTCCACGACATCACGGTCACGCCGGCGGGTGAGCCCAACAACCCGGTCTTGCAGGTCAACGGCCTCGACCTGATGACGGGGATGAATTACTCGGCGGTCGCCTACGACTACCTCAACAACATCACGGCCGCGGCGCTGGTCGACGACGGGATGAACATCGATCCGGCCGACACGCGCCTGCAGGTCATGCACGCGGCGCCCGACGTGCCGCAGGTCGACGTCTGGGATCTCGCGTCGCTGACCCCGGTGCTTCAGGATGTCGACTTCGGCGGGACCGCGCAGCTCGACGTCCTCGCCGGGCCGCGCCTGCTCGGCTTCGACATCGACAACGACAACGTTCCGGATCTCGTGTTCCACGCGCCGTCGCTCGGCGCCGGGAACCACGTCAACCTGTTCGCGGCTAACGAGGACGGTGGCGCGCCGGTGTTCCTGCGCGCGCACCTGCCCAACGGCACGACCGCGCGGGTCGACGCCGAGTCCACCGCGCTGTGCGGTGACGGGCAGAACGTGAGCGCGCTCGAGCCGGACGACCCGACCTTCTTCCGCCCGAGCGGCGGCCCCGGTGATTGTCAGGAGACCGAGGACCCGATCCTCAACGTCGCCTACGAGACCCAGCGCTACCTGCTCGTCGGACCTGGTCCGCACTCGCTCGACGCGAGCATCTGCAACCAGGCCTCGTTCGACGGCATCATCGCCGTCTACCAGCGCGCGGACGGGGGCCCGGGCGCGTTCAACCCGGCGGCTCCGTGCGACAACATCGTCGGCTACGTCGACGAGTCCGACGGCTGCGGCGGCAACGGCGAGATCACGGTCGACGACCTCGTGCCCGGCGCGGTCGAGGTCGTGGTGATGGGCGGGAACTTCTTCCAGTTCGGCAACTACTCGCTCGACTACGCCAGCGGCACCTGCCCGCTGTAAGCGAGCTGCCTCCCCAGAGCGCCCCGCCTCGTCGGGGCGCTCTTTGTTTAAACGGCGAGCGCCCCGGCGAGGCGGGGCGCTGGGTGCGAGCGATGGCGCCGCTCAGCGCTTCTTCTTCTTCTTCTTCGAGCTCGGGCGCTTCTTCTTTTTCTTCTTCTTTTTCTTCTTCTCAGGGAATTTCTCGAGCAGCGCCGCGCGCGTCGAGTCGAGCGCCTCGGGCACCTCGGTGCAGGCCGTGACCTCCTCCGGCGGCGCGCCCTCGCCGACCTGCGGGAGCACCAGCTCCTCCGCCGTCAGGCGTTTTTTAAATTCCTCGTCGACGAGCTCTTCGTCCATGCGCGCGCGCAGGTCGGTCATGAGCTTGACGAAGCCGGCGCAGGGCGTCTGCGACGCGGCGTACTGGTCAAAGTCGCGGAGCAGGTTGTCGCGGAGCTCGATCTTCTCGGCCTGCTCGGGGTGCTCGCGCAGCGCGTCGAGGACCCGGTGCCGCAGCTCGTAGGAGGGAATTTTCTTGTCGTCGTTGATGAACTTCAGCAGCAGGTCGTGGCCGCGCTCGCCGAGATGCTCGAGCGTGACCTCGACCGCCTGCTCTCGCAGCGCGCGGTAGCGCAGGAGCTTGTCGAGCTCGGCGAAGAAGCCGAGGTTGGCCGACATCTCGGGGTCGATGCGCATGGCCTCGGCGTAGAGCGCGAGCGCCTCGCTCTTCTGGCCCTTGCGACGGCTGAGCAGCCTGGCCTCGCGCCACAGCAGGTCGGTGTTCTCGGGGAACCGCTCGCGCAGCGGCGTGAGCAGCTTGAGCGCCTCCTCGTAGTCGCGGGCGACGATCTCGCGGTCGAGCTCGGAGAGCTCTTCGCTCGAGGGCTCGCCCGCGCTGTCGCCCGAGCCGCCCGTGTCGGCGCCGGTGTTCGCGTCGGGGGACGGGCCCGTGTCGGCGCTCGTGTCGGCGCCCGAGAGCTCGAGGCCGAATCGCGCGAGGATCTTCTCGGGCGGGTACAGCTCGCGGCCGAAGAACCAGTAGCCCGCGCCGCCGCCACCGACCACCACGAGCACCACGAACACCCACAGCCACGGCCGGCCGCTGTGATAGACCACCGTGTCCATGACGGTCGGCGGCCTCGGGTTGAGCGCGTCGGTCGAGTCTCCGTGCACGTCGCCGCGGTGCAGCGCGCCGGGCTGCACGGTCGGTGCGGCGCTGATCCCCGGGATCGGCTCGTTGTCGGGGATGAAGTCGTCGTCGTCGCCGACGCGCTGCCGGTAGCTCTTGAGGAAGCCCTCGAGGACCTTGCGGACGGTGACCGCGTCGGGGAAGCGGTCGTCGCGGTCCTTCAACATCAGGCGGTAGACGATGGCCGCGAGCTCGCTCGGGACCCTGTCCGGCAGCGGCGGCGGGTCGGCGCTGACCTGCATGCGGATCAGCGCCACGGGGTCGGCGTTGCGAAACGGGGTCGCGCCCGCGAGCATCTCGTAGAGGATGACGCCGACCGAGTAGAGGTCAGCGCGCGCGTCGACCTCGAGGCCCAGCGCCTGCTCGGGGCTCATGTACAGCGGCGTCCCGAACACCAGCCCGGCCTTGGTCTTGGTGTCGTCGCGATCGCTCTCCTCGTTGACCATCTTGGCGATCCCGAAGTCGACGAGCTTGAGCACGTTGTCGCCGTTGGGGCCGGTCGTGACGAAGATGTTCTGCGGCTTGAGGTCACGGTGGATCACGCCGCGGCCGTGGGCGTGCTCGAGGCCGCGGATGATCTGCAGCACCAGCTCGACCGCGCGGCCCGGCGGCTGCGCGGTCTGGAACTTCTCCTGCAGCTCCTTCCCGTCGAGCAGCGGCATGACCATGTACTTGGTGCCGCCGTCGGTCGAGCCGTACTCGGTGACCTGGATGCAGTTCGGGTGCTCCAAGCGCGCCGCGCTCTGGGCCTCGCGATCAAAGCGCCGCGAGAGCTCCGTGCCGCCCTTGATCTCGGGGTGCAGCACCTTGATCGCGACGTCTCGCTTGAGCAGGATGTGATGCCCCTTGAACACCGCGCCCATGCCACCCTCGCCGATCAGCGCGTCCAGGCGGTACCGCCCGGCCAGCACCGTGCCGACCATCGAGAGGAGCTCGTTGAGCTTGTCGTGCTCGCGCGTCATCGAGGCGTCATCAAGGCGTCAGCGGCAAGGCTCTTGGGTGGGCGCACGTCAGTCAGCTCAGCCGGCGCGGGTTTTTCAAAGGTGCGCGAAGAGGCAGACGGAAGAGGCAGACGAGTGAAGGGGCGTCGGTCGGGCGAGCGCGTGACGCCGCCGCGGCGCGCGAGGATCGCGGGCTCGCTGGGTGTGGCGGGCGAATGCGCGCCTCCGGGAAGAGGTTCTCAGGACATGTAGAGTATCGCAAAAACTTCATCCGCGGCCGTTTGACGTCGCCTCGCGCGGGTGTTCGGCGCGTGATGAGCCCGTGACCGTGAGCGGTCATCACGGCGCGCGTTCGCGAGCATCGCGCGCCGGCTCGTCGCGGCTCGCACACGCGGTCGCCGGGCGGCGGGGTCATCGAACAGGGCGCGTGCGCACCGTGGCCTCGTCCGGGTCGGAGGTGTCACCGGGCCCCGTGTCCGTGGTCTCGATGAAGCTCGTCCCGCGATCGCGCTCGATCCGGCTGAGCGCGTCTTGAGCCCACTGCGCGAGGCTGTGCTCGTTTTGGGAGCGGAAGTCCGCGAGCATCTCCTCGAGCTCACGGCGCGCGCG
This sequence comes from Polyangia bacterium, assembly GCA_030430565.1. Lineage (GTDB taxonomy): Bacteria > Myxococcota_A > Polyangia > Nannocystales > Nannocystaceae > JACKDW01. The sequence continues at coordinate 333,002 of JAUIKS010000005.1, forward strand.
GGGGCTCTGCCCAGCGAGATGCGCGACCTCGGCGTCGAGCAGGCGCAGCTGCTGGAGGATCACGTGATCGCCGTGGGCCTGCATCATCGTCGACTTCGCGTCGGCGAGCAGCAGGGCGCCCTCCTCGACCTCGCCCATGCGCGCGCGCGTGTAGCCGAGGAAGCCGCGGTTGAGGTGCACGTGGATGTGGAAGCCGTGCACCCCGCCGAGCCGCATGGCCTGCTCAAACGAGCGCGCCGCCTCCTCGAGGTTGCCGCTGCGCAGGAGCAGGTCGCCGAGGTTGTGCAGCGGCGTGATCATCAGGCGCGGGACGTTGGCCGCCTTGAGCTGGTCGACCGCCTCGCGCATCTCCGGGACGGCGCGCGCCGGATCGCCGCCGAGCACCGCGAGGAACGCGAGCCCGGAGAGGTAGGGCAGCCGCCGGAGGACCGAGACGCGGGCCGCGACCGGCTTCGCCATGTCGTGAAGTCGCCGGGCCTCGGGGAATTGTCCCGCGATCGCGAGGCAGCGGATCCGGACGCCGATCGCGTGACAGACGTGCTCGTCCTCGGCCTCGGGGTAGTCGATGATCTCCATCGCCTCTCGCGTGCGGCGGATGGCTTGATCGGTCTCGCCCGAGGCGAGCAGGACCTCGGCGCGACGCGTCGCGATCCGGAGCTCGAGGATTCGGTCGCGCGCGAGCTTGGCGGTCTCGGCCGCGTTCTGCAGGCGGCGGAGCGCGAGCTCGGCGTCCTGGGTGTGCTCGGCGATCGCGTAGCGGTCGACGAGGCCGAGCCAGAACAGCGACTGCGCCCGGAAGTCGCCGAGCAGCTCGGCCACGAGGATCCCGGCCTGGTAGTGCCAGGCTTCCCGGCGCGCGTCGTTGAGCGAGCCGGCGGCGCGGTCGAGCAGCTTGAGCTGCGCCCGGAGCAGCCGCGGCAGCCCGGCGACCCGCCCGTAGCGACGCAGGCGCAGGATCAGGCGCTCGAGCACCTGACCGGCGAGCTGCGGCTGCGCGGCCTTGAGCAGCTCGTCTGCGGCCTGCTCGAGCGCGTCGACGGAGTCGAGGCCCTCGGAGGCCTCGTCGAGCAGGCGCGCGCGCAGGAACACGAGCTTGGTGTCGCGGGTCTCCAGCTCGTCGATGCGCTCGGCGAGGTCGAGCCGCGTCTCGTCGAGCGCGCCCTCGTAGCGCAGCCGGACCGCCTCGCGCACCGACTCGTGCGCGAGCGTGACGAGGCTGGTGCCCACGGCTGCAGCGCGCGTCGCCAGGCCCTCGCCGACGAGTCGGTCGAGCGTACGGCGGAAGCGCTCGCGGCGGAGGTCGCTGAGCTCCGCGAGCTGGTCCTCCGGGAGCGGCGCCTCGACCAAGAACAGCACGCTGGCGATCTCCCACGCGCTCACGCCGAGGCCGTCGAGCCGCGACTCCGAGCGCTGGGCCAGGGTCTTGTGCAGGTGGGCGGCGGCGACCGACGACGAGCGCAGGACCCACGAGTCGGCGTCGCGCGAGAGCACGCCCTCTTCGAACAGCACGCGCAGGGTCTCGCGGAAGCTCAGCGGGTGCCCGCCGGTGAGCTTCTCGAGCAGCTCGACGAGCTCGTCGAGCGGCGCGTGCTCGCCGAGGATGCCCACGAGGACATCCCGCATCTCACCGCCGTTGAACGGCCGCAGCGACCAGACCTCGATGAGCTGCTCGCGGCTCAAGGACGTCAGCGTCGACTTGAGCTTGTTGCTCGGCGGGGTCGTGACGCACACGAGGACCCGCGCCTCGTTGTGATCGAGCGCGCGGATCAGGCCCTCGACCATGCCGCGCGTGCTCTCCTGCCCGCGCGCGAGGTCCGAGAGATGAATGACGAAGGGGTGGGTCTCGGCGCACTCGAGCAAGAACTCCATGACCTTCGCGGTCGCGCTCTCGTCGACGCTGCGCTCGCGCGCGGCCTTGACCAGCCGGCTGTACTTGCGAATCACCCGGCTGCGCTCGCCGAGCGCCGTCGCCAGCTGCAGGACGATCGGCCCGAAGGGGCCGAGCGCGCTGCCGTCGCTGTTCCAGCAGTTGCCCTCGACGAACAGGCCGTCGCCGAGCTGAATCTCGCGGCGCAGCTCGGCCATCAGCCGCGCCTTGCCCATGCCCTCGGGCGCCTCGACGACGATCGTGCGGATCACCTGGCGGCGCAGGCCGCCGCGCAGCGTTATCGGGCGCACGTCCGGGCGCAGGATCTTGAGCGCCCGCTTGAGCATGATGTTGAGGTAGTCGGCCCGGTCGACGAAGGGCAGGTGCTCGACGAGCAGGCGCGCGAACTCGCGGCGGTCCTGGACGCTCGCCTGGCGCTCGCGGACGTGGGCCGACTCGCGGCGGAGCAGCTCGAGCACGATGCTGCGGGCGCTCTGCGGGCGCAGGTTCGGGTCGGGCTCGAGCATGCGCCCGACCAGCTCGGCGACCACCGGCCCGGCGCGCGAGAGCAGCGCGCCGGCGAGCTCGGGTCGCCAGTCCCGCTGGCCGCGGAGCGCGTCGCGGAAGTTCGCGGCCGGGAACGGCCGCTTGCCGCGGATCGCCGCGTACAGCGTCGCGGCGAGCGAGTAGATGTCAGAGCGGCTGTCGGTGAGCTGACCCCGGACCTTCTCGGGCGCGGAGAAGCCAGGTGTCCCGAGGACCATGATCGCGTCGGGGTCGTCGAGCTCCGGGTTGAGCGACCCGGGGCCTCGGAGCATGCGCGCGAGGCCGAAGTCGATGAGCTTCGCCTGCGGCTGGCCGCTGGCCGACTCGGGCGGGCAGACGACGACGTTGCTCGGCTTGATGTCCTCGTGCACGAGGCCGAGGGTGTGGATGTAGTCGAGCGCGCGCGCGAGCTGGACGAACAGCTCGACCACCGTCTCGCGCGGGGCGCCCTTGAGGAACTCCGAGAGCGACTCGCCGTCGAGCAGCTCCTGCGTGAAGTACACCCCGCTGACCTCGTCGCAGCGCCCGTAGTCGTAGACCGCCGCGAGGTTCGGGTGATGCAGCTGCGTGAGCAGGCGGAACTCGTCTTTAAACGCCTCGGTAAGGTTGTTGACGGAGGCCGCGTTGGAGGTCCCGAAGCTGCGCGTGATCGTCGACTTGCGCAGGCGCATCGCCGAGGAGCGCGAGGCCGGGGCCGAGGAGCGCAGCGCGGACGAGGAGCGCGGCGAGCGAGACGACTGGGGCTCCCGCGATGAGCGAGTGCCGGCGCCGCGCGGATCGAGGGACGCGTCGTTGCGGATCAGCTTGAGCGCGACCCAGCGCTCCTCGAGCGAGTCGTAGGCCTTGTAGACCGCCCCGAAGCCGCCGCGACCGAGCAGCGCGTGGATCTGATAACGACCCGCGATCGCGCTCGGCAGCGGCTCTTCCGACGCGGCTCGCGTCGCGTCGGTCTGGTCTAGCGCGTCGGGGATCGTCATGGAGCGGGCGAGAGAGAGCTGCGAGCGAAGCCGAGTCGACCCTTGTTCGCGACTTTAGCGAGAGACACCGGGGCGGACAACAGGCCGCTGTAGCCTACGCGGGAGAAACCATCATCGTTACGCGCGCGCGGGTTGGGACGCGCAGCGGCGTGCTCGCTGCCACGCCGAGCGCCGGCCTCTGCCAGCGCGCGCGGGTTGCCCCGCTCGGGTTTCGCTCGCATGGGCGTGATTGCCTGCGGCGGCGTGAGTTTCTGGGCGCCGGTCGAGTTGTCCGCGCGCGAGCGTCCGCGTATCTCCGCGGGCACACAAGCACGCATGCTGACTCACACGCGACGCGGGCCCCACGGGGGCGCCTCGCCCTCGCGAATCGCGGCGAAGTGCGCGCGACCGATCGCCGCTTCGCCTGTATCCACACACTGTTCGTAGGCCTGCCGCTCCAGCTCTAGCCGAGCGTCCTCGGCTCGTCCGAGGCTGGCGAGAAGTCCTCGTTTGAAGGCCGCGACCGCCGTCGGCGAGCGCGTGCGCAGCAGCTCCGCGAGCGTGTGCACGCGCGCCATCCCGGCGTCGTGGTCGGCGACCAACTCCTGGACCAGCCCGACGCGCAGCGCCTCCTCGGCGCCGACGCGCTCGCCGGTGCAGCCGAGGCGCAGCGCTTGGGCGGGACCGAGCGCGAGCGCGAGCTCAGCGGTCCCGCGCGCCCCCGGCAGAATCCCGAGGCCGGTCTCGGGGAGCCCGAAGCTCGCCGTGGGCGTCGCCAGGGTGTAATCGGCCGTGAGCAGGAACTCGGCGCCCCAGCCCAGCGTGACGCCGTGGCTGAGCACCACCGTGAACAGCGGGAGGTGTCGGAGCCGACGCATCAAGGCGCGCTGACGGATGACGTGCTGCTTGACCCGCGCGTCGTCCCAACCTGTACGCTCGGTCACGTTCGCCCCGGCGATGAAGAGCGGCGTCCCGCGCCGGCTGAAGCGTCGGCTCGTGGTGCACAGGCAGCGGATCGGGCTGTCGTCTCGCTCGAGGATCTCGCACAGCGCTTCGAAGCCGGCGAGCTGGGCGGTCCCGACCTCGTTGGCCTTGCCGTGCTCCAGATCGAGCACGAGCAGCCGTCGCGCTTCGTCGTGGTGAGGATGCAGTCCTAGCTCGGTGAGACGTTGCACGTGCGCGGCGAAGGTCATCGCGCGCAGGGTACGGGAAAGGCGGGTCGCGTGCAGCCGGTCGAGAGCCCGCGCGCGCGCCTCGAAAAACGATGTTTTTGCGGCGAGTCGACGTCGCTCAGACTGGCGCGTTCGCGCGGAGCAGCCGGCTGTAGTCCTCGGGCGTGTCGATGTTGTCGAGCACCGCGGGGTCGTCGACCGCGACGTCGCGCCGGAGCTCCTTGACCTCCGGGAGCAGGAACAGGTCGCGTGGGCTGTTGCCCCCGCGGGCCGGCAGCGCGAGCAGCACGCGGCGCATGAACGCGGGGTAGAGGATCGGGTGCCCTCGGCGCCCCTCGTGGACCGGTTGATAGATCCCGCGCGGCGCGCTTCGGTGGGCCGCGACCAGGGCCGCGACCGTGTCGGCGCGCACGTGCGGTCGATCGACGGTCAGGATCAGCGCGGCGTGCTCGGGCGTGGCGCGCTCGTCGAGCCACCGGAGCCCGCACTGCAGACTCGACAGCTGACCCAAGGACCATACCTCGTTGTACTGCAGCGCGGCGCGCCCGAGCTGCGCAGGCGGCAGCTCGACGGCGCCCGAGACCGCGATGATCGGCGCGCAGCCGGCCAGCTCGGCCTGGCGGATCGTGTGGCGGAGCAGGCTCTCGCCGCGCCACTCGAGCAGCGCCTTCGGCTCGCCCATTCGACTCGAGGCGCCCGCCGCCAGCACCACTGCGGCTGGCGGCCTCGCCGTCCTTCGCTCTGTTCTGCTCCGCGTACGCACTGCGTCATCTCTCCCTGGCGAACGTCGCTACTTGCGCTTGCTCGGCTTGCCCGTGCCCTTCGGCGCGCGGCCGGAGCCCGTCTTGCTGATGGCCTCGCTCTCAGCTTTTTCGGCCGCCTCGATCTTCTCGAGGAGCTTGACGATCAGCTCGGCGCTCTTCGGGTCCGGGAGCAGCAGCGTCCTCGGGATCCCCGAGGCCACGGCCGCGCGCTCGGCCTCGACGCGCGCGCCGAAGCCGAGGTCGCTGTTGAGCGTGAGCTTGTCGAGCAGCTTGATGGCGGCCCCCAGCTCCTTGCGCTGCTTCGCGTCCTCGGCGTCGCGCTGCATGATCGTCAAGACCACGCGCGCGGACTGGGCCGGGTCGACGCCGACGCAGAACTGACAGCCGGTCGTCGCCGAGCGCGCGAGCGCGAGCCCCTGGTCGCTCGCGAGGTTGCTGCCCGCGCTCTGCCCGATCTTGCCGGCGAGCTCGCGGGCGCCCGGCCCGAGGGCGATGAAGGCGACGCCGCCGCTGACCTGACTGACGAGCTCGAGCTCGTTCTTGCTCGTGAGCATGAACGAGGCCTCGTCGAATTCTTTGACGAAGTCCTTGGGGACGCCGACCGAGAGCAGGTCGGCCTTCCCCAGCCCGGTGCGCGCGGACTCCGGCTTCCAGTTGACCTTGAAGCTCGCGGCCGCGCTGCCGCCGGCCAGCTCTTTGTAGGCCGTGAACGCCCGGACGAGCGTGTCCGAGATGCCGCGCAGCGCCGTCTTCGCGCTCGCCTCATCCTTGACGTCGGCGGCGATCAGCGTGGCCGCCTTGCCCGACTTCGACATGTAGAACGCGAACACCACGTCGTTGGAGACGCCGTCGAGCAGCGTGTGGGTGTTCTGCATCGCGTCGCGCGCGACCGCGTCGAAGGGGGCCCCGATCTCGTCGATCGGGACGTACTTGTCGATCATCTTGTGCAGCAGCGCCGGGTCGCCCCAGGGCATCGCCATGACCGCGACCGGCTCTCCTGGGAGCTTTTGCTCGAGCGTGGTCGAGGTCGCGCGCGCGGGCCCTACGGGGTCGAGGCCGAGCTTCCCGAACGGTCCCTTGGCCGCGAGCATCGCCAGGACATCGCGGTCCGTGCCGGCGTCCATCGTGAACTCGGCCGAGCTGATCTCCGCCGCGATCTCGTCGAGTCGTCGCCCGAGCGCCGACCGGCTCGAGATGTCGAGCAGCTCGCTGAGGCGCAGCTCTTCGGTTGGGAAGTCGCGGGCCATGAGCTGCACGCGCGGTCCCTTGCCGCCCTGGCTCACGAGGCCGGCGGCCTGCGCCAGCGAGGCCTCGTCGAAGCCGAAGTCGAGGGCGCTCGCGCGCTCTTTGAACAGCACCCGGTAGTCCTCGGCGATCAGCTCCCACAGGCCGTTTCCGAGCGGCTGCGGCCGCTGGGTCTGGGGCACCGCGTCGATCAGCGCGCGCGCGTCGCGGACCGGTACGCTGCCGACCAGCGTGACGTTGTCCGCCGCGACCTCACCGTCGGCGGGGAACGTGCCCTCGACGACCATCACCCCGTCGAGGTTGAGGCTGCGCCAGGCAGCCGGCCCGTAGCCCATTTGTAGAAGTATCGCCTGGGCCTGGGCCCGCAGATCGATGACGTTCTCGGGCGACCAGCGTGACGAGCTGTCCTGAATGAGCTGGAGGACGTCGTCGAGACCGTAGGTCATCACGCGGACGTGCATGGGGTCCATCGCCGGGACCGCGGCCGCGGGCGGCATGGGCGACGGCGCGGGCTCTCCCGCGCCCTTGTCATCGTCGACGATCTCGACCGCTGGTGTGTTCCCCTTCTTCGTGCAGCCCGCGGGCGCGAGCAGGGCTGCGAGGGCCACCGTGGGTACGATCGTGCGGAGCTTCGACATACCTCTGCAGTGTACAACCAGGCCTCGGCATCAGCCTCGCCCGCCCGCTCACAAAGGCGCGCAGGATTGACGGTTTTCGGGAAAAATGGCCAACTGACCGGTCGCGCGGGAACGTACCCCGCGGCTCGTGGCGATCGTCCGCGCTTTCGGTTTCAGTCCGCTTCGGCCGCGGCGGTCCGCGCGAGCGCGGCGTTCACGACCGTCATCGGCGCACCACTTCCGCCGCGCCGCTCCGCGACCAATTCGGCGAGCACGCTGATCGCGATCTCTCCAGGCGTGCGACCTCCGAGCGCCAGGCCCACGGGGGCCCGCAGACGGGAGCGGTCGAGCGAGCCCTCGTGTGCGCGCTCGTCGAGTCGGCGCAGCGCGAGGCGGACCTTCTTTCGGGAGCCGAGCATCCCGATCCAGCGGTGCGGCCTCCGGAGCAGCTGCGCGAGCGCGCGCTCGTCGGCGCTGTGGTCGGCCGTGGCGATCAGGAAGTAGTCGTTTTTGCCGCTCGTCGGCAGCGCCTCCGCGAGTCCTGAAAAATCCTCCGCGCCGCGCACGAGCGCGTCGGCGTTCGCGAACGCGGGCGCGTCGAGCCGGGCCGGGCGTCCGTCGACGGCGACCACGTGAAAGCCGATCGCGCGGGCGGAATCGATCACGGCGGCCGCGACCTTGCCCGCGCCGATCAAGAACAGCCGCGGCCCGCCCTGCAGGAGCTCGATAAAGACCTCCATCGAGCCGCCGCAGCACATCCCGAGGTCGCGGACCAAGTGGGCGTGGATGCGTCGCGGGCGATGATCCGCGAGGCTCGCGCGACAGGCCTCGAGGACCTGGGCCTCGATCGCGCCGCCGCCGACGGTGCCGACCAGGGTGCCGTCAGCGTGCAGCAAGAGGCGGGCGCCGACGACCTGCGGCGCCGAGCCGGCGCGCCCGATCACGGTCGCGACCGCGGCGCGTCGGCCCTCGCGCAAGGTCTTGACCATGGCCTCCGCGACCTCGAGATGACCGCCGGCGTCCATCGCCTCGAACACCGTGTCTGGGCCTGTGGCGCTCGCGGCGGCGGGGAGCGGGGTCTGCTTCGAAGACGGTGAAGAGGCGGACATGGGATCGTAAAGAAACGGTCAGAGGAGGGCGCGCTCCAGTGTAGCAGCGGCGCGCGCTCGGTTCGGTCGGGACCCGCTGGGGGTCTGCTGCGGGTGCGACGGGGTGGCTGCGTTCGTAGGTCATTGCCGCGGATCTGCTCGCCCGTGATACAGTCTCTCACCGTTGTGTACGTCGCCGTTGAGGAGCTCGCGGCGAGCGAGACGACTTGAAAAAGACTCGTCAAGGAGGAGCCGAGCATGCGAAGCAATCACGTGATCGTGACCCTGGCCGCGGTACTGGCGATGGCTGTCAGCACCGGCGCTTGTGATGGTGGGGATTCTGGCAAGGACAAGATCCTCGACGGGATCGGGCCGGCGTCCAAGAAGCTGGATGAGATCCCTAAAGCCAAGCCGAAGATGACGCCCGAGGAGCTCAAAGAGGCGCGGCGCAAAGCCGGCTTTAAGGACATGGACGAGATCGCGGCGGAGAACGCGAAGGAGTTCGAGAAAGGCGCGCGCGAGTACGTCAAGACGCGGATCAAGGAGTACCGCGCCTTCCTCGCCGACATCCGCGCGAACCTCGACGACATCGAGAAGCAGGCCGGCGCGTGGTCCAAGGCGAAGGACCCGCAGAAGTCCTTTGACAAGTGGAAGGCGAAGTTCAAGGACGTCGCCAAAGATCTGACCAAGCGCTACGACAAGATGACCGGGAACGGCGCCGAGGGCGGGAACACGCAGGTGTCCCTCGGGAAGGCGTTTCGCGGCTGGGAGGACCTGAAAGCTGACCTCAGCCCCGACATCGGGAGCAACGAGCGGTTCGCGACAGCCCTCGAGGACATCCGCAAGAACCTCGGCGAGGTCGAGAAGTCACTCGATGACATCGACAAGGACGAGAGCCTCGTCATCAACAAGTTCTACAAGGAAGGCGAGGAAGGCGGCGAAGAGGGCGGCGACGAAGGGGGCGGCGACGGCGAATAGGAGCGAATCGCTCGCGCGTCAGGTCGTCCCCACGCGTTCCCCACGCGCACGCGCGCTGAAGACAGCTCTCAAGTGGCCCGCGCTGTTGCGCGCGTCCGCCGAGAAACCGGCCCCTGGGCATGGGTCCTAGCTCACACGGCGGGGCTCAATTCGACCTGGTCTTGTCGACATTGCCGACAATTTGCAGTAACCAGCCTACTAGCTGGTACCATTCTGCGAGATCGATGCCCCCGGACAACGCGGGGGTCCCAATCCCCCAGAACAGAAAAACCTGGGCCCTTCACGGAGACCGAATTCATGAAGACGATCAAGTTCGCACTCGCTCTTGGCGCGCTGTCCCTCGCACTGGCGGGCTGTGGCGACAAGAAGTCCCCCGACACCACCACCCCCGAAGAGGGCGCCGCTGAGGCTGCCGAGGCCGCTGAGGGCGGCGAAGAGGCCGCTGAGGAGGCTCCCGCCGAGGAGGAGGCCCCCGCCGAGGAGGCCGCTGAAGAGGGTGGCGAGGACGTCGAAGAAGGCGGCGAAGAGGCCGAGCCCGAGGCCTAGTCCCGGACCCGCCATAGTGGCGATCCGACGTACGTCGGTTACAACTCACAACGGAGCCAGGCTGGTCTTCCAGCCTGGCTCTCGTTTCTTTCTGGCCTCGCGCGCGCGTCTTCGGGCTGGTCCCGACTCTCACGATTGATTACAAACCAGCCCGCCGGTGCAGATCATCGTTCAATTCCTGGCTCGCTACGCCCGGCAGAACATCCCGTACTACGCGCTCGGTTTGGTGATGCTGTTTATCACCAACTACGCCGTGGTCCGGATCCCGACGCTGATCGGCGAGTCGTTGACGATCCTCGGCGAGCCGGGGCCGACGGCTGTGCTCCAGGGCCAGGCGATCGCGCGCGAGCTGGTGCTGTGGGCGGTGATCGTCGTGGTCGCGCGCACGCTCTCGCGGGTGTTGTTCTTCAACCCCGGGCGCGAGGTCGAATTTCGCATCGGCCTCGACCTGTTTCGTCACCTGCTGACCCTTCAGCGGCCGTTCTACATGCGCCGCAAGATCGGCGAGCTGGTCAGCATCGCCACCAACGACACCTCGGCCGCGCGCCTGCTCGTGGGCTTCGCCGGCCTCCAGGTCGCCAACGTCGCCTTCGCGCTCCCGCTGCACGTCTACCGGATGTGGGTCACCGACTGGGTGCTGACGCTGTGGTGTCTGGCGCCGGTCGCGATCGGCGGCATCTACATGCGCCAGACGGTGCGCAGCTTCTACGGCCTGATCCGTCACTCGCAAGAGCGGCTCGCGCGGCTCTCCGATCGAATCCTCGAGAGCTACGCCGGCATCGCGACAACCCGCGCGCATGTGGGGGAGGAGGCGATCGCGCGCCGGTTTGACGAGCGCAACCTCGAGTACCTGTCGCTCCTGCTCCGCATCTCGCGGATCCGCGCGTTCTCGATGCCGGCGCTCGGCTTCTCCGGGCTCGTCGCCACCGGCATCGTGCTCTGGGTCGGTGGCGACCGCGTGATCGCCGGCTACATGGATATCGGCGATATGGCGACCTTCACGACCTTGCTCATCAGCCTGGTCGGTCTGCTGATGTCGCTCGCGTGGGTCCTGGCCGCGATCTCGCGCGGGATCGTCTCGCTCGGGCGCATCGACGCCGTGATGCAGACGCCGGTCGAGCTGCCGCCGGTCGTCGAGGATCGCTTCACGCTCTCGGGCCCGCCCGCGCTCGAGCTGCGCGGGCTCACGTTCTCGTACCCGGACGATGACGAGCCTGCGCTTTCAGACATCTCGATCTCGCTCGCGCCCGGACAGACCCTCGGGATCTTCGGTCGCACCGGCGCCGGCAAGACGACGCTCATCAACCTGCTCGCGCGGGTCTACACCCCGGCGCCCGGCAGCGTGTGGATCGACCGGCGCGACATGAACGGGATCGAGCTCGACGCGCTGCGGGCCGCGCTCGCGGTCGTCCCCCAGGACCCGTTCCTGTTCTCGACCACGCTGCGCGAGAACATCCGGCTCCGTGGCGAGCGCAGCCGGCGTGGGCCCGATGACGACGCCGCGCGCTCCGGCGTCCGCGCCGAGCCGGAGGGCGCCGACCCGCGGCTCGACCAAGTGCTCGCGGAGGCCTGCCTCGTCGATGACATCAAGAACCTCCCCGAGGGCCTCGACACCGTGGTCGGCGAGCGCGGCGTGATGCTCTCGGGCGGTCAGCGGCAGCGGACCGCGCTCGCGCGCGCGCTCTACCAGCGCCCGCACCTGCTGCTGCTCGACGACGTGCTGAGCGCCGTCGACCAGGGCACCGAGGCGCGCCTGGTCGCCGCGATCCGCGGGCTCCAGAGCGCGCGTGACGGCGGCGGGGCGCCGACCACCGTGATCGTCTCGCACCGCACGAGCGTGCTCGAGCACGCCGACGAGATCGTCGTGCTCGAGCACGGCCGGATCACCGAGCGCGGCACCCACGAGCAGCTGATCGCGCGCGGCGGTCACTACGCCGAGACCCACACGCACCAGAGCGCGCAGGGCGAGGGCGAGGGGGACGGCAATGGCTGACCCAAGGAGCATATTGGCCGGCAAGCGGCAGAAGCGCTCGTTCCGCGAGCGCACCGTCGCGCCGCTGCTGCGCTTCTGGGGCTTCATGCGGGTGCAGCGGCGCTGGATCCTCCTCGGGCTCCTGATGATCCCGCTCGTCGCGACCATGACCGCGATCCGCCCGCTCCTGCTCAAGGAGGCCGTGGATGTCGACATCCCCGCGAAGGACATCATCGGCCTGCGCTTCACCGCGATGCTGTTCATGGGCGCCGTCACGGCCCAGTTCCTCGCGAACGCGACCCAGATCTACGCGCTGCAGCGGGCCGGCTACACCGTCATCGCGAACCTGCGGCGCACCGTGTTTCAGCACGTCACCCGGCTGCCGGCGCGATTCTTCGACCATCACCCGGTCGGCACGCTGCTGTCCCGAAGCACCAGCGACGTCGAGGCCTTGAGCGAGACGATGTCGTTCGGGGTCTTCACGATCCTCACCGACATCATCGTCATCCTGACCACGCTCGCCGTGATGTTCACGTTGAGCGCGCGCCTCACCCTGATCTCGCTGGCCGTCGCGCCGCTGCTCGCGATCATCGTGCGGGTGTTCTCCCGCAAGCTCCGCGGCCTGCAGCTCGAGGTCCGGCGCGCCCAGGGGGCCCAGAGCGGGTACCTGACCGAGCAGATCACCGGCGTCACGGTGGTCCAGCTGTTTCGCCGACAAGAAGAGGCGGCCGGTGAGTACAAGCGCCTCGGCGGTCGCTACCTGCGCGCGACCAAGACCGCGAACATCTACGACGCGCTGCTCTACGCGCTCATGGACGGCATCAGCGCGCTGTGCATCGCGCTGATGATCTACTTCGCCGCGCCGAGCGTGACCACGGCCGGCGAGGGCGCGCTCACCCTCGGCCTGCTGTTCGCCTTCGTCGACTACCTGCAGCGCGTGTTCATCCCGATCCGCGAGTTCTCCGGGAAGCTCGCCACGATCCAGCGCGCGCTCGCGGCCCTCGACCGCATCTACGGCCTGCTCGATGAGCCAGCCGAGGATCGGACCGAGCCCGGCGCGCCGGACGTGCTCGCGCGCTGGCGCGGCGGCATCGAGGTCCGCGACCTCCGCTTCCGCTACCGCGAGGACGGGCCCGAGATCCTCCGCGGGATCTCCTTTGACATCGCGCCCGGCGAGGTCGTCGCGGTCGTCGGCCGGACGGGCTCGGGCAAGACCAGCCTCGGCCGTGTGCTGACCCGCAGCTACGACGGCTACGAGGGCAGCGTCGCCCTGCAGACCGCCGAGGGCGCGCTCGAGGTTCGCGACATAAAACCCGACGCCCTGCGCCGCCACATCTTGATGGTTCAGCAGGACGTGTTCCTGTTCCAGGACGATGTCGCCTTCAACGTCGCGCTCGGCGAGCCGGGGCTGGACGGCGAGCCCGCGCGCATCGAGGCCGCGCTCGAGACCGTGCAGGCGGCTGACTTCGTGCGCGAGCGCGGCGGCGTCGCCATGGCGGTCGGCGAGCGCGGGCGCAACCTCTCGGCCGGTGAGGCCCAGCTGATCGCCTTCGCGCGGGTGGCCGCGCGGCAGCCGACGCTGCTGATCCTCGACGAGGCGACCGCGAGCGTCGACAGCGTCACCGAGAACAAGGTCCAGGCGGCGATCGAGCGGCTGCTCGAGGGGCGCAGTGTCCTCGTGATCGCCCACCGCTTAAGCACGATCCGCCGCGCTGACAAGATCTTGGTGCTCGGCGACGGACAGCTGCTCGAGCAGGGCTCCCACGACGAGCTGATGGCGCTCGGGGGCACCTACGCCGAGCTCTATCAGATGGGCTTTGAAGAAGAGCCGCCCGAGGGCGCGTGAGCGCTCGACGGTCCGCCGCGCCCACCCGGGAATAGCTCGCGCGAGCGCGTGGTTGGCACCCACGACATGGCACACGCGCATCAGGGCAACTTTCGTCGAGGGCGACTGCGCTCACCACGAGCGTTGATCAGCTACTTCTTGCTCACGGGCTTCGGAGCCGCCGCCATCGCCTTTGGCTGCACGGGCGAAGGCGAAGCTCGCGCCGAGGCCGCGCTCCCGAGCCTGTGGGGCGATCAGGCCAACGCCGAGCTCGCCGAAGGAGTTCAGCAGGCCAGCTACGACCCGCGCCAGAGCTTGGCGCCGCTCGTCAAGCAGGTCGGCCCCGCGGTCATCAGCGTGCGCACGAGCCAGGCGCCGCGACGCGGCGGCGTCGACCTCCGCATGTTCCCCTTCGGACAGCCGGGTCAAGGGACGCCCGCGCCGGAGGGCGTCGGCTCAGGCTTCATCATCTCGGCCGACGGCCTCGCCGTCACCAACCACCACGTCATCAAGAACGCCGAGCGGATCGAGGTCAAGCTGTCCGACGGCCGGGTGCACCGCGCCTCGGTGCTCGGCTCCGATCCGTACACCGACCTCGCGCTGCTCAAGCTCGAGGGCGCGAGCGGACTGCAGGCGGTGCCGCTCGGCTCGAGCGGCGATCTTCAGGTCGGCGACTGGGTGCTCGCGCTCGGCTCACCCATGGGGCTCGAGCAGACCGCGACCATCGGCATCATCTCGGCCAAGGGGCGCGGCAGCCTCGGCCTGTACCAAAACAGCTACATCGACTTTATCCAGACCGACGCCGCGATCTCCCCCGGCAACAGCGGCGGCCCGCTGTTCAACCTCAAGGGCGAGGTGATCGGCATCAACACGGCGATCCACGCCTACGGCCGCGGCATCGGCTTCTCGGTCCCGGTGGACCAGGCCAAGAACGTCGTCGAGCAGCTGAAGAAGACCGGCAAGGTCGTCCGCGGTTGGCTCGGGATCAGCGGCCGTGACGTCGAGCCCGCCGTCGGCGCGAACACCAAGCCCGGCGCGATCGTCGGTCAGGTTCACGGCGGCACGCCGGCCGCCGCCGCGGGGCTGCGCGCCCAGGACCGCATCACCGCCGTCAACGGCGTGGCGATCGAGAGCTTCGCCGACCTGCGCGGACGGATCGCCGAGCGCAAACCCGGCGAGACGGTCGTCTTCACCCTCGACCGTGACGGTCGCAGCAAGACCCTCAACGTCAAGCTCGGCGAGCTCCCCGACGAGCGCACGCTCGCGGGTCTCGGTCGCGGCGCGAGCCCGTTCGGCGGCGACGGCGGGCGCGGCGGCAGCGGGCAAGATCTCTTCAAGAAGGGCAAGCCGCGGCTCGGGGTCGAGGTCAACGAGCGAGACGGGCGCCTCGCGATCAGCTCCGTCAGCCCCGACTCACTGGCCGCGCAGCTGCGCCTGCGGCCCGGCGACGTGATCGAGTCGATCAACGGTCAAGACATTCGCGCGACCGAAGACGTCGCCCGCGCGCTCAGCCGCGATCGTCACCGCGTCGAGGTCACGGTCAAGCGCGGCAGCACAACCCACACCGCCGTCATGGACCGGCGTTAGCAGAAAGGATCCTCCGACCACCCCTCCGACACCCCCCCTGTCCCTTGAGAAAGACCCCCGCGCCTCGCGGGGGTCTTATTTATTGTTGCTCGTTTTTTCGTCGAGCGCCCGAGCGCTCGATCTGACGGCCGCCGCCGCCGCGCTCGTCTACGAGAACTCACGGCGATGTCGACGCCCGCGGGCCTCCGCGCGCGCGCGTCGGCTTGTGAGGCCCCTGCGCAGTGCTTATGCTGCCGCGCGATCATGCAAGAGAACAGCCACAGCAAGGTCCTGATCCTCGGCGCCGGCCCTGCCGGCTACACCGCGGCGGTCTACGCCGCGCGCGCCAACCTAGCGCCCACGGTCATCGCCGGCCCGCAGCCCGGCGGTCAGCTCACGACCACGACCGATGTCGAGAACTACCCCGGCTACCCCAAGGGGGTCACCGGGCCCGACATGATGGATGAGTTCAAGGCGCAGGCCGAGCGCTTCGGGACCCGCGTGATCTACGACCTGGCGATCGAGGCAGATCTGTCCAAGCGGCCATTTGAGATCAAGGGCGAGGACGGCGTCTACACCTGCGACGCGCTGATCATCGCGACCGGCGCGAGCGCCAAGTACCTCGGGCTGCCCAACGAGCAGCGTCTGCAGAAGAGCGGCGGCGGCGTCACGGCCTGCGCCACCTGCGACGGCATGTTCTACCGCGACCAAGACGTCTGCGTGATCGGCGGCGGCGACACGGCCATGGAGGAGGCTTCCTTCCTCACGCGGATGTGTCGCAGCGTGCACCTGATCCACCGGCGCGACGCCTTCCGCGCCAGCAAGATCATGCAGAAGCGCGTGCTCGAGAACCCCAAGATCACGGTCCACTGGAACCGCGAGGTCGTCGACGTGCTCGGCGACGATCGGGTCACCGGGGTGCGCTTGAAGAACACCCAGAGCGGCGAGACCGACGAGATCCTCGAGGTCACCGGGGTGTTTTTGGCGATCGGTCACAAGCCCAACAGCGACCCCTTCAAGGGGCAGCTCACCATGGACGAGGCCGGCTACCTGGTGCTGCCGAACCCCGGGCGGACGATGACCAACGTCGAGGGCGTGTTCGCCTGCGGCGACGTCGCGGACAAGATGTACCGCCAGGCCGTGACCGCAGCGGGCACCGGCTGCATGGCGGCGATCGACGCCGAGCGCTGGCTCGCCGAGCAGGAGTGAGACCGCTGCCGTATGTCCGATTGATCGGGCGAACGATCGGACATGCGCGAAAATGCACGTTCGCGCGCAATCGCTCCGCCGCCTCCCATCGCTGAGTCACAACACCACACGACGCGTTTCTTTGCGTGTGCACGGGGTGCATGAGACAGGTTGGGGGCGGCGGCCGACAGCCCCCGCGAAACGCCGCGAGCGGCCCGCGAGCGCGCGAACTGAGGGCTTCGTTGACCGTGCACAGAACTCGCGCGCGGGCGCGGTAGTCGTGGAACGCGGCGATCACCTGCGGTAGCCTGATCGTGATGGCGACGGGATTGGAAGAGATCGGGATTCGCGATGATGTCGATGACCTTCCGCCGGTCGTTCAGCAACCATCGACGTCCGGCGCGAGCGAGCCGGGCGGCAAGCTCGAGCTGACCACGGTCCCCGCCGGCGCCGCCGATGACCCCGGCGCGCGCGAGCTCCCCGCGCGTCGTCACAGCGCCCGGAGGATCGCGCCCGTCATCTTGCTCGAGCAGCCGGTCACCGAGCCGACTGCAGCGAAGAGCGCCGACAACCCAAACTTCGAAGAGTGGCTCGAGCGGGTGCCGCTGCTCCGCGGCGTGCACCCCCGGCACATCCGACAGATCGCGCGGCTCGGCTTCGAAGAGCGCTTTGAGTCCGGCGAGTTCGTGTTCCGCTTCGGCGATCCCGGCGAGGACATCTACATCGTGCTCGAGGGGACCATCCGGATCCTCCGCAACATCGGTGACATCGGCGAGGAGGCCCTGGCGATCCTGCGCCCCGGTCATCACTTCGGCGAGATGTCGTTCCTCGACAACGGCGCCAAGCGCTCGGCCGACGCGCACGTGCAGCACGGCGCGAGGGTCCTGCGGCTGCCGATGCGCCCGCTGCGAGATCTGATGTTCGTCGATCGCGACCTCGCGCACGATCTGCTCTGGCGCTTTGTTCGCGGGCTGACCAAGCGCGTGCGCGACTCCAACGATCGCCTGACGATGTTCACGAGCTCCGCTCGCTTCTGAGCGGCTCGCGTCGCGCGACCGCTGCGTTGTCATACGTGCACGGATCGCGGGCGCGCGTGACAAAATTTCCAAGCGCGGGTAGACGCGCGGCGTTCCCTTCGGGTCTTTCGGTCAGCTCGGTGCGCTACGCTTCGGCACAGCGCGTGCATTGTTCACGCGTACCGCCTATGGCCGCGATCGACTCCCTGCTCTCCCTCGCCTCCTCGCAAAACGCCGACACCCTGCGCCTCGCGGTCGGAGAGGCGCCGACCCTCGAGCGCGGGGAGCAGCCGATCCCGCTGTCGATGCCGCCGCTCGATCGCGAGCTGACCGAGGTGTTTTTATTTAAAGGAGCTCGTGCCGGCGGCGCAGCGTGATGAGCTGGCCCGCGCGGGGGCGCTCCGGTGTCGGTATCTCGCGCCTGGCGGGGTCGCGTATGAGGTCGAGGTCTCGGGCGGCGGCGACAGCTTGAAGATCGCGCTGCAGCGGGAGGGCGCGGCCCCGCGTGCGGGCGGTCGACGCGGCGCCGCCTCCGAGACGTCGAGAAAGGTGTCGAGGCGGAGGCCGGAGCGTGAGGCGCGGCGTGAGCGAGCCGAGCCCGCGCCCCGCGACTCGCTCGAGCCGCGCCCGCCGCGGGCGCTCGAGTCGCTCCTGGCCGCGGCGCTCGAGCGCGGGGCCTCCGACATCATGCTGTCCTCGGGGACTTATCCGCGCGCGCGCGTGGGCGGCGACTTCCTGCCGATCGGCTCCCACGATCACAGCGACGAGCTGATCTCCGCGTTCGTCGAGGAGGCGCTCACGGACGAGCTGCGCGCCCGCTTTGAGCGCGAGGGCAGCGTCGACATGCCCATGACCGTCACCGTGAAGCACTCGCCCCGGCGGATGCGCGCGAACCTGTTTCGTCAATTTCGCGGCCTCGCGCTCGCGCTCCGACCGATCCGCGAGATCGTCCCGAAGCTGCGCGAGCTCGGGCTGCCCGAGAACCTCGGCGAACTCACCGACTACCCGAACGGCCTCGTGCTGCTGTGCGGCCCGACCGGCTCGGGGAAGTCGACGACGCTGGCGGCGTTGATCCGGCGGATCAACTACGGGCGCCCTCGCCACGTCATCACCATCGAGGACCCGATCGAGTACATCCACAACCCCCGCAAGCAGTCGCTGATCCATCAGCGCGAGGTCGGCGTGCACGTCTCGAGCTTCGCCGCGGGTCTGCGGGCGGCGCTGCGCGAGAGCCCCGACATCATCCTGCTCGGCGAGATGCGCGATCACGACACCATCGCGGCCGCGCTGACCGCCGCTGAGACCGGGCACCTCGTGCTCTCGACGCTGCACAGCGCCAACGCGGCCATGGCGATCGATCGGATCATCGACGTGTTCCCGGCCCACCAGCAGCGCCAGGTCCGGATCCAGCTCGCGGCCGTGCTGCGCGCGACCGTCACCCAGGTGCTGCTGCCCGCCTCGGGCGGTCAGCGCCTGCCAGCGATCGAGAAGATGATCGTGACGCCGGCGATCGCCGCGAAGATCCGCGAGGAGCGAGTGCACCAGCTCGCCAGCGACATTCAGACGGGCAAGGCCGACGGGATGGTGACGCTCGAGCAATCCCTCGCGGCGCTCGTGCGCGCTGGCAAGGTGAAGCCGGCGGTCGCGCGGCTCGCGGCCCGAAACCCGCGGGCGCTCGAAGAGCTGCTCCGCATCTAATGTGCTCGATGGGACAGGTGAGCCCTAAAGGTACGGCCGCAGGGTGTCGAGGAAGCGGCCGCGGGCCTTGATCGTGCGCAGGTTGCCGTAGTGCCCGACGATCATGCGGTCGATAAAGACGAGCTCGGGCGGCGGCTGGAACGAGTCGAGCAGCTTGAGCGAGTCCGGGACGAGCTTCATGACGTCGTCGTGGATCGTCGCGCTGCCGTAGTCGAACACCTCGTCGCCCAGGAACGGCTCGGCGAAGGCGTCGCGCCAGCGCTTGTAGAATTGATAGGGGACCGGCGGTCCGTCGAGCCGGCGCACGCCGAGCGCCCTCAGCCCGCGCTCGACCCCGGGGTAGTCCTCGGCCAGGCCCGCGCGGATCGTCGTCTTGTAGGCGTCGATGACCTCGCGCGGGATCTTCTTGATGCAGCCGAAGTCGTAGAGGACGATCGTGCCGTCGGGGCGGATCGCGAGGTTGCCGGGGTTGGGGTCGGCGTGGATGCAGCGAAAGTCGAACAGCTGCTCGGCCATCATCGAGAACAGGTGCTGCCCGATGGTGTCGCGCGTCTCCTGGCTGTAGCCGCGCGCGTCGAGCTCGTCGAGCGAGTCACCTGGCTCAAAGGTCAGTGTCAGCACGCGCTGCGCCGAGCGCTCGCCGACGACCTCGGGGACCACCACGAACTCGTGCTTCTGGTGGTACTCGCGGAACAGGCGCACGTTGTCGGCCTCGTTGCAGTAGTCGAGCTCCTCCATCAGGCGCGCCCGGACCTCGCGGAACACCGCGTCCATGTCCTGCTTCTTGACCTTCATCAGGCCGCCGGCGCGCAGCACCAGCTTGAGGTGCGCGAGGTCGGAGTCGACGGCCCCGTCGACCCCGGGGTACTGGACCTTGACGACGACCTCGCGGCCGTCGTCCGTGGTCGCGCGGTGGACCTGCCCGATCGAGGCCGAGGCGAAGGGCTCACGCTCGAACCGCTGAAACAGGGTCTCGGGCGGCGCGCCGAGCTCGGACTCGATCTGCTCGGCGATGACCTCGAAGGCCATGGGCGGCGCCTGCTTCTGCAGCGCCTTGAGCGGCTCGGCCAGCTCGCGCGGCAGGATGTCGCTGGCGATCGAGGCCATCTGCCCGACCTTCATGACCGCGCCCTTGAGCTCGCCCAGGGTCTTGGCGATCAGCTCGCCGTTGAGCTCGTTGACCGCCGCGCGCTCGGCCGCCGCGTCCTCGGGCGACTGAAACACCGACTTGATGCGCGACTTCGCGTACTGGCCCGCGACCGAGGCCGTCATGCCGGCGAGGCGCAAAAACCTGCGCCCTCTGGTAACTGGCCGATCGTCACTCATGGGCGGCGCCTTGGCTTCGCGGCGAACATGCCACGATTTCTACTGTGCCGACCCGCGCGTGTCTCCGCAAGCGCGCTTCGTCCCGCTCAGCCGATGATCGGCAGCGCGCGCTCGTCGTAGAGCGTGTCGAGCAGCCCCTGCATGGTCTGCTCGACGCGCCCGTACAGCTTCTTGGCCTCGAGCTCGACATCGCCTTCGCGCAGCGTCGACGGCAGCGGGCTGGCGATCGGCTCGCCGATCTGCACGGTGACCTTGGACGGCAGCGGCACGTAGGGCAGCGCCGCGCCCGGACCGACCAGCACGCCCCAGGGGAACGCGAGCATGATCGGCAGCGAATTCACGCGCGCCCAGCGGTGCATCCCGAGCCGGCGCGCGAGCCGGCGGCCTTGAGACAGCACGATCATGGTCTCGTGCGCGCCCGCGTTGACCACGGGGACGATCGGCGCGCCTGTCCGAACGGACAAGCGCGCGAAGCCCTTGCGGCCCGCGAGGATGATCCGCCTCCGCTCGCGGAACGGCCGGAGGTTCTCGAGGTCGCCGCCCGGGAACACCAGCAGCTTGTGCCCGGCCTCGAGCACGCGCCGGGCGTTGCGCGGGTGCGCGGGGATGATGCCGACCGAGCGCACGAGCTCGTTGAGACGTCCGTGCTTGAACAGGATGTCGTGCGCGAGCACGTAGATCGGCTTGTCGTAGCCGACCGAGCGGTAGTAGTGGATCAGGAACAGGCCGTCGACCGGGTTGAGGCCGGCGTTGTGATTGCCGACCAGCACCGCGGGGCCCTCGGGGAGCCGATCGAGGCCGCGGACCTCGAGGCGGTGGTAGCGGGCGAGGAGGTCGAACCGCCGGACCGCCGCGCGCAACCTCTTGGGGTCGACCGCGCTGAGCTCGGCGTCCGCATCGCGCCCAAAACGTCCGCCCCGGATCGCGCGCAGGAGCGGCTCGCGGTTCATCCGCCGCGCGCGAACGAGGTCGCGAACAGTCGTCGCGAACTTCTTCGCGTCGTCCGACGAGAGCTGCGCGTCATCAGGCGCGTTATCGTACGCGTTCAGGCTGATATGCGGAGGGTGTCACGTTTGCGCGTGAACGTCGACACCGTCCCCAGGTCCTCCCCAGTAAACGCCGTTCGAGAGAAGCGGAGCAGCCTGCGCGCGACCGCTTCTGGTCGCTCGAGGAACCCGCAGTGACCAAAGTTCGCCCACTCCTCGATGAGCGTATGCGCCGGCATGTGCTGCTTGAAGAACTCCAGGTGGCAGCGCGGCAGGATTAATTCATCGCGACCCCACAGCAGCAGCGTCGGCATGTCGAGCCGCGCGAGCTCCTCGGGGCGCAGCATGTCGTCGAGCGTGATGCTGTCGAGCAGCCGGCGCAGCTGCGGATGCGAGAAGCGGTTGCGGATGCCGTGGGCGAGCACGTGCCGCAGGCCCTGCGGGGAGCGGACGAGCATGCGGTCGACGAACTCGAGCGCCTGCGAGTGGCGCTCGATCCGGAACGTGTCGAGGAAGCGTTGAAAGCTCGCCTCGCAGGGGGTCGGCGCGCCGCCCGGGCAAATCAGCACGAGCGCCTGGACCTTGTCGGGGTTGGCGGCGGCGTAGCGCGTCGCCGCGAAGCCGCCCATCGACGTCCCCACCAGGATCACCGGCTCGTCGATGACGCGGTCGAGGGTCTCGCTGAGCCCGTCCAGCATCGAGTCGCGGTCGAGTCCGCCCGTCGGGAGCTCGCTGAAGCCGTGACCCGGGCAGTCGGGCGCGGTCACGCGGCGCGCGTGGGCGGTGAGGCGACTGAGCATCTGGGTGTACGAGAGCCCGTTCGCGCTGATGCCGTGCAGCAGGACGATCGGCGGCAGCTCTCCGTGACCTGCCCGATCGAGCACGTGCATGCGCCCGACCGAGGTCGGGAGCCAGCGGCTCTCATATCCGCGAGCGTTGAGGACGCGTCGCGTAATGCGTTCGGTGACCGTCAGCAACGTTTTGAATTCAAGCAGGTTCGACTCGCGCCTGTCCACAAACCGACGAACTTCTCGCGCGAGGGAGTGGGCCTCGTCACAGGGTGTGAAAGCGTTCGCGCACGTGGGGGCGCGCAGGAGCACGCGTCGCGTAGGCGCTTGCACAGCCCGCGCGAATGATTTCGCGGGGTCGAGCTGGGCGCGTGTGCGCGGACCTGCGTCGGGCGTCGTCGCGCGCTCGCACGGCGGCGCAAGAAATCCTCGCCGGGTGGCAATGGAGAGCGTGAGCCCGGCGGCGTGACCCCGGGCGGAGCCGCCTGCTCGGGCAGCGCGGCGCAGCGGTCGGAGTCTGGCTCCGCGACGCGTCGAGCGTTCGCTCGGTTGTCTCGCGGCGCGCTGAGCTCGCGAGGCAGGAGGACACAATGTTCGAGCACTACATGAAGCACAAGCAGGTCGACCCGCGCCGGCGCAGGCGCGTGATCGTGGCGGCGAACGTGGCCGCGAGCTTGACCGTCGGCATGCTGATGTTTGTCTGGGTCGCCGACAAGATGTCGATCGCGAAGGTCGAGGCGCCGACCACCGACTACGTGCTGGTCCAGATGATGGCGACGACCGCGACGCCGGCTCCGCCGCCGCCGCCGCCGCCGCTCGGCAGCAAAGAGGCGCCGGACGAGGTCGAGGAGAAGACGCCGGTCGAGGACGAGGAGATCCCGGTCGAGGACATCGTCCAGCCCGACAAGAAGCAGCTGAAGCCCGTCAAAGACCGGGGCGACAACTTCTTGCAGAAGCGCGGCGACCCGCTCGGGCACAAACTCGGCGTCCCCGGCGGAAAAAAAGACGGGGTGGTCGGCAACCTCCTCAACAACAACAAAGATCTCGTCATCGGTGACCCTCCCGGCCTTCTCCAGCCGAAGAAGACCGAGACCCGACCGCCCGAGCCGATCTCGGCGGTCAAGTCCCGCTGCGACTACTGCCCCGACCCCGACCCGAACAAGCTCGCCGGGACCCGCGCCGCGATGTTTGATCGGCGCGCCGGCACCAACCGCACGCAGTTCTGCGTCGGGCCCAGCGGGACGGTCGAGACCGCCAAGACCGTCAAGCGTTTCCCCGGTGATCCCAAGGTCGACTCGATCTGCCTCGAGACCGTCAAGTCGTGGCGCATCAAGCCGCTGCGCGTGGACGGCAAGGCGATCCGCTCGTGCAGCACGGTCACCTTCAAGCTGTCTTTTCGAGAATAAGATTCTCTGAAGCCTGAGCAGCTCTGAAATTCGAAAAAGATTCCTCTCGGTCCCTGTGTCGTCGTCCTGACCCCGGTGCGCTCTGCACCGGGGTCGTTTTTTGCCCGCGCGAGCGCGCGCCTGGCTTCTGTGGCGGTCGTGAGCGTGTCATCATCCGCGCCATGTCGAAGCAAGGCGAGGACGCGAAGTCGAAGGCCGACGAGCCGGCGCAGCTGAGCCTGGACGGGCTGCTGGGCGCGTCGCAGGAGGCTGACGGCGAGGACGACGATCTCGACGACGACGACGACGATGACGACGACGATGACGACGACGACTTCGACGACGACGACTTCGACGACGATGATGACCTCGATGATGATATCGACCTTGACGAGCTCGATGACGAGCGAGACGACGAGGCGTCCAGCGTCATCGAGCGCGCCGACCTACCGAGCACCTTGAAAAAAACGCGGATCGTGGTGACGCGTGGCGACATCACGCGGATCAAGGTCGACGTCGTCGTCAACGCCGCCAACACCTCGCTGCTCGGCGGCAGCGGGGTCGACGGCGCGATTCACCGCGCGGCCGGGCCCGAGCTCGTGCAGGAGTGCTACACGCTCAACGGCTGCAAGACCGGCGACGCCAAGATCACCGGCGGCTACCGCCTCCCCGTCAAATACATCGTCCACACCGTCGGCCCGGTCTGGCGTCGGCGTCGACCGAAGGGTCGAGACCCGCGCCCCGAGCCCGCGCTGCTCGCCTCCTGCTACCGTCGCAGCCTCGAGCTCGCCCTTGAAAAAGGCGCGCGCAGCATCGCCTTCCCGGCCATCAGCTGCGGGGTCTACTCGTTCCCGATCGCGCGCGCCTGCGCCATCGCGCTCGCCGAGATCGAGCGCTTCATCGTCGCGCGCTCCAGCGAGCCCGGCTACACCCTCGAGTCCGTCTCGCTGGTCTGCTTTGATGAGCCGGTCTACCGCTGCTACGAGGCGCTGCTGGCGACCCGCGAGCGCGCGCCGCGGCTGCGCGAGCGCGTCGTCGGCGGGCTCTTGGGCCTGGTCGCCGCCGACGCGCTCGGCGTCCCGGTCGAGTTTCGCTCACGCGAGCACCTGCGCGCGCGCCCGCTGACGGGGGTGACCGGCTACGGCACCTACAACCAGCCGCCCGGCTCGTGGTCTGACGACAGCACGATGGCGCTCTCGACCGCCGCGAGCCTGCTCGACGGATATGACCCCGAGGACATGATGGAGCGCTTCTCGCGGTGGTTTCGCCACGGCGAGATGACCCCGCACGGCGAGCTCTTCGACATCGGCAACTCGACCGCGATGGCGATCAAGCGCTACATCACGGGCGAGCCGCGCGCGCAGTGGCCCGGCCGCGAGGAGCGTCACAACGGCAACGGCTCGCTGATGCGGATCTTCCCGCTCAGCGCGTTCGTTCACGCCTACGAGCCCGAGGACATCATCAAGTACAGCGAGGAGGTCAGCGCGCTGACCCACGGCCACGCGCGCTCGACCCTGGCCTGCGCCTACTACTCGCTGGTGATCCGCAGCTTGCTCGTCGCCGGGATCGGGAAGCCCCAGGCCAGCCGCGATCTCGGCGCGGAGCTGCGCGCGGCCATGGCCTCGGCCGCCGAGCTCGTCCGTCCGTTGTTCCCCGCGGCGGAGGTGCCGGTGTTCGAGCGCGTGCTCTCGGGGGCGATCCTCGAGTGTCCTGAGAGCCAGATCGAGAGCAGCGGCTACGTGATGCACTGCCTCGAGGCGAGCCTGTGGTGCGCCGCCAAGCACCCGGGCGACTTCGCGGCGGCCGTGCTCGCGGCCATCAACCTCGGCGGCGACACCGACACCACCGCCGCGGTCACGGGCGCGCTGGTCGGCGCGCAGCTCGGGCGCCACGCGATCCCGCCGCTGTGGATCGAGTCGCTCGCGCGCCGCGGCGAGGTCGTCGAGCTCTGCGAGCAGTTCGCGGAGGCCGTCGTCGAGGAGGCCGCGCTCGCCGGCTGAGCGGGCGCGCGAGCTCGGCGCGGCCCGATGCCGTCGCGGATGTCCGAAGGTTCGCGTCGTGCACGCGCGGCGGCTACGGGGCCGAGGCGGGGCGCTTCGGCTGCTGCCCCAGGCTCTCGCCCAAGGCGAAGGCCATCTCGAGGGACTGCCGGTAGTTGAGGCGCGGGTCGCAGGCGCTCGCGTAGTTGCGGTCGAGGTCGGCCTCGCCGAGCCCGCCGCCGACGCACTCGGTCACGTCGTCGCCCGTGAGCTCGAAGTGCACGCCGCCGAGCAGCGTGCCGGCGTCTTTGTGAATCGCGAAGGACCGCCGGATCTCGCCGAGGATGTCGTTGAAGCTGCGCGTCTTGACGCCGCTCTCCGTCTTGACCGTGTTGCCGTGCATCGGGTCGCAGACCCACAGCACGCGCAGCCCGGCCGACTGGATCGCCGAGAGCAGCCCCGGCAGGCCGCGGGCGACGCGGTCGACCCCCATGCGCGTGATGAACACGAGCTTGCCGGGCTCGTTGTCGGGGTTGAGCGCGCGCGCGAGCGCGATCGCGTCCTCGCCGGTCGTCGTCGGTCCCAGCTTGACGCCGACGGGGTTGCGGATCCCGCGGAAGAACTCGACGTGGGCGCCGTCGAGGGCCCGCGTGCGCTCGCCGATCCACGGCAGGTGCGCGGTCAGGTTGTAGTAGCCCTCGCGGCGCGGGACGTGGCGGGTCTGCGCGGACTCGTAGCGGAGGTTGAGGCCCTCGTGGCTGGTGAAGAACTCGACGCGCGTGAGGTCGTCGAAGCTGCCCTCGCCGAGCGCCTCCATGAACTCGAGCGCCTCGCCGAGCTGTCGCGTGTAGTCTTGGTAGCGCGCGCGCAGCTCATCCGAGATCCCGGCGCGCTCGAGGAACGCGAGGTCCCAGTACTCCGGGTGGTGGAGATCGGCGAAGCCGCCGGCGCTGAGCGAGCGGATGAAGTTCAGGGTCAGCGCGGCGTGCTGGTAGCCGTCGAGCATGCGCGTCGGGTCAGGCCTGCGCGACTCGGCGCCGAACTCGAGGCGGTTGACGAGGTCGCCGAAGTAGCTCGGGTGGGCCACGCCCTCGCGGACCTCCGTGGGCTTCGAGCGCGGCTTCGCGTACTGCCCCGCGAGCCGCCCGACGCGGACGACCGGGCGCTTGCCGAGATGGATCAGCACCAGCGACATCTGCAGCAGGATCTTGAGCTTGTTGGCGATGATGTCGGAGACGCAGTCGTCGAGCGTCTCGGCGCAGTCGCCCCCCTGCAGCAGGAAGCGGCGTCCCTCCTGCGCGTCCGCGATGTACGACTTGAGGCGCTCGACCTCCCACGAGGTCACGAGCGGCGGCAAGCGCTGAAGCTTGCGGACGACGGCGTCGAGCGCGTCGCGGTCCGGGTAGATCACTTCCTGCGCCTGCAGGCGCTGCTCCCAGGAGTTGGGCGACCAGGTCATGCTGCGCGGAGTCTATACAGGATCTTCGCGGGCGGCAGGCAGGCGCGGCGAGCGGCGCTCGCCGCCACGGGCCGCTAGAGCCCGCAGCTGTACTTGGAGAGCGGGTTGGGCTTGTCGCCGACGATCTCGATGACGCGATCGCCACCGCCCTCGGGGAACGAGGCGTTGACCCACAGCTCGTGGGTGCCGTCGCCGTTGAGATCGATCGCGCCGTAGAGCGTGAAGATCTCGAGGTTGGTCTTGGTCTCGTCGAGGAGCACGAGCTTGTCCGGGCTCTTGCTCGAGCGCATGAACAGGCCGCTGAACAGGTAGCGCTCGGTGTCCTTGGGGTTGATGACGTTGGCCGAGTAGAACGCGTCGGGCTGCGAGTCGCCGTTGACGTCGAGGGACGCGACCTGGTGGAAGTTGACCGGCTCGCCGGCGGCTTTCTTCGAGTTGGAGGCGATCGCCTCCTCGATCGCCTTCTTGTCCTTGGCGTCGATCGAGTTGGTCCGGCTCGCGGAGGTCGTGTCCTCGCGCGAGACGGGGAGGAACTTCTGGGCGGCGGACTTCGGGTAGATGCCGAGGTCGAAGGCCTGGCCGCCGTCGAGCTTGGGGGTAGCGAAGCTCGTGGGCTTGCCGTCGCCGGGCTCGCAGAGCGCGTTCTTGGGATCGCCGATCTTGTCGAGCTCGGTCGCGTGCTCGGCCTTGAGGTAGACCTCGCCGTCCTTCTTGACGAGCTTGCCGCAGTCCTTGCCGCCCATGAGCTTCTTCTTGTCCTTGTCGAAGCAGCCCAGCGGGATGAGGGCGCCGTCGATGGAGAAGAACACCGCGCTGGTCTCGGGCGGCACGGGGCCCGAGATGTCGGGGCCGTCGGTGTTGACGGTGTCGATGCTGGTGCCCGGGTCGCGCTGCTTGACCGGCTCGTCGGCTTTCTTCTCGGGCTCCTTCTTGTCGCCCTTGGTGTCGGCGGCTTTGTCACCGCCGTCGCAGGCGGGCGTGACCACCACGGTCGCCAGCAGGGACAGGGCCGTGATCATCGAGGACGCGAGGGAGACACGAGGCGTGACCGTCATAGCCGGGCAAACCTAGCTCGAATCGCGCACTGCGTCACGCGGGCGCGATTCGGCGCGCGCGTGCTGGCGCCGCGTCAGGACGGGCCGCCGAGCAGGCGCTCGAGCGCCTGCTTGGCCTCCTTCGGCAGGCCGCCCGCGTGCTTCTGCGCGGCGCTCGCCAGCTCGCGCGCCATGTCCTGCTTGCCGAGCGCGGCGGCGGCGAGGGCGACGACGACGACGGTGTCGACGGGGCCCTCGTCGAGCCCCCCCGTCGCGCGCTGCAGGAGCACGCCCGCGCCCGCCTTGTCCCGCGCGGCGAGGCGCTCGGCGCGGATCGCCAGGGTGATCGGGTGCAGCGGCGCGATCGCGGTCGTCCGCTGGTAGGCGAGGTCGATGAGCGCGGCGTCCTCGGTGACGCGCGCGAGCATCAGCAGCCGGGCCGCGGGGTCGAGCGAGAGCGCGTCGATCTGCACCGCCTCCTTGAGGACCGCTTTCTCGGCCGCGATGTCGCTCGTGCGGCGCGCGAACTCGGCGAGCTTGACGAGCGGCTCGATGGCCTCGCGGTGAAAGCCGCGGGCCTGCTCGAGGTGCTTGCGCGCGGACTTCCAGCTCGGCCCCTGCAGCAGCACCTCGGCCAGCAGCATGCGGGTCGGGAAGCCGTCGCCGCCGTTTTGGATCAGCTGCTGCAGGGTCCGCGACGCGCCGTCGAAGTCGCTCTGGCTGGCCTGCTCGAGCGCGCGCTTGTAGAGCGCGTCGCGCTGATCGGCGCCGGCCGCCGGCGAGCCGTCGCCGCGCGCGGGCGTCGGGTGCCAGCCGCCGATCTTTGTTGCGAGCTGTTTTTTGAGCCATGTCTCAAAGTCGCGCTCGATCGCCGGCATGTCCTTGCCGAGATGCTGGCGAAACAGCGCCTCGGTCGAGCGCCCCTCGGCGTAGCCCTTGAGCACCTTGATCAGCGCGGGCAGCCCGTAGGTCTCGCCGAGGTAGCGGATCGCGTAGGCGGCCTCGGAGTAGGCGACCTCCATCATCACCGGGCTCTCGGCCCGCAAAAACGCGAGCTCGAGCTCGTGCAGCTTGCGCAGCTTGCCCTTGCGCTGGGCGGCCGCGAGCAGCTCGGCGCTCTCGCGCGCCCACGAGGGGTCGGCGACCTCGCTCTCCCACTCGCTGAGGCCCTCGGTGAACCACCGGGGCACGCGGCCCTTGCTGAGCTGGATCGCGTAGACGTGGGCGAGCTCGTGCCAGATGACCTGGTCGATGTTGTGCGTGCCGTAGTAGGGGCCGATCAGCGTGATCACCGGGCCGAAGCACACGCCGACGGCGCCGAGGCTGGGCACGCCGATGGTCCGGATCGAGAAGTCGGTGGGGTTGTTGAACATCTCGACGCGCAGCGGGCCTGGGTCGAGGCCGTAGCGCTTGTCGAGGCCCGCGCGCGCGCGCTGGATCGCCGCGGCGACGCTGTCCTCGATCAGCTCGTGGTCCTCGGTCGGCAGGCGCAGCTCGAGCTGCTTGCCGCGCTTGCGCAGGGTGTAGTCGCGGTCGATCTTGTTGTCGAAGAGATCGAGGACGTTGCGCGTGCGCTCGTTGAAGCGGTCGCGCTTCCAGGCCTGCGCCAGCGCCTCCCGGCCGCGCGGCTCGTGCCCGAGGCGCAGCAGGTTGAGGCCGTAGGCCGACTGAACGTAGGGGTTGCGCGGCGCGATCGCGGCCGCGTCGGCGAGCACCTCGTCGGCCTCCGGGTACAGGTGCTTGTAGACGAGGAGGTCGCTGACGAGGGTGAAGAAGTCGCCGCCGTCGGGGATCCGCGCGAGCACGCGGTCGCGCGCGCGCTGGTAGTCCGCGCGCGCGCCCTCGACCCAGTCGAGCGCGCCGATCACCGCGAGGCCCGGGATGTGCTCGGGGTTGATCGAGAACACCTGCTGCTGGACGCGCGCGCGGGCTTCGTCGTGGCGCCCCTCGATCGCGGAGATCCGGCCGAGCAGCGCGTGCGCGTCGGGGTGCTTTGGGTTGACCACGAGCGCGCGCTCAGCCGCCCGCGTCGCGTCGGCGAGCCGCAGCTCCCGCAGCATGACGGCGGCCACGCCCGCGAGCGCGTCGGGGTGCCAGGCGTCGCGCTCGAGCAGGATCCCGTAGGTCTCGGCGGCCTCGCTGGAGGCGTACTTCTCGGTGAACACCGCGCCCCGCAGCAGCAGCAGCCGATCCTCGATCAAGAACAGCAGCGGGTCTTGGCCGGCCTGGCGCGCCTTCGCGATCGACTGCTCGGCCTCGCCGAGCACCATGTTGGCGTCGTGGAAGGCCCCGCTCGTGCCGCGGCCCAGGGCGGCCTGCGCGACCGCGATCAGCTGGGCCGCGCCTTTGGTCGTGCCCGCGTCGTAGGCGTCGTAGAGCTTGTCCATCAGCGCGCGGGCCTCGCTGTCCTCGCGGCGGCCGCTGGCGACCAGCAGCTCGAGCAGCTCGCCGGTGATCGCGAGGTCGTCGGGCCGGGCCTTGAGCGCGTCTCGCAGGTGCGTCTCGGCACCCTTGAGATCGCCGCGGAGCCTCGCCAATCGCGCGTGGTCGCGGAGCGCGTCGGCGCGGGCGGCCGCCGGAAGCGTGCGGAGTTTGCCGGCGGCGAGCAGCGCCTCGGCGTCCGCGTAGCGACCGAGGATGAGCTGCGCGTGGAACAGGGCTCGCCGCGCGGCGTGATCGCTGGGCTTGCGCGTGACGAGCGGCCCCAGGAAGTCGACGGCGCCCTCGTAGTTGCCCGCGGCGATCGCCGTGAACGCCTGCTCGCGCGAGCTCACGGGCGTCGGCGCGGGGCGCTTCTCGGGCGGCGCCTCGTCGAGGCCCGCGTCGGGCCCGGCGCGACCGGGGCTGTAGGCGTCCCAGTCCGCCGGCTGCGCGCCGCCTGTGGCGGTCGCGCCCGACTCGGTCCCTGACGTCGCGTCGGGTGGCGTCACCGGGTCGACGCGCTTACAGCTGGCGGCGCCGGCGAGGAGGGAGAAATCGAGCAGCAGGAGGAGCGCGGACGCGCCGAGCCTGCGTCGCCAGAGTCGCCAGAGGAGGGGCCGCAGAGCACGCGTCGGCTTCGTCACCGTGGACATGTGCAAAAATTCTGGGCAGCGAGCCAAGGACTGTCAAACCGCGGCAGCGGCTTTGCTATGCTCCGCCATATGCCAGGCTCCAGCGCTCACACGGCCTACTCGCCCGAGGTCTACGAGAACTTTGACTCCTTCATGCAGCAGGTGATCAAGGATACGTACGACCGCGGGGCCAAGCGGGCCGAATTCGTGGCGTTGATGCTCGCCTCGGGGGAGCTGATCCCGATGGCGTGGGGGCGGATGCGCAAAAGCGGCGTCCGCGAGCTCGCGGTGGGGGCGGCGGGCGTCGTCGCGCTGCGCTACGCGATCGCCTACGTCGTCAGCGGGCCGATCGGTCTCGCGCTCACCGGCTTCACCATAGCGACGCTGATCTCGTTCTTCTGGTCCAACCAAAAAGAGGTCCTGGCGCGCCGTGTGCCGTACAAGCAGCTGATCAACGACACGCGCGAGAAGTACGAGGACATCCAGGCGCGATACCGCGACGGGCGCTACGACGCGGGCGAGCGCGCGCTGCTGATCGAGGGGCTCCTGCGCAGGATGCTCTCGGAGATCGAGGCGCCGATCCAGAGCGCGAGCTAGTCTTCGGGCCATATCGCCCACGCGGCGAGCTGTCGCGCGACATCACCGTGGTATATCGACGGGATGAGCGACGCCGACGGGGGCTCTCGAAACGTCGCCCTGTCCGCCCTCGACCAGGGGAGCGCGGCGGCGGGCGGGCTTTGGAACGGCTCGAGCGCCGCCCTCCGCGGGATGCGGTCCGCGCTGGGCAACGCCGACGTGCGCAGGACCTACGTGCAGCTGCTGATCGCGCTGTACATCACGACGATGGTGCTGGCGACCGGCTTGATCGTGGCGCTGTGGTGGTTGACGCCGATCGCGCCCGAGCTGAGCTGGTTGTGGACCATGATCTACTGGGTCATGCGCATCGCCGGCTCGTTGATCCTGGCGATCGCCTCACCCGTGCTCGCGCTGTTCACCGTCAACTTGGTGTTCCCGCTGCTCGGCGAGCGAGTGTTCTTCGCCGGCATGCGCGTTCTCGACCCGGCGCGGGCCGACGCCCTGCAGGCCCGCGAGAGCATGCCGATCGCGCGCGCGCTGTGGATGACGGTCTCGCGCATGGTGATGTTCCTGGGCGGCACGCTGCTCGCGTTCTTGGCGACGCTGATCCCCGTGATCGGCGCGCTGCTCGGCCCGGCGCTCTCGCTGTACTTCACCTCGCGCGCGATGACCTGGGAGCTGCTCGACCCGGCGTTCGACAAGCGCCAGATGTACCTCGGCGCCCAGAAAGAGTACGTCAAGCGGCACCGCGCGTCGCTGGTCGGCTTCGGCCTCCCGTTCAGCGTGCTGCTGTCGGTCCCGCTGATCGGCCCGCTGTTCTTCGGCCTGGCCCAGGCGGCCGTGGCGACGCTCTACGTCGAGGTGCTCGAGCCGAACGGGGACCCGGAGGTCCCCGCTGGTGCGCTGCCGGCCGCGGCCGGCCCGGCGTGAGCCGGTCGACGCTCGAGCCGTTGATTCAGTCGAGCCAGTCGCGTCGGCGCAGTCGCGCCTGCAGGGCGTGACGCGAGTCGCCCGTGTAGTCCCCGATGATCTCGCGGTGGACCGAGCGCGTCAGCGTGCGGTTGGAGTATTTACGGATCTTGCCGACCATGTGCGCGGGCGCGGCGATCAGCAGCTTGGCGAACTTGCGACGCTGCTGGGCGGAGCGGAGCCGGTCGACGACCTGACGCGCGAAGCGGCGGTCCTCCTCCTCGCTCGCGCCGCTGCTGTCGACGTAGAGCTCGTGCTGCGAGCTGGAGGTCGCGGCATCTCCGGCGCGTCGGCCCTCGGGGTGCTCGATGATCTCGATCTCCTCCAGTACCGGCTTGAGCTTGGAGCCTTTGACCTCGTAAAGCTGGGCTTTCGAACGATCGGCGACGACGAACCAGGTTGCTTCCATTCACACCTCCTGCCCGTTTGGGCGGTTGGGTCGAGCCCCCGGCGACCGCCGGCGGCAGGTCACGAGTCAGCAAGCTATTCAGCTGTAAGCGCGTACGCGATGGATCCAGCATGAAGCAGGCCCCGTGGCCGCACAAGCGCTTGTTGACGCGGGCGAAGTTTGTTCGCGACGCGAGAGCTTGCGTGTGCATCGGCGCCGACGGGCGCGAAGCGGGCTGCGCGGTGCGGCGTGTCGGCGACGACGACGCCGAGAACGTTTTTTAAACGATTTGAGAACGTTGATCCGAGCCGTGACCGAAGATTCGCGGGGTAGCTGACCCGAGGGCCATGTTCGTGCTGCGGCGTAATGTGAACTACGCGAACTGCAAAACATGTCCCTCGGGACACAAATGAAGAGGGCGAAAGATCTCTCCTCGAGCGCGCCTGCGCTGAGGGCGCGGCTTCGCGCTCGGCCCAGCGTCCGGATGCGCGCCGACGCCCGCTCGGGGCGGTCAAAAATCGAGCCAAAATCGCGTCAAAATTCTCAATAATTTCTGGGCGTTGAAAAGAATGTCACGGGAATGGCAAGGGGCGGATCGACAGGGTATGCTGCGTGCAATTCCACCATGTCAGGCGACTCCAAAACCGCGCTCCTGAACATCGAAGACGAAATGCGTAGCTCGTTCCTCGGCTACGCGATGAGCGTGATCATCTCGCGCGCGCTCCCAGACGTGCGAGACGGCCTCAAACCGGTGCACCGCCGCATCTTGTACGCGATGCACCAGCTCAAGAACACCCATACGCAGGCCTACAAAAAGTCCGCGCGTATCGTCGGGGATGTCATCGGTAAGTATCACCCGCACGGCGACTCCGCCGTCTATGACGCGCTCGTGCGCCTCGCCCAGGACTTCGCGATGCGGTACCCGCTCGTCGACGGCCAGGGCAACTTCGGCTCGATCGACGGCGACGCCGCCGCCGCCATGCGCTACACGGAGAGCCGCATGGAGCGGCTCACCAGCGAGCTGCTCGCCGACCTCGAGAAAGACACGGTCGACTGGGTCCCGAACTACGACGACAAAGAGTTCGAGCCCAGCGTCCTGCCGACCAAGCTCCCGAACCTGCTGCTCAACGGCGCGGTCGGCATCGCGGTCGGCATGGCGACCAACATCCCGCCGCACAACCTCACCGAGGTCACGAGCGCCTGCATCGCGCTGATCGACGACCCCGCGCTCGACAACCGCGCGCTCCTGCAGCACGTGACGGGCCCCGACTTCCCGACCGGCGGACAGATCATCGGCCGCGCCGGGATCGCGAGCGCCTACCTCACGGGTCGCGGCAGCGTCACGATGCGCGCCACGAGCACGATCGAGGAGGACGCGAAGGGCCGCGAGTCGATCGTCATCACCGAGATCCCCTACCAGGTCAACAAGGTCAAGCTGATCTCGCGGATCGCCGACCTCGTCCGCGACAAGCGGATCACCGGCATCAGCGACATCCAGGACTACAGCGACCGCACCGGGATGCGGATCTGGATCCAGGTCAAGCGCGACGCCTCGGCCCAGATCGTGCTCAACTCGCTCTACAAGTCCTCGGACCTGCAGACCAACTTCGGCGTCAACATGATCGCGATCGTCAACGGTCGCCCCGAGCTGTTGACGCTGCGCGACTGCCTGCGCCACTTCATCGATCACCGGCGCACGGTCGTGACGAGGCGGACGCGCTTCGACCTGCGCAAGGCGGCCGAGCGGCGCGAGATCGTCGAGGGCATCGCGGTCGCGATCGACGCGATCGACCGCATCATCGCGATCATCCGCGGCGCCGCGAACCCAGACGACGCGAAGGTCGCCCTGTGCGCGGAGCCGCTGACGGGCTTCGCCCAATTCCTCGAGCGCTGCGATCGTCCGGCCGAGGAGGTCGAGCGCGCCAAGCAGGGGCCGTACCGGCTCAACGAGCGCCAGGCCAAGGCGATCCTCGACATGCGCCTGCAGCGGCTCACGGGCATGGAGCGCGAGAAGGTCGAGGGCGAGTACCGCGAGCTGTGCGTCAAGATCGCGTACCTCGAGTCGATCCTCGCCGACACCGCCAAGCTGATGGGGGTGATCCGCGACGAGCTGGTCGAGCTCCGCGACACCTACGGCGACAAGCGCCGCACCGAGATCGTCGACGACGACAGCGAGATCGCGCCGGTCGATCTGGTCGCGGACGAGCCCATGGTCGTGATGGTGACCCACAACGGCTACGTCAAGCGCATCCCGACCGCCGAGTACCGCGTGCAGGCGCGCGGCGGCGTCGGGGTCAAGGGCGGCGGCGGGCGCGACTCGAGCGACTTCGTGGAGGTGCTGTTCGAGGCCAGCGCGCACTCCTTCGTGCTGCTCTTCACCAACACCGGCCGCGTGTTCCGCAAGCGGGTCTTCGAGCTGCCGAAGGGTCGCCGCGGCGGCCGCGGCAAGGCCTTCATCAACTTCCTCGACATGAAGAAAGAGGAGAAGATCGTCGAGACGCTGTCGTACCAAGAGGACGAGCTCAACGACGACTTCTTCGTGACGATGGCGACCGCCCAGGGCTACGTGAAGCGCACGCGGGTGTCGGAGTTCGCCAACATCCGCACGACGGGCCTGATCGCCGCGAAGATCGAGGACGACGACCAGCTCATCAACGTCCAGCTGACCAAGGGCCAGCAGGAGATCTACCTGAACTCAGCCCAGGGCATGGCGATCCGCTTCAAGGAGTCCGACGTGCGCCCGATGGGCCGCACGGCGCGGGGCGTCCGCGGCATGAAGCTCAAGGGCAAGGACCGCGTGGTCTCGATGATGGTCCTCGAGCCAGACTCGCAGGCCGCGATCCTGACGCTGTGCGAGAAGGGCTACGGCAAGCGCACGGCGGCGTCGGAGTACAAGGTCCAGCAGCGCTCGGGTCAGGGCCTGATCGCGATCAAGGTCAGCGGACGCAACGGCCCGGTCGTCGGCGCGCTCGAGGTGACCGAGGACGATCAGATCATCGTCGTCACGAGCCACGGCAAGGTGATCCGCACGCCGGTGACGGGGATCAGCGAGATGGGCCGCAACACCCAAGGGGTGCGGATCATCCGGCTGTCGAAGGGCAAGGACGAGCGCGTGGTCGCGTTCGAGCGAATCATCGACTCCGACGACTCGGATGACCCCGACGATCCCGACGGCGTGGATGACGAGGATCTGTCCGATGACGACTCCGATGATTCGGACGACTCCGATGACTCGGATGACTCCGATGATTCGGACGACGACGAGGACAGCGACGAGAGCGAATAGTCGCGCGATTTCGAGCCGCGTATTTTTCGCGGGTGGAAAATTCGGCCCGAGGCTTGCTCCTCGGGCCCGCCTCAGTTAGTAAGTGATTAGTTGCTAACTAACTGAGGTGCGATGGTTCGCCCCCGGCAATTCACCGACGAGCAAATTCTCGAGAGCGCGCGCGCGAGCCTGCTGGAGCACGGCCCGGCGGTCTCGACCTCCGCGATTGCCAAGGCCGTCGGCATGTCCCAGGCCGCGCTGTTCAAGCGCTTCGGCAGCAAGGAGGAGCTGATCATCGCGGCCCTCATGCCGCCGCGGATCCCGGAGTGGGTCGGCATGGTCACCCGCGGCCCCGACGAGCGGGACATCCGTGAGCAGCTCCTCGAGATCGCCGCCGCGATCCAGGGATTTTTTGAGACCCACGGTCCGGCGATGGCGATCCTGCGCGCCAGCAAGATCAGCGAGCAGCAGGTCTTCGCGCGCTTCGACGGGCCGCCGCCGCCGGTCGTGAGCCGTCGCGCGGTGGCCGAGTGGTTTCGTCGCGCCCGCGACGCGGGCCGGATCCGTGACATCGATCCCGACTCCGTGGCGCTCATGCTGCTCGGCAGCTTGATCGCCCGGATGTTTTTTAATCACATCTTCGGCGAGCGCTTCTCGCCCGCCTCGGATGTGTCCTCGGGGCCCGACTACGTGGCGACCGTCGTCGAGAGCCTGTGGCGAGGTATCGCCCCCGAGCCCTGATCGCCGCCCAACGCTGAGCCTGTGGTTTCGCAGCTGTCTCGAGGGTCTTCTCTCGAGCGACGAGGCGTCGCGCGCGTGCGCGTCGTGACAGGCCGGCGCGCGCTCACCGTGCGCGCGTCGTCTTCAAAAATCTTCAAAAAAAACCGTGAGGAGCTGAGATGGCCCGACAACCGAGGGCCCGCGGCTGGACTGCGCTCCCCGCCGCGGCGCTGATGACCGCGTGCGCGCTGGCGTCGACCGACGCGCGCGCCAAGACGCGGGCGCGCGTCACGACGCCCGCCGACTACACCGTCGCGCTCGCGGAGGGTCCGCGCCAGACGACGAGCGATCGTTGG
The DNA here is from genome assembly GCA_030430565.1 of Polyangia bacterium. GTDB lineage: Bacteria > Myxococcota_A > Polyangia > Nannocystales > Nannocystaceae > JACKDW01. The sequence continues at coordinate 370,330 of JAUIKS010000005.1, forward strand.
TGGGGGAGCTTCGCCGATCCGGCGATGACCGCCTTGATCGAGCAGGGGCTCGCGGACAATTACGATGTCCTCGCGGCCGCCGAGCGCATCACCGAGGCCCAGGCGCGCGCGCGCGAGAACTTGGCGCCGCTGCTGCCGAGCGCCAGCTTTGATGTCACGGCGAACACCGCGCCGGTCAAGACGCTGGGCTTCCAGTTCGGGGGGATCGGCGGCTCGATGATGTCGGGGGTCGAGCCGCCGACGCTCTACTTCACGGGCTCCGCGCTGCTCAACGTCGGCCTCGAGATCGACATCACGGGGAGACGGGTGCTCGCGCTGCGGGCGGCCAAGGACGACGCGCGCGCGAGCGCGGAGGACCGCGACGCCGTGGCGCTGCAGCTCTCGGCGAGCATCGCCGAGGCCTACTTCGATGTCCTGGCGACCCGGGCGCAGCTGGCGATCGTGCGGGAGCAGATCGCGACGAACGAGGCGCTGCTCGAGCTGACGCAGGCGCGCTTCGGGCAGGGCTCGGCGAGCGCCGTCGAGGTCCTGCAGCAGCGCCAGCAGGTCGCGTCCACGCGGGCCTCGCTGCCCCAGGCGCGGGCGCAGCTCAGGGTCGCGGAGCTGCAGCTCTCGACGCTGCTCGGCCAGGCGCCCGGCGCGGCGCTCCCACTCGATCGCGGGGCCGCGCGCTTGCCCGCGCTCCCACCTCCGCCGCCGCTGGGTCGCCCCGTCGAGTTGCTCGAGGCGCGCCCGGATCTTCGCGCCTCCACGGCGCGGCTGTCCGCCGCCGAGCGTCGACGCAAGGCCCAGGCCCGCGAGTTCGCGCCCTCGCTCCGGCTGTCTGGACAGGCAGGTTGGCAATTCATCGACATCGGCGAGCTGAACACCCAGGAGATGTGGGGGGCCGGCGCGACCCTGTCGATCCCGCTGCTGCTCGACGGTCGCGCCTACAACGGCCTGCGGCGGGTGGAGGCGAGCGAGCGCGCGGCTCGCGGCGCGCTGCAGCAGCAGACCCTCAACGCGGTGCGCGAGGTCGAGACGGCGCTGACCCGCGAGCGCGAGCAGCTCGAGGTGTTGGCCGCGACCGCCGCCCAGCGCGACGCGGCCGCGCGCGCGTTCTCGCAGGCCCGCGCGCGCTTCGCCGCCGGGCTCAGCGACTACCTGAGCGTTCTCAACACGGTCACGACCCTCGAGCGCGCGGACCTCGGGCTGCTGACGGCGCAGCGCGAGCTCTTGAGCATCCGCGTGCAGCTGCACGTCGCGCTCGGCGGTCCGCTGCCGCGCGCGACCGGATGACCGAAGAGACATGAGCATCTCGCAACCCGCTTGACTCGCCAAGCACCACTCGACTGGAGCTCCCCCGTGAGACGACTGTTCTTCACCCTGCTGCTGCCCTTCGCGCTCGTGGCCTCTGGCGCGGGCGTGGCCGCGGCGCTCGTCAACTCCGCCCCGCAGCTCGAGAGCACGCCGGCGCGCGCGAGCCCGCCGCTGGTCGAGGTGGTGGCGGCGCGCCCCCAGACCGTGCCGGCGCGCGTCGAGGGCACCGGCGTGGTCAAGCCCGCGCGCGAGCTCACCGTGGTGCCCGAGGTCGGCGGCAAGATCCTCGGGCACGCGCCCGGCCTCGTGCCGGGCGGGCGCGTGCGCGCCGGCGAGCTCTTGGTGCGCGTGGACCCGCGGCAGTACGACATGGCGATCGCCCAGGAGGACAGCCGCGTCGAGTCGGCGCGCAGTGACCTCGCGGTCGAGCGCGGGCGGGCGACGGTCGCCGAGCGCGAGTGGGAGCTGCTCTCGAAGGAACTCGGAAAGGATCCCGGAGCGGAGCCGGGAGACCGCGCCGAGCCCGACGGCTCCGGGCGCGCGCTCGCGCTGCGCGAGCCGCAGATCAAGGCGCTCCGCAGCGGGCTGCGCTCGGCGGAGAACGGCCTCGCGCGCGCCAAGCTCGACCGCCGCCGCACGCGGGTGCACGCCCCGTTCAACGCCGCGGTCCTGCGGGAGAGCGTCGAGCTCGGGCAGGTCGTGCAGGCCGGCTCGCAGCTCGCGACCCTGATCGGGACGGACGTGTTCTGGGTCCAGGTCGCGCTCCCGCTCGAGCGCCTCGCCCTCATCACGCTGCCCGAGGACGCCGCGGACGGCCTGGGCTCGCCGGCCGTGGTCGCGCAGGTGCTCGCGGACGGCTCGCGGCTCGAGCGCGAGGGCCGGGTCGCGCGTCTGATCAGCGAGCTCGACAACACGACCCGGACGGCGCAGGTCATGATCGAGATCCGCGATCCGCTCGACCCCCCCGACGGCGGGCTCCCCCTGCTGCCCGGCGCCTTCGTCGAGGTCACGCTCCGCGGTCCCACGCTCGCGGGCGTCTTCGCGATCCCGCGGGAGGCGATCGTCGGCGAGCGCGATGTCTGGGTCGTCGACGGCGAGCAGCGCCTGCGCCGGCGCAGCCTCAAGATCGCCTGGCGCGATCGCGAGTTCGTCTACGCGACCTCGGGGCTCGAGCCCGGCGCGCGCGTGCTGGCCTCCGAGCTCCCCTACCCGATCGACGGCATGGAGGTCCGCGCGATCGAGCGCGCGCCCGCGGGCGAGGTGTCTGGAGATACAGGCGTTGAGCAGACCGCGCTGAGCATCGAACCCGAGGTCGAGGTCAACCCCGAGGCGGCGCCTGCGGTTGCGCCCGAGCCGACCGCGGAGGAGAACGAGCTGACTCGGCGGAAGAAGAAGCGTACGAGGAAGAAGAAGAACAACAACAAGAAGAGGAAGACCAAGAAGAACAACAATAAGAAGAAGACCAGGAGCGAGCGGAGCCCCAAGGCGAGCGCTGAGGAGGTCGAGCGTGGCTGACACGAATTCCAAAGGAGGCGCGGTCGCTTGGATGACGCGCAACCCGGTCGCCGCCAACCTGCTGATGCTCGTGCTGCTCGTCGGCGGGCTGCTCGCGCTGCTCGGGACCAAGCAGGAGGTGTTTCCTGAGTTCTCGCTCGACGCCGTGACCGTCCATGTCCAGTACCCCGGCGCGAGCCCCGACGAGGTCGAGCAGGGGATCTTGTTGGCGATCGAGGAGCGCGTCCGCGGCCTCGACGGCGTCAAGCGCGTCACCGGGACCGCCGAGGAGGGCGTCGCGCGCGTCGAGGTCGAGCTCCTGCGCGGCGCCCAGCCCGACCGCGTGCTCTCCGACGTCAAGAGCGAGGTCGACGCGATCCAGTCCATGCCCCGCGACGCCGAGGAGCCGATCGTCAGCCTCGCGAGCAGCCGGCGCCAGGTCGTCTCGCTGATCCTCTCCGGCGATCAGCCGCTCTCGACCCTGCACGCCCTCGCCGAGCGCGCGCGCGAGGACCTGCAGGAGCGCCCGGGGGTCACCCAGGTCACGCTCTCCGGGATCCCGCCCCTCGAGCTCGGGATCGAGATCCCGCGCCAGACCCTCGAGACCTACGACCTGACCCTTGACGAGCTCGCGCGGATCATCGGCGACGCCTCGGTCGAGCTGCCCGGCGGCGCGATCGACACCCGCGGCGGCGAGATCCTCGTGCGCATGGACGAGCGCCGGCGCGCGGGCGCCGAGTTCGCGGACATCATCGTGCGCGCCACGGCCGACGGCGCGCTGGTGCGGCTCGGCGACATAGCGACGATCCGCGACGGCTACGCCGACACCAAGCAGGCCTCGTACTTCGACGGGCGCCCGGCGGTTCGCCTGACCGTGTTCCGCGTGGGCGACGAGACGCCGCGCGAGGTCGCGGCGACGGTCCGCGCCTACGCCGACGAGCTGCGCGCCGAGCTGCCGCCGGAGATCCAGATCGAGGTCTGGTCTGACGACTCCGAGATGCTCGACGACCGCGTCGACCTGCTGCTGCGCAACGCACAGACCGGCCTGCTGCTGGTCTTGGTGATCCTCGCGCTGTTCCTCGATCTGCGGCTCGCGCTCTGGGTCAGCCTCGGGATCCCGATCTCGTTCCTCGGCGCGTTCGTGTTCCTCGGGGTCGCGGACGCGTCGATCAACATGATCACGCTGTTCGCCTTCATCGTCACCCTGGGGATGGTCGTCGACGACGCGATCGTCGTGGGCGAGAGCACCTACGCCAAGATCGAGGCCGGCGCGCCGCGCCTGCGCGCCGCGGTCGAGGCCGCCCGCGAGATGGCGACGCCGGTGACCTTCGCGATCCTCACGACGATCGCCGCGTTCATGCCGATGCTGTTCGTCCCCGGGACCATGGGCAAGGTGTTCCGGATGATCCCGATCGTCGTGATCGCGGTCTTGCTCGTCTCGCTGGTGGAGTCTTTCTTCGTGCTCCCGGCGCACCTCGGCCACGGTCGCGAGCGCCCGCCCGCGCGCTGGCTCGCGCCGCTCACCTGGCTGCAGGGGAAGGTTCGCGCGGGCCTCAGCCGGTTCACCGCGCGGCGCTATCGCCCGCTGCTGCTCGCGGCGCTGCGCTACCGCTACGTGACCGTCGCGGCCTCGCTCGCGCTGCTGCTCGTGACCCTGGGGGCGGTGGCGAGCGGGCTCGTGCCCTTCAACTTCTTCCCGCAGATCTCCGGTGACGTGGTGGTCGCGGCCGCCCGGCTGCCCTACGGCGCGAACGTCGAGGACACCGAGCGCGTGCGCCAGGAGCTCGAGCGCGCGGCCACGCGGGCGCTGGACGAGCTGGTCGCCGCGGGCGAGGCGGAGCCGGGGATCGTGCGCGGCGTGTACACGCGCGTGGGCGAGGGGCGGGCGCCCGCGGGGCCCGGCGCGGGCGCGCCGGAGGCCGGCAGCCATCTCGTGACCATCGAGCTGGGCCTCGTCTCCGCGGACGAGCGCTCGCTCGACGCGGACGCGCTCGCGGCCCGCTGGCGCGAGCAGCTGCCGCCGCTGCCCGGCGTCGAGACCCTGACGATCGACGCGAAGTCCGGGCCGAGCGCGGGCGCCGACGTCGCCCTGCAGCTCAGTCACCGGGAGGACGCCGTGCTCGCGCGCGCGTCGGATGAGCTGGCCCAGCGCATGCGCGGGCTCCCGACCCTGACCAACATCGAGAACGAGTTCGCCGCCGGCAAGCCGCAGCTCGACTTTCACCTGCGCCCGCGGGCGCGCGCGACCGGCCTGACGACCCAGGAGATCGCGCGGCAGCTGCGGTCCTCGTACTTCGGCGCCGAGTCGCTGCGAGAGCAGCGCGGGCGCAACGAGCTCAAGGTCATGACGCGGCTCAGCGCGGACCAGCGGCGCTCGCAGTACGACCTCGAGCACCTGCAGATCCGCACGCCGCAGGGCGGCTATGTGACCTTGGGACATGTCGTGAGCTTCGAGCGCGGGCAGGCGCCGGCGGCGATCCGGCGCGAGGACGGGCGCCGCGTCGTCACGGTCTCCGCGGCGCTGCGAGGCGGCGTGGAGTCGCCGCGCCCGACCCTGGAGTCGATCGAGCGCGACCTGCTGCCGGCGCTGCGCGAGCGCTACCCGGGGCTCGAGGTCTCGACCGTCGGCGCGCAGCGAGAGCAGCGTGATGCCTTCGCGAGCCTGGGGCGCGGGTACATCATGGCGCTGATCGGGATCTACGCGATGCTCGCGGTCTCGTTCCGCAGCTACAGCCAGCCGCTGATCATCATGTCGGTGATCCCCTTCGGCCTGGTCGGCGCGGTGCTCGGGCACGTCGCGCTGGGCTACAGCCTCAGCCTGATGAGCGTGTTCGGCTTCGTCGCGCTCTCGGGCGTGGTCGTCAACGACTCGCTGGTCTTGATCGACGCCGCCAACAGTTTTAGGAGCGGCGACGAGGGCATGGGCCCCTTCGAGGCGATCACGGCGGCCGGCGTCCGGCGCCTGCGGCCGATCCTGCTGACCTCGCTCACGACCTTCTTCGGGCTCGTGCCGATGATCCTCGAGAGCTCGGCGCAGGCGCGGTTTTTGATCCCCATGGCGATCAGCCTCGGCTTCGGCGTGCTGCTGGTGACCGGCATCGTGCTCGTGCTGGTCCCGGCGATCTACGGGATCCTCGAGGACGCGCACGCCTTGTTCGCGGGTGAGGCGGCCCCAGGGCCGGGGTCGCGCGTGACCTTGCCGGAGATCGCGCTCGACGACACCTTCTCGGGCGATGAAGAGCTCGAGGAAGAGTTCGATCTCGAGTTCGAACTGGAGGATGACGAACCGGCGGACGCTACTATGGATACGGACGCGCCCACCGGGCCCTGACCCGAAAGACAGGATGTTCCCCATGCTCACGCAGCCACGACTCTCAGTGTTTAAGGCCGACAGCTTGCTCGGGACGGTCAAGCACGGCGTGTTCAAGCGGGTGTTCGGCGCCGTGCCGGCGGCGGTGGCGGTGCTCGAGCCGAAGACCCGGCTCGATCGCCGCGGCTTCATGGGGCTCTACATGCTGCTGCTGCGGGACCGCGGGGGCTGGACGCGCCCCGAGCTCGAGCTGTTCAGCTCGTTCACCTCGAGCCTGAATCACTGCCGGTTTTGAACCGTCGCCCACGGCGCGGTCGCGTCGCAGGGACTTGGCTCGAAGGCGGTGGAGGTCGCGCTCTCGGAGCGCTGGCGCGAGGCTCCGCTCGCGGACCCGCTGCCGGAGGTGCTCCGCTTCCTCTACACGATGACGCGGGAGCCCACGGCGCTGACGCCCGCCGACGCCGAGGCGGTCATCGGCGCCGGCGTGAGCCTTCGGCAGCTCGAGGTCGCCGCGCTCACCTGCGTGATCTTCAACGTCATGAATCGGCTCGTCGACGCCTTCGGCGCGGACATCACTGACCAGCAGGCGGCGATGATCAAGCCGATGCTGTGGACCCTGGGCGGGATCGGCAGGGTCATCGGTCGTCGTCGCGCGTCGAAGCTCTGCTTCGGGGCGTCGCCGCCGGTCGAGATCACGCGGCAGGTCGCGGCGATCCACGGTCCCGAGGGCGACGCGCCGCAGGCGGTGCGCGCGGCCGCGTACACGCGCGCGCTCGAGCGCGTCGGCGCGACGCCGAGAGTCGCGGCCACCTCCGCGTCGTCTGGAGAAGCGTTGTCCGAGCCCGCGCGCGACTACGTCGACACGATCGCCGTCGACGCCCACGGCGTCACCGATGCCCACGTCGACGACCTGCGGGCGGCGGGCTTCAGCGACCGGGCGATCTTCGAGCTGACCTTCTGCATCGCCTGCGGCGCCGCCTTTGGGCAGCTCGAGCTCGCCTGGCCGTGCATCGTCGCGGGGGCGCGCGGATCTGGTCATCGCTGAGGCGTCGCGGCTCGAGACGACGCGCGCGGTCTGGACAAACCGCCCGTGACGCGGCAGGAAGTCCCCCGTGAGCGATACGCACGGGCAGGTCATCGACGGTCGCGCAGGTTCCCGCAGCCGCGCGCTTTTTGAACGCGCGCAGCGCTCGATCCCCGGCGGCGTCAACAGCCCGGTGCGGGCCTTCTCCTCGGTCGGCGGCTCGCCCCCGTTCATCCGCTCGGCCCGCGGCGCGCAGCTCGTCACCGAGGACGGCGCCACGCTCATCGACTACGTCGGCACCTGGGGCCCGGCGCTGCTCGGGCACGCCCACCCCGAGGTCGTCGAGGCCGTGTGCAAGGCGGCCCGCGACGGTCTCAGCTTCGGCGCCTGCGCGGCGGGTGAGGTCGACTTCGCCGAGCAGATCTGCGCGCTCGTGCCCTCGCTGCGCGGCGGCCTCGTGCGCCTGGTCAACTCCGGGACCGAGGCGACCATGAGCGCGCTCCGCTTGGCCCGCGGCTACACCGGCCGCTCGAAGATCATCAAGGTCGACGGCGGCTATCACGGGCACGCGGACATGCTGCTGGTCGCTGCGGGCTCCGGCGCCGCGACCCTGGGGATCCCCGGCTCGGCCGGCGTCCCCGCCGGCGCGGTCCAGGACACCCTGCTCGTGCCCTTCAACGACCTCGACGCGGCGACCGCTTGTTTTCACGCGAACCGCGACTCGATCGCGGCGATTATCGTCGAGCCGGTGGCCGGCAACATGGGCTGCATCCCGCCGGTCCCCGGCTACCTCGAGGGGCTGCGCGCGCTCTGCGAGCAGCACGGCGCGGTGTTGATCTTCGACGAGGTCATGACCGGCTTCCGCGTGGCTCGCGGGGGCGCGCAGGAGCGCTTCGGCGTCACGCCCGATCTGACCTGCCTCGGCAAGATCGTCGGCGGCGGGATGCCGGTCGGCGCCTACGGCGGCAAGCGGGCCATTATGGAGAGGATCGCGCCGCTCGGACCGGTCTATCAGGCGGGGACGTTGAGCGGGAATCCGCTGGCGGTCGCGGCCGGTCGCAAGACCCTCGAGATCATCGTGCGCGACGACCCCTACGACGCGCTCGAGCAGGCGACGACCGAGCTGGTGCGCGGTCTCGCCGAGCGGGCCCTGCGCCACGGCATCCCGTTCTCGAGTCACCAGGTCGGCTCGATGTTCACCGGCTTCTTTCGGGCTGAGGCCGTGCGTAACTACGCCGACGCGAAGGCCTGCGACCTCCCCCGATTTGCCCGCTACCACGGCGCCATGCTGGCCGCCGGTGTGTACCTCGCGCCCTCCCAGTTCGAGGCCGGCTTCGTCTCGATCGCCCACGACCCTGCGACGATCGGGCGCACGCTCGCGGCCGCGGATGGCGCTTTCGCGGCGCTGCGTCACCCTGCGGAGTGAAGGCCCAGCCACATGCATCCGCTCCGCAAGCCCGACCGCGTAACCGGTCAGGCGCAGTGGTTCTCCCTGGCTGAGGTCTCGTCCATCGGGATCGCCATGGCGGTCGCCATCGCGATCGGCGCGTTCGGAGGCCGCTGGCTGCAGGAGAACGTCACCCACTGGCGACCGTGGACGTTCTACATCGGCTTTCTGGTCGGCCTGGGGGCGGCGGCCAACATCGTCGTGCGCACCGCGATCAAGTTCCAGGCCTACCTCGACGCCGAGGAGGAAGCCGAGGGCGAGGCCGGCCAGGAGCGTCCGCCCGAGGACGAGCCGGGAGGGCCCCGCCCATGACCGGAGAGCCAGGCGACGGCGGGCGCAGCGGCGCGCCCGACGGCCGCAGTGACAGCGAGCCGGCGGCCGCGGGGGGTCTCCCGGTCTCATGGGATCTCTGGCGCCGTCGCGTCTACTTGTGGACGCTCACGTTGCTCGCCCCGGGGGTTCTGCTCACGTGGCTGATCTGGGGGGAGCTGGCGGCCATCAGCGTGCTGCTGGGCGGCGGTCTCGGGCTGTTTAACCTCCAACTCCTCGGCGGCGCCGTATTCCGCATGGTGGGCTCGCTGGCCGCTGAGCCCGACCCCTCACAACCCCGCGCGAGTCCGGCTGCAGCCCCGTTTCGTTGGCTAGGCACCGCGCTTGCGACGGCTGCCATCCTCTGGTACATGGCCGGCCAACCTGAGGGGCTTGCAGCCGGCTTCACGCTCGCGCTGCTCGGCTTTATCGTCGCCGCGACCCAGACTTCCGGGGAGCTGTCCCCAAAACCAGGATCCGACCAGGACTGAACGAGCCGAACTATGGGAGACCACGACACCTGGTTTACGCTCTTGATGCCAGAGTTCTGGCACGCGCTCGAGAACAACGCCGCCGAGCACCTGGGCCGTGAGTGGCGCTACATGATGTTCACGGCCACCAGCTTCACGCTGGTGCACGTAGCCGGCGCGCTGCTCGCGGCGCTCTTCATCGTCTTCCTGGCGACGCGCTACCGCAAGAGCATCCAGGAGCCGGGCTCCAAGAACGGCGTCGTCCCGCCGCGCACGTTCAACCTCGCCGCCATCACCGACACCTTCGTCGGGGCCGTCTTCAACCTGTCCAAGGACGTGATGGGCGAGAAGAACGCGGCGAAGTTCCTGCCGCTGACCGGCACGCTCGCGCTGTTCATCTTCTGCTGCAACATCCAGGGCCTCATCCCTGGCTTCTTGCCGCCGACCGACACGCTGAAGACCAACCTCGGTCTCGCGCTGCTGGTCTTCCTTGTCTACAACTTCTACGGGCTCAAGGAGAACGGGGTCGATTACCTCCTGCACTTCTGCGGTCCGAAGATCGGCGGGTTCCCGTGGATGTTCCCGCTGTTCATCCCGATCGAGATCATCAGCCACATCGCGCGCCCCGTCTCGCTCGCGCTGCGACTGACGGGCAACATGGTCGCCGACCACAAGGTCGTCGCCGTGGTCGCCCTGATGATCCCGTTCTTGGTCCCGCTCCCCTTCCTCATGCTGGGTACCGTGGTCTGCATCGTGCAAACCCTGGTGTTCACGCTGCTGACCATCATCTACATCGGCCTCGCCGTTGAGCATCACGAAGAGGGCCACTGATCCACCGGTCGCCCGCTTCCCAACAAACGACTTCTCTGATCGAAACGATCGCCTCCAAGGAAAAGGCAATGTCCCGTAAATCCATCGCCGTCGCCACCTTCGCCGCCGTCTTCCTGCTGCCGGTCATCGCCCTCGCGGCCCCCGGCGTTGCTGAGAAGCCGGAGTTCCTCATCACCACCGCCTCGGAGCGTGGCCTCTACGCCTTCGCCGCGGCCTTCGCCATCGGCCTCGCCGCCCTCGGCGGCGGCATGGGTCAGGGTCGCGCCGTCGCGGCCGCCCTCGAGGGCATCTGCCGTAACCCGAACTCGGCCGGCAAGGTCCTGGTGCCCATGCTCCTCGGCCTCGCGTTCATCGAGTCCCTGGTCATCTTCGCGCTGATCATCGCGTTCCAGGCCGGCGGCTTCGTCACCGTCGCGATCCAGTAGAACCCGTTCGCTGGACAGCCAAAACCCGGTCACGCGGCACCCGCCGCGAGGCCGGGTTTTTGTTCAAGGTAATTGGCCGCTCTCGCTCTGCGGTCCGACTTTTTTGTCACGGCGCGAGCCGGAGACGCGGGCTCGGGCTGGCTGAGGCCGGCGAGCGTGTGTCTCGCGTGGGTTGGGCTCGCCCGAGGTTTGGGGAACTGGGCTGCGCGTGTCGACTGAGCGAAGTTCGCAATTGCGAACGCTCGAGACGTCCTGACGTGGCGTCTATCGAAGCAGCACGCTCTGGCCGTCGAGGTCGTCGGGCGGCGTGACCCCGAGCAGCTCGGCGAGGGTCGGCGCGATGTCGACGGTGTACACGCGGTCGCTGCGACGCCCGGGCGCGACGCCGGGCGCGACCACGTACAGCGGCACGTGGGTGTCGTGGGAGTACGGCGTGCCGGGGTTCGCCCCCCAGCGCTCGCCGCCGACCATGCTCCACGGGACGAAGCGCATCTGGACATCTGGGCTGCGCCCGTGGACGAAGCTGCGGCGGTACTCGACCAGCCACGGGCGCGCGCCGTTGGGCGTGCGGCTGTCCGCGAGTTCGAAGGCGGTGAAGGTGTCGGCGACGTAGGGGAGCACCGCGAGCGCGCGGGCGACCGCGCGCTGCAGCACCTCGTCGTCTAGGCCCGCGAGGCGGGACTGCCGGAGGTTGAACCACACCCCGCTCTCGCCCACGTGGGTCAGGGTCGAGGCGGGCAGCTGCAGCTCGGCGAGCGCTTGGCTCACGGCCGCGCGGACGTCCTGCTGGTAGCGCTCGCTATCGACGCGCAGCGCCCCGCGCTGGGCCGCGATGCCCTGCCGCTGCAGGCGCTCGGGCATACCCATCACCCCGTGGTCCGAGGTCAGCACCAGCGCGTACTGACCCGCGCCGACGTGGGCCGCGAGCTGGCTGTGCAGCTCGGCGAGGAAGCCGTCGAGGCGCAGGTAGTAGTCCGCGAGCTCGTGGCTGTCAGGCCCGAACGCGTGGCCGATGGTCTCGCTGCCCGAGAAGCCGACCAGCAGGAGGTCCGGGTGCTCGTCGGCGCCGAGGCTGTTCCACGCGATCAGCTGATTGGCCAGCTCGAGCGCGTAGTGGTCGGCGAAGGGCGTGTTCGGCAGCTGCTCGTGGTAGCGCGCGAGCTCCGAGGCGCGCAGGCTCCCGCGGCGACGAAACAGCCGGTACGGGAACACGCTCTTTTCGCCGAAGACCTCGTAGGGGTCGGCGTCGGGCCCTACGAGGCGCTCGTAGACCCTGGGCTCCAACAGTCGCGTCCACGTCCCGGGCGTGCCCTCGCGCAGCGGGGCGGTCAGGTCTCCGCAGTCGTCGTAGAAGAACGGCCCGAGGTCCTCGGGGAAGGCGGCGTAGTAGCTCGACGTCACGAACGCGCCGGCGTAGTCGTACCAAAACACCCCGTCCGGGTGCACGCCGCCGAGCATGACGCTCGCGCGATCCCGGGGCGCGACCGCGTACACCTTGCTGCGGGGGCTCGCGCGCTTGAGCCAGTCGCCGACGGTGGTGCGGGTGAGCTGACGCGGTGAGCGTCCGGGGCGGCGCCCGTTGACCGCCGGCCCGACCAACGTGGCGCGGGGATCTTCGCCGGCGTGGACCTCGACGCCGCGCTCGCGATCAAACCAGTGGTTGAGGACGACGCCGTGGCGCGCCGGGTGAACCCCGGTCGCGATCGAGGCGTGACCGGGCGCGGTCTTGGTCAACGCGTGGCCGACGAAGGCCTGGTCAAAGCGTTGACCGGCGCGCGCGAGCCAGCGAAACCCCTGCTCTGAGGGCCAGGTGTTGGCGAAGCGGTCGATGACGTCGGCGCGCATCTGGTCGACGACCACCAGCACCACGAGCTTGGGGCGCGGGGTCTCTGTCGCGGTGTGGACCGGGCGGTCGCGCGCGGTTGTGCGCGGCGGCGAGGGCGGCGCCGCGTCGGCGGCGGGGCGACAGCCGGCGTGCCCGAGGCCGAGGCTGAGGCTGAGCAAGGCGGCCCCCGGGGCTCGACGCGCGCGTGAGCGGTGACGACGGCGCGCGCTTGCTGGTGTTCTCGGCATGGACCTGCTCGTTCGGCGGATCATGACTAGTCCAGGCGCTGGCTCCAGCGCAAGCGAGCAGGTGTGGACCCCATCGCCTCGCGCGCTGCGGAGACGCGACCGCGTGAACGCCCGCGAGCGTGAACACGCGGCGCCCGTCGGCAACCAGCTTCAACGGTCAGGCGGGTCGTCAGCGAATTTGATTCTCAGTTCGCCTGTAGCGGCAACACAGGGCGAGGAAACTTACGCCGAGACCGGGCGCGGGCGGCCGCGACGTCGCGCCTGCGCATTGACAGGCGCGAGCGCGGGCCAGCAGACTCTCTCCCATGGTTGATCGACGTATGTCCGTCATTGTCGCCCTGGTCGCGGGCTTGAGCCTCTCGCTCGCGTGCGACAGCGGTGACAGCAAGAAGTCCGAGACGAAGGTCGCCGCGGCCGACAAGAAGGCAGAGGCGCCCGCCGACAAGCAGGCGGAGGCGCCCGCCGAGGCCACGGATGAGAAGGGCGAAGGCGAAGAGGGCTGCATCTACGGCGAGGACGCCCACAAGGAGAAGCACGCCGAGGGTCACTCCTGCGACCACGGCGACGCGGCCCCCGACAACGGCGCGACCGGCCACTTCGGCGCGCCCTTCACCCTCGCCAGCAGCCAGCCGCTGGCGAAGGCCGTCGGCGGCGAGCTCGGCGAGGCGCCGGTGCAGGTCAGCGGCACCGTCGAGTCGGTCTGCCAGAAGATGGGCTGCTGGATGGTCGTCAAGGACGGCGACGCCGAGGCGCGCATCATGATGAAGGACCACTCCTTCACCGTGCCGAAGGACTGCAAGGGCAAGCCGGCGATCGTCGAGGGCACCCTGGCGACGAAGACCTTCAACGAGAAGCAGGTCAAGCACCTGGCGAAGGACGGCGGGGAGGACCCGGGGGCCGTCAGCGGCGAGCGCAAGGAGTTCGTGCTGACCGCGACCGGGATCTCGATCCCGCCGAACAGCTGAGCCGCCGCGGCGGCGCCAACAGCTCCAACAGCAAGAGACCCCGACTCGCCGCGCGCGAGCCGGGGTCTTCGCGTGGGAGCGCGTCGTGTCGCTTAGTACAGGTCGTCAAAGTCGACGTCGAAGTCCTCGTCGAAGCCGTCCTCGTAGGGCTCGCTTGCGAGCGTCGCGGACTCGGCGTCGCCGAACAGCCAGCGCCGCAGCAGCTGCGTCGACCAGATCAGGTCCTCGAGCATCATGTAGAGCGCGGGCACCAAGAGCAGGATGATGAAGGTCGCGAACAGCACGCCGAAGCCGAGGCTGATCGCCATCGGGATCAGGAAGCGCGCCTGCACCGAGGTCTCGGTGATCATCGGCACGAGGCCGAGGAAGGTCGTGATCGACGTGAGGAGGATCGGGCGGAAGCGGCGGACGCCGGCGGCCGAGATCGCCTGCAGCGCGCCGTGGCCCTCGCGGCGGAACGCGTTGGCGGCGTCGATCAGCACCAGCGAGTCGTTGACGACGACGCCGGTCAGCGCGACCAGGCCCATCATGCTGACCATGCTCAGCGAGTAGCCCATCAGCAGGTGCCCGAACACGGCGCCGACCATGCCGAAGGGGATCGCCGACATCACGATGACCGGCTGCGCGTAGCTCTTGAAGGGGATCGCGAGGAGCGCGTAGATGACGATCAGCGCGATGAGGCCGCCGGTCCCGAGCGCGCTCATGGTCTCGGCCTGCTCGCGGGTCTCGCCGCCGAAGCCGTAGGTGAGCCCGGCGTAGCGATCGGGTAAGCCCTCGAGGACATCTTTGGTGAGGGTCTCGAGCACGATGTTGGCGGCCGTGACCTCGGTGTCGATGTCGGACTTGACGTGGATGATGCGCCCGCCGTCGGACCGCTCGATCTCGGGCCAGCTGCGCCCGCGCTCGACCTCGGCGACCTCGAGCAGCGGGACCTCCCCGCCCTCGGGCGTGCGGATCAGCATCGACTCGATGTCGTACTCAGAGCGGCGCTCGCTGATCGGCAGACGGGCGATCACGCGGACCTCGTTGCGGCCCTCCTGCTGGCGCAGCGCCTCGGCGCCGTAGAAGGCCGAGCGGACCTGGCGGGCGATGTCGTTGGAGGTCAGCCCGAGGCTGGTGGCGGCCGGCGTCAGCGTGAGGTCGAGCTGCGGCTTGCCCTCGGAGTTGCCGTTCTCGATGTCCCGCACGCCGCCGTAGCCCTCGAGCGCTTTCTCGACCTCGGCCGCGGCCGCCTCGAGGACCTTCGCGTCGGGGTGATTGAGCTCGACGTCGACCGGCGAGCCGGCGCTCGGGCCCATGGCGGCGGAGTAGGTCAGCTTGCGCGCCTCGAACACGGGGCCGGCGAGCTCGCGCCAGCGCTCGAGGAATGCGCGGGACTCGAAGTCGCGCTGGTCGCTGGGCTTGAGGAACACCTGGACGTTGGCCAGGTGCCCGCCCGAGGCCGAGCCGTTGGCCGCCGGGCCGCCGCCGGCGAACAGCGCGCCGACCTGCGAGAACACCCCGCGCTTGACCTCTTCGCCGCCGAAGTCCTCGAGCGCGCGCTTGGCCGCCGACTCGATGCGCGCGCGCACGCGCTCGGTCTGCTCGACCGAGGAGCCGTACGGCAGCTCGACCTGGGCGACCACGATGTCGCCGTCGAGCTGGGGCATGAAGTGAAACGCGATGCGCCCGCCCGCGACGAAGCCCGCGGTGATGATCAGCGACGAGATGCCGACCGCGAGCGCGAAGTAGCGCCGCCGCAGCGTGAGCTTGAGGACCGGCGCGTAGCGACGCTCGATGAAGCGCTCGAGCATCCGGCTGACGACCTGCTGGCGCTGGGTGATCCAGTCGAAGACGCCGCCGGGGCGCGCGTCCTTGAGGTGCCCGAGGTGGGCCGGGAGCACGAACAGCGACTCGACGAGCGAGATCACGAGCACCGAGATCACGATCATCGGGATGACCGCGAACAGCTTGCCCATGAAGCCCGGGACGAACAGCATGGGCGAGAACGCGGCGACCGTCGTGGCAATTGAAAACGTCACCGGCGTGGCGACCTGCTGCACGCCCAAGACCGCGGCCTGGACCGGCGAGTGCCCGCGCTGACGGAAGGTGTAGATGTTCTCGCCGACGACGATCGCGTCGTCGACGACCATCCCGAGGGTCACGATGAACGCGAACATCGAGATCATGTTGATGGACACGTCCATGCTGGGCATGAACAGCAGCGCGCCCAAAAACGAGATCGGGATGCCCATCGTCACCCAGAACGCGAGCCGCAGCTCGAGGAACAGGCCGAGCGAGAGCAGCACGAGGATCAGGCCCATCTGCGCGTTGCGAATCAGCAGATCCATACGCTCGCGATAGATCTCGGACCAGTCGGCCCACTGCGCGACCTGGACGCCGGCGGGCACCCAGGTCTCGATGCGCTCGATGTGCCCGCGCACCGTGTCGGCGACCTCGATCGGCGTCTGATCGCCGGTTCGATAGACCCGCAGCATGATCGCCGGCTTGCCTTCGAAGACCGCGCTCTCATCGGTCTCGGCGAAGCTCTCACGGACGTCGGCGACCTCGCCGAGCCGGACCTCGGTCCCCTTGGGGCCGCTGACCAGCGGGATGTCGGAGAACTCGAGCTCGCTCTCACGGCGCTCGGCGGTGCGCACCAAGACCTCGCCGCTGGGCGTCTTAACGCCGCCGCCCGGCAGCTCCACCGCGGTCGCGGCGACTTTCTGCGCGACCGCCTCGAGGGTCAGGTTGTGCGTGCGCAGCTGGGCGCTCGGGACCTCGATCGCGACCTCTTTGGCCGGCGCTCCCAAGAGATCGACCTGGGTGATCCCCGGATCCCCGAGCATCTGGTCGCGGGCGCGCTCGGCCAGCGCGCGCAGGACCGTGGCGTCCTGGTCGCCGTAGAGCACCACCGAGATGACCTCTTTGCGCGTGTCGAGCAGGCTCGTGGTGGGGCGCTCGCTGTCTTTGGGCAGCGAGGTCAGGCGATCGACCGCGCCCTTGACGTCCGAGAGCGCCTTGCTCTTGTCGACGTCGATGAGCAGCTCGACGTTGACGGTCGCCATGCCCTCGGTCGCCTTCGAGGTCACGCGCTTGACGCCGTCGAGCCCGCGCACGGCCTCCTCGACCGCGAGGATGATGCCGGACTCGACCTCGCTCGGGCTCGCGCCGGGGTACGGCACGGCGACCGAGATGATGTCGAGCTCGGTCTCGGGAAAGACCTCCTGGCGGACCTTGAGGCCCATGATGATGCCGCCGACGAGCAGCAGCAGCATGAGCAGGTTGGAGGCGACGGGGTTCTTCGCCATCCAGGCGATCGCGCCCTTGCGCTCGCTCATCGGCCGTCGCCCGCTCTGTGTCTCGCTCGCTCCCGCCACGGCCACTCCTCCTCACGGGCCGCCGACGAGGCTCGCCAGCCCCCGCGGCACGGTTTCAATGCCAATTTCTAAGAAGCTCACTTCTTCTTGCGCTTGCGCGGCTTTCGGCGCTTACGCGCGCGCTTTTTTGAGGACGCTTCCTCGCGCGTGACGCCGGGCTCGAGGTCGACCTCGACGGTGGCGCCGCCGGCCTCATCGCTGTCGTCCTTGGCGTCCTCGTCGCCGGCTTTGGGCGCCGCGGTGTTCGCCTCGATCACGCCCTGCTCGCGACCGACCGCGCCGGGTTCAGAGCGCTCGCTCGTGATCGTGACCTGCATCCCCTCGGTCGGCGCCGCCAGCGGCGTCGTGACCACGGCGTCGCCCTCGGAGAGGCCGCGGACCAGGACCTGCTTGCGGTCGCGCCAGATGACCTGGATCGGGTGACGCATGAGCTTGCCGTCGGCGACCAGCCAGACCTCGCGGTTGTCGATCAGCGCCTCGCGCGGGAGCGCCACGGTGTCCTTGGCCGGGCGCCCGCGCAGCGCGGTCTTGACGTAGCTGCCGAGCAGCAGCGGCAGCGAGCGCTCGCCCGCCGGCTTTTTAAGGTCGAGGGGGTCGGGGACCGAGACGAGCAGCTTGGCCATGCGGCCGCGGGCGTCGACCGAGCCCTCGAGGCGCTCGACGTAGCCAGTGCGCTCGATCGAGACGCCGGCGCCGGCGTCGTGGATGATCTCCGCCGGAGAGCCGAGCGCGTCGGCGGTGTTGACGGTGGGGATGTCGAGGAAGTCGAGCTGCGAGACCGGGACCGTCAGCGAGACCCAGTAGCGGTCGGTCGCGACCAGCGTCATGAGCTTGCTCTGCTGCGAGACGACCTGCCCGGCCTCGACCGGGGTGTCGAGGACGAGCGCGTCGAAGGGCGCGCGAATGGTCCCGCGGGATACGTCGCGCTGGGCCTTGCCGAGCTGTGACTTGGCCGAGCGCAGGCTGGCGTTGGCGCTGTTGTACTGCGGCGCCCGCAGGGCGAACTTCTGGGAGTCCTCGTCGAGTGAGTCGAGCGAGCCCTCCCACTCGGCGGCGGCGACGTTCTTGCGCCCGCGCTCATCGGCGAGCTGAACCTTGGCCTGGGCGATCGCGGCTTTCTGGGCCGCGATCGCGGCCGCGTAGTCGCGCGTGTCGATCCGGACCAGGATCTCGCCCTCGCGCACGAGGCCGCCGGGCACCAAGTTGTCTCTGCGATCGCGCACGCGCCCGCCGATCTCGGGCTGCAGCAGGAGCTGTCGGGTCGCCATGACCTCGCCCATGGCGGTGATGGTGATCGGGTTGTCACGCGGGTGCGCGCGCAGGACCTCGACCTCGACGATCGGCTTCTCGCGCTCGATCTCGGCCGCCTCGGGGCGCGTGGCGTAGAGCAGCGAGGCCAGCGCGCCCGCGCCGACGAGCACCCCGACCGAGAGCATCGCCCACAGCGCTCGCTTGACGCCGCCACCGCGGGAAGGCTGCGGTCCAGGGCCGGGTACTTGGGAGGTGGTGCTCATCGTGATCAAACCGGGTTGTGAACCCGTGTTTGCGTACAAGGTGTCCGCGCCGGTTTGCCGCGTCAAGCGCCGGAGTCGCGGTTTCACAATCCTTCACAAACGAAAGCTCCGCGCCCGCGCTCGCGCGCCGCGACCGATTGTCACCATGTCGGTCGCGGCGTTGATGGCGGTGTCGGCGCAATGTGCGCACTGGCGCTCGACCGCTGCTCAGGTCGGATCGGGCTTGGGCGTGTTGGGGCCGCTCTCCGGCAGGGGCGGCTGCTTGATGTACTCCTGATCGATCTCGCCGGTCAGGGTGTCGAGGAAGGCGATCAGGTCGGCGCGCTCCTCGTCCGTGAACGAGCCCTTGACCGTCTGGTACTCGGCCATCGTGTTGATGGCGTCGGTCAGGGTCGCCTTCGAGCCGTCGTGGAAGTACGGCGCGGTCTTGGCGATGTTGCGCAGGCTCGGGACCTTGAAGACCTTCTTGTCAGCCTCGTTGTTGGTGACCTTGAAGCGACCCTCGTCCTCGGTCGGGTAGTCCTTGAGGTTGCCGATCTTCTGGAACTGCGTGCCGCCGAGCGTCGCGCCGACGTGGCAGGTCACGCACTGCGCGTCGACGAATAGCTGCAGCCCGCGCAGCGCGTCCTTGCTGAGCGCCTTGCTGTCGCCCTGCAAAAACTTGTCGAACGGCGCGGGGGTGATCAGCCCGCGCTCGAACGCGCCCACGGCCAGCCCGAAGTTGTCGATCGTCATCGGGTCCTTGGCCTCGGGGAACGCGGCCTTGAACATCTCGGCGTAGCCCGGGATCGACTTGATGGTCTTCATGACCGCGTTGTGGTCGGCCATCGCCATCTCGACCGGGTTGATCAGCGGGCCCTTGGCCTGGGCCTCGACGTCGGGCTCGCGCCCGTCCCAGAACTGCGTGAAGTGAAGCGCGGCGTTGTAGACCGTGGGCGCGTTGCGGTCGCCGTTTTGCTTCTTGTGCCCGACCGAGACGGGCGTCCCGTCGACGCCGTACTTGTCGAGCAGATGGCAGGTGTTGCACGAGACGTCGTGGTTCTTGGACAGCCGCGGGTCGTAGTAGAGCGTGCGGCCGAGCGCGACCTTGGCCTCGGTGATCGGGTTGGTCGCTGACTCGGCGCGCGCCGGCAGCGGCGCGAAGAAGCGCTTGGCGAGCAGCTGGACCTGGTCCGCCGAGGGCGCCGGGCGGGAGGCTTTCTTCACGACCTCGGCGTCGCCGCCGGCGCCGGCCTTGGGCGCAGGCGCGAGGCGAGCGCGCGCGGGCTCTTGGTCGTCGCAGGCCGACTGACCGAGCGCGAGCGCGACGAGCCCGACGCCGAGAAGGGACGCGCGAGCGATCATGCGCGCACGGGCGCGAGGACGGGGGAGGAGTCGGGTGGAACGCTGCATAGGCACCTCGAAGTTCTTCGGGAGCCTACCGCGAATCTCGTCGGGCGTGCACCCAGCGACCATCCGCCGCGGCGCGCCCGATGTGTACACACAGACAGCCGAACGCGGGTTCGCTCACAGGCGATCGCGTCACCGACAATCGCGCTTCGCGCGAGCTCGTCTCACCGCGGTCGATGTCGACGTCGCAGCCCCGCGGCGCCGAGCAGCAGCAGCCACGCGAGCGCGGGCACGCGGGAATTTTGTCGCGCTCGGCAGCCGCAGCCGTCGTCGGTGAGGGTGTCGTCGGCGGCGCTGTCGGTCCCCGAGTCACCGGGCGCGTCGCCGTCACCGCTGTCGCCGCCATCGCTGTCACCGTCGCCCGTATCCGCGGCGTCGCCGGAGTCCGGCCCCGCGTCGCCGCCGGTCGTCTCGGGGGGCGGGTCGCTCGCGGGTTCGCAGCTGTTCGCGCCGAGATCACAGCGCTCGCCGGGCTCGCAGTCCGCGTCGGACTCGCAGCAGCCGCTGACCGTCTCGCTGACGCAGCCGCGCAGCGGGTCGCAGCTGTCGAGCGAGCACAGCTGCCCATCTTCGCAGCGGATCGCCGCGCCCGCGCACACGCCGTCCGCGCAGACATCGTCTTCGGTGCAGGCGTCATCATCGTCGCAGGGCGCGTCGTTGGCCGGGTGCACGCAGCCGATCCCGGGTTCGCAGGCGTCGTCGGTGCACGGGTTGTCGTCGGCGCAGTCGAGGGTCTGCTCGGCCTCCACGCAGCTGCCGTCGTCGCACAGCTCCACGCCGGTGCACGGGTCGCCGTCGTCGCAGTCCGCGTTGCTCTCGCAGCCGCCGCCCACGCCCCAGCGCCAGTGATCGGAGATGATCGCCGCCCCGGCGACGCTGTAGGCCTCCCCCGCCCACAGGTCGTCGTTGCCGAAGGCGATCATGCCGATCGGTACGCCCAGCGAGTCGATGCCGACGAAGGCCGCGTCGCCCTCCGGCGTCCAGTCGACCTGCCCGAGCAGGACGCCGTCCTGGTCCCACGCGGTCAGGTGCTGCGGGCCGCTGCTGCCCGCGGTGAGCCCGAACTGCGTGACGGTGTCGGAGAAGGTGATGACGCCCGCGAAGTGGGTCTGCAGGCCGCTCGCCTGTCCGCCGCCGGCGATCGGCGCGGGGAAGTAGCCGAGCTCGACCCAGTCGTAAAACATCGGCTGACTCGCGCTGCCCTCCGTCGTGACGCCGGCGAGCGCGCTCGTCAGCGGCCCGTCGTGAAGCAGCGCGCCCTGGTCCGCGTAGGCGTCGAGCGCGACGGGCGAGTTGTGCGGGCCGGCGTCGAAGTGCGCCTCGCCGGTGACGTTGGCGAGCTGCGAGACGTGGTCGAGGAGCTGCACGGCGCCGTGCTTGCTGATCGCGCCGGCGCGGGCGTCGCTCGCCGTGAGGGTCACCGGCGCCGCGATCAGCAGCGCGAGCGCGACGGTGAGCGCGGACGCGCGCTCCCGCCGCGCGTCGAGGCTGGGACCTTGCAGCTCGCGCGCGACTTTCATTGCTGTCTCCTCAGACAGGAGACAGTAAAACTATAACATGTCCCAAGGGACATTGTTGACCGCGCGCGCGTGTACGTCGAGGTGCTTCTAGGAGCGTGTCTGAGTCATCCGCGCGCCGTCAGGTGCCGTCAGGCGGTCACCGAATGCCGACGGCGTCGCGTGAGCCACAAGAGCGGCGCGAGCGTCCACAGCAGCCCGCCGAGCGGTCGCGCGTCGCCGGTCTGGCAGTCGCAGCCGTCCTCCGCGACGCCGGCGCTGTCGGTGCCGCCGTCGCTGTCGCTCTCGCTGTCGCCGAGCGAGTCGCCCGCGCTCGGATCGGCGCCTGTCGACGACGCGTCGCCGGTCGTCTGCATCGGCCCGCTCCCCGAGCCGGTGCCCGAGTCGCTGCCGGCGGTCGTGTCGTCGCCGGTGGTGCCGGGCTCGCCGGTGGTCTCCGGCTCGCCGGTGGTGCCGGGCTCGCCGGTGGTCTCCGGCTCGCCGGTGGTCTCCGGCTCGCCGGTGGTCGCGGCCAGCGGCTCGCAGGCGTTGGCCTCGACGTCGCAGTACTCGACGTCGGCCGCGCAGTCGTCGTCGGACAAGCAGCAGCCGTCGACCGCGTCGTTGACGCAGCCGAGCCCGGGGTCGCAGCTGTCCACGGTGCACACGTTGTCGTCGGCGCACTCGATGAGCTCGCCGCCGCACACCCCCTCGGCGCACATGTCGTTGACGGTGCACAGATCATCGTCGTCGCAGGGCTCGACGTTGGGGTCGTTGAAGCAGCCGTTCTCGGCGTCGCAGCCGTCGTCGGTGCACGGGTTGTCGTCGTTGCAGTCGAGCGCCTCCTCGGCGTCCTGACACGCGTTGTCGACGCAGCTCTCGGCGCCGTTGCACAGGTCGCCGTCGTCGCAGTCGGCGTCCTCCAGGCACTCGAGGCCGACGCTCCAGACCCAGTTGTCCGAGATGATCGTCGAGCCGCCGACGTCGTAGGTCACGTTGTTCCACAGGTCGTCGTTGCCGTAGGCGAGCATGCCGATCGGCACGCCGCCGGTGTCGACCCCGACGAAGGTCGCGTCGCCGGAGGGCTGCCAATTGACCTGCCCGAGCATGGTCCCGTTCTCGTCCCAGACCGTGAGGTACTGGTTGCCGTTCGAGCTCGCGGTCAGGCCGAACTGCGTGACCGTGTCGGTGAAGGTCACGACGCCCGCGAGGCGGGTGTTGAAGCCCTGGGCGTCCGCGCCGCCGCCGATCGGATCCGGGAAGTACTGGTTGTACGACGCGTAGGTCGGCTGGCTCGCGTTGCCGTTGGCGCTGACGCCGACCAGGATCGAGCTGAGCGCGCCCGTGTGGAAGGTCAGCCCCTGACCCTGGTAGAGGTCGAGCGGCACCGGCGTGAACGCGGGGCCCTCACTGAACTCGGCGAGGCCGTCGATGCTCGCCATCTGGCTGATGTCGTCGAGCGCGGTGACGTTGCCGACGGCCGTGATCGTCCCGGCGCTCGCGAGCGCCGGCAGGGTCCACAGCGAGAGCGCGACCGCCTGCGCGATTCGCCGCGAGAGAGTCGAGGTGGTCATCATCGTTCAAGATCTCCTCGAGCGACGCTGCACGGGGGTCGCTCTGTATCCCAGTGTTGATTAAGATGTCTTTTTGTTCAGGAAATCTCGCGCGCGGCGGTCCCGCGGGCCGTTGCCTCCCGGGCCAGAAGCCGTCACACTCACGGGCCGTGGGCACCCCTGACGTCGCAGAGCTTCACCCGAGCCGGGCCGCGCGGACGCGTCGTGACTGGCTCGCCGAGGGTCCGTTCACGCTCGCGCTGGGGGCTGGCTTCTTCGGCTTCTTCGCCCACACGGGCGTCCTGCAGGCGCTCGAGCGCGCGGGGCTCCGTCCGCAGCGCGTGACCGGCGTGAGCGCCGGTGCGCTGGCCGGCGGGCTGTGGGCCAGCGGGCTTGGGGCCGACGAGCTCGCCGAGGAGCTGCTCGCGCTGCGCCGACCTGACTTCTGGGACCCTGGCCTCCCACTCGGCGGGCTGCTGCGCGGCAAGAAGTTCGCGCGCAAGCTCGAGGTGATCCTGGGCAAGTCGGGCACGAGCTACTTTCGCGACTGCGAGATCCCCTTCGCCACGGTCGCCTACGACGTGCTCCGGCGCGCGCCGGTGGTCCTCGATCAGGGCCGGCTCGCGCCCGCGATCCAGGCCTCGTGCACCGTGCCGCTGATGTTTCGTCCGCTCCTGCACAAGCGGCGTGTGCTCGTCGACGGCGGCGTCCGTGACCGCAACGGCGAGAGCGCCCTCGGGGCCGGGGATCGCGTGCTCCTGCACGCGCTGCCGACGACGAGCCCGCTGCGACACCTCCGCGCCCGCGAGCGCGACGCGCAGGCGATCCGGGCCGGCCCCGGGCGGATGATCCTGCAGATCCCCGAGCTGCCGCGCGTCTCGCCGTTTCGCCTCGAGCAGGGCCCGCTGGCGCTCGAGCGGGCGCGCGCGTGGACGACGGAGTGGTTGGCGTCGCCGATGACGAGCTCCTCAGTCGGCGGATGACCCTGGCTCGTCCAGCAGCCCCCGTCGCCGCGCGGCGCGCTCGGCCGCCGCGACGATCTGCGGCTCGCGGTCCTCGAGCCCGCGCGTGATCGCGGCGCGCTCGGCCGCGCGCAGCGGGGTCTCGCGGTTGCCGAGCGCGAGCAGGGCGTTGCGCCGCAGGTGCCGGCGCGGGATCCGGCGCAGCGCGGTGTGCTTGACGAAGGCGCGGTGCTGCGAGTTGCCGACCGTCGCCAGCGCGACCAGATCGACGTCTCGCGCGCGACCGGGCGGCGGCGGGATCCAAGCTGCCTCTGGGGTCAGCCGAAACCGGGCCGCGCCGGCGTTGTACGGGCAGACCTCCTGACAGACATCGCAGCCGGCGATCCGCTCGCCGAGGCGGTCCGCGAGCGAGTCGGCGATGGGCCCGCGGTGCTCGATGGTCAGGTAGCTGACGCAGCGGCGCGGGTCGAGATCGCCGGGGCCGTCGAAGGCCTGGGTCGGGCACGCGTCGAGGCAGCGGCGGCAGTCTCCGCAGGCGTCCCAGGGGGCGCCTCGCAGGGCCTCCTCGGGCGCGAGCGCGTCGGCGCCGGTCCAGCGCGCGGTGACCAGCAGCGCGCCGAGCAGCACGTAGCTGCCGAGGCCCGGCGCGATCAGGCAGCCGGATTTTCCTAAAAAGCCCAGCCCCGCGAGCATCGCCGCCGCGCGCTCGAGCACCGGCTTGGTGTCGACGCAGATCAGCGAGCGGACGCCGGGGAGCGCGTCGCGCAGCGCGGCCTCGACCTCCATCAGGCGCCCGTGGATCACGGTGTGGTAGTCGGACGAGCGCGCGTAGCGGGCGATCGGCCCGGGCTCGGCGTCGTAGGGGACGAGCGCGACGAGCAGGCTGCGGGCGCCGGGGAGCATCTGCGCGGGGTCGCGACGGATCGCCCGCGTGCGCGTCATGAAGCCCATCTCGCCGTGCTTGCCGGCCGCGTGGAAGCGGTCGAGCGCGTCGCGGGCCGGCGCGAAGCCGGGGTGGTCGAGGCGCACGATCCCCAGGCGCAGCAGCCCGCGCGCCTGGGCGACGCTGGCCAGGCGCTCGAGCAGCGGCGGATCGATCGCCTGATCGCTCGGCGGTCGCTCGGTCGGGGCCTCGTCGCTCACGACCCTGCGGCTCCGCGATCATCTGTAACAAGGGACAGGCGCGTGAGCAGCTCCCACAGCGCGCGCCCGGTCGCGCCGGTGATCGGGGGATCGCAGGAGCCCACGAGCAGCTCGTGGCGCGGCAGCTGACGTCCGCGCCACGTCCAGTGACCGCGCACGCGGTGCCCGCGGGGCGCGGCCAGGCGCGCGAGCGTCGGCTGGACGAGGCGCGCGACCTCCCCGCTCGCGCCCGGCCTCGGCGTCCACGCGCGCGCGTCCCAGGAGACGAAGGGGGTCATCCAGAAGCCGCTGCTGGTCGGCTGCGGCGTGAGCCGCCCGAGCAAGGAGGCGAAGCCCGGGGGGAGCCCGACCTCCTCGTTCGCCTCGCGCAGCGCGGTCGCGGCGAGGTCGCGATCGGCGGGCTCCCGCGCGCCGCCGGGGAGCGCGAGCTGACCGGCGTGATGCCGCATCGTCGCCGCGCGCTCGAGCAGCAGCACGCGGATGTGCTCCGGCGATCGCGGCGCGCCGTCGTCACGCGGTGGTTTGGGCGTCGGCGAGAGCAGCACGAGCACGGCCGCGTGCCGCAGCCCCTCGGGGGCCGGCGAGCTCGCGCGCGACAGCGGCTCGATGCGGGCGCGGATGTCGTCGGGCGTCAGCGCCACAGGGGTTTCGTCGCGGGCGGACACGCGAGCGCGAGCCTGCCTCAATCGCGCGCGCGCGCCAAGCGAGCGCGCGAACAATCGAGCTCCGTGCCGCTTAGCGCGTGCCGGCGCGCAGGTTGTCGCGGAAGAACAGCCGCGCCTCGCGGCGCATGATCATGCCCTGCTTGCGCGTGAAGATCTGTCGCGGCCCGCGGCGGCACGAGCACATCAGGTTGCTGTGCCCGTAGGCGTGCTCGAGGCCGAAGAGGTGCCCGAGCTCGTGGACGAGGGTGGTCGAGGGCGCGTCACTGTTGACGACCACGTACTGGCGCTTGGCGAAGCGCTTGCGCAGCCCGCGATAGCGCCAGTGCATCCCGCGGACGCCGCGGTCGCCCGACAGCCGGCTGCCCAGCTCGAGCTCATCGACCATGAACACGTGCACGGTCCCGTCGACGCCGGCGTACTCGGCCAGCCGCCGGTGGTCGCGGCGTCGCGTCACGGTGCTGTAGCCGCTCGGCATGATCCAGACCTTGTGGACCACGACCCGGAAGCCGTATGGCTCGAGGGCCCGGTTCGCGCGGGCGACCGCGACGCGCACGCGGTGCATCGTCTGGGCCCGGGTCTCGCGATCGCTCGCGACGTGAACCGTCAGCGGGACCAGCATCGTGCCGCGGGTCTGCGGGCTCGTGGCGCTCGGCGCGTCGCGCAGGTTCGGGACCTTGTGGCGGCCGCCGGCGCGGGCGATGTCCGCCGCGCCGAGCCAGACCGCCGCCGCGAGGCACGTGATCATGCACGCGCTCAGCGAGGAGCGCAGGCGACGGAGCGCGGTGAGACGAGCGGTCACGCGATCAGACAGGAGCGGCGAGCTCGAGCGGCCGCTCGAGGCTCAGGACAAACTCAGGAGCTAGACGAAGCGCGCGGCGAGCTTCCGTCACGGAAGCCGCGACAGATCAATTTCAACGGCCGCCCTTCTATTGTGATCTGTTTTGGTCGCTCGCCCAATTGCGCCTTAACCGCCTGTGTCAGAAGCGACCGGGCGACCGGCCGCAGCGGTCGAGCGTGTTCGACATCGGCCATCTCGAGCGCCGCTTCTGGAGCGAGCGCAGAGATGACCAGGCGGGCATGTGACCCGGTGTGCGACGGCGGGCGCGTCAACCGGCAGGCCTCGCTCTGCTATGATCCGCGCATGTTCAATTTCGGCTCCGAGGCGGCCGCGGCCGCCCCTCAGTTCGTCCCGGACGAGAACACCCGCGACTGGATCGCGACCGCGCTGCGCGACGTGATCGCGGCGCTCGGGCCCGTCGCGCAGGCGCCTCGCCGCGTCGCCCAGCCGGCGCAGCACGAGGAGCCGAAGGACCTCGACGAGCTGTTCGATTTTATCTGTGCCACCCAGGAGCACATCGGACAAGATGACCTAGAGTTCACGCTGCTCGAGATGGAGCCCAACAAGCCGCCGGTCCCGCCCGGCTTCGAGCCCGTGGGCGATCCCGCCGGTCACCTGCTGCACACCTTCCGTCGCGGCCGCGACGAGTTCTTGATGCTGGTGCTCCCGCAGGTGTTTCGGGCCGTGCCGCTCGTGCTCGGCGGGGTCGCGCGCGAGCTCGGGCGCCTGGGCCTGATGCAGCGCGCGCTGAGTGACGACTTCGACAACAACCTGCTGGACGAGATCGATCAGGAGGCCGCCGCCGAGCTGGCCGGGATCGCGCTCGGCATGGGCGTGTGGATCGCCAACGGCACCTACCTGTTCGAGAACGCCTGCTGCGGGGGCGGCTGCGGCATCGACCTGCGCAGCGTCTCGGTCAACCTCTCGCTGCCCGAGGCCTGCTTCGCGCTCGCGCTCGACGGCCGGCGCAAGGGGTTCTCAAGGCGCTCGCTCGCGCGCTCGCTCGAGCCGACCCAGCGCTCGTCGTTCAAGAAGAACTGGGGCTGGGCGCCCAAGGCGATGCCCGCGCTCACCTCCGCCTCGGCGCGCGCGAGCGTCCGCTGACGCGCCCGTGTAGGTGCGTGGCGTCGGGCGTAGTGAGGCGTGGGCGCGAGCGCGTCGGCGCCTCCCGCCGTTGGTACAAATAAGTCTTAAAAGACATGTTGTTGCTGGGCCGCGCGCGCGCCCCTGCTACATTCCCGTTCGTGGCTCGAGATCGTAGGCGGCGCTCGTGGCCGCGCGCGTCGCTCGTGACGCTCGCGCTGCCGCTCGCGCTGACGTCCTGCTTCAAGGACCCGGGCGGGGACTCGCGCACGACCGGCGACACGACCGGGCCCGAGACCATCGCGACGGGCGAGACCACCTCGATCCCCGACCTCCCCGTCGACGAGACGAGCGAGACGGGCGAGACGACCGGCTGCGAGACCGAGGGCTGCGGCACCACCGGGGCGACCGGCTGCGTGGCGAGCCCGCCCGACGACGGCTGCGTCGTGCCCGACACCCACGCGACCGTGCAGGAGGCGCTCGACGATGTCAGCTGCGCGGAGGTCTACCTGCGCCCCGGCGTCTACAAGGGCGCGCTGACGATCACGCGCGACGTGGTCCTCGGGACCGACTGCGAAGAGGCGGTGGTGCTCGACGGCGACGGCGAGGGCGCGACGATCACCATCACCGGCGGGCACACGGTCTTGAGCCGGCTCATCATCACGGGCGGCCGCGGCGTCGACGGCGGCGGGATCCACAACGAAGGGTCCCTCGATCTCGTCGAGTGCTCGGTGCAGACCAACGAGGCCGCGCGCGGCGGCGGGATCTTCAGCGTCGGCCCGCTGCTCGTGCTGCAAGGCAGCGTGATCCTCGACAACCTCGTCACGCTCGAGGCGGCTCAGCAGGGCCCCGACGACAACCGCGTCGAGGGCGGCGGCGTCTACGTGAGCGGCGGCGACGTGGCGCTCTCCAACGGCACGATCATCGCGTCGAACCGCGTCGACCTCACCGCGCCCTTCGCGAGCGGACGAGGCGGCGGGCTGCGGGCGCACGACTCGATCGTGACCATCACCGACGACAGCGCCCTGCGCGACAACGTGGTCGAGATCGACAGCATGGACGGGGCGTCGTCGAGCCGCGGCGGCGGCGTGTTCGTCTCGGGCGCGAGCGAGCTGTTGATCGATGGCGTCACGATCCGCAACAACCACGTGATCGCCCACGGCTTCTCGGGCTCGATCGAGGCCTCGGGTGGCGGCGCCGCGATGGTGGGCGGACAGCTCACGCTGCTCGCCGCCTCAGTGCGCAACAACGAGGCCTCGGCGGACACCGCGGAGACCTTGCCGGAGGTGATGGCCACCGCCCGCGGCGGCGGGCTGTTCATCGAGCTGCGGGACGGAGACGATCCGCTGCTCGAGCGCGCGCGCGTGCTCGAGTCGACGATCTCGACCAACACGGCGGTGCTCGTCGGTCGCGGGACCGCCCGCGGCGGCGGCGTCGACGTCGCCGGGCCCGACAACAGCTCGCTGGGCACGGTCACGCTCGAGCGCAGCACGATCAACGGTAACTGGGCGAGCGCCGACGAGTCGCGCGCCCGCGGGGGCGGGCTGTCCGTGACCCTGAACGCCGAGGCCGCGACCTTCGCCGTAGCGATTCGCCAGAGCACCTTCGCCAACAACAACGCCAAGCTCACCGGCGACGGGGAGCTCGCGGTCGGCGGAGCCATCTACGCGACGACCCTGACGGCGACGGGCAAGCTCGCGCTTCAGCTCAGCGGCGCGACGATCTCCGCGAACACGGCCGACGGCGACGTCGGCAACCTCGGGATCGCGGGTGGTCTGGCCTATGAGACAGATGTTTTAAACCCCGTGGAGATCGTGCTGCGTAACTCGATCCTCGCCGACAACGCGGCCGACGGCGGGAACCCCGACTGCCTGACGCAGGCGGAGGCCGGGCTGCAGTCCGCGGGCTTCAACCTGATCGGCGCGCTCGAGGACTGCGCGCTCGACAACATGCAGGAGAGCGACGTCATCGGCGTCCCCGCCGGCCTGATCCCGCTCGCGGACAACGGCGGCCCGACCCAGACCATGGCGATCAGCGTCGCCAGCCCGGCGCTCGAGGGCGGCGACCCCATGGGCTGCGCCGATGAGCTCGCGAACATCTTCGACGCCGACCAGCGCGGGTCCCCGCGGGTCAGCGGCGAGCGCTGTGACATCGGCGCCTACGAGCTGCAGCAGTGACTCGCGGCGCCGAAACACATGTCTTTAAAGGCATCACGCCCGCGCGCGCGGCTCGGGCGGCGGCGGCCTGCGCAGCTCGGCGAGCAGCGCGGCCTCGGGGCTCCCCGGGCTCGGCTCCACCGAGTAGCCCCACTGCGCGCGCGGGGGGAGCGAGACCAGCAGGGACTCGGTGCGCCCGCCCGAGCGCAGGCCGAACACGGTGCCGCGGTCGTAGAGCAGGTTGAACTCGACGTAGCGGCCGCGGCGGACCTCCTGCCAGCGGCGCTGCGCGGGGGTGTAGGGCGTGTCCATGCGGCGCCGCAGGATCGGCTCGTAGGCGCTCAAGAACCGTCGGCCGCCGTCCTCGATGAACGCGAGCAGCTGCTCGTCGTGTCCCTCGCGCGCCGGGTTGACGTGGAGGTAGTCGAAGAAGATCCCGCCGACGCCCCGACGCTCCCCGCGGTGCGACAGATAAAAGTATCGGTCGCACCAGTCGCGGAATTTCGCGTGGCCGCCGAGCTCGTCGACCGCGGCGTGATCGCGGCACAGCTGCTCCCACACGCGGTGAAAGTGGCGCTTGTCCTCTCGGTAGAGGTAGTGCGGCGTCATGTCGGCGCCGCCGCCGAACCATCGGCGCTCGCCCTGCTCGACGTAGCGGAAGTTGGCGTGAACCGTCGGCGCGTGGGGGTTTTTGGGGTGCAGCTCGATCGACACGCCGGTCGCGAAGAAGCGCGAGCCGGTGCCGGGCAGGCGCGCGGCCATCTCCGCAGGCAGCTCGCCGAACACCACCGAGGTGTTGACGCCGCCCTTCTCGATCACCGCGCCGCCCTCGAGCACGCGCGACAGCCCGCCGCCGCGCGAGTGATCGTTGCTGCCGTTGTCACCGCGTCGCCACGGGTCGTCGATGAAGCCCTCGTAGCGACCCTTCTCCGCCTCGAGGGTCTCGAGCCCGTTACAGATCGCGGTCTGGATGGCGCGCACGACCTGGGCCGCGCGCGCCTGAAAGGGAGTCAGCTGGTCCGTCGGGACGCCGTACTGCTGCATGCGCGGGAGTGTACAGGCGCGGACCCGCTCGTGGGCTACACTTCGCCCGTGATCGGCACCGCGATCCTCGGCGACGCCATCGTCGTCGCAAGCGGCCTCTTCCTCGAGATCCTCGAGATCCTCGAGGTCCCGGAGGTCACGACCGGCGCCGCCCTGCCGCTGTCCGCCGAGCGCCTGCGCGACGCGATCATGGGGCTCGGCGGTATCGCGGGCTTCTTGCTGCTGCCCATGCTCGGCGCCTGGCTGGGTCTCTTGCTGCGCTTCCTCGAGGGGGATCGCGGGAGCATCGGGCCGCGCCGCGGCGGCTTCTCGACCCTGACCTTCGCGCGCGCGCTGCTGCTGACGGTCGTGTTCGTGTTCGTGCTGTTCAATTGGCAGCGCGCCGCCGGTGAGCTGCGCGAGGTGCAGCTCGAGGCGACGGTCATCGGGCCCACCTTGACCGGCGCGCTCGTCGGCCTCGCGCTGTGGGCGACCTACGCGCTCGCTATTCGAGTTCTGCGAACCGACTATCACCGCGTGCGGCTCGGCGGGCGACGGCTCGGCGGGCTGCGTTGAGCCGCGTTGATTTGCGTCGAGCCGCGTCGAGCTGCATCGAGTCGAGCTGCTGCGCGTTCGGAGCTCTCACCGCGTGTGCAGCGACGCGGGCCAGCGCGCGCGCACGAGGTGAAAGCCGGGGACCTCCACGGGCGCGTCGAGCTCGGCGCCGCTGCGGCGCAGCGCCTTGCGCAAAGAACCTGACCGATTGACCACAAACCACGCGGGCGCGCCCGGGCGGAGGAAGCTCGCCGGCGCCGTCACGAGGCGGGCGAACAGCTCGCTCGGCGCGTGCGTCGGCGGGTTCACCACGGCCAAATCACAACCCGCGGTGAGGAAGCCCGGCGGCACCTCTTCGAGCTGCGTCGCCGGCGGCGTCATCGTCAAGATGTCGCGGTGCAGGACCCGGACGCGCTCCGACAGTCCGGCGCGCACCGCGTTGACCCGCGCGAGCGCGGCCGCCAGCGCGTTGGTCTCGACGGCCAGCACCGAGGCAGCTGGCCAGCGCCGCGCGGCCCAGATGCTGAGCGGGCCCACGCCGCAGCCGATGTCGAGGACGCGGCTCGGCGCGGGTCCTCCGTTCGTCCCGTTCTCCGTCAGGTGTCGAAGCAGCGCGGCGGTGCCGAGGTCGAGGTGCTTGCGAGAAAACACACCCGGGACGCCGAGGAGCTCGAGCTCGCCCAACAAAGGGTCGCTCCATGCGTAGCGACGTTCACAGGCCGCCCGCGCCAGCTGCAGATCGACCCCCGCCACGTTCTCCGAGATGTGCAGGTGGTAGCCGTGGTCACGGGCGGCGACGCGGACGTTGCCGAGGAGCGCGGCCATCGAGCGTTTAAGTGATGCGCCCCCACGGGCCTTGCGTACCGCGCACAGCAGCCGCCCTCCGGGCTCCAGGTGCATGGCCGCGAGCGCCAGGCACTGCTCGCTGAAGTCTTTTCCCAGGTGCGCGCGGGGCCAGACCAGCGCGAGTGGCCAGCGCCGGCCGAGCGGGAGCGCTGGGTCGACGGCGTCCGTGTCCGGCGGCGCGGAGGCAGCGCGAAGATCCGCCGGCAGCTGGGCTGGGATGCAGCGCTCACCGTTTTCGGGGCGCTCGCGGACATCGAGCACGAGCCGCGTCGCGTTCGGCCCTGCGCCGGGGAGGGGTCCGCAGTGCACCAGCAACGCGGGCCGCGCGGGGTCGATCGCGCGGGCGAGCATCGCTACGCCGGGATCTCGAGGGTTGAAGCCGTCGACGAGCGGGGTGTCTTGCGTGGCGTTCACCGGAAATCTCGGCGTGCGCGGCGGCGTGCGCGCAAATGCCCCCAGGGCAATAGCGTCGGCGCCGCGGGATTTCAAGTGGACCGGGGACGCGCGCTCGTGTTAAATCCCGAACGATCTCGTGGCCTCCAACCTCGCTGGTTCGGCGGTCGCGCAGGTCAGCGAATCGATCGTTCTGCGGTAGCTCCCAGTCGTCGTGGCCCCGTTCGCCGCCGCGCCTGCTGGAGCATCCAAGCCCACGCTACGCGCGCCACATTCAGGCATTCAGCGAACCGTTTGGCCGATCGCCAGCGGTCGCGGCGGAGCCCGACCCGCTTCGGTCCTGTCCGGTCTTCCTCGACTCCTCGTGGTCTTCGGCCACCGCTAGCCCGCCTCCTCAGCCCCAGCCAACACGGGACTCATCTGTGTCGAAACTCGAAGCACTCCTCCCCACGTTCGAGCCCGAGGTGCTCTCGCGCCTCGTCAGTACAAAAGCCTACGCCGCGGGTACCGAGCTATTCGAAAATCGACGCGTCTCCGATCTCGTGTTTGACGGCGGCACGCTGCGCGGGCGCGTCAAGGGCTCCAAGCCCGTGCCGCACACGACGACGCTGAAGCTCAAGCCGAGCCTCGGCGAGACCAAGCTCGTCGGTCACTGCACGTGCCCGACCTACTCCGACGGCTGGGAGAAGATCTGTCACCACGCCGTCGCGCTCGCGCTGACGATGCGCCATCAGTACCAGCAGGGCGACGACATCACGATGACCCAGAACCCGTGGGTCGCGGGTCTCAGCGATGTCGGGCGCGGGCGTCGGTACCAGATCCAGCTCCGTCGCGGGCGCTGGCAGGTGCACACCTTCCAGGGCGGCGCGTCGCCGACCAAGGGCGGTCGCCGCCGGCGCAGCCTCGGCGAGACGATGTCGCCGGCCGACCATCAGATCGAGCGCTACATCGAGCAGGCGGTCGACGAGACCGACGATGAGGTGCCGATCCTCGACGACGCCGCGCTCGCGGGTCTGCTGTACTTCGGGCGCTACTCGAGCGTCAGCCTCAAGGGCACCGGCAAGCTCAGCTTCGAGTCCGAGCCCCTCGTGCTGCGCGTCCAGGCCGAGCCGCGGGCGACGGACGCGGGCGTCGACCTCCACGCCTTCCTCGAGCAGCCCGGCACCGAGCGCGTCTTCGAGGTCGACCAAGGGCGCTTGATCATCGGCTCGCCGACGTGGTTCTTGGTCCCCGAGAGCGGCCAGCTGTTCACGATCCCCGACACCCCGCCGTGGGTGCTCGAGGCGATCGCGAAGCAGCCTCGCATCGTCATGGACAGCCGCGTCGGCCCCGAGCAGATGGACTCGCTCTCCGACAGCCTGCAGACCGTGGGCGTGCCCCAGGGCGACCTGTTCGCGCTCGCCTCGGACTCGCGCGAGGTCTCGCAGATCGTCGCCAACATCGAGGGCGACGCGACGCGCATCAAGGTCCGGCTCGCGGCCCGCTACGACAACGTAGCGATCGAGATCAAGGGCAGCGACCCCGACACGCCGCGCTTCACCGCCGCGCTCGACGACCAGACCATCTCGTTCTACCGCGACCTCGAGGCCGAGGGCGCGGCGCGTAAGCTGCTCAAGAACCAGGGCGTGCGCTGGTCCGACATGGACGAGGCCTTCATCGCCCAGTACGACGCCGCGATCGAGTTCATGATCGTCGGCATCCCGCTGCTCCCCGAGGCCTGGGAGAAGCGGATCCCGAACCTGCCCAAGATCCGCAGCAAGTCGCCCAAGCCGCGGCTCTCGATCTCCGGCGGGCGCGGCTCGGTGCTCGACATCGAGGCGAGCGTGCGCGTCGACGGCGAGGACGGCCTCATCAGCTTCCGCGATCTGCTGCGTTGGCTGCACGACGGCCGCCGCTGGGTCACCTTGGCCGACGGCTCCGTCGCCAAGCTCGACCCGCAGATCCTCCAGCCGATCGCCGAGGCGGCCGGCGCGATCGACTTCGACAAGCAGGGCCACGCCGAGCTGACGACGCTCGAGCTCGGGACCTTGGCGCGCCTGCTCAACGCGGTCCCGACCGCGCAGGTCGCCAAAGAGGTCAAGAAGCTCATGAGCAACATGACCGGCAAGCGCAGCAGTCGGGGCCCGCGCAAGGCCAAGGCGCTGCAGGCCAAGCTGCGCCCCTATCAGCGCTCTGGCTTCGCCTGGCTCTGGCAGCTGCACACCAACGGCATGACCGGGATCTTGGCCGACGACATGGGCCTCGGTAAGACCGTGCAGGCGCTCGCGCTCCTGGCCAAGGCCAAGGAGGATGAGGGCCCGATGCCCTCGCTGATCGTCTGCCCGACCTCCGTGCTCTCGGTCTGGCGCCAGGAGGTTCGCAAGTGGGCGCCCAGCCTCTCGGTGCTGATGTGGCACGGCGCCGACCGCAGCGAGAACCGGCGCCGGCTCAAGAAGAGCGACATCATCGTCACCAGCTACGCGCTGCTGCGCCGCGACATCGACGAGCTCGCCAAGATCAAGCTGCGCTACGCCGCGCTCGACGAGGCCCAGTACATCAAGAACTGGACGACCAACACCGCGAAGGCGGCCAAGCTGCTCAAGGCCCAGCACCGGCTCGCGCTCACGGGTACCCCTGTCGAGAACCACCTCGTCGACCTCTGGGCGATCTTCGACTTCCTCGCGCCGGGCTTCCTCGGCAAGATCAGCGAGTTCCAGAAGACCTACGTGCGGCCGATCGAGGATGGCGATCGCAAGCAGCTCGAGGCCCTGCGCGCGCGCGTGCGGCCCTTCATCATGCGGCGTCGCAAAGAGGATGTCGCCAAGGAGCTGCCGCCGAAGACCGAGCAGACGCTCTTCTGTCGCTTCAACAAGACCCAGCTCGGGCTCTACAACCGCATCCTCAAGGCGGCCAAGGACGAGATCATGGGCAAGATCGACACGGTCGGCATCGAGAAGTCGCAGATGACGATCCTCGCGGCGCTGACCCGCCTGCGTCAGGTCTGCTGCCACCCCAAGCTGCTCGGTCTGCCCACGACCACCACGCTGCCTCCGTCGGCCAAGCTCGAGATGTTCCGCGAGCTGATCGCCGACATCATCGGCGGCGGCCACAAGGTGCTCGTCTTCAGTCAGTTCGTCGAGATGCAGAAGCTCATCGGCGCGGTCCTGGAGGACCTGAAGATCGACTACCTGTGGCTGCACGGCGGGACCAAGAACCGCGAGGACCTGGTCAACACCTTCCAGTCGCCCTCGGGTCCGCCCGTGTTCCTCATCAGCCTCCGGGCTGGCGGCAGCGGCCTCACGCTGACCGCGGCCGACACCGTGATCCACTACGACCCGTGGTGGAACCCCGCGGTCGAGGATCAGGCCACCGACCGCGCCCACCGCATCGGACAGGACAAGTCCGTCAACGTGTACCGGCTCGTGTGCGAGGACACCGTCGAGCAGAAGATGGTCGAGCTCGGCGCGCGCAAGCGCGAGATCGCCGAGAGCGCGCTGGGCCGCGACACCACGACCGGCAAGAAGCTGACGATGGAGGACATCGAGAACCTGCTCTCCGCGCCCGGCGTCGGCTTCGAAGTCGGGTAGAAGTCGCGTAGGCCGCCGCTCTCGGCGACCGCGGATGCTATGGTCCAGGGGCGCCCTGAGCCGGTATGAGCCAAGATCCTGATGTCATCGTGATCGGCGCCGGGCCCAACGGGCTCGTCGCCGCCTGCATGCTCGCGCGCGGGGGGTTACGCGTGCTCGTGCTCGAGGCCAACCCGACGCGGGCCGGCGGCGCGCTCGGCTCTGAAGAGGGCACGCTGCCCGGCTACGTGCACGACGTCGGCGCCGCGTTCTTCCCCTTCGCGCGCGCGAGCCCAGCCTTCGCCGACCTCGATCTCGAGGGCGCCGGCCTCGAGTGGCTCAACATGGAGGTCGAGAGCTGTCACCCGGCGCCGGACGGCAGCGTCGCCAGCATCAGCCGCGACCTCGAGCGCACGGCGAGCGAGCTGTTTGGTCCCGAGCCCCGGGACGGCGACGCCTGGCGACGCCTCGCGAGCTGGCATCGGCGGGTCGAGCGAGACGTGCTCGGCTTTTTGTTACGGCCGCTCCCGACCCTCGGTCCGCTGCTGCGCCTCTTGCCCTTTAACCTGCTCCGGCTCGCGCGCATCCTGAGCTCGAGCGGGCGCGGGCTCTCGACGCGCTTGTTTCGCAGCGAGGCGGCGCGGCGCGTGCTGCCCGGGCTCGCGCTGCACGTCGACGTCGGACCCGATGATCGGTTTGGAGCTGGTCTTGGGTACATGTTGGGACTCAGCGCCTCGACCGGCGGCAACTGCGTCCCGCGCGGCGGGGCGCAGCGAGTCACCGACACGCTCGTCGAGCGCCTGCGCGCCCACGGGGGCGAGGTGCGGCTCGGCGCGCGGGTGACTCGAGTGCTCGTCGACAACGGCGGCGCGCGGGGGGTCGAGCTCGCCGGCGGCGAGCAGCTCCGCGCCGCGCGGGCCGTGTTCGCCAACACCGGCGCGCCCGCGCTGCTGCTCGACCTCGTCGCGCGCGAGCACATGCCAGGGCGGATCGTCCGGAAGATGCAGCGCTTCCCGCGGGGCTGGGGCGCCTTCAAGGTCGACTGGGCGCTCTCGGGTCCGGTCCCGTGGGCGGCCGAGGTCGCGCGGCGCTCAGCCGTCGTCCACGCCGGCGACAGCATCGATGATCTCCAGCGCTTCACCGATCAGGTCCGCGGCGGCGCGCTCCCGGATAACCCCTACCTCGTCATCGGGCAGCAGAGCCTCGTCGACGACACCCGCGCGCCCGCGGGCGGTCACACGCTCTGGGCCTACTCCCGCGTGCCGCCGTCGCTCCCCGGTGGCTGGAGCGCGCAGGCGGAGGCCTTCGCCGATCGGGTCGACGCCCGGATCGAGAAGCTCGCGCCCGGCTTTCGCGGGCTCGTGCGCGCGCGTCGAGTTGTTACGCCACCTGATCTTCAGGACATGAACGCGAACCTCGTCGGCGGTGACCTCGGCGGCGGCTCCAACGCCTGGCATCGCCAGCTGATCTTCCGGCCCGTGTTCCCCTACTTTCGCTACCGGACGCCCGTGCGGCGCCTGTACCTGTGCTCGAGCTACGCCCACCCCGGCGCGGGCGTGCACGGGATGTGTGGATACAACGCAGCCCAGATCGCGCTACGCGACCTGGGCTGATGAAGCCGTCGGGCGAGCTTCTTGCTAGAAGCGCATGCTGTAGGCCAGGCCCGCGCTGTTGCGGGTGAAGGTCGGCGCCAGCGCCTGCTTGGGTCCGCTCGACTCTTTCCAGCGCTTGTACCTGACCGCGTTCGCGCCACCGACCACGAGCAGGACGATGCCCACGGTCATGACCGAGGCCGAAATCGGGACTAGGAAGTCGCGGTTGTGTTGGTTCTTGCAACCGACCGAGTTGGCCGGCTCGGGGCAGTTCGTCAAGACGATCGAGGTGATCAGGCCGGCGGTCCCGAGCGCGAGGAGAGTACCGCCGGAGATAAGCATCCCGGTGCCCTTCGCGGGCCACTTCCCGATCTTGGGCTCGGTCGGCATGTCGTCGTCGACGGGTCCTTCGGGTGAGGCGGCCAGCTCTGGGGCGGCCTCTTCGCCCTCGCCCTCGCCCTCTTCCTCACCTTCACCTTCGCCCTCGCCCTCGCCCTCGGCGCCTTCGGTCTCAGCGCCTTCGGTAGCTGGGTCTCCTTCGGCAGCGGCGGGGTCGCCCTCAGCCGGGGTCTCACCGGCGGCCGGGTCACCCTCGGCCGGAGTCTCGCCAGCGGCGGGATCGCCCTCAGCGGGCGTCTCACCGGCGGCGGGGTCGGCGGTTTCAGCTCCAGCGGCGTCCCCAGCACCCTCAGCGGGCTGCTCGGCCGCGGCTGGCTGCATGGCCAGCGCGGAATTGGTCGGGAGCGAAACGAGCGTCAACGCGAGCGCAGAGGAGAGAGCAGGACGGAGAATCTGCATCACCTTGGGGACCTTCCAAGTCGGTGTGACAGGGCTGTAGCGGAGTATCGTACGCTCCCCGCAGCTTCACAAGCCCCTTTGACACTCAAGGGATGGGGCCTGACAAAGCGCCGACGGACTTCGTTTGTGGGTTGTGATGAGCGCGGGGTCCCCGCAACACCTTCGTCGCGATGCCGGTCGTCCCGCGGCGGGACTATGCTTGTGGGAGCATGCCGACCCTCGCAGATCTTGACGCACCCCCGCGCTCGCGCGGGCGCGATCTCATCCTGGGAGTGCTCATCGCCCTGCCGGTTGTCCTCTTCATCGCCTATCTGACCCTGCCGATGTTCATCGGCACGATCCGCGGAGAGGCCAACGAGTACGATCAGCGGCTGCGTCAGGAGGACGCCTATCTGCAGACCGTGTGCTCCGAGCTGTTGAATATGGAGCGAGACGAGACGCTGTGTGAGTGCGTGCTCGCGGTCGAGTTCCCCTCGCTGGATTGTCGCGGGCCGTTTCTTCGCTGGAGCCTCGATC
The DNA here is from genome assembly GCA_030430565.1 of Polyangia bacterium. Classification (GTDB taxonomy): domain Bacteria; phylum Myxococcota_A; class Polyangia; order Nannocystales; family Nannocystaceae; genus JACKDW01. Next base: position 409,403 of record JAUIKS010000005.1, read on the forward strand.
GCCACGCGGAGTCGTGCAGCGACGACGCCGTGCGCAAGCAGTCGATCAGCTTCTGCGCCTGCGTCGACGCCGTGCACGAGCGGGTCAGCGAAGCGGAGGCGGCGGGGGACGAGGGCCTGGCGCGTCAGGAGGAGGCCCGTACCGCGAAGTGCATCGAGCTCGACGACGCGTTTTCGCTCCCTGATTTTGAGACGTTGGTGGCGACCGCGCCGCCGACTCCGGCGGCGGCGGAGAGCGAGTGACGGCGCGAGTCGAGTCAGGGGACGCGGTATCGCATACGCCAGACTCGCTGCGTCCGGGCCAGGGTCGTGCGCTCTCGCCTGCTCGCCGCGGGCATCGGGTTGCCGCGCCAAAAGCTCCACTCGCCGGCGAGGTTTGTGAAGCCTAGCTCCGCGCACCCCGGATCCTCGAGCTCCGACATCGCCGCGAGCGCGACCTCGAAGACGTCGCTCGCGAAGTGCAGCTCGCCGCCGGGGCGCAGCAGCTCCCGCAGCGTCGTCAGCAGCTCGGGCTCGACGACGCGGCGTTTTTGGTGCCGCGCTTTAAACCAGGGGTCCGGGAACAGCAGGTGGAATCGATTGACCGAGCGCGCGGCGAACACTCGGTCCAGGTCGACGTTCATGTTGACGTAGCCGAACGAGATGTTGCGCAGCCCCTCCGCGCGGGCGCGGGCGCGGTTTCTCGTCACGCAGGGCTCGCGGATCTCGAGGCCCACGACCCACCACGCGGGGCGCTTCGCCGCGAGCTCAAAGCTGAAGTCCGCGTCCGCGCAGCCGAGCTCGACCTCGACGCGACAGTCGGTCGCGAGGTGCTTCGGCCGCGCGAGGGGCCGCGCTCGCGGCTCGATGTACTTGAGCCCGAGCGGGTTGACGTGCTGGCGGATGCCTCGCACTGCGCACTTCGTTTAAGTTAAGGCGCGCGCGAGGCCTACGCCTCTTGCGTGATCTTCTTGCCGTCCTCGATGAAGCGCGCGAGGCCGACGTCCGTCAGCGGGTGCTTGATCAGCTGGCCGATGACCTTGAAGGGGATCGTCGCCACGTCGGCGCCCATGCGCATGGCCGTAAGGACATGATTCGGAGAGCGCACGGAGGCGACGAGCACCTGGGTGTCGACCTCGTAGTTGTTGTAGATCTCGAGGATCTGATCGACCAGCTCCATGCCCTCGTGGCCCACGTCGTCGAGGCGGCCGACGAAGGGCGAGATGTAGGTCGCGCCGGCCTTGGCCGCGAGCATCGCCTGGATCGGCGAGAAGCACAGCGTGACGTTGGTCTTGATCCCCTCCTGCGTCAGGGTCTTGACCGCCCGCAGGCCGTCCTGGATCAGCGGGATCTTGACGACGATGTTCGGGGCGATGCTCGCCAGCTCACGCGCCTCGACGAGCATCTCGTCGTAGGTCGTGGCCAGGACCTCGCCGCTGACCGGGCCCGAGACAATCTCGCAGATCTCCGTCAGCACCTCGCGCATCGGGCGACCGACTCGGGCCACGAGCGTCGGGTTGGTGGTGACTCCATCCAGGAGCCCCAAGGCCGCGGCGTCGCGGATCTCCTGCACATCTGCGGTGTCAATAAACAGCTTCATCGCGGGCCGTTGGTAGCACAACGCACACCATGGATGTCAACGGGAGGTGTCGCCTCGTCGTAGTCTCCGTGAAACTCGAGCGCGACGTCGATCGCCTGTGGTAGGAGCAGCGGGCCATGCCAACGAAGCTGGGCGTCATCCTCTCTGACGAGCGGGCTCTCCAGAGCGCCCGCGCGAGTGATTCGGTCGATTGCGTGGTGCTGCGCTCGACCTTGCTGAACCCGCCGCGACAGGCGGCGTCACGCCGGCTCGCGGGCAGGATTCACAAGCTCCACCCCGGCGCGGCCGTGGTGCCCTACGCGTGGCATCTCGTCACCCACGGCGTCGACGACGGCTTGCGAAACCTCGGCACACGCGCGTTGCCCGGGGAGCCCCGTCAATTTGGGCGGCTGCAGGACACTCCCGAGGTTCGCGCGGCCTGGGACACGACCGTTCAGTGCGCGGAGGCGCTGGGCTCCGATCAGGTCGTGCTGCGCACGCCAGCCGGTCTCACGCCCGGACCTGTGGGGGTGAAGCGGCTTCGCGCGTTTTTCGCTCAGCAGCGGGAGCGCGGAGTTCGGTTGATCTGGGAGGCGGAGGGCCTCTGGGAAGACGCGGAGCTGCGTGCGCTCGCGCGTGAGTTTGGGGTCGTGAACCTCATGCCGGCCTTCGACGTAACCGGCCGACTGCTACGGCGTGAGTTCGAACAGTGCTGGATTCGTGTCGACAGCGCGGGCGCGACCGAGAGACTCGGATCCGCCCTGGCGGAGGAACTCGCGTTGGCGCTCGACGAAGGCGCGGTTTCGGCCACGGTGCTGTTCTCGGGGCACCGGAACTACGCCAACCTTCGCGCGCTGTCCGCGTTGTTGACCGAGCGCTAGGCTCTGCCGTCAACTGCGCCCGAGGAGCTGAAAGAGCCGCGCTGACGGCGTCGTGGGCGCCGCTCCTAGCGGAGCAGCGTCGAGGGTCGCGAGACGCACAAAAAAGAAAGACCGCCACGGACTCCGTGGCGGTCTCAAGTTCACCAGTTGTTGCGGTCGCTGGTGAACTACTTCTTCTTGGCGGCCTTCTTCTTGGCGGCCTTCTTCTTGGTCGCCTTCTTCTTGGCGGCCTTCTTCTTGGTCGCCTTCTTCTTGGCGGCCTTCTTCTTGGTCGCCTTCTTCTTGGCCTTCTTCTTGGTCGCCTTCTTCTTGGCTACCTTCTTCTTGGCCTTCTTCTTGGCGGCCTTCTTCTTGGTCGCCTTCTTCTTGGCCTTCTTCTTGGCGGCCTTCTTCTTGGTCGCCTTCTTCTTGGCGGCCTTCTTCTTGGTCGCCTTCTTCTTGGCCTTCTTCTTGGCGGCCTTCTTCTTGGTCGCCTTCTTCTTGGCGGCCTTCTTCTTGGTCGCCTTCTTCTTGGCGGCCTTCTTCTTGGTCACCTTCTTCTTGGCGGCCTTCTTCTTGGTCGCCTTCTTCTTGGCGGCCTTCTTTTTGGTCGCCTTCTTTTTGGTCGCCTTTTTCTTGGCCCTTTTCTTGGTGGCCTTTTTCTTGGCGGTCTTTTTCTTGGCGGATTTCTTGGCTGACTTCTTGTCAGCCGGCGCGGCCGGCGCGGCCTGCGTGGCATCATCGAGCATCGTTCTCTCCCTCCTTAAGGAGCAAACTTGAGCAAAAACTACCTACCTGGAATGCGCGCTGTCAACTCCAAATTAACATCTTTTTGCCTAAATTATAGGAAGTTGAACGATCATTTTATGTAGTTGAGGGCCAATCACCTATCTCAATCACGTGTCGTGGAGCGAGAGTAAAACTTACTTAAGTAATATTTCTAAGTGAATTTGAAGTGTTTAAGATCGCGTAGAAGTCCTTTTGGGCTGCGCGCGATCGACGTGTTTTTTCGGGCGCGCCACGCACGGGCCGCCGGCTCGGTATCGATCGTCGGCCCGCTCGGACTCGCGACAAGAAGACCAAGAAGAACCAAAAGAAGAACTAAAACAAGAACGACCAAAACCAAGAACGCCACCGTCGAGACGGTGGCGTTCGGTGCTTGAGCTGTCGGGCGCGGGCCCCGAGTCGGGCTCAGTTCAGGTGCTTGATCTCGACGATGACGTCGTTCTTGATCGTGATCTCGATCTCGCTGGAGGTGCCGTCGCAGTCGAGGTTGTTGAGCACGTACTTGCCGCGCTTGGGTCCGCTCGAGCAGCGGATGTACGTGTGGTAGCGGTCGTTGGAGCCCTGGCTGTTGGCAGGTGGCCCCCACGCCATGAACGCGGCGAACTCGTGGAAGCCGACCTTGACCTCACCCTGCATGGCCGCCTTGCGCTCCTCGGCGGGGAGCGCTGTCCACTTGTCCCAGAGGCCAATCTGCTTGAGGTATGGCTCTCGCTGGGCGTCGTCCAGCTTCAGGTACGAGTCCTGCTGCTCTTCGGTCGGCAGGTTGTAGTAGAACTGCTTGTACGGCGGCGGCAACTTGTCGGGTGAGTTGGCACACGCAAAGACTGGGCTGAGCAACAGTCCCGTGGCTAGGCAAACGATCCTCGAGAGCTTCTTCCGCCCAGGCCCGAACGCACGCTGCATGGGCGCAATAATAAAGGAGACGTAGGACACATCAAGCATCTGGCGCGGGTTGTACCCTCACGGGCTGCGAGCCGTCCGTCCGGTGGACGTTGACGCTCATCATAGCGCCATGGTAGGATTTTTACCGCAAACACGGCATTGCTGGTGAATTTTGCCGTCTGCAGACCTTTTCATGGGCGAATTCAAGATCGGGGAGAAGGCTGTTTATCCAGGACACGGCGTGGCAGAAGTCACGGGTCTGGAGCGACGCGAAATCTCGGGATCCGCGATGGAGTTCTACGTGCTCCGCGTGCTCGAGAACGATATGAAGGTCATGGTCCCGAAGCGCAACGCGAAAACCGTCGGGTTGCGTCGAATTGTCGGTGAAGAGCAAATTCAAGAGGTCTACGACGTGCTTGCGAAGCGCGGCGAGAAGATTTCCACGGCGACGTGGAACCGCCGATACCGCGAGTACATGGAGAAGATCAAGACCGGCTCGCTGCTCGAGATCGCCAGCGTCCTGCGCGATCTGAGCATCCTGCGGGGCGATAAGGACCTCTCCTTCGGCGAGCGCAAGATGCTCGAGACCGCGCGCAGCCTGCTGGTCCAGGAGCTCGCCCTCGCGAAGGGGGTCGAGGAGACCTCGATCACGAGCGAGCTCGAGCAGATGTTTACGCCCTAGGGGCGCGCCGCGACCAAGGTGTTCAAAGAGACACGCGACCGCGCTTCGTCGTGGTCGCGCGGCTTCGATGTTATCGTCGAGTCGGTGAAGGAAACGCGCCCTCGGGCCGTCTCACACCCGACTCCGCCGTGTCCATGTTTCGTCGCACGTTTTCGCTCCTCGCCCTGTCGACGCTGATGCTCTTCGGCACGCCTGGCCCGCGGGCCGAGGCCCACCTCGCCAAGTGGGGGAGCTGGGAGATCACGCATCGAAACTTGATGAAGCTGTTCCCGGACGCGGACCCGAACTCGTGGCGGATCAAGCGGTACCAGTACAGCGAGCGCGAGGTGAAGTTCTTAGAGCGTGAGCTCGGCTTCGAACTCTATCCAGAGGACAAGCAGCCAGAGTTCTTCGTCGCGCAGGATCGCGCTGGGGCGTTCCTCGGCGTAGCGATCTTCATCGATCCGCGGACCAAGCCGAAGATCCTCAACGGCGGCGTCCTGACCCTGGAGGTCGGGATCGGGGTCGACGCCGCGGGACAGATCAACCGCATCCGCGTGTACGACTACCGCGGCAACGTCGAGCTGACCAAGGACGCCTTCCTCGACCAGCTGCGCGGCAAGACCCTCGAGTCGAACTTTGCGATGGGGACGGACGGGCTCACGGCGGTGGTCGGTGAGCCCGAGGAGAGCCAGCTCGTGAGCAACGCGGGGCGCGAGGCGCTCTTGCTGATGAAGGTCGCGCTCGGTCGACGTTGACGGCGCGGGCCGCGAGTAGAGCAACGAGGCGAGCTGTCCCTGTCGTGACGGGCAGGACGATCCGGGCTAGCTTTTGGCTATGGCGCAGCTCGGCTCAGGACGCTCAGAAGGCCGTTGCGCGCGCGGGGGCGCCATCGCGGCGGCGCTCGTGCTCCTCGGCGCGTCCGCGTGCTTGCCGACAAACCCCGGCCTGACGACCGAGGGCTCGGAGAGCGAGGGCGAGACCAGCGACACGGGCGGCGACGCCTCGGGGCTGTTCTCCTGCTCTTCGCCGCCCTGCTCGTTCGTCGTCGTCAGCCAGACGCTCGACGATCGCGTCGATGTCTTCGACGCCCAGCGCGGCGAGCTCCGCGGGCGTATCGACCTGGACTTGAAGCCCGATCCGAGCGGTCAGCAGATCACCGGAAACCTGCTCGATGAGCCATATGGATTGCTGGCCGGCGAGGACCGCCTGCGCGTGCTCGTCGGCCACTACCCAGACACCGACAGCGGCAGCTTGCTGAGCTTCCCGCACTCGATGTTCGCGGCGCTGGAGGCGGGCGCGACGGCGCCGGTCTCCGACTTCTTCGCGGACGGCGAGTTCTCGGGCGGCGCCGATCACCTCGCGCTCGCGCGCGAGGAGGCGCTGTTCATGCTCGAGCACCCCAGCGGCGCGCTGCTGATCTCGGTGTTCAACAACAGCCTCACGAGCTTCGACTGGACGACCCCGAGCCAGCTGTTAATCCTCGACCCCGAGACCGGCGCGCAGGGGGTTGTTGACCTCGCCACGCTCGACACGCCGTGCAGCGGCGCGTGGAGCCTCGTCGCGCTTGACGACGCGATGGGCCAGGTCGCGATGGCCTGTGACGGGAGCGACAGCGTGGCGGTGCTCAACATCCCGGCGGAACTCAGCGATCCGGCGGCGGCGGCGGCGGCGGTGACGGGCTGCGGCTACGCGACGCCGGTCGGCGCGCCCGATACCTGGACGACTCGCTTCCTGGCGCCGGACGGCGCTGGCGGGCTGCTGCTGACCCAGTCGTCGCCGGTGGTCGCGCCGCGTTTGATGCAGATCTCGGGGAGCTGTGATCTCCTGGGCCCGGCGGGGAGCGCGTCGAGCTTTGAAGAGCTCCGCGCGCTGCGGGAGACCGTGCTGCTGCGCGCCGCGGGTGAGGGCGGGCCGTACTGGCTGGCGGCTGGCGGCGGCGGACGACCCGGCGTCTACGTGCTGCGAACGTCGGGGGTGACGCCCGAACTCTGCGGGGAGCTGCCGGAGCTGCCGGTGGCGTTGACCGGTGGCGTCGAGGCGAACGAGCCGTTCGCGCTCGCGCTCGACAGCGGCCGGGCGCATCTCGCGGTCGGTGCCGGCCCGACCCCCGACAACCTGCCCGAGACCCGGGAGGGGCGAGGACAAGTCCTTTGGGTCAGCCTCAACACGGACGGGCTCGCGGGCTGTGATGTGCGCGCGAGCGAGGTCGTCGAACTCAACGCCGGGCTGTTCGCGCCGGCCGATCCGCGCACGTGGTCACGGGCGCCGAACACCCTGACGGTCCTCGAGGTCGGAGGTTCGTCGTGAGCGGCTCACGGCGTCGCGTTCGCCTCCCAGTGCTCTCCGACGTTGGTCCTGCGGACGGCGCGAGTCAGCCCGACGAAGATCCCCTCGCGTTGATCCGCGGCGGTCGGTTCGCGCGCGGCTTCGCGGTGGTGCTCGGCGTGCTCGGCCTCGTGTGGATCCTGAGCGCGCGGGCCGGCGCGAGCGGATCACCCGCAGCGGACGAGGTCGCGCTGGTGCACTCGCAGCTGCAGGCCTTCGTGACCCCGCCGATGCCGGAGGTCGAGGAGCTGCCGGCGCAGCCGGGGTCGGTCCCGCCGATGCCGGAGGTCGAGGAGCTGCCGGCGCAGCCCGGCGATGTCCCGCCGATGCCGGAGGTCGAGGAGCTGCCGCGCGCCCCGGCGAGCGGCGTTGAGGGCGACGGCGAGTACGACGTCGATCGCTTCGGGCGCAAGCGGACCAAGACCGGGGCGCTGGTGCTCGAGGACGAGCGCCCCGACGAGCCGCGCGGGCTGACCGACGAGCAGCTGAGCGCGATCAAGGGCGGCGGGTTCTTCGAGCCGGCCGCCTTCGACGACGTGAAGGTCGTCAAGCGTAAGGCCTACGTCCACTTGATGCCGGGCCTGCCCAACGAGGTGTTCTTCGCCTCGTCGATCCTGATCCTGCTGCTCTCCTTCGTGGTCTTCGAACGTCACGGCAAGGGCTTCGACCCGCGCTCGCGGGCCCGCGGCTACTGGAAATTCGAGCTGACGCGCGCCGGCTGGGCGCGGCGGATGATCAAGAGCCGGTGGTTTCAGCCGGCGGTCCAGCTGCCCGTGGTGCTCGGCTTCCTCGCGGTCATCGTGGTCGGGCTGATCGGCTCGCAGGAGCCGGGCAGGAACATCGCGCCGGTGCTGACCTGGAACATCTGGTGGATCGGGCTGATCTTCTTGGTGCTGCTGCTCGGCAACGTGTGGTGCTTTATGTGCCCGTGGACCGCGATCCCGGACTGGATCATGCGCGGCAGCCTGACGCGCGTGACGGCGATCCGCACGCTCGGGCGCAAGTACCCGCGCTTCAAGCTGTGGATGTGGCCGGCGATCGTGTTGTTCGCCTTCGTGACCTGGCTCGAGCTCGTCTTCGACGCGGCGAACCGGCCGTGGCTGACCTCGCTGCTGGGCGTCGGCATGATCGCGCTCTCGTGGCTGCTGCTCGTGCTTTATGAGCGAAAGGCCATGTGCCGCTACGTCTGCTTCGTCGGGCGGGTGTCGGGGCAGTACTCGCTCATGGGCATGCTCGAGCTTCGTCGACGCGACAACGAGACGTGTCGGTCGTGCAAGACGAAGGACTGCTTCCACGGGAGCGAGCGCGGCTACCCGTGCCCGACGCATGAGTTCATGGGGGCCATGAACGAGAACCAGTACTGCACGCTGTGCACGGAGTGCGTGAAGAGCTGCCCCCACGACAACATCGGCTTCAACCTGCGCAGCAGCGGCGCCGATGTCCTCTACCCGCACCGGGCCAAGCGCGACGAGGCCTACATGGCGATCCTGATCTTCATCGTCAGCGCGTTCCACGGCGCGGCCATGATCCCGCGCTGGATGGAGTGGGAGGACGCGCTGCGCGGCGCCTTGATCGACGGACAGGTCGCGGTCCTCGGCGTCGACGCGCTCGGTCTCTCCGGCAGCTACGGCGGGATGGTGACGTTCACGCTGATGATGCTGCTCTGCGTCGCCGTGCCCGGCGCGCTGTACTGGCTGCTGTGCGCGCTGATGCAGCGCGTGAGCGGGCGCCGCGACATCACGATCAAGCGCGTGTTCATCCGCTTCGCCTACACGCTGCTGCCGATCGCGCTCTTCTATCACCTGGCCCACAACGCGACGCACGTGTTTTGGGAGTGGTCGAAGCTGTGGCGCTTGATCAGCGATCCGCTGGGCTGGGGGCACGACTTCTTCGGGACCGCGCGCGCGCCGTTGTCGGCGCTGTGGAGCCCCGAGAGCATCTGGTACCTGCAGGTCGCGCTGGTGATCATCGGGCACATTTACGGGATCTTCGTCGCGCAGCGCGAGGCGTTCCGCGTCTACGGCGGCGATCGCCGCGCGAGCCTGCGCGCGCACCTGGTGATGATGATCGGGATGGTGGCGATGAGCTTCTTGAGCTTGTGGCTCCTGGCGCAGCCGATGTTCATGCGCACGGCGGAGCTGTGATCGGGCGCCTGTCGCTTGTCGCCTGTCCTAAGAAGAACCTTTACACGCGCGCGACCCGGGCGCGCTGGCGCGGCCCGGGTCGTCGCGTGAAGAGAGCGAGCGTCTAGGTGACGTTCTCGAGCACGATCGCGATGCCCTGACCGCCGCCGATGCAGGCCGAGCCGATCGCGTAGCGACCCTCGCGGCGACGCAGCTCGTGGACGAGGTGCGCGGTGATCCGCGCTCCGGTGGCGCCGAGCGGGTGACCGAGCGCGATCGCGCCGCCGTTGACGTTGGTCTTCTCGCGGTCGATGCCCAGCTCCTTCTCGCAGGCGAGGTACTGCGGGGCGAAGGCCTCGTTGATCTCGATCAGGTCCATGTCGTTCAAGGTCAGGCCCGAGCGGCTGAGCGCGCCGCGGATCGCCGGGACTGGGCCGATGCCCATGATGTTGGGGTCGACGCCGGCGATGCCCCATTGAACGATGCGCGCGAGCGGGGTGAGCCCGTGCTGCTTGACCGCCGCTTCGCTGGCGAGCAGCAGCGCGGCCGCGCCGTCGCAGATGCCCGAGGCGTTGCCGGCGGTGACGACGCCGTCTTTCTTGAAGACCGGGCGGAGCTTGGCCATGGCCGCGAGCGAGGCGTCGGGCCGCGGGTGCTCGTCGGCGTCCATGATCTTCGTGCCCTTGCGGCTTTTGAGCTCGACGGGCGTCAGCTCGGCCGCGAAGCGACCGGCCTCGTGGGCGGCGGCCCAGGTCTGCTGGCTGCGGAGGCCGTACGCGTCGCAGGCCTCGCGCGAGATGTTGTGCTGCTCGGCGAGGCGCTCGGCGGTGATCGCCATGGGCGAGCCGGTGTAGGAGTCCGTGAGCGCGGACCAGAGCGTGTCCTCGAGCTTGGGCTCGGCGCCGAAGCGGGTGCCCCAGCGAAGCCCGCGCGCCGCGTGCGGCGCTTGGCTCATGCTCTCGGTCCCGCCGGTGAGGACGAGTTCGGCGTCGCCGAGCAGGATGTCCTGGGCGCCGTTGACGACGGCTTGAAAGCCGGAGCCGCACAGGCGGTTGACGGTGAGCGCGGGGGCGGGGATCGGCACGCCGCTGCGCAGGCCGACGTGACGCGCGAGGTAGATGGCGTCGGCCGAGGTCTGGAGGACGTTTCCAAAACACACGGCGTCGACGATCTCGGGGCTCGCGCCGGCGGCCTCGAGGGTGGCCTTCGCGGCGATGACCGCGAGGTCCGTGGCCGAGTGACCCTTAAGCGCGCCACCAAACGTCCCGAAGGGGGTGCGCTTGGCGGAGACGATGTAGACGGGGCGTGACAATGGCTGGTTGCTCATGATCTCCTCCGATCGGGGTTTGAGGCCCCGGGACGTTGTTCTTTTGCAGGTATTCTTCTCGAGAGCGTGCAGTATGATGGTCCCCGATCTGGCGCACGCGCGCGCGTGCGTGAACGGAGCAACCTCACGGTGAATTCGCTGCTCGCCGCCGTTGTCGTCGTCGCGGGTGGGCTCTCCACGAGTCCGGCGGCGGCGTCGCCGTCGCGCGAGTCGCCCGGCGCGAAGTCACCTGACTCTCAGGACATGGCAGAGGTGGAGGCGGCCGAGGCGGTGAGTCCGCTGCGCGCCCATCTGACGCGCCCGGTGGCGCGCTCGGCCCACCATCTCGACCACGGCGTGATCGGCTTTGAGCTCGGGCTGGGTTATCCCCACGTCTATCGCCTCGGGCTCGCGGTCGGCCTGTTCGACCGGCTGACGATCGGGGCGACCGCGCACTGGCTCCCAGGACAGACCGCGCCCGGGTGGTCGCCGACGGTGGCGTTGGCGTTTTATCGCGGGCCGCGGCTCGAGCTGGGGGCGACCTACTACCAGCTGCTGTTCCCGCCCGAGACGACCGAGGGGGACGAGGACGGGGAGGGGTCGTCGGACCCGTTCGCGTTCGAACGACGCGCGCACTACTTGATGGGGACGATCAGCTTCGCGCAGGCGTGGTTCACCGCGGGCGTCGACCTCGGCTGGGCGCGGGGGCGCGAGGCCGACCCGTTCCCGCAGGACACGCTGCTGCAGGACCCGGAGGCGCCGCCCTACTTTACGCGCGACCGCTTCGCGGGCGGGTTGCACCTGCGCGTCGGGACACGTCGGGTGGGGCTCGTGATGCGGGGGCTGTTTCCCTACCCGATGGTCGAGCTGGCGCTCGGGGTGCGCTTCGGGGCGTTCGAGATGCGCTCGCGCGGCGAGTGGTGGCGGTGGTGATCCTCGTCTTCTCGTCTTCTCTTGAGCAGCGAACTTTCTCTTTGCTCGTTCGCGTGATGACGCACGACAGTGGGTTCCGCGTGGCTCTTGGAGGGAGAGGCGGGGGGCGCTACTTGCGGGCGTCACGTGGTCGACGCCCTCCGGGCGCCCCACATGCGCTTAATTAAGTCCTCATTCGACCCCCCGCCCCTCCCTCTCCGCCCCGCTCCGCGCTTGCGCTCACGGTGCTCGGGGCTGCAGTGACGCGAGCTCGATGCGGGAGTCACAGGAGCGACCCACGTTGTGGGCCGCTCCAATGCTCTTGGGGCGTTGAGGTCTCGGGTTGCGGGCGGAGCGTGCGGGGCGTGCGGGGCGGGTGAATTTGAAGAAAGCTAGCTCTTGGCCTCGAGGGTCTCGGTGACCTGCTTGAAGGCGGCTTCCCAGAGGTCGATGGTCTTTTGGGGTCCGACGGCCTTGAGGAAGTAGGGGTCGCCGGCGCCCTCGATGATGACCGCGAACATGCGCGCGTCGGGGGTGTTGTAGCGCGCGCTCGAGCCCGGGGTGACGGCGGCGACGTAGGTGCCCTTGGTGTCGAGCGAGGTGATCTTGAAGGGGGCGCGCTCGCGGGTCGTGATGGACTGATCGGCCTCGGGTACCGGGCCGCCGTCGGGGCCCTGGAGCTGGCCTTTCCAGCGGTCGAGGTTGGCCTGCACGCTGCCGCCGCCGGGGAAGCGGAAGACCACGAGCTCTACGTCGCCGCCGGGGCCCGGGAGCGTGAACTCGGCCAGGCGCATCTTTGAGGTCGGCTCGCCGCGGGTCCACTCGCTGGGGACCTTGAGGGTGAGCTCGCCGATGACTTCGTCCCGGGTCTCGCCGCTGGGCGTGAGCTCGCGGGCGTTGGGATAGAGATCCTTGAGGTCCGGCGCGCTCGAGGGCTTGGCGGGCATGCCGGCGTGGGGGTTGGCGGCGTGGGGGTTTTGGCCATGGACTCCGGCCTTGGTCGGCGTGGCCTCGGCGGGCGCCGCGGCCTTGGCCTTGGCGGGGGGCTTCTCGGCGCCGCCGTCACAGGCGAGCGCGAGCAGGAGCGCGAAGCAGGAGGCGCCGGTGATGAGCGTTCGGGTCGTGTTCATCGCGTCGGGAGGATAGCAGACGGTTTACGGCGGGCTGGGCGGTGACGGGTGCATCCGGTACTCCGCGAACTGCAGCGCCGGGGCGCCGTTGGGTCCGGGGCCGCCGAGCTGGGCTGTCGAGGCGTCGAACCAGCGCTGGTCCGTGATCTCGAGCGCGGCGGCGTCGCGTCGCGCCGTGGCGGCGTTGGACCACGCGCCGGCGATCCAGGTGATCTTCGGCACCAGGCTGAACTGTGGGAGATCGAGCTCCACGCAGCGGATCGTGGTGAAGCGCTCGCAGCGGAGTGGCTCCGGGCTGCCGAGCACCCATGTCGGTCGCGCGCGGTCGTCTGCGGTCACCGAGCCGTCGGCGCCGATCGTCGCCACGACGCGAAGTTCGACGCGCCCGTCGTGTTTGCCGAGGCGGAGGTAGACGGTGTCCTCACCGCGTGGGAACCATCCCGAGTCGTCGAGGAGGTGCAGGTGCTCGCCGCTTCGCCAGAACGCGAGGGGGCCCGCGCGGGTCGTCGTGGTTGAGAGCTCGCCAGAGTCCAGCGTCGAGACCCGAACCACGAGCAGCTCGGTCTCCGTGTCGCCGTCGATGTGCACGGTGGTCATGCGCAGCGAGGCGTGTCGGCCGGTGGCGGTCGCGCTTGTGGTCGTGACGCGCTCGAGGTCGATCCGCACGTCGTGGCCGAGCTCGACGGGGGCGCCCATGAGCTGGTAGCCGCGCGCGGGATCGCAGCGCGCCAGGGCTCCCCAGAGCTGCGGGTACACGCCGTATCGCTCGGTCGAGCGCGCGGGCTCAGCGTCGCGCCGGGTGAGCACGAGCCAACGCAGCGAGGGGAGCGCCGAGACCCCGACGCTCGCGGCGCCGATGACCTGCAGCCTGGCTGCGGCGAGCGTGGGGACGGACTGACGGAGCTCGTCGAGCTCGCTGCCCGAGGGCCTGATGTACGCGTCGTCGTAGAGGACCTCGCCAAACGTCATGGAGGCGAGGACCTCGTCGCAGTGACCGGGCGCGGGGCTCGGCGAGCTCACGCTCGGCCGCGCCGGGGCGCCGGTCTGGACGGGCGGTTGGATCGAGGGAGCGCAACCTGTCCCGAGGACCAGCGCCCACGCGACGCCGAGCTGTCGACAGCGCGGCGCTGCGCGCAGGTCGATCAGAACACGGCCTCGTTGAGCTCCATCAGCTCGAGGGTGCTGGACTCGACGAGCTTGCGCGCGAGCGTGAGGCCCGGGAACACCGCGCGGCAGTAGAAGCGCGCGCTGGCGAGCTTGCCGCGGTAGAAGTCGCGGTCTTTGTCGGACACGCCCTCGCCCGCGAGCGCGGCGCTGGCGACCTGCGCCTGGCGGACGAGCAGCCAGCCGATGATGATCTCGGCGGTCGCGTAGAGGATCCGGTTGCCCTGCAGGCCGACGTGGTAGAGCGACTCGCCGGCCTTGCCCATGACGGCGCCGAACAGCCCTTGGATGTCCTTAAGGGCACGTCCGAGCAGGTCGCGCTCGACCTTGAGCGGGCCGTCCTCGGCGAGCTCGCCGACGGTCGTCTCGATCTCGGCGAGCAGGCCCTGCAGCGTGGCGCCGCCGTCGCGGGCGACCTTGCGCAGGATCAGGTCGAGCGACTGGATGTGGGTGGTGCCCTCGTACAGCGAGTCGATCTTCTGGTCGCGGATGTACTGCTCGATCGGGTAGTCGCGCATGTAGCCGTTGCCGCCGAGGCACTGCAGCGAGACGGCGAGCAGCTCGTAGGCCTTGCTCGAGCAGTAACCCTTGACCAGCGGCAGCAGCAGGTCGTTGCGTCGGTGCGCGAGCTTGGCGGCGTCCGTGTCGCCCGCCTGCTCGCTGAGCGCGATGCGGTCCTGGATCGTCGCGGTGTACATGCACAGCGCGCGCATGCCCTCGGCCATGGCTTTCTGCAGCATGAGCATGCGGCGGACGTCGGGGTGGTGGATGATCGTCACCCGCGGCGCGCTCTTGTCGGTCGCCTTGAGCAGGTCGGGGCCCTGAACGCGGACCTTGGCGTAGTCGAGCGCGTTGAGGTAGGCGGTCGAGAGCGTCGCCATCGACTTGCAGCCCACGGCCATGCGGGCCTGCTCGATGATCCGGAACATCTGCCGGATACCCTTGTGGACCTCGCCGACGAGCACGCCGCGCGCGACCCCGCGCTCGCCGAAGGTCAGCTCGCAGGTCGCCGAGCCCTTGAGGCCCATCTTGTCCTCGATGTTGGTGCAGTAGACGCCGTTGCGCTCGCCGAGGCTGGTGTCCTCGTTGACCCAGAACTTGGGCACGAGGAACAGCGAGAGGCCCTTGGTGCCGGGGCCGGCGCCCTCGGGCCTGGCGAGCACGCCGTGCAGGATGTTCTCGGGGCCGTCGAAGTCGCCGTTGGTGATGAAGCGCTTGACGCCCTCGAGCGCCCAGGTGCCGTCGCCGAGGTCGCGCGCGCGCGTTCGCCCGGCGCCGACGTCGCTGCCGGCGTCGGGCTCGGTGAGGACCATGGTCGCGCCCCAGCGGCGCTCGAGCAGCGGCTTGAGGAAGCGGTCGCGCTGCGCGTCGGTGACCACGGGGTCGAGCGCCTTGGCGAGCGTGGTGCCGAGGACGTAGAAGGCGGCGGCCGGGTTCGCGCCGGCGGCGAATTCGAACGCGGCCCAGTGGACCGAGGGCGGGGAGCCCATACCGCCGAGGTGCTCGGGCGCGTCGAGCATGTGCCACTCACCCTCGTAGAGCGCCTTGATCGCGCCGCTGAGGCCCGGGGGCAGGGTGACGTTGCCGTCGCCGTCGAGCTTCAGCGGGACGCGGTCGGACTCGACCCAGCAGCCGCCCAGCTCTTTGCTGCAGAACTGCTCGTAGGTCTCGAGCGTGCTGCGGACGAGCTCCTCGTCGAATTCCGCGAAGGGCCCGCGCCCGAGGGTCGTCTCCTGGATCTTCAGGACCTCGAAGAGGTTGAAGAACGTGTCGCGGGTGTTGCTCTTGTAGTGGCCGTCCTGATTCACGTGCGCTCCCGTCGCGACCGCGCCTGTCTTTTCGGTCGGTGTCGAGCTCCCGTCGAGCGGTCTCGAGACCAGCCGGCGCAGGCCGCGTGTTGTATGTTTAGCGAGTGTGCAGGCTATTCGGCTTTCGCTCCGTAATCCAGAGTCAGGTGCACCGCAGCCTCGTGAGCGCTGATAACGCGCTGATGCAGCAGAGCGAGCGACACCCCGACGGCTGGGGGGTCGCCTACTACCTCGCTCGCGCGCCGCACGTGGTCAAGAGCGTCTCGACCGCGGTCGACGACCAGCTGTTTCAGCACGTCTCGGGCGTCGTGACCTCGGAGACCGTCGTCGCGCACCTGCGCAAGGCGACCCAGGGGGAGCTCTCGATCATCAACACGCACCCGTTTCAGTACGGGACCTGGGTGTTCGCGCATAACGGGAACGTGCGCGGCTTCTCCGAGATCCGCGCGGCCCTGGTCGAGAAGATCCCGCCGATCCTCCGGCGCTTCATCCTGGGCAAGACGGACAGCGAGGTGCTGTTTTACATGATCCTGGGGAAGATGCAGCGGCGCTGCGAGCTGCACCGTCGCGGCTACCCGCTCGAGGATCTCGCCGCCGCCGCGCGCGAGGCGATCGACGAGGTCATCGCGCTCACGGGCCCGATCTGCGAGGACGACGGCGGCCCGCCGACCGAGAATTTCTTGACCTTCCTGATCACGAACGGGACGACGATGCTGGCCCACCAAGGGGGGAAGTCGCTGTTCGCGAGCACGCACAAGCGGCGCTGCCCGGACCGCGATCACTGCCCGAGCTACGCGCCAGAGTGCGAGCGCCGGGCCGTGTCCGGCGACTTCGTCAGCCACCTGATCTTTTCGAGCGAGCCGCTGCAGGGGGACAACGTGTGGGAGCCGATGGCGCCGATGGCGATGATCGGCGCGGACTGGCGGATGCAGATGCGCGTGTTTCCGCCCCCGGGGGAGCTCGCGGTCGCGAGCGCGTCCGGCACGCTGCCGGTCGTGTGACGCGTGCGCTTGCTCTGCGCCCTGCGCTTGCCCTTAAGACAGCTCGATCCGCATCTCGTTGTTGGCCTGAAAGCCCAGGCGCTCGTAGAGGCCGCGGGCCTTGGGCGCCGCGTTGAGCACGGCGTGGGAGCAGCCGCGCGCCCGCAGCTGCTCGAGGCAGGCCTGGGTGAGGCGCGCGCCGAGGCCGTGGCCGCGCCGCGCGGGCGCGACGTAGACGCCCCAGATGTAGCCGTAGCGCCGCGTCTGGGGCTTCAGGATGTCGGGGTAGAGCGCGTGCAGCTGACAGACGGCGCAGCCGATGACGTCGCCGAGCTCGGGGTCCTCGGCGACCTTGTCGGTGTTGGTGTCAGCGTCGATCGCCAGCACGGTCGCCAGCTCGAGCTCGGCGCGGCCGCGCGTCAAGAACTCGCGTACGCGCCGCGTGGCCGCGTCGGGCGCGAGCAGCTCGGCGGGCGCGAGCCCGATGTCGCGCCACATCCGGTAGAAGCAGCGCGCGACCGCGGGGTCGTCAGCGGGTGTCCCAACGCGCAGGTTGATGTCGCTCACCCGGCGACGCTACCACGCGCGCGCCGGCGGCGATCAGCGGATCCAGATCGAGTAGGTGCCCTGGTTCTGCTGCGCGGTGAAGCCCATGTCGCCGCACTCGCCGGTGAAGCCGACGGACCAGCCGTCGCCGCCATAGGTGGTGCCGAAGGCGATCGAGACGATCGAGTCGCCGTAGTCGAGGTTGTTGGGGTTGTTGAGGTGATCGGTGTAGCAGAAGCCGAACTGGGCGCCGGACGAGCCGCCGTTGTTGTTGTCGCAGAGGTAGTGGTGGCTGTTGGAGGAATTCGTCTCGTTGTCGTGCCAGATCGTGTCCTGGTCGAAGGAGTTGAGCCCCGGGTCGGTCATGTAGGACGTCCCGTTGGCCGTGGCGCCGTGGAGCTTCGAGCTGTTGTTGGCGGTCGCGTAGCCGTTGACCTGGGCGAAGTTGTCGGGCGCCTCGACCTCGTTGCCGATCGCGCAGGTCATCCGCACGTCGTCCCACTGTCCGTCGAACATGTCGATGTCGAGGGCGCCCTGGTCAACGAGCGTGACCAAGCCGTCGCCGACGCCGGTCGAGATCGTGTTGTTCATGCCCTCGTAGCTCCAGCTCTCGTCGGTGAAGCGGTTGTGTCCAAAGTGCCCGGTGAACTGATTCTCCTGCAGGCCGTTGGGGTGCCCGCCCATGTCGTAGACGTGGAATACGAGGGTCCAGCCGCCGCCGTCGCTGTCCATGTCACAGGAGACGTCGAAGGCCTCGTCGCCGCCCTCGCCGTCGGGGTCGATCTTGTAGATGCCGGAGAGCGCGGCGGGGTCGAGCGCCTGGATCTCGGCGCAGTTGGCGACCAGCGAGCAGAAGCCGCCGACGCAGCTGCCCTCGCTGCAGTCGGCGTCGGCGTCGCAGGACTGGTCGAGCTGGCAGGCGTCGCAGGTGTCGCCGCCGCAGTCGACGTCGGACTCGGCGCCGCTGAGGATGCCGTCGTCGCAGGTCGGCGCCGCGCACAGGGTGGTGCAGTCGTCGCTGTCGTTGTTGTTGCCGTCGTCGCAGGCCTCGACGCCCTGCTGGACCTGCGCGTCCCCGCAGCTCGCGCTGAGGCAGGTGTCGAGGCAGTCGTCGGTGTTGTCGTCGTTGCCGTCGTCGCACTCCTCGCCCTGCTGGACCTGTCCGTCGCCGCAGCTGATCGAGGCGCACGCGTCGGTGCACTCGGGATCGTTGAGGGGATCGCAGGCCTCGCCGGGGCCGACGTAGCCGTCGCCGCAGCTCGCGTTGAGGCAGCCCTCGACGCAGGTGTCCTCGTTGCTGTCGTTGCCGTCGTCGCACTCCTCGGCGCCCGCCTGGAGCTCGCCGTCGCCGCAGCTCGCGGCGACGCAGGTGTCGAGGCAGTCGTCGGTGTTGTCGTCGTTGCCGTCGTCGCACTCCTCGTCGTTGTCGGCGTCGACGGTGCCGTCGCCGCAGACCGGATCGGGCTCGGTGGGCTGCGTCGCGTCCGAGGTCACGGTCTCGGGGGTGCCGCTCTCGGTCTCCTCGCCGCCCATGGTCGTGCCGGTGCCGCCGGACATCGAGGTCGTGCTCGACTCGCTGGTCATCGGCCCCGCCGAGGGGTCGCTCGTCATCTCCTCGCTGGTCGTGCTCGGGTCCGTGCCCGTCGAGTCATCGCCGCTGTCGCCGCAGGCGCCCAGGCCGAGCCCCACGGCGGCCAGCGCCAGGCTCGACGCGCCGAGCGTCCATGTCCGTCGTCGCGCTGCTGCTGCTGCTCCCATCACCATCACCATCACCTGCCTCCTCAGACCAGTCAGACCTCGCCCGCGCGGCGAGCTCCAACCACCCAGCTGGCGGGAGGAATACGCGGCGGGCCGAGGCTCTCTCGAGTCTCGGCCCGTCGGGTGTAGGTGTTCAAGCGCGCGCGGCTTTTTCAGCCTCTAGGACACATGTCTAAAAAGACATGTGGAGATTCGCCGCAGTCGCGCCCGCTCACTTGCGCCGCTTCGCGTTCTGGATGTGGACGGCCTCGCCGATCGCGTGCTTGGCCGCCTCCATGACCGCCTCGCCCAGGGTGGGGTGCGGGTGGATGGTCAGCGAGATGTCCTCGGCGAAGGCGCCCATCTCGATCGCGAGGCCGGCCTCGCTGATCAGGTCGGAGGCCTCGGGGCCGCAGATCTGCACGCCGAGGATCCGCGCGTCTTTGGCGTCGGTGACGACCTTGACGAAGCCGTTGGTCTCGGCGATCGCCATCGCGCGGCCGCTGACCGCGAACGGGAATTTCCCGACGTTGACCTCGTAGCCCTCGGCCTCGGCCTGGGCCGCGCTCAGCCCGGACTCCGCGATCTCGGGCTCGGTGAAGACGACGTTGGGGATCTGGCGGGCGTCGTTGACGGTCTTCTTGCCGGCGATGACCTCGGCGACGACCTCGCCCTCGTGCGAGGCCTTGTGCGCGAGCATCGGCTGCCCGGCGACGTCGCCGACCGCGTAGATTCCGGGGACGTTGGTCTGCTGGCGCTTGTCGACGACGATGAAGCCGCGATCGCTCTTCTGGACGCCGGTCTTCTCGAGGCCGAAGCCGTGGGTGACGGGCCGGCGCCCGACCGCGACGAGCACGACGTCGGTGGCGAACTCCTGCAGGTGGCCGTCGACCTCGGCGCGCACGATGACGTCGTCGCCGCGCTCTTGCCAGCCGATCGCGCGGGCGTTGGTCAGGACCTTGCCGCCGTCTTTCTTGATCTGCCGGTGCACGAGCTTGGCGCAGTCCTCGTCGACGTTGCCGAGGATGCGCCCGAGGCCCTCGAGGACCACGAGCTCGGTGCCGAGGCGCTGGAAGGTCTGACCGAGCTCGAGGCCGATGATGCCGCCGCCGATGCACAGCATGCGCTTGGGCACGTGGTCGAGCTCGAGCGCGCCGGTGCTGTCGACGATGCGCTGTTGGTCGATCTTAAAGCCGGGGATCTCGATCGGGAGCGAGCCGGTGGCGATGACGATGTGCTCGGCCTCGACGATGTCGTCGGGCTTGTCGTCGGGGTACGACAGCTTGACGCGCTTGGGCGCCAAGAACTGCGCGGTCGCGGTCACGTAGTCGGCGCCGTTACCCTTGACGAGGCCCTTGACGCCGCCGGTGAGCTTCTTGACGATGCCGGCCTTCCAGACCTGCATCTTCTTCATGTCGACCGAGGGTGCGCCAAAGGACAGGCCCATGCTCTCCGCGTGCTGGGCCTTGTGGTAGAGCTTGGTCGCGCTGATCAGCGCCTTGGAGGGGATGCAGCCCCAGTTCAGGCAGACGCCGCCGGGCTTCGCCTTCTCGACCAGCATGCAGTCTACGCCGAGCTGACCGAGGCGGATCGCGCAGGGGTATCCGCCGGTGCCCGCGCCGATGATGAGCGCCTTCTTCTTGATCGTGGCCATGGTCGCGTGTCCTCTCAGGTCGTTCGCAAAAAAGTCGCAGGCTGCTAGATGCCGGCGAGCAGCAGGAGGTTCGGGTTCTCGAGGAAGCGGCGGACCTCCTGCAGGAAGGAGGCGCCCTCAAAGCCGTCGACGACGCGGTGGTCGAAGGAGGTCGAGAGGTTCATGATGTGGCCGACGGTGATGTTGTCGTTGGCGTCGACGATCGGCGTCTTGCGGATCGCGTGCACGCCGAGGATGCCGACCTCGGGGTAGTTGAGGATCGGCGTGGCGAGCACGCCGCCGATCTTGCCGAGGCTGGTGATGGTGAAGGTGCTGCCGGTCAGCTCGTGCCGGGTCGCCTTGCCCTCGCGGGTGGCCGCGGCCACCCGGTCGATCTCGCGCGCGAGGTCGAGGATGCTGAGCTGGTCGGCGTTGTGGACCACGGGGACCAGCAGCCCGTTCTTGGTCGCGGTCGCGATGCCGATGTTGTAGCGCTTCTTGACGATGATCCGACTGTTGGCCTCGTCGAGCTCCGAGTTGACGATCGGGTACTTGCGCAGGGCGTGGATCGTCGCCTTGACGATGAAGGGCAGGAAGCTGAGCGCGACGCCCTGCTCGGCCGCGAGGCCCTTGGCCTCCTTGCGCAGCGCGACGAGACGGGTGACGTCGACGCGCTCGACGTAGGTGTAGTGCACAGCCGTCGAGTAGGAGCGGTGGAGGCCGTCGGCGATCTTGCGGCGCATGCCGCGGAAGGGCTGGTACTCGTCACCGTGGACGGTTTCGGCGGCGCGCGGGGCCGGGCGCGCGCGCGTGGGCGCGGAGACAGCCGGGGCGGGGGCCGGCGCAGGCGTCGTCGCGGCGCGGGTGCGCGCGGCGATGACGTCCTGCTTGGTGATCCTGCCGCGGGCGTCGAGCGGCACGGTGCGCAGGTCGATCCCGGACTCACGCGCGAGCGCGCGGGCGGCGGGGGTCGCCAGGATCTTCTCCAAATCGCTCGTGGTGGTCGCGGGCGTCGAGGCCGGCTGCGGGGCGGGCGTGGGGGCGGGCGTGGGGGCGGGCGCAGGCGCTGACGCCGACACCGGGGCAGCGGGCGCGGCGGTGGCCGCGGCGCCTTGAACAAGCGTCGCGATGACCTGGCCGACAGCGCAGATCTCCCCGACCTCGGCGTTGATCTCACGGACGACGCCGGCGACGGGCGAGGGGACCTCGATGGTCGCCTTGTCGGTCATCACCTCGACCAGCGCCTCGTTCGCCTCGACGGCCTCGCCGGGCTTCTTCAGCCACTGGACGATCTCACCCTCGACGACGCCTTCGCCGATCTCTGGAAGCTTGAACGCGTACTCGCTGGACATGCGTGGGCTTTCTTCTGGCATCTTGCCGGCGCGCCGAGCCGGCGCGTCCGGGCGGGGTTCTCTCGGTCAATCTCAGTAGTTCACGACACGGTCGATCGCGTCCGCGATCGCCTGAACGGAGGGACACGCGCCGGCCTCGTCGGGGTACGGCAGCCCCTGCCGGCCTGAGACGCGCACGATCGGGGCGTCGAGGTGCAGGATCGCCTCGTCGGCGAACAGCGCCGCGAGCTCGCTGGCGACGCCCAGGCGCGGCGCGCCGCTGTGGGCGATCACCAGCTTGCCGGTCTGCCGCGCGGCGTCGACGAGCGCGGCGCGATCGAGGGGCGCGAGGCTGGCGACATCGATGACGGCGATGTCGTGCTCGCTGCGCGCGGCCGCGGCGACGCTCGGCGCGACGCTGTCGCCCCAGCAGAACACGGTCGCGCGCGCACCGTCACCGCCGCGAACGCGGCGCGCGGCGTGGAGCTCGCGGGGCAGGCTCTCGTAGAAGGCGTCCTCGTCGAGCGCGGCCAGCAGCAGCGAGCGCGGGAGCAGCAGGATCGCGGGGCCGCTGTGGGCGTCGAAGTCGGCGGCGGCGCGCAGCAGCGCGACGGCCTCGGTCGGCTCGGCGAGCGCGAGCACCCGCGCGCCGGTCATGGCGAGCATGGACTCGAGCGCGAGCGCGTGATCGCCTCCGAGGCCGAAGCCAGGGCCCGAGGGCGCGAGCAGCAGCACGTCGCAGGAGGAGGCGTCGCCGAAGGAGTCGGTCTCGCGCGTGAGCTCGCGGAGCGGGGCGATACCGTCGAGCAGCGCGGCCGCGCTGGGCAGCGCGACGATCGGCCGTCGCCCGGCGTGGGCGAGCCCGCCGGCGTGACCGAGCGCGGCGAGCGGGGTGATCGGCGCGCCGAGGACTCGGTCGGCCAGGGCTTCGTCGCGGACGCTGGCGCGCGAGAGCCCGAGCATGCCGCCGTCGAGCACGTCCTCGCCGAGCAGGACGCGGCGCGGGTCTTCGCGCAGGAGGGTGGCGAGCTCGATGTTGAGCCGCTCGAGGACGTTGATGTCGGTCACGCCGCGCCGCCTTTCCCGTGCTCCTGCGCGCGCTCGTGGGCGCGCGCGATGTGTCCGCGGATCTCGGCCTCGATGACGTCCTGAAAGGTCGAGGTCCAGACGCCGGCGTGGTCGAGGTGACGTCGCAGCCGCTCGACCGGGTCGCGGTGGGCGGGCGCGTCTTTGTGCTGCATGTGCGTGACGACGGCCTCGACCAGCGCGGGGCCGTGGCCCTGCCGGGCGCGCTCGAGCGCCTTGCTGACGGCGGCCGCGACCGCGATGACATCCGCGCCGTCGACCTGCCGTGACCACAGCCCCAGGGTGCGGGCGCGGACGCCGACGCCATCGCCGAACACGCCGGCCTCGAGCGGCGCGCCGTCGGGCCAGACCTGGCTCTTGCAGACGAGCACCAGCGGGAGGTCGCAGGCGACGGCGAGCGAGAGCGCCTCGCGGTAGTAGCCGGTCGAGCACAGGCCCTCGCCGAGCAGCGCCACGGCCGCGCGGCGGGTGCCGGCGAGCTTCTCGGCGTGCGCGCGACCTGCCGCGAGGGTCAGGTGGACGCCGAGCGTCTCGGGCACCGGCGCTACGCGCTGATCCGGCGCGCCGGCGGTGCCGGCCGGGCCGGCGTGCCGATGTCCGAGGAGCTGCGCGAACAGCTCGTCGAGGTCGGCGCCGCGGGTCAGCGCGACGGCGAGGTCGCGGACGCCGGGGAAGATCCACTCCACGTCGTGGGCCAGCGTCGCGCAGGCGACCGTGACGGCCTCCTCGCCGGCGCTCGCGGCCCACATCGGGAGACCGTAGCGCGCGAGCGCGAGGTCGAGTCGACGCGCGCGAACCATGGCCTTGTAGAGCGCGCGCAGGTCGAGACCCGGAGGGAGTGGGGGAGGAGCGGAGTCCGCCCCGGTCAGCAGTCGGCCATCCGCGTCAAGGCGACGCTCGACGTCTTCGGGATCCCAAGGCGTTGGTTCCATCGCGTACGGTACGCCTCACCGGTGGTGTGAGGGCGACCGAAACAGGTCAAAACCACCCTCCCGGCAGGGCGAGGCGGTTGTATCGGCGAGCCCCAAGGGCGTCAAGCACGGCCGTCGTGCGCCCAGCGACCGTGTGAGGAACGACGCACGGGCAAGCTCACATGCGCAGGCGCTTGCGCGATCGCGGGTGCTTGGACGGACGAACCAGGCCGGTATGCGGGTATAAAGGGCGCCGTGCGAGCGTCGCAGCGATCCGCGAACGTGGTGATGAAGTTCGGGGGCAGCAGCGTCGCCGATCTCGAGCGTCTGCGCCGGGTCGCCGCCCGGGTGATCGCCCGCGCCGAGGGCGGCCCGGTGGTGGTGGTGGTCTCGGCGATGGGGAAGACCACGAACCGTCTGGTCGAGCAGGCGCGCGCGCTCATGGACCCGCCGCCCGCGCGCGAACTCGACATGCTCATGACCACGGGCGAGCGCAATTCGATGGCGCTCTTGGCGATCGCCATCGAGGCCCTGGGTCGGCGCGCGATCAGCTTGACGGGCTCGCAGTGCGGGATCATCACCAATCACCAGGCCGGGCGCGCGCGGATCATCGACGTGCGTCCGTTCCGCATTCAGGACGAGCTCGCGGCGGGGCACATCGTCATCGTCGGCGGCTTTCAGGGCGTGAGCTACAAGCGTGAGGTCACGACCCTCGGGCGCGGCGGCTCGGATACGACCGCGGTCGCCCTGGCGGCGGCGCTCGGCGCTGACTGCGAGATTTACAGCGATGTCGACGGGGTCTACAGCGCGGACCCGCGGGAGGTCCCCGAGGCGCGGCGGATCGACGCGTTGTCCTACGAGGAGATGCAGGCGCTGTCGCGCGCCGGCGCCCGCGTTCTCCACGCCCAGGCGGTGCAGCTCGCCGAGGAGCGCGGGATCGCGATCTTCGCCCGGCACAGCGATCCGGCGGTGACGGGCGAGACGGTGATCCGGCTCAACCCCGCGCGAGAGCCCGGCGTGCTCGCGGTCACGGCCGACGCCGACGTCGCGCGGCTCAGCGCCTGGACGCCCGACGGCGCGTCGCTCTCCCCCGCGGCGCGGGCCGAGCTCGCGCGGGCGGCGGGGCGCTGGGGTCTGCGGTTCTTCCGGGTCCACCAGCGCGGCTTCGCGGGCCTCTTGTCGCGGACGCAGCGCGAGGACGCCGGTGAGGTGCTCGGGCACGCGCGCGCCCTCGTGGAGCGCGCGTTCGGCAGCGCGGACGCGCTGCGCGTGGAGGAAGGGCGCGCGCTGGTGAGCTGCATCGGCGCGGGCTTGGAGGAGCGCCCCGACCTGATCGCGTCGGCGGTGGAGACCGTCGAGCGCAGCGGCGCCGCGCTCCACGAGCTGCTCACGGACACGCGCACGCTCTCGTTTCTCGTCGACGCCGACCGGCGCGCCGACACGGTCCGGGCGCTGCACGACGCGCTCGTCACCCGCCGGCCGGCCTTCGCCTGAGTTTATCGCCGCCGCTCAGTCGCGGATGATGATCGTCGTGCCCGGCGCGTCGTCGGTCGCGTTGACGCCGTGCCAGCCCTCCGGGAGGAGCGGCGTGGTCCAGTTGAACAGCCAGCGCGCGTCGCTGGGGCCCAGGTTGACGCAGCCGTGGCTGCGCTGGCGGCCGAAGCTGCGGTGCCAGAACGCGCCGTGGAGCGCGTAGCTGCCCTGGAAGAACATGGTCCAGGGGACATCCTGAATCGAGTAGTTCCCGTCCGAGGCGGTCCCGCCGTCCATCGTCGTCGAGATGTGCTTGCTCGAGACCCGGTAGCGACCCTTGGGCGTCTCGAAGGTCTCTTCCTCTTTGTTCTTCTTGCCGCTCGAGATCAGCGTCGTGTAGACCGGCTTGGTGCCCTCGTAGGCGACCAAGAGCTGCTTGTCGAGGCTCACGTCGATCCACCGGTCCCACGGGTCGAGGCCCTTGGGCAGCGCCTGCGGGTCGGGCATCAGCAGGTGGTCTTTGCGGACCAGCAGGCCGTCGGTGGTCATCATGTAGGCCTTGCCGTTGATCTCGGTCTCCTCGCTGAGATCGATGAACTCGCGCTTTTCGAGGCTGCCCTTGACCTTGAGCTTGCCGTCCTCGTTGAGTTCGAACAGGCGCGTGGACTTCTTGTTCACGTAGGCGAAGGGGAAGTTCATCTCCTCCGTGAGCTCGTGGCCTTCGAAGTCTTTGGGCTTGTAGCCGTAGACGTCCGAGGTCTTGACGATCGCGCCGCGGGCGGTCCGCCAGAACTTGCCCTTCTCCTCCTTGCCCGCGAGGCTCAGGAAGTAGCCTTTCTCAAGCCAGGGCTCGGCGGGGCTGAGCGGGAGCTTGATGGGCTCGGGCGGCTCCTCCGGCTCGGGTGGCTCCGCCGCGCCGGTGTCGGTGTCGCCGTCGGTGTCGGTGTCGCCGCCGCCCTCGCTGGGCAGCGGGACGCCGGTGCGCTCGGACTCGCGGACCGCTCGCTGGGCGGCGGCCTCCTCGAGCTCTTTCTCGGTCGGGACGCGCCAGTACATCGGCGCGTTCCACTTGCGCACGTAGCCGTAGTCGTAGGGCATGGCCTGGTCGACGCGCGGCGCCGGCGGGACGTAGGACATGTACGGCGCCTTGTCGGTCGAGACCATCAGGCCCTTGCTCGCGCACGCGTAGCCGCCGGTCGGCAGGGGATAAAAACCCTTCTTGCAGCCCGGTCCGTCGATCTTCTCGCCGACCATCACGCGCGTGCCGATGCGCAGGTAGCCGAGCTTCTCGGACTCCACGTCGGGCTTCGAGTAGACGCTCACGACCTCGTAGCCGGCGGCGGCGTGGACCACGAGCGCCTCGCGCTGGGGCGCGGGATCCGGGAACACCATGACCCCGTAGTCCTCGGGCGGGGTGTTCCCGGCGAGCTCCGGCTCGGCGGGGAGATCGGGCGGGGTGTCGAGGGGGAGGTCAAGCGCGGCCGTGGGCTCGTCGCCGGCCGCGTTCGCGGCGACGGTCGTGGCCTGGGCGACGACGAGCGCGCCGGTCGCTTGCGACGCGCCGGCGGCGGGCTCGCTCGGGTCGGCAGGAGCCCCGGCGACGACGTGACTCGATTGGGTGTGCGGCGCCGCGTCGGCGCCGGTCGCGGGGGGCCCCTCCGTGTTGCACCCCGTGAGCGCGGCGAGCAGCAGCGCGGTGGCGATCGGAGGACGCATGCGCAGTGCATAACGTACGCGCCGCGCGAGGTGAAGATTCCGGCGAAGCTGGGCCCGTTCGGCCCGCGCGGGCGGGCAGCGCGGCGATCCGCGCTCAGCCTGCGCGGGTGCCGGCGAACCAGTTGGGGAGCGTCGGCTCGACGCCCTCGCCCGTGAGGCGCTCGATCGCCTCCTTCATCTCCTCGACCTTCGCGCCGTCTTTGTCGAGCAGCACGAGCACCGGGTAGGTGCCGGTCTTGGGGTACCAGCGCGTGCGCAGCCCGTTGAATTCGTCGAGCCGCGTCGCGTCTTGCCAGTCCTCCTCTTTCAGCTCGAGGATCCGGACATCGCCGATCTGCGCGGCCGGGTGGGTGTTGCCCAGCTCGGCGTCGAGGCGCTTGCAGGGCTCGCACCAGTCGGCGCTGAACAGGACCGCGACGCGCTTGTCGTCCTTCAGCGCCTGCGCGCGCATCCGCTCAAACATCGCCTCGAGGGGCTCCTCGTTGCGCGGGCGCAGACGTCGCAGGTCGTAGCCGACCGTGGCCTCCGCGCTCGCGGCGGCCGGTTTTTTCGAGGGCGCGGTTTCGCCCGCGTCCGGCTCGCTCGGCTCGCACGCGACGAGCGCGAACGCGAGACTCACCGCGAGCCCGAGCGCGAGCCCGCAGGTCCGACGAGGAACATCCCAGAGCGACATGCGCGGCAGTGTAGCGCCCGATCACCGTGAAAAAAATTTGAAAAAAGATGCTCGGGCGCGGCTCGGCCCCACGCCCACGCTCCCTTTGCTCCCATATGCCAGACCTTTGGCGGGAGACCGAGCGCGCCCGAGCGGAGAATTGTTCAAGGTCTCTTCAAACGGTCTCTTCACGCGCGCTGGCGTGACCAGGCGATAGCGATAACGATCCAACGGTCAGGTTTAAACAGACAGCTCGATACAACGCTGGATAGCGGCCACATAGATGCGGGCTGTGAGCGAGCGCGCGACGGTGCCAGGCGTCGCGCGCCCGCTCACACGGGCGAATCACCACACAATATCGCCCTGCCCGCGACGCGGGGGGTCCGCCCCGCGTCCATGATCACTCTGTCACGCGCGCCTGATCTCGTGGGGATCAGGTCCTGCGCAAAGCTGGCCTTTGGGGCTTATTCGGACGCGCGGCTGGCGACGCGCTCGAGGAAGCCCTGCGTGCGGCCGAGCACCTCCTCGCGCAGTTCGGCCGGCTCGACCGACTCGAGGCCGTCGATGATGCTCAGCAGCCGGCGCGCGAACTCGCGACACGAGTGGTAGGGGACCGTGCGCTCGAGCAGCTCGCGGGCCTCGATCCAGCGGTCCTGCTGCGCCGGGTCCCACTGCATGCGGCTGACCCAGCGAGCCACGCCGCCGCGGATCCGCAGGGTCGCCACGCCCGGGCGGTCGCTGTCGATCCCGAAGCCCCCGTCGGCGTTCCCCCACAGCTTGTGCTTGGGCGGGATCACGGCGCGCGGCGCCTCGCTCGGGAGCACGCGCGCGTGGAGGATCTGGGTGACGCGGAAGCTCCGCGCCTCGCTGTAGGTCCGCGAGTACGCGCGCATGTACATGGAGCCGTCGTGGATCCGCAGCTGCCACGGCTCGATGTCGTGGGTCTTGCGCGTGCCCGACCAGGGGCTGTCGTACTCGACGCGGACGACGGACTTGCCGATCGCCAGCACCAGCTTCGAGACCAGGCGCGAGTCGACCATCGAGCCGGTGGTCACCGTCGAGGTCACGCTGCGCGGGCGCATCTTGTGGGTGTCGGCGTTCTGTCGCCGCTCCTCGACCGCCGCGTCCATCTGCTCGATCAGCCGGTTGACGCGGATGTTGAGCTCCTCGTCGGCGACCGGCGCGAGCAGGGCGGCCGCGAACACGACGGCGTTGAGGTCCTCGGGCTCGGGGTCGGTCAGCGGCAGCGTGAAGTGACGATCGAGCAGGTGCCAGTGCTTGCTGCCGTGGCGGAACTCGAGCGGCGCGTCCCAGTTCTCGCGCATGTACTTCAGCGCTCGCTGCACGGTCACGCCCGCCACGCCCGCGCGCTGCGAGAGCTGGTCTTTGGTCGCCCCGTCGGGGTTCTCGCGCAGGTAGCGAAGGATGACCCGCGCGGTCTCCTGAACGGTGCGGGATGAGTCGTGCCGGTCGCCCATGAGCCTCTCTGGTCTGTCGGATCGGGTCACGATCCAGGCCGCGCAGGGCGAGCCTCGATCGTGCGCCATCGTATCAGACGCGCTCGATCAGGATCAGACCACGCGGCCGGATGATCTGCAGACACCTGCGTCGATCGCGACGGAGCAGATCCCTCGCGGCCGGCGCGACCGCGTGAGATTTTTCCAGGGGCTGGCCCCTCGATCCGCGGCGTGTAACCCTTTGCAGGATCACCGTTCGGGCATCCTCACAGGATCGTCAAAAAGCCCGAGGGAGCCCACGCGCATCATGCTCGTCGTACACGCTGCGGACCTACACATCGACAGCCCGCTCCGCGGGCTCGGGCGCATCGAAGGCGCGCCCGTCGCGGACATTCGCCTGGCCACGCGCCGCGCCTTCGTCCGCTTGATCGACGACTGCCTCGAGCGCTCGGCGGCGCTGCTGATCCTCGCCGGGGACGTGTTTGACGGCGAGTGGCGCGACTTCAACACCGGCCTGTTCTTCGTCCGTCAGCTCGCGCGGCTGCGGGATGTCGGCGCGCGCGTCATCATGCTCCACGGCAACCACGACGCCGAGTCGACCCTGGCGCGGCACATCCCGCTGCCGGATCACGTGCACGTGCTCTCCGCCGAGGCGCCCGAGACCGTGGAGCTCGAGTCGCTCGGCCTCGCCGTCCACGGCCAGAGCTACATCTCGCGGGTCGTCGTCGACAACCTCGCCGAGGGCTACCCGCCCCCGCGCCGTGGACTCCTCAACATCGGCGCGCTGCACACCAACGCCGTCGGCGCCTCGGAGCACAAGAATTACGCGCCCTGCACGGTCAGCCAGCTCGTGCGTCACGGCTACGACTACTGGGCGCTGGGCCACGTCCACAAGCGCGGCGTGCTGCACACGCGGCCGTGGGTCGTGTACCCGGGCAACCTGCAGGGTCGACACGTGCGCGAGACCGGGGCCAAGGGCTGCACCGCGATCACGGTCGAGGACGGGCGCATCACCGACGTGCGTCACCGCGACATGGACGTGCTGCGCTGGGCCGAGCTCGTGATCCCGCTCGGTCCGCAGGTGGCGGCCTTCGGCGCCGCGCCAGCCGAGGCGGCGGCCGTCGAGACCGACGCGCCTGACACCCTGGAGGGCCTGCTCGACCGCGTGCGTCGGCGGCTGACCCAGGTCGTCCACGACGCCGGGGGTCGCCCGGTGATCGCCCGGATCGTCGTGACCGGCGCGACGCGGCTGCACGCGCGACTGGCCGCGAACCCGGCGCCGATCCAGTCGCAGATCCGGGCCGTCGCCGCCGATCTCGGCGACGTCTGGCCGGAGAAGATCCGGTTCTCGACCCGCCCGCGTCAGCGCGGCGCGCCCTCGCAAGAGCTGCTCGCGCTGCACCAGGCGCTGCGCGATGAGTTCGCGCGGCTGGCGGTCGACGACCGCGCGCTCGCCGATCACCTCCAAGCCCTCGCGCCGGTCTCGGCCGGCGTCGCGCAGTACATGGAGCAGCGCCCCGACAGCGCGGAGCAGGTCCGTGATCAGCTCGCCGAGATCGAGTCGCGCCTGCTCGGGGCCCTGTCGCTGGGCGTCGACGCCAGCGCTGCCGCGGTCGACGATCTGGAGCCGCGCGCGTGAGGTTCGAGTACCTCGGCCTCGAGCGCTACGGCCAATTCGAAAAGCTCGCGCTGCATCTCCCGCCCTCGCGCCCGCTCGTGATCGTCCAGGGGCCCAACGAGGCCGGCAAGACCACGCTGCTGCAGGCGATCCACGACCTGCTCTTTGGGGTCGGTGAGCGCACGCCCTACGGGTTTCGCTTCGACCTGCGCGCGATGTCGATCCGCGCCCGCCTGCGCGACCAGGACGGTCGCTCGCTCGACCTGCAGCGGCTCAAGCGGCGCAAGGCCTCGCTCGTCGGCACGATCCGCGACGGCCCCGAGGAGCGCCCCGTCGGCGCCGGCGCGCTCGCGGAGTACTTCGGCGGCATCGACCGCGCGCTCTACAGCTCGCTGTTCGGCTTCACCCAGCAGGACCTGCAGCGGGGCTCCGAGATCCTGCGCGTCGCCGGCCTGCGCGAGGTCATCGGCGGCAGCTCGCTCGGCGGCAGCGGCGACGCGATCCGCGGGCTCAAGCGTCGGCTCGAGCTGGAGGCCGAGGAGCTGTTTAAGCCGCGCGGCAAGAACCCCGCGATCAACCACACCCTCGCGCAGCTCAAGACCACGCGCGCGTCGCTGCGCGCGGCGACCTTTCAGCAGAGCCAGTACCTCGGGCTGACCAAGCGGCTCAGCGAGACCCGCGCCGAGATCGAGCGCGCCGACACCTCGCTGCTGCGCGCCCGCGAGCGCGTCGCGCGGCTGCGGGCGCTGCTCGGCGCGTTCGAGGACTTTCACGAGGCGCGCGCGCGGGACCGTCAGCTCGCCCAGCCCGAGCTCCAGAGCGCGCTCGCCGAGCACGAGGCGGCCCGCGTTCAGACCCTGCTCGCCGAGCTGCGGGAGCGCCGTCGCGAGCGCGGTGGGCTCGCCGACGATGTCGAGCGCCTGCTCGCGCGGATCGAGCGGCTCGCGGTCGACGAGCCGATCCTCGCGGAGGCCGGGACGATCACGCGGCTGGCCAAGCGCGCCGAGACGATCGCGCGGGCGCGGGCGAGCGCGCCGCGGCTGCAGGGCGAGCTCGACCAACGCAGGCGAGCGCTGCACGCGGAGCAGGAGCGTCTCGGCGTCGAAGCGGGCGCGGACGAGGAGCTCGCGCGCTGGCGCGACGGTGGAGAGCTGCTCTCGCGCCTGCGCGCCGCCTGTGACCGTTGGTCGACGGCCGCCGACCAGGTCCACCGTCTCGAGCGCGACGCCGCTGCTTTCACCCGGGAGTCCGCCGAGCTCGAGCGCGAACTCGCAACGCTGCGCGCGCGCGGTCGACCCGACCCCGCGCTCGAGCAATTGCTCGCCGAGCTCGACGACGCCCAGCAGCGTCGTCAGACCATCGCCCAGCGCGAGCTGGAGCAGCTGCGTGTGGACACCAGCGTCGAGCTCAAGCGCGTCCAGCTCGAGCCGCGCCCGCCCCCGCTGGTCGAAGACGACGGCAGCCCGCGCGCGCTCGTGTTGCCCTCGCCCACGGCGATCCGGGCCGCGCAGGCGCAGCAGCAGGCGCTCGAGCAGGCGCGCGCGACCAACGAGCTCGCGGCCCAGGACGCGCGGCGTCAGCTGGCTGCCACGCGCGCCGAGCTCGAGGTCTTGCTCGCCGCCGAGCAGGTCCCCGACCCGCGTGAGCTCGCCACGCTCCGCGGGCGCCGCGAGCAGCTCTGGGCCGGCGTCTGCCAGGCCTGGGGCGCCGGGGTCTCCTACGCGCCCGCGGATCTCTTCGACCGCAGTCACGGGCAGCAGCTCGCGACCGACTACGCCGAGGCGGTGACGGCCGCCGATGAGTTCGCCGATCGCATGCGCGACGCCGCCGAGCAGATCGCCAAGCGCCTGGCCCTCGAGCGTCAGCTCGCCCGCTTCGAAGCGCTGCTCGAGCAGCACGACGCCGCGCAGCGGGCCCACGACGACGCGCGGCGCGAGTGGGCGCGGGACTGGCGGGCCCTGTGGGAGACCGCCGGGATCACGCCGTCGAGCATCCCCGCCGAGATGCTCGCGTGGCGCATGCAGGTGCTCGAGCTGCAGGATCTCATGGTCCATCGCGTGCAGGCGGCGCGCGCGGTCGAGGAATTGCGCGGCGACGCCGAGGGCTTCATGGCGCGGGCCCGGACGACGCTCGAGCGAGACCCCGAGACCTCTGACGCCGCAGGGCAGGGCTGGCCGTCGCTCGTGCTCGCGCTGCGCAACCGGCAGCGCGAGCGCCAGGCGCTGCGCGGGCGGCTCGAGGCCACGCAAGAGCGCGCGCGGGTGCTCGCGACGGCGCGCGCGCGGGCCGAGGAAGAGCTCCGGCTCGCGCGGGCCCGGGCGCGTGAGCTGCGAGCTGCGCTTGACGACATGTTCCTTAACGCGGCGGGCATCACCGACATCGAGACGCTGGAGCCGACGGTCGCGCTGGCTCGCGCCGAGCAGCTCGCCCTGCTGGCGCGCCGCGCCTTCGAGCTCGCCCAGGACGCGCGCGTCCACGCCTCGGCGGTCGCGGAGTTAACCGGCTTCGACCGCGACGCCGAGGCGCTGCGCGAGCGGCTCGCGGCGTCGACCTCGACCTCGACCTCGACCTCGACCTCGACCTCGACCTCGACCTCGACCTCGACCTCGACCTCGACCTCGACCTCGACCTCGACCTCGACCTCGACCTCGCTCGAGCGCTGGACCGAGTCCCTCGCGCGTCGCCTCGAGGACGCGCGCGCGGCCGCGACCGCCCGGCTCCACACCCAGGAGCAGCTCGAGGAGCGACGTCGTCGGCTCGCGCGGCTCGAGCGCGCGCTCGCGGAGCTCGAGGAGGAACTCGCTACCTTGCTCCGCGCCGCCGGCTGCAGCGATGAGCGAGCGCTCGGACGAGAGGCCGAGCGAGCGCTCCAGCGCGCCCGCGCGTTGCGTCGGCGCGCCGACCTCGAGACCCACCTCGTCCGCGCCCTCGGGGTCGGCGACGAGCGCGAGGCGCTCGAGCGCGAGCTGCAGCTCGCCCGGCACGATCAGCTGCTGGCCGAGCGCGAGCGCCTGTCCGCCGAGATCCAGCGACTCGACGACCAGCGCACCGAGCAGGTCGAGCGCAAGGGCAAGCTCGAGCGTGAGCTCGAGCAGCTCGGCGGCGACGCGGCCGCGCGGCTCGGCGCCGAGGAGCAAGAGCTGCTCGCCGAGCTCGGTGACCAGGTCGAGCGCTACGCGACCACCCGGCTCGCGCGCAGCATCCTCGACGCCGTGACCGAGCGGCACGCCCGCGAGCACCAGCCGGCGATCATCGCCGAGACCTCGCGGCTGCTCGCCCTGATCACCGGCGGGCGTCACGTCCGCGTCGAGCCCGAGCCCGAGGCCGACACGCTCGCGATCATCGGCAAAGACGGACGACGACGACGACCCGAGTCGCTCTCGACCGGCACGCGCGAGCAGGTGTTCCTGGCGATCCGGCTCGCCTACGTGCTCGAGCACTGCGGCCGCGCCGAGCCGCTCCCGCTGATCCTCGACGACGCGCTCGTGACCTTCGACGACGAGCGCGCGGGTCGAACCCTCGAGGCCCTGCTCGCGCTCGCCGAGGTGACGCAGGTGCTCGTGCTCACCTGTCACCGGCATCTCGTCGAGCTCGCGCGCGCGCGCGTTCCCGCCGCGCACATCATCACGCTGCCCGGCTCGGAGCACGCCGCCGCCTAGCTCGCGGTCGGCCGCGCGGCGTCGTGAACGCGCCGCGGCGCGCCCCTGCCCCGCGAATTCGTACGCGGACTTGACGCACCGGCGGCGAGCTGCGTTACTTAGAGGAGCACCACCACGCGAGAGGAAGCGTCCATGCCGGACCTTGAAGGGGGCGTCGCCCTGCTGCCCGAGTCACTGACCGTCGATCGAACCGCCGTCGAGAAGGCCTGCAAGGCCGCCCAGGCGCTGCTCCACCGCGAGCGCGACGCACCCGGGCCCCGGCGCGCGCGCCGACGCGTCTCCCAGCCCGCCGCCAGCGCGGTCATTCGCCCGACGCTGACCGCCAAGCCCGCCCCGAGCCGCTGATCGTCTTCAGCCCCTATCTACATCCATCTACATCGTGTGGTCTGCACAGGACGCCCCCCGCGGGAGGAGGGCGTTTTTTTGTGGTTTCAGGACTTATAAAAAAAACCTTACCCTTAGCGGCATCCTCGTTCGCGTGCATGTACAGCGATTTCGAATTTTATAATTTGAAAACAAGTGTACGGCGCGCCCGTTGTCTGATCCCGATCAAGCGACGCGCGGACGTGGCGGTACAATCACGATCGCGCCCCACTCAACATGCGAATCCTTCATCTCTCGGACCTCCACCGCGGCAGCGCCGCCGAGACGCTTAAAGCGATCTGGGGCGGACCGCAGGCGGCGATCCGCAAGCTGCCGGACTCCGAGCAGCGCTTCGACTTCATCGTGATCAGCGGCGACCTCGCCGCGCGCGCGCACTGGTCCGAGTACGAGGAGCTGCTCGCGTTTATCCGCGAGCACATCCAGCCTTACCTCCGCGAGCCCGACGATCGCCGCCGCGTCATCCTCGTCCCCGGCAATCACGATGTCGACTGGACCGCAGACCTCGGCGAGCCGCTCGTCGTCTCTGAGATGCTCGCGAGCGAGGGCGGCCCGGCGCGGCTCGAGCGGATGATCCAGCGCTATCGCCGTGACCCCGCGCGCGCCGGCGTTCGCCAGATCATGAGCCGCTTCGGCCACATCGAGTGGCTGCGCCTGCACGACGAGAAGCACGGCAACCGCTTCGCCAACGTCCAGCGCTTCCTCAACGAATTCTACGGCGACGCGCTCGACGCCGAGCCGTGCCGACGCTTCGACCTGCAGGACGCTCGCGAGGGCAACGACTGGTCCGCGCACGTCTTCCCCGAGGACCAGGTCGCTTTCTACGGCTTCAACTCCTGCTTCCTCAACGACCGCTACTGGACCGGCGCCGCGATCGCGCGCGAGTCCATCGCTAACGCCGCCGTCCACGCCAACGAGCACTCCGCCGGCCTGCTGCGCGTCGCGGTCTGGCACCACGGGACCCACAGCGACAGCTACCGGCCTGACTACCTCAGCCAGGCTGACGTCGGCGAGCTCATCGTCTCCGGCTACCAGGTCGGCTTTCACGGCCACACGCACAAGGCCGCCGCCGCACAGCTCGGCTGGCTCACCGATCGCTTCGTGCTGGTCTCGACCGGCTCGCTCGGCGCCAACCAAGACCATCGCCCCGACGCGGTCGGGAAGCAGTTCTCGATCGTCCAGCTCTACCCGCACCAGGCCCACGTCCAGGTCTACGAGCGCACCGGTGACGTCAGCGCCTACACCCCACGGCCCGCGCGCTCGTTCTCGCTGACGCGGCCGCAGGAGCGAGATCACCGGGTCGTCTCGGCCCGTCGCCACAGCCGGCACTACCACCTCGACGTCCACGGCATCTCCAGCGTCCGCGTCAACATCAAGGGCCTGATGTGTCCGCGGCCGATCCAGATCGCCGAGATCGGCCCCCCGGTCTGCGACGCCCGCGGCGACCCGCCGCGCAGCACCGCTCCTGGCTTTGAGGTCAGACGGAGCACCACCCAGGAGGGCGCGATCCGCTACACGCTCTACCCGCCCGACTACCGGCGCACCGACCTCAGCTGGGGCTACCAGGCCTCCAGCTTCCTGCCGCTGACCCGGGCCGAGCTCGCGCTCGCGAGCGACTCCACCGCCGGCGACTCGACCCGCGCGACCACGGTCCTGCGCTCGCACGTCGTGCGCTTCCCGTGCAAGGCGCTCGAGCTGCGCTTCACCTCCGACGAGCCGATCGTCGACCCCGAGACCGTAGAGCTGCGCGTCGAGAAGCAGGTCGAGCACCATCAAGCGCTCCTCTGGGAGCGCGTGCCCTCCGAGGAGCGGCGCTGCGCGCTCGCGGTCAGCAGCGAGACCGACCTCGAGCTGCGCATCGAGGCGCCGATCGTCGGGCATCGCTACGCGATCTCCTACCGGCCCAAGATCGAGGGCAGCCGGCTCGACTACACCGCCGGGCGCATCGCCAGCAAGCTGCTCGATCGCTGCCGCGGCGACCGCGAGCGCGGCCCCGTGCTCGCGCTGCAGCTCGCCGAGTCGATCGCGGTCGCGATCGACGCGGTGTTCTCGGTCAAGACCGAAGACCTGCTGTGGAGCGGGCTGCTCTGGGACGAGCGCCGTCGCCTGCTGCTCACCGCGTTCGGCAATTTCCCGAACCGGCAGTGGTCTCATCACTTCGCCTGCGGCGCCGGCATCGCCGGGCACGCGTTTCGCTTCAACCGCCCGGCCGCGTGGACGCGCAACGCCCCGCCCACCAAAGACGCGCTCGTCTATCTGCGCGAGCGGGCCGGTCACATCGAGTCGCCCGAGCACGACTGGGTCGTCTGCGTGCCGCTCGTCGGCGATCGCGGGACCAGCCCGATCGGCGTCATCCAGTTCGAGGGCAGCGACAAAGACTCGGGCTTCAGCGACCGCCTGCACGAGTTCGCCAACGCGGCGCTCAACCGCGAGGCGACCAAGGGCAGCCCGTGGGAGCGGTTTCAGCAGGCGCTCAGCTCCGCGGTCAACACCGGCTTCTGGCAGGCCTGCGCCGTCAACGGCTGGCTCGTCGACTACCGCGACTACGTCGGCGAGCTGATCCGCGCGCTCGGCCTCGGCACCGTCCCCGACGACGCGGTCGAGACCTGCGAGGGCCTGACCTCGATCGAGTGAGCGCGCGCGCGCGGAAACCAGGCGGGAGACGAGGCCGGAGAATCGATATGCTCACGGAGACAGGTCTCTGTGAGCATGTCGAATTCGCGCGCCCCCTCGTCTCGAAGACCCAGGCGGTCCGCGCCCTGGGGAGACGACGACCCGCGGCGCTGGCCCGAATTCTGGCGCGAGGCGTGGGAGGAGCGCGCCGCGATCATGGAGTACGACGGCGGCATGACCCGCGCGCGCGCCGAGCACGAGGCCTGGCGGCTGCTCCGCGAGCGCGTCGTCGGGGACACGCTGCTCTGAGCTCTCAGGCCCGAGGGACCCGGCTTCGCAGATCGTCGAGCAGCGCCGGCGGCAGCGCGCCGGTCTTCTGAAAGCCGCGCATGTGGAGGATCGGCTCGCTGCCCAGCGCCGCGACGGACCGCCCCGCGAGCGTCTCGCTGTACTTGCGGGGCTCGAGCGCGCCCAGGCCCGCGTCCCCGCCCGCGCCGAGCTTGTCGAGCACGTCGAGCATCGCGTCCAGCGAGTTCATCTTCATGTACGGACAGGTCGCGCAGCCGCCCGCCGTCGAGCAGCCCTCGCCGCCCGCGACCCCCGGTACGATCGGCAGCTCCGGATCCTGGGTCGTAGCGATCGCCTCGCTCGCGACCGGGAACACGATCTCGGCCTCGATGTCCGCGCGCCCGCCCTTCGCCTTGCTGTCTCTTAGAACCTGTCGGATCTCGCGCACGATCGCGGTCACCATCCCCGACTCGGTGCCAAGGATGAACTTCAGGCGGCGCGGCGCGCCGGGGTCCTGGGCGGCCGCGGCGATCTGGCCGGTGATGTAGCGCAGGATGTTCGAGGTCGAGCCGACCACGCCGCGGCCCGCTCGCTGGGCCGCGAGCGCGAGCCGGAACATCTCGCCGGGGACCTCGAGGTGCGCGGTCACCATGGCGTCCTGGTACTCGTCGCGCACCCGCGCCACCACGTCGTCGCCGAACATGTGGTGGACCACGCAGTTGCCCTGCTTGAAGTAGTTGAAGCGCCCGCGCAGCGCCGCGATCGAGCGGCGGTCGTGGGCCGGGTGCAGCGCGCGGATCTCCTCGTCGCTGAGCTCGACGAGGCCGCTGAACATCGCCTCGAGGTTCGCGCCCATGTACGTGTCGGGCCCGAACCAAAGGTGCAGCTCGGGCTCCTGCGCGAAGGCCTGCAGCACGGTCTGGACGACGTTGGAGGAGGTGCAGGTGATGGTCGGGACCAGGTTGTGGGCCTGCGCCTTGGTCCGCAGGCTCGTGTTGATGTAGATGACGTGCAGCGACTTCGGCGTCTTCGCGGCCTTGCTCAGGTACGCGCCGTAGGCCAGCGACTCAGCCGACTCGGCGAGCGAGCAGCCGATGGGGTCGCGCGAGACCCGGTACACGCCGACCCCCGCGTGCCCGGCCGCGTCGACCATCGCGCGGACGTTCTCCGACATGAAGTCGACGCCGAGCACCACCAGGTTTTGCATCCCCGCCTCGGCCATCGCGATCGCGCGGTCCGCCATCGCCAGCGAGTCCGAGACGTGGATGTGCGGCCAGTCGCAGGCGTAGAGCGTCCCCTGCAGCTCCGCGCCCATGTAGAAGTGCGCGACGACCCCGACTCGCTCCCGCTCGAGGCGCGCGCGCAGCTCGGCGACCGTCTGGGGGTCCGGGTTGAGGTAGGCGGCCTGGGCCTCCGCGAACGCCCCTTGGGCGCTGAGTTCGTCCGCGGTCACCACCAGGGAGGGGAAGGGCGCGCGCTGCAGCTGCATGGGTGCCGTCGACACTAGCTCGGAGCGCCCGGTCCCTGACAGCTTGTTCGGCTCAGCTTGTTCGGCTCAGCTCAGTGCTTCATGCACGAGCCGCCCGCCTTGGCGAAGCCGGCCTGGCGGAGTTCACGCCCCGTCGGGCCGTCGCCGAGCTTCTTGCGCGTGTCCACGCCGTGACCCTCGCCGACGATGTCGCGCAGGTACGCCGCGTACTCGAAGGTGTCCGAGTGCTCAGGCGTGTGGCAGCCGTCGCAGACTTTCTTCGGGACATCCAGCGTGATCGCGTAGGGCTGGCCGTTCCTCTCGGGCTCCTCGGCGTGCAGGCTCCCGGGGCCGTGGCACTGCTCGCACTGCACCGCCTGCAGCTCCTCGTTCTCGACCACCTCCGAGCCGCCGGGCTCGCGAAAGCCGGTGACGTGGCAGCCGACGCAGGTCAGGTCGAACTCTTTGTTCCCGTCGGTCAGCGTCTTGTAGGCCCCCGCGTGACGCGTCGTCAGCCACTGCTCGTGCGCCTCGGTGTGGCAGTTTGCGCACTCCTCGACGCCCACGTAGCTCGGCTCCCCGGGCGCGGGATCCGGTGGGCGTACGCCGGTGAAGCGCGCCTTGTTCTGCTGCGCGGTCTGGTCGTCGTAGGCCGCCAGCGCCTGCTTCGCCGGCGCGTCAGCCTCGAGGTGACAGGTGATCTTGACCTGTTCGAAGGTCGCGGCGACCGGCGCTTTCGCTGGCGGCGGGCTCTTGATCGCCGCGAGCAGCTTCGCGCGCTCCTGCTCGAGTCGCTTGATGAAGTTCGGGTCGGCGGAGGCGTCCGCGCGAAACTTCTCGAGCTTCTCGTCGAGGCGCGCGAGCTCCCGCGCGCGCGCGGACGCGGGCGTGCGGCGCTCCCACTGGTCCGCGCTCGGCAGCCCCTTCGGCGCGGCCCCTCGATTGATCTCGAGGCGCAGGTGCGTCACGCTCTGCAGCTTCTCGCCTGGCTCCAGGATCCACGCCGAGCCGCGCCGGCCGACCGGCTTGCCGACCCGCGCGCGCTCGAGGCCCACCGGGATCGCCACCACGATGATGTCGACGCCGGTGTCCGCGTCCGCCAGGGTCTCGGCCAGCGAGGACGGCCCGTGGGCGATCACCACGGTGAGATCCGCTCCCGCAGACTTCATGGAAGAAACCTCACGCTTGAGCGCCTCGGCCGGCGGATCCACGGTTCCGAGCGTCTCGCTCGTGGCGAACTCGGGGCTGAGGACCGCCGTCACGCCGATCTTGACCGGGTGATCCCCGCCCGCCGTGACCACTCGATGCGACTCGACCCCGGCCGAGGCGAGCGACGGGACGTTGGCCACGACCCGCGGTAGCGACCACTGCTCGAGCGCCTTGAGCCCGCTCTCGGATGACACATCAAACGGTCCCACGCCCGAGACGAGGTCGTCCTTGAGCCGCGCCAGGCGATCGGTGAGCAGAGTCGCGCGCTGCTCGGCCTGCTTCCACGAGGCCTCATCGGTCGGCGCCTCACCCTGGGCAGGATCCGGAAACAGCAGCGATCCTGGCTCGATGACCAGTCGCGAGCCGGCCGAGGAGTGGGACTCGATGTAGCCGAACGCGTACTGAACCCCCCCGAGCGGCTCGGTTGTGCAGC
The DNA here is from genome assembly GCA_030430565.1 of Polyangia bacterium. Lineage (GTDB taxonomy): Bacteria > Myxococcota_A > Polyangia > Nannocystales > Nannocystaceae > JACKDW01. The sequence continues at coordinate 450,111 of JAUIKS010000005.1, forward strand.
CGCACGGAGCGACGGTCCCGAGTACGCGTCCGAAGGCGAACAGGTCGATCACCTGTCGTTGCTCGGCGGCAGGGGTCTCCTGTCCGCTCTCGCCGGTCTTCGTGTCATCCCGCGGGGTCGTCGATGGCGAGCGCGTGCCGCACGCAGCGCAGGCCACCGTGAGCGCGCCCGCGAGCAGCATCGGGATGAGCGCCGCGTGCGACGAGCGAATTATCGGGCGGAGACGGGCGCGGTCTCGTCGTTGGCGACGGAGATCGCTCCAGGAGCGTAGGAATGCGCGGTTCTTCACAGTTCGCACTGGGTCGAGGGCTTCAGGATAGGCTACCGTCTCAACGATCGCGGTAGTCCATGGCTCTGTACTCCGTGTTCGATGGGAGAGCAAAGCCTGTAGCGCGACCCGTGGCGAGCCGGCGCTCGCTTGACCACAGCGGGTCGTGCGGGTAGCCTCGCGCCTCTTTTACGCCCCTTGCTTGTACGAGCGCACGGCAACTCGGCCTGGCCTTCGCCGCGCTCATGCAATCGACGGTTCCCCAGCCTCCGGGCGCTCTCGCCCGGTCCAGCTCCGAACCAGCTCACCACGATACTCTCAGGTTCAGGATTCTAAAGATGTCCGTCCGAATCAGGCTCGCCCGCATGGGCTCCAAAAAACGCCCCTTCTACCGGATCGTCGCCGCGGACGCCCGCAGCAAGCGCGATGGCCGGTTTCTCGAGAAACTCGGGACCTACGATCCGGCCAAGAAGACGCTCGAGCTCAACGGCGCCCGCCTCGACTACTGGCAGGGCGTCGGCGCTCAGCCCACAAACACCGTTAATCGGCTGATCGTTCGTCACCGCAAGGAAACGGCGACGGCCTGAGCGAACCCGTCGTCTGCGCTTTCGAGCATGCTCTGGAGTTCGCGTTCGAACTCGAACCGCGCGATCTTTACGAGCGCTCGAAGGCAACAGACGCGCCGATATCTCTGGTATTTGTTAACGCTCTAGGCGCGTGAACAAGCGCCAAGACTCACCACACCCCGCGCCTCGTCGCCGGCTGTTGGTGTGAAATGCTCCAGGCAACGACATCGTTGCGTTTGGCGCGATACGTCTCCAATCCTCGCTCGCCCGTTCTCCCTCTCGCACCGCTCGCACTTCTCGGAGGCAACCATGTCGAATTCCGCCAGCATCTCCCTTAAGGAACTTGTTGCGTTCCTGGCGCGCGCCCTGGTTGATAACCCTGACGAAGTTCGCGTCGCCGAGATCGCCGGTGAGCAGACCGTCGTCCTCGAGCTTCGCGTCGCCAAGAAGGACCTCGGAAAGGTCATCGGCAAGCAGGGGCGCACGGTGAAGGCGATGCGAGCCATCCTCAACGCGGCCTCCGCGAAGCTCCGCAAGCGGGCCGAGCTCGAGATCCTCGAGTAGCCCGCGCGAGCTGTCGTGATGAAGCGCGAGGACGCCGACTCGTCGGCCCTGGCAGTTGGAGAGCTCGTCGGACCCCATGGCCTCCATGGGGTCGTCAAGGTCAAGCTCTACAACCGCGGCTCGACAACCCTGCAAGAGGGTCTCGCGGTCGAATTGAGGCGCGAGGCCCGTCGCAGCGCCCACGAGGTCCGCGCTGTTCAGCCGGTGGTGAGCAAGGGGCAGCTGCGCGTCAAGCTCAGCGGCGTCGACGGTCGTGACGCCGCCGAGGCGCTTCGCGGCGCGGTGCTCTGGGTCGCGCGCGATCGGCTGCCTCCGCTCGCCGACGACGAATTCTACCTCGCGGACGCGATCGGGCTGCCGGTCACCCGCACCCTCGACGACGGCACAACACAGGCCTTGGGCGTCGTCTCAGCCTTTATCGCCAACGGCCCGCAGGATCTCTTCGAAATCATCTGGAGATCCCCCGAGGGAGCGCGGCACACGTGGCTGCTCCCGGTGCTGCCGCGCTTTATCGACAACATGGACGAGCGCGAGCTCCGTGTGCAGGTGCCGATCGGGATGCTCCCGGGGCCGCTCGAGCCCGACGAACAAGAGCTCGAGGACGCCCCATGACCGGCGTTCTCGAGTTCGAGATCTTTACGCTGTTCCCCGAGGCCGTCAGCGGGTTCCTGCGCGCCGGCTTGATCGGCAAGGCGCTCGAGAGCGGGCGCGTGGCGATCCACTGCACCAACTTTCGCGACTTCACGACAGACCGCCACCGGACGGTCGATGACACGCCGTACGGCGGCGGCCCGGGCATGGTCCTCAAGATCGAGCCGGTGCTCGCGGCGCTCGAGGCCGTCACTCATCAGCGCGGTCCCATGCACCGCGTGCTCCTCACCCCGTCGGCGCCGGTGTTTGACCAGCAGCGTGCCCAGCAGCTCGCAACCAGGCCGCGAATCGCGTTGATCTGCGGGCGCTACGAGGGAATTGACGATCGCCTCCGCGAGGCCCACGTCGACGAGTCGCTCTCGATCGGTGACTTCGTGCTCAACGGCGGAGAGGTCGCCGCGTTAGCGATCGTTGAGGCCGTCGCGCGTCTGCACGAGGGCGTCATCGGCAATCCCGAGTCACTCGCACGAGAGAGCTTCGCCGCCGATGTCTTCGAAGGCGCCGCCGATACCGGGCGCTGGCTCGAGCCTCCGCAGTACACGCGGCCCGTCGTGTTCGGCGAGCAGCGCGTGCCGGACGTCCTGCTCCGCGGCAACCACGCCGAGATCGAGCGTTGGCGGCGCGAGCAGTCGTGGTCACGCACATGGAGCGTTCGACCAGAGCTCCGTCGAGGACGGGGAGATCGGGCGCTTCGCGCAGCGCGACCGCTGTACCTCGCCCTGGCCGGGGACTCGTCCCGGTTTACCCCTGAGCTGCAGCGCGACCTCGAAAAGCTGCTCCAGCGACCGCGGCTCAACGGGCTGCTCCTGCTCGGAGACGCCGCCAGCGCCGGCTGGGGCGGGGACAAGCACGCAGGCGTGTTGCGAGTCGCCAACCGGCGCGCGCTTCGTCGGTTGATGCGCCAGCGGCACGGCCAAGCGCCAAAGATGCTCGGGATCGCGTTGCGGAGCCGCGAAAAATCGGTTCCGGCCACGTCCGACCCGGAGGCGCTCGAGGATTTTCTCCGCCTCGATGAGCGCGAACGCGCGGTAAGCCCGCTGGTTGTACTCCTCCATGCCCCCGAGCCGAGCGGCTCGGGAGATCACTCCTGGCCTTCCGCCGACATCAACTTCCACGTCGATCCGGTCGCGCGGCCCGAGATCCCCGCAGATCTCACAGCGTCGGGAGTTGCACGATCGCCCGTGATCGACGAATCTTCCCAGCCTCCGTTTGACCCCGGCGCGCTCGTCGAACTGGTGTTCGCGACGCTTTCGAGTATTCTCGCCGACCCCGAGTCCGCGCCGCCGACTCCAGAGCACTGCCATGAGCAATAGCAGCCCGATCATCGAGTCCATCGAATCGACCACGCACCGAAGCGAGCCGCTTCCTGAGTTTCGACCCGGAGACACGATCCGCGTGCACGCGCGGATCTCCGAGGGCAACAAGGAGCGTATCCAGGTTTTTCAGGGCGTCTGCATCCACCGCAAGGGCGGCGGCGCACGCAGCTCGTTCACCGTCCGCAAGATCTCCCACGGCGTTGGGGTCGAGCGTGTGTGGCCGGTGAACTCGCCGCGCGTGGTCAAGGTCGAGCTCGTCACCCGTGGTCGTGTTCGTCGCGCCAAGCTGTACTACCTCCGTGAGCGTCGCGGCAACGCGGCTCGTATTCGCGAGAAGATCGGCAGCTACAAGAAGAAGTCCTAGTCGCCGCCGTTCGCTATGGCGGCAACGCGAGGTGGCAGCACACGCGCCCGCGGCCAGGGTGCCGAGCGCGAGGCGGCTGAGTTCTTGCGCGCGAGGGGTCTCGAGATCCTCGACGTCAACGTACACGTCGGCGGTGGAGAGATCGATCTCATCGCGCGCCTACCAGGCTCAGACCCGCCCACGGTCGTGTTCGTCGAGGTTCGGAGTCGCCACGACACCCGTCGTGGGACCCCGCTCGAGACCATCAGTCGACGCAAGCGAGCGCACCTTATCCGGGCCGCGACGGCCTGGCTCATCGCGCGTGGTCTGTGGGAGCAGGTCGTGGTGCGCTTTGACGTTGTCGGGATCGTGGTTGGTGAGCGCCATGCCGAGCGCCGCGTCGAGTGGATCACGAGCGCGTTCGACTGCGACTGAGCCGCCGCGAAAAATCGCGAGATCTCCCGGTCGTGATCAAAAAAAAATGAAGTGAGGCAGAGGTCTGCCTCACTTCATTCTTCTCGTTCGAGTCCGTGACTCGAACCGTCTCGGCGCTCTAGCCCTCGGGCGTGGTCGGGGCGGTGCCGGTGTCGTCATCCTCGCAGGCCGCCGCGCCGCCCTGCATGCACTCCTGCTCGAGCTCATCCGTCACCGCCTCGTTGAGGTCGTCGGTGCAGACGCACAGCGGGCGGCAGCAGAACTCACCGAGCTTCTGGATGACCACGCACTTAAACGTGCCGTTGCAGTTGGTCTCGGGCGCGAGGACGCGATCGGTGATCCCGCCGTCCTGACAATCTCCGTCGACCTCGCAGCTCTTTGAGCACATCGAGCGCTCGAGCACGTAGTTGAGGTTGAGTCGGCACTGCCCGCTCGAACACTCAAAGCGCGGCTGATCCTGGCCCTCGTTGCACTGGGCATCATCCACGCACGCCTCGACCTCGGGCTTGTTGGTGTCGGCGTAGACGCACAGGAGGTCGTTGCAGCTCAGCGCCGGGAAAGTCACCGTTTCGGCCTGCGGCGGCTCGACATCGCCGTGGTTGCAGGGTGCCCCCACGTCACCCGAAGGACAGGCGCTCAGGATTGGCACGAGCAGCGCCGCGCCGGCGAGCGTCATGGCGTGGCGGAGTAACTTCGTGAAACGGGTGTTTGGCATGTGGGTGGTCTCCCCTGGGCGAGGGGGTTCGGAGGTGGCGGGAGGTTGGGCTCGAGCGGTTCGCTGCGGGCCGACGGATAACCCGCTGCGCATCTTGACCGGAGTCGCGCATGCGAGAACCCATCACGGAGGGTTCTTTCTGTGAGCATCGTACACGGACGGGCCCGGGGGTCAAGACCCTCTACAGCGCCCGCGAACGCGACTTATGGGGTCTGGCGCACATCGCTCGGATGCGTGCGCGGATCTCGATGGTGGGATCGTCAGAACCTCATTAGAGCCGATCTCTCGCGGTGAAGTGGTGGGCGTCACCACGGCGCGCGACGCTCCTGGGGCGTGTTTGCGAGCGGAGCGACTGGCGCCTGGCCCGGCGATCTCTTTGCATTACCGCTCGGGACCGCTCGGGTCATTCACCAGCGCCCGCGCGGGCACGAAATCGCGCATGACCTGGAGAGGTCCGCGCGAAACCCACTGCACGCGAAGTCGCACCCCGGCGGCGTGAGCGATCGTCGCGCTCGTTGTGCTCGGGGCCTCCGAATGCCCGCGAGCGACCTCGCAGACCCTTGCAGCCGCGAGCGAGCCGCTGGTAATGTCCATGACCGTCTCTCCCCATGTACACGGTGAACAATTTCGCCAACTTCCCCTCTTCTCGAGGGGCATGGGTCACCGTCTTACTCAGGCGCGTGAAGCGGGATGACAAGACTGCAACCACCAACAGCTACATCGTCATGGCGCTCGCATGATCGAGGTTAGCCGAGGACGCAACGTCAGCATGAAGTCGCTTCGAAAGCTCTCGTCCGTCACACTCTTCACTCTCTGCGCAGCGTTCGCTGTCCCTACGGCTGTGGCCTTCGCCGGTCCGCCTCCGCCCCCGAAGGCGCCGCCTCCCGCTGGCAAGGGTGCACCGCCGGCCAGCGGCGGTGGTGCTCCTCCGCCGGCCAGCGGCGCTGCGGCCCCGCCAAGCGCTGCGGTTCCGCCCAAGGCCGGTGGCGCCAACCTCAACGCGCCGCCCTCCGGGAAGCTCAAGGGCGCCGAGGACGACTACAAGGCCGAGAAGTATGAGAAGGCGGCGATCGCCTTCGCTGAGGCCGCCAGCGCCCAGATCCCCGGCGACACGCCGCGCGGGCAGTTCTGGCTCGGCAAGTCGCTCTACAAGCTGGGCTTCTTTGCCTCCTCGCTGAGCGTGCTCTCCGAGATCGTCGACGCCGGGCCGACCCACCCGTATCACAAGCTCACGCTCCCGTGGCTCGCCCAGCTCAGCCGCGAGCTGCCCGAGAGCGCAGGCGTGCTCGCCAAGATCGGCGCGTACAAGCCGAGCGACCTCGAGGACGAGGCCTTCGACGAGGTTCGCGACGAGCTCTACTACCTCCTCGGCAAGTTCTACTACACGTCCGGAGATCTCGGTCAGGCCATCGCGTTGCTCTCGCAGGTCCCGGACGACTCTGGCTACTACATCGCCGCGCAGTTCTTCCTCGGCGTCGCGGAGACCCGCGAGTACCACGGCAAAGAGGCCGTAGAGGCCTTCAAGAACGTTCTCCGCAAGAACATCGAATTGCGCGAGGCGGCCGCGAAGGACAAGAAGGGCACCAAGAAGCGCAAGAAAGAGGAGAAGAAGAAGGCCAAGGAGCTCAAGAAGCTCAAGAAGCAGAACCCCAAGCTGGTCATCGAGGACGAGCTGACGACTCCCGAGGAGGAGAACCAGCGCTTCGAGGAGCGTGCCAACCTGGCCCTTGGGTACATCTTCTACCAGGTCGGTAAGTTCGAGACGGCGCTCAAGTACTTCGACAAGATCCCGCAGGAGTCACCCTACTGGCTCGACTCGATCCTCGCCTCCGCGTGGTCCGAGTTCCGCCTCGTCGAGGTTGAGCCCGAGAACGCGAACATTCACTACCAGCGCACGCTCGGGTACATCCACACGTTGAACGCCCCGTTCTTCTACGACTTCCTGTACCCGGAGTCGGTCATCCTCAAGGCGGTGACCTACTACTTCAACTGTCGCTACGCCGTCGCCAAGACCGCCATCGACGAGTTCAACCGTCGCTACCCCGAGACCCGCGACAAGCTCAAGAACCTCCTCGACCAAGCGCCCGAGGACTTCGCGTTCTACGAGTTCAGCATCAAGATTCGAAAGAGCGAATCCGGGCTCGACCCCTTCGTTGAGGAGGTGGCGCAGAAGTCGCTTCAGGACAAGACCCTGGAGAAAAACTACAAGTACGTCAACGAGCTCGAGCGCGAGTCCGCGCTTCTGGAGTCAATGAGCAATGACTTCAAATCGAGCGCGGCCGGTGATCGTATTACCGAAGACCTCGATGGCCTGACGTCGCTGGCCAAGGAAACAACAGGCTCGCTGGCTCGCCAGCGCATCCTGGGCCAGATCAAGGAGATCAGCGACCTCGAGCGAGAAGCGATCAAGATTGACTACGAGATTCTCAACCGAATCAAGGGTGGCAACGAAGGGGAGCCGGAGAACCGGCGCCCTGACAAGCCCAAGATCGACTCCGAGCACGAGATCTACAACTACAACGGCGAGTACTGGAAAGACGAGCTCGGTTACTACAACTACCAGGTCACGAGTCTCTGCAAAGAGGAGTGAGCCAGATGGCGGTGGGGGGCGGCGCGTGGCCCCCATCGTCATCTTCATCGGCGGCTTCGCGTGAAGCCGTCGCGCAAGAGAGGTGAGAGGTCCATGAGTAAGTTTCAGAACCGCAGGCTACGCAAGTTCAGCTGGGTGACCGGCGCGTGTCTCGTCAGCGCATTCGTCCTGGGTCCGACGACCGCACAGGCCGAAGACGCCGACGACAAGAAGAGCAGCGTCCGCTACGAGCGCAAGTCGAGCAAGGTCAAGGCCAAGGCCACGCTCGACACCAAGTTCAAAGAGCAGGTCAAGGCGCAGGAGAAGAAGGACAAGCGCAAGGTCGACATGATGCAGGGCGCGCAGTTCGCGAAGAAGCGCGAAGCCGTCAAGCAGCAGATCGCCGACACGCAGATCAAGCAGCTCCAGCGCCTCCTCAAGGCGACGGACATGGGCCACCCGGACTACCCGGACCTCGTGTTCCGCCTCGCCGATCACCACCTCGAGAAGAAGGCCTACTTCGAGCTTCAAGAGGGCTCTCTCTACGAGAAGATCTACCTCGCCGAGGAGAAGGGCAAGACCTCCGAGGTCAAGCAGCTCAAGGCGAAGCAGAAGAAGTTCGTCAACGCGGCCAAGAGCTCGAGCGCCGACGCGGTCAAGCTGTACCAGCACCTGACCACGACGGACCGGCTCTCGAAGTACAAGCGCATCGACGAGGCGCTGTACTTCCTGGCCTTCGAGCTCGGTCAGCTCAAGCGTGAGTCCGAGATGAAGGCCACGTACATCAAGCTGATCCAGAACTACCCGAACAGCAAGTACATCCCGAACGCGTACCTCTCGTTCGCCGACTACTACTTCGGGCAGCAGAAGATCCAGGAGGCGCTCAAGCTGTACGAGAAGGTCATCACCTTCAAGGACAGCCCGGTCTACGCCTACGCCCTCTACAAGATGGCGTGGTGTCACCTGAACCCGATCGGCACCGCTGAGCCGCGCTACGACCTCAGCCTGCAGTTCTTCATCAACACGATCAAGGCCACGCTAGAGGGGCGCGCCGGCAGCGAGGCGAACGCCCGTCAGCTGCGCCGCGACGCGCGTCGCGACCTCATTCAGGCCTACGTTCACGTCGGCTCGACGACCAAAGCCTGGGACTTCTTCCAGAAGTTCGGCGACGGTCCGAAGGATGACGAGAACATGTCGAGGAAGATGATGGAGCTCCTCGCGGTTCGCTACTTCGGCAACGGTAAGTACACCGAGTCGACGTTCACGTACCACAAGCTCCAGGACCTCTACCCCGACGACCCGGCGACCTGCGAGTGGCAGGGCCGCGTCGTCATCAACGCGCTGGCGACCGACAACAAGGGCGTTCAGTGGGACGAGACGGAGAAGCTCGGTCAGTACTGGACCAAGTTCCGCGACGGCGACTTCAAGAAGTCGGTGAAGCGCAAGTGTCGTGACGAGACGCTCGACACCATGAAGCAGATGGCGACGGTCTGGCACGACGAGGCCGAGAAGACCAAGAGCGCCGACACCTACGACCTCGCGGAGAAGGCCTACAAGGGCTTCTTGACGGTCTTCCCGAAGGACAAAGACGCCTACGAGCTGCAGCTCTACTACGCCGAGCTGCTGTGGGCGCGCGCGGGTTACTTCTACAGCTCCAAGGACAAGGACGAGAAGGAGATCGGGCGCAAGAAGTTCAAGGACGCGCACGACGAGTTCATCAAGGTCCTCGAGCTCAACCCGGAGGGCAAGTACACGCAGGACGCCGCGTACGCGCAGATGCTCGCGATGAAGAACTATCTCGAGTACGACGAGACCGGCGGCCAGGGTAAGGGTTGCAAGACCAACGCCGAGGGCGTGTGCGTCTACAAGGACAAGAAGAAGAAGAAGAAGATCAAGGTCAAGAAGAGCGGCGGCGAGTCCAAGGACGGCAAGATCGACGTTGAGTCCGAGTACCCGATCTCGGATTACACCGAGGACGAGACCTCCATGCTCGACTCGTACAACGTCTACATGAAGTACGTGAAGGACAAGAACGACAAGGAGCTGCCCAAGATCACGTACCACCGCGCCAAGCTGATGATGGTCCACAACAAGTTCGACGAGGCGCGCCCGCTTCTCGAGCAGATGGTCACGAAGTTCGACGGCACGCTGTACGCGGCGTGGTGCTCGGAGATGCTTCTCGACCTGTTGACGATCACCTGGCTGGACTCACGCAACTCGCCGCAGGACACGCTCAAGGCCGGCGACAACCTCTTCGAGTGGGGCACCAAGCTCCAGAAGATGAAGGTCTACAAGCACCCCGAGGCCGACCGCCTGCGTGAGGCCATCCCGATGCTGCTCGCCGGCATCCGTTGGCAGAAGGGCATGGCGTACCTCGAGGACGGTCGTCAGACCGGCAACACCGAGTCGTACAAGAAGTGCGCCGAGACCTTCCTCGAGATCTACAACGACTACGGCGACGAGCACGAGAAGGCGGACACGCTGATCTGGAACTCGACGCTCTGCTACGACGCGTCCTACCTGCTGGGTCAGGCGGTCCGCTGGCGTAAGTTCCTGCTCGAGAAGTTCCCGGACAGCAAGCACTACAAGGACACGCTCGACTACCTCGGCGGCAACTACCAGGCCATCGCCATGTACGGCAAGGCGGCGGAGCGCCTCGAGGCCTACGCCGACAAGTACAAGAAGGACGAGGACTCGGCGGTCAAGCTGCAGAACGCGTACCTGTTCCGCCTCGGCCTCGGCGAGGAGGACCAGGCCGAGACGAACCTTCGCAAGTTCGAGTCGTTCTACAAGGCCAAGAACCCGCAGAAGGCGGCGAAGATCTTCTGGTCGAAGCACGACCTGCTGAAGAGCGACTCCGAGAAGATCGATCACGCCAAGGCCTACCTGAAGGCCTACGGCAAGAAGGGCGGCAATGATCGCCGCATCGTCGCGGAGGCGGCCATCGGCCAGATCCTCTGGCGCCAGTCCTGCAAGAAGGGTCTGCTCTACGACAGCTGCATCACCATCCAGCGCAAGAAGGCGAAGCCGGGCGAGAAGTCGCGTCAGCGCCAGAAGGAGCTGAAGCGCAAGGCCCGGATGGCCAAGAAGAAGAAGCAGGACGACGACGGCAGCGGCAAGAAGGGCAAAGAGAAGATCGAGAAGTTCTGCGGCACCGCGACCGCCGGCATCATCACGGTCCACGATCGCGACTCCAAGATCGCCAAGGAGGCCCAGAAGCGGTTCTCGACCGTGAAGAGCCTCGCCAAGTCCAAGGTCGACATCCCGCCGGACGACCTCCGCCGGATCGAGGACTTCCGTAACGCCGTCGCCATGGCGCAGGTCTACTCGGCGGACGTGGACTACGAGGAGTACCTCACCGTCGAGATGCCCGGCGACCTCAACTTCCACGTCGAGGAGTACAAGAAAGACTCCGGTCTGCCCAAGTGGGAGAAGGAGTACAAAGAGCAGGTCAAGAAGCGCGACGACTCGGTCAAGCGCTTCAGCGACTTCATGGAGAAGAAGCTGAAGCTCGGCCAGAAGCTCATCACCGCCTACGACGGCGTGGTCGCGCAGAAGCAGAGCCCGTACTGGATGCTCGCGGCGGCCGCTCGCTCGGCGATGGTCTCGCAGAACTTCGCCGACCAGCTGTACCGCGCCGAGGTGCCGAAGAACTTCAAGACCGAGGAGGAGTACTTCGCGTACTGCGACGCGCTCTCCGACAAGGCCGTGCCGATCGAGCAGGCCGCGCTCGAGAAGTTCACCTACTGCCTCGACCGCTCCACGACCTTCCAGTTCTTCAACGAGTTCTCGCGTCTCTGCGAGGCCGAGCTTCAGCAGCGCGACCCCGACAAGTACCCGTCGACGGAGGAGCTGTTCGGTACCTCCGAGTACACCGCCGCGCGACCGGATCGCGTCGAGGTCCAGCTCGACCTCGAGGGCGAGAAGCGCAAGGTCTCGCTCTCGGACAACAAGAAGAAGGACTCCGAGGCTGAGAAGGACGAAGAGTCCAAGGACGACGAGGGCTAGTCGCCACGCAACCGCGAAGAGAAGAAAGGAAGAGTTCCAATGCGTAACGTGAACAAACTTCTCGGCATCGGTCTGTTCGTGGCGCTCGCCATGGGCATGTCCGGCTGCAAGGGCAAAGACGGGACCAAGGGTCCCGACGGTAAGGGCAAGGGCATCGGCGCCGCCGCCAAGGGCAAGGCCGGCGCCGCGCCGTCCAAGGAGGCCAAAGAGGACTTCGCCAAGGCCGTCGCCAAGTACAACAAGCTCAATTCCGACGGCAAGATCGACGGCAAGGAGTGCGACCAGGCGGCGGAGGCCTTCACCAAGGTCTTCAAGGACCACGGGAAGCCGATGGTCGCCGCTTACTTCAACGCGGGCGCCATCTACGACCAGTGCGGCAACCTCGAGAAGGCGCAGAAGATCTACAAGGACGTGATCTCGGCCGACCCGAAGTACGATCTCGCCTACAATAACCTCGGCGTCATCTACTGGAAGCAGGGCAAGGAGAAGCAGGCGCTCGACACGTTCCGCAAGGGCGTGAACGCCAACAAGCTCCAGGCCCGCGCCGCGCGAAACAATGTCGCCGGCATCTCGCGCAACGCCTACGTCAAGACGCTCGACGCCTCGGCCTTCAAGGAGGCGGAGACCTCGATTCAGACCGTCCTCGCGCTCGACTCGAGCAACCAGGCGGCCTACGAGAACCTCGCGCGTCTCTACTACGATCGGGGCATCCGCAAGGATCCTTCGTACCTGGTGTTGGCGAACCTCGTCGTCACGCAGGCGCTTCGCGTTCTCAACGACGAGGGTCGCAAGAGCGCCGATATCCTGAACATCTCCGGGCTGCTCTACATGCAGCGCGATGATCAGATCAACGCGCTCAAGGCGTTCAAGGGGTCGGTCGAGATTCGCCCGGATCACCCCGAGGCCAACCTCAACATCGCGTTCATCTCGATTCGCTTCCGCGATTATGAGACCGCCCAGAAGAGCCTCGGGATCGCGCTCAAGGACAAGAAGATCGCCAAGAACCCCGAGGCCTGGCTCGCCCTCGGCGTCGCCCAGCGCGGTCTCAAGAAGTTCGACAAGGCCGAGGAGTCCTACACGAAGGCGGCCAAGCTCGCGCCCAAGGATCCGCGACCTTGGTACAACCTCGCGGTCCTGAATCAGATGCACTTGGCGACCGCCGACGGCATCGATCAGGAGGGCACGAAGAAGTACTTCAACATCGCCAAGAAGCACTACTCCAAGTTCATGGAGCTCGCGGGCAGCAAGAAGGAGTTCGCGACCAACGCGCTCGAGGCGAAGGACAGCCTCGCGACCATCGACGAGACCTTCGAGTTCTTCAAGATTCAGAAGGAGCTCGAGGCCAAGGCCAAGGAGATGGAAGAGCTTCAGAAGAAGCAGGAGGCCGAGGAGCGAAAACGACTGCTCGAGCTTGAGCAGAAGGCCCAGGCTGCGGCTGCGGCCGCTTCCTCTGGTGGCGGAGACGCTGCCGGCGGTGGCCAGTAGCGCCCTAGGGCGAGCTACGTGCGAAACGCCGGCAAACGCCGGCGTTTCGCCGTTTCGAAGCCCCCGAGCGCGAAAACACGCGCAAGATCATCAAGATCTCTGTGGTGCGGTGTTCGTTTCGAACATCAGAAGACGAGGAAAACCGAGCGGCTTCGCGATTTACACCCCGTGCCGCCCTCGCTACCATGAGCCTGCAATCCGGCCTCCGAGGCCCAATCCGTGAGGATACCGATGCGCGTCAAGTTTGTTGCGATGATGACTGTGTTCCTGATGTCCACGACCGCTTGGGCAGCGCCTGCCGGAGATGGCGGCGCTGACGCGGCCGCGTTCAAGGGCAAGGGCGCAGGTGGAACAACCGTCTACGACTTCGAGGATGACAACGTCGATGGTGAGCTGCTCTCACCCGATGGTGCCAACATCGCCTCGCGCGGTGCGACCAAGCACGCCAGCTTGATCACGATTCGTCCGCACTTCATCCCCGAGCTGATCAAGATGGCCGACGACGTCTAGTCGCCTCGGCAACAATCAACCCTTCGCAGCGCGCGTTCTCTCCACGGACTCCGTGGGAGAGGATGCGCGTTTTTGCTGGTTGCGAGATCCGAGGTTCTTGAAGGTGCGCCCGCTCACGAAATGAAATTGACAAAAGTCCCCGGGGCCGGGAACCTCTCGCCCAGTCCGTTGTCTTTCCCGGCGAAGCACACGAACGCCGGACCGAGGACCCAGCCATGTCCACAAAAACGCTCGCATTCAAGGTTTACTACGGAGACCAGCTCGTCGACACGAAGACGCTGAATCAGGACGTGATCAAGATCGGCAAGCTGAAGAGCAGCCATCTTTGTCTCGATGATGATTCGGTCGCGCGAATGCACGCGGTGATTGAGGTCTCGGGTGATGACGTGCGCATCATCGACCTCGGCAGCTCGGCCGGGACCGTGCTCAACGGTCAGCGGATCGACAAGAACTCGGTCCTCGGCGACGGCGACACGCTCGCTTTTGGCCCCTACCAGCTTCAGGTCGAATTCGTACAGCCGCAGGCCGTGGCTGCGCCCGCGCAGGCGGCGGCTCCGATGATGGCGGCGGCACCCATGGCGGCGGCGGCGCCCATGGCGACGGCGCCCATCGCCCGCGCACCGATCCAGATCGACGCCAGCGAGTTCGAGGTCCAGAACGGGACGCGGGTCGCGGAGGTCGTTGCGATGTACGGCTCGACGGTGCTCGACGTTCAGCACGTCGGCCAGGTCAAGAGCCGCAAGTCTCAGGCGCCGCTGTGGCTGGCGCTGGGTGGCCTGATGATCGTCGGCGGCGCGGGCATCTTCGGCTACGAGGCCTCGCGCGACTGGGAGGGCTACAAGGAGGGCGTGCTCAAGGCGAACACCTCCGGTGGCGTCATGCCCCAAAAGCCAGGTATGGGCCTCGGCGGCATCGGCATCGGCCTCGCGCTGCTCGGCCTCGTGCCGCTGATGATGGGCGTCAGCCGCCTGTCGGAGAACGTGCACACCAACTACACGATCGG
>JAUIKS010000066.1 GCA_030430565.1 Polyangia bacterium
CGGCGGCGGCGGCGGCGGCGGAGCCGGCGCCCGCGCCTGCGCCCGCGCCCGCGCCCGCGCCTGAGCCCGCGCCCGCGCCGAGCCGGGGCTCGTCGATGATGGATCGGCTGAGCTTCCTGACAGATGACGACGAGGACGGCGCGACCGCGACTGCTCCTCCTCCCAAGCCACAGCCACAGGCGCCGCCGCCGCGCCAGGCGCCGCCGCGTCAGGAGCCTCGGACGCGTCCACAGCAGCAGCAACAGGGAGCTACACGTCCGCAGCCGCGACAGGGAGCTCCGCGTCCACAGCCGCGTCAGGGCGCCCCGCGTCCGCGTCCGCAGCCAGGCCAGCAACAGCCGAGCGCGAGTCAACGCGCTCGTCGTCCGCAGGGACAAGGCGCCCCGCGACCGCGGCCGCGTACGCAGCCGCAAGGCGGTCAACAGCAGCGCGCGCGACCCCAGCAGACCCAGCGCCCCGTCGATCCCAGGCGTCCGCGTCCACAGCAGCAGCCGCCGCCGCAGTCGCAGCAGGCTCCGCGTCCGAAGCCGCGTCAACATCAGCCCGATGAGTCGGTGCCGGACGGCGTCCCGGTGATGCGTCGGCGCGTCAAGACGCTCGAGCGCGTCGTCAAGACCTCGCCGTCCTCCGCCGCGAGCTCGTCGTCGGGCAAGTCGAGCACGCGCAAGCAGGTGCAGGACCTGACGGTGCGCGCCGAGAGCCCGCCGGCCTCGGCCTCGTCCTCGTCGGCGTCAAACCGTCGAACCAACTCCGCGGACCTGCTGGACGATCCCGAGATGCGGGATCTGATGCTCGGCCAGTTCTGGCAGTTCGAGGGCGTCGACGGCGTGGCGATCATCTCGAGCACCGGCAAGGTCATCGCCGAGGACATGCGGAGCAACAGCAACGCGGTGACGCTCGCGGGCTTTTATATGCGCGGCGCGGCCCGAATCGCGCGGACGCTCGGCTACAACGTCTTCGACGGCGTGATCGCGCGCTCGACCAACAATCAGCAGATGATTATGGTAGGCATGGGCGCGACCTCGGCGGTGCTCTCGGTCGCGCCCGGATATGACCCCGAGGCCATTCGAGACGCGATCATGGGGGTAGGGAACTAGATGAGCGCGGATCTAGATCGCCAGCAGCTCTTGTCGATGCTCGAGGAGATCGGGCGCGTCAAGGGGGTGCGCGGCGCCCTGATAGCGACCGTCGAGGGCGCGTTCCACTCGGGGAAGAGCAACTTCGACGCGAAGCTCGCGAATGATCTGTCGCGGACCGTGCGGCGCATGGTCGTGGCCTCGGCCACGGTCGGCGCGCCGCTGGCGGAGCTGCTGATCAACTTCGGCCCGGCGCGCATGATGGTCGTGCCGATCCGCGAGGAGGCGACGCTCGCGGTGCTGCTCGAGCGCGACACGGTGACCGCGACGGTGCGCTCGCTGCTCAAGATCCAGCTGAGCGCGCTGCGGCACCTGTTCGGGAACACCCTCGGTGACCCCGGCGAGAGCACGGTCAACATGCAGGCGGCCGAGGAGCCCGAGGACGAGGTCGATCGCCTGATGGCCGGCGACCTCGGCCCGGTCCTGCGCGATGTCGAGGCCTGCTTCACGAGCTACCTCGTGCGCGCCGGCAAGTCGCGCGGGCAGGCGCAGGAGCAGATGCGCGAGCAGATGCGTGAGTGGCTGCTGTGCTGCAATCCCTCGCCGTACACCTTCCCGCTGCTGATCGACGGGCTCGCGCAGCTGATCGGCACGGATCAGGAGGAGCGGGCGACGTTTATGCAGGATGTCCAGGACGCGATGCGGAACTCCGGCGTGTGGAACGCCAAGGCCGCGCGCTAACGGCGCCTGTCCGCCCTGTGATGCACTTCAACGCTTGACGGCCGCTGCGGGATTTCGTAGGACTGCGGCCCGTCGCCCAGGTAGCTCAGTCGGTAGAGCAGCGGACTGAAAATCCGCGTGTCGGTGGTTCGATTCCGCCCCTGGGCACTGCTCTTTTGTTTGTTCAGCGCCCGCTCGGCTCCCCTACCGAGCGGGCGTTGTTTTTTTCAAGGGTGGCGTTCTCGGCGGTGAACGTGCGTCAACGGTGGCCTCGGCGTTTTCGCCAGCGCTGCAGCTCGACCGTGAAGCCGCCCATGTCGACCTGGCTCGCGCGCTCGAGCGTGAGGCCCTCGGCTTCGCAGACGCGGCGCGTCCGCTTGGGGAGCGGAGACAGCCAGGTGAGACGTCCTCCCGGCGCGAGCAGCCCGGCGGCGTGGACGAGGAACTCGTCGAGCAGCGGGCCGATGTCACCGCGGGCGACGCGACGCCCCATGGGCGGGTTGGTGATGATCGAGGTCACCTGGTTGCGGCCCGGCTGGTACCGGCGCGCGTCGGCGCGGCGCAGCTCGAACTTCGTGACGCCGGCGGCCTCGAGGTTGCGGCGGGCGACCGTCAGCGCGTCGTCGTCGAGGTCGCTGCCGATCAGCCGGCGGTACGGCGCGAGCAGCCCGCGCTCGATCAGCTCGAGGCCGGAGCCGGCGAACGGGTCCCACACGATGTCATCCGGAGACGCGCCCGAGACGCGCGCGAGCGCGGCCGCGATCGTCGGGTGCGAGGCGGCCGGGACGTCGTCGACGCGGTAGGCGAAGCGCGGATCCTCGAGGCCGCGCGGGCGCAGCTCGAAGCGCGCGTCGCGAGGGCCGCGGGCGTCGTCGATGACGAGCTCCCAAGGGCTCTGCGTCGGGTCGTTGGGGAACCACGGCAGCGCGCGCGAGACGGCGGCCGCGAGCGCCCAGGTCTCGGCGCGCCGCGAGCCGCCCCGGGCCCACGCGACGCGAAATTTGGCCTGTCCTTCGGTCCATGTCTCAACGAGCGCGCGGGTCCGCGGCGCCCCGAGGGCCGCGAGCGCGGCGTCCTGGATCGTCCCGGGCGCGCCGGTGATCGTCGCGTCGACGGGCAGCGGGAACGCGAAGGAGAGCATGCTGCGCGCGCCCCAGAGCGCGCGCAGAGGGCCGCGCAGACGGGTCAGCACACGGCTCGAGTCGAGCGCGCGCGCGTCTCCGCAGAGCGCCTCGAGCTCTTCCTTCAAGATGTCTGATAGGCCAGGCCTACAGCGCGCGATGACGTCGACGGGCTCGGGCGGCGCGCGGCGGTCGTCGAGGCGCGTCGGTTCGTCGTCGCGCCGGCTCGTCCGCTTGATCCGCAGGGCCGCCTGCTCGCGCAGGCGCGCGAGCTCGGGGTCTGCAGCGGCGCGCGCGTCGAGGGTCGCCATCCAGGCGAGCGCGTCGTCGCCACCACACTTCCCGAGCGCCTCGACGCAGGCGCGGACGAGCTCCGGGCGAGCGCGCTCCTCCGCTGAGCTGCGGCGCGCGAGCTGGAGCAGGGCGTCGGCCTCGGCGGAGGCGGGCGCCGCCAGCTTGCCGAGCGCGAGCGCGGCGGCGCGGCGAACGATCACCTCGGGGTCCTCGAGTCGTCGCGTGAGCGCGGCGCGAACGGTTGGGCGCTCCTCGGCCTGCGGGAGTCGAGCGAGCACGCGGATCAACCGCTGCCGCAGGCGCGCGGGCGCGGCGTCGTCGCGCGCGAGCGCGCGCAGCAGCGCGTCCTCGACCGGGGCGCCCATCCGCAGGATGGCGCGCTCCGTCACCCGGGCGCGTCGCGCCTTTGGCTCGCGCGCCAGCTGCTCGAGCAGAATTGGTAGATCGCGTCGACCCGGCGTGAATCCGGGGTCAGCGAGCGCGGCGAGGACGCGCTCGCGGCGTTCCTGTGTCGTTGGGTCCACGGCGCGCAGTTGTAGCAGACCGGGACCAGCCGACAGGCGGAGCGTGGACGCCTCGGCGTCTCTTGAGAGAGAGCTAGTTCGGCTTCGGTCGGCCTCGCTGGGGGACCACGGGTCCCGCGTCGCGCCGGATCTCTTCCAGGTCGATCGGGATCAGGTTCGGCCCGCGCTGTAGGACGAAGCGCGCCATCTCGGCGCGATAGCCGGGCGCCTGAAAGCGCAGCAGGATCGTCGCCTCGCTCGAGGACATCGAGATGTTGGGGTAGGGGTCCGTGACGGCGCGCTTCTGCTTGTCCGGGCACGCGCCGCTGATGCACTCGACGGTGGTCCCGCTCGGCCCGCCGCTGAACTTCAGCGTCGCGTAGTTGCCGTCCCCCGAGGGGGTGCCGCCGCCGCCGAGGTCAAAGTCGATGGTGTTGTCACCCGGGACGAGCTGATAGACGAAGGTCTTCGGCGAGTGGGCCGGGCTCTTGAACTCGAAGCGGACGGTCTGCGGGTTGCTGCTGAGCTTGATCGGCGGGTAGCCGTTGGCGACGACGAAGTCGTTCTTGACCGGGCAGACGTCGCTGAGGCACCGGCCGGTGGTGCCCGTGGGCCCGTTGGTGAAGTTGAGCTTCGCGTCCCCGGGCGCGGCGGGGGGCTGGGGCTCGGCGGGCGGCGGCTCGGCGGGCGGCGGGTCGTTGGTCGCGACCTGGTTGGTGAGCGCGCAGTCACAGCGCGAGATGTCGTCGGGGTTCACCGTGCAGCTGACGCCCGGGCTGGTCCGCTGCACATAGGCCGCGCAGCTCTCCCCGGGGGCGGGCCCCTCCGCGACGGCCTGGCCCGCGTCGGCGGGCGGCGTCGCGACCGGTTGGCTCGCGGGGTCCTCGGGCGGCGGTGGTTTCGGCCGGTTCGCGCACGCGGTCACCGTCAGAGAAGCTGCGACCAAAGACAGGAACAGGAGGGCAGGTGAAGTTCGTCGCGGCGCGATCATCAGTGTCTCCAAGAGCTACATGCGCAGACTCTACATTCACCTACCACAGGTGCGCGGTTCGCCCAAACAGGTCGCGCGCATGGGCGATCGCGCGAGCTCGCGTGCTCGTGTACGCACAACAACGCCGCGCGATCCCAGCGTGGGACCGAGCGGCGTCGCGGAATCAATCGTGAGCGCGTTCGCGACGGCGCGAACGAGCGCGGCTCACTGCGGCGTGCCGCACTGGGCCCAGTCGATCATCTGGGCCTTGGCCTCGGCGGTGAGCTCGGGGCCGCCGCCGCTGGCCGGCGGCATCGTCCCGTCGTTTACGCGGTCGGCGGTGCGGCTGCCCTTGGCGCTCGCCGAGGCGTAGTCGTCGTAGTTGAGGCTCGTCGGTGCGCCCTGACGGTCGGCGGCCGACTCCGAGTGGCAGTGGGTGCAGGAGGAGAAGTCGATCGAGCTGAACGAGGGCGCGTCGCCCTCCTCGCAGTCGCCGTCGCCGTCGCCGCCGCCGTCACAGCCGGCGAGCGCGAGGGCCGGCGCGAACACGAGGGTGAGCGCGAGGAGCTTCAGGGTCTCAAGGGCGGTGCGTCGCATACTTCGTTCGGGTCCTGTTCTGCCTGCCCTTGCGGGCAGCCTGCTGGGAGTGGTGCTCGCTCCACGGCCGCAGCGCGGAGCGAGACGCGGACGTGCGCCTCTCTCCTAAGTCACCGGCGAGACGAGCGTCAAGCCGGGATCGGTCGACGGTCCGGGGGCCGCCGCGCGCGGGCTCGAGCCTCGCTGAATTTTTCCCGGGCTCGAGCCCGCGCTTGTGCCCAGCGAGCGCTCGAGATCGTACCGGCTCGAGGCCGCTGCACCCCACGCCCGGGGCGGGGACTCGAGGACCCCGTGAGCCGCCGTGGTAAGTAGATCAGGTCATCAACGGGCTGTTTAACAGGGGAGCGGTCGTCGTCGTCGCCGGGGGGCGTCGGACCCCACGCGGGCGCGCGTGGGCGCGCGCGCGATCGCGTGGGCGGGCCCGCGTCGTCGATGTTCGCGCGCGTCCGCGGGGTGTTGTGGATCTCACCGATTCGCGCGCGACCGCAGCCCACGAAAAAAAAATCCACCCGCCGCGGGCGCCCGCGGTCACTACTGAGTGGAGACCGTGACGCTCGCGCACAGGCAGGGGGAACAACACCGCCCCCGGGCGGCGCGGGAGGACCTGACGCTCATGGAGTTGGTCGCCGCACAGAAGCCGCTTGCGCAGACGCAGCTGATCCGCCGTCTGATGGGTCGCGTGCAGCGGGCGACGCGGGCGCTGCTGCGCGACCAGGCCGACGCCGACGACGCGACGCAGCTGTGCCTGATCGAGCTGCTCAAGTCGGCCAAGAGCTACCGCGGCGAGGGCTCGCTCGAGTCGTGGTCCGATCGCATCGTCGTGCGCACGACCATGCGCTACATCCGGACCCGCTCGCGGGCGGCGGAGCGAGTCGCCGGCGGCGCGGACCCAGACGCGCTCGCGAGCAAGGCCGGGACGGGCGGCGCCCTGCAGGAGCAGCTGCCGCGCACCGTGCCGGAGTACCTCGAGCAGCTGTCGGCGAACCGGCGCACCGCGCTGGTCCTGCGCCACGTGCTCGGCCACTCCGTGGCCGAGATCGCGGAGATCACCGGGGTCTCCCCCAACACCGTGAAAGATCGCCTCCTGACCGCGCGCCGGGAGTTTCGTCGGATGATTCGACGGGACCTCGCGCTCGCGCCGAGGGCGTCGAGGAGGAGCGCATGAGCGACGCGGAGTACCAGCGCTGGCTCGACATCGTCGACCGCGAGACGCTCGGAGAGCCGCTGTCTGCGGATGACCTCGAGTTCCGCCGCGAGTACGAGCAGACGCACCCAGAGTGCGCGCGGGAGACCGAGGCGTGGTCGGAGATGATCGGCGAGCTCATCGAGGTCGGACGAGACTCCGAGGACGCGGCGGAGCTCGAGGCCGTGACGGCGCGCGTGCTGGCGGCCGCAGGCTCGCGCGCCGCGGACGATGATGAGCGCGGCGCGGGGGGCGAGCTGATCTCGTTGGCCGCGCGCAGGCCGGCGCGTCGTCGACTCTGGGGCGCCATGGCGGGCGCGGCGGCGGCGGCTGGGGTCGCGCTCGCGCTGTGGTCACAGACATGGTCCGAGGTGCAGGAGCCCGAGCGCGTCGCGCCCAGCCTCGCGCAGACCGACTCGAATTCGCCGGCGGAGGCGGGACCCGACGCGGGCGCGAAGACCCGGCTTGTACCTGCACCCAACGCCGCGCCGCCGATCGTCGCGCTCTCCCGCGGCGAGCCGCGCGCTGGCGAGGAGGCGCCCGCGCTCGTGCGGGCGGAGGGGGGCGAGCTGTGTGTTCGCTACCTCGCGCCCTTCGCCAGCGTGTGTCTCTCGGAGGGTGGCGAGCTCCAGCTCGGGCGCTCGCCGCAGGGCGACCGCGAGCTCGAGCTGCGCGCCGGTCGACTCGTCGCCGCGCTCGATCCCTTGCCGGCGGGCGAGCGCTTCACGGTCGTGACCGAGGCCGGCTCGGTCACGGTGGTCGGCACGGTGTTCGTCGTCGAGCTCGACGCCGAGGGCCAGGCGAGCGTCGCGGTGCTCGAGGGGACCGTCGAGGTCCGCGCGCGCGCCCACGAGGAGCTCCTGCGCGTGTCTGCCGGCAGCGGCCTTCAGCTCGGCGCGCGCGCGCCGTACTCGCTCGAGTCACTCGACTCGGTCCACGTGCAGGCCCTCGAGTGGGGCCGCGCCTGGGCGGCCGCC
The DNA here is from genome assembly GCA_030430565.1 of Polyangia bacterium. Lineage (GTDB taxonomy): Bacteria > Myxococcota_A > Polyangia > Nannocystales > Nannocystaceae > JACKDW01. The sequence goes on from JAUIKS010000066.1 coordinate 7,442, forward strand.
AGCGCGCTGTGGCGGTCGCCGACGCTCGCGTCGGTCTCGCTCCCAGCCCCCTCGGCCGACGCCGGTGACTACGAGATCTCCGTCGACTCGCTGGCCGTCGGCGCGGGCCCGGTCAATATGGTTCTCGAGGCAGGTGACCACGAGCTCGCGTGGCGCTCCGCGGGCGGCGACGAGCTGCGCAAAGACCTGTCCCTCGAGGCCGGTCGCTCAGGCCGGGTTGAGGCCGAGCTCGCGGCGCTGCTGGCGGCCCGCGCGGACGCGGAGCGAGACGCGGCCGCGGGGCGCGATGACGCCACGTCGAAGCCGCGCGCGCGCCGACGGGCTCGGCGCCCGACGGTCGCCGGGCTCAAGCGCCGGGCTCGGAGCGCGCGCTTGGCCGAGCGCTGGTCGGAGGCGGCGGGTCACTACGAGCGCCTGATCCGGCTCGCGCCGGAGTCGCCCGCGGCCCAGAACGCGCGTGTCCAGCTCGGGGAGCTGCTGCGGGGCCAGCTCGCGCAGCCCGAGAAAGCGCTCGCGGTCTACGAGGCCTACATCGCGCGCGGCGGTGACCTGATCGTCGAGGCTCACCATGGGCGCATCCTCGCGCTCCGTCAGCTGGGCCGGACCGCCGACGAGACCGAGGCGATCGCGCAATTCCTCGGGCGGTTCCCCGATAGCCTGTTCGCGGGCGGCCTGCAGGCCCGCGCCGAGGAACTCGCGGAAGAGGGCGAATAAACCCTGTTCTCGAGCGCCAGGCGCGAAAGAAAAAAAATCCGCCCGAATTTCTCGGGCCTCGGCACTGCACAGATGAGGCCGTGATCGTATCGCCTCACCCGGTATCCGCGTCGTCCCCGGTGACCCCTTTCCGGGGACGACGTTTGTCTCCAGCGCTCAGCACGAGAATGTTCGCGCTCGCCCGGCCCGCGGGCTGCTGAGAAACCGGCGCGCGCGCCCAGAAGAAGAAGCAGCCCGACAGCGCCTTCACACACCGAATTTCCAGATTGGCTCTGTTCGTCCGGACACGCCGTGGTGGCGTGAGCCGGCTTCCCACCGGACGGAGCCCACCCCCTGGTCCCTCTGGCGCCGCCAGAGGGACTTTTCTTTGCGCGCGTGGTCACAGCTCGCGGCGGGCGGCCCGCAAACTGCTCGCGGCCGCGCCGACGCCGATCCTGTATCCTGATCGGGCTTGCTTTGACCTGTCAGCGAGTCTGGCCGCGGTATGCACCGGACGAACCCTTCTTGTAGCCCGCTCACGCTCTGTGTCGCGCTCGCGCTCGCGCCGTCGCTCGCGCGCGTCGGCGACGGCGCGGTCTTGCTGCACACCAGCGCCAACGTCAATTACGACGACCTGGATCAGGACGGGACCACGACGACCGGGGGCGACGAGCCGGCGACCTCCACCTCGAGCTCGAGCAGCGGCGAGGATCCCGAGGACACCCTCGAGCCCCTCGCGAAGTTCGATGTCGGCAGCCCCCACGCCTCGCCCGGCGACGCCTTCATCCCCTCGACCTGCGACCTCTCGTACCAGGCCAAGTCGAGCATGGGCTGCATCTTCTACGGCGTGGACCTCGATCGCGAGGACGACGCGGACCCGACCCCCTACGCGCTCGCGGTCGCGAACATCCAGGATCTCGAGATGCGGGCGAAGGTCGCGGCCCGTGAGGACGGCGAGTGGATCGAGCTGATGCAGGAGTTCATCCCGCCCGGCGAGGCGCACCTCTTCGAGCTGCCCGATCGACATCACGACGGCTCGGGCTGGGTCGACGACGGCGCGTACCGGGTGACGACCGACTTCCCGGCGGTCGTGTATCAGTTCAACGGCCTCGACGGGAGCAAGCCGGAGGGCTCCGGCGCCTCGCTGCTGGTCCCCTCGACGAGCTGGACCTCGTCCTACGAGGTCATCGGTTGGCAGAGCTCGAGCCCGACGAACCGACCGGCGTACCTCACGGTCGCCGCCGCGATCCCGGGCTCGCAGGTCTCGGTGCACCCCAGCGTCGAAACGCTCGCCGGCAACCTCATCGAGGAGGGTTCTTTGGGGCAGGTGCTGACGGCCGCGATCGACGTGGGCGACGTGGTCCACGTCGCCGCCGCGCACAGCGACGACGAGGTGCAGTACGGCCTCACGGGCACGCTCGTGCAGTCCGGCGGCGAGCACCCGGTGGGCGTCTGGTCGGGCGTCGCCTGCGGCTCGATCCCCGCGGACGAGGACACCTGTAACCACATGGAGGAGCAGCTCACCTCGCACCTCTACGGCTACGAGTTCATCGCCCCGCGCATGCCGCTGCGTGACTTCGGGAACCCCGAGGCGACGCTGTGGATGATCTACGCGCTCGAGGACAACACGGTCGTGACGATCGAGGGCAAGCCGAAGCCCGACAGCCCGCCCGCGCGCACCGACATGCTCGACGCGGGCGAGGTCGTCGAGGTCTGGGCCAGCGGCTCCGACCAGCACTACGGCGATCTCGAGATCCACGCGACCAAGCTGATCGCGGTCATGGGCTACATCACGAACGCGACCGAGCTCCCGGGTGAGAGCTTCCTCGGCGGCCCCGAGATGGTGCAGCTGAGCCCGGTCGATCGCTTCTTGCCGCGCTACCTGGCCTATGTGCCCGATGGCTGGTCGGTCGCCACGCTGTCCTTAATCCGCGAGGCGGGGGCGGCGATCGAGATCAACGGCGCGCCGGTCCCCGACAGTAAATTCCACGCGGTCGGTGAGACGTACGAGGTCGCGCGCGTGCCCGTCGCCGACGCGATGGTCCACGATGTCACCGGCGACCGCGGCTTCGGCCTGATCACGAGCGGTTACGGCAACGGGAGCGCGTTCGTGACGCTGGGCGGCTGGGGCACGCCGCTGCCCGAGAGCGAGCCGACGCCGTAGCGACGCCGCGCTCGCCTCGCGGTGAGCGCGAATTCGCCGCAGGCTGAGCGACCGCGAACGCGAGCTCGTTCTCGATCGTCAACAACCTCGGGCGAGCCCGCCCGTTACACTGTGAGCGGTGTTTTTGAAGCGGCGGGAGTCAGACGAGCGTGGCGAGTAGCGCGCGCCCCGAGGATTTCCGCAACCGCGCGCGGCTCGAGGCCGAGCGCTACGGCCCCGATCCGTGGGTCTTCGTCCGCGAGCTCCTGCAGAACGCCCGCGACGCCGGGGCGACCCGCGTGCAGTTCGAGATCTCGATCGACGGCCCGACCGCGCGCGTGCTGTGCCGCGACGACGGCGAGGGCATGAGCCTCGAGCACGCCCGCCGCTACCTGTTCTCGCTGTACGCCTCGAGCAAAGAGACCAGCCGCGACCAGGTCGGCCGCTTCGGCGTCGGCTTCTGGTCCATCCTGCGGTTCGAGCCGCGCCGGATCGTCATCCGCTCGCGTCGTGACGACAGCGCGCCGTGGGAGATGGTCCTGGACGGCGGGCTCGAGCGGGCGGTCCAGCGCACGCCCGACGCGCTCGCGCGGGGGACCGAGGTCGTGCTCGAGCGGGCCGCTGGCGACGGGCACCTGGCCCGGCGGGTCCGCGACGCCGCCCATCAGAACGCGCGCTTCCTGTGCACGCGGGAGCGCCCCGACACGCCGCTCGAGATCACCGTCAACGGCGAGCGGGTCAACGCGCTCTTCACCCTGCCTGCCCCGAGCGCCAGCTTTCGCCGCGGCCGCGTCCGCGGCGTCGTCGGCCTCGGGACCGCGGCGCGCGTCGAGCTGTTCTCCCGCGGCCTGCGGGTGCGCTCGGCCTCCTCGCTCGACGAATTCATCTCGGCGAGCGGGCGGCACACCGACCGCAGCCGGGTTCAGTTCGCCGAGCTCCCCGGTCGCCTCGCGCCCCAGGCCCTGCTCGAGAGCGACGCGATCGAGCTGGTGCTCTCGCGCTCGGACGCGCGGGAGAACCGCGCGCTCAAGCGGCTCGTTCGCCTCGCCCAGCGCGAGCTCGAGCGCCTCGTCAACCGGCAGATCGACGCCGTGCGCCCGCTGCCGTTTTATCTGTGGGTGCCCAACGCGATCATCAGCGCGCTGCGCAATTCCCTGGCGTGGCGGATGTTCACGGCCTCGGCCGCCGGCGCGCTGCTGGCCCTGCTGCTCGCGTACTGGATGTGGGGTGATCGCCTGACGCAGTCGCTCGGCCTCGACGCGCTCGGGCCGACGATCGCGAGGTTCGCGGGGACCGGCTCGGGCTCGGGCTCCTCCGGGGGGTCGGCCGCTGGGATCCCGGGCGACGGTCGCTACCGCGATCTCGCCCGCTACTACCGCGGGCCGCAGGTCGACGTGCTCGACGGCGAGGGCTCTCCCATCGCGCTGCGCTACGCGCCGCGTGAGGCGCAGCCGCGCTTCGCGGCCCTGATCTTCGAGCAGTTCGCGGACGACGGCACGCCCGACATCGCGCTGCAGCTCGCCGAGCTCGAGCCCTACAGCAGCGCGCGCTGCAGCGACCCGGCGGAGTGCGTCCGCGTCGAGCTCGACATCGACCAGCCGGCCGAGCCCATGCGCCTGCCGATCCCGACCGGGCACCGACTCGACGTCTCGACCTTGAAGATCGAGCCCGCGGACGAGCGCGAGGGCGCCGCGCCGGAGTACGAGATCCTGGCGTCGGTCCACGACGAGCCAGTGCTCGTGTTTAAAGCGCCGGTCTCCGGCGCGCTCCGCTACACGACGACGCCCCAGCTCCCCGTGGCGCCGTCGCGGCTCTACGCCGGCAACACGCTGCCGCGCGAGCTCGAGGTCGTGGCGGAGGGTCTGCGCGGGGAGCCGGTCGAGCAGCGCGTGCAGCACTTGATCGCGCTCGTGCGCCGCCGCGTTCGCTACAGCACCGAGCCGGCGATCCAGGCCCGGCACAAGCACGCCCGGGCGCAGGGCAAGGGCTTCATCGCGCGCACCCTCGAGATCAAGGCCGGGGACTGCGACATGCAAAACGGCCTGCTCGTCGCGCTCCTGCAGCACGCCAACGTGCCCGCGCGCCTCGCCGTCGGCTTCGTCGGCCGTGACGGTCAGACGACGCGGTGGCTGCACGCCTGGGTCGAGTACCGCGACGGCGCCAGCGGCTGGCAGGTCGCCGACGCGAGTGAGAGCTTCAGCCCGCCGGCCCTCGAGCTGCAGCCGGCGCCGGGTCCCGCGACGCAGGACGGCGCGGCCGACAGCGGCGCGATCGCGGTCGCGGTCGTCGACGGCGGCGCGGGCGAGTCCGGAGCGCCGAGTGAGTCGGGTGAGTCGGGGGTCGTCGCCGAGTCGTCCGCGCAGGGGAGCGCCGGGGCGCCGAGCGAGACCGGCGCGGAGGCGACGGAGGCCGCGCCCGCGACCGCGACCGCGCAGCAACATGAACTCCCGGACAGCCAGGCGTCGGCGCCGGCTAGCGCGGCGGAGGACGATCCGTCGCCGCGCCTGCCCGCGCTCGCACGCTGGGCGCCGGTCGGCCTCGGCTCCGGCCTCGCGCTGCTGATCTTGATCCTGCTCTACCGCGAGCGCGGGACGAGGCGCTCGATCGCGCTCGACCAGGCCCAGGATCTTTCGAAGTTGTTGCAGGGCGCGATCCAGCAGCCCGGGGCATTTCGCTCGATGCCGGCGGTGTTTCAGCGCCCGCTGATCCCGCTCGCGAGCGGCAAGGCGATCTCGCTGGACCGCGCGAAGGCGGTGGCCAGCGCCGGCGTGCTGTTCCGGACGGCCGCGCGCTCGCGGCTGGCGAGCGAGGCGATCGCGGGCGGCGCGATGGTTTTGGACGAGAACGATCCCGAGGGCCGCACGGTCGCGGACGCGCTCGGGGCGGTCGACCTCGACGACTGGAGCGCGCTGATCTCGAGCAGCCGGCGGCTCCCGCTGCTCGACGCGATCAACGAGTACCTGGATGAGCTCGGCACGCGCTGGCGGCTGCTCGCGTCCTCGCGCGTGCGCGGCGGCGCGATCAAGAGCCTCGACCTGGGCGCGCTGCGACTGCGTCGTCGTGCCCGCGCGCGCCCGCGCGGCGCCGTCGACGTAGAGCTCGACCTGGGCGCGCTGCGGGGCAAGCGGGCGATCGTCGTCAACGAGTCGAGCGAGTGGATCAAGGACTGCACGGCGATGCTCGCGACGCGCCCGCGGGTCGCGGTGTTCACCGCGCTCGACATCATCGTCGACCGGCTCGAGCTGGCCCCGGACCAGCACGCGCGGGTGCTCGCGCCGGCGGCCCGCGAGGCGCTGATGGAGGCCACGGGCCGATGAGGGAGAAGTCCGCGCCCAGGACGCCGTCGGCCCGGCGCTCGTCGTCTTCGTCCGCGCCGACCGACGGCGTCGTCATCGATGTCTCCTCGCTGCTGACCATCGACGTCGACGCCGAGCTGCGCAAGCTGACGAGCGCGCAGCTGCAGGGTCCGTGGCAGGTCCCCTCCGAGCTGGTGCGACGCGCGCTGCGGTCCGGCGCGCGCGAGGTCACGGTCAGCCTGGCGCGCCAGCGGATCGAGGTCGTGGACGACGGCGCGGCCGTGCCCAGCGGCGCGCTCGAGCAGCTCATGGCGCTGCTCGACCCGAAGGCCCCGTCCGAGCGTCGGCACCGCGCGCTGCTCACCCTCGAGGCCAGCGGGGAGCTCGAGCTGCTCGCGCTCTCGGGCCTCGACGCCCAGGAGCTGTGGCTCTCGACGATGACGGGCGGCCGGCGCGTGGAGCTCGTCGCGCGGCGCGGCGCGGCCCCTCGTATGACCGAGCAGACAGGTATCGCGGGCCGCGGGACGCACCTGCAGATCCGCGGACCCAAGGCGCGCTTTGACGTCGCCAAGGCGCGCACCTGGGTGCGCGAGATGTGCCGCTTCGCCCCCGGCGTCATCACGCTCGACGGCGACGCGGTCAACACCCGGAGCAAGCGGACGATGTGCTCGGCCTCGCTCGAGCCGCTGGCGAGCGGCGGCCCCGGGAGCCGCGTCACGGGGAGCGTGGTCCTGACCCACACCGGCGAGCACGCGCGGATCTGGCTGCTGCAGCACGGCGTCGTCACGACCCACGTCGGCGTTAACAACGCGCCGTGCTTCGAGGCCGCGATCGACTTCGGGGACGGCGTCTCGGGGCGCGCGACCGCGGCCGAGCTGCGCGCGCAGATCGGCGGCCTGCTGACGCCGCTCGTCGCCCAGGCCACGCGCCTGATGCTGCGGCTCGCCGCGCGAATGCCCGAGCTCGTGCCGCCGGTCCAGGATCGCCTGCGGAACCTGCTGCTGCGGGCAGCCCGGCGCGGGCACCTGCGCGCGGAGATCCGCGAGGCGCCGATCCTCGCGCGGCTCGTGGCCCACGACGAGCCGCCGACGTGGACGAGCGTCGTCGCGCTCGAGCGCGAGGTCCCGGTCGACCAGGCTGGCTATCGCCACGTGCAGGCGCTCTATCCAGAGCAGTCGGCCGAGCGCTTCGCGCTCCAGGGTCCGCCGGTGCTGGTGCTCGACGCGCCGGCGCGCAGCGCCCTGAGCGAGCTCTGCAAGCTGCGCTTCAACCCGCCGACGCCGCGGACCGACGGGCGCACCGCCGGCGATCGGCTGCGTCGCGGCGTCGAGGAGGCGGGGCAGCTGCTGCGGGCGCTCTTGCACGTCGGCGCGCGCAGGCCGGTGCCCGAGAGCGCGTTGAGCCCGGCGGAGCGGCAATTCCTCGACGCGCTGCGGGCGGTGCTCGAGCACGGCGGCAAGCACACGCCCGACGAGGTGCACTTCTGCCGCGGACGCGGGGCGCCCGTGCTGACGCGAGGACGCAGCGCGCGGCTATTGCTGCCGCGCCAGAACCCGGAGATCCAGGCGCTGCAGCGGCTGGTGGCGGTCGAGAGCGCGTGGCTGTACCCGGCCTGCCTCGCGCTCATGGGCGGGCGCGGGCTTCCGTCGAGCAGCGCGCGGGCGACCTGGGTGCGGGCGGCGAGCCGCTTCGGGTAGGCCAGTACCGAGCGAATCGGCAAGTGACCCTTCGAACACCCGCGATACGCGAACATCGGGTCGCTGCTTAACGCCTAGGCAGGCTCCCTCCACCTTCCGGGCAGCGAGCGTCTGGGCGGGTGAAGCGGATGAACGCTGGTTCGCTCGCCGTCCTCAGGCGGCTCCTCCCACCCTGGCGCGCGACCCTTGAACTCCGACGCGTACGGGCTCCGATGCGCACGCGAGCATCGGGTCGCTGTATAACGCGTGGGCGCCTCCACTGGGCGGCGCTGTGCTCTCGGGCGTGAGTCGCTACACTGCGCCGGCATGTCGGAGCAGGCGAACCGTGTCCGCGTCGTCGCGCTCGACGATCCTGGGCTCGCGCCGTTTCGCGGGCTGCGAGCGCGTGGCGGCGCGCGACGTGACGCGGACGGTGATCGCTTCATCGCCGAGAGCGAGCACGTCGTCCGTCGGCTGCTCACGAGCGGGTGGCCGGTCGAGTCGGTGGTCGGGCTCCGCGATCGCGTCGAGCGCTTGCTCCCGATGATGTCCCCTGAGACAGTCGCGTACGCGCTCGCGCGCGAGGCCCTCGATGAGCTGCTCGGCTTCCGTCTGCGCCGCGGCGTGCTCGCATGCGCGCGCAGGCCCGCGCGCGCCTCGCTCGACGCGCTCGACTGGGCGCGGCTCGCGAGGCAGCCGCGCGCGCTCGTCGTCGCGGCGCAGGGCCTCGCCGATCCCGCCAACCTCGGCTCGATCCTCCGCAGCGCTCGCGCGTTCTCGATCGATCACGTGCTCGTCGATCGTCAGGGCGCGGACCCGCTGGAGCGCCGAGCGATCCGCGGCTCGATGGGGCACTGCTTCGCGCAGCCGTGGACGCGCCCCGCGTCCCTGCGCGGCGAGCTCGACGCGGCACAGCGCGCGGGCTTCGAGCTCCTCGTGGCGACCGCGGAGGCGCGCGGCGGCAAGCTGCCGGCGCCGCTCGTGGGCTACACGCCGCCGGCCCGCGCCGTGCTGATCGTCGGGAACGAGGGGCACGGCGTCGATCCTGCGCTCGCGGCGATGGCCGACCGCGCGCTCATGATCCCGATGGCGCCGGCGGTGGACTCGCTCGGGGTCGCGGTCGCGACCGCGCTGTTGATGTACGCGCTCAGGCGTCCCGTCCACGAACGCGGGTAAGCGAGCTCGCCGCCGCCCGCAGGATCTCCGCGCGCATACGCGTGAGCTCGTGTCCCCTGGGGCTGATATGATCGCGCCCGCCCAGGAGTACAGCGATGGATGTATTGATCAGCGCGAGCCTAGGAGTGAGCTTCTTGATCGTCGGCGTAGCCGCCGTGTTCTTGATGTATCACCTCTGGGGTTATCCCTACGACAAGGTCGCCCACCGCAGCTCCGCGCCCGCCGGGCTGATGCGCCTGCACCGAATTCTCGGGTGGGTCTACGTCATCATCTACATCGTCTTGATGACCGAGATGGTCCCGCGCATGTGGACCTATCAGGTCGAGTTCCCGGCGCGGACGGTGATGCACCTCTGCCTCGGGATCACGATCGGGATCATCCTGCTGGTCAAGATCTCGATCCTGCGGTTCTTCCGCCACCTCGAGGAGATGATGCCTGTCCTCGGGACCATGCTGCTGATCTGCACGATCCTGCTCTCGGGGCTGTCGATGCCGTTCGCGTTCCGCGAGTACGCGATGGCGCAGAACCGCGAGGGCGGGGGCGTCTACGGCGAGGAGAACCTCGCGCGCGTCAGCACGATGCTCTCGCGCGCGGGCCTGCCGGAGCAGGCGCCGCTGGACGAGCTCGCGACCCCGCGCGCGCTGCGAGCCGGGCGCACGGTGCTGGTCCGCAAGTGCGTGGTCTGCCATGACCTCAAGACCATCTTGATGCGTCCGCGCACGCCGTCGAATTGGGTCAAGACGGTGGAGCGCATGGCGGGCAAGCCCTCGTTCACGGCGCCGCTCACCGAGGCGGAGCGCTGGACGTCGGCGGCCTACCTGATCGCGATCAGCCCGGAGCTGCAGAAGTCGGCCAAGGAGAAGCGCGAGCAGGATATGGAGCGCTCGAAGACGGTGAAGGCGCTGGTCGAGGTGAGCACGTCGGAGACCGCGCCGGCGGCCAAGAAGATCGACGAGGCGGAGGCGCAGAAGGCGTACGAGACGGTGTGCTCGGAGTGCCACGAGCTGGCCGATGTCGACGCGGCGCCGCCGACCAACGCGCGCGAGGTCGATGAGCTGATCCAGCGGATGATCGAGGACAACGACATGGAGGCGGACAAGGACACCCTCGAGCTGGTCCAGTGGTACATGATCAAGAAATTCGCGGGTGGGAAGAGCTGACCTTCTGGTCATCTTTTTCGTGACGCGAGACGCCCGGCTGCTGCTGGGCGTTTTGCTTTTCGAAGGTCAGCATCATGAGTGCTGTCTTGTCTGTTGGTGGCGTTGTTTCGCTATGCGTGTGGGATGGTTTGTTCCGCGGGGCTCTTGGCGCTGTTCCGCGATACGTGTCGGACGATTTGTTCCGCGGGGCTCTTGGCGCTGTTCCGCGATGCGTGTCGGACGATTTGTTCCGCGGGGCTCTTGGAGGGAGGGGCGGGGGGCGCTCCATGCGGGGCGCGCGTGACCGACACCCTTCGGGCGCCGGTCACACGGCTTAAGTCCTCTTCCGGCCCCCCGCCCCTCCCTCTCCGCCCCGCTGTCGTCTTCGCGCTCACGATGCTCGGGGCGGCAGTGGCTCGGACGCTCTGCGGGAGCCACGGCAACGACCTCCTTCGGGGCCGCTGCCATGCTCTTGTGGCTTTATTTTACTCGACGAGGATGATCGTCCTTGCGGATAGGCGCGGGGGAGGTGTCCTTGCGGAGAGGCGAAACGGACGCGGGGGTGTCCTTGCGGAGTGGCGACACGGACGGGGCGGGGTGTCCTTGCGGAGTGGCGACACGGACGGGGCGGGGTGTCCTTGCGGAGTGGCGAACACCCGAACGCGGGGGAGGTTGTCCTTGCGGAGAGGTGACACGAACGCGGGGAATGGGCTTCCCCCGAAATAGTGGACAGCCTGGTTACGACACTTGTGCGCGCGGGAGGGCCGCATAGTAGCAGTCCTCGAACTCGACTGGCGTAGCGTAGCCGATGGTCGAGTGACGACGCTGGCGATT
>JAUIKS010000067.1 GCA_030430565.1 Polyangia bacterium
GACAAGACGGTGCGGGTGTGGGACGCGGAGACGGGCGAGGCGCTCGCCTCCCTCGAAGGCCACAACGGGACGGTCTGGGCGGTGTCGTGGTCGCCGGACGGACGGAGGCTCGTTAGCGGCGGCGACGACCATACGGTGCGGGTGTGGGACGCCGAGACGGGCGAAGCGTTTGCTTCTCTCGAAGGCCACAATGATTGGGTCAGGTCGGTGTCGTGGTCGCCGGACGGACGGAGGCTCGTCAGCTGCGGCGACGACCATACGGTGCGGGTGTGGGATGTCGAGGCGGGCGAGATGCTCGCCTCGCTCGAAGGCCACAACGATGAGGTCAGGTCCGTGTCGTGGTCGCCGGACGGACGCAGGCTCGTCAGCGGCGGCGACAAGGTGGTGCGGGTGTGGGACGCGGAGACGGGCGAGGCGCTCGCCTCCCTCGAAGGCCACAACGGTTGGGTCAGGGCGGTGTCGTGGTCGCCGGACGGACGCAGGCTCGTCAGCGGCGGTGACGACAAGGTGGTGCGGGTGTGGGACGCGGAGACGGGCGAGGCGCTCGCCTCCCTCGAAGGCCACAACGCGACGGTCAGGGCGGTGTCGTGGTCGCCCGACCGAGCGCGAATCGCCATTGGAGACGTGGATGGTGTTCGCGTGCGGACCCCCGATGGCGGCTCGCTCGTGCGGATGTGGGGCTCGGGCCTAAGCCACCTGGCCGTGACACCCGGCGGGTTCTTTCGAGGCAATGACGCGGGCGTGTTGAGGCTCGCGGCCACCCGGCCCGAGAACCCGATGACGCGGCTTTTCATCTCGATGGGAGGAGTACGAGAGTTGTTGCGCCGTCCCGACCGAGTCGCGGCGGCGCTCGCCGGGGACCTGAGTCAGGACAACATCGGGACCGTGCTCGAGTCGTTCGGTTGGCGTCCAGAGCTGCGCTGGGATGGTCGCGTGTACGTGGTGCCGACTCGGGTCAACGCTCCATCTCGCTCTCGCTCGACTCGGGAAGCCACACGCGCGCTCTCAAGCAAGCGCGCTGATGAGCCCAACCCATTTTTACCCGGAAGCCCGCTTGTCGATGTCACCTCGCTCCCTGGTCGCCAGCCGGTGCTGGATGATCTTCATGCGCTGATTGAAGCTCGCAACCCCGCGCTACTCAAGGGCGAGCGCCGCTCCGGCAAGTCGTCGATCCTCAAGTTCCTTGCCAAGACCTACGGTGAGCGCTCTATTGTCGTTGATCGATCCCTCGAACGACATGCGCTGAAGACCGCCGATGAGCTCGCCGCGCTGCTCGACCCGGAGGTCAAGGGGTCATCGGAGCCTGCCGAGCACTTGCGCGAGAAATGGGCTCAAGCCGACCGTGTACTCGTTCTGCTTGATGAGATTGGCAAGCTACACAAGTCCGACGACTCGCTGTTCACGTGGCTTCGGAGCGTCGGTCAAGACCGCTTGGCGAGCATCGTTGTCGCAGGCTCTCACGCTGACTGGGCCGTGGTAATACAGCAGGCCAACCGCAATCCTTGGTCCTCGTTCGGAAATGACTTTCATGAGGTCCCGCTCGGGCCGCTGCCTGTCGACCAAGCGATACGTTTCCTCGTCGAGACAGCGCCACGAGATGTCAAGATCGAAGAGGAGCGCGCGGCTCGCTGGGTCATCGAACTTTGCGGCGCGTGGCCGTTATATCTCCAGGTGATGGGCTTTTCTCTGGTTCAGCATGCTCGACGGAAGAACTTCGCGCCGCTCGTCGACAGGGGGGCGTTTAGAAAACTCTACGAGATAGAGTTAATCCGGAACAAGCGCGCGGTGTTTGAAGCGCGATGGGGAGAGATCACGCCAGCAGCCCAGCGTATTTTACTTGCTGAGTTTGCGATCGCTTTTAACTCCCGGAGTCGGGAACTCAGTACTTACCAGGAGCTTGGCCGTGCCGAACGAAACGTGCTGAGCAATGCTGGGTTGCTCGATGCGTCCGATGGCTGGATCTTCGACAACGATCGCCCCTTCTTCGACTGGCTGTACCAATATCACGGTGAATTGGAGGTTCAAGATGACGTTTAATCCACAGGGGGGATACAAAAAATCGCGGGACGTCCGAAACTGGAGTGCGCTGGCGCAGCTCGTTGGGGAAGGCGAGCCACAAGGGCTATTCTGGCCGTTAGTTGGTGCGCGGCGCTCGGGCAAGACGTGGGGGTTGAAGGGTGTTGAGGCCTTACTAGGAGAGAAGCGTGCTCGGTATGTCTCATTGGATGGTTATGCGAAGCTCTCACGGGTGAAGTGCGGTGATGTAGAGATTCTGATGCTCGACGAGCCAGGCTCCCACATTTTCACACGAGCAGCCATTGTGAGTGGTTGTATACGCGAGGTTGACCCTCCACGTGCGGCGGCTCTTCTCAAGTGGTGTCGAGCGAGGCGCGACGAAGGCAAACGTCTGTTGGTGGCGATGTCGCCGGGCGAGTGGAGCGCGCTCTGCTCGATCGCTGGGGTGAGCATCTCCGCCCATGATCTTCAAGAGAACCTCCGGCCGCTGACAGCTGAACAGGTAGAGAAACTCGCGCGTACGAATCCGGCGCGCGCGCTGCTGCCACTCCTGCCACCCCACTGGAAACGAAACCCGTTCCTCCTCGAGTTGCTGTTGCAGCAAGCGGAGAAGCGCGGCGATCTGGCCAAGCCTGCGGACCAGGTCGACATCGCCGTGTTGTTGCGCAAGTCGCTCGACGAAGCGAACCGACCGACCAAGTGGAACTACACCACGCAGGTGCTGTACGAGGGGCTCAGCCGCGCGCAGCAGGAGGAGCTTCGCGCCGTCGCGCGCGAGGAGAGCGTGAGCGATAGCGCGGCGAGAGACCTGCTGCGCGAGAGCGGGTTGATCACCGCGGGGGAGCATCGGGACGAACTCGCTGACCCCGTGATCGCGGATCACATGCCGCCGCCCCTGCGGATTCACCATGTGTCTGATGTGCACGTCGGCCGCAAGTCCGCGAGTCGAGCCAACGTCACAGGAGCTGGGACGACAGCCGAGAAACTTGGTCGCGCCGTCGGTCAGGGGCCGGTGCGCGAGAGCTACAGCGAGCACGTGGTTCAGTGTGCGTCGAGGGGTTGTGGTCCGCACCTGCTCATCGTTTCGGGGGACCTCGTCGAGATCGGGGCGCCGGAGGAGTACGAGCAGGCGAAGCGGTGGATCGAGTCGGTGCGAGCGAGTCTGAATGACCATGTCGCTCTCAGCCCCGATGATCCGCGCGTCGTGATCGTCCCTGGCAATCACGACGTGGACTGGAACCAGACTCGCGGCCAGGCCGGTGCGCGCAAGCGACACGTTCCGTTCGCGCGGGCGATGTCGGGCTACCCGCGCCCGCGGCTCGAGGAGCCGCCGGAGACGCGGAAGATCGAGGTCGTGCGCTACCCGGAGGCCGGGATTGAGATCGTGCTGCTGGGGTCGGCTGAGTTTGGAGGCGAGCTCGAGGACGTCTCGTTGATCAAGTTGCTCGACGACGCGCGTGAGCGGGCGATCGCGGCTGACAATGCGGGGGATGCTGAGACGGCGCAGAAGCTTCGAGACGGACTCGGCCGGCTCGACCCGGGGCTGGTCCACAACAACGATCTTTCGGGCCTACGGAGGCACACGTGGCGCGAGCCGGTGCGTCTCGCGGTCCTGCACCACCCGGTCTCACCGATGCCGTCGATTACGGATGTAGGGCCGTACGCGGGACTTCTGAACGCGGGAGCGGTCAAGAACGCGATGATCGCGGTCAAGATCTCGCTGGTGCTTCACGGCCATCAGCACAGCGCTTGGTTCGCGGAGGAGCGCTGGCCGGATCGCAGCGCGCACACGCTCCGAATCGCGGCGGCGCCGTCGTTGGGTAGTTGGGCGGTCAGCGAGAAGCACGGGTACAACGAGATCCTGGTGTACCGCGAGGGCGAGCGCTACGAGGTGGAGGTCCGTCGTGTGCTGCGTGATGGGGATTCGTGGCAACCGACTGGAGCGAGGATGAGCTTTGAGCCAGGAGGACCGTCAGCTTGACGGGGTGTCGTCGGTGAAGTCGGAGAGCCTGGCGCCGATGATGAAGTTCATGGCGACAGCGATTCCCTGGCCAAACGCAATTTCCTTCACGAGGCAGCCTCCCGCTACCTCCATCACAAACGTCCTTCGAGGAAAATCTACTCCTGCTAGCCGGATCTTCTCCTCTCCATCGCTATCCAGCTGAATCCACTTGTGTTTTGAATTTCGACTCGTCGTATTTCCGCTCACAAATACTCAGATAACGTCGTAGCCCTATTGGGTCAACTGATCTGCGCAAGTTTAGTGAACTGCTTCAGCGCTTGGCGAGCATACAAAAAAACGCTGATGAGCTGGGCCGGATGGAGGCGAGCGAACAGACGCGTCGGCGCACATATGGCGACGGGCGCGAGTCTGTGGTGGGCGTACGCGTTGGCGGTGAGATCTCGGATTTTAGGTGAACGCACGAGTCCTGTCGGTCGTCATCGGCTCGGATGTCGCGGGAGTCGATGACTTCAGTGACTCGATCTGGAGGCTCGATCCTCATTCGCCCGCGCATGGTGGACTTGATCTTGTGCGTTGGCGTGCTGCTGACGATGGTGCGATGGTCCTGTAGTGGTCTCCGTGAGCAGCGCGTGCTTCTTTCGTCGCGCGCGCTTCCGCGCTATCGTCCTTGCGACGGACGGCGTGCTGCCAAGCCAAGGAGACGAGGCATGGCAGTCAACGTACGGAAACGGAGACTCCCCAGCGGGGAGACACACTGGCAGGCGGACATAAGGGTGAGACTTCTCGACGGCAGCCTTCACCGCGAGCGCGTGCGAGCGCCGGGCAAGACCCGGGCGCAGGCGCTTCGGTGGGCGCGTCAGCGAGAGGTTTATCTGCTTCGCCACGGCGTCCAGAGAAGGGAGAGCGAGGAGAAGCAGCAGGAGAGGCACCGGGCAGCGAGCGTGCCGACCTTCGCGGAGTTCATGCCGCGCTTCTTTCAGGACCATGTCCTGGCGAACAGGCTGAGTCCGACGACTCAACAATCGTACGCGAGCACGATCAAGAACCACCTGATGCCTGTGCTAGCTGACGTTCGTCTTGATCGAGTCGCGGCTCGCCACACGCAGGCGCTCAAGCGCGCGAGGGCGGCGGCGTCGACCGTCAACCTCGTGCTCAAGCACCTCAAGGTGATCCTGAACGCCGCGGCGCGGTGGGGGGTCATCGAGCGGGTGCCGGCGATCAAGCCGCTCAAGCAGCCAGAGCGGCATCCGGTGTTCTACGACTTCGGGGACTACCGACGGTTGGTGTCCGGGGCGGCGGGTCTGGGTCCCGACATGCTCGCGGCTGTGCGGCTCGGCGGCGACGCGGGCCTTCGGTGCGGTGAGATGCTCGGGCTACGCTGGGCCAACGTGCACCTCGAGCGGGGCAAGCTGCTTGTCTGCGACAACCTGGTGCGGACGGGCGAGGGCGAGTGGGTCCTGCGCGTGCCCAAGGGCGGTCGTCCACGGTGGGTGCCGATCTCGGATCCGCTGGGGAAGGCGCTGCGCGCTGTTGAGCGGCGGGGTGAGCACGTGCTGACCTACCGGACCGGGCGTCACCTGGTCCGCAGCACGATCACGCGGTGGCTGGCGCGGGCGCAGCGTGACGCCGGTCTCGAGCGCGCTGGCGTGCATGTCCTTCGGCACACCTTTTGTTCGCAGCTCGTGCTGCGAGGGGTGCACGTCCGGACCATCCAAAAGCTCGCCGGTCACGCCAAGCTCTCGACCACGGAGGTGTACATGCATCTCGTGACCGAGGCCGAGGAGGACGCGATCCGGCGGCTGCGCGAGGACGAGCAGGACGAGTAGTTGGCACATATCGGGCACATCGCTTCGGCGGTTCCCAAAAAGTATTTGATCTCAATCAGTTAGCTTCCCTTGATCGAGTACAGCGAGTACTGGACCCTGATCCGCTCGGCGAAGCGCAAGGGGGCCGCGTCGAGCAAGAAGAATTGCCCGAGCTGCGCGGCGCCGCTGGCCGTCAACATGGCGGGCAGCTGCTCACACTGCGGGGTCAAGGTCACCGGCGGCGAATTCGACTGGGTGCTCAGCAAGATCGAGCAGGACGAGTCGTACCTCGGCTGAGCCGGCGCTGGCGCGCGCGCGGCGTCTGACATTTGATGTCCTATGGAGCAGGTGGTCGCGCGGCGATCCAGCGCTCGAGCTCGGCGCGCTCGGCCCTCGAGTTGACGCCGGCCTCCTCGAGGTGCGCGAGCGCGGCGGCGGCCAGCTCACGCGCGCGCGCGTGCGCGCTCGTCTGCCAGAGCGCGCGCGCGAGCGCGGCGTTGATGAGCCCGAGGTCAGCGGGGTCTTGCTCGGCTTTCTCCGCGAGCGCGCGCGCGCGCTCGAGCAGCGGGAGCGCGCTCTCGGGGCGGCCCTCCGCGAGCTCGACGCGACCGAGTCCGGCGAGCGGCAGCGCGAGCGTCGAGCTGTCTTCTCCGAGGGCGGTCACTCGCAGCGCGCGCGCGCGTTCGAAGCGGGCGCGCGCCTGCTCGTGTTTGCCGCGTCGCAGCTTGAGCTCGCCGAGCAGCGCGAGCGACGAGGCGAGCTGACCGTGCTCGCGACCCAGCGCGCGCTCCATGATCGTGAGGGCGCGCTCCATGTCGTCCTCGCCCTCGTCAGCGCGCCCGGCGAGGAACACCATGTAGCCGCGGTTGGCGAGCACCAGGCCGTAGTTCGGGTGCGCCTCGCCGACGGTGTCGGCGAAGATCTGCAGCCCGCGATCGAGCGCGTCGACGGCCTCGCTATAACGGGCCTGCCGCTCGAGCGCGAGCGCGAGGTTGTTGAGCGGCCCGAGCAGATCGGGGTGATGGAGGCCCTTGGCGCGCTCGACCGTGGCGACGGCCGTTTCGAACAGCTGGCTCGCGTCCTCGTAGCGACCGCCGCGAAGGTGGACCGAGGCGAGCCCGCCGATCATGCTCGCGTTGTCCGGATCCTCTGGCGTGGCTGCGGCGTTGAGCTGCAGGGCCTCCTCGAGCAGCGCGCGGGCGTCCTCGAGGTTGCCGGCGGAGAGCTCGATGAGGCCGCGGTTATGCGCGAGCGCGGCGCGGCGGCTGGCCTCGCGCGCGGGGGTCAGGGTGGCGCCAGCCCGCAGCTCCCGCTCGAGCAGCGCCTCGGCGTGCCGGATCCACAGGCGCCCTTGCTCGGGCTTGAGCGCGTCGTATCCGACCTGAAAGGAGAGATCCTTCATGGCTTCGAACAGCGGCGCGTCGTGGCTCTCCTCCAGCGCGTCCCACAGCGCGCGCTCGAGCGTCTCTCGACCGCGCTGCTTGTCTCCGGATCCGTATTGCGCCCGCGCGAGCTCGAGCCGGATGTCGAGCACGAGCGGCGCGAAGTCGAGCTCGGCGGCGCGCTCGCGCAGCGGCGTCAGCAGCTCCAGCGCGCGGGCGTGCTTGCGCGCGCCGAGCAGCGCCCGCGCCCGCGAGAGCTCGAGCTCGAGCGCGTCGAGCTGCGCGCGCTGCTCGGGATCCTCGGGCCGCGCGCGCGCGGCTCGGAGGCGCGTGAGCTCGGCGCAGCGCTCGACGCTCGGGAGGCGCTCGACGATGTCGACGGCGCGGCGCACCACGTCGGCGTCGGCCGCCTTAAACAGCTCGAGCTGCGCGGAGAGCTGGCGCCGGTTCTCCTCCAGGCAGCTCGCGCGGAGCTCGAGCGCGCGCTCGGACTGGGTGTCGCGGACGCGCGTCGCCTCGCAGGCCTCGGCGTACATGAGCCGCCAGTCGCTGACGTAGCGATCGAGCCGGGACTCGAGCGCCCGCAGCGAGTCGTCCGCGTAGGCGCGCTCGCTCGCGCTGAAGGCCTCGCGGATCGACGCGCGCGCGTCGTCGCTCCACAGGCCGACGCGCTCGCGCGCCTCGGCGACGCAGTCGCGCGCCTCGGTCGACGGGGGGGAGCGCAGCGCGGCGAGGCCGAGGGCCGTGAGCGTGGTCCCGGCGAGCGCGACCGTGAGCCACGGGCGTGCTCGTCGTCGGCGCTCGAGCTCGGCGAGCAGCGCGTCCATGGACGGGTAGCGCTCGTCCGGGTTCATGGCGAGACCGCGGTTACACACGCGCTGCAGCCAGCGCGGCGCGGCGCGGCGCGACGCGGGCTCACGACGCCGGTTCTGCATGACGTTCGCGCGCAGGCGCTGGACCGTCGCGCCGCTGAACGGGCGCTCGCCGTACAGCGCCTCCCACAGCGCTACGCAGTACGCGAATTGGTCGCTGCGCGTGTCCGCGTGACGGGTGAGAAATTGCTCGGGGGCCATGTACGCGGGCGTGCCGATGAGCTCCGCGTTCACCGTCAGCGTCGCCTCGAGCGTGCTCGTCCCGAGGGACTCGTCATCGACGCGCGCGGCGAGGCGCTCCTCGCCGAGCTTGGCGAGGCCGAAGTCCGCGACCTGGACTCGGCGCGCGCCGGATCCGGGGACCTGCCCGATCAGCACGTTGTCTGGCTTGAAGTCGCGGTGGATCAGCCCGACCGCGTGCGCGGCCGCGAGCCCGCGGCCGGCGTCGATGAAGACGTCGACGACCTCTCGCCACGCCCGCGGCTGTGCGCGCAGCCACGCGCGAAGATCGGTCCCTTCAACCAGATCCATGGCGACGAAGACGGCGCCCTCCGACTCCCCGACGTCGTACACGGGGACCACGTTCGGGTGCGACAGCTTGGCCATGGCCTGCGCCTCCCGGACGAGCCGCGCGCTCGCCTCTGGGCTCGCGCGGCCGCGCAGCAGCTTGATGGCGACCTTGCGGTCTAGCTCGGGGTCGTAGGCGGTGTGAACGACCCCCATCGCGCCCGCGCCGAGCTGGCCGAGCACGAGGTAGCGGCCGATGGTCGCGGGCGGCGCGGCGCCGGGCGACGCGGCGCCGTCAAGGCCCGAGGACCGCGTCGCGAGCGGCGTCTCGTCGAGCGCGTCGACGTGGGTCACGGCCCTGGGGGGCGGCGCGCTCGAGCGACGCTCGACTCGCGTCTCGTCAGCGTCTCGCTGCGCTACGCCAGGCGAAGTGCTCGTGTCGTGCGGGGTCGTCATGCCGTCGAAGTTCGACGCGGCGATCATAGTCGCCGGCCGCAGGACCTGCACAGCGCGCGGCGGGCGATCGACGGTGTGGAGATCGCGACGATCGGCGCGCGCGAAAAGGACCAGGTTACCATGACCGGGTGTCTACGGAGGGCGACAGCGAGGAGCTGCGCGGCGCCGAGGTCTCGCTCGGCGCGACGCTCCCGGTCCGTCACCCCGCGCGGCGTGGCGCTGACCTCCTCGACGAAACGCTCCCAGCGGCGGCGATCACCGTGAGGGCGCCGGAGCGCGTCGACGTGCTCGACAACACGGTCGACGCGGCGCGGGGCCGCGGCGAGCTCGACGCGGGGGAGCGGGTCGGCACGGCGCTGACCCGCGCCGCGCTCGCGGGCCCGCGCTCGCGGTCCGCGGACCTGCTGAAAGAGACAGCTCTCTCGCGTGAGCGCGCGCCAGCGACCGAGGAGGTCCCGGCCGTCGCGGGGAGGTTCAAGATCGGTCGTTACACGGTCCTGAGCGAGCTCGGCGAGGGCGGGATGGGCGTGGTCTACTCGGCGTTTGACGAGGAGCTCGACCGGCGCGTCGCGATCAAGGTCGTCCGCGCGCGGGCCGGCGACGACTCGATCGGGCGCGCGCGGATGCAGCGAGAGGCCCAGGCGATGGCGCAGCTGTCGCACCCGAACGTCGTCCAGGTGCACGACGTCGGCGCCTACGCGGGGCAGGTGTTCTTGGCGATGGAGTACGTACGGGGCGAGACGCTGACGGCCTGGCAGCGCCGCCTCGACCCGCGCGAGCCGGATGATCGCCGGCGACTGATCGATATGTATATTCAGGCAGGTCGTGGCTTGAGCGCGGCGCACGAGCGCGGCCTCGTGCACCGCGACTTTAAGCCTGACAACGTGCTCGTGGGGGAGGACGGGCGCGCGCGCGTCCTCGACTTCGGCTTGGCCGCGTCGCGCGGCGAGGCCGGCGGCGCGGACTCGGCTCGGCTGGAGCTGGTGGAGCTAGGTCGAAGCGGTCACCTCGACGCCGACCTCACGCGGACCGGCGCGATCATGGGGACGCCCGCGTTTATGGCGCCCGAGCAATTCCTCGCGCGGCCGACCGACGCGCGCACCGACCAGTTCAGCTTCTGCGTCGCGCTCTACGGGGCGCTCTACGGCGAGGCGCCCTTCGCCGGCGAGACGTTCTCGACGCTGCGAGACGCGGTGACCGAGGGCGCGCTACGTGACGCTCCGGACAGCTCGTACGTCCCCTCGTGGCTGCGCGCGGTCGTGGTCCGCGGGCTCGCGCGGCGGCCGGAGCAGCGTCACGAGGGCATGGACGAGCTGCTCGCCGCGCTGGCGCGCGACCCCGAGCGAGCGCGTCGCGCTCGTCGGCGAACGCTCTTCGCGTTTCTCATGGTCGCGCTCACGAGCGGGCTCGCGCTCGTCGGCGGTCTCAAGGCGTGGGAGGGGTGGCGACATCATCGTCATGAGGTCGACGCGCAGGCTCGGCTGGCGAGGTTGAACGAGACCCTCGAGCGTGACATGGCGAGGGGGGCGAGCGCCGACGCCGAGCGCCGGTTTATCGGCTTCGTCGAGGATCCGCAAAATCGCGAGACGCGGGCGCTGGGGCAGGCGTGGCTGCGCAACGCGGAGCGCGGCGAGGCCCGCGGCGACGCGAACGCTGCGGTCAGGGCCTACGCGGCGGCGTACACCGTGGCGACCGCTGACGAGGACCAGATCGCGGCGCTCGTCGGGCTCGCGCGGTTCTTTCGCGAGCACGTGCGCTTGGTGTCGCTAGTGCGCGCCTTCGCGCTCCTCGAGAGTCGATATCCCGACGCGCTGAAGACCCCGGAGCAGCTGGAGCTCAAGCTCGACACGTTGATCGCCCGGGGCGACTTCAGGGCCGCGGTGGCGCTGCTCGAGGGCCCGCTGCGCGCGTCGCCGCGGGCTGAGCTGCGCTCGCTCCTCGAGGCGCTCATCCCCGCGACGGCGACCGCGGTCCCGCCCGTGCGCGGCTTCGTCCCGGTCGCGCTCGACGGCGAAGGGGCCCGAGCGCTGCTGGGGAAGCTGCTCGGGGTTGAGGGCGAGTTCGTCGTGGTTGGCGTCGAGCCGAGCCTCCCGAAGATCGAGTTCGATCTAGGGGCGATCAAGCGCCTGCCACCGCGCGTGATCACTCCGTGGCCCGACGCGCCCTCGCGCTTGATCGTCTCGGACTCGCACGAGCAAATCAACGGGCGCAACGTCAGCAAGCTCCTGCGCCCGCGCGGCGGCGCGCTCGTCGAGGAGCACCGGTGGACCGACGCCGCCGTGCTCGCGAGCACGGTGCACGATCTCGACGGCGACGGCGTCGACGAGATCTACGCGGGGACGGGCCCGTTCTCGCGTCACCTGCTCGAGCTGGTCCCGAGCCGTGACGGCGAGGAGGTCTCGTGGTCGATCGGTCATCCCGCTGTAGCGATCGATCGCCGCGCGTCCGACGTGCTCGGGCTCGTCGCTGGCGATCTCGACGAGGACGGGCGCGACGAGCTCGTCGTGACGCTCGGCCCGTGGAACGCGTACGAGCTGCAGGTGCTGCGACGCGACGCCGGCGCGGAGCAGCTCGAGATGATCACGCGTCACAAGCTGGGGATGGTCAGCTCGACCCGGCTGATGCGTCGCGGCGAGGGTCCGCCGCAGATCGCCGCGCGCAAGATCGACGCGTACGCCAACAACGTCATCTTCCCATCCGATCGCCCCTTCGGCGATCCTCCGGGGCTCTACCTGTTTCGCCTGCGCGAAGGCGAGCTCGAGCAGACCGCGTTCTTGGCCGAGCCGACGCTCGAGGGGGACGGCGGCTACTCCGGCGCCAGCTCATGGAGCGTGGATCTCGACGGCGACGGGCGCGACGAGCTGCTCTCGAACCGTCGGCGCTGGCTCGTTAGAACAGGCCCAAGGGTGCCGATCATCGAGGTTCTCGCGTCGCTGGAGGATGGTTCGTTTGAGCGCCTGGAGATCGCGAACGCCGAGGTCGCGGGCGTGCACGATCTCGACGGCGACGGTGATCAGGAGGTCATCGTCACGGCGTTCGGTCGAGGCGACGGGCCGGGCGCCGTGTGGGTGCTCGGTGCGGGCGCGGATGTGTTCCCGCCGCTGCCTGTCAAGACGTCGCTCGCAGACGCTGAGCTGCCCGAAGATTCTCGTCTCGCGACGATGTGGCGCCACGCCGACGAGCTGGCGGCGATGAACTTGACGACTCAGGCCGCGGACGCCTTCGCGACGATCGCGGATCAGGCGGACGCAGCCGTGGCCGCGCGCGCGCTGATCAACGCGGCGCGCCTGCGCGAGGAGCTCAGCGACGACGAGGGCGCAGCGGCGATCTATCTGCGCGCGATCAGTGGCGCGGCGGGCACGGCGGAGGCGACGGCGGCGGTCGAGGGCGCCGTGCGCTGCTGCTTGCGGCGCGGGGACTACGAGGGCGCGCGCGAGGCGGCCGCGCGTGGGCTCGCGCCCGCGGTCTCGCTCGACGCGGAGGCGCGCGCGCGGTTCGCCGGGTGGCGCGCGGCGCTAGAGCGGCTGGTCTCGGGCGACGTGTCCGCGGAGTACACCTTCGACGCGCCGTTGGTCGGCTGGCGCTTCGACCAGCCGCTGATGCTCGCGCGCGACGGCGCGACCCAGACCCTGCGCGTCGACGCCATCTCGACGGGGCCGCTCGCGTCGACGCCGGTGCGCTGGGACGGCGGGATCGTCGAGATGACCGTCGACGTCGACGTCCTGCGGGCGGAGTGGAGCGCGGGGGTCGCTATCGGCCTGGTCCCGGAGGGCGCGCAGGATGACGTGGAGGCGCCGATGTCGATCGGCGTCTCGGTCTCGAGCTGGGGGGGCAGCTCGGCGCAGCGCTACGCGCTCGCCTGTATCGTCGACGGCTCGGCTCACCGGTTCGACGAGCTGATGGTCGACGCTCGCTCCGACGCGCGCGGCGTCGGCCGCTTCACGATCCGCGTCGCCCGCGATTCGCTCCTGGGCGACAGGACGTGTCGCATCCTCGACGCGGACGGTCACGAGCTCTTCTATCACCGCGCGGCGCTTCCTCCGGGCGAGCCGCCTTCGCAGGCGCCCGCGGAGTCGTTTCGGCTGGCGGTACACGCCCATCGCGGGGAGGCCCACTGGGCCGCGATCTCGCTGCACAAGATCGCCTTCCGCGGCGCGACCCGAGGCGCGCCCGCGCCGGCGCTCGACGGCCGCGCGGCGATCGGCGCGCGGATGGTCGAGGGGGACTACGCGGCCGCGCTCGCGGGGCTCGCGGAGCTCGAGGGGGAGGAGCACAGCTTCGAGGTCGCGTTGTGGCGCGCCGTAGCCCTGGCGGAGCTGGGGCGGACGCAGGCTGCGGCGGCCTCGCTCGCGCCCTTCGTCGCCGACGACGAGCCCCCGGCCGAGGTGATGAGCTCCGTGAAGGAGCAGCTGAGGACGCGCTTTGACGTGTTCAACCCGGTCGTGCTCGAGGCCTTCGGTCCCGAGCGTTACGTCGAGATCGTGGTCGACACGTGGTTACTTGCGCATCGGAGCCGCGGGACGGATCCGCTGCCGCAGCGCGCGTTGACGCGCGGCCTCGCGGATCTCGAGGGTCGATCGCTCAGCGCGCGCGAGCGGCTGCGCTACACGATGCAGCGCGCCGCGCTCTACAGCCACGCGGGTCGCAAGCTCGACGCGAGGCGAGACCGCGAGTCAGCGCTCGCGCTGCTCGACGACCCGACGCTGCTCGATGACCCCGATGATCCGCCGAGCTGGCGCGCGGGGGCGCGGGCACGGCTGAATTTCGAGCTCGCGGCCGACGCTGCGCGTCTCGGCGACCTCGAGACCGCGCGGGCGCTGCTCGACGACGTGTTCTCCTACAAGGAGCTGGAGCTGCAGTTCATCGACCTGATCCACGCGCGGCCGGAGTTTCGCGGTGTCGCGGAGGACCTGCTGAGCCCGGCGTCGCCCGAGTAGCGGCGACGCGGCGCTCCGCGACTGCGGCGCCCCGATCGGCGGCGTGGTACGGTGCGTCGTCACGGGATGCGTGAGCTCGAGCGGCGATACCACGACTCCGAGGACGGGCGTGGGGCCGCCGCGCTCACCGACCAGGTCTTCGCCGCGTCGAAGATCCTGCTGCGCGGGCTCGCGGAGGCGGGCGCGCGAGACGGCGACGAGGCGCTGGCGCTCGCGCTGGTGGAGGATGACGGCGCGCTCGTGTTCACGGGTGTTCTGTCAGCGCTGCTGCGCGCGCTGGCCTCGCTGTTCGCGGAGGATCGCGGTCTCACCGTGGGGCGCCCGAGCTTGCGCGCGCTGTTTGACGAGCTCTCGCGTGACGCGGACGAGCGCCCCGACGCCATGGCGCGACGCTTTGGCGCCTGGCCGCGGGCGCTCGAGCTGCTTCGCGGGATCCTCGACGCGCGCGCGGAGCCGGGCCCGGCGTCGCCGATGGTTGGGCCGCTGCGCACGCGCGCGCTCGAGCTCCTCGAGGGCGCCGCCGGGCGGCGTCCGCCGTCGATCAGCGATCGCGTCGTGTACCTCGCGCTCGCGCGCCTGCTTACGCGCGACGGCCAGCGCCGCTCGTATCGCGAGCTCGACGTCGAGCAGCTCGGCGGCGTCTTCGAGTCGCTGATCGGCTACCGCGTCGTCCGCAGCCCGGCGGGGCAGCTCGAGATCCGACCCGGGCTCGAGCGGCGGCGCTCCGGCTCGCACTACACCCCGCGCGCGCTCTCGGAGCCGATCGTCGCGCGGACGCTCGAGCCCGCGCTGCGCGGCCTCGGGGAGGCGCCGAGCGGCGAGCAGCTGCTGTCGCTGAAGATCTGCGATCCGGCGATGGGCTCGGGCGCGTTCCTGCTGGCGGCCTGTCGCGCGCTCGCGGGGCACGTCGCGCGGGCGTGGGCGCGGGAGGGCGGCGCGGAGGGGGAGTCGGCGCGGCGCGCCGTCGCCACGCGGCGCGTCGCCCAGCGTTGCCTCTACGGCGTCGACAAGAACCCGCTGGCGGTCGATCTAGCGAGGCTCTCGCTGTGGCTCGAGGCGCGCGCGACCCAGCGACCCGCGCGCTACCTCGCGCGCGCGCTGAGGCGCGGCGACTCGCTGGTCGGGCTGCAGCTGCCGCAGCTGCTCGCCGTCGACTGGCGGCCGCCGAGCGGCGATGACGAGGCCGGCGGCGAGGTGGGGACGCGGGCGGCGATCGAGGCCCTGCTCGCGCGAGCTCGACGCGCGCGCGAACAGCTTCTCGATAAGACATGTCTCTCAGGGCGTGGGGGCGCGCGGGGCCGGTCGCGGGCCGAGGCCGAGGCCGAGGCCGAGGCCTTACTCGAGCGCGCGCGGCTCGTCGCGGACGCGGTCGTGGGGACGTTCTTCGCCCACTCGACGCGGGCGCGGCGTCGCGTCGCGCTCGACCGGCTGCGCGTCGTCGTCGCGGGGTGGCTGGGCGCGGGGGACGACGCGCCCGCGCCGGCGGAGCTCGCGGCGGCGCGGGCCGAGGCGCGCGCGCGGGAGCCCTTTCACTGGCCCCTGGAATTTCCAGATGTATTTTTGGACAGCCGTTCTCGAGGCCTGGACGTCATCGTCGGCAACCCGCCCTTCGCCGGCAAGAACGCGCTGCTCGCCGTGGGCGGGCGCGTCTACCTCGACTGGCTCAAGGCGGCGCACCCGGGCTCGCACGGCAACGCCGACTACGCCGCGCACTTCCTCCGCCGCGCGGCGACGCTGCTCGCGGGGCGCGGGAGCTTCGGCTTCATCACGACCAACACGATCTGTCAGGGGGACACGCGCGACACGGGGCTGAAGCCGCTGGTGGCGACGGGCGGGGTGATCTACGCGGCGACGCGGACGCGGGAGTGGCCGGGCGTCGCGGCGGTCTCGGTCGCGGTGGTGCACGTCGCCTTCGGTCGCGCGGCGTCGTGGGTCACGGCGCGGTGGCTCGACGGCGCGCGCGTGTCGGTGATCAACAGCCGGCTGCGGCCGAAGCCGGAGCGCGCGGACCCCAGGCGGCTGCGGGCCAACGCGGGGCGCAGCTTCCAGGGCTGCATCCTGCTCGGCTCGGGCTTTATCGTCAGCCCCGCGGAGCGCGAGCGGCTGATCGCGCGCGACCCTCACAACGCGGCGCGGCTCCTGCCGTACATCGGCGGCGAGGAGGTCAACTCGAGCCCGACGCAGTCGCACCGGCGCTACGTCATTCACTTCGGCGAGCTCAGCCTGGAGGAGGCGCGCCGATGGCCGGAGCTGCTGGAGTGGGTCGAGGAGCGCGTCCGCCCCGCGCGGCGCGTGCAGAAAGACGCGCTCGGGCGACGGTGCTGGTGGCGGTTCCTGCGGCCGCGCAAGGCGCTGTACGAGGCGCTGGAGGGGCGCGAGCGCTGCCTCGTGAACGCGCGGGTCGCCAAGCACCTCATCTTCTCGTTTCAGCCGGTCACGCGCGTATTCTCCGATCAGCTGTACGTCTACCCGATCTCAGACTACGCGAACTTCGCGACCCTGCAGTCGCGCGTGCACGAGGTCTGGGCGCGGCTCTTGAGCTCCTCGATGCGCAACGCGGGGATTCGCTACACCCCGACCGACTGCTTCGCGACGTTCCCCTTCCCCGAGACCGCGCGAAGCTGTCCCAAGGAGCGTTCGCTCGCGCAGGCCGGCGAGGCGCTCTACCGGGCGCGCGCGGCCTATATGATCGAGACCGGGCGCGGCCTGACCCAGACCTACAACCTCCTCAAGGACCCCGCGCGGACCGAGCCGCGGCTCCAGCGGCTCCGCGCGCTGCACGAGGCGATGGATCGGGCGGTGGTCGCGGCCTATGGCTGGTCGGAGGTGCAGGTGCCGCCGTGGACCGAGCCGAGTGACGCTGGCGAGCGGGCGGCGCGTCAACGCTTCGAGGACGAGGTGACCGATCGCCTGTTCACGCTCAACGACGAGCGCTTCGCGGCGGAGCAGAGGGACGACGTGTGGGGCAGCGAGTGAAGCCGGCGGGGAGCGGGCTCCGGCACGCGGTTGAGGGCGCGTTAGCGGCGCAGCTGCGCGACGCGCCCCTGGAGGGCGCGCTCGAGGACGGGGCGTATGAAGAGCTGCTGGGTCGCGTGTTGATGGCGGTGTGTGGGCTTTGGGCGGAGGAACGAGGGCTGGGAGGAGTAGCGAGCGGAGGGCTTTCGGAGGGCGCGAAGAGGTGTCTCTTGGAGCACGAGGGAGGGATTCGAGACTACGGGTCGCTGGAGGTAGAGGCGCTGGGCAGCGTGTACGAGGAGGTGATGGGGATGCGGCTAGAGCGGCTGGTGAGGGCGAGCGTGCGGGTGGGGCCGCGTGGGGTGT
>JAUIKS010000040.1 GCA_030430565.1 Polyangia bacterium
CACTGGTCTCGGTGAAGCTCCGAGTGCGCCGGTAGACCTCGCAGTCCGCCGGCAGCGCTGGCTGCTCCGGTGGCGCGGCGTCTCGAGTCATGGCGCGGGCTGTGACGAGGGACGCAGACGGTCGCGGAAGAAGTTGAGGACCTGCTCGAGCGCGACGCGGGTGGGGTGCCCCTCCTCGTCGATGAGATCGTTGGTGACCACCGAGTGGGCGGTGAGCTTGTTGCCGTGGGGGTTGCCGCGACTGGAGTCGATCTCGATCCCCGTGAAGCCGCGCTCGCCGAGCTCGCGCCGCAGGGTCTCGAAGCGCGCGCCGGGGCACATCGGGTCGTGGGTGAAGCGCATGCCGAGGACGTGCAGGCCCTCCTCGCGCACGCGCCGACGGATCTCGACCAGCTCCTCGTCGGACACCGCGATCGCGCGTCGGCGCCCGGGGGTCACCGCGAAGGGCAGCGAGGGCTGGCTGAGCACCGGCGCCATGACGCTCGGGTCGACCATCAGCGAGAGCGCGAAGTTGCCCGTGAGGCACATGCCGATGGCGCCCACGCCCGGGCCGCCGCACTCCCCGTGCAGCGAGCGACATAGCGCGCGCAGCCAGGAGGTGATCGGGCTCGAGCGACGCGTGGCGAGCACGGTGAACTCGCGGCTGATGCAGGCGCGCGCGATCTGCCCGAGCGCGTAGCCGGCGGTGAGCGGCTTGTTCGGCGTGCCGAACATGTGCGGCATCGCCACGGAGAAGCCCTCGTCGGCGACCCGGCGCGCGAACGCGGCGACCTCGGGCGTGATGCCGGGGATCTCGTGCATGATGACGACGCCGGGCCCCTCCCCGCGGCGGTAGACGACGCGGCGCCGCTGGTCGTGGCTGAACTCGGTCTCGCTAAAGCCCTCGACGGACATACGCGCAGGGTACTACGTCACGGTCGCGCGAGCGCGCCCTGCAGGCGCGCGAGCTCGGCGAGCAGCACGGGGTGACTGTCGCGCAGGCCGTGGCCGTCGTCGACCTCAATGAGCCGCACGCGCGCGCGGTGATCAGCGCGCGCGGCGAAGCGCCGGCTGACCGCGATCGGGATCACCTCATCGCCGCGGCCGTGGATCACGACGGTCGGCACGGGCGCGCGCAGGCGTCCCTCGTCCAACATGCGATCGGCGGGCGGCTGCCGCAGCTCGAGGGCCGGCGCGCACAGCAGCAGGCCGCCGACGGCGTAGCCGCGCGCGTGGGCCTCGATCACCGCGATCAGCCCGGCGATGCCGCCGAAGCTCGAGCCGATGACGATCACCTCCGCGAGCTCGTCGGGCGCGCCCGCGGTCAGCAGCCGCAGGTACACGTCGACGCGCGCCTGCAGGTCGCGCGCGCGACAGTCGGGCGAGACGACCCGACACCCAGCGGCGCGCAGCGAGCGGTACTTGTGACCGTGGGGGCCGCTCTCGAGGCCGTGACAGAACAGCAGCTCTCCCCCCGCGATCGCGCGATTCGGCACAGCGCTCACCCGCCACAGTGTGCCGGCTTCGCGGTCCCGCGCAAAGCCCTGGCGAACGCGAGCGCGCGGGCCCGGGGCGATTTGGCTATGCTCCGACGACATGGTCACGGTGACGCACGACACGCGCGCGCTCGTCGAGCTGCGGCGTGTCCTCGAGCGGGTCGACGTGCGGATGACGCTGAGCGTGCTCATCATCGTGAGCCTCTTGCCGATGCCGTGGATCCACACCGCGGACCTGCTGTTCCTCGCGCTGTTCGGCTCGGAGTTCGTGATCCGGTCGCTGCTCGTGTTCCGCGGGCGCTGGCACGACCCGCCGGGCGTCGGCGACGAGACCGTCGGCGACGCCCGCCGCTGGCCGCCGCCGGGTCAGCTTGCCCTGCTCGCGCTCGACCTGCTCGCCCTGCTCTCGTTCTTGCCGCTCGACGGCGTCGCCGACGCCCGCTGGCTGCGGCTGTTTCGGCTCACGCGCATGCTCGCGCTGATCGGCTACTGGGCGCCGCTGCTGCTGGATGTCTGGTCGGTCATGCTCCGCCGCGAGCGCGCGCGCCAGGTCGCGCTGATGGGCGTCGTGGTGCTGGGGCTCTCCTTCGTCGGCGCCGTCGTCATGGAGTACGTGGCCGACTCCAGCGGCGGGCCGATCGACTACGACGGCGACGGCAAGCTGACGAAGAGCGACAAGGCCTTCTTCGCCCACCTGTGGTGGGCGTTTCGCCAGGTCCAGGACCCCGGCAACATGGTCCAGAGCCCGAACCACACGATCGCGGTGCTGGTCAGCATCGGCCTGACCGTGTTCGGGCTGTTTCTGGTCAGCTTCTTGATCGGCCTCGGGACCGACGTCGTCCGCGAGCTCATGGAGATCAGCCGGCTGCGCGGCCCCGGCCTGCGCGGTCACACGGTCATCATCAACATGAACCCCTCGACGCGGCAGCTGCTCTCGGAGCTGCTCCGCTACTACCGCAAGCTGCTGCCCGAGGGCACGTTCTCGTGGCGCTGGCTCGAGCAGCTGTACCGCAACGCGCAACGCTCGTTCGCGGGCCCGCGCTACGTCGTCGTCGGGGCCTCGCACGAGCCGCCGGACTTCCTCCGCAACCCCGACTTCGCGCGGATCGTCTACCGCCAGGGCACGCACGACGACGACGAGATGCTGATCGAGCGGACCGACCTCCGCAACGCGCAGCGGGTGGTGCTGCTCGCCAACATCACCGCGGAGAACCCCGACGCCGAGACGATCCGCGGGCTGCTGACCGTGGTCGAGAGCCTGCGCGAGGGGCCGCAGGCGGCGACCGAGCTGCCCCACGCCGACGGCCACGAGACGCGCTACCACCGGCGCAACCGCCCGCCGCTGCTGATCGCGGAGATCCTCGACGAGAGCAACGTCCCGGCCGCCCGCGCCGCGATCGCGACCAAGACCGGGCACACCCACGCGTTCGTCGTGCCGACCGAGCGCCTGATCGCGCTGTTCGTCGCCTGCGTCGCGCGTCGCTCCAAGATCGGCCCGCTGCTCGAGGAGCTGCTCTCGAGCCACGGCAACGAGGTCTACACGTGCTTCTTCGACGTCCCGGGGCTCCGCTACGCGCGCGGCGAGGCGCCGCCGCTGCCGAGCTCGCTCGCCGCCAACATGCGCTACCTGTCCGCGCGCGCGCTGGCGCTGCCGCCCTCGCGACGCGCGCTGCCGGTCGGCCTGCTCGTGCGGCCGACGAGGCACGAGGTCGGCGCCCCGGACCTGCGCGTCGAGATCAACCCGCAGTCGATCGACGACGCGGATCACGGGCGCTGCTGCGGCTTCGTCGCGATCGGCTCCAACTTCCCGGTGGTCCGCGACTTCGCCGAGGACCTGCACGATCACCCAGGCACGACCGAGCAGCCGCTCGGCGACCTGCCCTCGGCCACTCGCCACGTTCTGCGCGAGGACGAGATGTTCCCAGAGCTCGAGCGCGCCGCGATGACGCCGCTGCACCGCGTGCTGGTCTGCGGCTTCCGCTCAGCGACCGTCAGCATGATCGAGGCGTTGTTCCGCGCCGAGCCGACCGCGCAGCTCCTCGTGCTGCTCGAGAACGACGCGGCGCTGGCCGCCGCGCTCGACGACTTCGACGCCCACACCAACCTGGTCCGTAACCGCTTGCTCGTCGGCCACGGCGTGTTCCTGCCCATGGACGGCAACACGCTGCAGTTCGCCATGGAGGACGAGGACGGCACGACGCACACCTCCCCGCGCGGCGGCCGGGTCCAGCTCTGCACCGGCAACTTCACCTCCTCGCGCCGGCTGATGAACCTGCCGGGCGGCTTCGGGCACATCTCGAGCATGGACGTCGTAATCCTGATCTCGAGCGAGAAGCACGGCTCGGACGCCCGCACCACCCAGGCGCTCATGAAGATCGAGACGTTGTCGGCGCGCGCGGCCACGGGCAACGCGAGCGCCCAGCAGATCATCGCGGAGGTGCTCGACGGCGAGCTCGCGCGCCGGCTGCGGCGGCACTACGCCAAGCTCGGGATCAGCCGCGTCAAGGTCTACTCGATCCAGACCCTGCGCGCGTTCTTCATGTTCCAGTCGGTGGTCGTGCCGAGCTTCGACCTCGTCTACGCCGAGCTGCTCGGGCCCTGGGGGCAGAGCTTCGTGCGCCTAAAACCGCGGCGCCGCGCGATCGGCAGCTGCAGTTATCAAGCGCTCTCGACCAAGCTCGCCGCGCGCGGGATGATCCTGATCGCGGTCGAGATCGAGTCGGCGCGCGACGGCACCCCGCTCTTGCACGTCGGCGAGGGCGAGCCCGGTAAGGGCGAGCTCGTCGACTTCGAACGCCTCCGCAGCGCCTGGGTGATCTGCGACGACGCGCGGATCGGGCAAGCGCCGAGCCGCGCGGCGTCGATGTCGGGCATGAGCATGTCCGACGTGCGCTAGGTCCTCGCTGCCAAGGCGAAATCCCTGCAGCGCCGCGTCCGCGACCGGAACACGTTCTTCGCCCCGAAGCGACGAATCACGCGCCCGACAAGCGTGAACGACGCAAAGTTGCAGATACAGCAATCCAGGACACGAAGAATACAAATTAACCGTAGTTGACGAACAAGAACGGCTGGTCATGTGGCCAGGACACGCTCGACGTCCGAAGTTCGTCCAGATGGTCTGGAAATGCCCGTGCTCGCGGATATAGGGACAATGGTCTATACGTGAATCACTCGAGGCCCGATGGCGAACGACACAGCATCCCTCCGTAGCCTCTTCGCTCAAGAGCTCCCCGAACTCTACGCCTTCGCCTACCAAGTCTGCGGAGACCGTGAGAACGCGCGCCGGTTCGTCGCGGACCTCGCTGACCGGCTGCGGGCGCAGGAGATCGACCCGGCGGCGCTGCGCGAGTACGACTCGCTCCGCGACGTGCTCGTCGGCATGCTCGCCCGCTCGCTCGAGGAGAGCCTGGGGCGCAAGGCCGACCAGAGCTTTCAGATCCTCGACAACATCCTGCGCAGCGACATCACCCGGCCCATCGACTTCGACGCCGAGGGCATCGACGGCGACCCCGACCGCATCCCGATCCTCCTGTGGGAGCTCAAGCGCACGTGCCTGACCGCGGTGCTCGGCTGCCTGCCCCCGAGCGTGCGCCTGTCGTTCATCCTCACCGATCTCTTGGGCTACTCGCCGGCGGCCGCGGCCGAGCTCCTCAACATCCGCGAGAGCGCGTACCGAGTCCGGCTCACGCGCGCGCGCAAGCGCGTCGAGGATTACCTCACGCCGCGCTGCCAGCACGTCGATCGCCGCAACCCATGCACCTGTGAGGGCCGCCTGGGGATCGCCCTCGACGCGCGCTTCGTGGTCGCGCCGCCGCACACCCTCGACATCCCCGAGCGCGCCTTCGACTCCGACCCGGACTTCCGCGACATGGCGATGCTCTACCGCAAGGTGCCGGCGGTCGTGATGACCGACGAGGAGCGCGAAGAGCTGCTCTCGCTGCTCGGCTAGCAGCTAGCGCGGACGAGATCACGCTCTGCCGCCACCTGACCCATCAGTCAGGTTCTAAGGACTACCGGGCGCGCGATGATGGGGACGCGGCGCGCCGGTGAACTCGAGCGGCGCGGCGCCGATCCACGCACACAGGCCGCGATCAGGCGAACCGCACGGAGTAGATGGGCGGCAGGTTGCTGGCGACGAAGAACCAGCTCTCGCCGCGGTCCTCGCTGACGTAGAGGTTGCCGGTGGTGCTGCCGAACGCGAGCCGATCACCCGCGCAGTCGAGCGCGTGGCGGTAGACCACATCGTGGGCGCAGTCCTGCGGTAAACCCTCGCGCAGCTGCTCCCAGCGTTGCCCCCCGTCCTGCGTGCGCGCGACGAACAAGCCGCCGTCGATGGCCATGCGCGCGTTGTCAGCCTTGCCCGGGACGACCCAGGCGATCTCGCCGTCGTCGTCATCGACGGCGACCGGGAAGCCGAAGTGGACGCCCTGCTCGGGCGCGCTCACCCGCTTCCAGGTCGCCCCGCTGTTGGCGCTGAAGAACACGCCAGAGTGGTTTTGCTGCCACACGCGGTCGGGGTCGTTGAAGCTGCGCTCGATGAAGTGCGGGTCGTGCCCCCACTCGGCGGCCGGATCGGGCAAGTAGTCGTTGAGCATGCCGGTGTTGCGACCGACCCAGCTCTCACCGCCGTCGGTCGTCTCGAGCACGCCGGCGGTCGAGACCGCGACGAGCAGGCGCTTGGGATCACGAGGGTCGACGGTGATCGAGTGGATCCCCGGCGCGAACTCACCACCCTCTGAAGCCGGGGTGCCGAACCACTGGGTCTCGCCGCTCCCCTCGCCCGCGAACAGATCGCCGCCGCGGGACTCGTGGTTCCACAGCGGGCGGTTGAGCTCGAAGGACCTGCCGCCGTCGCGGCTGACAAACAGACCGCCAGGGATCGTGGCGACGTACTGCGTACCATCTGTCCCAAACGCCATATACCAGAGCTTGAGCAGCGTCGCCGGCTTGACGACCGTGCCCGCGTTACCCTGCTCGTCGGGCATCTCGTGACCGATGTAGCGCGCCCCCTCGGGGTACTTGATCTGCGGGGCGTCCTCCCACGCGCCGCCGCCGTCGACGGAGCAGGACAGCTTCGCGCCCCAGTGCCCGTGCCCGAGCAGCGCCCAGAGGTTGCCGGTCGCCGGGTCCCTCGTGACGAAGTTGACGCCGACGCCGGCGTGCCCGACGAGCCGCGGCCGCCAGCGCCGCAGCACCTTCTCGGCGATGAACGTGCCCTTCCGTGTTCCGATGAGAATCCGATCCATAGCCTAGCCTCCGCTGAGCGCCTGCAAGATGAAGACGCGACCGCCGTCGGGTACTCGATCGCTGAGCTGCTTGCGATCGGCGATTCGCGTGTCACCGATGAAGATGTTCACGTGCGGGCGCAGCCGACCGCGCTCGTCACAGATGTAGAACGTGAAGCCCTCGGCGAGCGCCTCGACCGCGCGGATGACCTCCGCGACCGTGGTCGCCTCGCACTCGAGCGCGCGTCCCTTCAGCGCCGGGAAGAAGGTGAAGAGGTGCCGCGTCAGCTCCACCGTGACCATCGCGCGCACGGTACCCGCGGCGATCTGGGCGTGCAAGCGCGGGCGCGCGCGAGCGTTGCGCGAATGTCCTATCAGTCATAAGCGAAGAGGCGAAATCTGAAAAAGGCGTTCTCGCAGATACCAAGTTCGCAACTCTTCTTGTATCCGCACCTCTTCTTGTATCCGCACCTCTTCTTGTGTCACGCCGATCTTGTGGCGTCCACACCAGGCGACACGACGCGCGGGCGCACCGAGCACCCGACGTCGCTCGGGTCTTGATGAACAATATGACCACAAAAACATCTTCAAGCGTCGCGTCGGCCTGGGCGTCGGCGATGCTGCGCTCGCTACTTCGTTCGGCGCCGCGCTCGCCAGCCGGGCCGATCTCGAGCTCCGCGATGGGCTCTGGGATCGGGCGTTGGCGACCGTGACGCACGCCGCGTCGCACCGCTCGAGGCCGCCGCGTGCGGTCCCTGGGGCGTAGCTCGCGTCGCCGACGACCCCGCGCCGCGCCGACCGCTGACGTCACCCGCAGAGTGGCGGCGCTCGGCATCCTGGGGAATACTCGCCCTCGACCGGGCCATGCGTATCGCGCGTGTACATACAAACCTGACGTGCAATCACAGCTGCGCTTTTTGCAACGCGCGGCGCGTCCGCGAGCTGCCCTCCTTCGTGCACCCGATCGCGGTGCGTCGGCGGATCAACGCCGCCGCCCGGGGATCTGACGAGATCATCCTGACCGGCGGCGAGCCGACGATGCGGCGCGACCTCGCCCAGCTCGTCGCCCGCGCCCGCGCCCGCGGGTTTTCGAAGGTCGTGCTCGAGACCAACGCCGCGCTCGTGACCGAGGCGCGCGCTGCGGCGCTCGCCGACGCGGGCCTCGACCTCGCGCGCGTGCACGTGCCCGC
The DNA here is from genome assembly GCA_030430565.1 of Polyangia bacterium. Lineage (GTDB taxonomy): Bacteria > Myxococcota_A > Polyangia > Nannocystales > Nannocystaceae > JACKDW01. The sequence continues at coordinate 7,891 of JAUIKS010000040.1, forward strand.
GTGGGCGGACCGCCATGAGCAGATCACCCTCGAGCCGGGGAGCTTCTCCGCCATGCTGTCGGGCGCCCAGGCGCTCGCTCAGGCCGGGATCACGCTGGAGGCCGCGACGCCGCTCGTGCGCGCCAACGTCGACGTCGTGGCCGCGCTGCCGCGGCAGCTGCTCATCGCCCGCGACGTGTTCCCGGCGCGCGCCTGGATCGTCAGCGTCCCCCAAAGCGGCCCGCAGCCCGAGGCCTACCTGCCCGCGACCGAGGCCGCGCGCGCGCTCGAGGAGGCCGAGGCCGCGGCGCGACGCGAGGGGCTCACGATCCGCCTTGAACAAGACACGCAGCTGCCCCCGTGCCTGTTCGAACGGCCAGCTCGCGTCGCGCACCTGTTCTCGCTGACGCGCGGAGGCGCCGCGCGTGACGACTACCGACAGCAGCCCGCGTGCCGCGACTGCGTCGCGCGGGCCCAGTGCCCCGGCTTCCCCGTCGCCGCGCTCACGCGCGAGCCCGGGCTGCGCGCGCGGCCGATCGCGCAGGATCGCGTGCGCCGTCGCCTCAACGTGATCTCGACGGTCGAGGAGCAGATCGCGCGCGAGCTGCGGCAAGACGACATCCAGCGGCTCCCAAGCGGCGAGCTGATCCCCGCGCGGATCGTGCGGATCAACTTCCGCTGCAACCAGGCCTGTCACTTCTGCTTCGTCTCGACGCACCTACCCGCCGCCGAGGACGACGCGATCGAGGACGCGATCCGGGGCATCGCGCGCGCGCGCGGGGTCCTCGTCCTCTCCGGCGGCGAGCCGACGCTCAACCCCCGCGTCCTCGACTTCGTTCGCCTTGGAAAACGCGAGGGGGCGCGCGCGATCGAGCTCCAGACCAACGCGATCCGCATGGCCGAGCCGGGCCTCGCCCGCGCGCTCGCGGAGGCCGGGGTCAGCGACGCTTTTATCTCGCTGCATGGCTCGCGCGCCGAGATCTCTGACGCCGTGACCAACGCGCCCGGCACCTTCGCGCGGACCGTCGACGGGATCGACCAGGCCGTCACCGCCGCGCTTCGGGTGCGCCTCAACTTCGTGTTCTGTCAGGCCAACTACGCCGACTTCCCCGCCTACGTCGACATGGTCGCGCGCCGCTGGCCCAGCGTCACGCTCGTGGTCTCGTTCGTGGCGACCTCGACCGACGTGGTCCCGCGCAGCCGCGACCTGCAGCCGCGCTACTCCGACATCATGGGGCCGCTCGCCGAGGGTCTCGGGCGCGCCGCGGCGGCGGGGCTGACGGTCCTGGGCTTCGAGTCGATGTGCGGGATCCCGATGTGCCTGGTCCCCGCCGACCTCTCCCCGTACTTCGAGCTCGCCGAGATCCCCGAGGACTTTGACGGCGGCGAGTTCATCAAGGCCGAGGCGTGCCGCGAGTGCGCCCTGGCCGAGCGCTGCTTCGGCGTCCGCCGCGGCTACGCCGAGCTGTACGGGACGAGCGAGTTTCAGCCGGTGCCCGCGCCGCGCCCGAGCTAGCCCCGGGCGTCCGCTGGACGTCCGCGGGGGTGTCCGGGCGCGTCCGCGCGGCGTCCGGAGACGGCCTGAGAAACTGTCCGCAGGGCGTCCGCGGCTGACCTCGCGCGCGCTCGCGCCCGCGAACGCGCGAACGCGAGCCGGACCACGCCCCGCGCCCCGTGATCACGCCTGGCACACAGCTTGCTCATTGGACAGGTCGAACCGGAGGACCCAATGACCAACACCTCGACCACGACGACCTTCACCTGCACCTTCGCCGCCGTCTTCACGCTGCTCGCCGCCGGCTGCGACAGCGCGCCCGAACTCGAGACCGTCGCGCTCGCGCACCAGCTCTCGCCCGCGGACCAGTCCGACGAGGAGTTCCTCGTCGAGGCGCTCGAGGCCGGCGCGCTCGAGCAAGCGCCGACGCTCGCGCTCGCGGCCGCGATCAAGCCCGCCGCGCAGGGCAGCGCGATCGCGGCGATCACCCAGCAGATCGTCATGGCCGAGTACGACTACGCGTACATCGAGCTCGTGACCGTAGCGACGAACCCGCACCTCCTCAGCACCTCGGAGGCGGCGGCGACGATCCCCGAGGGCATCGGCCTCTTGTCGCTGACCGAGAACGTCAACGCGCGCGCGTGCCCGCCGGCTGGGAGCACCTGCAAGCAGCGCTGGAACCTGTTCCTCGACATCAGCGACGTGTGCGAGCTCGACGGCGCGTACCAGGTCGACTTCACCGTCGGCTGCGCGCCCGGAGCCGACTGCTCGCAGCAGGACCCGAGCTTCACCGAGTACGCGGTCCCGTTCACGCTCGACTCCGAGAACTTCTGCTACGCGGTCGAGGTCGAGTGCCCGGAGTACGCGCCGGGCTTGAGCGCCTGCACGGAGCTCTGCCCCTGCGTCGAGACCCAGGGCGACTGCGACAACGACGACGAGTGCGCCCCGGGCTTCAGCTGCACCCACGACGTCGGCGCGGACTACGGCCTGCCGTCATCGTGGGACGTCTGCCTCCACGACTGAGCGCCTGCTCAGACCACAGGGTTCACGAGCGGCGCCAGCTCGAGCGCGCCGCTCGAGACGACCCGCACGACCTGGCCCGTGCTCAGCGGCCCGACGCCCTCGGGCGTGCCCGTGAAGATCAGGTCACCGGGCTCTAGGGTCATGCACTCGCTGATGTGGGCGATCAGCGTGGGGATGTCGAAGACCATCGCCGCGAGCGAGGCGTCCTGCCGGGGCTCGTCGTTGACGAAGGTCTGCAGGCGCGTCTCGTCGACCGGGAGCCGCCAGCCGGGCGCGGTCATGCGGACGAAGCCGCTGACCGGGCCGAAGCCGTCGAAGCCCTTGGCGCGCGTCCACTGACCGTCGCTGCGCTGCAGATCACGGCAGGAGACGTCGTCGCCGAGCAGGTAGCCGGCGACGTGCGTCCAGGCGTCCTCGGCCTGCACGGCGCGGGCTCGCCGGCCGATGACCACCACCAGCTCGCCTTCGAAGTCGATGCGCTCGTAGCCCCGCGGCAGCGCGATCGCCTGCCCCGAGGCCAGCAGGCAGCTGGGCGGCTTGAAGAACAGCAGCGGCGCGCTCGGGACCTCGTTGCCGAGCTCGGCGGCGTGGGCTCGGTAGTTGCGGCCGACGCCGATGATCTTGCTCGGCCGCACGGGCGGCGCGAGCTCGCAGTCGCCGTCCTCGAGCGAGACCTGGCGGTGCGTCGTCGCCGTGCGCGCGAGGCTCCAGGGGTCGGCCTCCGCCGGATCTTCGCCCGCGCTCGCGATCTCGCGCGCGCGCTGAAACGGGTCATCGATCCACTCCAGCGTGACGCCGCCCGCCGGCCCGGGCGCGGCCCCGTCAGTCCACACGCGCACGACCTGCTCGCGCGCGCGGCCGTCCTCGCGCACGCGCACGCGCCCGATCCACAGCGTGTTTTTTAAGGCGTTCTTCACGTCGCCCTTCGCCGTGCTCTTCACCGTGCTCTTCACCGTGCTCTTCACCGTGCTCATTACCGCGTCTGACTCGGCCTGCTCGCCCACGGGGCCTAGCTTGGACCGTGAGCTGACCCGAGGGCAAGTGCGCGGACTCCGAGCGCGTTTCGAACGCGCGCGCGCACGCTACAGGCTATGCTCGGCGCCCGCGCCGCTCGGCGCTTGTTTCGCTCGCTCCCATGAACCGCTTCATCCGTCGCGCGCTGATCGGGGTCGTCCTCGGGATCGTGCTCTACGTCGCCTGGGTGCTGTGGAGCGACACGGCGCGCGTCGCCGACGCGGTGCGCGGCTACGCCTGGTCCTCCGTCGCCATCGCGCTCGGGCTGTCGAGCGTGAACTACTTGCTGCGCTTCGCCAAGTGGGAGCTGTGCCTGAAGTGGCTGGATGTCCGCGGGGACGGGCCCGAGGACGCGCCCGAGCTGACGCTGACGCGCTCGCTGCTGATCTACATGGCGGGCCTCAGCATGTCGGTCACGCCCGGGAAGATCGGCGAGGTCCTGCGCAGCTGGCTGCTGCGCACCACCGACGGCGTGCCGGTCACGCGCACCGCCCCGGTCGTGATCGCCGACCGCATGACCGACTTCATCGCGCTGGTGCTCCTGAGCCTGGTCGGCATCAGCGAGTTCCAGGAGTACCTCCCAGTCGTCTACGTCTCGGTCGCGCTGGTCGTCGTCGGCGTCGTGATCCTGGGCTCGCCGCGCCTGTGTCGCGCGATCCTCCACGCGCTCGAGCGACTCCCGGGGGTCGGCCGGATCGCCCACAAGGTCGAGGAGCTGATCGACAGCAGCGCGACGCTGATGCGCCTGCGCTACCTCGCGGTCTTGAGCGCGCTGAGCGTGCTCGGCTGGGCGCTGGAGTGCGTCGGCTACTACTACATCCTCCACGGCTTCCTCGGCGTCGAGGCCTCGCTCGCGCTGTGCACCTTCCTGTGGTCGGTGACCACGCTGATCGGCGCGCTGAGCTTTCTCCCCGGCGGCCTCGGGGCGACCGAGGGCTCGCTCGCGCTGCTGATCACGCGCCTGGGCGTGGGCGTGAGCAGCGAGATCGCGCTGGCCTCGACGGTCCTGATCCGCGGCTGCACGCTGTGGTACGGCGAGCTGGTCGGCGCGCTCACGATGGTGCTCGTGGTCCGCTCGCGCGCGTTTATTCAAGGGGAGCAGGCGGGCGAGCGCGACGCGGAGGCCGAGGGCGCGAACACCTCCTCGACCTCGAAGGCGTAGGCGCCCACGCCTCATCGAATGGACGTGGGGCTAGCGCTTGCGCGGGCCTAGGCAACCATGCTGTCGTGCGCGGGCTCGCGCTGGAGACACGCGCGGGGGACGAGACGCGATGCACAAGTACACAGTCGAGGATGACTTCGAGACCACCGTCGACCGCTACTGGGAGGTGTTCTTCGATGAGGACTACAACAAGGGGCTGTTCGAGCACCTCCAGATCACCCGCGAGGTCCTCGAGATCACGCGCGAGGGCGAGGGTCAGGACGAGGTGATCCGCCGGCGGCTCCGGCTCACGCCGCAGCGCGACGTCCCCGCGATCTTCAAGCGCTTCGTCAAGGGCGCGGTCCAGTACACCGAGCACAACGTGTTCACGCGGCGCGACAGCACCATCGACGTGAAGATCGTGCCGGGCTTTATGGGCGACAAGTTCACCTCGACCGGCACCTACGTCGTGACGCCGAAGGGCGAAGGTCGCGTCCTCCGGACCTGGAGAGGCCTGATCAAGTGCAGCGTGCCGCTGATCGGCGGCCGCGTTGAAAAACACATCGCGGGCGAGGTCACCGACGGCTACCGCAAGACCACCGACTTCACGCGCCGCTGGCTCCGCGAGCACCCGGCCAGCTGAGCCCAATAGAGACCGCCGGGCTTGGGGACGGAAATCCCAAGCCCGGCGCATTTGAGAGACGCGATTGGGGAGACCCTCCAGTCCGTGGAGGACTCGACGGATCGCGCGCCATATTCAGTCAGCGCGACCCTGTAGGTGCGCCACACCATGCGACAGCACCTACACCATGGAAGTGATCGACAGACCGCGATCAATTGCGATTCGATCACAAAAATCTAAAAAATCTCCTTCGAGCGCGGGCTAGCCCGCGCGCTGCTCGATCTCGCGCACGAGCGCGCGCAGCGTCCGGCGGGCCGGGAAGCGGTTGAAGGTGAAGGTGTTGGCGTGGCCCTCGACGCGGGCGGCGACGGACTCGTCTTTGAGCAGCGCGCGATCGACCCCGAGGTAGAGCTGCGGGTCGGGGAAGCGCTCGAGCTCGTCGAGTCGGCGCGCGAGCGCGTGGCGATGCCAGCGATGAAACAGCTCGACCGCGATCGTCGGCAATTTCTCGTCGGTTTTTAACGAGGGCGCCTCCTCGCTCGGTTTTTTTTTCTTCTTCTTCTTCGACTTCGACTTTTTCTTCGACTTCGACTTCGACTTTTTCTTCGACTCCGCGCCGTCGCTCGCGCCCGGCCGCAACGAAAAATCCGGCACGCACATCCCGGTGGTGCCGACGTGGCGGAGCTCGGGGGCGAGGTCGAGGACCCAGCGCTCGTCGTCGAAGCTCTGCTTGACCTGCTCGATCTCGGGCGGCACGTGGCCGAGCCCGGCGCGCTCGATGGTGACCAGCGGGTCCTTGTTGCTGAGCGCGAGCTTGAGCGGGCCGCGGCGCGGGAGCTCGATGACCGCGTCGAGGCGAAACGCCTTGAGCAGCGGCACGACGGTCACGAAGGTCGCGAGCTGCAGGCCGTACTTCTTCTGCATGTCGAGGATCGCGCCCGGGCCCTCGACCTGCAGCACCCAGTGCTCGCCCTCGCGACGGACCTCGGCGACCAGCCGCGAGAACTTCAGCCGCCGCAGCACCTGGCGCAGCGCGAGCAGCTCGGGCTCGAGCGCGGTCACGGTCACGCCGCGCGAGTGCAGCACCAGCCCCTGGACCAGCGCGAGGTTGTAGCGGTGCAGCAGATCGAGCGGCGCGTAGGCGCGGTGGCGAACGAGCCGGCGGTTGGCCGCGAGGTCGTTGTAGAGCCGCTCGCGCACCTGCTCGAGCGGACCGGCGGTCCGCTCGTCCTCGGCCAGGCTCGCGGCGACGAGCTCGAGGTAGCCCGCGAGCGACGTGTCCTCTTGGACCTGCTCCCGAAGCACTGTGGCCGCGCGCGCGAAGGCCTCGCGCCGCGCCGCGGCGACGGACTCGTCGGCGTCCTCGAACTCGGCGCGATCCATGAGCAGCTTCGCGAGGCCCTTGGCGACGCGCGGCTTCGAATGCGCGTTCGTGCGGGCGTCGAGCGCCTCCTCGAGCTCGCCGCGCCGCTCGCCGAGGCCGTGGCGAAAGATGTCGAGGAGGTCGGCCGCGAGCGTCTGCAGCTCGGCCTGCTTGGTGTCGAGGAAGCCGGGCCGAACGGTGTCTTTGTACTTACGGAAGATGAGGAGATCGCGGGTCAGCACGGGTGTTGCTTGCGGTGTTTAAAATCGCGCGCGAGAACGGTCCCACAACGCGCGAGTTCGCGCAATCACGCGCATACGCGCGCCCTGGGTGTACGTACACGGGTTCCACCGCAGCGGCCTGAGACAGTAGGCTTGACCCGGTGGATCTTCGACTCGCGTTAATCCGCGTCACGCTCGCCGCGTCACCTGTGCTCATGGCCGTGGTGACGCTCGCGGGCTGTAACGACGGCGGGGGCGAGGTCACCGGGACGACCAGCACGTCCGGGACGACCGACGAGACCGGGACCGCGGACGCGTCGACGGGCGAAACCGAGGACAGCACGTCGTCATCGGGCGGTGAGGAGACCGAGGGAGAGGGCAAAACCTGCGCGGACGACTCTGAGTGTCCCGTTATCGCTCCGCACTGCGCGGAGGATGGGCGCTGCTACGACGGCAGCCCCGGCGATCCCTGCGTGGACGACACCTCGTGCTCGGCGCTCGCCCCTCTGTGCAACCCGGACCAGGTCTGTCAGACCGGCGAGGCCGGCCAACCCTGCGCCGGGAAGGACGACTGCGGCCCGCTCTCGCCCTACTGCGGCGTCGGCTCGTGCCACGACGGCGGCGCTGACATGCCCTGTGAGACACCTGAGTCCTGCGCCCCGGGGACGCCGTTCTGCACCGACGGGCAGTGCCACGACGGCGGCGACGGGGCGCCCTGCGACGACGAGCAGGACTGCGCCGAGGACACGCCGTTCTGCGGCGCCGGCAGCTGTCACGACGGCGGCGAGGGCGAGCCCTGCGACGACGACGACGACTGCGACATCCTGGCGCCGAACTGCGGCGTCGGCTCGTGTCACGTCGGCGGCGTCGGCGACCCCTGCGACGACGAGGACGACTGCAACGGGCAGGCGCCCTACTGCGGGCCCGCGTCGACCTGCCACGACGGCACCGAGGGCCAGGCCTGCGCGACCGCAGCGCACTGCGGCCCGTTCGCGCCGATCTGCGGGCCGATGGAGACCTGCCAAAACGGCGGCACCGGCGACGCGTGCACCGGCGACGAGCACTGCAAGGCCGGGTACCTCTGCGTCGGGAGCGTGTGCGTCAACAGCTGACGCGAGCCGCGTCGAGCTTCGGCGTCTAGTCTAGCTCCGCGCGAACGCGCGGTCGTAGGCGCGATGCTGCCGACGGCGCTCGCTGATCCCGCTCTCGGCCGCGACCTCGGTGAGCACCTCGTAGAGCACCGCGCGCTTGTCGGGCCGCTTTCGCAGGATTCGCCCGAGGCGCTGCACGTGCTCGCGCACGCTGCCGCTACCGCTGAGGATCACGCCGACGTTGGCGTCGGGCACGTCGACGCCCTCGTTGAGCACCTTCGAGGTCAGCAGCATCGGCAGCTCGCCCGCGGCGAACTGCGCGAGCAGGCGCTTGCGCTCGGCCGGCCGCGTCTGGTGGGTCAAGGCGGGCATGAACAGCAGCCGCGAGAGCCGGTAGACGGTCTCGTTGTCCTCGGTGAAGACGATGATCCGGTCGCTACGGTGCCGCCGGAGGATCTCCCAGAGCGCGTCGATCTTGGCCTGGCAGGTCAGCGCGATGCGCCGCTGCTCGCGGTAGCCCTGGAACGCCTCGCGGCCCTCGTCGCTGCGGTGACAGAGGAAGATGAAGCGGCCCCAGCCCTCGGGCGAGGAGAGGTTGACCCCGGAGGTGCGCAGGAAGTTGATGTACAGCTCGCGCGCGTGGTCGTAGCGCTCCTGCTCGTCCTCGCTGAGGTGCACGTGCACGGTCTCGATCTCGTAGGGCGCGAGGTAGCGGCCCTCGAGCGCGTCGATCGCCACGCGGTAGTTGACCGGGCCGAGCAGCTCCATCGCCACGTGCTCGCCGCCGTCGGTGCGCTCGAGCGTCGCGGTGAGCCCGAGGCGAAACGGCGCGATCGAGCCCTCGGCGATGAAGCGGTAGGCCGGCGCGGGCAGGTGGTGACACTCGTCGCAGACCAGCAGGCCGAAGCGGTTGCCGTGGAACTCGGTCTGGAAGGCCGCCGAGTCGTATGTCGTCACGGTCAGGTCCTCGCGCTCTTTGTAGCCCCCGCCGAGCATGCCCACCGGGACCTCGAACCACTTCGAGAGCACGCGCTGCCACTGCAGCATCAGGTCGATGGTCGGCACCACCACGAGGGTCGGCCGGCGGGTGCGCGCGATCGCGAGGACGGCGAGGATCGTCTTGCCCGCGCCGGTCGGCATCTCGACGATGCCGCGAAAGCCCCCCTTGCACCACGCCTCGAGCGCCGCGGCCTGGTGCGGGAAGGGGGTGAGCTCGCCCTTGATCGCCAGCTCGCCCAGGCGATCGAACTTGCGCGCGCGATCCTGGAACGGGAGGCCGCGGGCCTTCAGCGCGAGCACGATCTCGCGGTAGTGCTTCGCCGACGCGCGGTAACGCCCGGTGCGATCGTCGAGCACCAGCAGCCGCGCGAGCGGGTCCGCCTCGTTGTGTAGAGGCGGCAGCGCGCTCGCCACGAGCGTCCCGCCTTCGAATTCGAGCTCAATGACCGCCATGGCGCCGCCCAGACGCTACCACGTCACGCGCGATTTCGGGCGCCGGACAAACAGCCGCGCTCAGCCCCGGGCGGCGCGACGCCTCCAGGCGACGAGCAGGAGCAGCGCGAACCACGATCCGGACGGCGCCCGCGGCTCGAGCCCGCAGGCGCAGCCGACCGGCGACGGGCTCGTGTCGCCGTAGCCCGGCGGGAGCGCGTCGCTGTCCGTGCCGCCGAGGACGCACTGTCCCAGGGAGCAGGTCGATCCGAGCTCGCAGACCCCGCAGACCCCGCCGCAGCCGTCCTCTCCACACTCGAGGCCGTCGCACTGCGGCGCGCAGCCCTCGCTGTCGTCGTTGGTCGTCGCCCCGGTGGAGCCTCCGGTCGGATCGGTCGTCGGATCGGTCGTCGGATCCGTGGGGTCCGAGGTCGGATCCGTGGGGTCGGGCCCCGTCGGGTCGGTCGGGTCCACGGCCGAGCACTGCCCGGCGCTACAAAATTGTCCGTCGGGACAGCTCCCGCAGTCTCCGCCGCAGCCGTCGTCTCCGCACTGGAGCCCGTCACAGGCTGGCGCGCACAGGCACGCGCCGCCGCTGCACATCTCGTTGTCTCCACACTCGCCGCACGAGCCGCCGCAGCCGTCGTCTCCGCACACGGCCCCGCCGCAGCTCGGCGAGCAGTTGCAGCCTTGACCGAGCGCCGGGCGCTCCGGGCTCCAGTCCTCGCACGCGCCCTGGGCCCCGATCCCGAGCGAGCCGGTCTCCGGGTAGAACACGGTCTCGCCCTGCGAGTCCTCAAACACGAAGTAGTAGCGATGACAGCCGTTGCCGACGCCGCTGACCGTCGCCGTGTAGGCGCCGTTCTCCGGCGCCCCGCGGCCGAGGGTCATCGGCGAGCAGGTCCCGTCGACGTTGATCAGCGCGGCGTTCGGCCCCGCGCTGTCGTACCAGCTCGCCCAGGCCTCGACGCTCGCCGACTGCCGGGGCCAGTGCGCGCCGGAGGCGATCTTGTAGCCGCTCGCGCCGCCGCTGAAGTCACCGACGTGGTAGCCGTCGACGCCGAAGCCGACCGCGCTGCCCGCCGTCAGCAGCAGCCAGCGGTGCCCGTTCTCGCCGGTGAACATGCAGACGGGGTCGTCGGTCGGCTCGTGCAGCCACAGGTAGAAGGCTTGGTTCGGGCTGCTGCCGCCCGCGATGATCTCGCCCTGGTAGCCCGCGCCGAACAGCTGCACGCGCTGCTGTGCGCTCGTGCAGGTCGGGTCGCAGCCGGCCATCCCGCCCACGCACGCGCACGACGCCTCGCCCGCGCACGCGTCGGGGTAGTCGTCGGGCAGCGTCGCGGCCAGCGTGCACGCCGAGGTGTGGGCGAAGAAGTTCATCTTCGACATGTTCGCGGCGTGAAAGCGCGCCGCCCGGCTCGCGTCGTGATTGTGATAGAGCGGCTGCTTGACGCTGTAGCAGTCCGCGTCCGGGCAGTTGTCGCCGCACTGCTCCATCTCGAATTGCGGCTCACAGCGCGCGCGGTTCGTCAGCTGCAGGTGCACGCGCTCGGCCCAGCTCGGGTGCCCGTCGACCTCCTCGCCCTCGGCGAGCGCGACTGCGGGGGTGACGAGCGCGGCGATCAACGCCGCGCCGGCGCAGCCGGAGCGAGCGCCCATGACGAGAGTGTGCTGTCGCGTGATCATTGTATCGGCACCGATGGTAACGTGACGCGCGCCTCAATCACACAGGGTGTACGAGACGCGAGCGCGAGCAGCTCGGCCTCCGGGTGAGGTGTCCCGACGAACAGCTGGTCGTTGAGCTCGACGGTGATCTCGCCGCCGCTCGCGTCGTAGACGAAGCGCAGGCTGTGGGTCTCGCCGGGCGCGAGCGCGAGGTTCTGCTCGCCGCCGAGGCCCGCGCCCCGCCGCGGGTACGGCCGCCAAGCTCACTCCCGCGCGTACACCCATCTCGGTGAGCCTACAACGACACCGCCCGCAGCGGCGGCGTCCTCAGCGAGCTCGACGCGTCAGCTGCAGCGTGAAGTCGGCGTCGCTACCGGACGGGCTCACGCGCGGGTTCGTGGTCCGCTCGACGAAGCGCGCCCGGCCAAGGCGGTCGACGACCAGCGCCGTCGACGAGCAGGTCCCGTAGCGCTCCGTGGCGATAAACAGCGGCGAGAGCAGGCGCTCGAGCTCGTGCGACACGCCGGTGCTCGGGAGCTGTTCGTCCGGCGCCTGCCGCGGGTCGTGCAGCAGCTCGAGCAAGGCGTCGGCATCGGGCGCGCGCGACTCCGCGCGCGCCCTCGTCAGCTCCTGGTCCAGGGCCTCGCGCCCGCGCGTGACCTTGGGCCAGGGCGTGTCGAGCAGCGCGTTGCTGACCCCGTAGATCCCGGGCGCGATCCTCTGCAGCCGCGCCGGCGACGATTCGTCGCGATTCGAGAGGTACCAGAGCTCGCCGCCCGCCTCTCCGACGACGAGGTTAAAGCCGTTGTACTCCTGCGCCCGCGCGGCGACGGACTCGAGGTACGCGGCCGGTGAAGCGACGTCGCCGACGAGGAAATCCCGGACGAGGTCGCCGCGGGAGGGCGCTCGCTCGAGGACGCGACCAGGCTCGCGCACGTTGGTCAACGCCGCCCAGCGGCCGTCTCGGCGCAGCGCCATCCAGGTGCCGCCCGCCACCCCGTCGCGCCCGCCCAGGACCTCGGGCGCGTCGCGCCAGTAGTCCGCGCGCTCCGTCGCCCGGCCGTAGTGCTCGTCGCGGTTGGCCGCGATCACGAGCGGGTACTCGGGGTCAGCTCGGTGCGCGAACAGGAGCGTGCACATCAGCTCGCATCGTAGCAGGCGACCGCGGCCGCGCTGACGCGGCCCTTACCACCTGATGTTGAGGTAGCCCTCGCCGCCCTCGGGTCGACACACGCCGGCCTCGGTCACCACGAGCTCGATGCGCGCGCAGCCGTCCCTCACGCTCATCCGCGAGCCCTCGCCGCCGACGTAGACATAGCGCGTCGGCGCGTCGCCGTAGGTCGCGTGCACCACCGAGGCGTAGCGGATCGGCTGCTCGCCGGTCTCGGGCGGCGCGCCGGCGAGCTCGAGCTCGAGCGCGAGGCGCTCGTTGTGCTCGAGGTGCTCGAAGCCCAGCTCGACCGCGGTCGAGCGACCGACGCTCGACGCGGCGCGCCGGAGGCCCGCGCGCTCGATAACCCCCTCGGCCGCCGGCGGCCCGCACTCGCCGGCGCCCCAGGGCAGCTTCACGCCCGAGATCGTGAGCGTCTGCCCGCGCGGGGCGGCCTCGTCGAGGATCATCGTCACCTCGCGCACCGCGAGCTCGCCCTCGCGAAAGTCATAGGTCCCCGAGGCCACGCGCCCGCAGTACCAGCGCCCGACCGCGCCGGCCGTTCGCCACAGGAACACGCTCCCCGCCGGCCGCGCGCCGAAGTAGCTCAGGCGCCCGCGCCGCTTGAGGCGGAGGTAGTGCTCGGGCGTCGAGATCCCGCCGTGGTCGAGGCGCGCGAGCACGGCGACGCGCTCCTCCCCGACCTCGCCGCGGATGTCGACGAAGCCGCGCGGCGCGAGCACCCGCCAGACGATCACGCCGCCCAGGACCGCGAGCAGGGCGACCGTGATCGCCAGCCGCGCCGTCTTCGACCGTGTCCATGAGGACATGTCTCAAGGGTGTATCACGGGCGCCCCGCATGCGGGCCCCGGGCGCGCGCCCACGCGCGCCCACGCGCCGTCAATTCTGCGGCCCGACGCTCCTAGGCCAGCAGGCTCGGGCGGTAGCCCTCGGGGGTGGCGAAGCCGAGCAGCTCGAGGCAGGTCGCGGCGACGTTGGTCAGGCCTGGGCGCGCGACGTGCCGCAGCGCCGGTCCGCCGCCCGGCTCGCGCGGGTCGTAGATCACGAGGGGCACGGGGTTGAGGCTGTGGCTGGTGCGCGCCTGCAGGCTCCCATCTTTGCGGCGGTCGAACATGTGGTCGGCGTTGCCGTGGTCGGCGGTCACGAGCAGCACGCCGCGGCGCCGCCGCGTGTCCTCGACCAGGCGCGCCAGGCACAGGTCGACGGCCTCGACCGCCATGATCGTCGCGCGCAGGTCACCTGTATGACCGACCATGTCGCCGTTGGCGTAGTTGAGCCGCGCCATGTCGACGGCCGCGCCGGCGGATCCGGCCTCGTCGAGCGCCTGGATCAGCCGGTCAGTGATCTCGGCGGCCTTCATCCACGGGCGCAGCTCGAGGCCCTCGAGGTCTGAGGGGATCTCGAGGTAGGTCTCGCGCGCCGGGTCGAAGGGCTCGGAGCGGTTGCCGTTCCAGAAGTAGGTGACGTGCCCGAACTTGTGGGTCTCGCTGATCGCCAGCTGGCGCCGGCCCGCCCGCGCCAGCCGCTCACCGATCGAGCCGGCGATCACGGGCGGCTCGACCAGGTAGCGCGGCGGGATCTTGAGGTCGCCGTCGTACTGCATCATGCCGGCGTAGAGCACGTCGGGGCGCGGGCCGCGGTCGAAGCCCGCGAAGCCCTCGCCCTCGGTGAAGGCGCGCGAGATCTCGAGCGCTCGATCGCCGCGGAAGTTGAAGAGGATGACGGCCGCGCCGTCGCGGATCGGGCCGACCGGCGCGCCGGCTTCGTCGTGGATCACGAAGCCCGGGAGGAACTGGTCGCCCTTGCCTGTCTCTTCGTACAGCGTCGAGATCGCCGCGCGCAGCGAGGGGAAGCCGCGCCCGCGCCCGCGGACGTGGTGCTCCCAGCCGCGGGCGACCATGCCCCAGTCGGCCTCGTAGCGATCCATGGTCACGAGCATGCGGCCGCCGCCGCTGGCGACCCGGTAGTCGAGCCCGCTTTGGCGCAGCGCCGCGAGCCGCGTCTCGAGCTGCTCGGCGTAGCGCAAGGCCGAGCGCGCGGGCACGTCACGGCCGTCGAGCAGCGCGTGCACCCGGGCCCGCTTGACGCCGTCCGCGGCGGCGCGCTCGAGCATCGCGAGCAGGTGCGCGATGTGGCTGTGCACGTTGCCGTCAGAGAGCAGCCCGAGGAAGTGCAGCGGCTCGCCGGAGCCCTGCACGCGGGCGACGGCCTCGCGCCAGACCGCGCCCTCGAACAGCGCGCCGCGCTGGATCGCCTCCTCGACGAGCTTGGCGCCCTGATCGATGATCCGGCCGGCGCCGAGGGCGTTGTGCCCGACCTCGCTGTTGCCCATGTCTTTGTCCGAGGGCATGCCGACGGCGGTCCCGTGGGCCGCGAGCGTGGTCGCCGAGGGCAGGCGCCGGAGCCAGTCGAGGGTCGGCGTGCGCGCCTGGGCGACGGCGTCGGTGTGGTCGCCCTCGCCGAGCCCCACGCCGTCCATCACGACGGTGACGACCGGGCCCTCGGGCGGTTTGCGAAGCGGATGCGGCGTGAGCGTGGTCTCCGACATGCGCTCGCCGTTGTACCCGATGTTCGCCGCGACGACGCGGCGAATCCGCGAACGCGCGCGCGCGCTCAGCCCGTCAGAACCAGGCTTGGTACGCCAGCGTGATGTCGAGGTACATATCGAAGACGATGCTGTCGGGCTCGGCGCCTGGCGGCGCGTCAAGGTCGCTGACGACCTGCTCGTTCGAAAACATCTTCTGAAAGCTGGCCCCCAGCCGCAGGCCCTGGTTGCGCACGATCGGGATCCCGAAGCCGAGGTCGCCGCGCACGGCCGGGCTGTAGCCGACGAGCTGTTGGTCCTCGTTGGGGTCGGCGCTGCGCGGCCGGTTGAAGCTCGAGACGATCAACCCGCCGCCGCCGCCGAACTCGAGGAACACGCGGCGCCCCAGCGGGGCCTGAAACGAGGGACCCAGCGTGATGTCGGTGTGGGACAGCAGCGTCGTCCGCGGCACGCTCTCGATCGCGCCCGACTCGTCCACGCGCTCGTAGCTGCGGATCGAGGGGAAGCGCGTGTGCCCGGCCTGGACCTCGAGGCCGAAGCGCAGCGGCCCGATCGGCACGGCGTGGTAGCGGAGATCGAGTCCGAAGCCGAAACCGAGCGGCGGCGAGAGGAACGCGCCGCCCGAGCCGACCTCAACGCCCATGCGCAGCGCCGCCGCGACGCCGATGATCGGCTTCTCCGGCGCCCGCGTCAGGACCGTGTTGCCGCGCCGATTTGCAGCCGCGCCCGGGCTGGCGAGCAGCAGCGCAGCGGAGACCGTGGCGGAGGAGATCGTGGCGGCGAGGGACATCGTCGTGGGCGCGCGGCCGCGTGGGCGCGCCGCACTGTAGCAGGTGTACTATCCGCGCGATGCAGATGCAGGTGCGCGTCCAGCTGCGACGGGACGGAGGTCGCGTCGGCCCTCGATCTGGCCCGTGGATCCGTAAGTCCCAGGTCGCGCGCGTGTGGGGTCCGGCGGATCCTTCGGCGGTAGCGATCCTCGAGGACCACCGCGGCCGCGCCCTCGGCTGGGGCCTGTACTCACCCGAGTCCGACATCTGCGTGCGCCTCGCGGGCGTGTTTTTTGACGGCGGCGGGGACAAGAAGCGCGGGCCGCAGGTCAACGCGGCGCTCGCCCCGGACGCCTCCTGGCTCGAGCGACGACTCGAGCGGGCGCTCGCGGCTCGCGGCTCGTTGGGGCTGTCCGAGCAGCCGACGACCGGCTACCGCGAGCTCAACAGCGAGGGCGACGGCGTGCCGGGCCTGGTCATCGATCGCTACGGCGACGATCGGGTCGTGCAGATCACGACGGCGCCGATCGCCGCCCGCGCGCCGCAGATCCTCGAGTGGCTGCGCGCGCGCACCCGCGGCCGGGTGATCGTGACAAGCCCCGCCCGGGCGGCGGAGCGCGAGGGTTTTAAGCCGCTGTCGCGGGTGCTGCGCGGCGCGGCGGCGGGTCCCCCCGGAGAAGATGTCTCACGCGACATGTCCGAGCGCGACGCGGCGCCCCTCGAGTTCCTCGAGCACGGCCTGCGCCTCGCCGTGCCGCCGCCGCCGGGGCAGAAGACCGGGGGCTACCACGACCAGCGCGAGAACCGGGCCGAGGTCGCGGCGCTCGCCGCCGCCCGCGGGCTCCCGCTGCTCGACATCGGCTGTCACGTCGGCGGCTTCGCGCTGCACGCCGCGCGGCGAGGCGTGACCGCCGTCGGGATCGACCAGAGCGCGCTCGCGCTGCGCTGCGCGGCCGACAACGCCGCTCGCAACAAGCTGTCTGATAAGACATCTTTTATAGAGGGCGACATGTTCGCGCCGAAGACTTGGTTGCCCGCGCTCACCGCGAGCGACGGCTCAGGCGCGGGCGGCCAGGGCTTCGGCGTGATCGTGCTCGACCCGCCGGCGATGGCGAGGCGCAAACGCGATGTCGAGCGCGCGCGCGCGGCCCTGCAGCGCACCATCGCCACGCTCGCGCCGCACGTCGCCGCGCGCGGCTTCCTCGTCGTCTGCAGCTGCTCGCACCACCTCTCGCGCGAGCAGCTCGACGTCGCGCTGCTGACGGCCACCTGCGGTCGCGGCGGTGACTGGACGCGCACGCGCGCGCTCGGAGCGGGGCCAGACCACCCGGTGATGCCCGGACATCGCGAGGGCGAGTACCTGCGCGTCAACGTCTATCAGCGGCGATGAGGCGGACGTGCATGTGCCCGTGTTTGTGCATAGGCACGCGCGCTCGCTCAGCTGGCGGCGCTGGCCTGCTCTGCGTAGTCGCCGATCACCGAGATGCGATACACGCTGTTCTCAGTCTCGACGTAGAGCAGCTCGCGCTCAGCCGTCGTCAGCACGCGGCGCACCGGGGTCGTGACCATCCGCCGCCCGTTGGGATCGCGAAACAAGACCATCCCGCGACCGACGACGGGCTCCGAGATCAAGAAGCCGTTGTACGCCTTGCCCACGGTCGCGTTGAGCGATCCGTCACCGGATGTCCGGATTTTGGTAGCCAACACCGCGAGCACGACGACAATTAGATTATCGCCCCGCGCTTGCGCACGCCACGGAGTTTTCACCGCGCGAGCAAAAAACGAGCGACCCGCGTCGCGGAGGAGGCCGCTGAGCTTGTCGCGCAACCTGTCGCAGGGTGCCTCCGTTTGCCCACACTCAGGGGGCCTTGGCGGGCTCGGAGGTCAGCGCACGGGCTCGAGCGATCCGTCGCGTGCCAGCGCCCGCGAGGTGTCCGAGCGCGATCTCGGGGACCCAGCCCTCGAGCCCGTCGTCCATCCGGATCTGACACCAGTCGCGCGTGCGGTCGACGACGCGCACCTGGCTGCCGCCCTGAACGGTGAAGATCTGCTTTCGATGCACCCCTGGCGCGTCACGGACGGCGACTTGGTCATCGAGCACGATCGCCGGCGGCGCGTTCTGTTCCGCGCGCACCGCCAGACCGTGCGCTGTCCCGAGCACCACGAACAACGCCATCAGCACGATCACGAGGCTGCCGACGACGTTGGCGCCCGGCGCGGCGCCGCCCGCATGGGGCTCGGATCCGCCCCGACGCTGGCGCCAGCGCGCGATCGTCCACAGCGCCAGGCCGAGCCAGCCGAACAACAGCGAGAGCCAGCCGACGACGCGACCGCGAACGGCCGCGCGCACGGGACCCCAGGCGGCGTCGGGCCGACCCATCCGCGCGCCCGAGGCCGTGCTCGCGACCTCGGCGCGCCGCTGAACGATGCCGAGGTTGCGCTGCGCCGCGTCGGCGAGCGCCGCCGTCGGTCGCGCCTCTGGCTGCAGCGCGCGCCGCAGGTGAAAGGTCGCCGGCCCGTAACGACCGAGCTGCGCGTAGGCGGTGCCGAGGTTGTAGCTGAGCGCGGCGCTGCGCCCCGGGAGCAGGTCCTCGGCCTCCTCTAAGGCCGCGGCCGCGTCCTCCCAGCGCCCGGCCTCGGCCGCCGTCGTCCCGCGCGTGAACGCCTCATCGACCACGTCCGCGCGCGCCGGGGCGCTCCAGGCGAGCGAGACCGCGAGCGTGATCGTGCCCGTGAGGACGGCGACGCGGCGACGACGACTCACGCGCCCTCCCTCCCGCGGGTCGCCAAGCTCGAGCGGCGCACGAGGGAGAGCGCCTGCTCGAGCACGGCCTCGCGCTCTTCCGCTCGCTCGCTCGCGGCGGCGCCGAAGCGCGCCGCGTCGCAGCGGTCGAGCAGCGCGCCGAGGCCCGAGACGTCGTCTTCCGAGACCCCGCGCGACCGCAGCAGCGCGAGCAGCCGCCTGCGCGGAAGACCATGTCCTTCTGGACCGGCGCGCTCGACCGCGGCGCCCTGCAGCAGCTGACTGACCGCGCCGTAGAAGCCCTCGCCGCCCGCGACCGCCGCCTCCGCTTCGGCCGCGAGCGAGCGACGCCGCGCCGCTCGAGCCGCGGCCTCGCGCGCCGCGTCGTCGGGGCCGAAGCGCCGCCACAGCGCCTGACCGCCGGTGATCGCCGCCGCCGCCGCCGGGACGCCGAGCATCCCGTACAGCCAGCGACGAAACGCGCGCCGCGGGTCTCCGCTCCCGGCGTCGACGCGCGGCACCGACTCGGGCGTCATCAGCGGCGCGAACAAGTCCGCGTCGTCGCTGGTCGCCTGCGCCGTCGCCTCGCTGACGGGCGCGGCCGCGCCGTCGCTCGAGGGTGCCGGCGCGTTGGGGTCAGCGGTGACCTCGAGCGCGATCGGCCGGCTCGCGACCGTCTGATAGCGCTCGGTCGCGGGGTTAAAGAAGCTGAAGCGGTGCGCCGGGATCTCGAGCGCGCCCGCCTGCTCGGGGATGACCAAAAACTCGTAGCGCCGCTCGCCGCCCACGCGCTCGCCCTCATAGGTCGCCAGCTCGACCTTGGGGTCGTAGCGACGCATGCCCGGGAGCGCCGGCCACTCGCCGGGATCGATCGCCTTGATGTTGCCGGTCCCCGTGATCGTCAGGGTCAGCGTCAGCGGCTCGCCCTGCTTGACCGCCGCGCGGTCGACCTCGGTCGTGATCTTAAAATTGCCGACGTTGTTCGGCGAGAAGCCCGCCGGCTGCCCCGCGGCTGGGAGCGGCTGGACCTCGAGCTTGAGCGCCTGCCCGGCGACCCGCCGCAGGCGCTGCACCGGGCGAAACAGGTCCGCGACGATCCCGACATCGGCCTGCGGGCGCCCGATCGTCAGCTCGCCTGCGCGCTGGGGGAACAGCGCGCGGCGCAGGATCGTGTGCACGCGGAAGCGCTGCCCGCCGACCGCCTCGACCCGCTGCGGCCGGACGTTCAGCTCCTCGGTCCAGAAGTCCTGAAAGCCAGGTGGATCGGTGAGCGAGATGTCGACGCGGCGGCCGAGCCGCTCGTACAGCTCGATCGCGTAGATCACCTGCTCGCCGACGTAGGGCCTCGGCTTGTCGACGCGCAGCCACAGAAACAGGTCTCCCGGCGCCTCCTGGGGCTTGTCCGCGCCGCTCGCCGCCACGGCCTCCTCGGGCACCGCCGCGCCGACGACCTCGAGCACCGGGATCCGCGGCGCGCGGATCTTCGCGCCGTTGTGCTTGACGTGCACCGGGAGCTTGAATTTGCCCGGCTTGGTGGGCAGCAGGAAGTAGGTGTAGCTGATGGTGGTCCGGCGGGTGACCTGTCCGTTGATCCATGAGGTGCTCTGCCCCTGGCTCGTCATCGGCCCCTTGAGCTCGATCCCCATCGTTGAAAAATCCGGCAGCTCCGGCTCCGGCGCGCGCCCGCCTCGCCCCTCGAGCGCGATCTCGATGACGTAGCGGACGCCCTCGCCGACGTTGACGCGGCCGCGCTCGAGCTGCACCTGCAGCTGCACCCCGCCGGCTGCGGGCGCGGGACCCGCCCAGGCGCGGGGCGTCTCCACGAGCGCGAGCGCGAGCGCGCCCACCCCGAGCGCGAGCACACGCCGACGCGCGACGCTCGATCGGTCGTCTCGCGCCGCGCTCACCAGTCCTTCTCCACCGGCACCATCACGGCGGGCGGCCGCCCGAGCAGGAAGCGGTCCTGCTCGTCGAGCTGCTCCAGCGCCTTGTCGAGGTCGGCCTTGTCCATCGGCTGCGGCTGCGGCTGCTGCTCGTCCTGCGGCTGCTGCTCGTCTTGCTGCTGCTCGTCCTGCTGCTGCTCGTCCTGCTGCTGCTCGTCCGACTTCTCTTCGTCCTGCTTCTCTTCGTCCTGCTTCTCTTCGTCTTGCTTCTCTTCGTCCTGCTTCTCTTCGTCCTGCTTCTCTTCGTCTTGCTTCTCTTCGTCTTGCTTCTCTTCGTCCTGCTTCTCTTCGTCTTGCTTCTCTTCGTCCTGGTTCTCCTGGTCCTGGTCCTCTTGGTCCTGGTCCTGGTTCTCCTGGTCTTCTTGATCCTGCTCCTCTTGCTCCTCTTCCTCCTGCTTCTTGCGCAGGAGCGCGAGCTCGAGGTTCCACTTGGCCGCGCGGTGCTCGGGGTTGGCCTTAAGACAATTCGTGTAGCGCTCGATCGCCGCGTCCCAGGCCGAGTTGTCGAAGTCGATGTTGCCGATCTCGTACTCGGCGCTCGCCCTCACCTGGGCGTCATCGGCCTCGGTCCCGCGCTCAAACGCCTTGCGCGCCTCTTCTTTGTTGTCCTGGGCCAGGTAGACGAGCCCGCGGTTGTAGTGCAGCTCGGCCCGCTCGCCGAGCCACTCCTCGGCGGTCTCGTAGGCCGCCAGCGCGTCCTCGTGCTCGCCGGCCTCGTAGGCCGCGATCCCGCGCTCGATGTCGCTGTTCTTGGCGGCCAGCGCGGTCGCCAGCCAGCCCGCGGCGAGCAGCGTCAACGTGAACTTTGGAACACCCGCCATCACGCGCTCCTCCTCCGCCGCTCGCCGAGGCCCAGCGACAGCGACAGCAGCAGCAGGGCCGGCAGGACCACGAAGGCGAAGCCCTCGTCGCGGTGGATCTCCACCGTGTCCTCTCGCTGCGCGCGCGACAGCGTGGTCAACCACTCGCCGACCTTGTCGAGGCCGAAGTGCTGCGGGTCGACGTGCACGTACTCGCCGCCGGTCGTCGTCGCCAGCTGCTTGAGCAGCCCCTCGTCGACGCGGGTCATCACGTAATTCCCGTCTTTGTCGGTCTGGTAGCCGGCGGGCTCACCGTTCTCGTCGAACTTCTGGATCGGCTCGCCCGAGGCCGAGCCGATGCCCACCGTGTAGATCCGGATCCCCAGGCGCGCGGCCTCCTCGGCCGCCTCCACCGGCTTCGAGGTCGTGTCCTCGCCGTCGGTGAGCAGGATGATCACCTGGTCCGCCTCGCCCGAGACCGGCGCCTGCTCGCCCTCGGCCTCGGCGGCCTCCTCGCCCTCCTGCGCCCGGGCCTCCCGCAGGTACTGCAGCGAGAGCCGCAGCGCCTTGCCGATCGCGGTGCCGCCGGGGTTCTCGAAGCGCGGGTCCGCCTTCTGCAGGTACAGCTTGAGCAGCCGCGCGTCGCGGGTCACCGGCAGCCCGCGCGCCGAGCCGGCGAACACCACCAGGCCCACGCGATCGCCCTGATTCTCCGCCCGGTCGAGGAAGCGGCGCAGCTCGGCCGCGACCCGCTCGCTGCGCGAGGGGTACACGTCCTGGGCCAGCATCGACTTGCTGTAGTCGACCACCAAGACCACGTCGAGGCCGCTCGCGGGCACGATGCGCGCGACCCCGCCGTACTGCAGCCGGATCAGCCCGAGCACGATGCACAGCGAGGTCAGCACGGTCAGCACCGCCGCCGTGAGCCGGTTGCCTCGGTGCACGCCGGCCAGCAGCTTGCCGACCAGCGCCGGGTTGCCGAGCGCCGCGATCGCGCGCCCGCGCTGACGCGCGGCCCAGATGTACGCGGCGGCCACCAGCGGCACGAAGATCAGCAGCCACAGAAGATCCGGACGAGCCGGCACGAGGCCCTCGAGCACGCTGAGCGTGATGTTGCTGGCGTCGCTCCCACCGCCCGCGACGGCCTCTACCGCCTCTACCGCCTCCGCGGCGGGCTCGAGCAGCCGACTCGAGAGCGCGCTAGCGAGCTGAAGCGAGTGCATCACGGGAACCTCCGCAGGCGCGTGTTTCGCAGCAGGACGTCGAGCAGCAGCAAGAGGAACGCCGGCCACAGAAACAGGTGAAACAGCTCGGCTCGGACCTGCTCGCCGGCGACCGTGGATTTTTCAAGCTTGTCGAGCAGGTCCTGAAAGGTCGTGCGCAGCGAGTCGGGGTCCTTGGCCTTGTAGGCGTAGCCGCCGGTGATGCTGGAGATCCGCTCGAGCTGCGCCGGGTCGACCCGATCCGAGCCCATGCGGTGGTCGCCGATCAGCACGGTGTAGACGATCACCCCGCGCTCGGCGGCCTCCTCGGCCGCGGTGTCGGGGTTGATCCCGCCGGCGTTGTGCTTGCCGTCGGTCACCAAGACCACGACCTTCGAGCTCGCCTCGCTCTCGTCCAGGCGGTTGAGCGCGACGCCCAGGCCCGCCCCGATCGCCGTGCGCGAGCCGTCGATGCTGCCGAGCTGCAGCTTTTCGAGCAGCCCGCGCAGGACCCCGTGGTCGATGGTCAGCGGCGCGACCGAGGACGCGTAGCTGCCGAAGGCGACGAGGCCGATGCGGTCGTGGGGGCGGCGGGTGATGAACTCGTCGATCACCGCCTTGGCCGCCTCGAGGCGGTTGGGGTACATGTCCCGAAGCTCCATCGACTTGCTGAGGTCGATGGCGACCGCGATGTCGATGCCCTCGTGCTCGATGCGATCGGTGAAGCGGCTCGACTGCGGGCGCGCGAGCGCGACCGCCAGCAGCACCGCGGCCGCGAGCCGCAGACCGTCGGGCAGCCAGGCGAGGTAGGCGGCGAGGCCCGGACGCAGGCGCCGAGCCGACAGCGTCCGCGAGAACCGCAGCGTCGCGGGTCGGGGCGCGAGCGCCTGCCGAAGCACCAGCGCGAGCACCGGGAGCGCCGCCGTCAGCAGCCACCACGGCCGGTCGATGACGACATGCCGAAGGTCCTGCCGCAAGATCAACGCCAGGGTCCCGGCGCTCAGCGTGAGCGCGAGCAGGGCGAAGCCGAAGATCGGCAGCAGCGGATAGAACGGCCCCCGGCGGACGAGTCGACGCGGCGCTCGCCGTCGCGGCCGTCGCCGCGCCTGCCGCCTTTGTCGCTTGCGCGCCTCCTCGCGCTCGAGCGCGGTCATCGTCGCGGACGCGGACGAGGCCCCGGGCTCCTGCTGTGACGTCGACGTGGCGGTCTCGGGGGAGCTCACGCGTTCACCTCCTTGGTCGCGGACTTCGACGCGCTCGCGTCCCCAACTTCCTTTTTGTCTTCGTCTTTGTCTTCGTCGTCGCCGCCATCCCCCACAACCTCGGCCGGCTTGTTCGGCGCGGCCGCGGGCTGCTGCTTCGGCGCGTCGTCGTCGAGCTCGTCGGCGTCGTCGTCATCACCATCCTCGGGCGCCTCGTCGCCCTCGGCGGCCGCGCGAGCGGGCTCACCCGGCTTCGGGATCGTCGTCTCGACCATCTCGCGGACCTGACCGATGGCCGCGCGCGCCTCGTCCTGCTCCGGCTCGAAGCGCGCGAACTTCACCAGGTCGGCGTGGGACAAGAACCGGATCACGTCGTCCGGATCGAGCGGCTCGATCCGCGCGCCCGAGCGCATCAGCGCGAGCCGGATCTCCTCGGTGGTGCGGTCGAGCGCCTCGATCCCGAAGCGCCCCTCGATGTAGGTCTTCGCGATCTCGGTCAGCTCCAAGTAGTAGTCGGCGTAGCGCTGCTCCTCGACGAGCGACTGCTCCTCGAGCTCCTGGAGCGCCTTGAGGGCGGTCTCGTGGGCGGGCACCGGCGGCGGCAGGAGCTCGGGCCGCGGGCGCCGACGCCAGCGCATGATCAGCAGCGTGAGCAAGAAGCCGACGAACAGCGCGACGAGCGAGCTGTAGATGATCAGCTCGGCCCGCTCGTTGGGATACTCGAGCGAGTACGGCGAGTCCTCGCCCTCGCGCTTCGGCTCGTTCTCGTTGGCCAGCAGGCTGTCGACGACGAAGCGCGTCGGCGCGACCGTCACCGTCTGCACGTTGCCCTCGGTGTCGAGGTAGGTCAGCGGGAAGCTCGGGACCGCGGCCTCGCCGGGGCGGAAGCGCTGCAGCGTGATCGTGAAGCGCTTTCGAAACCCCTCGCCCGTCGACTCGGGCTCGGACTCGTCGACCGCGACCACGTGCAGCGGCGAGAAGTCGAGGCCCATCGGCAGGTTGACGGTCACGCCGGCGGCGTAGGCCGCGATGACCTCGAGGGTCAGCAGATCGCCGACGTTGGAAGGATCGGGCGTGAGCTCGGTCCGCACGGTGACGAGCTCATCGGCGGAGGTCGTGACCGTGCGCTCGCCGGTGACCGCCGGCGTGGCCTTTGGGGCAGCTGCCGCGGGCGCGGCGCTCGGGGGAGGCGCGACCGACGGAGACGGAGTTGGCGCGGGCGCGGTCGCCGTTGCGGGCGCCGGCGCTGACGGGACCGGATCCGCTCCGGGCGCCGGCGCTGACGGGACCGGATCCGCTCCGGGCGCCGGCGCTGCCGGGGTCGGGTCGCTCGGCGATTTCGCGGGCGCTGACGGCGTGACTGCGGGAGAGGGCGACGGGGGCGCGGGCGGAAGAGCGACCGGCGCGCGGTCGGGGCCCGGCTGCGGCGCCGCGGAGGGCGGGGGCGCCGCGGGTTCGGGCGCCGCGGGTTGGGGTGTGGGCGTGGGCGTACCGGCGGGCGCCGGCGTCGGCGCGGCGCTGACCGTCGGCGAGCCCGCGAGCGCGCCGAGCAGCGCGAGCGTCGACAATGACATGACCCAAAAGCCATGCAAATGCGTCCTCGCTGCGCTCCTCCCCGGCATCACGGCGACGCGGGGAATCGTAGCAGACTCGCGCTCCCTCGCCGTCATCGCCGCATCCTCCGGGCCCGTCGCGCGAAGAAGTTGACCAGCGGCCGCTGCCAGTTGGTCCCGCAGCGAATGTCGAGATGCTCCAGCCGCAGCTTGCGCATGAGCTTGTCGAAGCGCTCGCGCTCGCGGGCGACGCGCTCGCGGTAGCGCGCGACCCTGCGCGGGTTGAGGTCGATGAAGTGATCGCCGCCCAGCTCGAGCAGCTCGAGATCCTCGAGCGCGACCAGGCCGAGCGCGGGCAGCTCGAGCTCGACCGGATCCTCGACGCGGATCGGGATCAGGTCGTGGCGTCGCCTGGCGATCTTGAGCGCGCGCTCGAAGGGCTCGGTGTCCGCCTTGCCCCTGCCCTTGCGCCCCAGCCGGCGCCGGCGCCCGCTCGGGATCGCGTCGACGAAGTCCGAGATCAGGATCGCGACGCTGTGGCGCACCGCGAGCCGCGAGAGGTACTCGAGGCCCGCCGCCGGCTTGGTCCCGCGGTGCTCGGGCTCGTGACTCAGCACCCGCGAGATCACCGCGAGCACGTGCTTTCGCCCGCTGCGCGGCGGGACGAAGACCTCGACCCGGTCCGTGAAGCCGATCAGCCCCACCCGGTCGTTATTGAAGATCGCCGAGAACGCGAAGGTCGCGGCCAGCCGCGCGACGAGGCCGCGCTTGTCGTAGTCGCGCGTCCCGAGGTCCAGGCTCGAGGACATGTCCACGAGCAGCATGACGGTCAGCTCGCGCTCCTCGGTGAACAGCTTGACGTGCGGCTCACCTGTCCGCGCGGTCACGTTCCAGTCGATCGCGCGCACGTCGTCGCCGGGGGTGTAGGCGCGGACCTCGGAGAACGCGATGCCCTGCCCCTTGAACACCGACTGGTAGGAGCCCGCGAGGTGCTGGTTGACGAGCCGCGAGGTCTGGATCTCGATGCGCCGGATCTCGCGCAGCATCTCGGTCGTCTGCGCGAGCGTGGCCCCGGAGCGCCGCGTGCCTGGATCGGAGCGTTGCCTCATGACGTGATGACGTGAAGGTTCAGTCAGGTACGATCAAGCAGGAGCTGGGACGCCGCTACGGGACCTGGACGTGCTCGAGGATCTCGCGGACGATCTCCTCGACCGTGCGGCCGTCGGCCTCGGCCTCGTAGCTGAGGATGATGCGGTGGCGCAGGATGTCGGGCGCGACCGCCTTGACGTCCTCCGGGCTGACGTAGCCGCGGCGGCGCAGGAAGGCGTGCGCGCGCGCGGCCTGGAACAGCGCGATCGAGGCGCGCGGCGAGGCGCCGAAGTCGATGAACGGCTTGAGCGGGGCGAGGCCCGCGGCCTCCGGCGTGCGCGTCGCCGAGACCACGTGGACGATGTACTTCTGGACCGACTCCTCGACGATCATCCGGTCCATCGTCGCGCGCACGGCGTCGATCTCCTCGGGGCCGATGACCGGCTCGGCCGTCGGCGGCCTGTCCTTCGGCGCCGCCGCGATCCGCTGCATGATCGTCAGCTCCTGCTCGGCGCTGGGGTACTCGACCTTGACCTTGAACATGAAGCGGTCGAGCTGCGCCTCGGGCAGCGAGTAGGTGCCCTCCTGCTCGATCGGGTTCTGCGTCGCCAGGACCAGAAACGGCCGCGGCAGCGGGTAGGTCTCGTCGCCGATCGTCACCTGGCGCTCGGCCATCGCCTCGAGCAGCGCGCTCTGGACCTTGGCCGGCGCGCGGTTGATCTCGTCGGCGAGCAGCAGGTTGGTGAACACCGGCCCCTGCTTGTTGGTGAACTCGCCGGTGTTGTGGTTGTAGATGACCGTGCCGATCACGTCGGAGGGCAGCAGGTCCGGCGTGAACTGAACGCGCTTGAACTGCATCTTGAGGCAGCGCGCGAGCGTGCTGACCGTCAGCGTCTTGGCCAGGCCCGGCGCGCCCTCGAGCAGCACGTGGCCGTTGCAGAGCAGGCCGAGGAATACACGCTCGATCATCTCGTCCTGGCCCACGATGACCTTGTGGACCTCGGTGAACAGGCGGTCGATGAACGCGCTCTCGCGCTCGACCATCTCGTTGACCACGCGGATGTCATACGCGCCTACGGATGTCATGGCTTTCTCGCGCTTCCTCTCTCTTCGTCGTCCGTCGTCGGGTTGTGAGTCGCTCGCTAGGGTGACGGGCCTGGGTGTGAAGTTCGTGACGAACGCTCGTGACGAAGCTCGCGCCTCGAGGGGCGTTCTCGCCCAGGTCAGGATCTCGCCCTGTCGCGCCCCGCGGTCATGCGGCGCGGCGTGAGCCGAGCCCGGGGGGAGCAGCGGCCGCGGCGCCCCACGGGGCGCCGGGAGTATAGGCGAAATCCGGCCCAACGCACCCTCCGCAACCCCGGGAAATCACGCGCTATTCCCCCCTGGGAACAGGTCCCGCCGGCAATTGACGGCGATAGGCGCCTGATCTACAAGGTGCGTTCCATGGCCCTCCGCGATAAGAACCGCTTCTTTGACCTCCGCACCTTCTCGCGACACATCCGCAGCGGGCGCATCACCCGGGAGCAGTATCAGGAGTTCGTCAAGGCGCTCCCAGATGTCGCCGAGAACATCATGGATCCCGAAGAGGGCGGAGACGCCAGCGACGGCTATGAGACGCTGCAGGACGAGACCAACGAGCAGCCGCAGCAGCCGCCGACGAGCTAGCGCGTCGCGAGACGAGCTGAGCCGAGCGCGACCCCGCGCGACGATCGTCCCCAACACCTCGACGCTCGCCGCCACGCTCCAGCTCGTCATCGTTTTATCGAGCTTGTTGAGCGCCGCGCTCGCGTGTCGACCTGTCGACGA
Organism: Polyangia bacterium; assembly: GCA_030430565.1. Classification (GTDB taxonomy): domain Bacteria; phylum Myxococcota_A; class Polyangia; order Nannocystales; family Nannocystaceae; genus JACKDW01. The sequence continues at coordinate 35,760 of JAUIKS010000040.1, forward strand.
GCGCGCCGACGATCCCCCCGCGACGTCGCGCGACGTCACGCAGCCCACAGCGACCCACGAGCCGTCCCCGACGCCCGCGCGCCCCGCCCCGGCCCCGGCCGCGCCGGTCGACACGCTCCCAAACTTCGAACGCGTCGCCGAGCGCCTCGGCCCCTCGGTCGTGAGCGTGGTCGCGACCCTCGGAGAGCGCCCCGCCGAGCACCGCGGCGACGCGCCCCGGGTGATCCGCGGCATCGGCAGCGGGATGATCGTGAGCGTCCGCGGTCAGGTCCTGACGAACGAGCACGCGGTCGCCGGCGCGAAGTCGGTCGACATCGAGCTCGCCAACCGAAGCCGCGTCCGCGCCCGGGTCGTGCACGCCGACCCCCGCCTCGACCTCGCGCTGCTCGAGCTCGAGACCCCAAGCGAGAACCTACAACCGGTGGTGTTCCGCGCGCGCCCGCCCCGACCTGGCGAATGGGTCATGGCGGTCGGGCAGCCCTACGGCCTCGGCAACACCGTCACGGTCGGCGTGATCTCGGGCCTCGGGCGCGACCACGCCGACCTCGGGCGGCCGCGCGGGCTCTCGCGCGACGGCTTCTGGTCGTTCATCCAGACCGACACCCCCGTCAACACCGGCAACTCCGGCGGCCCGCTCGTCGATGTCCGCGGCGAGGTCGTCGGCCTCACGACCGCGGTGCTCCAAGACGGCCAGGGCCTCGCCTTCGCTATCCCGGCGGAGATGGCCCACAAGTTCCTCGAGGAGGTCTGGACCTACGGCCGCGTGCGGCACGTCCGCCTCGGGATCCGGGCCGACAACGCCGGGCCCGAGGATTTCCCTGGGCGCCTGTCCGCGGTCCGCGTGACGGCGGTCACCGAGGGCGGCCCCGGCGACAAGGCCGGCCTCGAGGTCGGAGACTACGTGCTGGCGATCAACGATCGCCCGATCTCCCGCGTCTCGGAGCTCGCCTACCAGACCCAGCTGCTCGGCGTCGGCGCGCGTGTCCGCCTGACGGTCAAGCGCGACAAGCAGCCGCTGCGCCAGCAGGTGATCATCCCGGGCGAGGCCTGAACGAGTCGAAGCTGTCCTACGGGACCTTTCGCCTACGGGACCTTTCGAAGTCGAAGCGCGAACTTCGCTGGACGCGTCGACGGCGGACCCCGCTCCGCGCGCGCCGCCTCGCTCGGGTACGCGACCGCGGCCTCGACCACCAGCTCGGGCAGGGTCAGGCCGGCCCCCTTCGCGCTCAGCTTGCCGCGCGCCTCGACGCGCTCGCCGGCCGCGACGACGCGGGCCTCCGCGCCGAACGGGCGATCGCTGTCGAGCGTCTCGGTCGCGGGCTTGGTCCCCCTCGCGCGCTGGCGGAGCGACGCGCGCGCCACCTTCCGCGTGGCGACGACCAAGCCGCGCAGCTCCAGGTCCACGCGCGCCGTGCAGCTCACGTGATAGCGCAACGCGGCGCGGTCCTCGGCGTCGCGCGCTCGACTCAGCTCGCAGCGATACCACTCGGTGTCGACGACGGCCGGCGCGTCGTCGACGTGGATGTTGAGCAGCGCGTCGAGGCCCAGCCCGCGCGCGAGCTCCGGGCTCTGGGCCACGCACCAGTAGCCGCCCGCAGCCAGCAGCGCCGCGATCGCGAGCGACCAGCGCCTCAGACCATATGAACGTTCAGCCATGGCTTTAAAAACATATCACCGCGTCCCGCCAAAGCTCGGGAGACGCGGTGATACGCGGGTTCTCAGGGCGCCTCGGGGCGTGCGCGGCGAACGTGCGCCGGCCGCGTTCTGGGGCTCCTGGAGCCGATCGTGGAGCAGATCACTGGGGCACGATCTGGTTCTTGAGCGCGACCCCGGTCATGTCCGAGTAGGTGTAGGGGTTCTGCAGACCGGTGACCTCCGCGACCACCTCGTAGGTGTCGGGGTCGACCTTGAAGGCCTTGTTCGCCGACATGTCGACGACCCACACGTAGCCCTGGAAGTCGATGCTGACGCCCCACGGGTTCACGCAGCCGGGCAGCGGGATGTTCTTGTTGACGTAGGTCTTGCTCTCGGCGTCGATGTGCACCAGGCGACAGGGGGCCGAGCCGGCGCCCCAGACGTTGCCGTCGGCGTCCGCCATGATGCCGTTGACGCGCGTGCCGCCGGAGTCCGGCATGGTCGTCCACTGCATGCTGTCGGGGTCGCGGTAGTGCACGCCCTCGCCGAAGCAGGCGCCGTTCCACACGAAGCCGTTGAGGTCCAGCGTCATGCCGTACTTGCAGCCGGTCGGGTTGCCGAGGTCGGTGACCTCCAGGGTCTCGAAGTCGATCTTGACCGAGGGCATGACGTTAAGCCCCGTGGCGAAGAAGTTGCCGTCGGCGTCGACCGCCCCGCCGTAGGGGCTGTACGAATTGCCCCACGGGTGCAGCACCTCGTCGATCGTGTCGCCCGTGGCGCCGTCGATCTTGAGGAAGTGCGCGGTGTTGCCGTTGTCCTTCCAGGCCATCCACAGGATCGGCTCAGGGTACTCGCAGGTCACCGGGTCGGGCGTGCCGGCGACCCAGGCGGTGGCGCGCGGCCCGAAGGAGTAGCCCGGCGAGGGGATCGGCTTCTGCCAGAGCACGCACTCGTCGGTCCCGAGCGGCAGGATGTCGTTCGGCCCCGACGAGGTCTCGATCATCCCGTTGTTGTTCTTGTCGACGCAGTTCTCGACCTTGGCCGCGATCTTGGTGACGCCGCCCGGGTCGCGGCTCGAGACCGCGACGTCGCCGTCGAGGTTGACCGAGGTCCGCGACGGGCTGCCGCCCTCGACGTAGTACCGGCCCTCCTCGACCGCGGTCTCGGTGTTGATCTTCGAGACCGTGTTCTGCGACGAGTTGGCGATCCAGATGTAGCTGAGGACGTTGTCGTTGCCGTTGCCGCCCTGCTCCTCGCAGGGGACCAGCGTGCACTCGTTCGAGCACATGTTGTTGTCGATGTTGTCGCCGTCGTCGCACTCCTCGCCGAGATCCTCGTCGAGGTTGCCGTCGCCGCAGAAGGGATCGGGCGGCATCACGCCGGTCTCGGTCTCCTCGCCGCCCGTGGTGGTCATCGAGGTGTTGCCCGTCGAGCCGGTGTCGCCGGTGTTCGCGGTGGTGCCGTCCGTCGCCGTCGGCGAGCCCGTGCCCGCCGTGGTCCCGGAGCTGCCCGAGTTGCCGCCGGTCGAGCTCCCGCCGCCGGTCGCGGTGTTGCCGTCGGTCCCGGCGGTCGTGCCGGCGGTCCCCGCCACGGTCACGGTCCCCGACGCGGCGTCGCTGTCGGTCGCCGACTCCCCGCTGCTGTCGCCGCAGCCGACCAGCGCGACCGCCACGAGCGCGGAGAGGAGTGTCGTCGCGCGTACGCGGGTGTACGCGGGCGAGTTCGGAAGAAGAGGAGCGAGCCGAGACAATCCAACCATCACGGGCTGATTAGGCCTCATCGCGGAAATTCCCGCAACACAGCTCACCTCACAGGAAATTTACCTGGAGTAGATCTACTCCATTACAACGGCGCGCGAGCTCGTGGTCGCTATCGCGAATTCGCGCGGTTCAGCGACAGACCGGGCCAGGGCCGTCCGCGATCGTGGTGCAGCGCTTGCCCTTCGGGCAGGCGTCGGGCTTCTTCGGGTTACAGGGAATCTCACACGACATGAACTTTGGGCCCTTTGGCCCGGCGATCCCGTAGTACGAGACGCAGGTCTCTCCCTGCGCGCACTGCTTCCCGCCGCAGTCGCTCGCGTCCGGCGGATCGCCAGGCGGCGGTTGGTCCGTCGGCGGAGCCCCCGGCGGCGGCTGATCGGTCGGTGGCGCCCCCGGCGGCGGCTGATCGGTGGGCGGCTGCCCCGGCGCTGGTTGATCCGCTTGATCGCTCGGCGGCGCCCCTGGGGGCGGCTGATCCGTCGGCGGCGCCCCCGGCGGCGGCGCTCCCTCGGGCGGCGCCCCCGGCGGCCCGCCGACGGAGGTCCCGAGCGTGCACGCGAGCCCAGGCAGCGTGAGCGTGAGCGCGAACAAGGTCGCGGCCGAGCGCAGGAGGCGAGAGCGGGTGCGGGGATAAGCCTGTCGAGTCATGGAATGTCGCGGTGGAGGAAGGTGTGACGCCAGCAACTGGCGCTCCCATCATACCGACCGGCGGTCCGCGCAGGAGGCGAGATCAGACAGGCTCGCAGAAGCGCGAGACGATGGTCTTGACGCCCGCCTCGGGGAAGCGGACGAGCAGCTTGCAGCCCGGGCCGCTGCCCTTCCAGCCGAGCACCTCGCCGCGCCCGAACTTGCTGTGCCGCACCTGCATGCCGATGTAGAGCGCCACCGCCTCGGCCTCGACCGCAGTCGTCGCCGCAGCCGCGGCCGCGCTCTGCCCGGCGTCGTAGACGATATCGCTGTTCCAAGCGGGCGGGCTCGCCCGCGTCTCGCTCGGGCGTGGCGACTGGGAGCCGCGCCCGCGCCCGCGCTTGCGCAGGGTGTGGGCGGCCGGCAGCTCCGCGACGAAGCGAGACGGACGCGAGACCTGCGTCTGGCCGAACAGCCGCCGCTGACGCGCCCACGACAGCGTCAGCCGACGCTTGGCGCGCGTCACGGCGACGTAGGCGAGGCGCCGCTCTTCCTCCATCCGCGCGGGGTCCTCGTCGTCCAGCGAGCGCGCGTGCGGGAACACCCGCTCCTCCATCCCGGTCATGTAGACGTGGTTGAACTCGAGGCCCTTGGCGCTGTGCACCGTCATCAGCGTCACGGCCCCGCCGGTCCACGCGCTCGCGTCGACGGTCGTCGCCAGGCTGACCTGCTCGAGGTAGTCGGCGAGCGTCGCGCCCGGCTGCTCGCTGGCGAACTCCTCGAGCTCGCCGACGAACTCCTGCAGGTTCTCGAGCCGCGCCTCGCTCTCCTCACTCGCCTCACGCGCGAGCAGCTCGCGGTAGCCGGTGCGCTCGAGCGTCGCGCTCGCGAGCTCGCCGAGGTCGCCGTACTCGAGCTCCTCGCGCAGCCCCTCGATCAGCTCGCGAAACACGCGGACGCGACGACACGCGGCGGTCCCGAGGCCCGCCTCGCGGGCCCGCGCGAGCGCGTCCCACAGCGAGCACCCGCTTCGGCTGGCGAACTCGCTGAGGCGATTGATCGAGGTGCTCCCGATCCCCCGCGCCGGCGTGTTGATCACCCGCAGCAGGTCGACGTCGCTGTTCGGCGTGATCAGCAGGCGCAGGTAGGCCACGAGGTCCTTGATCTCCTTGCGGTCGAAGAACCGCAGGCCGCCGAACACATTGTAGCGGATGCCCGCGAGCCGCAGCCCCTCCTCCAGCGCCCGCGACTGCGCGTGCGTCCGGTAGAACACCGCGATGTCCTCGAGGTCGCCGCCGCGCTCGGCGTGGGCGACGACCTCGTTGGCGATCCAGCGCGCCTCGTCGCGCTCGTCCTGGACGGGGAGGACGCGGACCGGCTCGCCGTCGCCGAGATCGCTCCACAGCGTCTTGCCAAGGCGCCCGCTGTTGCGGCGGATGATCGCGTCGGCGCAGCCGAGGATGTGCCCGGTGCTCCGGTAATTCTGCTCGAGCCGGACCAGCTCGCAGCCCGGGTGGCGCTCGGGGAAGCGGAGAATCTGCGCGACGTCGGCGCCGCGCCAGCCGTAGATCGACTGGTCGTCGTCGCCGACCACGCACAGCTCGGCCTGATCCCCGAGCAGCTCGACGAGCTGCGCCTGCACCGGGTTGGTGTCCTGAAACTCGTCGACGACGATGTGCAAGAACCGGCGCCGCAGCTTGAGCACGGGGTCCAGATCGGCGAGCTGCGAGCCGGGCGCGCCTTTACCTGCTTCTTTGAGCAGTTTAACCGCGAGCACCAACAAGTCCCCAAAGTCAGCCGCGTCCGCGAAGCGCAGGCGCTCCATGTAGCGCTCGCACGCGCGCGTGGCGATCCTCAAGATCGGCTGCTCGAGGCCGAGCGCCTTAAAGTCCCCCGGGCCGAGGCCGCGGTTCTTGGCCCGGTCGAGGTGCCCGAGCAGCGCGCGCGGCGGGTACTTCTTGTCGTCGATGTTGAGCTCGCGCAGCACCTGCTTCATCAGCGACTTCTGATCCGCGGCGTCGTAGATCGAGAAGTTTGACGTGAGATCGACCGCGGTCCCCCAGCGCCGCAGGATCCGGGCGCAGATCGAGTGGAAGGTGCCGACCCAGAGCTCGCGGATGTCGTCGCGCCCCTGGCACAGCTCGGCGATGCGCTCGCGCATCTCGCCGGCGGCCTTGTTGGTGAAGGTCACGGCGAGGATCCGCCAGGGCGGCACCCCCTCCTCGAGCAGCGCGGCGACGCGGTGCGTGATCACGCGCGTCTTGCCGGTCCCCGCCCCCGCGAGCACTAGCAGCGGCCCCCCGCGGTGCTGCACCGCGGCCTCTTGCTCCGGGTTGAGCGACATCGGCCCCTCCATACCACGGGCGCGGACGCGCGGCTCGTGCTCGGCGCGCCCCTCAGCTTTTATGGATATCGGGGTCGAGCTGCATCATCTGCTTGCTCATCGACGACGCGGCCTCGGCGCTCTCGTGCACGGGCAGATGGATCGTGAAGCTCGAGCCCTCGCCCACCTCGCTCTCGACGAGGATGTCGCCGCCCATCAGCCGGCACAGCCGCCGGCTGATCGCGAGCCCCAGCCCGGTGCCCTTGAACTTGCGCTGGGTCTGCTTGTCGCCGCGGGAGAACGGCCGAAACAGGCCCCCGAGCGCATCTGGCGACATCCCGACGCCGGTGTCCTTGACCTCGAATTGAACCCACGCGCCCTCGGCCGCGGCGCGCAGGTGCTCGAGCGCCGGCGGCGGAGCGCCGCGCTTGACGATCAAGTGGACCGCGCCCCCGCTGGTGAACTTCGCCGCGTTGCTGAGCAGGTTCGAGAGCGCCTGCCGCAGCCGCGTCGGGTCCGCCCAGATCCTGCCGAGCGCCTCGTCCTCGGGCACGTCGAGCACCAGCATGTTCTTGTTGCGCTCGACCAGCGGCATCGTCAGCTCGACGACATCGCGGACGAAGGCGCCGACCGAGACCGACTCAAAGAACAGGTCGAGTCGGCCGGCCTCGATCTTCGACAGGTCGAGGATGTCGTTGATCAGCGCGAGCAGGTGGCCGCCGGCGTTGCGGATCTTGCTGAGGTCCTTGATGCCCTCGTTGATCCCCATGTCCTCGAGATCCTCCTCGAGCAGCTCGGCGTAGCCGATGATCGCGTTGAGCGGCGTCCGCAGCTCGTGGCTCATGTTCGCGAGGAAGGCGCTCTTGGCCTCGTTGGCGTCGACGGCCTCGGCGCGCGCCTCGTCGAGCTCGATCAGCAGCGACTGCAGCTCCTCGTTCGACTTACGCAGCAGGCCCTCGGCCCGCTGCGTGAGCGCCTGGAACGAGATCAGCGGGACGAAGACGAGCACGTAGGTCGTCACGATCATCGTCGCGTACATGCCCTTCTGCACCGCGCGCGCGCTCTCGATGGTGGGCACGTAGCCGTAGTCGGTCAGCTCGAGGCCCAGGAACACGAGGATCGTGAACGCGCTGCAGCACGCGCTCTTGAGCCACTCGTCGCGCCCGAAGAACACCAGCGGCAGCCCCGCGACCGGGAACAGCGCGAGCTGGATCCCCGCGTCCTTGCCGAACTGACTGGCGAACATCGCCGGGAACGCGGTCACGAGCGCGCACACGCCGACGCGCGCGACGTCGCGGTGCCCGAGGTGGTTGAGGTAGATGCACACGCCGCAGCCGAGGATCGCCGGGACCACGAGCAGCCCCTCCGAGAGCGAGCCGCTGATCGTCGCGAAGATCGGCGTCCAGACCGCGCCGATGACGATGAGCGCGAGCGCGACCTGATTCGAAATCGTGACGCGCCGAGCGATCCGCGAGGGCGTCTCCTCCCGGATCCCGGCCTGCACGAGGGGCTGGAGAATGGAGCGCTGCCCAGGCATCACGTCGCGCGCGAATCCATAAAAGCCCGCAGGGTCATGACCTGACGGACACCTGGAGGAGTATGCCGCACCGCGCCCCGCCGCGCGGGCGAAATGCTCGTGTGAGCCCGTGTACGCGCAACCACGCCGTGCCTCCGCCGCGCCCGCGGCGGCGCGAATTCAGCTTCGGCGCGGCGCCCCGCGGGGAGCCGCGCTCTCGCGCGCGGTCACCTCTGCGCCGACGCGGCGCGCAATCGAGCGACCGCCGCGGCGCGTGTCATCCCGCCACACTTGACAGCGCGCGCGCGCGCGGCCGCCTAGCTCCATCATGAACCTTTAGACATGTCTTTTTCTAGTTCGCGCGCGCAGCTCCGACATGCCCCCAAGAGCACGCTCGCTCGAGAAACGCTCGAGAGCATGTGGTTGGCGCCCGGCAGGGGGTCGACCACGTGGCTCCAGCGCGGCGTTCGAGCGACTGCAGCCCCGCCCCTCCCTCCAAGAGCCCCGCGGGCCACACGACCCCGCCACGAGCGCGCGTCAGCGCCTCAGGTGAACGACACGGTTGAGACGAGAAGGGACTACGAGCCCGATTCAGCCCAGTTCTTCATGTTCACGCACTGCTGATAGCGCGCCGTCTCCCGCGACCAGGCGAGGTTGCCGAACATCCACGCGCGCATCCCCTGGACGTAGGCCGCGGCCGCCGGCGCGAATTTGGGGCTGAAGGTCGGCAGCTCGCGCTCGAGCTCGAGAAAGGCCCGCAGCTCGCCGTTGTGCATCGCTACCGCGCGCGCGACCGCCTGCTCGAGGCTGACGCCCTGCTCGCCCTGCAGCAGCAGCACGAGGTTAGTCGTGTGCCCCTCGCGGATCTCTTTGCGGTACGAGAAGATGTCGTTCACCCAGCAGATGCAATTGTTGGCCATCAGCGCCAGCTGCTGGATCAACGCGTGCTCGCGGACCTCGGAGGGGATCTTGCCGCCGGCCGTGATGTCGAGGAGGTCGAACGCCGTGTGCACCGCCCCCGAGAACGCGCGCATCTTCAGGTAGGTCGGGATCGACGGCACCTGACCGGCGTTGCGCGTCTGGATCTCCCACAGGTTGCTCTGAAAGTAGCTCTGCACGCCGCGGATGAAGCGCGCGAGCCAGGCGCCGCCCATGCGCCGCGACAGGCGATAGCGCAGGTCGGAGAGCGCGTGCGAGAGCGGCCCCTCGTCGCTGTCTGGGCGCGCCCCCGCGAGGATCTCGAGCAGCCGGGCGTGCAGCGCGGCGAGCCGCCGCGGGTCACGAGCGACGCTCGAGTTCACGTCGTCGCAGAACCAGTCGTCGTGGAAGAACAACCAGGTGATCCAGTCGCTGAGCAGCGCGAGGTCCCGCGGCGCCGCGCGGCTGCACGAGCCCGCCGCGAGGCCGACGAAGCGCACGCGCCGGAGCAGCGTCGAGGTCTCATCGTCGACGATCAGCATGAAGCGATAGGACCAGTCGATCGTGCGCTCCTGCACCGCGTCCGCCTCGGGGTGCATCGACGGCGCGCCGGCCTCGCCGATCGAGGCGAGCGCCGGCACCGGGCTCGTCGGACAGACCACCGGATCGGCCGTCGGGAGCACCTCCTGAACCGAGCGAAACGCCAGCGAGCGTCGCGCGTTGAGCTCCCCCTGTTCATGTATATCCACGACCATCTTCACCACTACCCCCCGGCGCGCACGGACGCAACCTGAGGTGTTATGCTCCGCCCGCTCTTGTCGACGAACGAGCCAGCGGATCCGCGTCCTGACGAGTCCACGCGCCCAGCTCCGGACGCGACGAATTCGGCCGCGACGGTCGGAGACCCTCCCCCCGCGAGCGGGCCTTCGCGCGACCACAGCCGCGAAAACAGCCGCGAAAAATCCCCCCAGCGCGACCCGCTCGGTCCGCGGCGCTCAGCCGCCATCGTCGCGCTCTGGTTCACGTTCGTGGCGACGCTGCTCGCCGCGCTCGTGGTCACCGAGGGCCCGCCGATCATCGGCGACATCAGCGGCCTCGTCCCCCTCGAGCACCGTCTCGTCGAGCCCGAGCTGTGGCTGCTGCTGCGCGAACGAGCGCCCCGCCCCGGCGACGACGCGGACGACGCGAAGCAGCGCGCCAGGGACGAGGAGGGAACGGCGATCGAGCGCGCTGCGGTCGCGCTCGCCGAGCAGCTCGACGAGCTTCGCGTGCCGCAGGCGCCCCCGGCCTCCGACGCCGCGGTCTGGCTCGACACGCACCGGCTCTATCTCGTGCCAGAACAAAGTCGCGAGGCGCTCGCTACCCGCTTCCGCGAGGACGCGACGCGCCGCGCCGTCGCCGGCGTCCGCGCTCGCCTGTCGAGCCCGCTGTACGCGACCTCGGGCGAGCAGCCCCGTCGCGATCCGCTGCAGCTGCGCGAGCTGATGGGCACGCGGCCGGGCGAGCTCGGCTTCCTCGAGGTTCGGCCCGATGACGCGGCGCGCTCGCGTGTCGTCTCGTCGACGCTTGGATTCGAATCGACGACCGACGCGCCTCCCGAGAGCTCACCGCGGATCACCGTGGCGGGCGACCTGATCACCCGCGATCGCCGGGCGTTGTTGATGCGCTTCCGCGTCCCGAGCGACGCCGACGCGCTCGCGCGGCTCGAGCGAGCGCTGCGCTCGCGCCTCGCGGCGGAGCCCATCGACTACGCGCTGATCGGGCACGCGCGCCGCGAGGCCAGCGCGCGCGCCTCGGTCCGCGCCCGCGCCCCGTCCCTGCTGCTCACGGCGGTCGCGCTGCTCGCCCTGCTCCTCAGCCTGACGCTGCGATCCGTGCGCGCGGTCGCGGGCGTGCTCCTGTGCCTGGCCGGCGGGCTGCTGAGCGTGCTCGTCCTCGTCGCGCTCGCGCCCGCGCCCCTCGCCGCGCTCGCGCCCGTGTCCGCGGGCGTCGGCCTGCTCGACATCAGCCTGCTGATCTTCACCCTCGGCTTCGCCTGCGAGGGCGCGCTCCATCTCCCGCGGATCTCGACGCGCGGCTGGCCGGCGGCGCTGATCATGGCGACCGCGCTCGCCCCCCTCGCGCTCTCGCCCTACCCGGCGTGGCGCGCCTGGGCGCTGCTGTGGGCGGTGGGCATCCTCGTCAGCGCGCTCGGCCTGCGGCTCGCGCTCCCGGCGTTCTTGCAGCTCACGCGGCGCGGGTCGCTCGCGTGGCCGCGCCCGGGCGCCGGCTTCACGCTCCGCCCCACCCCGCTGCTCGGGCTGCTGCTGTGCGCCGCGACGCTCGGCGGCGCGGCGTGGTCGATGGGACAGCTCGACTTCCGCGGCGGACACCCGCTGCCGACCGCCGACGCCCGCCTGCGCGCCGACGAGTCCCGCATGACGAGCGCGTTCTTCGACCCGACGCGGCTGCTCGAGGTCCGCAGCCGCGGCGCCACGCCTGAGGAGGCGCTCGAGCGCGCCGCGCTGCGAGCCCGCGAGCTGCCGCCGCTGCTCGCCGAGCACGGCCTGATCGCCCGCGTCGACTCCCCCGGATCGCTCGTCGCGCCGGCGCCGATGATCGCCGCGCGCCGGGAGTTCCTCGAGCAGCTCGGGCTGGGCGACGCGCTCGACCGGCTCGAGCAGGAGCTCGAGGCCAGCGGCATGCGACCCGCCGCCTTCAGCGAATTCCTCGACGCCGCGCGGGCCTACGAGCAGCCGCCCTCGGCCGCCGCCGCGCTCGCGGGGCCGCTCGGCCCGTGGATCCTGTCGTACCTCGGCGAGCGCGAGCCCGGCGAGTTCGAACTGCGCGCCCGCCTGCACCTGCGACCCCAGGACGCGAGCGCCGCCGCCACCGCCGCCGCGCTGCCCGACGACATCTACGGGCCCGCGCTCGCGGTCCGCGAGGATCGCCGCGGCTTCGACGACCAGCTCGGGCTCCTCACCGCGGGCGGCCTCTGGCTCGGGGCGCTCTGGGTCTGGATCGGCACGCGCCGGCTCTCGACCGCCGCCGCCGCCGCGCTCGCCAGCCTGTCCGCACAGTCATGTCTCATCGTCTCGCTGATGCTGCTGGGGCGCCCCGTCGGCCCGTACATGCTGCCCGCCTTCCTGCTCGTCGGCGCCGCCGCGATGATCGCCGGCGGGCGCGCGTGCCAGGCGATCGACGCGGGTCGACCCTTCCCGGCCAAGGGCCTCCTGCTGACCAGCGCGTGCCAGATCGCCGCGGGCCTGGCGTTGCTCATGAGCCCCGAGCCGCTGTGGCGCTCGACCGGCCTGGTGCTCGCCTGCGGCTGCGCGCTGGCCTCGGGCTTCGGCATGTTCGTGGCGCCCGGCGTGTGCGCGATCCTGCGCGGGCTCGCCGCGCGGGGCGATGACAACAACATGTCTGAAAAGACACAAAATAAACCAGCGGGCCCGCGCCCCGGTGACGACGCCGCAGGGGGCGACGCGTGATCGGGCGCAGACGGTGGATCGGCGGCGCGCTCGGGCTCTGTCTCGGCGTGGGCCTCGGGCGAGCGCGCGACGCCCTCGCGGCGCCGGCCGAGCGCGCGACCGACGAGCCGGCCTCGATCTACGAGCGCTTCCCCGAGAAGACGGCGAGGCGCCTGCGCAACCGCGTCGAGCTGTGGCGCGGCTTCGCGGCCCGGACCCAGAGCCTGCGCGCGCGCTACACCCTCACCCGCCGCTCCTCGCTGCTCGTCGACCCGCTCGTCGTCACCGGCACGCTCGCCTTCGTCGCGCCCGCGCGCCTCGTCCTCCGCGACGACGCGCACACCGGCTCGACGACGCGGATCGACGGCGACGCGGTGGTGATCAGGCCCAACGACCGCGAGCTCCCCGAGACCGTCGCCGGCTCCGACGCGCCGGCGCTCGCGTGGCTGCGCGCCCGCCTGATGACCCTGGTCGCGCCGCCGCCCGGGGACAATGACCCTGAGCTCGCCGCCCGCGCCCTGCTCCGCGGCTGCGAGGTCTCGATCCCGCGGGGCAGCGGCATGCAGCTGCTCCTGACGCCGCGCGCGGGCGCCTCGGGGGCCGCGATCTCGCGAACGATCCGCAGCCTCCGGGTGCGCCTCGAGCCGACCACCGGCGCGGTCCAGCTGCTCGAGCTCGAGGAGACTTTGGGCGACCGCGTCGTCATGGAGTTCGGCCAGCACCAGCAAAACCTCGACGCCGACGTGCTCCGCGGGCTGCTGGAGGACGCGGCTCGCTGAGATCGCTAGTCCAAGCGGCGCGCGAGCGCGCCCGCGCGGCAAATCGCCGCACCCGCGCGCGCGCAAGGCCGCGCGGTTCTCGGGTACAGTCACGCGAGAGCACGTCATGTCACGACCGCGAATCCCACGACGCTCTGAGCTTCTGCTCGGCCTGACGCTCGCGCTTGCCGGCTGCCTCGGCGAGCCCGGCGAGGAGACCCTCAGCCTGCGCTTTGTCGCCCAGGTCAACGGTCAGGCCTTCGACTGCGAGGGCGTCTACGAGGGCGTGGGCGCCTCCGGCTCGCAGCTGCGGCCCAAGGACCTGCGCATGTACGTGCACGACGTGACGCTCGTGCGCGCGGGGGGCGAGCGCGTCGCGCTCGCGCTGACGCCCGACGGGCGCTGGCAGAGCGACACGATCGCGCTGCTCGATTTTGAGCGACGCGCCGGCGAGTGCCAAAACGGCACCGACGAGACCAACGAGCTCGTGATCGGCACCGCGCCCAAGCACGACGACTACACCGGCCTCGAGTTCACGGTCGGCGTGCCGCTCGAGCAGAACCACCTCGACATCGCGACCGCCGAGGCGCCGCTCAACATCTCGGGCATGTACTGGGAGTGGGAGCGCGGCTACCGGTTTTTGCGCGTCGACGTGTCGACGCCGGCCAACGAGCAGTACAACCTCCACGTCGGCTCGACCGGCTGCGCCGGCGCCCCCGCCGAGGGCTTCACCTGCAACCACCAAAACCTCGTCACGGTCGCGCTCGACGGCTTCGACCCGCGCGCCGACGCGGTGGTCTTCGAGCTCGGCGAGCTGCTCGCGGGCTCCGACCTCGACCTCGTCAACGACAAGGACGTCGATCCTGTCCCCGGGTGCATGAGCGGCCTCGACGACCCGCAGTGCCCCGCGCTATTCGCCCCGCTCGGGATCTCCTTCGCCGGCGTCGGCCCGGCCGATGACCCGCAGCGAGTGTTCGGCGTCGCGCCCGGGGGCGCGGCGCTGTGACCCGCCGTGCTCGCCGCGCGGGCGCCAGCCTGCTCGCGCTCGCGCTCGCGCTCCCAGCCTGCGGCGACGACGGCGGCGAGACCGACAGCGAGACCGACACCGACGGCGACGTCCCCAACTATGACTGGGGCCTGCCCGAGTGGTACCCGATCCCGGCTGTCCCCGAGGACAACCCGATGAGCGCCGAGAAAGTCGAGCTCGGCCGCCACCTGTTCTACGACGAGCGGCTCTCGGGCAACGGCGCCATGTCTTGCGCGAGCTGCCACGAGCAGGCGCGCTCCTTCGCCGACGGCCTCGTCACGCCCGAGGGCTCGACCGGCGACCCCGTGCCCAAGAACTCCATGCAGCTGGCCGGCGCGGCGCTGTTCGCCACCTACACCTGGTCCAACCTCAAGATGGAGACCTTCGAGCAGCAGATGCTCACGCCGATGTTCGGGGTCGCGCCGGTCGAGCTCGGCATGACGGACCGAGAGGACGAGATCCTCCAGCGCTTCAAGGACGACGCGAGCTACCAGGCGCTGTTCCAGGACGCCTTCCCCGAGGACCCCGACCCCTACACGATCGACAACGTCATCAAGGCGATCGCCAGCTTCGAGCGCACGCTGCTCTCGTACCGCTCGCCCTACGACCGCTACATCTACGAGGGCGACGACAGCGAGTTCCCCGAGGCCGCCAAGCGCGGCATGGCGCTGTTCTTTGAGGAGAAGTTCGAGTGCTACCACTGCCACTCGGGCATCAACTTCACGACCTCGTTCTTCTCCTCGAGCTCCGGGCAGCGCGAGCTCGACTTCCAGAACATCGGCCTCTACAACCTCGACGACGAGGGCGCCTACCCGCCCGCGGTCCCGGGGCTCTACGAGCACACCGAGAACCCCAGCGACAAGGGCAAGTTCCGCCCGCCCTCGCTGCGCAACATCGAGCTCACCGCGCCCTACATGCACGACGGCAGCGTCGAGACGCTCGACGAGGTGCTCGAGCACTACGCGGCCGGCGGCCGCCTGATCGAGGACGGGCCGCACGCCGGCGACGGGCGCCTCAACCCCAACAAGAGCGAATTCGTCCGCGGCTACGAGATGAGCGACGGGGAGCGAGCCGACATGCTCGCGTTCCTCAAGACGCTCACCGACACCGCCTTCGTCAGCGACCCACGCTTCGCTAGCCCGTTTTAGCGCGCGAGCGCGCTGCTATCCTGCGGCCGTGCGCGCCGCTCAGACTATCTCTTTGGTCATGTTGTCGAGCGCGCTCGCCTGCGCGCCCTCCGAGCCGCCCCCGCAGCCCGCCGACCCGCCGAGCGCAGCCCGGCCGCCCGCCGACCTGCCGCCCGCCGACCCGCCCGCGCGGGCGCCCGAGGACGACGAGGCCACCGTGACCGCGCTCCCCCTCGCGGCCGCCCCGCTCGCGCTCGCCTGGGAGCAGGCGGACCCCTCAGACGCCGGCTGGCCGATGATCTCGCGGGCCGGCGACGGCGCGAGCGCGGGGATCCTGCGGATCGAGGACGGCGCGATCGTCCGCCGGCGCGCGGACACCGGCGCGGTCGACTGGCGCGTGGACCAGCCCGACGACATCCGCTGGCACGAGCTCGCCCCCGGCCCCGAGTTCATCCTCGCGACCGGCAGCTCGACGCGCGCCCCCGACAAGACCCAGCTCGCCGGCTTCGCGGTCGCGCCCGGGACCGAGGCGAGGCTGGTCTGGCGCCAGGCCCTGGACGAATCGATCAAGCTCCACCGGGCGCCCGACGGCGCCACCGTGCTCGAGCGCGCGCCGGGCTGCCGCACGCGCGCGATCGATCCGAGCAGCGGTCGCTCGCTCGCGGGCGACCATGAGTACCGCGGCCTGCGATTCGAACGCCGCCCGCTCCGCGGCGGTCGACCACACTCGAGCTGCCGCCCGGCCGCGCGCCCGCTCGCGCGCGGCCTCATCCGCGCGCGCGGCCGAAGCGGCCTCGTCCGCGCGGAGTCCTGGTCCCGCGGGCGCGTCGCGTGGAGCGAGGACTTCATCCACGACATGACCTTTGGAGCAGACAAGCACTCGTGGATCGCCGGGCGCGCCCACGACGGCGTCGCGCTGGTCGGCGCCGGGGATGTCAGCCGCCCGCGCTGGCGCCAGCGCTGGACGCCCGACGAGGCCTGCGAAGGCGACGAGCTCCCGACCGTCCGCGCCGCGGTGGTACACGCGCGGGTCTACCCGCTCGCGCGCCAGTGCGGGCGCGCGCGCCTCTACGACCCCGAGACCGGCGCGCCGAGCTGGACTCGAGCGAGTCCCGCGATCCCGCTGATCGAGGGCGAGTCCTCCGGCGACGGCCCGCTGCTGCTGCCCTCGTACCGCGCGATCGAGGTGCAGTGGTTCTCCCTCGACGGCCAGCCCGGTCACCTGCTGAAGGTCGCGCCCGGCGTCCGCGAGCACTACGCGCTGCCCGGCGGGCTGCTGCTCGTCTCCGACGAGGGCCTGCGCTTTGAGCCATCCTCCCAGCAGGGGCCGCGCTGGAGCCTCGCGCTCAACCGCTCCAACCTCGCCAGCGACGGCGAGCGCTGGATCGTCGCGCAGGACCGCCAGGAGCCGCGCGGCCAGCTCCTCGTCGACGCCCGCGCGGGCGCGGTCGTCGGCTCGATCGCCAACGCCTACGTCATCGGCTTCGCGGGCGACTACCTGATCCTGCGCCGCGCCGAGGGCTCAGCGCTGCTCGCCGTGCGCCTGCCCGAGTGACCGCCGCTCTCGCTCAGAACCAGCGCTTGCGGCTGTAGCGATCGTTGCGCCACGGGTGCGCCGAATTGGAGTAGCCGCTCTGCTCCCAAAAGCCCGGGCGGTCGACCGTCATGAACTCGATCCGCTGGATCCACTTGGCGCCCTTCCAGGCGTAGAGCTGCGGCGTGATCACCCGGACCGGGCCGCCGTGCATGTCGGGCAGCGGTCGCCCGTTCACCGTGTGGGCGAGCAGCACGTCCGGCTTCAAGGCCTCCTCAAGGGGCAGGTTGGTCGTGTAGCCGTCGTAGCCGTGGCACATCACGTGGGTCGCCTCGTCGCTGGGCTGGACCAGCGCCGCGATCTCCGAGAAGCGGACGCCGCCCCACACGAGATCCATCTTCGACCAGCCGGTCACGCAGTGAAAATCGCTGGTGTCGACGACCTGCGGCAGCTGCTTCGAAAACCGCTCCCACCCGATGGTCTGCGGCTCCGCGCACGCGCCGTCGACGACCAGCTCCCAGTCCTCCGGCTTGAGCAGGATCTTGCGACCGAGGTCCAGCACCGGCCACTTCTGGGTCTCGCGCTGATCGACCGGCAGCTTCGGCATCCCGTGACGATTCGTCGGCCCGCTGCCCTGGGGTTCGCTGTCCGCGACCGCCGGGGTCGCGCGCATCCGCGCCTCGAAGCGCGCCTTCAGCCGCATCCGCGACGTGACGACGCGCTCGAGCTTGCGCGCGGACTCGGTAGCCTGGAGGTCGTGTTTGCCGCTCTCGTCGCTCACGTCGCTCGAGCCTAGCAGCCCTCGACCCCGCGTCGATCCGGGTACAATCGCGCCCATGCTGCTCCGGCCACGCTCCCTCGCGCTCTTGATGACGACCGCCCTGCTCACGACCGCAGGCTGCGAGGCCAAGCCGGAGGCGAGCGCGTCGAAGGAGGCCGCGAAGACCCCCGCCGCCGAGCAAGACCCCGAGAAGACCGCCGACAGCGCGGCTGAGGAGCCGCCGCCCCCGCCGATCGGCAAGCCGATCCCGGTCGCCGACCAGCTCGCGCACCTCGGCGAGGACCGCACCATCGCGCGCGACTACCGAGCGAACAAGCTCGGCGACACGCTCGCGCGTGAGCAGTTCCTGCTCGTCGACCCCAAAAACCCCGCCGACACCCGCGAGGCCCACTACTTCCTGTTCACCGGCGAGCTCGAGACGCCCGCGAGCTTCGACGCGCTCAAGACCCTGCGCACGGGCGCCGACGCGCCGCAGCACTTCCTGCTCGGGGGCGAGGACGCCGAGCGGCCGGCGATCTTCCGCGAGGTCAAGCCCGGCACGTACACCGCCTGCGCCGTCGTCGGGCCCGTCGAGGATCCCGCGCGCAAGGCCGCGCTGGCGGCCTCGACCGCGAAGCTCAAGGCCGACATGAAGGCGACCGGCAAGTCGATGGCGGAGGCGCTGAAGGACCAGGACCGCAGCGCGATCCCCGAGGCCCCGCCGATCGACTGGAGCGCGCACAAGGTCCGCTGCGCGTCGGTCGAGGTCACGAGCGCGCCCGAGAGCCGCGTGCTCGCGCTGCCCTGAGCGTAGGCGCCGGGCGCTCGAAAAGACATGCTCGATCGAGCATGTACCATCGGTCTATGCACCGACGCGCCACCGCGATCCTGACAGCCTCCGCCGCGCTCGCGCTCGCCGCCTGCGATCCGCTCGGCGCGCGCGCCGACGCCGAGCGAGCCAGGGCCGAGCTCATGGCCGCCGAGGCCGCGACCGCGCGCGCCAAGGCCGACGCGGTGATCGAGAAGCTCAAGGCCGAGCTCGAGAAGTCCAAGCAAGAGGCCGAGAGAGCCAAGGCCGAGGCCGAGAGGGCCAAGGCCGAGTGCGCCAGCGCCAGCGCCAGCGCCAGCGCCGGCGCCGACCCGACCCCCGAGGTGACGCCCACGCCGTCCGGCTCCGGCGGTCTTACAAAAGACCAGATCCGGACGGTGGTCCGCGAGCACACCGCCGAGATCCGCAGCTGCTACAACAAAGCGCTGCTCAAAGACCCAAAGCTCGCCGGCAAGGTCGTCGTCAAATTCACGATCGCCGCCGACGGCTCCGTGAGCGAGAGCGTGAGCGCGCAGACCGACGTGAACGACGCGCTCACCGCGTGCATCGTCGACTCGACGAAGACCTGGAAGTTCCCGCCGCCCGGCGAGCAGGTGACGGTGACGTACCCGTTCGTGCTGCGCTCAAACTAGACTGAGACAAGCAACCCGCCCCTTCGAGCGCCCACAGCACGCGAGCGTCGGGCCGCTGCTTAACGCCTGGGCAGGCTCCCTCCACCTTCCGGGCGGCGAGCGTCTGACCGGGTCGCGGACCAACACCCCCGCGCTCGCCGTCCTCATCAGGCGGCTCCTCCCACGCTCGCGCGCGGCCCTTGAGCTTCGACGCGACGTGGACTCGGTCGTGAGCTCGCCCTCGAGTAGGCGCATACACCTGCCCACAACACGCGAGCGTCGGGCCGCTGCTTAACGCGTAGGCCGCCGCCGCTAATCGTCGATCCCGCCGATCAGCTTGAGGAACTCGTCCTCGCCGATCACCTCGATCGGCGCGCCGCTCGAGATCAGCTTCTCGGCCTTCTTCTGCTTCGAAGACTTGGCCGCCTTCCCGGCCCCGACGACCAGGTAGTTGAGCGTCTTGTTGACGCCGCTGGGCGTCTCGCCGCCGAGCGTGCGCACGCGCTTCTGCGCCTTGGCGCGGGCGAAGGCCTGCAGGCTGCCGGTGAACACGAAGCTCTTGCCCGCGAGCTCGCTGCTCTCGGCCTCTGGCTCGGGCTCGCCCTCGATCAGCGTGACGTGCTTGAGCAGCCCGTCGATCAGCTCCGAGCGCGCCTTGAGGCCGTCGACGATCGCGTCGGCCATGGCGTCGGCGATGCCCTTGATCGCGATCAGCTGCTCGCGCTCGAGCCGGCGGACGCGGTCGAGCGACTTGAACTCCGCGGCCAGCAGGCGCGCGTTCTGCTTGCCGAGCGTGTCGATGCCGAGCGCCTGCAAGAACACCCACATCGGCATCTGGCGGTGCTGGTTCACCTGATCGACGAGGTTCTGCGCGCTCTTCTTGCCCATGCGCTCGAGCTGCGACAGCCCGTCGACGGTCAGCGTGAAGTAATCGACCGGCGACGTCATCAGCCCGGCGTCGACCGCCAGCTTGACGACCTTGGGGCCGAAGCCCTGGATGTCGACGACCTTGGCGAAGTGCTCGAGCTCGCCGTAGACCGAGAGCGTGCAGCCGCCCGGGCGCGCGCACCACAGGAACTCGCCGTCGCGCTTCTTGCGGACCTTGGTCGGCGCGCCGCACTCACAGGTGTCGGGGATGTCGAACAGCCACGCGCCCTTGCCGTCCTCGGTGACGCGCTCGACGTTGGGGATCACGCCGCCGCGGCGCGTGACCTCGACCCGGCAGCCCTGCGTCAGCTCGAGGCGCTTGAAGATGCTGAGGTTGTGCAGGCTCGCGCGCCCGATCATCGCGCCGCTGAGGTCGATCGGCTCGAGCAGCGCGACCGGGGTGATCATGCCGGTGCGGCTCACCGACCACTCGATGCCCTTGAGCTCGGTGACGCCGGAGTCGCCCTGGAACTTGTAGGCGATCGCGTAGCGCGGGTGGTGCCCGGTCTCGCCGAGCTTCTTCTGGACCGCGACCGAGAGCGCGCGATAGACCACGCCGTCGATCTCGTAGTCGATCGTCGCGCGGTTCGCCGCCCAGCGCTCGTAGGCGGCCTGCAGCTGCGTGCGGTCGTCGATGAAGTCGACCTCCTCGGGCGCGAAGCCGATCTTCTTGAGGTAGTCGAACTTCTCGCGCTCGTCGGTGAACTCCGGGCCGATGACGTCGTAGGCGTAGAAGCTCAGGTGCTTGGCGCGGCTCTTCTTGCGCTCTTTCTGCTTGATCGAGCCGGCCGCGAGGTTGCGCGGGTTCGAGTAGTCGCCCTTGAATTTCTGGAAGGTCGACAGGCGCATAAAGATCTCGCCGCGGACCTCGACCTCGACGCCGCCGCTCTTGATCTTGTTGGGGATGTCGGGGACGTCGAGGACGTTCATCGTGATGTCCTCGCCCTGCGAGCCAGAGCCGCGCGTCGCCGCGACCACGAGCCGCCCCTTGGCGTCGTAGCGCATGCTCGAGGCCATGCCGTCCATCTTGGGCATGACGATCACGCCGCCCTTGATCTTCTTGGCCCACTTGAGCAGTTCCTGCTCGCTGTAGCACTTGTCGAGCGAGAGCATCGCGCGCTTGTGGGTGACCGACGCGCCGAAGCGCTCGGCCGGCTTCATGTGATCGACCGCGTCGGCCGAGAGCGCGTCGCCGCCCCCGCCGCTCGGGCCCATCGCGTGCAGCACCGGCGCGTTGGGGTTGAGCCGCGTCAGACGGTTGACGAGCTGGTCGTAGAGCGGATCCGAGAGCGAGGCGTTGTGCTCATCCCAGTACTCGCGATTGCAGCGCTCGATCAGCGTCACGAGGTCCTGCTCGCTGAAGTTCTTGAGGTGCTGCTTGACCTCGGCCTCCTGCATGCTCTCGAGCTTCGACTTCTGCATGTGCACTCTTTTATCGTGGCGGACTCGCGTCGCCCGCGACGCGCGAGGACGACCGTATTGACGATTCGATCAGAAGCCGCGCGAAGTCAACGACCACCGACATGACGAAGGCCCGGAGCGAACGCTCCGAGCCTCGACCGCAGCAGACGGTCCGCGAATGTGCAGCGGGCGCGCGCCTTCGCGCGCTCAGTCGCCGCCCTTCTGCCTCTCCTTGATCGCCTTGAGCTTGGCCTCGAGGTCCTCGATATTCTTGTCCTCTTCGGTCTTCGGCGCCTCCTCGGCCATCGCCGAGGTGTCGATGTCCTCGAAGCGCGCGAGCATCTGGAACAGCGCGAGGCGGGAGCCGGGCGCCGGGCCCTGGACATCGAACTCGTCGTCTTTCTCGGGGATCTTGATGTCGCCGCGGGCGCCGTCGATCACGCAGGTGTGCGCGACCTTGAGGATCTTGTCCTCGGTCTTGGTCTTGGGCCTGACGCCGCTGAGCAGCGAGTACTTCGAGCCCGAGAACTTGATCAGGGTGTCGAGCGCCGCCCGGCCGCCGCAGCGAGCGTAGAGCGGGTCGTACTTGTCCGGGACGATCGAGCTCTCGCGGTCGATCGATCCGTCCTCGCCCTTCTTGGCGAAGTCGCCGCCGGCGGTCGCCAGCATCTGGAAGTCCGAGAGCAGCTGGCGGTAGATCATCGAGTAGAGGAACGCGCCCTTGAGCGCGTCGCCCTTGAGCTTCTTGGAGAACACGAAGGTCAGGTCGTTGTAGCCGCCGCCGAGGTCCTCGCGCAGCACCGCGACGCCCTCGGGGTCCGCGCCCGGGTCGAGCGACTTGGCTTTCTCGGGGATGTCAGGTGACCCTTCGACCAGCCAGAGCCCGTGCGTGTCGCCGGTGAACTCGACGCGCTCGCGCAGGTCCTTCATGTTGGTCATGATGATGAACAGCTTCTCGTCCTTCTCGAGCGCGGCCGCCCACTCCTTGAACTCGGGGCCCATGGAGTCCATCCACGTGCGCGGCGGCGGCTCCTCCTGACCGAGCTGCTTCTTGATGGTGCGCAGCACCGAGCGGAACGGCTCGTCGCCGGCGACGACGCGGCGCGCCATCATCTTGACGTCCATCCAGCCCTGCCAGATCTCCTCTTTGTTATCGAGGTACTCCTTCTGCATCGCCGCGACGGGGCCCTTGACGTCGGCGGGCAGCTCCTCGATCGCCGCCGCCGCCTCGTCGCTGGCGAAGAAGCTGAGCAGCTTGAGGTCGGCGTACATGTGAAGGATCTGGTCCTTCTGCTCGTCGCCGTAGCCGTACTTGACCTTCTCGATCTGCGCCGCGTAGTCGCGCCGCGACTTCTTGCGAAACGCCCATGAGTCGGCCTCGGCGACCGCCTTGAGGATCGCGCGCACCTTGTCGGGCTTGCTCAAGCCCTTCTTGATGCGGATCGTCGAGAGCACGCCCGGCGTGAGCTCATACTGAAATTTCTCGTCCGTGACCTCGATGTCGTCGTCGAGAACATCGGGCAGGTAGTCACTCTCGCTGTGAAAGTACTTGCTGAGGACCGGCCGCAGCTCCTCGCGCACCGGGTCGGGCGGGACCTGGGGGATCGGGTTCGCGGGATCCTTCTTCTTCTTGCCCGCGGCTTCGTACTCCATCTGACGCTTGAGTCGATCGGAGCGGCTCTCGCCACAGGCGGCGGTAACCCCCATCAAAACAGCGAGAGTCACGCACAAACGGGAGCCAGTACGAACGGGACGCTTCATTGAGATCTCCACGAATTTCAGCCAGTTGGCGCTTCTGGAGCCACGGTAGGCAACCCGCCTACTGCTGTCAATCGCCCGCCAGAGCGCGCTCTATCAACATCGATTGGGCTACGGCCCGCGCCGGGTGAACGCGCCGGCTGCCGTGATTCGCAACGCCCGGCGCGATCTCGGAGCGCACGCGCGCGAAAGCGAACACCTCACGCGCCCGTGAGAATTGCACAAGCTCCAAAACCGGCCGAAATCCCTCAACCCATGGACAATACCCGCAAAACTCGGCTGCATCGGGTTGACCAACTCTCGAGAAGACTGCATCTTACGTAACGGAAGCTTCTGGCGTTTTTACTGCCGACGAAGTATTCACCCCCTGCACACGCGGGCCCGTCCGCCGCTCGCGAGCCGCGACAAACGCAGTTCTGACGCAAGACCGCACCGGAGCCGAAGGAGCCGATCGTGTCCACAACCCAGACAACGACCAACACCCCCACGCCGTCCGCCCCCGCACCGGACCCGGCGATGGCCGGCGCCCTCACGCTCACCGAGGTCGCCGCCTCGAAGGTCGCCGAGATCCGCGAGGCCGAGGACATCGAGAGCCACTACGCCCTGCGCGTCAAGGTCATGGGTGGCGGCTGCGCCGGCTTTCAGTACGACCTGTACTTCGACGAGCCGGTCGACGGCGATCAGGTGTTCGAGAGCAACGGCGTCCGCCTGATCTCTGACTCGATGAGCTTCATGTACCTGATGGGGACCTCGATCGACTACGTCGAGGGGCTGCAGGGCGCCGGCTTCAAGTTCAACAACCCGAACACGACCGGGAGCTGCGGCTGCGGCAGCTCGTTCTCGGTCTGACGCCTCGACAAAAAGCGCAGCGTGAAGAAAGCGGAGAGCCGCGCCCGGCGGGCGCGGCTCTCGCGTTTCGAATGGTCGCCATCGCGACGCCGGACTACCCGGGCACGTCGGCCTCAAGCGCCCAGAAGCCGCGCATATTGAGCGTCGCCAGGTCCTGCCCCGGCAGCCAGAACGCGGGATGACTCGGGTCTGAGTCGCCGTCCGGGTTTTGGTCGATCGCGAACACCCAGAGCTGCTTGACCGCGTTGGAGGCGCCGGTGAGTCGGTTGCCGTACGTCCGCCGCGAGGTGAACACGACCCAGGAGTAACCGCCCGAGCTGATCGGCGCGAAGGTCGGCTCATAGTTGTAGCTGAGGTCGCGCTCCCCGGCGGCGAAGGGGTAGGCGTCGCCGTTGACCTCCGACAGCCGAATCTCGAGCCCCGGCTGCTCGACGCTCGCCAAGAACAGGTCCGCGCGGCTGAGGCGAGTGTCGAGGGAGTTCGGGTACTGCCCGCGGTGATACACGATCCACTTACTGTTGGGCATGACGCTGGGGAAGGTGATGCCGTTCCACATCGGGTCCGGCCCCGCCTCGACGAGCGTGGTCTGGTTCGAGGCCAAGGTCGCCTGCGTGTCGAAGTCGTACACCGCGAGCGCGAGCGTATCGTGCGTCACGTAGGCGATCAGATCACCGGCCGGCGAGAAGGCTGGCATGTCGAGCTGAACCCCCTCGAGGCCGGTGTTCTCTAGCTTCTGGCCCGTGACCGCGTTCCACATGCCGTCGCTGCCGCCAGGAGGCCCCGGCAGCGGCGCGGCGTTCTCGATCAACACGGTCCCGTTCGGCGAGATCGCGGGCATCGCCCAGTCACGAACAGGCTTACCGACGTCGCCGAGGTTCAAGGTCGAGACGTTCTCCGACAGGTTCCAGTTGGAGACCACGATGTCGCCGCCGATGATCAGCGTGTTGCCGTCGGCCGAGACGGAGTGACAGGTGCTGCAGCCCGCCTGACCGTTCTCGGCGAGGAAGTCCTCGGGCGCGTCGGCACCGGGGTTGATCCGCAGCACGCGGCCGAGGCTGTTCGCCCAGTAGTAGACGCTGCCGTCGAGCTTCGCGTTCGAGATCGTGTAGGTGTGATCGACGACGACGGTCGCCAAGACCTCGCCCGGCTTGAGTCGCGTCACCGTGAGGTCCACGGTCTCGCCCGCGACGGTCGCGGTGATGGTGTCCCACAGCTCCTGATCAAGCAGGTAGCGCGAGGGCGGGTCAGCCTGCGTGTAGATCTGAACGTCGAGGTAGTCGGCCTCGAGGTGGATGAGGTAGGTGTCCCCGGCGCCGCCGTTGTTCCACATGAACTCGGGCGCGCGCAGATCCTGGGGGTACACCATCTGGTCGTAGGGATAGGCCCACGCGGTGTCGGGGTCGGGCTCGATCGCGCCCAGCAGGAGCTCTTTGTCCTCGGGCGTCGTGCCGCCTGGATCGACGACCACCTCGAGCATGACCTCGAGGGTCGCCTCGGCGCTGAGCCCCTCGTGAAACGCGGTCACGGTGGCGAGGCCGCCCTTGTTGCCGGTCCCGAACGCGATCCCGTCGTCGTTGACGGTCGCCAGCTCGTTGTCGTCGAGCGTCCAGCTCGCGTCGACGGGCACGCCGTCGAGCAGCGCCTCGTAGTCCTCTGACTCGGACAAGCCGTTGAGCACCTTGATGACCGCGGCGTCAGGGTCAACCTCGAGACTCGGCTGCGGCCCCTCGGTCGTAGCGCTCGTGCTCGGGTCGGTCGAGCTCGAGGTCTCGCCGCCGCCGACCGTCGTCGCGTCGCCCGTGCTGCTCGCGCTCGTCGTGGTCGCGCCGGGGTCAGAGGTCGACAGCGTGACGCTGCCGTCGCTCGCGTTCGCCGAGTCCGTCTCCTCGCGCCCGCCGTCGTCGCCACAGGCGAGCGCGAGCGCGAACACGACGCCCGCGTAGATCAACCAACTTCGCTGCTTCATATTCAATCCTCACCTACCTCATCGAGGCACGGTAAGCGTACGCGATCCTCGTCACGCTCCGGTGAAACCAGGCGCGAGCCGACGCGCGCCCTCGATCGCGGGTGATTCCCCTGGCGTCTGCGGTTGCATGTCCTGAAAGCCAGGCCCATAAATCCCCCCGTCCACAAATGAAAAAGCGGGCGACCCGCCACGGGCCGCCCGCCGATGGACGTAACCGCGTCTCAGCCCGCGGCGATCAGGTTGACGAGGTCGAGCAGACGGCCGGCGTAGCCCCACTCGTTGTCGTACCAGCCGACGATCCGGATCAGCGGGCCCATGGCCTGGCAGGCGTCGACGTCGACGATGCTCGAGTGCGGGTCGCCCAGGATGTCCGAGGAGACCAGCGGCTCCTGGCGAACGTCGAGCACGCCGCGCAGGCGCTCGCTCGCGGCGCCCTCGCGCAGCGCCTCGAGCACGCGGTCGAGGCCCGGCGCGCCGTCGAGCGTGCAGGTGATCTCGTAGAGCGAGCCGTCGGGGACCGGCACGCGCACGGCCTGGCCGTCGACCTTGCCCTTGAGCGCCGGGATCACGAGACCCAGCGCCTTGGCGGCGCCGGTGGAGGTGGGGACCAGGTTGACGCCGGCGGCGCGACCGCGGCGGAGGTCCTTGCTCGAGATCGTGTCGATGAGGCCCTGCCCGCCGGTGTAGGCGTGGGTCGTGCTCATCAGGCCCCAGCGCACGCCGAAGGTCTTGTGCAGCACGGACATGACGGGCGCGAGCGCGTTGGTGGTGCAGCTCGCGTTGGAGACGAGGCGATCGTTTTGCGGGTCGAGGGTGTCCTCGTTGACGCCGACGACGATGGTCCTGTCGACGCCCTTGCCGGGCGCGCCGAGGATCACGTGGCTAGGGCCGTCCGGGTTCGCGCGGTGCAGCGCCATGCCCTCGCGCTTGGTGAACACGCCGGTCGACTCGATGACCATGTCGACCTTGTGCTCGGCCCAGGGGATCTTCGCGGGGTCGCGCTCGGACGAGATCGCGATCTTGAAGCTGCCGACCTGCAGCGAGCTCCCGGAGACCTCGACCTTGGGCATGTTGCAGCGGTGCACGGAGTCGTGGCCGAGCAGGTACGCGAGCTGGTCGATCGACGCGAGGTCGTTGGCCGCGACGATCTCGATCGAAGAGCCCCCGCGCACCTGGCCGGCGCGCGCTGGGTCGAGCTGCCGGAGCAAGGCGTGACGAACGACGAGCCGACCGATGCGGCCCAGACCATTGATTCCGATGCGAACAGTCGCCATGGCGCGCGGACCATAGGGCAACCGAAAGGCGGCCGGCAAGCTGCGAGCGGAGCGCGGGGTCACAGACGGGCGAGCGCGGGGGAGTATTCCGCGATCACGCGATGTGCAGGCGCGTTGAACATTTACCGCGAGCCGCGGGTCCCACGAGCACACACCCTCCACGCCCGGTGTCACGCGCGCCGGCGTGCTACCGTGACGATACGCTCATGTTCGCTCCGCGCGCCCCCGCATCCTCGCTTTCCTCCCGTGACTCCTCCTCGATTTCCTCCTCGACCGCGGCCTCGTCGTTCGGGACACAATCGCGCGCTCGCGGGCTGCGCCCCCGCCCCCGCAGCTGGCTGCTCCTGCCGCTGCTGACGCTCGCGCTCGCGCTCCCGAGCACCTCCTGCAAGCCGAAGGGGACCCACGATCCGGCCACCGCCGGCAAGCCGGGAAAACGCGACCGCGGCAAGCGGGCGAAGCTGGGGCCGAAGCTGCCCGAGCCCCACAAGATCCCGTCCGCGCCGCCGATGGGGATCGTCATCAATCAGCCGGCGGCCGTGCTCGCCGAGCTCTCGAGCTTCGTGCCGGGCGTCCCGGGGCCGCAGAGAGTCCTGCAGGACGCGCTGCGCAACCTCGGCCCCGACAGCTTCGCGCAGGCCGTCGCGCCCCAGATCGACGCCGGGCGACCGTGGCTCGCGGCGCACATGCAGGGCGAGCACATCGTTCACCTGCCGGTCCGCGCGGGCGGCATGAACGCCGTCGAGAACGCGCTGGCGAGCTTCGAAAAGCAAGGCAGCTTCGGCGCCGTCACGCTGCCGCCCCCCCAGGCCAACCGCACGTCGAGCGCGTCCTTCGGCGGCCAGCCGATGCCGACCGTCAACGAGACCGCGCCCCACGTCGCCTGGCTCGATCGCCGCAGCAAAACGCTCACGATCGCCAAGACGCTGCGGGGGATCGCGACGGGTCACGAGCTGCCGAGGGCCTACGGCGACCGCGGGCCGATCTGGGCGGCCGCCGGCCCCAAGTACACCGAGACGCTTTCCGGCGCCGACGACAACCCCTTCGGCCGGATCGTCGTGCGCGGCGAGAGCGTGCACAAGCTCGAGATCATCGCCCAGGCCCATCCCGAGCGCGGCCTGCCAAAGACGCCGGAGCTCGCCGCGGGCGCGCTGACCGGCATGCTCGACGCGCCCGGCCTGGCGATCGGCGCGACGACGCGCTGGACCGGCCACAAGCAGTGGGTCTCTTCGACCATCTCGCAGCTCAAGCGCCAGGTCGACAAGGCCGGCTTCATGGCGCAGGCGGTGATGGGCAAGCTGGTCAGCCGCGTCAACGCGTCGCTGCGGTCCTGGGACGGCCGGGTGTTCGTGGGCATCGGCCCGCAGAAGCACGTGCTGTTCGCGTTCGGCACCGGCGACCATCAAAAGGCCCAGAACGCGGTCATCGGCGCGATCTCGACGGCGCGCGACAACCTCTCGATCCTCCGCATGGTCACCAGCGATGTCCCCAACATCGGCATGCGGAAGAACGACCGCGTCTACGTCCTGACCGTCTCGGGCGCGCGCAAGTTCATGGGCAAAGAGGCGGCGCCGCTGCTCGACAAGCGCGGGCGCCTGGTCGTCGCGTTCTTCTTCAGCGGCCGCCTGAGCTCGATGATGGGTGTGGTCGGGCCCAACGCGGAGGCCGAGATGCTGCGCTGGAAGCAGACCATCAAGAACGCGACGCCGGCCGCCGACTCGCGGCAGCACTACTTCGCCGCGGCCTTCGCCGCCGATCCGCAGCAGGTGCAGCCGCTGCTCAAGGGCGGCGCCGAGGGCCAGGTCGACCCGGCGCGCTTCTTCGACATCCGGCGCGTGCGCGAGCCGACGCGGGTCGTCGTCGAGCAGAAGCCCGACCGCTACCGCGCGACGATCACCGGGCCCGCGGGTAAGGGCGCCGCGCTCGCCCGCGGTGAGCGCAGCGTGAGCCGCACGAGTGACGTGGCGCTTCGGTCAGGCTCGAAGAACGCCGCGAGCGCGCCGGTGACCGCCCGCCTTACCCCGATTCGCCCGACCGACGAGGGACGCTAGTCCTCGTCCTTGGGCTTGATGTCGAAGTCCTCGAGCGTCACGTTCGGCACGAAGGTCAGCGCCTCGGAGAGGTACAGACCGGTGTGCAGGATCAAGTGCGTGACCGTTCGAACGAGACAGCCACCGGGGATCTCGGCGACGTAGGCCGCTCCGCGGTTGCCGTCGCCCTCATGCCTGACTTCAACCCAATGCATGGCGTACCTTTCCTGGGCTCAACCCGGGATTGTTTGCGCTGCCGAACATGCGTGTCTCGGATTGCGCTATACCCCGCGAAACGGCGGTGTGAGCGCATTTGACGGCATTCTAATGCACCTCCCCCGCCAAGCCAAGCGCCGCGGATTCGCCGAATTAGCGCCGCTTTCGTGGCCCTCGCGCGAAAATGGTCCGCGAACGCAGCTATGACGACGCGCTCGCGCCGCCCACCTAGCCTAGCCCGACGCGCTCCCCTGGGCGTGCACCCCGGACGACGCCGCCGACGCGACCGACTCCGACTGCCCGTGACGCGCGGCGATGTCAGCCCCGGCGAGCAGGCTGACGACGCGCTCGATCAGCATCAGCTGCTCGGGCTGCAGATCGGGCAGCCGAACCGCGAGCGACAGCCGCAGCTCGGCGCCGCCGGTGCCCGGCAGCGGCAGGCTGAGCCAGGCCCAGGCCTCCTCGTGCTGCCCGGCGCCGGCGAGGGTCGCGGTACCGCGCCGGATCTCGAAGCCGGGGACCCCGAGGTGTCGGAGGATCGGCAAGACATCCGGCGCGAGCCGGATCCAGCGATCGACATCGCGCTCGTCGGGCCGCGAGCCCTGCTCGGCGAGGCCGTCGATCGCCGCGAGCAGATCCATGACGAGACGCCGGCGGTCGCGGAGCCCGAGCATGCCCTCGCCGGAGAAGGCCGGGAGCTTGCGCAGCAGGTTGTGATAGCCGAGCAGCACCGCGGCGACGACCATCGCGACGACCGTGCCGCCGAGCGTCCACCAGCCGCCGACGCCGATGACGTTGAGGTAGGCGAGCGCCGAGAACATCGCGGTCGAGAACCACAGCACCGAGACCACGCGCGCGTGCGGGACCCCGCGCGCGAGCATGCGGTGATGGATGTGGTCGGCGTCGCCGGCGAAGATCGGCTGCCCGCGGACGTAGCGGCGCAGGACCGCCAGCGTCATGTCGAACAGCGGCAGCGCCATCACCATCAGCGGGATCGAGACGATGATGATCGGGACGCGGTCGCGCACCGGGTACACGAACAGCAAGAGCGAGGGCAGCAAGAAGCCGAGGAAGTAGCTGCCGGCGTCGCCCATGAACACGCGCGCGGGGTGGCGGTTGTGCACGAGGAAGCCGAGCACGGAGCCGAGCGCTGCGGCGGCGATCCAGCCGACCGCGACCGCGGCGGTGCCGTGGAGGATCGCCGAGAGCAGCACCACGCTGTAGCCGATCGCGCAGATGCCCCCGGCGAGGCCGTCGAGGCCGTCCATCAGGTTGATCGCGTTGACGCCGACGACCAGGAACAGCGCCGTCGACGCGGTCGCCAGCCCGTAGCTCAGCGGCTCGCCGAGCCCGAACCACAGCAGCAGGGCCTCGAGCGCGTACCACCGCAGGCCGAAGCCGACGGCGAGCAGCGCCGCCAGGATCTGCACGAGCAGCTTGTAGCGCGCGCGCGCGCCCACGAGGTCGTCGTAGAGGCCGATGAGGCCGCACATCAGCGCGCCGACGAGCACGCCGGTGATCGGCGAGATCGAGAACAGCGCCTGGGTGGCCGAGAGCTCGGTGGTGCCGGCGAGGCCGGAGATCAGCACGAGGCCGAAGCCGAGGATCAGCACGAAGCCGCCGACGCGCGGGATCTCGCCGACGTGGACCTTGCGCAGGCTGACCTCGCCGTCTTTGCGCCCGAGCGAGTTCCACACGCGGATCGCCAGGGGCATGATCCCGCCCACGAGCAGGAGGCCGGCGACGCCGGCGATCCAGAGCACGGAGGGATCTGCCCTCAAGGCCAGGCCTCCACAGCCCGCGCCGACAGCCCGAGCCGCGCCCGCAGGCGCGCGGCGATCCGCTGACCGGCGAGGCCGTCGCCGTAGGGGCTGCGTCGGGGCGCGACCGCGGCGTGGGCCTGCGGGTCGTCGAGCCAGCGCGAGGCGAGCGCGACGAGGCGCGCGGTGTCGTAGCCGACGACCACGGCGCAGCCCTGCTCGACGCCCTCGGGGCGCTCGGTCGAGACGCGGGTGACGAGCACCGGCTTGCCGAGCACCGGCGCCTCCTCCTGCAGGCCGCCGGAGTCGGTGATCACGAGGTGTGATCGACCGAGCAGCCACACCGCAGAGGCGTAGCCCACCGGCGCGATGCAGTGCACGTTGGCGAGGCCGACGAAGGCCGCGTCGGTGGCCTCGCGGACCCGCGGGTTGAGGTGCACCGGGTAGACGAAGTCGGTCTCCGGGTGCGCGCGCGCGAGCGCGGAGACGCCCCGGCAGACCGCCTCGAGGCCGCCGTCAAAGCTCTCGCGTCGATGCCCGGTGATCAGCACGAGCCGGCGATCGCCGGCGAAGCGCTCGAGACCGGCGGGCGACGAGCCGTCGCCCATCGAGATCCCCTCCTCCTCGGGCGGCCTGCCGTCGCGGGGCAGCTGGTCGCGCATCCACTGCACGGCGTCGACGACGGTGTTGCCGGTCACGTGCACCGCGTCGGCGGGGGTGCCCTCGGCGAGCAAGGCGTCGCGGGCCCGCGGCGTCGGGGCGAAGTGCGCCCGCGCGATCCGGCTGATGATCTGGCGGTTGGCCTCCTCGGGAAAGGGCGCGTCGAGGTCCCCCGTGCGCAGGCCGGCCTCGACGTGCGCCGCCGGGATCCCGCGGTGAAACGCCGCGAGCGCCCCCGCCATCGCGGTCGTCGTGTCGCCCTGCACGATCACCCAGTCGGGGCGCGTCGTCTCGAGGACGCCGTCGAGCTGTCGCAGCAGCTTCGCGAACAGCGAGTTGAGCCCCTGCCCGCTCGTCATCACCGCGAGCTGATGATCGGCGCGCAGCCCCAGGGTCGTGACGATCGGCGCGAGCAGCTCGCGGTGCTGCCCGCTGTTGCACAGCTCCACCTGCCAGTCGTCGTAGGCGACCGCGGCCCGGTAGACCGGCGCGAGCTTGATCGCCTCCGGCCTGGTTCCGTAGATCATCAGGATCCGGGGCGAATTCGACGCCATCGCGCCTCGCCTATAGCATGGGCCCGCCGTGAGCACCGCGAAGATGACAAATTCAGCGCGCGCAGGATCGGGTGAGTCCGAACGGTCAGGCCCGGATGTCTGCGTCATCGGGCTCGGCTACGTCGGCCTGCCGACCGCCGCCGTGCTCGCGACCCGCGGCGCCCACGTTGCCGGCTACGACGTGAAGCCCGAGGTCGTGGCGACGATCAACGCCGGCGAGGTGCACATCGTCGAGCCCGAGCTCGACGCGCTGGTGCGCGCCGCCGTGACCGCCGGGCGCCTGCGGGCCCACGACGCGCCGCAGCCGGCCTCGACCTTCCTGATCTGCGTACCGACCCCGCTCGGCCCCGCGAACACCCCCGACCTCCGCTACGTCGAGCAGGCCACCCGCGCGCTGCTCGGGGTGCTCAAGCCCGGCAACCTGGTCGTCGTCGAGTCGACGATCCCGCCGGGCACCACCCGCGACGTCGTGGCGCCGATCCTCCGCGAGGGCGGCTTTCACCCGGGCGAGGACATCTTCGTCGCGCACGCGCCCGAGCGCGTGCTGCCGGGCGCGGTCCTGCGCGAGGTCGTCGAGAACGCGCGCGTCGTCGGGGGCTTGACCGAGCTCTGCACCCAGCGCGCCG
The DNA here is from genome assembly GCA_030430565.1 of Polyangia bacterium. Classification (GTDB taxonomy): domain Bacteria; phylum Myxococcota_A; class Polyangia; order Nannocystales; family Nannocystaceae; genus JACKDW01. The sequence continues at coordinate 68,655 of JAUIKS010000040.1, forward strand.
CCGACTTCTACGAGAGCTTCGTCCGCGGCGAGGTTCACCGCACGCGCGCCGAGCTCGCCGAGCTCGTCAAGCTGTCCGAGAACGCGTTTCGCGACGTCAACATCGCCTTCGCCAACGAGCTCGCCAACGTCTGCGAACGGCTCGGGCTCGACCCCTGGGCCGTCATCCGCCTCGCCAACCACCACCCGCGCGTGCAGATCCTGAGACCCGGCCCTGGCGTCGGCGGTCACTGCATCGCGGTCGACCCGTGGTTCATCGTCGCCAGCGCGCCCGAGCAGACGCCGCTCATGCAGGCCGCGCGCAACGTCAACGACGGACGACCCGCGCGCGTGATCGCCCGCGTCCGCGCGCTCGCCGAGCGGTTTCGCGCGCCGCGGGTCGCCTGCCTCGGCCTCAGCTACAAGCCCGACATCGACGACCTGCGCGAGAGCCCCGCGCTCGAGGTCGTCCGCCGCCTGCACGAGGCCGGCGACTGCGAGCTGTTGGTGGTCGAGCCGCACCTCGAGCGCTCGCCGATCGAGGGGCTCGAGCTCCAGCCCGCCGAGCGAGCGCTGCGCGCCGCCGATATCATCGTCATCCTCGTCGCCCACCGCGCGTTCCGCCGGCTCCCCTCGGACCTGTTCATCGGGCCATCCGTCATCGACACCGTCGGGCTCCTGAACGCGCGCATCCGCGTGGGCGCGGGTGGCTCGTGACGCTCGGCCTGGGTGAGCTCGGTCGTACCTGGCGAACCGTTCGCCACCTGCAGGCCCGGCAGCTCGCCGCCCAGCTCGTGCACCGTGCCCGCGGGCCCGCCCGTCGCCCGCGTCAGCGCACGGCCGACGGTCTCGAGGGCCTCGCCGCGCACGCGCGCGGCTGGCCCGCGCCGATCGCCGACGGCGAGCTGACCGCAGACGGCGTTGCGATGCTCTCGCGCCCGGTCCACGACCCGCGCGCGGGCGGTTGGGAGCCCTCGGGTCGCGACGCGCTGTGGACCTACACGCTGCACTATCACGGCTGGATCGGCGCTATCCAAGCCGGCGCCATCCAAGCCGGCGCCACCCAACCCAGCGCTGCATCAAAACACGCACCGGCGAGCGCACCGCTCGGGTCCGCGCTCGCGCTCGCGCGCCACTGGATCGACGCGCACCCGCGCGGCGTCGGCTGGGAGCCCTACCCCTGCTCGATGCGCGCGCTCCAGTGGCTGCATCTGCTCGATCGCGTGGGCGCGCTGGGGGCCGACCACGCGCGCGATCTTGCGCTCCTGCGATCGCTCGCGGCCCAGCTCCTGCACCTCGAGCGCAACCTCGAGCACCACCTCGGCGGCAACCACCTGTGGACCAACCTCGCCGCGCTCGCGAGCGCGAGCCTGGCGCTCGACGGCCCCCTGGCCGATCGTCTTCGCGCCCGCTGGCTCCCCGCCTTCGCGCGCGTCGCCGACCAGCAGCTGCGCGGCGGTATGCACGGCGAGCGGACGCCCAGCTACCACTGCCTGCTCGCCCATCAGCTCGGCGGCGTGCTCTGGCTCGCGCGCCGTCGACCGGGCGTCGCCCGCTCGTTGACGCGCGCGCTCACCCGCCAGCTCACCGCGATGCTCGACGCGCTCCCGAGCTTCTGTCACCCCGACGGCGACGTCGCGCTGTGGGGCGACAGCCAGCGGGGCGCCCGCGCGCGCCCCGAGACGCTGGTCATCGGGACATCATCAGACCCTCGAGACAGCTTCGAATTCGAGCTCTCGCGCGCGCGCGTCGCCGCGCTCCAGGGCGCCGCGCGCCGCCACGACGCGCCGCTCGCCGGCTGCTACCGACGGCGCTGGGGCGGCTGGACCGCGCTGCTCAACAGCGGCGCGCTCGGCCTGCCGCACCAGGTCGGACACATCCACGGCGACGCGCTCTCGCTCGAGCTGAGCCTGGGCCGCGAGCGCGTGCTCGTCGACGCCGGCGTCGGCACCTACACCCGCGGCGAAGCTCGCGACTACGCGCGCGCGACCCGGGCCCACAACACCGTCACCGTCGGCCCGGGCGACGGCGATCAGCACGAGCTCTGGGCCAGCCACCGGATCGGCGCGCGCGCTCGCCTCGGCGAGTTCACGGCCGACGAGCTTCGCCTGCGCGGCGCCGTGCTCGGCGCGTTCGCGTCGGCCTGGCACCACCGCGAGCTCCGCTGGGACGCCACGCGCGCCGAGCTGCGCGTCCGCGACTGGCTCGAGCCACGCGCGAGCGCGCCGCCGGCCACCGTCCGCTACCACCTGCCCGGCGAGCTCGAGCTGCAGCCGCGACCCCACGGCTGGCGCGCGCGCACGACCTCGGGGCGAGAGTTCACGATCACCAGCGACCCGCCGCTGCGACGCGAGCGCGCGCGCGTCCCGGGCTGGCTCGGCTTCAACCGGCCGGCCCCTCGCTGGTGTCTGCTCGGCCCGCTGCCGCCCGGCGGCCTCGAGGTCGTGTTTCGCGAGCTTCACGGTCGCGACAAACCTGTCTCTTGAGCAATGTTTTAAAGGGCCCAGCGCGAGCGCGTGATCCGGCGCCGCGGGCTCGCTCGCCGCAGCGCGCAGCCGCATACGCAGGCTGACGCGCCGACGCGCTCTAGCGCGCGTCTATGCGCATGCGGAGCGTCAGGGAGCGATCACGCCGCTCGTCGTGAGTGATGGGGACCTTGACGCGACGAGCGCGACGAGCGCGACGCCGTGACGAAAAAACCCGCGTTCACTTGCTTGTAAACACAACAAAACGAGCGCTCGCCGTGCGCGTCACGTCACGAGCGCGCGTCGACGTCTGCCCATGGAGGTCACGACCCCGACGCGCGTGACCCACCCGCAGCGCGCGTCAGTGTGATAATCACTCGAGCATGGTCACGGTGCGCGCTTGTACCTGCATTGGTTTTCTTGGCCCCTCGCTCCTCGCGCTGTCGCTGCTCGGCTGCGCCGGCGATGACGGACGCGAGACGGACGGCGGCGGGAACAGCAACGGCGCGCTCACGCTGACCGCCGGCAACAGCACGGGCGGCGGGCTCACCAACGGCGGCGCCACGATGGGCGGCGGCGGCGGCAGCGACTCGGGCGCCAGCGCCAGCACCACGCAGGGCGCGGGCGACGACGACGACGACGACAATGACAGCGGCGGCATCAAGCTCGATCTCGCGGGGATCCCCGACGGCGGCTCGCTCGACTGCGACGAGGAGAACGGCGGGTTGGAGATGGACCTGTCGTACATCTGGATCGCCAACACCAACGTCGGCACCGTCTCTAAGATCGACACCCGCACCGGCGCGATCGAGGGCCGCTACCGAACCGCCAACACCGCCGAGAGCCCCTCGCGCACCACCGTCAACCAGTTCGGCGACATGCTCGTGGGCAACCGCGGCGACGTCGCCAGCGTGACCGCGATCGCCTCGTTCGAGCACCGCTGCGTCGACAAGAACAACAACGGCGTCATCGACACCTCGACCGGCTACGACGACCTGCGCGCCTGGGGCGAGGACGAGTGCGTGCTGTGGCACGCCTCGATCCCCGCGAGCTACGAGCTCGGCCCGCGCGCGCTCGCCTGGGAGGGCGGCGTCGTCGACACCCTGACCTGCGAGAACTCCGTGCCCAACCCGCGGGTCTGGGTCGCCTTCGACGCCGCGAACTCCTACGAGGCCTGGCGCTTCAACGGCCAGACCGGCGTGGTCGAGGACAAGGTCTCGATCCCCGGGAGCAACGGCCGCCCCTACGGCGGCGCGGTCAACCGCGACGGCGACTTCTGGTTCGTCATCCGCGGCTCGCAGCTCGTCTACATCGAGAGCGAGCTGCTCTCGTATCAGCTGTTCCCGACGCCCGATGTCCCCTATGGCATGAGCATCGACCAAAACGGCGACCCGTGGTTCGCGACCTACAACAACGGCGCCGGCGACCAGGTCTACCGCTTCGACACCGAGACGCTGCAGTTCGTCTCGTCCGGCGGCGGCCAGGGCAAGCACCGCGGCATGATGATCGACCATCACAACCGCGCGTGGGTGATCGGCAACAGCCCGTGCCGGCTGATCCTGATCGACGCCGAGAACGAGACGCTGATCGACGACAACATCCCGCTGCCCGGCTGCAGCGACCCGGTCGGCGTCAGCATCGACATCGACGACTACGTCTGGGTCGTCGATCGCGGCGCGAGCAAGGCCTACAAGATCAACCCCGACACGCTCGCGGTCGAGTTCACGGTCGAGGGCCTCAACAACCCCTACACCTACTCCGACATGACCGGCAGCTTGCTGCGGCTGGTCGCGGATCCGCTCGGCTAGCCCGCGCTCGTCAGCGAGCGGCGCGAGCCCGCGCGCTGACACCCATTTTTTAGAACCCTGAGAGCGCCACCCGACGCGCGCTTCCGCGCGGCGGGGGCGCGCCCGATCCCTCGTTCGAACCGCTGGAGCGACATGCAGATCAACAAACGCAGCCGTGCCGAGCTCAAGGCCTACTTCGTCAAGAACGCGATCCCGACCGAGAACAACTTCGCCGAGCTGATCGACGCGCCCCTCAATCAAAAAGACGACGGCGTCGTCAAGCAGCCCGGGACGCCGCTGAGCGTCGAGGCGGTCGGCGACGACACCAGCCAGAAAGAGGTGCTCGCGCTCTACAGCAGCTTCGCCGACAACAACGCGGCCTGGCGCGTCAGCCTCAACCCGCGCGCCAACCCCGACGATCCCAAGAGCGCGCGCGAGGGCTTCAGCGTCACCGACGCGGCCGGCCGCAGCCGGCTGTTCATCGACGCCGCGAGCGGGCGCCTCGGCGTCGGGACCACGAGCCCCCAGACCGCGCTGCACGTGCGCTCCAAGAGCCCGATGACCCGCCTCGAGTCGAGCGAGAACAACGGGTGGCTGGAGCTGTGGACCAGCGAGGGGAGCGCGAACTACGTCGCGCTGTGCAACCGCCCCGGCGGGGCCGCGACGATCCACGTCGCGGGCGGCGGCGACGCGCTCCGTGTCGAGCGAGACGGGCGCGTGAGCGTCGGCAAGGGCACGCCGGCCCGCGACCTCAACGTCGGCTCGGGCGGGCAGCTCTCGCTCAGCAACAACATCGGAGTCGACACCGAGGCCGGCGTCTACTGGCACAGCGACCGCAACTACGCGCTCGCGCGCACCCCCGGCAATTGGAAGAGCCCCTACCAGCAGATCGAGCTGCGCTGGCCGACCGGCATCGTGCTGCGCCCCGGCACCGGCAACAACGCCGGTCACCCGCGCAGCTACGTCAACATCACCGGCGGCAAGGGCCTGCGGATCTCCGAGGGGACCATGTCTTTAGGGCCAGGCGAACCGACCGGCGACGTGAAGCTGCAGATCGCGGCCTCCGGCAGCGACCTCGCGCGCACGCGCTTCGCCCAGGCCGGCGGCGGCGTGCTCGAGTTCTCCTGCTGGAAGAACGGCTGGAACATCAACGCGCGGACCGACGGCAAGCACCTGCACATCAACCGCGACGCCGGCTCCAAGACCAACCTCTACCTGGGCAAGAACGGCCGCGAGACCGTGATCCGCGGCGACAACGGCTGGCTCGGCGTGCTCGGCCACCCGAGCACCCATCTGCACGTGCACGGCAACGCCTGGTGTAACCACCTGCGCGCCGACGCCGGCGTGACCATCGGCGAGGGCGACCGCGGCGGCCACATCGAGAAAGACGGCGCGTTCTACCGTCACGGCGGGCAGGCCTACATCACCGTCGACGACAACCTCTACGTCCGCGACGTCAAGGGCGCCAACCACTTCCACTTCAACACCAACGAAGGCACGCTCACCGCCACGAAGCTGGTCACCAGCGGCGACCTCGACGCCAAGGGCGTCATCTACACGCAGAGCGTCCGAGTCAGCGCGCGCGAGTTCAAGGTCGGCGGCGACCAGGGCAAATTCTACCCGATCGTGTGGCGCGATCAGGCCTGGGGCGAGGGCGCGTTCATCCTCGAGATCCTGCGCCCCAGCGTGCACATGGACGGGGAGTGGCGAGGATCGCTGATGGCCCGCTTCCGCGCGCACTCGACCAACTGGGGCCACGGCTCGCAGTACGCCCGCGCCGAGATCCACCAGTTCAAGAAGAACTTCATCGGCTGGTACACGAACGTGCCGCAGGAGGACAAGCTCGTCGTCTGGCTGCGCGGCGGCCACAGCTACCGCTGGCGCAGTAACAACAACGGCGCGCTCCTCGACCACAGCGCCAAGCGCAAGGTGTTCGGCGGCGGCACCTTCAACGTCCTGGACAAGGCCAACGACGCGCTCAAGGGTGAGCACATCTGGGATCACAAGCACCTCGGCTGACAGACCCTGCGAGGCTCTGGACAGCGGCCGGGCGGCGTTGTGAGATCGGACGGTGAGCACCGCCCGATCCCCCGTCTCACCCGCGCCGCCCGCCCGTCCGCTCGAGTACGTCTACGCCGCGCTCACGCTCCCGGGCGCCGCGCTGACCTGGTACTACAACCTGCAATTCATGGAGCAGGCCGACGGCTTCTCCCTGCTGGACTTCGCCGCCGGCGGCTTCGCCAACCCGGCGGCCGCCTCGCTCTCGGTCGACCTCCTGGTCTTCGGGATCACGATCTCGATCTTTATCGTCGTCGAGGCGCGGCGACTGGGGATGCGCTTCGCGTGGCTCTACCTGCTGCTGGGCATCAATATCGCCATGGCCTTCGCGTGCCCGCTGTTTCTGTGGATGCGCGAGCGCCAGCTGCGAGTGCGCGCCGCGCGATCGTGAACCGCGCGCCAGGAGCGCGTCCAAACGACGACCCGGGGCCGCGTACAAGTTTCGTGGGACGCGGCGAATAAACCAGTCGATACTCGGGCTCGCGCCGCCATGGTTTCGCTCCTCCCCTACCACCCCCCTCACCTGCTCCATCGGTCATCTACCGCGTCGACCCTGCTCGCGGGCGCGCTGCTCCTCGGGCTGCCCGCGGCCGCCCACGCCGACGACCCCGACGCCCTCGCCGACCCCGCCGAGCCCCAGACGATCCTCGGCGGCGAGGTCGTCGCGCCGTGCTCGTGGCCGACCGCGGTGAGCATCGGCGGCTCGTGCACCGGCAGCCTGATCCACCCGCAGGTCGTGATGTACGCGGCCCACTGCGGCGAGCTGGTGCCGTGGATCCGGCTGACCGACGCGATCGAGAACGAGGAGCGCCGCCAGATCACCCCGAAGTACTGCGAGGTCCACCCGGTCGGCTCCTTCGGCTTCGGCACGGACTTCGCCTACTGCGTGCTCCCCGAGCCGATCACCGACATCCCGATCACGCCCCCGCTGATGGGCTGCGCCGCCGACGACAAGCTGCAGGTCGGGCAGCCCGTGACGCTGGTCGGCTTCGGCGACAGCGAGAACGAGTACGGGATCAAGCGCTTCGTCGACACGACGATCACCGAGTTCTCCTGGGACGAGGTGTTCATCGGCAACTCCGAGCAAGGCGCGTGCTACGGCGACTCCGGCGGCCCCGCGCTGGTCCAGCTCGACGACGGCACGTGGCGCGTGTTCGGGGTCGCGTCGTGGGGCAAGCCGGGCTGCGGCGTCGGGACCTACTACTCGATGGCGCACAACGGCGTCGAGTGGATCGAGGACGCCTCCGGCTTCGACGTCACGCCCTGCCACGACGCCCGCGGCAACTGGGACCCGAGCCCCGCCTGCCAGGGCTTCGCGCTCGAGCCGGAGCTCGGCGGCGGGACCTGGCCGAGCTGCCAGGTCGGCGCGACCTCGAGCTACGGCGAGACCTGCGGCGCGCCCTTCGACCCCGAGCTGCTCGACGAGCAGGCGCCGGTGGTGCGCGTCACCGACCCTGGCGACCGCAGCCGCCACAACGCGCCGGACCTCGCCAGCGCGGTGACCCTGGCCGTCCGCGTCGAGGCCGAGGACGAGGGCTGGGGGACCGAGGCCGTGGTCTTGCAGGTCTTCAAGGGCGAGGCCGAGGAGGGCGACGAGCCCGTGTTCTCCGTCGACGATCCGGCCGCGCCCTTCGTGTTCCCGGACCTGACGTTTAAAACAGGGACGTGGACGCTGCGGGCCGAGGGCACCGACCGCGCCGGCAACATCGGCCCGTCAGCGCCCGTGGTGTTCGCGGTCAACAGCGACCCGCCGCCCGCGCCCCCGCCAGCGCCCCCGGCGACGACCGGCGATCCCGAGGATCCCACGGGCGACGACGATGACGACGACGATGACGATGACGACGACAACGGCGGCTCTGACACCGCGCAGGACTCCGCTGGCGAGGACGAAGGCGGATGCCGCGTCGCCGGTCACACGGACGACGCGACCGCGCTGCGGCTGCTCGCGCTCTTCGGCCTCGGCCTCGGCCTCCGGCGCAGACGCAGGCGCACCAGCAGGCGTGGCTCTCGAGCGCTCGTCGGCGCGGCCCTAGTGATGCCCCTCGCGGCCGCGGGCTGCGGCGGCGACGACACGACCTCCGCCGCGACTGCGGACACCAGCGGCGAGACGAGCGAAGACGGTGAGACCAACGAGGACAGCGAGCCGACGACCGGCGACGCGCCGACGACCGGCGATCCCGACGCGACGACGGACGACAGCAGCGGCGACGGGCCGCCGGAGCCGGCCTGCGGCAACGGGCAGGTCGAGGGCGACGAGCGCTGCGACGACGGCAACAACGACGACGGCGACGGCTGCAACCACGACTGCAACCCCTCGGGCCAGGTCGAGTGGATCTCGATGATCGAGAACCCGATCTACGGGGACGAGAGCGTCTACGACCTCGCGCTCAGCCCCGACGGCGCGACAATTTTGGCGACCGGCGTCACCCGCGTCGAGGGCGATCACGACGCCTGGCTCGGCGCGTTCTCGGCCGAGGACGGCGCGCTGCTGTGGTCCTCGAGCTTCGACCACATCGGCGAGCGCGAGGCCGGCAGCTCGCTCGCGGTCGCGGAGGACGGCACCATCTACGTCGCCGGCTACGCCGCCGTCGACGACACCAGCACGGGCCTGTGGCTCGCGGCCTACGACGAGGACGGCGCCCAGCTGTGGTCCCGCGTCGACCACGAGGGCGCCGATGACGACCAGTACCACGACATCGCGGTGACCTCCTCCGGCGACCTGGTCACCTACGGCACGATCGACGGCGACGACCTGTTTCAGATCAGCTTCGCGCGCAAATTCTCAAGCGCCGGCGAGCCGCTGTGGACGCACCAGCTGCCCGAGGGCATCGTCCGCGGCGCCGCGACGCTCAACGAGCAGGACGAGATCATCATCGCCGCGCGCCAGCTCACCGACACGGACACCAACACCCACTACATCTGGCTGCGCAAGCTCAGCCCCGAGGGCGCGCCGCTGTGGACGCACAGCTACGGGCACATCCTGACGCGCTACTACACCTACGACGTCACGGTCGCGCCCGACGGCACGATCGTCGCGTGCGGGCAGCTCGATCGCACCCAGGGCGGTGACACCGTGGTCTCGGCCTACGAGCCCCACGGCGGGCACCAGCGCTGGATGGTCAAGCTCCAGATCCCGACCACCGGGCCCGACGCCTGCCTGCACGTCGCCGTCAATCAACAGGACGAGGTCGCGGTCGTCGGTTGGGGCCTGTTCATCGACCCGGTGCAAGATATGTGGCTCGGCAAGATCGCGCTCGCGGACGGCGCGACACGTTGGATGCGCAACCTCGGCAATATCGACCAGCGCAACGACATCGGCGACGGCCTGATCCTGCTCGACGACGGCAGCATGTACGCCGGCGGCTTCATGTACAACGAGGCCTCGAGCACCGGCGACATCGCGCTGGTCAAGCTGACGCCGTAAGAGCGCGTCAGGGCAGCCACAGTCGACAATCACTGCGCGGTTGGTTAAGAATCAGCGGGTGACGTCGATACCAACGCGTCAACTTGGGTCTGAATTGCTGATCCAATCTCTGGGCACAAATGCGCAGGTAATGGGTAGACACGCTCGCGCGCTGTCCCCTTGAACGACGCCTCATCACAAAGCGCTGTCTTCATCGTTTCGTCGTCTCGAAACACTGTCATCCACACGGACCAAAACCCGCGTGCGCGCGCGGTCGCCAGGATCTGGCGGCGCATCTCTGGCGAGTCGTTCTGTAGAAGGTCATTGCGGGCCTCGATCGCCTCATCCCATGTCTCACGACGCTTCTCGTAGCGGCGGTCGCTACCCCGAAGCACTTGCGCTCGGGTTAGCCCCTGATTCGGTCGTCGCAGCAAGCCAACCATGTCGGCGGTCGCTCGCGCCCGTGCAGCGAGCGCCGGGTCACCGACGTCTGCGAGGCGCACGACTCCCCCCTGCGTGTAGTGAAAGAGATCGAGAGTGCGATCGAGGTGAGGCCAGGCAACACGCTCGACGTCGGCTGCGGTGTCAATCTTCGTACCCTTGGTGCTGTTGCAGCTTGGGCACGCGAGCAAGAGGTTGCTCCATTCGCGCTCCAGATTCTCGTTCGTATCTTTGCAGCGGATGTGCTCCACCGCGAGCGCGGCCGGCAGCTGCATCTCGCAAAACGAGCAGTATTCTCCGAGGCGATCGATGAGATGCGGCTTCGCGTACGCGTACTCGGTAAACTCGAGCGCGCGTCCACTCGAATCCTTGGGCTGCGCGCCGCGGTTGACGGGTCTCATGCGCGCTGCGCTTCCGCCAACATCCGTTTGCGCTCGAGGAACGCGACAAACGCTTGGTTCTCGGCGTACGGCGCCTGCAGCTTGTCGAGTTCAGCCTTGAGACGCGCGAGCTCGGTCTCATCCGCGTCCGGGATCTGTTCGAGCAACTCGTAGTACCGAGTCGCGGCCTCGAACTCTTTGCGACGACGCTCGCTACGTTGGGGCAGGTCGACTCCCATAATGTGCTCGGCGATATCCTCTGGGCTCAGATCCGCGTAGGGGACGGCTTCGGCGTTCTCATCGAGATTGACGAGCTCTCCTGGGTTGAGCGACTGGATGATGAAGGGGGAGTGGGTCGTCGTGACGATCTGCAGCCGCGGAAACGCGCGCCGGAGATCCGCGAGCACCCGACGCTGCCATTTTGGATGCAGGTGTAGGTCGATCTCGTCAATGATCACCACACCTTCAGCCAAGGAAGGCGCGCGCGCGCCAAGCTGCGGATTGAGCACCGAGGCGCGCCAGGCGATGTCGGCGACCATGGCGACGATGTTTCGATAGCCGTCGGACAACATTCGGAACGATAGGGTTCGTCCGTCGCGCATCGTCAGCACGAGCTCCTCGAGCGCGAGGTCGTAGTGGAAGCCCTCGGCGTCCTCGACGCAAGACGTCACCGCGCGCTCGACCGCGCGCAGCTGCACGACCGGCTTCTTCCGCTGGAGCTCGACGAGCGTGAAGTGACGCATCCAGTCGAGCATGTGACGATGCGTCGAGGCCGCCTTGAGACAGTCTCGGTAGCCATCGAGTCGGTTACCGACTTCGCGACGCTCGGCGTCTGGCTCGAGGTTTGGCGGCCACAGGCGCTGCGTGCCGTAGTACGCGAGGACCGGGAGCTGTCGCTCGGCGTGGGCGCGGATCTCGTCGCCGATGGCGCGCGTGATGACCTGCAAGCCCTCATCTTCGGTGACTGCGGTGCCGAGCGTCTCGATCTTTCGCGTCCAGGTGATCGCGCTGCCTTGGATCGTGGCCTCGACCTCAAGCGTCATCGGCAGCTGGTGCTGGCGATCCGGCACACCGTTGATCTCGCGGATCACCTGACGAACATCGTGCCCCGAGAGTTCCGGGGCCGCGCCGGCCCCGACACCGGGGAGCAACGCGCCGACGGTCGCGGCGACGCCCTCGAGCCACGTGGTCTTGCCGAGCCCGTTGTCCCCGACGAGCACCGTGGTCGTGGCCGCGAAGCCGATCGCGCGCTCCATGATCGCGCGAAAGTTGCGAAGCGCGAGGCTGCGGAGCCGAAACAGGTAAGGCCTCGGCGGAAGACGAGACTCGAGCGGCGTGGGCGTGTGTGGGAGTTGGAGGTCGGCGCGTTTGGACTCTTGTCGAAAGCGATCGGTGACATCTTCGACATACCCACCCCCTTGCCCCCACCGTGCCGTGCATGCATTCCACAGTTCGTTGGAACGCGGGGAGGCGAAGTACTCTCTTAGAACGCGCTTCCACTCTATCTTTAGTTCACGATAACATCTGAGGTCCTCCTCTTCAAAGGTATGAAGCCGCAAATCGAGATGCTCCGCAAGGCGTGGACTCAGTGTGCCCTTCGTATCCTTGACGAACCTCTTCATATCGTCGATCGCCTCGGTGTAAGCGTACAACACGTAAGCAGACGCAAACCTGGCACCTAGGGATGTAAGATCGAGGTTGCTGTAGATACCTCGCCGACGGACAGCGGCGTTTAGGTGGCTCCAATGCTGGAGTTCTTGCCCGTGCTCAATGCCAATAGCGATCCCGTTAAGCCCGCCTTGCCAACGATCGGGGTCTGCCGAGGCGGTCGCTGCGTGTTTCGTAAGCGCAGCGTCCCAGATCCACCACAGACGAAGGTCCAGCTCGCGCGCCCGCATCGTGAACTCGACGTCGCGGAGCACCGCGATCGCTTCCTCTGCGTCCGTGAGCCGCCGCCTCCACGCGTCCTCGCGCCGCAGCCGCTCCTCCCGCGTCATGTCCACGAGAAGCTGCTGCACCGCCGCGGTCTCGTGCCGGGCGTCAATCGCGACCACCGACCGCTCCGTGAGGGATACACCCTTCCGCCGGAGGACATCGCGACACACCGCCACCCGATCGTCGCGCAGGTGTCGGTCTCGCGCTCGCTCGTCGGGGTCATCGTCGAGCGCGCGGCGGTCGACAATGACGAGGCGCCACGGCTGCTCTTCGAGCCGGGTCTTACCCGGCTGCTCAGCGATCGCCTCGAGAAACTTCTGACTCACCAAGTCGGGCGCGGACTCGAATTCCGAGCACACAACCAAGAGCGTGTCGGGGTCGGTCAGCAGACGCTGCAGATCCGGGCGTCCACGGATCAGCAGTTCGGGCGCGGCCGAGTCGAGCCCCTGCGTGTCGATGATGGTGTCAACAATGAGGTCTGGGTCCCGCGACGGCAGGCGGAGCCGGGTGAGTCGAGGCGCCGGGGCCTCGGGTAATTCGCCGCGCATGAGCTGCTTGAGCTCGGTCTTGAGCGCGCCGAGGCCTTCCGGATCCGCGGAGAAGGCGTGTGAGTAGCTGCGGCTTCGCTGCTCGAGGTCGACGCGAGCGAGCAGCAGCTTGGTCAACGCCGCTTCGCTCGTCGCCTCATGGGTCAGCTGCTCCAGGACCGCGCGCGGGTCTTGGTCGTCCCGCGCCAGCCAGGCCCGCAGCAAACCAAAAAACTCTTCCCCGGCGCGACTCGAGCTGCTGTTGGTGCTGCCGCCCGCGCGAGCGGCCCACAGATCGCTGGCGAAGATCCGGAGCTCGGTCCGGAGCGTCTCGAGCGTGAATGGCTCGACCTCGAGCAAGATATCGTCGCGTGATTCGAACTTGATGTGTGTCTCGCCGAGCGTGGTGCGACCATCCCCGACGGGCAGCACAGACCACTTGCGGGGTGTTCCCTCCTCGGCGAGCCGAAGCCCTGTCGCGGCCGCGATCAGCGTGCTCTTGCCACGTCCGACTTGCGCGACGAACGCGATCGAGAGCGGCGCTATCGCGCGTTCGCGCTCGCTCTCGAGTCGATCGCGCCACGCGCGAGCGAGTTCCTGCTGCTCTTCGAGCTCCGGGTTGTTAGCGAGCACCGTCAGGCGCTCAACAAGCTCGTTGTGCGCGGTGAGGAGTTCCTCGTTGTGTGCGCCTATATTCATCCGCCACAGCCCTGCTTCGAATGCCGAGCATACGGGCTGGCCACCGAACGCGGCAAGCTTGAACGCCGCAAAACACCCCGCCACGTGGTGCTCCAACGCGCGACGGACCGCCGATCTACAACCCGTGCAGCCCTCGCGTCGCGCGCTCGAGCGCCTGCTCGAGCACCTCGAGCTCTTCAAGGACTGCGGGCTCCGACGCGCCGGAGGCGTGCAGCGCCTGCACGCGTCGGACGTCCCGGATCAACGCGCGCATCAGCTCCCGCTCTGAGCGTGAAAATTCCGCCGGCGCGCGGATCGGGAGCGTGCGCAGCTGCGGCGGACCGACCCGCAGATATCCGCCGGCCAGCTCGAGGCCCGCGAATTTGGCTTTAAAAATCTTCGTCATCCACTCGCTGTTGAGCACCGCCGTCAGGTACTCCAGCGCGCCCGGCTCACGCGGCAGGATCACGGTCGTCGACTTGGCCGCGAGGTACTCGCCGCGCAGATCCGCGAAGCCCTCGAGCCGACGCGTCATCCCGGCGACCACCAGCTTTGGCTGCCGCGCCTGCGCCAACCGACGCGCCGGCAGCTGCTCCACGGCGGCCGCGGGCACCACGGGGCGCAGCAGGGAGCGCCCGAGGTACCGCATCTTGCGAGCGCCCCAGCGCACGCGATAGGGGTCGATGAGCCCGCTGTTGATCACGGCGAGATCACCGGCGGCCGCCTCGGCCTCGGCCTCGGCCTCGGCGAGCAAGGGCGCGAGCGCGTAGGCCTCCGCCACCGTCGCCCCGCCGAAGACCTCCGCCAGCGCGTCCAGCGTCGTGCAGCGCCGCGACAGCGCCTGCAGCAGCGCCGGCCCCTCGTCCTCGAGCGTGGTGATCCACGGCCCGCCGTCAGCCGGGAACCGCGACGCCTCGAGCTCGCGTGCGCGCGGCGCCCCGCAGGACGTCCGCTGCTCGACGCGCACGCGCTCTTGCGACCCCTGTCCGATCGAACATATTGAACGTCGAGCCCAGTAGATCACCGGATACACCGCCGCGCCGCGAAACACGGGGGCGCGCGAGAGGTCGCGGATCGCCAGCAGGCGCGCGCGCGCCAGCAGCAGCCGCCGCGCCTCCCTCGCGTACTCGGCCGAGAGCAGCTTGTTGGGGACGATGAAGCCGTGCACGCCGCCCGGTCGCACGAGCTCGAGCGCGCGCTCGATGAACACGCAGAACAGGTCCCAGTTACCCCGCGCGACCGCGTAGCGACGGGCGCAGTAGACCCGCGCGCGCTGCAGCGCGGGCGTGGCGGTCATGTGCTCCGCGTCGATGTAGGGCGGGTTACCGAGCACGATGTCAAAACCCCCGCGCACGCCTTCGAAGGCCGCGAGCGGGTCGACCTCCCCCGCCGCCGCGCGCTCCCCCGGTCGCGGCCCCACGAGCACATCGAAGGACTGAACCGCGTAGTTCACCGTCTCGTGCGCCGACGCGAGCGCTTTCTCGGGACGCTTCGCGTCCTCGAGCGCCCACAGCAAGAGTGACGCGCGCGCGACCGCGGCGGCCATAAAATCACGCTCGACCCCAAACACGCGCGTGAGCAGCTCGCGGCGGGCGCGACCGGGGAACTTCTGCAGCAGCGCGCGCGCGCTGGCGAGGAGACAGTTCCCCGCGCCGCAGGCCGGGTCGAGCATCGTGGGCACGCGCTCGGGCTCCCCGCCACGAGAGGCCTCTTCGTGCTGCGCCACGGCCCTCTCAGCCAGCTCGCGCGCGAGCCAGGGCGGGGTGTAGACGACCCCCTTCGCGCGCACGCCGCCCTCGAGCGTCATCCAGCGCTCGAACAGCTGACCCGCGAGCTCGAGCGGCGCCCGCGTCAGCACGGCGCGGGCCTTCGGCTGCTCCAGCGGCGCGAGCAAGAGCGCATACGCGTCGGCGCAGAGGGCACCGACAAACATGCGCAGAAAGACGCCCTCGAGCGAGACCAGCGGCCGCCCCCAGCGCGCCCGCGCGAGCGCGATGTACAGCGACGCCAGGGCGTTCGCGCGGACCGAGTGCGAGGGGACGCCTCGCTCGCGCAGCGCCGCAACGCCGGGCTTCCACGCCGCGAGCACCCACTCGACCGAGCGCGCGAGCGTGTCGGCCTCCTGCTGCTCGTTCTCGATCCCGTCGGCGATGTCCGTACTTGTAGCATCGGGCCTGCTGCTGACGGCGCCGGCCACCGAGAGACACGCCCGCGATCGGAGCGCCCGCGATCGGAGCGCCGCCCGGGGCTGCTACGCTCCCGCCGTGCGCCTCGCGTACTTCAGCCACTACTTCCCGCCCGAGACCAACGCCCCCGCCGCGCGCGTGCACGAGCTCTCGCGCGCCATGGTCGAGGCCGGGCACGAGGTCCACGTCGTCACCGGTCAGCCCAACCACCCCCGCGGCGTCGTGTTCCCGGGCTACCGCGCGCTCGACGTCCGGCGCGAGACCGTCGACGGGATCCACGTCCACCGGCTGCCGACCTTCCCCGCCGCCAACCGCGGGGTGCTGCTGCGCTCGCTCGGCTTCTTGGTTTTACCTGTCTCCCAAGTCATCTTTGGCGTGACGACGCTGCCGGCGGTCGACTGCGTGCTCGCGACCTCGCCGCAGCTGTTCACCGGCGTCGCCGGCCTCGCCTTCGCGCGCGCGCGCCGGCTGCCCTTCGCGCTCGAGGTCCGCGACCTGTGGCCCGAGTCGATCGTCAGCGTCGGCGCGCTGCCGCGGACGCACCCGGTCATCCGCGCGCTCGAGCGAGTCGAGCGCCAGCTGTACCGCGCCTCCGCGGGCATCGTCTCGGTCACCGAGAGCTTCGTCGATCACTTCGAATCCCACGGGGTCTCGCGCGCACGCGTGGGCGTGATCAAGAACGGCATCGACGCCCGCGTGTTCGACCCCGAGACCCCGCCGGCGCCGCTGCGCGAACGCCTCGGGATCCCGAGCTCGGCGCTGCTCGTGCTGTTCTGCGGCACGATCGGCATGGCCCACGACGTCGGCCTGCTCGCCCGCGCGATCGCCCGGGCCCGGGAGCAGCTTGACGCCCACGTCGTCATCGTCGGCGACGGAGCCGAGCGCGAGTCGGTCGCGCGCGAGATCGCCGAGCTCTGTGTCGGCGAGCGCGTGCACCTGCTCGAGCCGGTGCGGCGCGCCGAGGTCCCCGGGCTGCTGGCGGCGGCCGATCTCAGCGCGGTCATCCTGCGCGACAGCCCGACCTTCGCCGGCGTGCTGCCCTCGAAGATGTTCGAGGCGATGGCGATGCGCTGCCCGGTGCTGCTCGGCGTGCGGGGCGAGGCGAAGACATTGCTCACGCGCGCCGGCGCCGGCGTCGCGTTCGAGCCCGGCGACGTCGACGCGCTGGTGTCAACGCTGCAACAGTACCGTGCACTCGCGCCTTCGCGCCGCCGCGAGCTCGGCGTCCGCGGCCGCGCCTTCGTGCTCGAGCACCACGACCGTCGCGCACAGGCGGCGCAGCTCGTCTCGTTCCTCGAGCGCACGATCATCGCGTCAGCTTCGTGACGGTCGAAGCTGTCCCTTGAGCGCGGTTGACATCGAAGGTTCGCGCTGCCAAGTTCGCGTCACCAAGACCCCCTTGGATGGACGACACGCGCCTGGTGACGATCGCTTGACCACGCGCTGTGTCTCGCGCGTTGACTCGAGCCCACGCTACGGCGAGACGCGCTTCATCCGGCGAGAAAACCCCATGGACGGCCTCAGTCCTTCGAGTTCGAACGCACCCGCCGACGTCGCCCCGCGAGCCGACGCGATGATCGAGACCTACCAGCGCGTGCGCGCGGCCACCGAGCGGCTCGCCGCGCCGCTCAGCGCCGAGGACCAGGTCGCGCAGTCCATGCCCGACGCGAGCCCGACCAAGTGGCACCGCGCCCACACGACCTGGTTCTTCGAGACCTTCGTGCTCGGCCCCGGCGCCGCCGGCTACGCGCCGTTTCACCCGGCCTTCGCCCACCTCTTCAATTCCTACTACGTCAGCGTCGGGACGATGCACGCGAGGCCGCAGCGCGGCCTGCTGACGCGCCCGCCGCTCGCGACCATCGACGCGTACCGCCGCCACGTCGATGAGCAGGTGCTCGCGCTGCTGCGCGGGCGGACGCGGCTGCGCGCGGACGGGCCGTCGATGGACGAGCTGCGCGCGCGCGTCGAGATCGGGCTGCACCACGAGCAGCAGCACCAAGAGCTGATCCTCACCGACCTCAAGCACCTGCTGAGCCACAACCCGATCGCGCCGGTCTACCGACCGCCGAGCCCCGCGCGCGACGACGCTGACGACAACGCGCGCGTCGCCCCGCCCCTGCGCTGGACCGCGCACGACGGCGGCGTCCACGAGATCGGCTTCGCCGGCGCCGGCTTTCACTTTGACAACGAGGGCCCCCGGCACCGCGTCTTCCTCGAGCCCTTCGAACTCGCGTCGCGCCTGGTCAGCAACCGTGAGTACCAGGAGTTCATCGCCGACGGCGGCTATCGACGACCGGAGCTGTGGCTGTCCGAGGGCTGGTCGACGGTGCAGCGCGAAGGCTGGCAGGCGCCGCTGTACTGGCGCCCCGAGGGTCGGGTGTTCACGCTGGCGGGCGAGCGCGCGCTGGCCCCCGCCGAGCCGGTCTGTCACGTCTCCTACTACGAGGCCGACGCCTACGCGCGCTGGGCCGGGGCGCGCCTCGCGAGCGAGCAAGAGTGGGAGCTGATGGCGACGCGCTATGGAGACGCCCAAGCGGGCGTGTTCGCGGACGACGAGCGCTACCACCCCGCGCCGGCGCCAGCGCTGGCCAACGCCACGGGCCCGGCGCAGCTGCTGGGCGACGTCTGGAGCTGGACCGCCTCGGCGTACATGCCCTACCCCAACTACCGCCCGCTCCCGGGGGCGCTCGGCGAGTACAACGGCAAGTTCATGTGCAGCCAGCTGGTCCTGCGCGGGGGCTCGTGCGCGACGCCCCGCGACCACATCCGCGCGACCTACCGCAACTTCTTCTACCCGGCCTCGCGCTGGCAGTTCTCCGGGATTCGGCTCGCCCGCGCCAGCGCCTGAACCTCTCTCGAGGTCCTCCTCCTCCACACGAGATGTCAATGTCACACGTCGACGCCACGGACACCCACGCACCCGCCACACACAACGCGCCGACGCCGACGTCCGCGCGCACCGTCCACACGCGCGCGTCGTCGCGGCCCGTGACGCTGCTCGACCTCGAGCCGCGCACCGACACCTTCCTCGAGGAGGCGCTCGCCGGCCTGCGCAAGCCGAGCGGCCAGCGCACGCTGCCCTGCAAGTTCTTCTACGACCGTCGCGGCTCGCGGCTCTTCGACCAGATCTGCGAGCTGCCGGAGTACTACCCCACGCGCACCGAGCTCGAGATCATGCGCCTGCACGCCCCCGCCATGGGGGTCGCCTGCAGCCCCGGCGCCGTCGTCGTCGAGTTCGGCAGCGGCAGCAGCCTCAAGACGCGGCTGCTGCTCGAGCGCCTGCAACGACCCGCCGCCTGCGTGCCCGTCGACATCTCCCGCGAGCACTTGGTCGAGGCCGCGGAGCAGCTCGCTGATCAGTTCCCCGCGATCGAGATCCTCCCGGTCTGCGCCGACTTCACCCAGCCCTTCCCGGTCCCCGCCTCGCGCGCGCCGGCCCAGCGCAAGGTCGTCTACTTCCCCGGCTCGACCATCGGCAACTTCACCCCCGCCCAGGCCCGCCCGCTGCTCGCGCGCATCGCCGAGCTCGCCGGCCCCCGCGGCGGCCTGCTGATCGGCATCGACCTCAAGAAGGATCCCGCCGTGCTCGAGGCCGCCTACAACGACGCCGCGGGGGTCACGGCCGCCTTCAACCTCAACCTGCTCGTCCGCATGAATCACGAGCTCGGCGCGGAGCTCGACACGGACGGCTTCTATCACCGCGCCGTCTACGACCCGCAGCGCGGCCGCATCGAGATGCGCCTCATCAGCCGACGGCCCCAGACCGCGCGCGTCGGCGGCGAGCGCTTCGAATTCGAAGAGGGCGAGATCATCGTCACCGAGTACTCGCACAAGTACACGGTCGCCGAGTTCGCCGCGCTCGCCCGCGAGGTCGGCTTCGAGCTCCAGCAGACCTGGACCGACTCGCGCGAGCTGTTCGCCGTCCTCTACCTCTCGCAGAGCGCCCGCGCCGGCGCGTAGCGACCCATATGGCCCGATGGACACGTTCTCGCGGCCCGAGGACGTGGAGAGCGCGCTATCCTCGGCTATGCCCTCGACTCCGCGCGAGACCCTGCTGATCTCCGACGCGCGCATGCGCGACCACATCCAAGGGCCAGGACACCCAGAGCGACCCGAGCGGCTCGAGTCCGTCACCGAGCACCTCGAGCGCGCCGCGCTCCCCGGCGCTCGCTGGCGCGCGCCCGACCGCGCGGCGCGTCTCGACGAGGCGCTGGCGCGCGTGCACGCGCCCTCGTACCTCGCCGCGGTCGAGTCGGTCCGCGGTCAGCGGCTGCACTTCGACGTCGACGTCTCGCTCTCCCCCGGCTCGGTCGACGCCGCTCGCCTCGCCGCCGACGCGGCGCTCAGCGCCGTCGAGGAGGTGGTCCTGGAGACAGGCTCGGCCGAGTCCGCGATCGCGCTGGTGCGCCCGCCGGGGCACCACGCCGAGCGCGGGCGCGCCATGGGCTTCTGCGTGTACAACAACGTCGCGATCGCGGCCGAGCACGCCCGCGCCCAGCTCGGCTGTGAGCGCGTGCTCATCGTCGACTGGGACGTACACCACGGCAACGGCACCCAGCACATCTTTGAGGCGCGCCGCGACGTGCTCGTCTTCAACACCCACCAGTGGCCGCACTACCCGGGCACCGGCGCCGCCCACGAGATCGGGCGCGACGCCGGCGAGGGCTACACCGTCAACGTCCCGCTCGCGGCGGGCGCGGGCGACGGCGAGTACCTCGCGGTCTTCGACGAGCTCCTGACGCCGATCGCCGAGCGCTTCGCGCCCGACCTCATCCTCGTCTCCGCTGGCTTTGACGCCCACGCCCGCGACCCGCTCGGCGACATGCGCGTCACGGACGAGGGCTTCGCCGGGCTGTGCGCGCGGGTCCGCGAGCTCGCGGATCGCCACGCGGGCGGGCGCGTCGTCCTGCTGCTCGAGGGCGGCTACGACCTCGCGGGGCTGCGGGAGAGCGCGCTCGCGTGCGCCAGGATCCTGACCGGAGAGACAGGCCCCAAAGGCGCGCCCACGATCTCAGCCGCGCTCGCGGACACGCTCGCGCGCGTGCGCGCGCAGCACGGGCGGCGCTGGGGTCTGCGAGGCTCGGCGTGAACGCCTTCCCCGACACCCCGCGCGGGCGATACGCCGCGCGCTGTCACGGCCGCTGCCCGGTCCACGACGAGGCGCTGCAGCAGACCCTCGGCTACGTCCTGCGCATGGATCTATTCCCCTCCCACGCGTGGGAGGAGATCCAGATGGCCAACCCCTTCTGTCTCGACTTGGGAGAGTCACTGACGCCGCCGGCTCGCGGTCACAGCCGCGAGACGCTGGTCTGGTGCCCGCGCTGTCAAGCCAACGCGCGCGCGCGCTAGCAGCGGGCGTCCGCGCATGGCGAGGCGGGGCGACGAAGTTGTTCCGGGCGTACGGACGGAGCCCCCCGCGGCGCAAGGACCACGCGCGGCGGCGCGTGGTCCTCGCCAAGCGGCTGCTAGCTCGTCACCTCGGCGGACTCGCCGATCGTGAAGCAGGCCGTGCAGCCCGTCCCCTCCCCCCGCGACTCGAGCCACAGCCGACCGCCGTGCACCTCCACGATGCGCTGCGCGATGGCCAGGCCGACCCCGGTGCCCTCGCGCTCGGGGTCGAGCTGTTCGAACACGCCGAAGACGCGCTCGAAGTGCTCCGGCGCGATCCCGACGCCGTTGTCGCGCACCTGGTACACCGTCACGCCGTCCTCGCGCGCGCGCCAGCCGAGCTCGACGCGCGCGCGCGCGACCCCGACGGTGTACTTGATCGCGTTCGAGATCAGGTTCTGCAGCAGCTGCTGCAGCCGCTCTGGATCGCCCCAGACCGCCGGCATGTCCTCCGCGATCGAGAACTCGATGTCGCGGTCGACGTAGGTCCCGCGCAGGCGCTCGAGCACCTCATGGGCGAGCGCGGCCAGCGAGCAGCGCGTGCGCGCGCCGATCCGGCGACCGATCCGCGAGAGCTCGAGCAGGTCGTTGAGCAGCCCGCTCATGCTCGCCGCGGCGCGCTGGATCCGTCCGATGTCCTCCTGGACACGATCGTAGCGGCGCTCCTCGAGATCGCGCGAGACCAGCCCGGCGAAGCTCTGGATCGAGATCAGCGGGCTCTTGAGGTCGTGCGAGACCGTGTAGGAGAAGCGCTCGAGCTCGGTGTTCTTGCGCTCGAACTCGCGGAGCAGCTGCTCGCGCTCGGCCTCGATCCGCTTGCGCGCGGTCACGTCGGCCACGTAGCCCTCGAGATGCAGCAGCTCGCCCCGCGCCGTGAACACGCCGACGCCCGCCTCGTCGACCCAGCGCCACTCGCCCGAGCGGTGCCGCAGGCGATAGGTCAGGTTATACGGGCGCCGGGCCGCGACCGCCGCGTCGACGGCCGTGATGATGTCGTCGCGGTCGCTCGGGTGAAAGAGCTCGACGAAGCAGACGCGGTCGGCGAGGAAGTCCTCGCGCGAGTAGCCCGTGAGGCGCTCCACCGCGTCGTTGACGTAGATCATGGAGTAGCGCGCGTCGTGGCGACACAGGTAGACCACGCCGTGGATGTTCTCGGCGAGCATGCGGAACTTTCGCTCGCTCTCCTCGAGCCGCGTCGCCGCGAGCTTGCGGGTCGTGATGTCCTGGACGATGCCGAGCATCCGCAGCGGGCACCCGTGACGATCGTGGCTCTGGACGCTGCCGCGAACGCTCAGCCAGCGCCACTCGCCGGTGTCGAGGCGACGCACGCGGTGCTCCACCGCGTACGGCTCGCTGCTGTCCTCGAGGTGGCGCTTGGTCACGCTCGCCGCGCGCTCGCGGTCGTCGGGGTGGACGACGTCGCGCCAGAACTCAACGGGGGCCCGCCGCATCCGCGGCTCCGCGCCGACGATCTCGCAGGCGGTCAGATCGATCTTGATCTCCCCGCGCTTCATATCCCAGTCCCACAGCCCGATCGACGCGCTCTCCAGCGCGAGCTCGAGCCGGCGGCGGTGCACGGCCAGCTCCTCCTCGACGCGACGCCGCGCGGTCGCGTCGGTGTGCACCAGCAGGGTCGTCGACTCGCCGTCGAGCTCCGCCGCGATCGACTGAACCTGCACATACCGGCGCCCCTGCCCTCGGACCTGCCGCGGCTCGACCCAGGCGCGCACCGTGAAGGGGCCGCGCCGCTCGACCGAGAAGTCGAGCTGGACGCGCCCGCGATCGCCCGAGGTCGAGAGCAGCTCGGCGTACAGGCGACCGCGGACCGCCTCGCGGCTGCGACCGACGCCGCGCGCGGCGACCGAGTTACACGCGACGACCTTGAGGTCCTCGTCGAGCAGCCAGACCTCGACCTCCTGGATCTCGCCCGCGCGCTCCAGCGCCGCGCTCCAGCGCCGGAGCGCCCGGTTCTCGCGCTCGAGGCGCTCGACCCGACGCCGCAGCTCCGCGAGCTCGAGCTCGATCCTCTCGCGCCGTTCACCTAACACCGCTCGCTCCCCTCCGCCGGCTCAGCGCCCCCGTGGGAGCCTCCGAGTGACCGGTGACGAGCGTACCAGCCGCTGCTACGCGCCGCGCGGGGTCCCGTGTAAAGTTAACGTGATGTCAGAGTCTCGCGCGGCCGCGCCGGAGCCCGGACCCACGACCCCCCGGCGGAGGCCGGCTGAGCGCTCGCGCTACGCCGAGGCGTGGACGCTCGCGCCGGAGGTCCGCTTCCTCAACCACGGCTCCTACGGCGCGTGCCCCCGCGCGGTGCTAGGGATTCAGGCGTCGCTGCGCGCCGAGCTCGAGCGCCAGCCGGTGCGCTTCTTCCTCCGCGAGCTCGAGGGTCGCCTCGACCTCGCCCGCGTCGCGCTCGCCGACTTCGTCGGCGCCCGCGCGCGCGACCTGGCCTTTGTTACCAACGCGACCACGGGCGTGAACACGGTCCTGCGCGGGCTCGCGCTCGCGCCGGGCGACGAGCTGCTCGTCACCGATCACGAGTACAACGCGACGCGCAACGCCGCCGAGTTCGCGGCGCGGCGAGCCGGCGCGCGGGTCCGCGTCGTCGAGCTCCCCTTCCCGCTGCGCGCCCCCGAGGAGATCATCGAGCGCGTGCTCGCGGCCGCCTCCGCGCGTACGCGGCTCGCGATCATCGATCACGTGACCAGCCAGACCGGGCTCGTGCTGCCGGTCGCGCGGCTCGTGCCCGCCCTGCGCGAGCGCGGCGTCGAGGTCCTCGTCGACGGCGCCCACGCCCCCGGCATGCTCCCGCTCGCGCTCGACGAGCTGGGCGCCGGCTACTACACCGGCAACGCGCACAAGTGGATCTGCACGCCCAAGGGCGCGGCCTTCCTGCACGTCCGCGAGGACCTGCAGGCCCAGGCGCCGCCGCTGGTGATCAGCCACGGCGCGAACTCTCCGCGCGCCGACCGGGGACGCTTTCGTCTCCTGCATGATTGGACAGGCACCTGCGACCCGACGCCGTGGCTCACGATCCCCGCCGCGATCGAGTTCATGGGCTCGCGGCTCGAGGGCGGCTGGGACGCGCTGCGCGCCCACAACCACGCGCTCTGCCTGCAGGGGCGCGCGCTGCTGTGCGAGGCGCTCGAGCTCGACGCGCCGGCGCCCCCCGAGCTGATCGGCTCACTCGCCTCGGTCCCGCTGCCCGACGGCGCGCCGGGCTCGCTGCGCCCGCCGCTCTACCTCGACCCGCTGCAGGATGTCCTGCTCGAGCGCTACGACGTCGAGGTCCCCGTGATCCCCTGGCCGGCGCCGCCGCGCCGGCTGCTGCGGATCTCGGCGCAGCTCTACAACGGCCTCGGCGAGTACGAGGCGCTCGCCGACGCGCTGCGTCTCGAGCTGCGCGGCTGAGCGGATCCGCGCGAGCGCGCTCCGCTGAAACCTGCTCCAAGAACCAGGACACGCGCGTCGTCGCGCGGCGTCGCGCGTCGTCGCGCGCGGCCGCGCGAAAAACCATCGCCTGCGCCCACGAGCGACCGCAGACGCCGTCGAGCTTCGGTACAACGAGGCGACGGTCGCGCCATGGAGTCGCCCTCGCCCCCCGAGCCCGCCGCGCTCACCGAGACGAGCGCGGAGGACCGCGCGAAGCTCGAGCAGCTGCGCGCGGCCTTCAGCGACGCGGCCGACGATCGCGGGACGATCAACCCGAAGTCGCTGCGCGCCGCGCTGAAGCTCAAGACCGAGTTCATCGCGGTCAAGCTCTTCGAGCTCTTCGACCGCGACAGCAGCGGCGCGATCGAGAAAGACGAGTTCGTCGACGCGATCGGCCGCGTCGTGTTCGGCTCGCAGCGCGACAAGCTCTCGTTCTTGTTCGGCTTTCACGACCACGACCACGACGGCTTCATCATCCGCGCGGAGCTCGATCGGCTCATCTACCTCGGCCTCGCCGAGAACCGCCTCGAGCTGCCGCGCGCGCTCGTCGAGCAGATGATCGACGCGCTGTTCGAGCAGGCCGACGCCGACGACGACGGCAGGATCACCTTCGAGGAATTCTCCGCCGTGCTCGCGCGCTACCCCGAGGTGCTCGAGCGCGTGACCGAGGGGCGCGCGGTCTGGTCGACGATGCGGCAGGAGGCGGCCGCGAGCCCGCCGCGCAGCTCGCTCGCGCGACGCTTCGCGCACTACCTCGAGGCCCACGGCGCCGAGCTGCTGCTGCTCGCGCTCTACATGCTCGTCAACCTCCTGCTGTTCGCCGGCGCGGTCGAGCGCTACGCGCTCCAGGGCGCCAACGGCCTGGTCCAGCTCGCGCGGGGCTGCGGCGCCTGCCTCAACTTCAACGGCGCGCTGATCCTCGTGCCGATGATGCGCCGCCTCATGACCTGGCTGCGCGCGACCCCGGCCGCGCGCGTGATCCCGGTCGACGCGAGCGTCGGCTTCCACAAGCTCGTCGGCCACGTGATGTTCGGCTTCGCGATCGTCCACACGCTCGCGCACTTCGGCAACTACCTGGTCCTCGAGGCACCTTTCTTTGACCTCCTGCTGCGGACCCGCGCCGGCCTCACCGGCCTCTTGCTGATGCTGGTGTTCGGCTTCATGTGGTTCTTCGCGCTGGACCAGGTGCGGCGCTCGGGCCACTTCGAGCTGTTCTACTTCTCGCACCTCGGCTACTTCGCGTGGTTCGCGCTCGCGCTCGTGCACGGCCCCGTGTTCTGGATCTGGGCGCTGGCGCCGGTGCTCGGCTACCTCGTCGGGCGCGCGCTCCGGCTGCGTCAGCGCGTGCGCGAGGCGGAGGTCGCCGAGGTCAACCTGCTGCCGTCGGCGGTCACCAACCTGCAGATCGCGCGCCCGCCGGGCTGGGAGCACCGCGCCGGCGACTACCTGTTTTTGTGCGTCCCCGAGCTCGCGCGCCACGAGTGGCACCCGTTCACGATCAGCAGCGCGCCCGAGCAGCGCGAGACCGTCAGCGTGCACGTGCGCAGCCTCGGCAACTGGACGAAGGCCCTGCACGCGCTGTGTCAGCAGCGCGAGGCGCTCGCCCAGCGGGGCGCCCCGCCGGCGCCGCTCAAGGTCTACCTCGAGGGCCCCTTCGGCACGCCGAGCGCCCACATCTTCGAGTCCCAGCACGCGGTCCTGGTCGGCGCCGGGATCGGGGTCACGCCGTTCGCCG
Source organism: Polyangia bacterium (assembly GCA_030430565.1). Lineage (GTDB taxonomy): Bacteria > Myxococcota_A > Polyangia > Nannocystales > Nannocystaceae > JACKDW01. The sequence goes on from JAUIKS010000040.1 coordinate 95,048, forward strand.
CGATCATCCAGAGCATCCTGCTGCGCGCGCGCTCCGGCGGTCAAAAGAGCGCGCTGCGCAAGGTCCACTTCATCTGGATCAACCGCGACCAGCACGCCTTCGAGTGGTTCGTCGAGCTGCTCGCCCAGGCCGAGCGCGACGCCGCAGAGGTCGACGTCGAGCTCGACATCCAGATCTACATGACGGGCGGCCGCGACGACCTCAAGTCCGCCTCGCTGGTGCTGGCGCGCGAGCTGCTGTACGCCCGAACGCGCGCCGATCTCGTGACGGGCTTGCGCGCGCGGACGAACATGGGGCGCCCCGACTGGGAGCCGCTGCTGACCGCGATCTTGCGCGAGCACGCGCCTGGCCGCGTCGACCTGTTCATGTGCGGACCCAGGGGGCTGGTCCGGGTGCTGCGGCCGCTGTGCCAGCGCCTCGGGATGGGCTTTCGCCACGAGGTTTTTTAGGCCTGTGCGCCAGCGTCCGCCTCGACGGGCGCGAGCGCCGAGTGTAGACACTCGAACGCGAGAAAATTCTCCGCCGGCCCGCGCCGAAACGGGTGATTTTTCCTTGGGCGGCGCGCGACGCCTGCATGTGCGCATCGCTATGCGACTCGCGCGGGCCGAAGCGCCCTGCGAGCGCGGAGTTTTTAGACGATACTGCACGTCGTGCCCACGCTCCGCGCTGGATTGAACACGCTCGCGGTTGTTGTCGCCGCCACGCTGACGTTCGGCGCCACGAGCTCGCTTCAGGCCGCGCCCGCGAGCCCCGCTGACGCGCCCGCGTCGGCTCCCGTGGGCGCGACCGACTCCGGCCCCCTGCCCGGGAATTCGCGGCCCGCGACCACACCGCTGGAGGTCGAGGCGCCCCCGAACACGGAGACCCGCGCGCCCGCGCCCGCGCCCGCGCCCGATCAAGTGCGCGCCGTCATCGACGAGGAAGACGGCGAGGCCGACAGCGCCGAGGCGCTCGGTCCCGAGGAGGACCCCGAGGGCGACGATGCGCAGGGCAAGCGAAAGCGCCGCAGGAAGAAGAAGGGCAAGAAGGGAAAGAAGGGCAAGAAGGGCGAGAAAGATCCCAACCGCCTCGAGTACGGCGCGCTCCCAGCGGTCAACTACGACAGCGACCTCGGCTTCGGCTTCGGCCTGATCGGTACGCTCGCCAAATTCGCGCCCGGCTACCGTCCCTACAAGTGGCGCCTCGAGCTGCTGCTCTACGCCACCGCCAAGAGCAAGCCCGGCGGCGCCGGCGGCGTCGAGGTCCCCTTCCACGACGACTACCTCGACATGGACTTCCCCGGGCTGCTGAACAATCGCCTGCGCATCAAGGCGATCGTCGGCTTTCGGCGTCACACGACCATCGGCTACTACGGCCTCGGCAGCGCCGCGAAGGCCGAGGAGCCGTGGCTGGGCTACGACCCCGAGCTCGAGGAGGAGGACTTCAACAACGCGCGCCGCTTCCACCAGTACGACCGCATCTACCCCTACGGCGACATCTGGGGGCGGATCAACGTCTGGGACCGCTCGACCCCCGAGTACAAGCGCCGCCTCGAGGTCTTCGTCGGCGTCGGCTTCCTCTACAGCGTCGTCAACCTCTACCCCGGCAGCCGGCTCGAGCAGGACCACCTGCTCAAGCAGCAAGACACCCCCGACGGCCGGGAGATGGCGCGCCTGCTGCACGGCGACGAGGACCACGCCGTGCTGCGCGGCAGCACCGGCCTCCTCATCGACACCCGCGACCACGAGTACACGCCGACCCGCGGCACCTTCACCGAGATCTCGGTCCGCGGCGCGCCGGGTGTCGACAAGGGCCTCGCGTACGCGGGCTTCAACGTCAACACCAGCTGGTACAAGTCGATCTACAAAGAGTGGCTGGTGTTCGGCTTTCGCGGCATCGGCGACTTCATCGTCGGCAAGCCGCCGCTGTGGACCCTGACCCGCTTTGGCGCGTTCCTCGACCGACCGGGGCCCGGCAGCGGCTGGTCGGTGCGCGGCGTCCCGCGCCAGCGCTTCCACGGCAAGCTCAAGGCGATCGGCAACTTCGAGCTGCGCAGCATGCTCGTGCGCTTCAACATCAAGGACCAGCGCTTCCACATCGGCGCCGTCGGCTTCGCCGACACCGGCCGCGTGTGGGCGGACTACCGCCCCGTCACGATCAACGGCGTCCCCCTCGACGGCGGCTTCACCGACTGGGCGCTCGGCCTCGGCGGCGGCCTGCGCGTCAAGTGGGGCGAGACCTTCATCGTCCGCGTCGACGTCGGCCACTCGATGTCGCTGCAGAACACCGGCGTCTACATCGACATCGGTCACATCTTCTAACGGCGAGGATCATCATGACGCGCTTCACCACGCTCGTACCTCTCATCGGCGCCGCCGCGCTCGGCCTCGCGCTGCTCTCCTGCGACGGCGGCGACGGCGAGTCCGAGACCAACGCGACCGGCGGCGACACGAGCGACTGCGAGGGCGACGAGGTCTGGGCGTCTCCGGGCTGCCAGCCGCCGCCCGACGACTCCTACGCGAGCCCGACCGCCGGCTGCTACCAGACCTGCGCGGGCGAGAGCGACGACTCCTGCGCCGCGGGCACCTGCACCCGCGCCTGGATCGAGGACATCTGCCCGTGCCCGCCGAGCGCCGAGGCCTGCTGCGAGGCCTGCGGCGGCGGCGAGCAGTGGCTCTGTATGTAGGGCCAGGTCGGCACGGGCGCTTGCCAAGCCCGCGCGCCGAGCCGTAGAATTTTTTGAATTAGCAACGCTCGCCTGGCACGGACGCCGCGACGTCGAGTCCCGCGCCCCGTGCACCTAAACAAAAAGCCATATCGCCGAGTCCGCGCGCACTCGTTCGCGCTCGCGCTCGCGCTGACGCTCGCGTCGGCCTGCCACCAGGGGATCCACACGGACACCTCGAGCGCCACCGGCACGACCGACGCGGCGGCGAGCTCGAGCGCGGCCGAGACCGCGAGCGCGGAAGATACGGGCCCGACCAGCGCGGGCGCGACGATGACTTCGACCACGAGCTCGAGCGCCGGCTCGAGCAGCGCGGCGGCGGTGACCACGACGACCACGAGCGAGACCGACGGCAGCGCGGGCGCCGGCGCGACGACCGGCCCCCCGCCGGTCTGCGAGGAGCCCGATCAGACCCTGCGCGTCGCGACCTGGAACATCGCCGGCGTCGGCGCCCCGGGCAGCGAGCCCTACCTGGCAGCGCGCGCGATCCTCGAGCGCCTCGGCGCCGACGTCGTCGCGCTCAACGAGATCGAGGGGGACCAGGACCTCGAGCACCTCGCGTCGCTGATGGCCGAGACCGGCTACGACCAGCTGGTCGCCCCGGAGCAGAACCCCTTCGGCGACCTGCGCAACGCGATCATCAGCCGCCGCCCGCTGACCGGCGCGCTCATCCATGACCCCGCGCTGCTCTCGGGCGACCCCGAGGCCAACGACGTCGCGCGCTCCTTCGTCCAGGCGACCGTCGACCGCCCCGAGCCCTGCGCCGACCTGACGATCGTCGCCGCCCACTACAAGTCGGGCTGGGAGCCCAGCGACGACTTTCGGCGCGCCGTCGAGGCCGCGCGCATGGCCCAGGCCGGCGCGCTCGTGGACGGCTACTACATGCTCGTCGGCGACTTCAACGAGGAGGTCGACCAGGGCCCCCACGACCCCGACCCGTTGAGCGCGCTGCCCGACGGCCTGCCGGTGACCTACTCGCTCGGGGCCGATCTCGCCGCGCTGCTCGAAGGGCCAGGCGTTCGCAACGAGCCGTTCTTCTACCTGCGAGACCCCGACTGGGGCCACGCGACCGCGCTCGACGCCCAGCAGCTCGACGGCGACTGGTCGACGCGGATCGGCTCGAGCCGGCGCATCGACTACCTGATGGTCGGGCCCGCGCTGCTGGCCGCGCTCTCGCAGGAGGACGCGCTCGTGACCGAGGTCTACAGCTCGGAGGACGAGCCGCTCGACGTGGGTCAGGGCCTTGAAAAATACGGCGAGCCGCTGCCGCTCGAGACCAGCGAGCTCGCCTCGGATCACCGCGTGGTGGTCGCCGAGCTGCGCGCGCCGTGACGGCGACGAGCGCCCGCGCGATCACGACGGCGCGCGCGCGTCGGCGCCGAGCTCGACCTGCAGGCCGCCGTACTCCGACCGGCTGAGCTCGAGGGTCATGTCGTGCAGCGCCGCGACGCGGAACGCGATCGCCAAGCCGAGGCCCTGCCCCCCCGGCTCACGGGTCCGCGCCGCGTCCCCCCGCGCGCCGCGCTGGACCAGCCGCGCGACCGCGTCGTCCGGGATCCCCGGGCCGTCATCGACGACGCGCAGGCGAACGCGATCGGGACGCGGCCTCTCGAGCAGGACCGCGACGTGCCCGCCGCGCTCGTTGTAGCGGACGGCGTTGTGCACGAGGTTGCTGACCGCCTGCTCGAGCATCGTGAGGTCCGCGTCGACCACCGCTGGCTCCTCCAGGCACGCGCCCTCCAGCGCCACGCCGCGGGCGCGCGCGAGCACGCGGTGACGGGCGAGCACGCGGGCGACGAGCGCGTTGAGCTCGACCGGCGCGCGCGCGCGCGGCGGGGCGCCGGCCTCGAGCTTGGCCGCGAGCGCGAGGTTCTCGATGATCGACGCGACGTAGTGGAGCTCGTCCGTCGCGGCCGAGAGGACCGTAGGGTCAGGCGGCTGATCGGGGCGCTCGCCGAGC
>JAUIKS010000041.1 GCA_030430565.1 Polyangia bacterium
GAGGGTACCATCGGCCTCGGCAACACCGGCCTGATCGGCAAGGGCGGCGGCGGCGGCTCGGGCTCAGGCTACGGCCGCGGCTCGGGCGCGGGCTTCGGCGGTCGCGGCAAGCGAGTGCCTCGCGTTCGCCAGGCGAAGGCGAAGGTCCAGGGCGCGCTGGATAAGGACATCATCCGTCGTATCGTGCGCGCGCACATCAACGAGGTCCGTCACTGCTACAACATCGGCCTCGGCAAGGACCCGAACCTCAAGGGTCGCGTGGTCGTGCAGTTCACGATCGGCGGCTCGGGCAAGGTGCCCTCGGCGGTCGTGCAGTCGACCACGCTGAAGGACACCGCGGTGGGCAACTGCATCGCCAAGGCGGTGCGCCGCTGGAAGTTCCCGAAGCCGCGCGGTGGCGGCAGCGTCATCGTCTCCTACCCCTTCGTGCTCCAGCCCGGCTAAGGCCGAACAAGAAGGAACGGACAGGTCGCAAGAGGCAGCCCGCGAGGGCTGCCTCTCGCGCTTTCTGAGCGCGTGTTCTCGCTCGGCACGCTCGCGCGCGCGCGTTGAGCGTGCCTCGCTGTGATACACTGATCACAGGTGTAGGAGGCGTCTTGGTTGGTGTTGGCGTCTCCTGGATGAGCGTTCGAGAGAGAGTGACGAGACATGGCACGAGGGAACTACTCGGCTGGCAAGCGGATGCGAGAGGCCGAGAAGGCGAAGAAGAAGCGCGAGAAGCGAGAGCGGCTCCGACAGAATCGAGAGCAGCGGCAACATCTGGACGGGATCCCGATCGCCACTGCGGATGAGATCCAGGTCGCGGCGGCGCGCGCCCACGCGGCCATGAAGCAGCAAGAGCAGGAGTCACCCGACGAGGCGCTGCCGCCCTTGGTGACGACGCGGAATCAAGGACGACGGACCCGCGAGCGCCGAGGCAGCCGCGGCGCGCGGCTGTTCGTCGGTCGCCTGAGCTGGGACACGACCACGGACGAGCTCCGGCAGCTGTTCGAGACCTGCGGCGAGGTCGTCGACGCGGTGGTCGTGCTGGATCGTGACACCGGTCGCTCGCGCGGCTTCGGCTTCGTGACGATGGCCTCGCAGGCGGAGGCGAAGAAAGCGCTGACGGAGCTCGATGGTCGCGAACTCGACGGTCGCGAGATCGCGGTCAACGTCGCGACCGAGCGCTCGCGTCGCTGACGCTGACTGACGCTGACCCTGATCAAGAAAGCACGCTCGCGCCGTCGCTGGCGCTACATGGCCGTGAGGCCGCCGTCGATGACGTGCTCGGCGCCCGTCGTGAAGCTCGACTCGTCGCTCAGCAGGTGGATCACGACGCCGGCGATCTCCCGCGGCTCGCCGAGGCGCTTGAGCGCGATCGCGCGCGCGAGCCGCTTCTCCGCGCGCGCAGGATCCCCGCTGGCCGCGAGGATATCTTCGACCATGCGCGTCCGCGTGAACGCGGGGTGCACGGAGTTGACGCGGATCGGCAGGCCTTGAAGCGCGAATTCGACCGCGAGGGACTTCGTCAGCATGCGGACGCCGGCCTTGGACGCGCAGTAGGCCGTCATCCCGGCGGTGCAGACCATCGCCGCGACCGAGCTAATATTGACTACGCTGGCCGGGCCTGACTCTTCGAGCAGGGGCAGCGCGACCTGGGTGCCGATGAACACGCTGTCGAGGTTGACGGCCATCATCGCGCGCCACTGCGCGTCGCTCATCTCGCTGAACAGGAAGGGCGTGCCGCGGCCGGCGTTGTGCACCAGCCCGTGGAGCGCGGAGAAGCGCGCGCGCGTGGCCGCGATGGTCTCCTCCCACGCCGCGCGCGAGGTGACGTCGTGCGCGAGGATCAGGCGCTCGGCGTCGAGCGAGTCGGCGTAGGCGTGGATCCCCTCGGGGTCGAGGTCGGTGAGCACGAGGCGCGCGCCCTCGCGGGCCGCCGCGCGGGCGAAGGCCTCGCCGAGGCCCCCGGCCGCGCCGGTGATGAGGACGACTTTTCCCTGCAGGCGTGTCATTGGCGCTGCGCACAATAGCCGGTTTTGACCATTGAGCTGCGGCGAAAGTCTCGGCGCCCTCGCGCGGGGTGAACGACGCTTCGCGGCGCGCGATTGCGTCCGGCCGGGCCGCGGCCGTCGAGCTAGCCTGCACCAAAGAGCATGCGACAGCGTGGCGTCAACAGCGTGATACGCTCCCTGTGCATGATTGGCGCGCTCGTCGGTGGCTACCGGCTCACCTCGCGAATTGGGCGAGGGGGCATGGCCGTCGTCTATGGCGCAGAACATGCACCCAGCGGGAGGATGGCGGCGGTCAAGGTGCTGCTGCCGATGTGGAGCTCGCAGCCGAGCGTGGTCCAGCGCTTCTTCCAAGAAGCGCGGGCCGCGAGCGCGATTGACCACCCGGCGATCGTCGAGGTCTTCGACTTCGGCACGCGCGCTGAGGTGGGCGCGTACATCATCATGGAGCTGCTCGCCGGCGAGAGCCTGGGGCAGCGGATCGAGCGCCTCGGCCGTATGCCGGTCTCCGCCGCTGTCATTATCGGCCAGCAGATCGCGGACGCGCTCGGCACCGTGCACACCCACGGCATCATCCATCGCGACCTCACGCCCGGGAACGTTCACCTGATCCCGGACGCGTCGCTGTCGGGGGGCGAGCGCGCCAAGATCCTCGACTTCGGGATCGCGAAGCTGCTCGACGACCGCGGGCGCTCGACCGGGCAGACCGTCGACGGCGCGATCTTGGGGACCCCCACGTACATGGCGCCGGAGCAGTGCCGCAGCGCGAGCAACGTCGATCATCGCGCCGACATCTACTCCTTGGGGTGTCTCTTGTTTCATATGGTGGCCGGGCGCCCGCCCTTCACCGGCGAGGGCGTCGGCGAGGTGCTCGCGGCCCATCTTCACAAGCCGCCGCCGCGCCTGCGCGAGCTCGTCCCCTCGGTCCCGCCGGAGCTCGACAAGCTCGTCGGCGCGCTGCTGGCGAAGCTCCCGCGCGAGCGCCCTGGCTCGATGCGCGAGGCCTCGGCCGCGCTCGCGCGGCTGCCGACGTCAGCGCTCGAGGAGGTGCTCGAGCTCGAGGGGGCGGCGCCGCGGCGGCGCGCGTCGGTCGGCGGGGCGGACGTCACGGCGCGGGACGGGGACCGCTCGCCGCCCACGCGGCTGTACGGGCGCGAGGACGAGCTCGACTCGCTGCGGCGCGCGTACCAGAGCGTCGCGCGCGGCAGCGGCTCGGTCCTGACGCTGATCCTCGGCGTCGCCGGCGTCGGCAAGACCAGCCTGATCCGCGCGTTTCGTCGGTGGGTGTCTGAAAGGTCATGTCATTTCGCGCGCGGGAAATTTCAGCAGTACGATCGCCCGCGGCCCTACGAGGGCGTGGTCGAGGCGCTGCGGGAGCTCGCCGCGGAGGCCGCCTTGGCCGACGAGCGCGAGGCCTGGCGCGAGCGCGTGCTCGACGCGCTGGGCGCGAGCGCGTGCCTGCTGACCGAGCAGCTCCCGGAGCTCGCGCGGCTGCTCGGGCCCCAGCGGCCGCTCCCGCCGCTCGAGCCAGAGGAGCGACAGCGGCGTTTTTACAGCGCGGCGCTCCGCTTCGTCGAGCTGTTCGCCGAGCCAGGTCGGCCGCTGGTCTTCGTGCTCGAGGACCTGCAGTGGGCGGACGCCGCGAGCCTCGCGCTGCTCGAGCGGCTGTTCGCGCGCGGCGACTCCCACGATCTGCTCGTGCTCTGCTCGTGGCGCAGCGACGAGGTCGGCGCGAGCCACCCGTGGATGAACTGCCTGGTCACGCTGCGCGAGTCCGACTCGCTCCGCGTCGAGGAGCTGAGCCCGACGACGCTCGCCGGCGACGAGGTCGCGCGCATGCTCGCGGACACGCTCTCGTGCACGGTCGACGACGTGCGAGAGCTCGCCCGGCTGGTCCACGCGAACACCGGCGGCAACCCCTTCTTCGTCACGCAGTTCATCGCGTCCCTGCGGCTCGAGGGGCTCTTGCGCCTCGACGCGGCGACGCAGCGCTGGTCCTGGGACGCGCGCGCGATCGCGGCGCGGCGTTTCGGCGGCGACGTGATCGCGCTGCTGCTGCCGCGGATCCGCGCGCTCTCGGCGTCGCACCAGCGGGCGCTCGCGGTCGCCTCGTGCCTCGGGCTGCGCTTCACCGGCGCGACGCTGGCCCGCGCGCTCGGGCGCGCGGACGCGGAGGACGAGCTCGCGGCGTCGCTCGAGGAGCCCGCGCTGCACGGCTTGATCGCGCGCGAGGGCGCGGGCTACCGCTTCGTGCACGATCGGGCGCAGCAGGCCGCCCACGCCGCCTTCGATCGCGAGGCGCTCCCCGAGCTCCGGCTCTCGATCGCGCGGGCGCTGCTGGACGAGACGCCGGCGCCCGACGCCGCGCGCTTGTTCGAGATCGTCGGGCACTACAACCAGGCCCGCGCGCGCGTTCGCGACGCGGACGAGCGCGAGCGCCTGGCGCGGCTCAACCTCGACGCGGGCCGCCGCGCCAAGGCGTCGGTCGCCTACGCGAGCGCGGTCCGGTACTTCTTCGCCGGCGTCGAGTGCCTGCCCGAGGACGCCTGGGAGCGCCTCCCGGCGCTGGCGTGGGCGCTGCAGCACGAGCTGGCCGAGTGCTGCTACCTCGCGGGCGATGACGCCGGCGCGACGCGCCGGTTTGAGCTGCTGCGCGCGCGCGCCGACAGCTTCGGGCGCGCGGCGGCGGTCGCGATCCTCGAGGTCAAGTTTCACACCGCGCGGGCGCGCAACGCCGACGCCTTCGCGGTCGGGATCCGCTGCCTCGATCGCGCCGGCATCAAGCTCCCCGAGGCCCCGAGCGCGACGGCGGCCGGGCTCGCGCAGGACGAGGTCTGGGAGGCGCTCGCGGGGCGCGAGATCGAGTCGCTGCTCGAGCTGCTGCCGGTCGAGCAGGAGGACGACGCGACGCTGATGGAGCTGTTCGCGGCCCTGATGGCGCCGGCCTTCCACCTCGGCCGCGAGCTGATGGCGACGCTCGCCTGCGTCATGGTCCGCGAGACGATCCAGCGCGGTCAGACGCCCTTCGCGCCCGGCGGCTACACGGCCATCGGCATGATCCTAGGGCCGATGTTCGGTCGCTACGAGGACGGCTATCGCTTCGGCAAGCTCGCCCACGACTTGGTGGAGCGAGACGGGCTGACGGCGATGCGCGCGCGGACCCATTTCGTGTTCGGCGCGATGATCTCGCCGTGGACGCGGCCCTACGCCGAGAGCGTCCCCTATCTTCGCGCGGCCCACGAGGCCGCGGCCGAGAGCGGTGACCTGCTCTACCAGGGCTACTGCGCCGCGTTCTTCGTGCTCAACAAGCTCGAGCTCGGCGCCCCGCTGATCGAGGTCTGCAGCGAGGCGGAGACGCGCATCGCCGAGGCCTACTGCGGCAAGACAGAATTCATCGCGCACATGATCCGCGCGATCGAGCGGCTGGCGCGCGCGCTGTGCGGGACGACGAACGCGGACGACAGCTTCTCGAGCCCCGGCTTCGACGAGGAGGACTTCGAAGCCGCGCTCGCGAGCCAGGGGCAGGCGACGGCGAGCTGCTGGTACTACGTGCGCAAGCTGCAGCTCCTGTACACGATCGGCGAGCACGCGGCCGCGGCCGAGGCGGCGCGCGAGGCCCAGGAGGTCGTGCTCTCCTCGCTCGCGATGTTCCCCGACTTCCTGTTCTACAGCGCGCTGACCATGGCGGCGCTGTACAGCAGCTTCGAGGATGACGGCGCGCGCGGCGAGGCGATCGCGATGATCCGGATGGCCCGCGATCGATTCGAAGTCTGGAGCGAGCACTGCGCCGAGAACTTCCTCGCGCGCTACCAGCTGGTCGTCGCCGAGCTCGCGCGCGTCGAGGGGCGCAGCGAGGACGCGCTCGCGTGTTACGAGCAGGCGCAGCGAGTCGCCCGCACAAGCGAGCAGGTCCACATCGCCGCGATCGGGAACGAGTGCTGCGCGCGGCACTTCCGCGCTCGCCACATGGGCGGGGTCGGCGACGCCTTCGTCATGAAGGCGTCGCGGCAGTACAAGCAGTGGGGCGCGAGCGCCAAGGTCGCGCGGCTCGACCCGCGCGCGAAGGCGAAGGCCAGCGCCAAGGCCGAGGCGGAGACCCGGTCGAGACCCAAGCCCGAGCCGCGGCCGGTCACGACCCCGCCGTCGGGGCCAGCGCCGGTCTCGCACGCGCTGCTCCGCGCCGGCGGCCCCCAGGACACGATCGCCAGCGTCGAGGCGCCGACCGGCGTCGGGCTCCAGGGCTCGACGGAGCACGGCGCGAGCGAGGTGACGCAGCCCGGCGCGGTCTCGTTCCAGAGCGAGCTGTCGACGCTGCGTCGGCTGCAGGACTGCGTCGACTCGCCGGCGTCGTGGCGGCTCGGCGAGCTCGTGGCCGCGCTCGGCGGCATGCTCACCAGCGACCGCGGGCGCGTGCTGCTGCGGCAGCTCGACGAGCTCGCGCTCGCCCAAGATCGGCTCCGCGCGGATCTGCGGCGCAACCTCAGCAAGATCGTGGAGCGCGTGCGTCGCCTCGAGCCGGACACGAGCCAGAACCTGGTCGACGACACCATGTTCCAGGCGCAGTCCGAGTTCGCGCAGCTGCACACGATCGCCGACGCCCGCCTCGAGGACCTCAGCTGAGGCGCTCGTGAAGACGTGACGGCGCCCGCGACGCGGTCGCGCGGGGAGGACGATACGTCAACGGTGCCAACATCGCGGGCTTCGTGAAGGTCGCGAACGCGATGCTGGATCACGGCGTGGTCTGACGGCCGCAACGGTTGCGGTGATAACGGGGGGGCGGCGCGGAGATTCTGCTTCGAGCGCGTACGGTGACTGCAAAATATGTGGGTTGCCCTGCGTTTCTCGCAGGTGATGAAGCGGAGTCGCTGAATCTCGCCGCGCCATTTGTTTTTTGCGCGGTTTGGACTGGAATTTTTTCGATGAATCGCGAATGGTCTGCGGAGCGCGGAGCTCGGTCGACGAGGCTTCGGGCCCGAATCTCAAACCAAGCAACGCAACGGACGCACCCCATGAAGTTCAGCAAGATGCTCATCGTTTCCGCCGCCTGTGCCGGTCTCATGCTCTCCGCCTGCGGCGGCAAGGCTGCGGTCGAGGACCTGGAGAAGCTCAAAGAGAAGACCTGCAGCTGCGCCAAGGATGACAGCGCCTGCATCGACGAGGCCAAGAAGATGGCCAAGGAGTGGGCGGAGAAGCACAAGAACGCCCGCGGCGGCGATCAGGAGAAGGCCGAGAAGCTCACGATGGAGATCCTCGGCTGCAACATGGGCGTCGCCATGGCGCTCACCGCCGCCGCTGAGTAACCAGCTCGGCGCGCGACATTACAACGGCCCTGGCGAGCGTCGCTCGTCAGGGCTGTTGTCGTCTCGTCGTGGTCAGAAGCAGGCTTGGTCGGCCTGGTCGCGCTCCTCGGGGCACGCGTCCTCCGGGTAGAGATTGCAGGCGACGTCGGCGAGACACGAGAAGTAGTCCTCGAGCGCGACGAGGCACTCGGGCGAGTCGTCGCCGAACTCGAAGAGCACGAGGCAGTAGTACGCCTCCATATCGCCCTGCTCCACGAGCCCACAGTCCAGGTGGAGATGGTCGCCGACGGCCTTGCAGAGCTCGACCGGGTCGAGCTCGCCGTCGCCGTCACCGTCGCCATCACCGTCGCCGTCGCCATCACCGTCGCCGTCGCCGTCGCCATCACCGTCGCCGTCACCGTCGCCGTCGCCGTCGCCGTCGCCGTCGCCGTCGCCGTCGCCGTCGCCGTCGCCGTCGCCGTCGCCGTCGCCGTCGCCGTCGCCGTCGCCATCGCCGTCACCGCTGTCGGTCTCTTCGCCGCTGTCGGTCTCTTCGCCGCTGGTCTCGGAGGCGCCCGAGCTGCTGCCAAGGGTCGTCGTGGCGCTCTCACTGACAGGACCCGCGCCGGTGCTGGTGCCGGTGCTGGCCGCGTTGGTGGCGCCCCCGCTGTCGACGAAGCACGCGGCGCCGGTCGCCGCGAGCAGGAGCGCGAGCGAGGGGGAGGTGAGGCGTTTGCGGTGCATCTTCGCTGCGAGCTCGCGCGTGAGCTCGGCGAAGCGTATCAAGAATTGCGCCGCGTATGTCTAACGAGACAGATTCGCCCGTTCACGCCGGCCGGACGCCGAGGACCTGCGTAGTCGCGCTCAGGCCGAGGTGATATCGACCCTCGGAGATCGTGCGTCGTGTCTCTTGGCACAGCTCGATCTCGAGGCCGGCGAGCTCGCGTCGCGCCGTCTCGGCGTCGAGCAGCAGCTCGGCGACGGGCGGGCCGCCCTTGCCGGCGGTCGTGAGCTGGGCCGGCGCGTAGGACTCGAGGATGAGGACGCCGCCGGGCCGGAGCGCGGTGACGGAGGCGGCGAACACCGCGCGGCGAAGCGCGGGCGGGACGTGGGCCCAGATCGCGACGATGCCGGCCCAGCGCGCGTCGCCGAGCTCGTAGTCGGCGAGGTCGGCGACGACGGTCGTGAGCGCGACGCCGCGCTTGGTCGCGAGCTTGGCCGCGTTCTCCAAGCCGACGCGCGAGAGGTCCATCGCGGTCACCTCGTGGCCGCGCTCGGCCAGGTACACCGCGTCGCGCCCCTCGCCCGCGGCGATCACGAGCACGGGGCCCGCGGGGATCCGGCTGGCGACGGCGCGGACGAAGTCGTTGGGCTCCGTGCCGTAGGACGCGAAGCGCTCGGAGTAGCGCTCGTTCCACATCGGGGCGCCGGGCGCCGGGAGCTTTGTTGTGCGCTGGCGCGGGTCGAGCCGCGCGGCGAATTGTTTGAGGACCCGCGTCAGCTCGCGGGCGTGCTCGCCCTCCCGCAGCGCGCCGCGCTCTTTGTCGAAGTTGTTGTGAAAGCGCGGGACCGAGAGACTGGCGATGAGCTCGGCGCCGAAGCGCGGCGCGGCCTTGGTCGCCACCTCGAGCACGCTCTTACCGCCGCGGCCGCCGGGCGAGGTCGAGAGCGCGAGCAGCGGCTTGCCCTGAAAGACCTTCGCGTCGATCCGGCTCGCCCAGTCGTAGAGGCTCTTGTAGGCCGCCGTGTACGCGCCGTTGTGCTCGGCGAAGCTGATGATCAGCGCGTCCGCCGAGCCGATCATTTCGAAGAAGCGGGTCGCGGCCGCCGGGATGCCGTCCGCGCGCTCGCGGTCGATGCTGTAGGTCGGGACCTCGAGGTCGTTGAGATCGAGGAGCTCGAGCTCCGCGCGGGGCAGGAGCTCCGCGCGCAGGCGCTCGGCGGCGTGCCGGACGAGCGCCTTGTTGATCGAGCTGCGTGAGCTGCTGGCCGCGAACGCGAGGATCTTCATGTCTCGGTCTCCTGTCCCGTCCCTACATCGCCGGTACTTCGGCTCGTGGCTGGCGCATCGTCACGAACTCCTCGGCCGCGCTCGGGTGCAGCCCGATGGTCGCGTCGAACTGGGCCTTGGTCGCGCCGCTCTTGAGCGCGATCGCGAGGCCCTGGATGATCTCGGGCGCGTCGGGGCCGAGCATGTGGGCGCCGAGGACCTTGTCGGTGTCGCGGCAGACCAGCAGCTTCATCAGCGTGCGCTCCTCTCGTCCGCTCAGCGTGTTCTTCATCGCCCGGAACTCGCTGACGTAGCAGTCGACGCGGCCGCGCGCCGCCTTGGCGTGGGCGTCGTGCTCGCTGTAGCCGACGGTACCGATCGGCGGCTGGCTGAAGACGCCGGTCGGGATGTACTCGTAGTCGACGGTTGTCGGCTTGTTGTTGAAGAGCGTGTTGGCGACCGCCATGCCCTCGCGGATCGCGACGGGCGTCAGCGCGACGCGACCGAGCACGTCGCCGACGGCGAGGATGCTCGGCGTAGAGCTGCGGAAGTGCTCGTCGACCACGATCTCGCCGCGCTCGCCCAGCGTGACGCCCGCCTCCTCGAGGCCGATGCCGCGGCTCCGCGGGGTGCGGCCGGTGGCGTACATCACCAGGTCGGTCTCGTGGGCGCTGCCGTCGGTGAGCGCGAGCCGGTAGCCGCCGTCGTCCCCGAGCTTGGTGATGGACTCGACGTTGATGTTCATGCGCAGGTCGACGCCGCGACGCCGCATCTCGCGGGCGAGCGCCGCGCGGATGTCATCGTCGAAGCCGCGCAGGAACAGCGGGCCGCGGTAGAGCTGCGTGACCTGCCGACCGAGGCCCTGAAAAATCCCCGCGAACTCGACCCCGATGTAGCCGCCGCCGACGATCGTGATCCGCTTGGGGAGCGTCGGCAGGTGGAAGATGTCGTTGGAGGTGATCGCGTGCTCGGCACCCGCGATGCCGGGCATGCGCGGCCAGCTGCCGGTCGCCACGAGGATGTGCTCGGCCGTGTAGCGCGCGCCGTCGACCTCGACGGTGTGGGGGTCGATCACGCAGGCGCGGCCCTTGACGACGTCGACGCCGGCGTTGTGCAGCAAGCGCTCGTAGATGCCGTTGAGTCGCGAGATCTCGTGGTCTTTGCGGGCGACGAGCTGGGCCCAGGAGTGCCCGCGCTCGCCTAGGCTCCAGCCGAAGCCGCGCGCGTCGGCGAAGTCAGCGGCGAAGCTCGACGCGTAGACGAACAGCTTCTTGGGGACGCAGCCGAGGTTGACGCAGGTGCCGCCCAGGTCGCTGTACTCGGCGATCGCGACGCGCGCGCCGTAGGAGCCCGACATGCGCGCCGCCCGGACGCCGCCCGAGCCCGCGCCGATGGTGAAGAGGTCGTAATCGAAGCGCTTGCCCGTCGTCATGACGGGGCATGACATAACACGCGGACCCCCTCGACCTGCCCTGCCGAGGGGCGCGCGCAGGACCCCGTTCTCAGTGGGCGGGAGCGCCCGCGGGCGCTGCCGGAGCGGGGGCGGCGGGGGCCGCGGGAGCGGCGGGCGCGGCGGGAGCCGTCACGGTGGCCGGCGGACCCTTCCTGCCGCCCTTCTTGCCGCCCTTCTTGCCGCCCTTGCCGTGCGTCACGCCCATGAGGCCGTTCATGCCTTCGCGCTCGATGACGCCGGCGGCGCGCTCGCGCTGCTCCGGCGTCAGCATCCCGTGCACCTCGATGATCATCCCGGCGTGGGCCTGGACCCGCTCGTGCATGCCCGGGAGCTCGCGCGCCTTCTTGAGCTGCTCGTGGTAGGTCGTGAGATCGGTCTGTGAGAACGCGTCGCCGCGGAAGGCCGCCTTCACGACATCGTTGGCCGCCTTGATCGCGGCTTGCTCCGCGCCGCGGGCGGCGTCAGCCTGGGCCTTCATCGCGTCTTTGTGCTCGGCCTGCTTGGCCTCGATCTTCGCGGTCAGCGACGCGCGCTGCTCGTCGGTGCACTGCACCGCAGCGCAGAACTTCTGGATGTCGGCGGACTTGTGCCCCTCGCGCTGCGCGTCGCGGAGGTGCTTGCTGCTGGTCGGATCGTCGCGGAGCTTCGCGAAGCGCAGCAGGATGCCGGTGTCGCCGTCGACCAAGGCGGCGCGCTGGTCGGGGTTGAGCGACGCGTGGAGCGTGAGCACGAGCTCGTCGCGGCTCTTGAGCCACTTCGCGATCGCCGGATCGCTGGGGAGCTGATCGTGCGCCGCCTTCATCGCGTCGTGGTGGGCCTTGAGGTCCTCGGGGGTGAGCGCCTCGCCGCGGAACTTGGCCGCGAGCCCGGCGTCGGCGGGGTCGGGCGCGTCTTGGCGGGCCTTGTGCGTTTCGAAGGCGGTCTTGAAGTTCTCGGCGACCTGCTTGATGAGCGGCTGCAGCGTGGCGCGCTGCGCCTCCGTGCACTTGACCTGCTTACAGATGCGCTGCAGCGGGGGCCGGTTCTGCTTGCCCTTCTTGCCTTTCTTGCCCTGCTTGCCCTTGCCTTTTTTGCCCTTCGGCGCGTGTTTGCCCTTCGTGTCGCCTCCGGACTTCGTCACGGTCTTCGGCGCGGGAGCTCGCTCGCCGCTGCAGCCGAGTGCGCAGAGCGTGATCGAGAGGGGAATTGCGGTGAGAAAGGTCCGGAGGTTCATGGAGAGCTCGTCGGTGTGCGCGATCGCGTGGCTGTACGACGCTCCGCGCTGCAGTGTCTTGGCTACACCAATCCGGGGTCCGGCGGAAGTAAGTTCGCGCGCGCCCAGATAGAGAAAGCGTTCCAGCGCGCTACAGAAAGGCGCTGGGAACGAGCGCGCGCGCGCCCCTCGAGTCTTCGACCCCCGCGGCGTCGCTGGGTCCTACAATGCAGAGCGTGGAGCGGACCGCAGCAGAGGAGCCGACGGAGGGCCGTGGCGGCGAGGGGCGCGGCGACGAGGAAGACGTGCTCAACGTCGCCGCGATCGTCCCGCGGACCGAGGCCGAGGGCCCCGGCGTGCGCTTCGCGATCTGGGTCCAGGGCTGCCCGATGCGCTGCAAGGGCTGCTGCAACCCCGAGATGCTTCAGTTCACGCCGCGCGAGGCGATACCCGCCGAGACCTTGATCGAGCGTGCCTGCGCCGCCGGGGTCGAGGGCGTCTCGTTCCTCGGCGGCGAACCCTTCGCGCAGGCGCGAGGGCTCGCGCGGGTCGCCGAGGGAGTCCGCGCCCGCGGCCTCACGGTGATGATCTTCTCGGGCTTCACGCTCGCCGAGCTGCGCGAGCGCGCGCGGGGGGACGCGGGCGCCTCGCGCCTGCTCGCGGCCACGGATCTGCTCGTCGACGGTCGCTACGAGGCCAGCTCCCGGACGCTGACGCGACGCTGGATCGGCTCGCGCAACCAGGTGCTGCACTTTCTCAGCGCGCGCTACAGCGAGGATGACCCGAGGTTCACGGCGAACAACCAAGTCGAGCTGCGGCTGAAGGGCGGCGTGCTGACCGTCAACGGCTGGCCGCTGTTCGGCGCGCGTCGACGGCTTGACGGCGCGCGCGAAGGAGCGCGCGAAGGAGCGCGAGAGCGAGGGGAGGAGCGCGATGACTGAGACGACCAGCGCGCGGGTGCGCGTGTCTCCGGGCGAGGCCCACGCGCTCGAGATCCTCGACGTGCTGTGTCGCGGGCGAGGGCTGCGGGTGCGCGCCAAGCCGCCGCTCGAGCTGCGCCCGGAGGTCGTCGAGGTCGGCGCGCAGCGCATGGCGGTCTCGTGTCTGCGCTACCTTCGCGACGCCGGCGGTCGCGAGGAGCGGACGGTGCTGCGCGGCGCCCGACGGCGCGCGGGTCGACTGTGGGATCCCGGCTTCGCGCCCGAGTTTCGCCTGCGCTTCACCGAGGCCTCGTACCGGCTGTGGTGGGAGCTCGCGCAGCGCCTCGACGGGCTCTCGCGACAGAGCCTCGCGCGCGTCGGCGAGCGCGCCACGAGGGAGGCGCGCCGCGTGATCCGCCGGGTGGTCCAAGTGCCAGGTACCGACACCGGCGACTGGCTGCTGTACACCCTGACCTGGCGACATCTCTCGATCCTGCAGATGATGCCCGAGGTCCGCGACGAGCTCTCGCGGCGGATGGCGCTGGGCTCGCCGCTGCTCGCGCTCGCGAGCCTGCAGTCGGCGGTGCCCCCCGACTGCGCTGACCTCTCGAGCAGCTTCGGTCGGCTGCTGACGCCGGGGGCCGTCCGGATGCTCGAGTGCCTCGACGATCTCTTGGTCGAGAGCTGGACCGGCGAGGTCATAAACGCGCTGCGGCTGTCGAAGACCGAGGAATTCACGGCGCGCTTCGACGCGATCGCGGAGGCGCTCGAGACCTACCTCGAGCTGCTCGAGCGCGCGCGTCGCCTCGACCTCGCGCGCGCGCTGATGCGCTTCGCCGCCGGCCTGGCGACCGAGGTGTTCACGGGCGAGCCGGACAACGAGCGCCGGAGGGCGCTGATCCATCACTCGCCGCGCTCGATCGCCGAGCGCGACGCGCTGCTCGAGCGCGTCGCGCGGGTCGTCGCCGTCGGCGAGCGCCTGCTCGAGCGCCGCGACGAGCTCGCCGACGAGCGCTACGGCGACGACCGCTACGAGGAGGCGCGGATCGTGCTCGGCGACGCCGAGCGCCTGCTAGTGCCGCAGGCCGATCGCTTAACCGCGCTTCGCGTGGGCCTCTCCGGTGCGCTACGATGAGCTCCTTATGAGCCGCGCCTACCGTGTCCCGGCGTACGAGGCCTCCGCCACGATCGAGGCCGAAGACCATCTCTGCATGGAGCTCGAGATGCTCGACATTCTCCCACCTGGCGAGATGGTCAGCATGCTGCGCGAGGAGCTCAAGGCCGAGGGCTGGAAGGAGCGTGCCGACGGCGCGGTCGAGTCGACCGTCGGCGAGGCGCGGGCCGTGCTCGAGGCCGAGGGCGACAAGGTCACGGTCGAGCGACGCGAGCACAACCGCGTCAACGTCCGCGGCTACAACAAGGGCGAGGTCAACACGCGGCTCGAGAAGGCGGCCGAGCGGGCCAAAGACACGGCCCAGAAGAACGTCGTGCGCTCGCTGCTGAAGGTCGAGCCCGAGGTCCGCGAGACGATCCAGCGCGCGCTGCAGCGCGTCTACGTCCGGGCGCTCAAGCAGAAAGCCAAGAGCATGGGCGAGGTCGAGAGCGTCCGAGAGCAGCGCGGCGAGACCGGCGAGCTCGAGCTCACGATCAAGGTCAAGGTCTAGCAGCCGTGGCGAGAGCCAACGCGCCGCGAGGTCGAGAATAGGCGCTCGCGTCACGCCGAAGCTCAAGGGACGAGAACGGCGAGCGCGGGCGCTCGTCCGCGTCATGTACCCAGACGCGCGCCGCCCGAAAGGGGGAGCCCACGCGTTCAGCAGCGGCCCGATCGCCCTCCGCTAGAAGCGGCCGGAGAGGACCACGCCGCGGGCGGTCGGCGAGACCTGCAGCCGGCTCTGCTCCCAGCGGTTGGTTCGCTTGTTGCCCTGGACATAGAAGATCGCGCCGGTGATCACCGCGGCGGCGCCGAGGGCCGTCAGCCCCGAGCCGAGCGTCGCCGCGAGGATGTTGGCCTGACGACCGTTGTTGACGGTCGTGTCGATCGACTGCTGCAGGAACTCACAGCGCGACGAGCTCGCGTCTTCGCAGCCCTCGCTCGTGAAGTCCTGCTGCAGGCCGCTCAGCGTGTTCTCAAATTCCTGTCCCTTGAGCGTAAAGGCGGCGATCGACGCGATCCCGCCGGCGAGGATCAGCGAGCCGGTCGCCATCGACACGGCGCCGCCGATCCGCTGCCCGCGCCCGGGGTCCTCGGCCTCGTGCTCGATCGGGCAGGCGTCGGCGGTCATCGGCCCCTCGGGCGCGCTGTCGCTCGTGCCCTCGTCAGGCGCGCTCGGGCCGGCGTCCTTGGTCCGCGCGCGGTCGGCCAGGCGCTTGTCGATGCGCTTCATCAGCTCGTGGACCTGGTCGATGTCGCCGAGCGAGGGATCGCGCTGCAGCGCGAGCTCGAAGTTCACGAGCACGGCGCGCGCGCGCTTGAGGTCGGGGAGCTCGCGCGAGGCGTCGTAGCGTCGGAAGTACGAGAGACTGACGTTGTAGAGGAGATCGGGGCGGTTCGAGAGCGAGTACGCGGCCTCGAAGTTCTCGATCGCGCGGTCGAAGTCGCCGAGGTTGTAGGCCTCCTCGCCGCGGAAGTAGTGATCGCGGGCGCGCGCGTCGGGATCGTCCTCGACCGGCGCAGACGTCGGGGTGTCGGGCTCTGGGGGCGCGCCGAGGTCGACCTCCGCGGGCTGCTCGCGGCCGGGCTCTTCTGGCGCGGACGTGGTCTCGGGGGCTGTCTCGGCGTCCGCGGGGGCCGCGGTGGGCTGCGCGTGTGCCAGCGGCGCAAACAGCACCGACGCGAACGCCAGCCCGGTCGTCGCCACCGCCGTCGTCACCCAAGAAATCGCCAAATCAACCATCGTCGCAATCCTGATCGTCACGTGTATCTCGATGAAATAATACGGAAAACCTGGCGCATTGTTTGCGTCGTGTGGCGAGGGCCCCCAAACGCGGCGAAGGGTTTCACGGGCCGGTCGCGGGTCAAATCACAGGCCTAAAAACACGCGATGGAGCGCCCGCGCGCGCGCGCTCGAGGACCGGGCGCGCTGATCCCGGGATCTCCAGAGCAATCGCTCGTGATCGTCACAAGAGTGTCCTCTGAGGCAGGCCACGGCGCCTGGAGGTGCGATACACTGCTCCCCGCGCGTTTTCAGCATGACGCGAGGACCAGCATCATCTGGGGTCAAGACCCTCGTTAAGATCAAGGGGGGCGCGGCCGCCGTCGACCAATCCTATGAGGATGAGTCGTTGATCGGCGTCGTGCTCAAGGAGACCTACCGGATCATCAAGAAGCTCGGCGAGGGTGGGATGGCCGCGGTCTACCTCGCCGAGCACGTGACGATCGGCAAGCGCGTCGCGGTCAAGGTGCTGTTCCCGGAGCACGCGCATCGCCAGGATCTGGTCGAGCGCTTCCTGCAGGAGGCGCGCGCGGCCTCGGCGATCGACCACGAGAACGTCGTCGAGATCAACGACTTCGGGCAGACGCCGACCGGCTCCGTGTTTTTTATTATGGAGTACCTGTCGGGCGAGGACCTCGCCGACACGATCGCCCGCGAGGGGCGGCTTATGTGGCCGCGCGTCCGCGAGATCATCCTGCAGATCTGCGCGGGGCTGGCGGCCGCGCACGACCGCGGGATCATCCACCGCGACCTCAAGCCGGAGAACTGCTTTCGCATCTCCCGTCGCGGCACCGAGGACTTCATCAAGGTCCTCGACTTCGGCATCGCCAAGGTCACGCAGGACGCCGACGGCCCCGCGAAGGGCCTCACCAAGACCGGCTCGATCTTCGGCTCCCCCGAGTACATGCCGCCGGAGCAGGCGGCGGGCGTGCCGGTCGACCTGCGCGCGGACATCTACTCGCTCGGTTGCATTCTCTACGAGCTGCTGACGGGGCGGGTGCCGTTCTACGCCGAGACGTACATGGGCCTTTTGACCATGCACATGTACGAGCCGCCGCTCCCGCCCCGCGAGGCCGAGCCCGAGGCGGACATCCTCCCGGATGTCGAGGCGATCGTCCTCAAGGCGATGCAGAAGAAGCCCGAGAACCGCTTCCAGGACATGCGGGAATTCGCGGCCGCGATCGAGGCGGTCGGCACCGGCGCGGGCCCGGTGTTGGTCATCAACGAGAACATCAAGCGACCCCGCGGCGCGGCGCTGCTGATGGGCCTCGACGGCGCCGACGCGGACTACGGCCCCAAGCGCGGGCTGTCGCGCAACCTCATCATCACGATCGCCGGGGTCGCGCTCTTGGCCGCGCTCGGCCTCGCCTGGGCGTTCTCCCGCGGGGAGACGCCCGAGCCCGAGCCCGAGCCGGCGCCGGTGCCCGTCGCGGCGCCGCCGAAGCCCGAGCCGAAGCCCGAGCCGAAGCCGCCGCCCGAGCCCACGACCGTGACGCTGCGCGTCAACACCGAGGACGGGGTCGAGGGCGAGGTCTACGACGACTCCGACGACAGCCAGCTCGGCGCGACCAACGAGGCCATCGAGCTGCCCAAGGGATCAGAGCGCGACATCCGGATCGAGGCCGAGGGCTACGAGCCGCAGGTCCACCTGGTCGTGCTCAATCAGGATCGCGAGCTCTCGGTCGACCTGGTCAAGAAGAAGCGCGGGCGGACCAAGGGCAAGGTCAAGAAGAAGACGACGACGAAGAAGGGCGGCAAGAAAGACCCCCTTCAGATCCGCAACCCCTGGGACAAGAAGAAGAAGTAGCCGGAGGAGCGGCGCGCGGGCCCGCGAGGAGGGCTACGAGGTGCACAGCGGCTTCTCGGGGGTCAGGCAGTCGGTCATCCAGTTCGCCGGGTCGGCGCACTCTGCGGTGAAGTCGGCGATGCAGGCTTCGAAGAAGCTCGGCTCGACGAGCGCGCAGCGCTGAACCTCGCCGAAGCCGACGGGCGCGTCGCCGTCGAGCGTCGCGCTCTGACGATCGACGCTGTCGTCGCCGGCGCCGCGCGGGACGATCGCGTTCAGCGTGCAGGCGCCGTCGCAGTCTTTGTACAGCAGCTTCACGGCGCCGCCGCGTGATCGAAGGTGACCAAAAAGGCATGTTCCTGCGGCGTCGAGCGGCGGGCAGGCGCCGTCGCAGCTGGGCCGCTCCCAGGTGTCGCAGCTCTCGTTCTCCGAGCAGGCGAACAGCCCCTCCAGCGGCGGCGCGCTCGTGGTCGCGCCGCCGCTGCCGTCTTCGGTGTCGTTGTCGGGCTCGGTCATCGCGTTGTTCGCGGACGAGCTCGACATCCCGTCCATCGCGCTCGTCTCGCTGCCCGTCGCGTCCGCGCTCTCGCTCGATCCCTCCGAGGCCGTGCCGGGGCTTGGGAGCTCGTCGAAGCAGGAGGCGGAGCCCAACGCGACCATGAGCGCGAGCGCGAGTGAGGCGAGAGGGGGGGGAGGTCGGGAGATCATGGGCTCTTGGGTATCGTCGTCAGATTATCCCCTGGGGATCAAGCGGCGTGTGCACAGGCCTCACGCGATTTCGAGCTTTCGCAGCAGGCGCTTGAGCTGGTAGCGGTTGCGCAGCCCGAGCTCGCGCCAGACCTTCTCCTTGACGCCGTTGCAGCGGCGCATCACGGCGACGACCTGCTCACGCGTCAGCGCGGACGGATCGGCTAGGCGCGGCGGCTCGGGGACGCTGACGGGCGGGGGGCTGAGGAGCGTGGGCGGGAGGTCGATGTAGTCGGCGGGGCTGCTCTCGACCGCGCGCCACAGCAGCGTCGCGAGCTCGCGGACGTGACCGCGGAAGCGGTGGCGCGTGAGCGCGACGATCAGGTGCGGGCTGAGCAGCGGCTCGCCGCGCACGAGGAAGCGCTCGACCACCTTGCGCGTCGCCGGCTCGGGGGCCCGCAGGAGGTGGCGCGCCAGCAGCGGAACGTCGTCTGGCCGCTCGTTCAGCCCAGAGACGCGGACGCGGTGCGTGACGCGGCCCAGGAAGTCGTGCTTGAGGTCGCCGAGGTTGCGGTTGGTCGCGCCGATGAAGCGGACGTCGGCGACCCGCGGGCGCGCCTCGCCGAGCCGCTGGTACTCGCCGTTGTCGAGCACGCGCAGGAGGTGGGCCTGCAGCGCGTGGGGCAGCTCGCCGACCTCGTCGAGGTAGAGCGTCGAGCCGTGGGCCTCGCCGAGCAGGCCCGGGCGCGCGGGCATCCCCGGGTTGGGGTAGTTGCGGATGTTGCCGAAGAGCTCGGCGTCGATCAGGCCTTCGGGCAAGGTCGAGGCGTTGCGCGAGACCATCCGCGCGCCCTTGCGCGAGGAGCGATCGTGGATCGCGCGGACGGCGAGCTCCTTGCCCGCGCCGCTGGGTCCGAAAACGAGCGAGTGCTCGTCGCGCGCGGCGACGAAGGCGATCCGCTCGCGCAGCGCCCACGCGCACGGGGACTCGCCGACGATGCCGGCCGCGTCCGCCTCCCCGAACGGGAAGTCCTCGTAGCACGCGGCGCGCGACGGCCAGTCCGGGGGTCGCGTGGTGCACAGGAGGACGAAGCGGTTGACGACCTCGATCGTGTCGCCCTGGCGGACCAGCGTTCGCTGCAGCTCTCGCCCGTTTACGCGCATGCCCCCGCGCCCGACGTGCTCCACCTCGATCGAGCGATGGCCGCGTAGCTCGAGGCGGAGCTGCACGCGCGAGACGTGGGCGGCGCGCAGCGGCCCGGTGCGCTCCTGCTCGTGGGGGCGCAGGCGTCGGAACTGCAGCGGGACGCTGCCGTCGTCGGAGGGATCGATCGCGCGCCCGATCGTGAACACCGTGCCGTCTGGCGGGTGCGGGAGCCTCACCAGCTCGCCCACGCGGCCGGGCTCCTTGCGCGACCAGATCAGCACGAGCACCAGCGGGTCTGTCGACGCGTTGGCGTTGAGGTCGAGCGTGTCGTCACCGCCGACGACCGTGGTGTCACCCAGCG
This sequence comes from Polyangia bacterium, assembly GCA_030430565.1. GTDB lineage: Bacteria > Myxococcota_A > Polyangia > Nannocystales > Nannocystaceae > JACKDW01. The sequence continues at coordinate 19,740 of JAUIKS010000041.1, forward strand.
CTCTGTCGGAGGACGTCATCGGTTTCGTGCGGCTAGGAGCGCGTCCGAGTATTCCCCACGACGCCAAGCCCCGCCAGGAGCGCCGCTGTCGTTGTCGCAGAAACTTGGAGTACAGCCCGAAGTCCGACCGCCCGATCCCGGGGTACGACCCAACGCTGGCAGCACGCCGTTCTTGACGAATTCTTGGTCGTAGCCCGGGTTCTCTACGTTCGATGGAGTACGCAGGCCTTCGCAGGATGGGGCCTTACTGTGCGCGCTTCGTGGCACACGCGGGTCACAGAGCGCTCCCGCCCAAAGACGGAGCTGGGGGATCTCGGCGAGGCTGCAGCACGAACGGATCCGCAACAGGCGAGGACCCACCGCTGGAACCTGAACGGCGGTCTCCGCGCTGGTGTCTTGGGGCTTTCGTGGCCGCGCCGGCACGATCGCGGCGCCGTAGTGCTCAGCGAATTCTGCGGCTCCCGCCTGCGCCATCCAACGATCTTACCGACTACCACGAGCTGTATGCCAGCGTCGCTCGTGTCGCGCGCCGCCGAGTGGCGGTGATTCGGGTACGCGCTCGCATTCGGGCCGCACGGTCGCGCGCGCGATCTCCTGGATCATCTGCGCGACGTCCGGCTCAATCCGCACCTGGGGCTCGCCCACATTGCCCACGGGTGAGACGTTGGTCAGGTGCGCGAAGAGCAGGTTCGCGTTGAGGTACGAGCCGCGTCGCCCCGGGTGGTGGAGGTCGTAGTCGTAGAGGTTCACGGTGGGGGCGCGGCGCGCCATCGCCATCCACGCCTGACCGGCCGGTACGAGCTCGGCGCTCGTCTCGAGCGCCAGCTCGGCGTAGGCGCGGTGGATCGCCTCATACATCGCCGTGGGGCTGCCGCGGGACAGCCGTCGCTTTTGGCGGTAGATCGGATGACCCTCTTTGCGCGGCCACGTCTCGAAGAAGATCGGCGTGGCGCCGGCGTCCCAGACCATCTGCGCCAACTCGCTGCCCGAAGTTCGAAACGCCTCGGGAGAGCGGAGCGGCTCGAGGCTCTGGCCCTGAAGCACCACGAAGTCCCAGCTGCGCCTGGCGAGGGCGGCGCGGACCTTCGAGCGGCGTGCATGATACTCGAGGTTCTTGCCGGGGAGCGCGAGTCGACGGGTGCGCAGCTTCAACCCCGCCGCGTCCGCCATCTTGGCGACCTGCAGGTTGATGTCATGAGCGATCGTGTAGCTGTTGCCGATAAACAGGACGTCAAGATCGTCGCGCACCCTGCACGGGACGACGGGTAAGAGAGCTTCGGCGGGCGGCCGCGCGGCCGCGAGAGCGGCCCGCTCATCGGGGCGCGGCGCTTCGACGACGGGGGTCACCTCGTCGACCCCGTGCGCCGCGGCCGTGTAGCCCAGCGCGACACACATGGCCACGACACCGCATGCCAGGTCTGTCTTCATGCTTCCATCGTAGCCAAAGGCAGCCCTGGGGCACGCTCTTTCTCCGCTCCGATCGCGGTGTAGCCAGCGGCACGGTTGATTGGTCTGGGGGCTGTACTCGCGCTCGCGTTGCACGACGGGCGCCCGCACGCGCGCACCCGCGACAACCATCGGCGGCGGCCCGGCGGCCACGTCGGCGCCGACCCGCTTGACGAGATCGAGCATGCCGCCCGGCGGCGGGCAAGACCCGGGGTCAGGAGGCGCATGCTCTGGGTCGTGGGTGACCAGGGAGGGAGAGCAATAAGGACAAAAGGACATGTCCGATGCTCGTGGCGTTCCGCGGGCGCTTCATGACCGACTACGTGCAGGCCAATCGGCTCAAGCACTCGGCTCAGGTCCACTGGCGCCAGCTCAGGTCCAACTCCTTGATCCCGACTCTCGGGGACAAGCGACCTCCTCGCGGGCGAAGCTGGCCATGCGTCGCCCGATCATCATGCTCGGCGCGTTCATGGCGCTGACGGGCGTCCACGGCGTGACCGAGGCGTCGGCGACCCGCAGCCCGCGGACGCCGGCGATCCGCCCGCGCGTGTCGACGACCGCGGCCGCGTCCTCGCCCATGCGGCAGGTCCCCGCGTAGTGGAAGGTCGTCATCGCGTTCTTCTCGATCCAGCGGGTCAGCGCGCGGTCGTCTCGCTTGCCTGGCCCCGGGAGCAGCTCGCGATTTCCCCAGGCCGCCAGCGCCGGGCTGGCCGCGAGCGCGCGCGCCCGCTTGAGCCCGGCGAGCATGGTCCGCATGTCATCGGGGTCGCTGAAGTAGCCAGGGTCCAGGCGCGCGGGGTCCTCGGGTCGATCGGAGCGGAGCGTCAGGCGCCCGCGGCTCTTGGGCTTGCCGAGGATCACGACCACGCCGTAGAGCTCCGAGACCAGCCGTCGCACGCTGCCCAGGCGGAACGCGAGGTCGACCGCGCGGCGGCTGAGGTCGCGCTTGCGCGGGCCGTAGCGCGGCCCGCCGAACAGCTTGTAGGGGATCATCCGCTTGCTCGCCTCGTAGAAGCTCGCGTTGCCCGAGTAGAGCACGAGGCAGGTGTCGCTCTGGCCGGCGGGCAGCGTCGAGCTGGGGTTGGCGCGCACGAAGCCGTAGAGCTGCGGGTGCAGCAGGTCGACGTAGCGGTCGCCGCGGAAGAACAGCGTGACGTTGGGGTGGTCGTGCAGGTTCTCGCCGACGCCCGGGAGCTCGAGCAGCGGCGTGACGCCGGCGTGACGCAGCGCCGCGCCCGGGCCGATCCCGCTCAGCATGAGCAGCTTGGGGGTCTCGAGCGCGCCCGCGCACAGCAGCACCTCGCGGCTGATCTCGACGCGCCGCGGCGCGCCCGCGGCGTCGCGGTAGATGACCCCGTGGACACGTCGGTTCGAGTCGATGTCGAGCCGGCGCACGCGCGCGCCGGTGCGGACGACGACGTTCGGCCGCGCGGGCTCCTTCACGAACGCGACGTAGCTGTTGCGCCGCTGCGCGCCCTCGTAATTCATCCACTCGTAGCCCAGCACGCCGGAGAGGTCGCCGTCGTTGAGGTCGTGCTTGCGCCGCAGTCCGATCTGCGTCGCCGCCTCGACGCAGACCTCGCTGAAGCGGGTCGGCGGGCGTCGCCTCGGGCGCAGCGCCGCCTCGATCGCTTCGAAGTGCGGCAGGCAGTCGTCCCACTTCCAGCCGCGCGGCCACTCGTCGTAGTCGAGCCGGGCGCCGCGGGTGTAGACCATCGCGTTGACCGCCCCGCTGCCGCCCATGCCGCTGCCGCTGCCCATGAACAGGTGCTGACCGCCGCAGCTCGCCTGGCGCTCGCTGAAGCGGTCCCAGATCAGCTCGTCGTTGATGAAGGCCTGCTTGTAGCCGTCGGCGCGCAGGGTCTCGGGGTGCTCCTCCGCGGCCGGGCCGCGCTCGAGGATCAGCACCCGCGCTGCGGGATCCTCGCTGAGGACCCCGGCCGCGGCGCAGCCGGCCGAGCCGCCGCCGATGATCACGTAGTCGAAGCGCTCGCTCACGCGTGACCCCCAGAGCTGGTCGCGTCGCGATCGCGCGCCGTCAGCAGCTCGCGCAGCGCCGCGAGCTTGGCCCGCAGCCCCGTGCCGTACAGCAGCCGCACGGTCGCCCGAAATTGCGCGTAGAGCCCGGGCTTGACCGGGAACACGACGGTCGCGGGGTTGATCGGCAGGCGGTCGTCGAGCACCGCGCGCTGATTGGTGAACGAGCGCAGCCCGTCGCGGCCGTTCATGCGCCCGAAGCCCGAGGCGCCGACGCCCCCGAAGGGGAGGTCCTGCGCCATGTACGTGAGGCCGCCGAAGTCGTTGATCGCGACCATCCCGCTGCGCAGCGCCCGGGCGATCCGGCGCGCGCGCCTGCGGTTTCTCGACATCACCGAGGCGCCGAGCCCGAAGCGCGTGCTGTTGGCGACGCGGATCGCCTCCGCGTCGCCGTCGACCTCGCACAGCAGCATGACGGGGCCGAAGACCTCCTCCTGCATGATCGTCATCTCGGGCGTGAGCCCGGCGAGCACGGTCGGCGCGTAGAAGTCTCCGAGCTCCGCGTGGACACGGCGGCCCCCGAGCACGAGCCGCGCGCCCTCCTCGATCGCCTGCGCGACCAGGCGCTCGACCAGCTCGAGCTGCACCGGGGTGATCATCGCGCCGATGTCGACGGTGTTGCTCTCGCTCGAGAGGCCCTGGCGCATCGGGCTGACCAGCTCGACGACGCGTCGCTCAAACGCCGGCGCGATCGCCCGATCGACGATGATCCGCTCGGAGGCGACGCAGTTCTGGCCCGCGTTGATGAAGGTGCCGCCGAGCGCCGCGTGCACGGCCTGCTCGAGGTCGGCGTCGTCACAGACGATAAAGGGGTCTTTGCCGCCGAGCTCGAGCACCACCGGGACGAGGCGCTCGGCCGCGGCCGCGAGCACCTTGCGCCCGTTTCGCCCCGAGCCGATGAACAGCACGCAGTCGACCCCGCCGCGGATCAGCGCCGCGCCGGTCTCGCCGTAGCCCTGCACGATCTGGGCGAGCTCGGGCGGGTAGCCCTCCGCCTCGATCGCGTCCTGGACGAGCTGGATGAAGCGCGCCGAGGACCACGCGACCCACTCGCTCGGCTTCACGACGATCGCGTTGCCGGCCATGAGCGCGGTGATGATCGGGTTGAGGAGGTTCTGCAGCGGGTAGTTCCAGGGCACGATCGCGCCGACGACCCCCATGGGCTGAAACTCGATCCGCGCGCGCTTGTGCAGCAGCATGCCGCTGCGCACGCGCTCGGGCTTGAGGAAGCGCTCGCCGTTGCGGACCGTCCACTTGATCTTCTCGCAGACCGGCAGGATCTCGCCCATGAGCGCGTTCTCGCGGGTCTTGCCGGAGTCGCGCACGATCTGCTCGACGACGTCGTCGAGCTCCGCGAGCAGACGATCGGAGATGGCCTGTAGGACACGCCTACGCGCGGCGAAGCTCGTGCCGGCCCAGCTGCGCTGAGCCGCGCGCGCGCGGGCGATCACCGCCTCGACCTGCGCGGCGGGGGTCACCGGGAGCTCGCCGAGGGAGGCGCGCGTGGCCGGCTCGTGACAGGGGATCACGTCTCGCGGGGAGCGTGGGGCTGGGTCGTCGCGGCGCGCTGCTTCCATAACGAATCGGGGCGCACGATACACGGCGACGCGGCGCGCGTCGTGACGGGCGGCGGCCTCGCGCGGCGTCCCGCGCTGTGAGTGATCGAGATCACGGGAGCGCGCGCCGGCGAGGGCCGTGGCGTCGTGCGGGCGACGCGAGCGCGGAGGTCACGAGCTGGCTGATGAGTTCTGACTGTTGAGACAGGTACAGGGGCGCGCGCGAGCACGGCGCGCGCGCGCCGTCGCTCGTCACTCTTCGCTCGCGCGGCGCCCAGCGCTCTGTAGGGCGCTCGAGGGGGCCCCGCGGACCCGATCCCGCGACGCAGCGCGACTCGGCTACACTAGCGCTCGCGCGATGAAGTCCCTCTCCGACCGGCGTACCGTCCCGATCTTTGATCTCCCCACCGACCTGCGCACGGAGGACGCCGTGGAGGCGGCCTGCGCGACCGACATCGCGTTCATCGAGGAGCGCCTGCGCCGGGGCATGAGCGTGCTCGTCGAGTGCGATAAGGACCTCTCGCTGTACCTCTACCTGGGGATCCGCGCGCGACTGCGTCGGGCGGCTCGCGGCAAGCGCAAGGCGCCGAAGCTGGTGATCGTCGACGGGCGCCCGCCGGCGCAGCCGTGTGACGGCCCGCCGCGCTCGGGGCTGGGGCGCATGCTCGAGCAGCTCACCGACGCCATCCGCGGGACCGTCGAGAAGACGATCATCGTGCTCCTGCACCTGGATGTCCTCGCGACCACGCACACCGGGCTGACGCTCGAGGCCCGCGAGGCCATCCCGCTGCTGTACGAGAACCCCGAGGCCGTGCTGCTGGGCTTTCGCGACCCGAGCTTCCCGCTGCCCAAGGTGATCGAGGGCGTGTTCGCGGCCCGCCGCGAGATCATCGGCACGCCGCGCGAGACGCTGCCGCGGCTCGTGACGCAGCGCGAGGCGCGGTCGATCGACGCGGAGCGCTTCGACCCCTTCGCGCTCTACAAGTACGTCTCGGGGCTTAACCCCGTGCGACTGCGCAAGCTGATGGGCGCCGTCGGCCTGCGCCGCGAGGCGCTCCCTGGGCGCCCGCAGGCCGCTGCGGTGTTTCGCGAGATCCGCAGGCAGACCGCGGCCGAGGACTTCGAGCTGCCGAACGTCGACCTCGAGAAAGACATCGGCGGCTACGAGGAGGTCAAGACGCGGATCCGCGAGGACCTGCTCGAGCTGGTGACCCGCAAAGAGTCGCTCGACCGCGGCGACGACATTCAGGCGCTCGAGCGCCTGCTGCCCCGGGGCATCATCTTCCACGGGCCGCCCGGCACCGGGAAGACCTTCTTCGCCAAGGCGATCGCGACCGCGCTCGGCGCGACGGTGCTCGTGGTCTCGGGGCCCGAGCTGAAGTCGAAGTGGGTCGGCGAGAGCGAGGAGAACCTGCGGCGCGTGTTCCGGCGCGCGCGCAAGTCGGCGCCGGCGGTGATCGTCTTCGACGAGATCGACGCCTTCGCCCACCGGCGCGGGACCTACGAGGGCTCGGGCGTCGAGCACTCGATGGTCAACCAGCTGCTGACCGAGATGGACGGCTTTCGCAGCAGCGAGATGCTGCTGGTGATCGGCACCACTAACTTCCTGCGCAGCGTCGACGCGGCGCTGCTGCGCCCGGGGCGGTTCGAGTTCTTGATCGAGATCCCCGCGCCGACGGCGGCCGACCGCGCCGAGATCGTCAAGATCTACAACAAGAAGCTGGGCCTCGGCCTCGACAAGCAGCTCTGCGCGCACCTGGTCCGGCGGACAGAAGGCATGGCGGACCGCGAGGCCAACCTGCCCTTCACCGGCGACCACCTCTACGCGGTCTGCCGCGCGCTCAAGCGCCAGGCGATGCGCACGGGCGCCTACGAGTTCACGCGCGAGGACGTCGACCGCGCGCTGCAGCGGCGGACGCGGCGGCAGGTCGTGCTCAGCGCGGCGGAGGAGCGCGTGGTCGCGACCCACGAGGCCGGGCACGCGCTGCTGGCGATGCTGGTCGAGCACGCGACGCCGCCCGAGCGGATCTCGATCGCCGCGGACATGGAGGGCGCGCTGGGCTACGTGCTGAGGGCCGCGCGCACGCGGCCCTACGCGATGACCCGCGCCGACATGCTCGCCGACATCTGCGTGGGCCTGGGCGGCTACCTCGCCGAGCAGCTCCTGCTGGGCGACGTCTCGATCGGCGCGTACCAGGATCTGCAGCAGGCCAACGCCATCGCCCACGCGATGGTCGAGGAGTTCGGCATGGCCCCCGACACGGGGCTCCGCGTCGTCCTCGAGTCCGAGCGCAGGCGGGCGCCGGCGTCGAGCGCGGCCTGGCGCGCGCGGGTGGACCAGGCGATCGAGGGGATCCTCGAGGGGGAGCGCGCGCGCGGCAAGGCGCTGCTCGAGCAGCACCGCGGCCCGCTCGAGGCGCTGATCAAGCTGCTGCTGGAGCACAAGGTGCTCGAGCAAGAAGCGCTCAAGAACCTGGTCAAGTAGCCGCGTGTAGAGGCGCCGTCGGGGTGGACCGAGAGCGCCCCGACCTTCAGGCGGTTTGTAGACGTCGCGTGAAGTCCTCGCGAAACGTGGCGAGCGCCTCGCTCACCCCGGGTCGATCTCTGGGAGCAGCCCGCGCCGGCGCAGCAGCGCGTCGAGCCAGCGCGTGATCGAGTCGATCGCGGCGCGCTCGTCGAGGTTGATACAGTCATCGTTCGCGACGGCGTAGCGGTCGTCGCCGATCAGGAGCGCGCGCCGCGGGGCGTCGGCGGGGCGTTGGTCGCAGGGCGGTTCCGGTCGCGTCATCATCCGCTTCACGACGGGCCGATCGACCAGCGCGTAGAGCTCGATGAGCTCCTCCCGCGTGACGCGGCCGCGGTGCTCGCCGAGCACCGGCACGCCCCGCACCCCGCGGAACTCGAACTCGCCGTCGCCGCGCACGCTGACCGCGTACTCTCCACACTGCTCGTTCGGACATGTGACGTGGAGACCGGCGCGGAACTCCGGCGGCGGCCGCCTGGGGCACTGCGCGCGCGGCCGCGCGAGGTCGATCGCCCGCGCGGGCGCGCGCGCGGGTTCGGGCGCGCGTCGACCCGCGCAGGCGCCCGCGGCCGTGAGCAGCAGCGGCAGCGTGAGCGCGAGTGGTGCGCGGCGGTTCACCGCCGGGGAGCGTAGCAGCACCACGGCGCGACCGGCTAAAGCAGGCCTGGGCAGTCGCGCTCGACGAGATCGGAGAGCTCGCACACCGCTCGGAGGTACGCGCCAGGGCTCGCCGGCTCGACGCGGATCACGTCGAACTCGAGGTTCCAGCCGACCTCGACGCACTCGGGCGACATGTCGTCGTGCGCGCTCGGGGTCTCGGCGCCCTTGTCGACGCGGTAGACGAAGCACGCGCTCGCGCCGGGCGGCGGCGCGAGCTCGTCGGTGTCGGGATCAAGCGCGCACTCGGGGAGCTCCGTCGATTCGTTTGTCAGCGCGCTCTCCTCGAACACGGCGCAGCTCGGATCGACCAGCGGGGTCTCTGGGTCCGTGTCGGCGACGCAGATCGGGAAGCAGCCGGGCTTGAGCTGGTCGACGACGCGCCGCGCGATCGCGTCGAGCGTGTTGGCGTAGCTCGAGTCGCAGATGGAGAACATGTTGCGCTCGCCGTCGACCGCGAACTGCTCGGCGAGATCACGGATCCGCGCCGGCGGGATCGCGCTCCCGCCGTCCGCCGCGACGCAGCCGGGTCCGATGCCGAACTTGATCTGCTCGGTCGGGTCGTCGGTGTTGTCGATGTACTGGATCTCGGCTTGGCTCGAGTCGTAGCCCGGGGGCACGCCGCCGACGAGGGACACCAGGACCTCTTGGTTCTGGTCGATCTGCTGCTTCTCGAGCTCGAGGTCATTGAGCTGCTTGACGTACTTCTCGAGCGGGTGGAGCACCGACGCCGCCGCGTCGCCGGTGATGTTGCCGTTGATGTCTTTGTTCACGACCTCGCACGAGGCGTACGGACCCGGCGCGGCGCCCTGGCAGTCGACGCCGGCGTTCCAGCACACGGCGCTGGTCGGCGACGTCGCGCCCTCCTCCCAAGCCCAGGTGTTGTTGAGGTCGAGGAAGATGTTCTGCTGCGCCGGGTTAAACGAGCAGTCGGCCTCGTCCGTGACGTGGACGATCGAGAGGACCGCGGCGTCGCGCAGAAAGCCGTAGTTGAGCTCGCCCGGCTCCTCGGCGCGGGCCAGCGCCCAGAACATCGACTCGAGCTGCGATTCGAAGCCGCAGCCGTTGATGCCCTGCGGGCCGATACAGCGGAACGCGGCGTCCGCGGGGGAGATCCCGAGGCCGTCGGCCGCGGCCTCGACCCCGGCGGGCAGGTTGTAGTCGCCGTTGCTGCGCTCGATCCAGGCGCGTGCCTCCATGGAGCCGTCCTGCTCGATCGGGGTCGGGCTCCACTCGCCCTGCAGCGCGTCGTGAACGCCCTGGTCGCAGAAGTCTGTGCACGCGCTCGTCGCGTCGATCATCTCGGGCGCGAACACGAAGTCGTTGCGCGCCTGGCCGTCGAGACCGATGCGGCCGCGGCAGCTCTCGAGCGCGAAGCGGCCCTGATTGGCGGGGCGCGGGAAGTTCGCGGGGGTGCAGCGCGGGTTGCCGTAGTCGGAGGTGGTGACCGCGACGCGGTAGTTCACGCCGGCGTCCTCCAGCACGTCGACGAACGCGCCGAAGTTCGCCGAGAGGCGCTGCTGCTCCTCGCCCATGGAGCCGGAGTTGTCGATGACGAACAGCAGGTCGGCGTCTTTGTTGAGGACGAGCGCGATACCCTCGCCATCGGGGATGTCGGCGCCGTCGGTTGTGCTCCCGTCCGTGGTCGAGTCGGAGCCGCCCGTCGTGGTGAGCGCGTTGGTCGTCTCCCCTGGACACTCGTCGTCGTCACACTTGTCGCCGTTGCAGCCGGCGACGCCCGCGAGCGCGAGCGCGAGCCCGAGGGACAGACGTTGGAGGGGAGCGACCACATCGTACGAAGTCATGGCGCGCACGGTAGCAGCGGCGGCGCTCGCCCTCGAGGCGGGAGGATGGAGTCCTCCCGCAGGTTTGGCGATTCGAATCGCAAAAATATCGGCCGCGCCGTAGCGACGACACGGGCGCGACGAGGCCGTCGTGCCCGCGCCCTTCGCGTAGACGCTCCGGCGCGAGCATGGCGCTCATGCAGAGTCCGCGCGCGTCTATTCCTCGTAGCTCTTGGCGCAGCCCTGACAGATCGGTCCGACAAAATCGATCGGGTTGTCGAGATCTTCGTGCTCGCGCCACTCGAGCGGACCGTAATGAAGCTGCGCGAGCCTACTGGCTACCATGTGCGATTTTCCTTCTCGCTCACGATGGTAGCAACTCGGCGCGGGCGTGGTTCGTATGTTCGAAAGGTCATGCTCGGACGCGCGCCCGCGCGGTGGGGCCGACCTCACTCCGCCAGCGTCACCGGCCTGTTGTCGCGCTCGCGGACGAGCCGGCCGATCGTCGCGAGGTCGAGCTCGCCGCCCGGCAGCAGCAGCGCGGGCGCGTCGCGGCCCTTCGCGTCTCCGCGCTCGCGCCAGCGTCGCTCGATCTCGCCGGGGGCGGCGGCGCGCGCGTCGGGGTCCCCCACGGCGTCGTGCCCGTGCCCGCCGAAGCCGGGCAGCCGCGTGAGCGATCGCGCCGCGATCGTGCGGACGGCGGCGTAGGGGTCGTTGAGCAGGCGCGCCAGGATCGGCGCCTGCCAGTCGTCGCCCGAGACCGCGAGCGCCTCGCGCCAGCCCATGTGCCAGGCCAGCAGCGCGCGCTGCCCGGCGTCGCCCTTGAGCGCCCACAGGACCGCGCCCGCGAGCGCGCGCTGGTCGTCGTCGAGCGCGACCGGCTCGATCTCGTACCAGGCCTCGAGGTGCTCCATCGACCAGGCGAGCGTGCGGTCGAGGTGGCACAGGTTGCAGGCGTTGGGGCGCCCGTAGAGCGTCGACTCCTCGATCGAGGGGCTGCTGATCTGGTGGCTGCGCATGGCCTTCAGCAGGCCGTAGGTCGTGTGCGGCTGGTGGCAGCTGTAGCAGGCGGCGCCGCTCGAGCCGGCGGGGTGATGGGTGTGCGCGCGCTGGCGCGACTCGTCCGCGTATTCGTTATGGCACTGAAGACAGGCGGCGTCGCCCTCCATCCCGCGCGCGAGCTGGTCGCGCGGCGAGCTGTCGTGCAGCGAGTGACAGGAGAGACACGAGAGCTCGCCGCGCTGGTAGCAGGGGCTCTCGAGCAGGCCGTTGTACTCGCGGCCCCCGACGCGGACCATCCCGTCGGGCCAGAAGCGCTGGGCGAAGAAGTCGGGCGTGGCCGCGAGCTCCTCGTCCATCCACGGCTGCGTCTCGATCACCGGGTGACGGACCGGGCGCATGGCGTCGGCGAGCGGCTGACCGGGGAGGTAGGGGCTGCCCGCGTCGCTCCAGGCGTCGTCGTCGAGCGCGCGCGTGATGCCGTGGCACTGCCCGCAGACCTCGGCGGAGCGCTCGTGGTCGAGGCGCGCCGGGTTGACGAGCGCGTCGCCCTCCGCGGGCTCGAGGTGCGCGCGGTAGCGCCGCACGGGCCCGCGGTGTCGCGCGACGTGGGCCTCGCCGGGCCCGTGACACGACTCGCACGCGATCCCGAGCTCGGCGACCCGGGTGTCGACGCGGCCGCGGCCCTCGTGGGCGAGCCCCGGCTGCGGCGCGACGGAGTGGCACTTGATGCAGACGTGATTCCAGGTGTAGACGCCGCCCTCGAGCGGCGGGCGCAGCAGGGTGCTCTCGTTGGGGACCCAGCGGCCGCGCGGGCCCGCGTCGTCGAGGCTGGCCTGGCGATCGAGCGCCGCGTCGAAGTCGCGATCGGGCTCATCGAGCAGGTAGGCGTAGGGGAAGGAATGGAGCTTGCGCGGGGTCTCGGCGGCGACCCAGTAGACCTGCATGTTGTGGGAGCCGGTCGTGAGCAGCACGCGGCGCCAGACCCGGGGCGCGTCGATCGGCGGCGCGCTCGGATCGAGGGGGCCCTCGAGGTTCTCGAGCTTCCACACCGGATCCACCAGCTGGACCCACAGCTCCGCTCCGCGGCGCTCGACGCGGGAGTCGCCGTCGACGCCGTGGAGCACGCGCGCGTCGAAGGCCGAGGGATCGATCAGGGCCGAGGGCGTCGCGCGCTGCGTCATCGTCCGGTGAAAGCTCGCGCGCCACGAGGCGTGCTCGCCGGGGTGGCAGCTCTGACAGCTCGTGGAGCCGGCGTAGCCGGGTACCCGCTCGCGCGGGACCTGGCGCGCGAGCGTGGTCGCGGCCCGACTCGCCCGCGCGCCGCGGACGAGCTGCGCGCCGGCGGCCGCGAGCGAAGCGGCCGCGAGCGTGAGGACGGCGGCGACGCCGGCGGATCGGGTCCAGCGCCGCGCGCTCGGCACGAGTGGGTCGGCCACGCCCCATCGTGCACGAAGGCGGCGCCGCGCGACAACTGAGCTCGCGTGACGGGGCGCCGGGATCCCCGGCGCGCTTTTGTCTCAGGACGTCCGAGTCGCCCCCGACGTCACGCGCTCCGGCACGCTCCGCGCGCGTGCGGTCGTCGCGGGCTCCGGTGTTACACTGCCCCCGATGCTGCTCACCCGGTTCGCGGGCCTCACGTGCGGGCTCCTGCTGCTAGCTGGCCCTGGGTGCAGCTCGACCGGCGCGCGGCAGCCCGAGCCGACCCCGGCGGACCCTCCCACCGCCGAGCTCGCCGGGGACGCGACCGCCGAGGCCGAGGCCGGGGCGCCCGCGCCGACCCCCTTCGCCGAGCTGCCCCGGGGGCTGCACGTGCTGGGCGAGGAGTGCGGCTACCCGGTCGCGCCGCACGTCTACTGCGGCGACGCGGGCGTGATCGTCGGGGTGTACGCGCCGGTCGATAAGGTCCGCGGCGTGCCCCCGCCCGAGGCGAGCACGGTCCGCGAGGAGCCGCGCATGGAGCTCGCGCCCGGCGCGAGCCTGACGATCGCGGCCGAGGGCGAGCGCCTGTGGGTGCACCGCGTGACCTGCGGGGGCTGCAAGCAGGTCATGGGCTGGGCGTTCGTCGGCGACCTCCCGGGGATGAAGGACGATCAGCTGCGCGACCTGCAGACGCGGCTCGAGATCGGCGAGGACGCGCCGCTGCTCGCGACGGTTGATGACTGGCGAATCTTCTACAAGGACCGCCCGCTGCCGGACCCCGCCGAGCCGCGCTAGCGCGCCTCCTCGCGGCGCTCAGACGTGCGTGGTCCTTGGGGCGGGTATGCTTCGCGCGCAGCGAAAGCCCAGGGTCCAGAACTTGAAGCCCGGCGGGTTGCCGACGCGAAACGCCGGATCGTTCTCGCGCGGGCCGAGGCCGTAGGAGCCGCCCCGGTGCACCCGTCGGCGCTTGTTGTCCGGGATCTCGATCGAGCGGCGGGGCCAGGCCACGGCGCGCTCGTCGGTGAGGAACTCGTCCCAGACCCACTCGTCGACGTTGCCGATCATGTCGTGCAGGCCCCACGGGTTCACGCGCTTGCGCGCGACCGGGTGCGCGCGCTGGTAGTAGGCGTTCTCGCCGTACCAGGCGAACGACTGCAGCAGCTCGGGCGCGGGCGACCAGCCCCCCGCTCGCGCCGCGTACTCCCACTCCGTCTCGCTCGGCAGGCGATAGCCGGTGCACGCGTGGTCCCAGGTGACCCCGAAGCCGTCGCCGCGGTAGCAGGGCGTCAGGCCCTCGGCGCGCGACAGCGCGTTCAGGTAGCTCACGGCGTCGTACCAGCTCACGTTGTTGACCGGGTGCGCGTCGCTGCAGCCGACGCCGGCGCGCCCGCAGTCGCTCGGGCGTCGCCCCAGCAGGTGCTCGTATTGCCCTTGGGTCACCTCGGTCGCGCACAGCTCGAAGCCCGCGACGATCGCCGCGTGCTGCGAAGACTCCCAGACGTAGCTCGCCTCCCACGGCGCGCGCCCGAGGTCGGCGCGGCCCGCCGGGACGTGCACGAGCGCGGGTCGGTCCGCGCTCGCGGGCGCGATGACGGCGCCCGCGGGCACCGTATCGACAGGCCGTGGCGCCGGCGCGGGCGTGGGCGTGGGCGTGGGCGCGGGCGGGTACTCCTCGAGCCAGCGAGGCGGCTGGCTCCCGCAAAACGGCGCGGCGGCGACGTACACCGTCACGGCGATCAGCCCGCCCGGGAGCACGCGCCCGAGTGCCGCCTGCAGCGTCTGCGTAACGACGCGCGCGAACGTCCCCGGCGCGGTGTCGCGCTGCTCGTCGATCATCGCCCTTACCTCCCCGCTCGTCCCACGGGCGCGGCGCGGCCGGGTTCCCGGGCTCAGCCCTCCAGCGTCGCGCGACCCGCTCGCAGCGCCTCGGCGACGGCGGCGAGGCCCGCCGGGATCGAGGCCTTCACGGTGACCACGTCGTCGCCGCGCAGCTCCTCGCGCAGCTGTCTGTAGAGCCCGGTCAGCGCGTCGGCGTGCGGCGCCCGGAGCGCCTCCGGCAGCGCGTCGTGGAGGTGCCGCATCATCGGGCCGACGGTCAGCACCCGATCGACGCCGGCGTCGATGATCGCCTCGGCCAGCTCGGCGTGCAGCTCGGGCGAGCGCGCGCCGAGATGGGCGATGTCGCCGAGCACCGCGAGCGTGCGCCGGCGGCCCTCGGCGACCAGCTGCAGCAGCTCCAGGGTCGAGCGGACCGAGGCCGGCGTCGCGTTAAAGCTGTCGTCGATCAGGGTCGCGCGCTCGCCCTGTCCCGCGGTGATGGTCACGACCTGCGCGCGCCCGCCGACCGGGACGAAGCCCTCGAGCGCGGCGGCAGCCCGCTTCAGGTCGGCGCCGGCGGCGTGCGCCACGGTGAGCGCCCCGACCGCGTTGATCGCCATGTGCAGCCCGATGATCGGGAGTTCGAACTCGAGCGGCGTGCCGGCGATGTCGCAGCGCACGCGCGAGCCCGCGGGTCCCAGCGCGCAGTCGAGCAGGCGCGCGTCGGCCTTTGGATCGCGCCCGTAGCTCAGGATCTTCGCGCCGCGCCGGGCCGCGGCCGCGCGGACGCGATCGTAGCGCGCGTGGTCGCGGCCGAGGACCGCGACGCCGCCCGGCTCGAGGCCTTCGAAGATCCCGCTCTTGGCGTCGGCGACGAGCTCGATGGGTGAGCCCGGCGATCCGCCGCGCTGCTCCTCGGGCGTGAGCACGTCGAGGTGGGCCGCGCCTACGGTCGTGATCATCGCGATCTGCGGGCGCAGCCGTCGGCTGCTCTTGGCGATGCCGTCGCGCGGCTGCCCAAAACCCATCTCGCACACGCAGGCGCGCGCGCGCGCGGGCGTCGACGCGATCGTGCGCTCGACGCCGGGGATGTTGTTGTTATTGCCGGCCGTCGTGATCACCGGCCGTCGCCCCGCGCCGGTGAGCGCCCGCGCGATCATCTCGCGCGTCGTGGTCTTGCCGACGGTGCCGGTGAGCGCGACCACGAGCCCCGAGAACCGGCTTCGGGCCGCGCGGCCGAGGTGCGAGAGGGCGTAGCGCGTGTTCTTGACCTGCAGCAGCGGGAAGCCGCGCGGCAGCGGGAGCACGCGCACGGTCGCGAGCTGCTCGCGCTGAATGATCGCCCCGATCGCGCCGCCCTCGGCCCACGTCGCGAGATTGCGCGAGGTGTCCGGTCGGTACCTCGCCCACGAGACGGGCGTCATGCAGATGATCACGTGCCCGGGCGCGCGCGGGCTCAGCAGGTTGTACGAGATCTGCGTCGGCGCCCAGCCGCGCCGCGGCGCGCTCAGCCACCGTCCTCGCGTCGCCTTGGCCATCGCCTCCGGGGTCCACAGCGGCGCTCGCTTCGCCATCGCGCGACTGTATCCAATTCACCGCGCGCGCGCGAGCACGCCGCAGGCGCTCGAATTCAGCGACGTCCCCGCGGGGTGGTCGTCATGGCGCGCGGCGAAGGGGGAGGTGATCTGCCTGGCTCACGCGCGTCCGCGTGACGCGAACGCGAGCTCGTCCGCAGGCGCGCCTCGGCGGCCGCGAGAGCGGGCGCGCGGGCGCGCGGGCGCACGCGTGGGCGCGGGCGACGGCTTGCGGCGAAATTTATATAGTTGTCTTAAAAGACATGTATGAACCCGCGCCGCCGCGTCCCTTCGCCCGCGTGAACGTGGGACCATCGCGTCGTGCTCCCCGTCGTCATCGCGCTGGCGATCGCGGCTGTAGTTTTATGGTCTTGGAGACAGATAAAGCTGCGCTCGCGGGTCGCGACGCGGCGTCGCAAGCGTCGACGCGCGCGCAAGAAGCGGCGCAAGGCGGCGAAGCAGCGCGGGGAGCAGCGCGACGAGAAGCGCGGGATCCGTGACTACGCGCGCCAGGGCAGGGAGGGCGAGCTCGCGGCCGAGAAGCTGCTGCGCCGCCGCGGCTACACGATCCTGAGCAGCCAGAACGACCGCGACGGCGTCGTGTGGGTCAACGGCGAGCGCCTCGACTTCGTCGTGCGCGTCGACTTCCTCGTCAAGCGCTGGTGGCGGACCTACGCGGTCGAGGTCAAGACCGGCGAGTCGGCGCCGAAGCTGGAGAACCGCTCGACCCGCCGGCAGCTGTTCGAGTACAGCCACATCTACGACGTCGACGGCCTGATCCTCGCGGACATGAGCGCCCGCGAGCTCCGCAGCATCCGCTTCCGCTCCCGCCGCAGCCATCTCGGCTGGCACTCGATCGCCGCGGCGATCTGCCTCGGCGCGCTCGCGGGGCTGTTTCTGCCGCAGCTGCTCGGCGTCGAGGCGCCCTCCATCGAGGAGCTCGGCGAGCTCGCGAGCGTCCTCGACCCTGCGGACGAGTAGCCCGCTACCGGGCGAGCTCGGCGGCGTGGACCCACGCCCCGTGGAAGCCCAGCGGCGTCGAGCGGGGCACGCCGCGCGACGCTCGCCCGTCGCGCCTCGCCGTCACGAGAGCCCGCGCAGCAGCTTGATCGCCGCCCACGGCTCCGCGGCCGTGGCCGCGAGCACGCCGCCCATCATCGCCCCCATCACGCCGACGGTAGCGACCTCGCTGCCCGCGAAGAACAGCTGCTTGATCGGCGCGCGCGGGCGCAGCCACTGGTTGGCGAAGCGCTCGGGCGTCGGCTCGATGCCGTAGATCGAGCCCTGCATGGGGCGCACGAAGTGGTCGGTCGAGACCGGCGTCGAGAGCTCGACGTGATCGAGCATCGGGCGCAGGCCCGGCATGAACTCGAGGAATTGCGCGAGCAGCTGCTCCTTGAGCGTCTCCTTGAACGCGCTGTAGTCGTCGCCGCGCTTCTGCCAGCGAGTGCCGCGCCAGCGCTCGAAGGAGGACCACGGCACGAAGGTCACGACCTCGCCGGTGTGGCGCAGCTCGGGGCCCGGGTCGTGGCGCGGGTCCTTGAGCGAGGGGAAGCTGCAGTAGAGCACCGGCGCGCCCCGTGAAGCAGACCCTTTGGACATGCCCTCTTTGACATCCCACGCGTCGAACTCGGCGTCCCAGGTCGTGTAGAACCACTTGTTCGCCGCGCTCGCGCCGGCCTCGCGGATGTCGCCCTTGAAGCCGAGGTACAGGCAGACGTGCGCGGGCGCGGGCGAGAGCGCGTCGATCGTGCGCGTCCACGCCTGCGCGCGGTAGCGGGTCGGCAGCAGGCGCTGGACCGTCGACATGACCCCGGCGGCGCTGATCACCCGCGCCGCGCGGATCTCCTCGCCGTCCGCGAGGCGCACCCCGACGGCGGCGTCGTTCTCCACCAAGATCTCTTGGACATCACCGCGGATCCGCGTCCAGCCGCCGGCGTCAGCGACCGTGCGCAGCAGGCAGCGCGCGATCTCGCTCGAGCCGCCCTCGGGGTAGTAGCCGCCGTGCAGGAAGTGCTTGGTGACGAGCGCCTGCATGGCGAAGGAGGAGCGGCTGGGCGTGGAGCCGTAGTAGGCCCACTGCGAGCAGAGCACGGTGCGCAGGTGCTCGTCGCTGGTCATCGCCGCCACCGCGTCGGCGGTGCGCTCTTGAAAGTAGCCACGCGCCTTGCGGGCGAGCAGCATGTCCGCGACGGTCCCGAGCCGCTTGGGCGCGAGGCGGGTGAGGTAGTAGCTGCGCATCGCGTTGGCGACCTCGCGGACGCGCCGCAGGTAGGTGTCGACGCCGCGCTCCTCCTTGGGGAAGGCCTCGACCAGCACCTCGCGGAAGGCCTGCGGGCTGTCGGGGAAGCCGATGTGCACGTCGTCCGGGAAGAAGAACTCGTCGTAGACGGGCCCGAGCGAGGCCCAGCGCAGCTTGTCGTCCGTCAGCGCCGCGAGCAGCCGCCCCGTCAGCGAGTGGTGGGTGACCTCGCCGACCGCGTGCACGCCGACATCCCACTCGTAGCGGCCGCGCTTGAACACGTGGGTGAAGCCGCCGGGGACGTAGTGCTGCTCGATGACGAGGACGCGCTTGCCGAGCTTGGCGAGCATCGCCGCCGCCGTCATCCCGCCCATCCCGGAGCCGATGACGATCGTGTCCCATCGGCCATCTGGGATCGTGCGGCTCCAGTAGCGCTCCTTCGCCTTGGCCTTCTTCTGCTTCGCCTGCGCGCGTTCTTGCTCGGTCACGGGCGGCAGACTACCCCGTGGCGTTCGGCGCCCCAAGCTCGGACCGCTTTTGCGGGGGGCCGCGGAGGCCGCGGGCGCGGAGGAAGAACAGCGCCCACAGCCCGCTGGCGAACAGCAGCAGCAGCAAGGTCTGACCCCGCGCGCGGCTGATCAGCTCGTTGTAGGGGCGCGGGTCCAGGCGCAGGACCGGGGCGCCGAGCGCCTCCTCGACGCCGTGGCGCTCGCGCGCGTCGACGATGGCCTTGCGGTAGTAGACGCCCTTGTGCAGCAGCACGCCCTCGATCGCGCGCTGGTCCTCGACCCAGCTCGAGAACGAGAGCTGATCGTGGGTCGTGCCGACCCACAGCTGCACGGGCTCCGCCGGCGTCCAGCCGGCGTCGACGACGGGCGCGACGCGGTAGCGCTTCGACGAGTCCGAGCCGTCCTGCTTGCGGTAGTGGATCTCGAACTCGCCGGCGAGCTCGGGTCGCACGACGCCGTCGTGGAAGTGCCGGTGGCCGACGCCGCCGTAGCCCGGAGCCTCGACGACCGGGATCTCGCGCGTGCTCCCCCCCAGCTGGAGGTTGAGGTACTCCGGGACGAAGAAGAAGCCGAGCAGGAAGCCCGACACGACGCCCCAGAACACGGCGGCGGCGGAGAGGCCGAGGAAGCCGGTCCGCAGGTCCGGGATGTCGCGCGCCGCGAGTCGCTGCAGCAGCCACGCGATCACGACCAGCGCGAGGCCGATCGCGAAGAACACGAGCAGCGCGATGACCGTGTCGAGGCGGGCGAGCGCGAGGTTCCCGAGGATGATCTGCAGGTTGACGAACGCGAGCGTCGCGCCGAGCTGAATCACGCGTGGCCAGGTCACTTGATTCATGTCGTCTGCATTTCTGTGGAGCCCGCCGGGGCCTGGAGACGCGCGCGAGCGCGCCGTGGAGCGCGTGTTGGGAGCACTATCGCGAAAATTTGCCGGTTTGCGTCAGAAATGCGCGATGGTCGCTCTACGGCCCAAGGGGGCGGTGACAGGCGCGCTGGCGGTGAGGCGGGGTGGCGTCGCGCGCTCGGGCGCGGGGCGTCGGCGGCGCGTGGAGCGACGACGCGGGGCGTCGGCGGGCGGTCGCGGCGGAGGGCGCCGCGCGCGTTCATATGTTGAAATGGACATGTCCAACACGGCGCGCCCGCGCGGCGCGACCTGTCGCCAGCGCCAGGCGCAGCGCGACGCTGACGATTTCGCGCGGCGGCGCGCGCGAGCGCGCGCGCGCTGTAGCGCTTCGCCCCGATGTATGCATCGGTGCAGGCTTGGCTCGCGGGATCGGTAGGGTAGACTCCCGCCCTGGATGGGTTGGCTGAGAGACGCCTGGTCCGACATCGACGCGCGCTCGCCTGATGATCTCGCGCGTCGCGTACAGGCGCACCCCGAGTGGCCAACGGACATACAGCTCGGCGTACGCTCGTTCGGCAACCGGATCCGCGAGCTGGACCGAGGGCGGGGGGCGGCGTGGTGGCTCCGGGCCGAGCGCGCGTCGGTGGTCACGACGCTCGCCGAGGTCCTGGGGTGGAAGCCGGAGGCGGTGCGCGCCGCGATCGCCGGAGAATTCCCGGCGGCCGGTTCGCCGCGCCTGACCGCAGAGCCGCGCTACCCGCTCGCGACGCTCGGGCGCCTGCGGCCGCTGCAGCTCGAGAGCGAGACGCCGCCGCCGGGGATCCCCGAGCAGGCGCTGCTCGCCTCCCGCTGGTCACGGCGCTGGTGGTGCACCGCGGACGACGGCGCGCGCGAGCTCGTCGCCCGGTGGCTCGCCCGCCGCGAGCGCGCGACGGTGATCATCACCGGATCGCTGCGCGAGGCCCTCGAGGTGATGCCCGAGCGCGGGCGCGTGCTCGTGGTGCTGAGTGAGCTCGGCGCCGACGACTCGCCCGCCGCGCTGCTCGACGACCCGGCCCTCGACGACGTGCAGCTGTGCGTCGCGGCGTCGTTTTGGTGGGACGGGCGGGTCGACCCGCGCAGGCCGCCGGCGGCCGCGCCGGGCGGCTGGCTCGCGATCGAGGACGAGCCGGTCGAGCGCTGGCGAGACGAGCTGCTGGCGTGGGCGGTGAGCCGCTGCTCCCGCGGCCGCCAGCCGCGGCTCGAGCGGGTCCGCGAGGTCTTCGATCAGCTCGGCGGGGCGCGCCTGTTTCGCGGTCCCTGCGAGCTCATCGACCTCGTCGGCCTGATCGCGCATCTCGACGGGCGGCGCTCGCTGCCGACCACGAGCGAGCGCTGGGTCGACTGCGTCGTCATGACCCGCGCGGCCGCGACCGCCGGGCTGAGCCGGAACCATCGGACATGGCTGAGCGAGCACGCGACGAGCGTGTTCCTGGCGCTCTGCGGGTCGACGCTGTCCGACGCGCCGGAGCTGCGCGCGCGCGGGCTGACGCGCGCCGAGTGGTCGCGCCGGCTGCCGGAGCAGCACGTGCCGGCCCACGACATCGCCAACGCGCGCAGCGTGCTCGGGCAGGCCGCCGGCGACGCCCAGCCCGAGACGATCGAGCGCCTGCAGCGCCTGCTCGCGCCCGACACCGACGTGGTGCTCGACGCGCTCAAGGCCGCGGGTCTGCTGCAGGCGCGGGCCTCCGGGCGGCTGCAGCTCGCGCCCGCCTGGGTCGCGCGCCTCGCCCACGAGTACATGTTTAAGAAGACATGTAGCGGTGAGCGGCGCGAAGGCGCCGGCTACTACCGCGACCTCGGCGAGCTGCTGCTCCGCCCGCACCTCGCCGGCGAGGTGCTCGACATGCTCGTCGAGCGCTTCCTCGCCGGCGGCTTCGACTCGCTCGCGGAGCTGCACGTGGCGACCGCCGAGCACGGCCACGACCCGGTCGCGGTGCTCGGGATCGAGGCCTGCGTGCGCGCCTTCGGCCTGGCGCTGATGGTGTTCCAGGGGCGCGAGGAGGCGCGCGCGGCGGGTCCGCAGCTCGAGCCCGTGACCGCCGCCGTGTGGGCGGCGATGCACCGCACGCTCATCGAGGTCCCGGGTCAGCTCCCGCGGCCGTCGCTGTGGCTGACCAGCGACCGCGCGCGCCCGGACCTCTGCGACGACGGCCTGTTCTACCTCGCCGCGGTCGCGCTGGGCGAGTCGCGGCAGCTGCGGACGCGCTCGAACTCGCTGTACCCCTGGGGCGCGCAGCGAGAGCCGACGCGGCGCCAGCTCGAGGTCCTGCGCGTGATCGGCGACGCGCTCGGGGGCCTCGACGCCTCGCGCCACGCGGCGGCGCTGCAGGCGGGCGCGGCGCGGCTCGGGCTGCGCCTGACGGACCGCGAGTCGATGTGGAGCCCCGCCTGCGCGAAGAGCCAGCTCGTGCTCCCGGGCTACCTCTTTAACGCCGTCGAGCGCATGGGCCTCGAGCCCGACGCTCGCCTGCGCGCGCTCGTCCCGATCGTCGACGCGCTCGAGCGGCCAGGTCGCTTTATCCGCGCGATCAACTCGATCGAGCTGCACCGCTGGGTCCGCGTCGAGAACGTCCTCGGCGCGCTCTGGCTCGTCTGGCAAGAAGACCCGGAGGCGCCGGACGGCGCTCCCGCGGGGCCTGAGCCCGCGACGCGCGAGTGGGCCCCCGCGAGCTGGTTTCGGCGGGCGCCCGAGGCCGGGCGCGCGCTGTGGACCCACGCGCCCCAGGGCGCCGCCTCGCTGGTCTTCGAGCGCCCGGCGCTCTCGGGCGGCGCGGACGCGCGCGTGCACCCGGCGCTCGTGCGCGCGATCTGTCAGCGCCGCTGGCCCGAGTGGGTCCGCGCGTGGTCGCGTCGCGTTCGGCTCGAGCTCACGGTCGACGCCGACTTCCTGGTCGTGTGGGCGGCGGCCTCGGTCGACTCGATCGACTGGGCGCTCGAGTTCGTGTTCGGCGAGCCCGCGGCCGAGGGCGGCAGCGGGGGCGAGCTGATCGCGCCGGAGACCATGCGCCTGTGCTGGCGACGCGCGCCCCAGCGGGTCCTCGCGCGCGTCGAGCGGTTTGAGCGGAGCGCCGCGATCCGCTGGATCGAGCTCGCGCCGCGGGACGAGGACGCGCTGCTGGTCGCGCTCACCGACATGGTCGCGCGCTGGATCGCCGAGCGCGTCGTCAACGAGAGCCTCTACCCGCGCGTCATCAACTGGCTGCACGCCCGCGCCCGGGACCGCCGCGCCGGCTGGGAGCGGGCCTACGCGCTGCTCGTCGAGCTCGCGCGCCCCAGCTGGCAGACGCTGCGCAACTGGGAGTGACGCGCCGCCTCGCAAAGACCTGGCGCGAGGGTCATGCCTCGAGCAGCCGGCGTCGCCAGTCGCCCTCGGCCTCGAGCGCCGCGAGCAGCGAGTTCATCCCGAACAGGATCCGGCTCGGCGGGGCTGACCGACGATCGTGCGTCGCGCGATCGAGCGCGGAGCGACGGGGCGATCAGCCCTGCGGGATCCCGCACTCGGCGGTCTGCAGCGCCCAGCCGGTCATGTCTGAGTAGGTGTAGGGCCCGTTGAGCAGGCTATAGGTGTCGACCTGCTGGGTGTTCGGGTTGTAGCGGTAGGCCGCGTTGGCGAAGCGCGCCGTCGACCACACGTTGCCGTCGAAGTCGATGCTGAGGCCGCGGACCTCCGCGTCCGTGATCTCGATCGGCGGGCCGACCTCGAGGGTGTCGCGGTCGACGTAGGTCAGCCCGCGCAGCGTGACGCCGCCGGCCGAGTGCGACCAGTAGTTCATCCACATGCGCCCCTCGGCGTCCTCCTGGATCCCCGACATGCTGTTGGCGACGAAGTTCGTCGCCAGCTCGAAGATCTCGAGCTCGGGGTCGAAGCGCATCGCCGTGACCCCGCCGTTGCCGGTCCACGACGCCATCCACGGGCGGTCGAGGCTGTCGACCGTGATCCCGTAGCCGGCGTAGGGCGCCTGGTAGAGCTTGACCTCGAGGGTCTGCGCGTCGACCCGCGCGAGATGGCTCTGCGGCAAGGTCAGGCTGCTCGCCCAGAAGTTCCCCTGCGAGTCGACCGCGCCGCCGTAGGCGCCGTACGAGCCGCACTCGAAGCCGGGGACGATCACCGAGTCCTCGACCTCGCCGGTCAGCCCGTCGAGGCGGTGGACCGTGATGTCCTCGACGCCGCTGCAGCCCGAGGTCCACAGCTTCTCGTCCTCGTACTCGCAGGAGATCTGGTTGAGCACGCCCGCGGTCCAGGCGACGGGGCGCTGCTTCTGATGGCCCATGTCCGCGTACCAGGCGACGCAGTCGTCCTGCCCCCACGGGAGCACGTCGCCCATGCCGGTCGAGGTCTGCACGCCCGGCTGCCCGTTGATGTTCTCGTCGCAGAACTCCTCGGAGGCCCAGATCTTCACGACGCCGCCGTTGCGGTTGGCGACCGCGACCGCGCGCCCCGAGATCGTCACCGAGGTCCGCGAGGGGTCGCCGTTCGAATCCGAGCGCGTCAGGTAGCGCCCCTCCTCGGCCATCGTCTCGGTGTTCAGCTTGGTGACGGTGCTCTCGTGGCTGTTGGCGATCCAGATGTAGCTGAAGCCCGCGTTGCCGCACTCGCAGTCGACCTGGTCGCCGGCGTCGGGCATCTCGCCGACGTCGAACTTCGGCTCGTTGGTGTTCCCGCTGGTCAGCGGGTCGCTGGTCGGGCCCGCGGTCGACCCGCCCGAGGTGCTCGACGCGCTGGCGTTCGTGCTCGCGCCCGCGCTCGCGTCGGAGCCGGATCCGGAGACGCTCGAGTCCGACGCCGAGCCCGACTCCGAGGCCGTGACCGTGACGCCCGACTGCGTCGACGCCGAGTCGCTCGCGGCGTCCGAGCTCATCGTGCCGGAGTCGCCGCAGGCGAGACCGAGGGAGGCGACCGCGGCGGCGGCGAGCAGCTGGAGACGGGGCGAGAGCTCAAGCGAATGATTCACGCCCTGATTGTCGGCGGGTTGCCCACGACAGGCAAATCACGGATCTGCGTGCAGCGTCAACGAGAGCTGGACTGCAAAAACTACAGTCGTCGATCTCACTGACGGAGGCGCTTAGCGGCGTCGCGTATCTCCGTTCCAGTTGGGATCCAGCAGCGGCGCCAACATGCGCTCGAGGCCGTTGATCTTGATCTCGAGCGCGAGCGCCATCTGCTGCCCGAGCAGGCCCGCTGGAAAACCCTGGTTGGAGAACCACACCAGGTAGGGCTCGGGCAGCTTGAGCAGCGGGCAGCCGGCGTAGCGCCCAAAGGGCATTCGCGCGCGCAGCAGCGCCTCGAGGATCGCGGGGTCGACGTCGAGCGTTGTCATCGGCGGGGGGATCACGAGGTGGAGGAGAGCGCCTGGCGGGCGATCGTGCGACCGCGGGCGATGAAGCCGCCGCGCACGCCGAGTCGCTCGAGCGCCTCGGCGCAGAACAGCACCGGCTCGAGCAGCAGCGCGGAGGGGAAGGTGTACATCAGCTCGGGCCTGCGCGTGACGCTGTGGCCGAGCACTAAGAGCGCCCAGCCCATCAGCTGACCGCCGACCGTGAGCTCCCAGTGTCCGCGCGCGACGCCGAGGAACAAGGTCGAGATCATCAGCGCGACCGCCGACGCGCGCACCAGGGTGCGCACCGGGCTGTTGCCGACGAGCACGTGCCGCGCGTAGATCTTCGCCATCGCGTCGGGCTGGAGCGCGAGCGCCGGCAGCGTGCGCGTCAGCGACATCGCGGTCGACTCGCGGACGGCGGCGGGCATCGAGACGGCGCGCACGAGGCCGTCGCGGACGAACTCGCGGAGGCGTTCGAACTGCCGCGCCGCGTCCGGGTCCTCGACGCCCACGATGTCGATCAGCGGCTTCTTGCCGTTGAGGCGCGCGAGCAGCGAGAGCGCCTCGAGATCCAGGCCGTCGCGCGCGCGCTCGAGACGTCCGCGGTCGACGGAGAGACGTGTCGCGGGGGGCAGGCGCGCGCCGGCGAGCTGGCGCCACGACTTGCGGAAGCTCGCGCTCTCGGCGAGCACGCGTCGAGCCGGCGCGTCGAGGCGACGGGCGCGGGCTCTCGCGGCGGCGCCGTAGGTGATCCGGTAGGTGCCGCTCTCGGCCATGAGCAGGCGGAGCGCGGCGCCCTCGCCGACGATCACGCCGCACTGGGCGTCCACGATCTGCGCGCCGATCAGGGACACGCTGCCCCGTCCCAGCTCGCTGGTCAGCTCGAGGCGGACCGGCTCCTCGCCGGGGCGCTTCGCGAGCGCGTGGAGCAGCTCCGCGAGCGCGCCGGCGACGAGTCGACCCGAGCTGCGCGCGAGCAGCCCGGCGCGGCTCGCCGAGGGCGCGGTGCTGTGAGCGTCACGCATGCCGACCCTCACGCTATCGGATCCGCGCCCGCCGCTCACGCTCTCGTCGCGCAAATTCTGTGCAGCTGCACGGGGCCGCGAGCGTCCTCGCGTCACGGCGCGCGCAGAATTTTTTTTACGACTCCCCGGGCGGTCCACGCCGCGATGAAGCCGGAGGAGCGCAAACGGGGTCTTGGCAAGCGGAGCGCTCCTGGCATATGCATAGGTCTGTGGAGTCTGTGGACGGCTCAGCCAGCCTCGGCGCGACCACCCAGCGCGCCCGCAGTCGTCGCGCGCCGATCTCTCGGGAGCGCGCGCGCCTGCTCTCGATCGCGATCGCGGGCGTGATGATGCTCGCGGGCATCTGGCTGATCTCCGCGCCGATGCGCGCGCGACGTCGCGCGGCCGCGGCCGCCCCGAGCGCCGCCCCGACCACGCCCCAGCATCCCGAGGTCGTCGGGCGCGTGTCCGCGCCTCGGTAGCGTCGCGTGGCGCTTCGGCTGCCGGGCCGCGCGCTCGTCGTTGTTACGATGTCGAGCGATGCCGCGTGTCGCTCGTGTTCCTCGTGCACCTCTCCGTGTGCTCCTCCGATCCCTTCGACCTTCTCGCCGCTCGGCGAGCTTGCTCGTCGTCCTCGCGCTGAGCGGCGCGACCTGGGCCTGCGACTCGGCCGACAAGCGCGCGCGCGACGAGGCGCTCGCGCACCGCGTCGCCTGGCTCGAGCACCAGCTCGGCCCGACGCAGCATCACGAGGAGGACGAGCAGCAGCAGCAGCAGGACGCGGCCGAGCAGCAGCAGGCCCCCGCCGCGCCGACGGAGCAGCCCCTCGCCGCGCCGCAGAATTCACCCGTCGTCGAGGCCCCGGGCGGCGACCTCTCGAGCCGCGTCGACGCGCTGATCACCGTCGCCAACAACAACAAGCGCGAGCTCGACGAGATCAAGGCCCAGCTCGCCCGGATCGAGACCAAGCTCGACGCGCTCGACAAGGGCGCTGAGCCCAAGCCTGCGGTCCGCCCAGGGCGTCCGGATCCCGACGCCCGCTACCGCGTCGACGTCGACAGCTCGCACAGCAAGGGG
This sequence comes from Polyangia bacterium, assembly GCA_030430565.1. Classification (GTDB taxonomy): domain Bacteria; phylum Myxococcota_A; class Polyangia; order Nannocystales; family Nannocystaceae; genus JACKDW01. The sequence continues at coordinate 46,593 of JAUIKS010000041.1, forward strand.
CCCGCGGACGCCAAGATCACGGTCGTCATCTTCAGTGACTTCCAGTGCCCCTTCTGCAAGCGCGTCGAGTCGACCCTCGACGAGGTCGAGCGCCGCTACAAGGCCGACGTCCGCTTCGTGTTCCGTCACAACCCGCTCGCCTTCCACAAGGACGCCATGCCGGCCGCCAAGGCGGCCGAGGCCGCCGGGCGCCAGGGCAAGTTTTGGGAGATGCACGAGCTGCTGTTCGCCAACAACCGCGAGCTCACGCAGGCCAACTTCGAGCGCTGGGCCGAGCAGCTCGGGCTCAACGTGGGGCAGTTCAAGCGCGACATGAACGACCAGAAGCTCGCCTCCTCGATCGACCGCGATCAGAAAGACGCCAACAAGGTCGGCGCCCGCGGCACGCCGGCGTTCTTCATCAACGGCCGCTACCTCTCGGGCGCGCAGCCCTTCGCCAAGTTCGAGGCCTTGATCGACGAGGAGATCAAGGAGGCCGATCGCCTGATCGCCAGCGGGACGTCGCGCGCGCGCGTCTACGCGACGCTGATGAAGGACGCGAAGACCAGCGTTTGAGCGCGGTCGGGAACCTCCGGCGCGCGCGGTTGTCTAGCCGGGTGTGAACAACCTGCGAGCGCTCCTCCTCGGGGCCGTCGCCGCGTGCGCGTCATTGAGCGTGCGCCCGGCGGCGCGCGCCGACAGCTTGACCGCGACCCGGGCGCAGGGCCTGGTCGAGGTCTCCCACGACGTGACCCTGCGGATCGGCGAGGGCGTCGCGATCTTCACCGTCCGCCGGACCTTCGCCAACAACGGCGCGCGCGCCGACGAGGCGCGGCTCGACATCCGCCTGCCCCCAGGGGCAGCCGCGACCGGGCTGCGGATCCGCGCGCGCGATCGCTGGTACCGCGCCGAGCTGCTCGAGGCCGAGGAGGCCGCCGCGAAGTACCAAGAGCTCACGGGCCTCGGCGTCGCGCAGCCCAAGGATCCCGCGATCCTCTACTGGCGCTGGGCCGACAACCTCGGCCTGCAGATCTTCCCGATCTTCCCCGGCGCCGCGAGCACCGTCGAGTACACCCTCACCGCGCCGCTGCGCTACGAGGGCGGCCGCTACATCGTCAGCTACCCCGGCAGCGAGCCGCGCCCCGACGCCCGCTGGCCGCTGACGACCCCGGTCCTGCGGGTCGAGCCCGGCTACGGCGACGCGACGACCGAGGTGTTCGTCGACGGCCAGCGCGTCGCACCCAACGCGCCGCTCGTGCTCGCGCCCGCCGCGGCGGCGCCCTGGGTCGGCGACGACGCGCCGCGCGATGACGCCAGCACGATCACGAGCGCGGTCGAGATCAACGAGGACGGCGAGGCGCGCTGGGCCGAGGTCGACGTCGCCATCGACCACACCTACGCGGGCGACCTCGAGCTCGCGCTCGTCACGCCTTCGGGCCAGGTCATCGAGGTGGCCGATCCGACAGGTAGTGACAACGACGTGCGCGAGCGCTTCAGCGTCGCGCTGCCCGACGGGACGCGCGCGCGCGGCCGCTGGCACCTCCGCGTCTCCGACTGCGCCGGCCTCGACAACGGCACGCTCGAGCGCTTCGAGCTCCAGCTCTCGCGCCGGCGCCCGGGCGAGGCGCTCGCGGCGGCCGAGGAGCCCGAAGAGCCGGCGCCCCCGGCCGGCGCCCGCGTCGTCGCGGCGAGCCTGCGGACGCCGCCGAAGCGACCGCTGAAGTTCCGCTCGGTCACCGCGGGCGACCTCCCGAAGTTCATCCCCGACGCGCCGCGCGGGGACGAGGACTCCTCGCTCGCGCGCATCGAGGTCGCGCCGCGGGCGGGCGATCGGATCGAGTCCCACTACGGCCGCGTGCGCGTCCGCGACGACCTCAGCTTCGCGCGCCTCCAGGTCAACGCCGCGCCGGAGCTCAGCGCGCTCCCCCGCCGCGCCTCGATCGTGTTCGTGCTCGACGCCTCGTACTCGGTCGCCAGCGCCGACGCCGGGCTCGAGACGCAGCTCGCTACCCTCGCCGCCTACCTGGAGCACGTCCCCGACGCCAAGGCCGAGATCGTGCTCGTGCGCCGCGAGGCCACGCGCCTCACCGGTCAGCTCTCGAGCCCGGCCGAGCTCAAGGCGGCGATCGACCGCGCGCGCGCGGAGGGCCGCCTCGCGCTGGGCAACGGCAGCGCGATCGCCCGCGGCCTCGAGCTCGCCGGCGAGGCGCTGAAGGGGCGGCGCGGGCCGAAGCGCGTCGTCGTCTTCAGCGACGCGCTGCTGCGCACGCGCTTCACCAACAAGCTCGCCCTCGACGCGCTGCGCGGCGCGCCGCGCGGGACCGTCGCCCACCTCGTCATCCCCGACAGCGACTGGGACACCGCGCTCGTGCGCGACGACAAGCACTCGCTGGCCGCGATCCCCCGGCGCACCGGCGGCGTGCTGTACAAGCTCCGCTACCAGGACGATGGAGACGGCGCGCTCGCCAAGGCGCTCACGCCGGCCGTGCTCGGCCTCGTCCGCCCCGTCAGCGTCGACAACCTCGAGCTGCGCGGGCTCCCGGCGGACGCGGAGGTCGACGCGCCGCCCGCCAGCCTGCGCGAGGGCGCCTCTTACGGGTTCATGACGCAGCTCACCAGCGCGCCGCGGGCGGTCGAGCTCCAGGGCGAGCTGTGGTCGAAGCCGATCCGGCGCACCATCAGCACGCGCCGCGACTTCGAGCGGGCGACCGCCGCCTTCGTGTTCTCGGAGGACATGCACGACGAGCTCAGCGAGGAGGAGCAGCTGCGCCTGGCGATGTTCGGGCGCGCGGTCTCGCCGGTCACCTCCTACCTGGCGGTCGAGCCAGGTGTTCGACCGTCGACCGTCGGCCTCGAGGAGCTCGGCAACCTCGGCCTCGTCGGCAGCGGCGGCGGCGGCGGCTTCGGCGGTCGCGGCGCGATCGGTCGCCCGCCCCGTCGACCCCTCTCGGCGCTCCTGGCCCAGGCCGTGAGCAGCTGCGCCAGCGCGCACGCGCCCGCGGCGGGCTGGCGCGTCAACATGTCCATTGAGACAACCTACCGCGAGATCGTCGACGTCCAGGCGAGCGGCGCGGGCGAGGCGATGCGGGCCTGCCTCGTCGAGGGCGCCTGGGGGCTCGCGCTCGGCTCGGCCTACGACAAGCGCCGCGAGCAGCACGCGGTGACGCTCTCCGCCGAGACCGCCACGCCCTGATCGTGTCGGCGAGCGCAGGACGACGTCACTCGTCGCTAGCGGCGCTTCTTCCACAGCCGGCGCAGCGCGTCGCCGGTCTGCTGCACCGCGTCGCCGAGCTGCTCGCCGACGGCGCCTGACTCGAGCGCGTGTCGGCCCTTCCGCAGCGCGTCGCCGATCGCCCCTTTCTCCACCGCGTCGCGCGTGCGCTTCGCCGCGTCCTGCAGCGTCCCCACCACCGTGCCCTGCTGATCCAGCTTCGCCCGCGTCCCCGCGAGCTCGTCGGTCACGAACGCGGTGTCGCAGCGCCCGCACACCATCACGTGACGCGCGTCGTGGTTCAGGACGTCGATGAAGTACAGGCGAAACGTCTTGAGCACTCGGTGCTCGCGGAAGCGAGAGAGCGCGCCGCACTTTGGGCAGGTCCGCTGCGCGCTGCGACCTCCGGGGACCGGTTCCGTACGACTGCGATCGCCAATGATGAGCCACATGATGCGTAGTTTAGAACACGTCAGTAACAATCCCTTGCGCGTCGACGCGGGGACCTCCGCGCCGGTTCGCGGGGGGAACCCCGCTTGACATCACCGCGCGCTCGAGAGGGCATGGGCGCAGGAGACTACGGATGATCTTGAGCCTGAATTTTGTCGCCGCCGCGATCCGCAATTCTGTTCGCACGACCCACGCTGGAGCGCTCTGCCTCGCGGTGGGCGTCGGCCTCGTGGCGGGCTGCGCCGGTGACGACGGCGACTCGACCGCGACCGAGACGAGCCCGACCTCGAGCGAGACCAACGCCGCGAGCGCGGGGACGACCGACGGCTCCGCGACCGACTCGCCCGTCACCGACGGCGCCACCAGCGGCGGGCAGACCGGCTCGGCGACCGACCCCGCGACCACGACGGCGGGCACGACCGCCACGACGACGGCGGGCACGACGACGGCGGGCACGACCGCGAGCACGATGACGGACACCGACACCGACACCGGCGACGGCGTTCTCGAGATCATGCCCGAGGACGTCGTGATCGAGGTCGTCGACGGCAACATCCCCATGCAGATGTTCACCGCGACCTACAACGGCGAGGACGTCACCGACGACGTGGAGTGGCTGTACGAGAAGCCGACGATCGGCTCGATGATGATGGGCTCGACCTTCGTGCCCACGGGGCAGCTGGCGGGGATCGGCACGCTGTTCGCCAGCTACCAGGGCGCGCAGGACGAGACCTCGGTCGCGGTCAAGATCATCAAGAACGTGGACCCCGACGGCCTCGAGCCGATGTTCGGCGACCCCGCGGGCGCCGACCCGAGCATGTCGATCGTCTACCCCTACGACGAGACGGTGTTCCCGCTCAACGTCGCCTCGCAGATCGTGCAGTGGAACGGCGTGCAAAACGGCGACATTTACAAGCTGCAGCTGACCGAGCAGTACTACGACTACACCGTCTACTTCTCGACCAACACGCCCGCGCGCCATCTCATCGACCAGCTCGAGTGGACCGCGATCTCGGAGTCGGGGCAGGGGCCCAAGAGCGACCCGCTGATGGTCTCGCTGCAGCGGCACTCCGGCGGCATGACCTATGAGCCGGTCGAGCAGACCTGGCACATCGCGCAGGCGCGCCTGCCCGGGCGCATCTACTACTGGGAGCTGCCCGACCAGTGCAACAACGGCGCGAACGGGCGGGTGCTCACCGTCAAGCCGTCGGACGCGACGGCCGAGGAGTTCTACAACGACGGCAACTGCTGGGGCTGTCACACCGTGAGCCGCGACGGTCGCACGGTGATGGGGACCTTCTCGGAGGGCTCCCCGTTCCCGATGGCGTCGATCGACGTCTCGGTCGAGCCGGCGGTGATCGGCGACATCGACAAGAACGAGGGCGTCAACGGGGTGTTCAGCGCGTTCAACCACGACGGCTCGAAGCTGCTGTTCTCGCTCAACGGCGGCGGGAACCCGGCGAGCAGCGCTCGCCTCAAGATCGCGGACGCCGTGACCGCGGCGATCCTCAACGATGACGTGATGGCCGAGACCTACCCGGCCGGCGGCTGCGGCGAGCCGGCGTGGTCCTTCGAAGGCGAGCTGATCGCGGCGATCTGCGGCATGGACGGCGGCAACTGGACCTTCGACTCGGGCGCCGGCGACCTCGTGATCGCCGACGTCAACGGCGACGGGCACACGGTCTCGAACATCACGACGCTCGTGCCCCAGGCCGGCGGCGACGGGCGCCCGGCGTACCCCAACTTCTCCCCGGGCGACGAGTGGATCGTGTTCGGCCGCCCGACCACGGGCTCGCGCTCGACCGGCAACGGCGACCTGTGGATCGTCGGCACCGACGGCAACGACCTCCGCAAACTCGACATCGCCAGCAGCGACAACCGCAGCTTTAACCCGACCTTCGCGCCGCTGCGCGCCGGCGGGTACTTCTGGGTCACCTTCATCACGCGGCGCGATTACGGCAACACGCTGGTGGGCGCCAACCGCCAGCAGCTGTGGATCACCGCGATCAGCGATCCGCCCAACGAGCTCGACGATCCTTCGAACCCGCCGTTCTACATCCGCGGCCAGGAGGACTGCGCCAAGTCGGAGAACGCCTACTTCGCGCCCGACCCCTGCATCGAGGATCCCGACGCGATCTGCGAGTCCGGCATCGACTGCTGCGGCGGGCAGTGCGTCAAGCCCTTCGAGGACGCGAACTACAAGATCTGCGGCGAGGCCGGCGAGTGCATCGAGCTCGGCAACGCCTGCGAAGAGGACGCCGACTGCTGCACGCCGGGGGCCCACTGCGTCGACGGCTACTGCGTCGGGCAGATCCCCGAGTAGCCCGGCGCGTCGAGGCTCTCACGCAGAAACGCCTCGATCGAGCTCCACGCGCGCCTCGCCGAGGGGGCGTGGTAGGCGACGCCGCTGGCTGGCGTCGCCGCCCGCTCAAAGGTGAAGGCGTGCATGGCGTGCCCGTAGGCGTGCAGCTGCCAGTCGGCGCCGGCGGCCGTGAGCTCGCGAGCCAGCGCGAGCACGTCAGCGGCCGTCGCGAACGGGTCGGCCCAGCCGTGCAGCACCAAGATCCGCGCCGTGATCGGCGGCTGGGGCCCGAGGCCCGGCGGCTGGAGCCCGCCGTGGATCGAGATCGTCGCGACCACCTTCGGGGATGTCGCGCGGGCCAGGTCGAGGGCGCACAGGCCCCCGAAGCACGGGCCCATCACCGCGAGCTGTCGCGCGCGCAGCTCGGGCAGCGAGCTCGCCACCTCGACGCCCGTGAGCAGCCGGCGTCGCAGCAGCCCGCGATCGCGCAGCAGCGGCCCCATCAGCTCGCTGTTGTCGCCCAGCTCGTCGCCGCGAACGCCTCGTCCGTAGAGGTCGAGCGCGAAGCAGGTGAAGCCGAGGCTCGCGACGCGGCGCGCCATGGCGCGGCTCCCGGCGTTGAGCCCGCTCCAGTCGTGGGCGAACAGCACGCCCGCGCGGCTCGGCCCGTCGGGCGCGATCAGCAGGCCTTCGAACTCGCCGCCGTCTGGCCCTCGATACAGGATGGTGCGCTCTCGCGCGTTCGCGTCGTCCATGCGCCCCAGCGTGGCGCGTCGGCCCGACGTCGTATTGAACTTCTGGGACATCGGCGCGGCGGTCAGCGCTGCTACGCTCGGCCCGGTGCTGCGCGTCGTCGACCCCGCCCGTGAGCTCGCGTCCTTCATCGACTCGCTCTGGTTCGTCGAGGACCTGCCGGGCGCCCGGCGCGGTCACGTCGTGAGGACGATCCCGACGGGCCTGCCGGCGTTGACCTTTAACCTCGGCGTGCCGAATCTCGGCGATGACGGCGAGCCGGTTCCGCGCCGGATCTCGCTGCTCGGCTGCCAGACCTCCGCGAGGGCCTGGGTCGCCTCTTCGTCGACCTACTTCGTCATGGCGTTCTTGACGGTTCGCGGCGTCGTCGCGCTGTTCCCCGGGCTGGGCGTCGCGACGCGCGATCGCGCCGTCGAGCTCGCGTGCGTGATGGGGGCGCGTCGTGAGCGAGCGCTGCACCGCGCGCTGGTCGCCGCCTGGACGCCGGCGCGGGTGCAGCGGGAGATCGAGACATGGCTTCGCGGCCAGCTCGAACAGGACCGAGACACGCCGCAGCGCCGGCGCCTCATCACGGCCCATCAGCAGCTCGCGCGCGGCGGCGGCGTCGAGGCGGCCGCGCGTCGCGTCGAGCGCTCGCGGCGGCAGCTCGGGCGGTGGTTTCGCGCGCATCTCGGCGTAGGGCCCAAGACGATCACGCAGATCGAGCGGATCCGCGCCAGCGTTCGCGCGGCGCGGCGCGGCGAGGGCGACCCCGCGCAGGGCTTCGCCGATCAGGCCCATCAGATCCGGAGCTGGCGGGCGCGTCTCGGCGTCACGCCCGGCGCGTACCGACGACGCCCGCCGTCGACGATGGCGGCGCTCGAGGACGAGACGGGCTCGCGCGCCGCGTTCTATCTGTGAGGCGCCGGGTTCACGACCGGGCGGGGCTTGCTGAGCACGATCATGACAGCGCTCGCCCGCCCGTCAGCGCGCGAGCGAGCGCCGGTAGTGCGCTGGGCTCTGCCCGGTCCATCGGCGGAAGGCGCGGCGAAAAGCGCTCTCGGTCGAGTAGCCCAGCGCGTGCGCGACCTCGAAGAGGCTCAGCGCGGGGTCGGAGATGAGCTGACGGGCGGTGGCCGCCCGCACATCGTCGATGAGCGCGCGCACCGAGGTGCCCAGCGCGTCGAGACGTCGCTGCAGCGTCCGCAGGCTCATGCCCAGGTGCCGGGCGAGCGCCGCCGCGCGGTACTCTTGGCGGGCGGCGTTGCGGGCGGCCGCGTCGCGGATGCGCCGGAGCTCGGCGGGCTCCCCCTGCTGCTCGAGCTGCTGCCGCACGAGCTCGAGGTGGGCCCGCAGCACACGGAGTCGCGCGCCCGCGTCCGGGTCGACGGGGTCGTCGAGCCGCGCGGCGTGGAGCAGCAGCGCGTTGCAGGGGGCGCGGAAGCGCACCGGCGCGGAGAAGGCCTCTGTGTAGCGCTCGAGCGGCGCCGTCGGCGGGTGGTCGAACCACACCTCGCGCAGGGCGTGAGGGATGCCGAAGCCCTCGGCGATCACGCGCGCGCCCATCGCGACGCCCATCTCCGCGCTCAGCCCACCGAACTCCACCTCGTTCGGGTGTTCGAAGCGCAGCATCGGCCCCGGCGAGGCCTCGACGAACTCCAGCCCGGCGCGCGTGGACAGCAGGCTGCGGAAGTGCACGAACATCTCGACGCCCGCGCGCAGATCGGGCGCGAGGCGGGCGAGGGGCGCGAGCGGGCCGAGGAAGTGCAAGGGGGCGGCCGCCGCCAGCTCCAGGGCGACCGCCTCGTCGGGGAAGCGCCGCTGGAGCAGGTTGAGGATGCGTGACACCGCGTCCTCGGGAACGCGCTCGGGGGCGGCGATCAGGGTCTTGGGCGCGAGCCCGGCGGCCTCGGCGACGCGCTCCAGCGACAAGCCCCGCTGCACCGCGTAGGCGGCCGCGGCGGTCATCAAGCTCGCCAGCATGGACGGGGCATGCGGGTTGGCGTCAACAGCTCGGTCTTTGTCGTCCATCGCGCGGCCCGCCGAAGGGGGAGGCCCTAGCTTGGGGGGGCTGGTCGATTCTACGCGACCGGCTCCAACCAGACCGAAGAAGCCGTTATGAAGCAAACCGTCGAAGATCTCCTCGTTCTCCCCGGCCAGGGTAAGAAGGTCGGTAACCACGTTTATATCGCCATCGGCACCGAGCACACCGGCGGCGTCTTCTCCGCGATGATGGTGACGCTCGTCCCGCATCAGCTGCTCGCGCCCCACACCCACGAGTCTGAAGACCAGGCCGTCTACGTCGTCTCCGGCGAGCTGGAGTTCGAGGTCGGCGGCGAGGGCGGGCTGCGCTTCACCGCGCCCGCCGGCAGCTTCGTCCGCAAGCCCGCGGGCGTGGAGCACTGCTTCTGGAACGCCACCGACACGCCCAGCGTCTACATCGAGCTGAACGCGGGCGAGGACTTCCAGCAGCTCGTCGAGCAGACCGACAAGGCGCCGATCCGGGCGATGATGAACGCGAAGAAGTACGGCGTGCACGTGAACGTGAAGCGCGTCCCGGGCATGCTCGCCAAGCACCGCCTCACCAGCGTAGCGACCATGAACATGCCGTGGGAGGGCGCGGCGCTGCCGAAGTTCGGCGCGCGCGCGCGCTGAGCGACGCGCGATCCCGCGCGCGAGCGCGGCGACGATCGTCCGCTTCATCGGCGCCGTCGCTCGCCGCTCGGATCGTCTACCGAAGCGTCGCCTCGCACACGTAGCCGGACTTTTGGTTATTGCAGGGCGCGGTGTACCAGCCGCCCTGGAGGTCGTTGTCGAGGTACACGCAGTTGAAGTCCGGCGACGCGATCGGGTGGCCGTCGGCCCAGTCCTCGTAGCCGTAGTCCGCGGGGGTCACGCCGTCGGGCCAGCGGTAGCTCCCCTCGTCCTCGAGGTCGTTGAGCCCGAGCCAGAAGAAGTCTGGGTCGGCTGGCCCTTCGAGCAGGATCATCGCGGCCTCGGCCATGGTCTCGGTCGTGACCAGCCGCGCGCCGCGGGCGTCGCAGCGCTCGAAGGCCTCCTGCCACGTGCGGTTGTCCCTGCACAGCCAGTAGGCGCTGTCGCCGTCCTCGAGCAGCGTGCAGTTGTCGCACTCTCGCTCGTTCGCCGGGGAGCGCTCGTCGACGAGGCCGTCGCAGTCGTTGTCGACGCCGTCGCAGAGCTCCTCTACGCAGCCGCCGGTGGCGCCGGTCGTCATGGTGGCGTCGGTCGAGCCGTCGGTCGAGCCGTCGCTCGTCCCGGCGCCCGTGGCGTCGCTCGCGGTCATGACCGCGGCCGTCGTCGTCGTCGCGCTCGTCGAGCTCGAGCCGGTCGTCGTGGCGTCGCTCATCGCGACCGCGCTCGTCGTCGACGCGTTGGTCGAGACGGTCGAGTCCGCGCCTGGGCCGTCGTCCGTGAAGCAGCTCGCGGGCGCGAGCAGGGCGAGCAGGGCGAGCGAAGGCGCGACTGTGCGACCGCAGCGTTGCAACGGGGCATCATACCGCGGGTCACGGGCGCTGGGGCGCGATCGCGCCGCGCCGCGACCCTCCTAAAAGCGCAGCCGCAGCTCAAACTGCGCCGCGAGCGGGCGCTGGAACGCGGTCTCGACCCCAAAGTTCCCCTGCGGCGGGATGATGGTGCGCTGGTAGTAGTCCGTCGGGCTGCCGGGGCTCTGGATCTTGGCGTGCTTGATGTCATCGAGCGCGCCGCCGGCGACGGGCCGCGCCGCCGCGTACGAGTAGACCTCGTCGAGCCGCAGGATCACCTTGGCGTTGGTGACGTTGACGACGCGCGCGAGCAGCTCGAGCTCGAGCGAGCCGGAGAGCGGGTAGGCGTAGCCCATCAGCAGGTTCCACTGGTACAGCGGCTCCGTGCTGCCGCCGGCGCCGCGCGGCAGCACGTAGATCAGAAACAGCCCGTTGTAGCGGCTGTTGTCGGCGCGCAGGTTGATCGGCGTGCCGGAGGCGAAGCGGAAGCTCGTGCCGAGCGAGAGCCGGCCGAGGTCGCCGAGATCAAACTGGTAGGAGCCGTCGAGCTTGAGCAGGTGCGGGCGGTTGTCGTAGAGCGGGCCGAAGCTGTTGCGCACGAGCTCGGGGGTGTCGTACTGCGTGCTCGCGCCGAGGTTGACCGCGCCGGTGTCGCGATCGAGCGAGCCGTCGTAGTTGCCGATCAGCCGGCTGTAGGTGTAGCTCGCGTACAGCAGCCAGCGCTTGGCGAAGCGCTTGGTGAAGCGCAGCGTCCAGGCGTCGTAGTTGCGGATCGGCCGTTCGAACATCGTGCCGATCCGGTCGAAGGCGTCGACGGTGAACGTGCAGCGGCTGAGCTCGCGCGCGGTGCGGTTGCGCAGCTCGTCGCCGGGATCGAAGCTGTCGTACTCGAGCTGCAGCCGGTCGCACTCGGCCTGCTGCTGCGCGATCGCCTGCTCCGAGACGGCCTCGCCGGGGTTGGCGATGATGTAGTTGAGCCCGCCGTTGGTCGAGACGTCCTCGACCGCGCGGCCGAGGCCGTTGTGCAGCCAGCTGACGCCGACGACGAGGTCCTCGACGACCTCCTGGTCGTAGCCGAGCTGGAAGCGGTGGTTGAACTGCCCGCGCAGGCGCGGGACGACGACCCCCGGGGTCAGGCCGGTGGTCGATTGGTTGTTGTCGGGGCAGTACTCGGTCGGCTGCCCGTCCCGCGTGAAGGGGTGGTCGACGCCGTCGATGTTGACCGTGCCGGTGCAGTCCGAGAGCCGGTAGCTGCGGCGCACGGTCACGAGGCCGCCGAACACCCGGCTGTTGAGCTGCAGCGGCAGCTGGCGGTAGAATTGCCCGTAGCTGGCGTAGAGCCGGCTCTTGCCCTCGTCGGTCCAGTCGTAGGTCAGGCCCACCCGCGGCGCGATGTTGTCCCAGATCAGGAGCGCCCGGTTGCCGAGCACGTCGCGCATGTCCTGGACCTCCCAGCGCACGCCCGCGCTGAGGTAGAGGTTCGTCCTCAGCTGCACGCGGTCCTGCAGGAACGCGGCGTAGTTCTGGGTGGCGAGCGAGGAGCGGTAGCTCTGGGCCCGCGCGCCGCCGCCGATCGGCGTAGCGATCGCGCGCAGGTCGTCTTGTTCGATCCGCACGCGCCCGTAGCCCAGCGTGTTGTGCTGCATCGGGTTCTCGGAGTTGATCAGCACCACGCGGTTGTTGTTGACGCGCGGGTAGGTGTCGAGCGTGTAGCGGTCCGAGGCCGGGTCGTAGCAGAACTCGCCGCCGCCGACCTGGCCCTCGGGGCAGCGGTCGTAGAAGTCCTCGGCGTTGCTGCCCGAGTAGGTCGAGACCGAGTCGCGCTCAACGTGCTCGACGCCGAAGCCGTACTTGAGCTGGTGCGCCGTGCTCGCGATGTCGAAGAAGTGGCTGACGCTCAGCTGGCCCTCGACGCGACGGCTGCGCTCCTCGTTGTACTGCCCGAGCCCGCCCGAGAGCCACATCCGGATCGGGCAGTCGACGCCCGGGAACGCGGCGCCGTTGCAGGCCTCGCTGACGCCCGGGACCGCGTTGAGCGCGGCGTCGCTGTCGAGGAATTCGTAGAGGTCGCGGCCCTGGGTGCTGGACTCCTGCGTCAGCGGCAGGTCCTTGAGCGAGGGGTTGTCGAGCCGCCAGGCCTCGGTGTAGCGGCTCTGGAAGAACGAGACGCCGGCGTCGATCTCGACCTTGTCCTTGGCGACGCGCCCGTTGTAGCTGAGGCCGACCTGCGTCGCGTTCGACAGCGTCATGCCGAAGTGGTCGTTGACGACGCCGGTCGCGACCCGCGAGGAGCCGCCGAGCGTGCGGAAGGGGTTGGTGCCGAAGGTCGTCGGCACCTCGTCGTTGGGCAGCCGGTAGCTCGTCCGGTGCCAGCGCGGGCCGCCGCCGCCCGAGAGCGTGAGCATGTGCTTGGGCGAGATGACCCAGTCGACGCGGGCGAAGAAGCCGAGGTCAAAGACCCAGGTCGGGAACCGCTGCTCGGCGAACTTCTCGGTCTGGATGTAGTTCCCGCCGGCGACGCAGTCGTTGTCGCCGTTCTTGTAGGGGCAGCTCGCGAAGCCGCCGGAGCCGTCTCGGTCGACGCGCCGGTAGAACGACTGGACCAGCGAGTTGAGGCCGCCGCCCGGCGCGACCCCGACCGCGAAGAACAGACGATCGCGGACCAGCGGGCCGGTGAGGGTGACGACGCCCTGGAACGCGTGGTCGGCGAACACGCTCGCGCGCAGCGCCTCGTCGGTCTCGGTGATCAGGCGCGGCTGGGCGAGGCGCGGCGAGTAGCGCACCACCGCCTGCCCGCGCAGCTCGTTGCTGCCGCGTCGGCGCCTGGCCTGGACGAGCCCGCCCGAGGCCCCGCCGAACTCCGCGTCGAAGCCGGCCTCGGAGACCTCCACCGTCTGGATGAACTCCTGCACGATCGTCGCGCCGACCGTGCCGAAGCTCGGGTTGGTCACGTTCGCGCCGTCGACCGAGTACTTGCTCTCGTCCCCGCCCGTGCCGGACAGCCGGATGCCCGCGGCGTCGGCCGTGGCGGTCGGCGCGAGGTCGACGACCGCCGTGAAGTCGCGGCTCCCCCCGCCCACCGGCACGTCGCGCGCGGCGTCGAGGTCGACGTGCGTGCTGGCGTTGGCGTCGCTGCGGACCGCGTTCGCGCGCACGACGACGACGCGCTTGAGCGCGTCGCTGGGGTCGATCAAGAACCGCGCGCGGAACCGGGCGCCGCGCGGCAGCTCGGTGACCTGGGCGCTGTTCGCCTCGCCGTAGAGGACCTGGACGGTGTAGTTGCCCGGCGGGAGCTCGGTGAAGCGAAACCGCCCCAGGCCGTCGGTCGAGGCCTCGCGCGTGCCCTGGATGCACGCGCACTGCAGCAGCACCAGCGCGCCCTCGATCTCGCCCCCGGTGCTCTTGTCGACGACGATGCCGACGATCTCGCCCTGCTGCGTCGGCGCGTCACGGGTCGCGGACGCCGAAGGTTGAGACGGGGGCTGGGCGCGGGCGGGACCGGCGACGCCGAGGCCGAGGAGGCACCCGCCAAGCACCACGGCGTGACGCCACGCGAGCGCGCGCGCTCGTGTTCGGAGAAGAGGCCGCGCGCGTTCGCGTGCTGAGCTCCTGAGTCGAGTCCAGGGCATCGGGTCCGCTGCGGCGCCGCGTCCGGCGTCCGCGTCCCGTAGCATATGACCACAACAGCGGGTCGCTGGGTTCCAGGGATCGCCGAGATTTTCCCGCCGTGGTACGGGCGCGGGGGCGCTGCGCGTAGAACGCGGGGAGAAAGGCGCTCTGGTGACGCCTACGGGCAGGTCGCGCGTCCGGGCGAGACCTCGCGTGACGGGCTCGAGTCGATGTGCGTTGACGAGGTTCAAGCGCGCCGCGGTCAGCACGATTCTAGAAGCGCTCCCGATGAGCGTGACGTCGAAGTGGTGCGACGATCGGGCGAGCCGCGTTCGCGTCTGCGGGGCGTCGCGCTGCGGCGAGCGTCGCGGCGCGGGACGAGCGAGCGCGAACGCTCGGGCGGTGGGCGCTCGCCTCCGCGCGTGAACGATCGCGGTGAGTCCCTGCCATACTCTCGAGGCATGCTCGACCGCTCGCGCGACGCCGGGAGGAGGTCGCCTCGACCGTGACGACGCGCTGCCCCTCCTGCGGCGCCGAGCTCGGGAGCGAGGGCGGGGCGTGCCCTTCCTGCGGCGCGTCGCTCGTGGACGTCCCCCACGCCCCCAGCGGGGATGGATCGCTGAGCCCGACCGAGGTGGTGACGACCGGGGACACCCTCACGCTGGCGCGCGCCCCCGCGAAGGCCGGGCGGTCCGCGGCGACCGACCGCGCGACGGGGCGCGCGCGCAGCTCGAGCGACGCGGCCTCGGTCTCGGGCGAGCTCGGCTACCTCGAGACCGTGCACCGCGTCGGCCATTCCAGCTCCGGCAGCTTGTCGGGCGCGCGCGAGGGGGAGCTCGACGTCGGCCGCGTGCTCGCCGGTCGCTACCGGGTCCTCGGCCTGCTCGGCGCGGGCGGGATGGGCGAGGTCTACCAGGCCGACGACCTGCTCTTGGGGCAGGTCGTCGCCGTCAAGCTGCTGCCGCGCGCGCTCGCGAATGACCCGGAGTACCTGTCGCGGCTGCTCAACGAGGTCCGGGTCGCGCGCGAGGTCTCGCACCCCAACGTCTGCCGCGTGCACGACATCGGCGAGGCCGACGGGCGCCACTTTCTGTCGATGGAGTACATCGACGGCGAGGACCTCGCCTCGCTGCTGCGCCGGATCGGGAACCTCTCGATCAACAAGGCGAGCGAGCTGGCGCGGCAGCTGTGCATGGGCCTGCACGCGGCGCACGAGCGCGGCGTGCTGCACCGCGACCTCAAGCCCGCCAACGTCATGCTCGACGGCGACGGCAACGTGCGGATCACCGACTTCGGACTCGCGGTGCTCGGCGACGTCGCCCGCCGCGAGCACGTCCGCGAGGGCACGCCGGCCTACATGGCGCCGGAGCAGGCGGAGGGCTCCCACGTCTCCGCGCGCAGCGACATCTACGCGCTGGGGCTGGTGCTCTACGAGATCTACACGGGCCGCTACGCGCACGAGCAGCGCGCGGCCGCGAGCTCGCGCGAGCGCGGCCGGTCCAAGGAGTCGCGCGGCGCGGAGTCCCGCGGCCTCCCACGCGCGCCGCTCGAGCTGGTCCAGGGGCTCGACGAGGCGGTCTCGGCGGTGATCATGCGCTGCCTCGAGCGCGATCCGGCGCGGCGCCCGGCCTCGGCGCTCGAGGTCGCGGCGGCGCTGCCCGGCGGCGACCCGCTCGCGGCGGCGCTCGCCGCTGGCTACACGCCCTCCGCCGACACGCTCGCCGAGGGCGGGCGCTTCGACGCCGTGGGCCTGCCGCTCGCGCTGGTGTTCTTGGTCCTGTTCGTCGTCGGCCTCGGCTGCGTGGCGCTCTTGACCGAGCGCGCGCGCCCCTACGGCATGACGCCCGCGGGGGAGTCGTCGACCGTGCTCATCCACGAGGCCCGCGAGGTCCTGCGCGAGGCCGGCGTCGTCGACGAGCCGCTGGACGCGATGTCGGCGCTGGGCCTCGACCTCGAGTTCCTCGAGTCGCTGCGCGCCGGCGCCGTCGCGCCGCAGTGGTACGCGGCGCGCCTGCGGCAGCGCGGCGGGCTGCTGCGCCTCGGCTATCGCCACGGCGCCCGCGCGTCGGCGCACCGCGCCCTGTTCAATCACTTCGGGATGGCGGCGCTGCCCGGCGTCGACGCGCCCGGCGACGCGCTGGTCTACGTCGACGGCGGCGCCCGGCTCCAGTCCCTGAAGATCGTCCCGCGCGACCAGGACCTGTCCGAAAAGTCCTCTCGTGGTCCGCCCGACTGGGCGCCGCTGCTCGCGCGCACCGGCTTCCCCGAGGACGCGATGGTCGAGGCGGCGCCGCGCCTGGTCCCGCCGGTCTACGTCGACCGGCGCGTCGCCTGGCGCGTGCCGGCGAGCGACGACGGGCGCGCGCCGGCGCGGATCGAGGCGGCGTCGCTCAACGGGCGGCCGGTGTACCTCGAGGTCCTGCGGCCGTGGAGCGAGCGCTGGGACCAGCAGCCGAGCTCCGGCGACCCGCTCAGCTTCGAGGGGCCGCGGCTGATCGTCGCGATCGTCGCGGTCGGCATCGCGCTGCTCGCCGCGCTCTGGATCGGGCTGATCGCGGCCCGCAGCTTCCGGACCGGCGAGGGCGACCGGACCGGCGCGCGCCGCTTCTCCGCGCTCGTCGGCGGCCTCGACTTCGCCGCGCGCCTCGTGCTCGCCAGCCACGTGCCCGAGCTGCTCGAGGAGGCCATGCTGATCGCGGGGACCCTGGCGATCAGCGTCACGATCGGCGCCGGCAGCTGGATCCTGTACATGGTCGTCGAGCCATATGTCCGAAGGTACTGGCCGCACGCGATGATCTCGTGGAGCCGCGTCGTCCGCGGGCGCGTCCGCGACCCCCTCGTCGGCCGCGACCTGCTGATCGGCGGCGCGCTCGGGATCTGGCTCGCGGCGCTGCTGTTCCTCGAGGTCCACGTCAGCGGCGGGATCGCGGGGCCGCACCCCATCAACTTGCTCACGCCGCCGGCGCTCTACGGCGGCCGCCACGTGGTCGGCGCGCTGTTCCACGCCTGCCTGATCGCCAACTGGGAGTTCATGATCGTGTTCGCGCTGCTGGTCATGCTGCGCGTCATGCTGCGCGAGCCGAAGGTCGCGCTCTTCGTGTTCGCGGCGCTGTGGCCGCTGCGCGTGCTGCTGTTCGGCGGCTGGATCCCCGCGGCCTCGGGCGTCGAGCTGCTCTACATCGGGATCCTGCTGATCTTGATGCTGCGCTTCGGGATCCTGGCGACCTTCGTCGCGCTGCTGTGCAAGGCGCTCTGCGTGGTCTTCCCGGTGACCTCGGAGCCGTGGCGGTGGTACGCCGACATCGGCCTCGTCGCGGTCATCGTCTCGGCGGCGCTGGTCGCCTACGGCTCGTTCCACGCGGTCGGTGGCCTGCGCGTGCTCGACGAGCTGCTGGACCGCTGACGCGCCCCCGCGGCGCCGCGGGATGAAGAACGCGGCGCGGTCTCCGTCAAGGTAGGGGATGGGTCAGCGCGCGCAGCTCGTGCTCGCGGTGACGAGCGCGTTGACGGTCGTCAGTGTGCTCGCGCTGGTCCGCTACGACCGAGCGCGCCCCCGTCGAGCGCGCTCGCTGCAGGCGCCTGACGTGGGTCGAGGCGCGCCGGGTCGCGCCGCGCCGCAGGCCGTGCCCGGCGCGGACGCGCGCGCGCCCGCGTCGTCTCGAACGAGGTGTCTGATCGAGCAGATCATCGGCTGTCGAGGACCGCGGGCCCCGCTGCCCGCGTCGCTCTCGCGCTACCGCGAGGCGCTGGGCGACCCCGAGCAGTTCCCGCGCTACGGATCGTTCTCGCCCGGCGAGCGCCGCGAGGGGCCGCTCCCGCTCCGCGCGGAGCTCGAGGGCGTGGAGGCGACGCTGACGAGCGCGGGGGCGCGTGGCGGCCCGCGGCGCTCCTATCATCTCGAGCTGCGCGCGGGGGTCGAGCCCGCGCTTGAGCGGCTGGCGTCGTTTGACTTTCGCGTCGAGGATCACGAGACGCTCTACGCGCCGCGTCGGGTGGGCGACGAGCTGCGGATCCTGGCGATCACGTGTCACTCGCGTGAGTGACGGCGTTGACGCTCGCGCGCGATGACTCGTCGCAGGAGCTCGTGCACCGGCGCGACGACGCCGCGTCCCTCCCCGGGGTGGGAGCAGAACGAGCTCCAGCGCTCGCGGTTGAGCTGTCGCTCGAGCTCCTCGACGGCGACCGCGTCGGGCTGATCGAGCATGGTGTACTGCACGACCGCGGGCAGCTCGGCGAGCGCGCGCCCAGCCTCCTCGAGGTAGTACTCCAGCGCGAGCGCGCGCTCGTGGTTCTCGTCCATCCGATCGGGGCGCGCGTCGAACATCAAGATCAGCCCGTCGACCCCCTTGAGGAGCGCCAGGTCAAAGCAGCGCCCGTACGGCCCGGCGGGTTTGCAGTAGAGGTGGGCGCGGACGCGGCGGCCAGCGAGCCGCAGCGAGGGCAGCGGCTCGAAGTCGAAGTGCTCGAGCGCCTCGTACAGCGTCGTCGTCGTGACGAGCTGGCCGCGTCGTGACTCGGGCGCGCGTCGGAAGATCGTCCGCAGGCTCGTCTGCTTGCCCGCGCACCCAGGTCCCCAGTAGGCGAGCTTGAAGTTGGCGACGCCGCCCAGGTAGTCGACGTACATCGCGCGTGCGGCCTCCGGCGGGCGGCTAGTCCGCGTGCAGGATCACGCGCTCCCAGTCGCCGCCGAGCCCGAGGTTCGCGCCGCAGCGGGTGCCGGAGTTCGTGTTCCCGTTGCTGGTGCGCCAGCACAGGCGCTGCTCGGCGTTGACGTTCTGAACGTCGCAGGGGGCGCGGTTGATCGGGTCGCCCTGCTTCGCGAAGCCCCACGACCAGGAGTCGCTGAAGTACCAGCCGACGCCGTTGGCGATGTTCGGCGTGTTGCCCTGCCCGGTGTTGAAGGTGACGGCGGCGCGCGGCGCGTGGGCGAGCAGCGCGTAGGTGTCGCTGCCGACCTCGCGGCAGGCGAGCATCAGGTTCGCCTTGGTGCAGTTGCTGTTGATGATCGCGTTGATGCTCGTGCCGGTGTTGCTGTACGGGCTGCTCCAGCAGATGTCCCAGCCGAACAGCTCAGACTCGGGGACGTCGAGCTGCGGCCCCATCGCGGAGTAGGTCGGCGTGATCGTGCAGTCGTTCTCGCAGCCGTCGCCGAGGACGTCGTTGCCGTCGTCGCACTCCTCGACATCGAACCACTCGATGCCGTCGCCGCAGACCGCGTTCACGCACTCGGTCGTGCACTCGTTCCAGTCCTTGTCGTCGCCGTCGTCGCACTCCTCGCCCGCGGACACGTTGAGGACCTCGTCGCCGCAGACCGAGGTCGTGCAGTCCTCGTTGCAGCTCGCCGACTCGCCCATGTCGTCGCAGTCCTCCGCGCCGACCCAGATCTCGCCGTCGCCGCAGACCGCCTTGATGCAGTTCGCCAGGCAGGCGTCGTCGTCGGCGTCGTTGCCGTCGTCGCACTCCTCGCCCGGCTGGACCTCGCCGTCGCCGCAGTTCGCGGAGATGCACTCGTTGGTGCAGCCGTCGTCATCGATGTCGTTGCCGTCGTCGCAGCCCTCGACCCCCGCCCAGACCACGCCGTCGCCGCAGGTCGGCAGCGCGCAGTTGGGGAGGCAGCCGTCGGTGAACACGTCGTTGCCGTCGTCGCACTCCTCGTCGTCGTCGAGCACGCCGTCGCCGCAGTCGGGCGGGGGCTCGGTCATCGTCGTGCCCGCGGTCGTCGGGTCAGGCGTGGCGGTGGTGCCGGTGCTGGCGTCGGCCGAGGTCGACGACGGGGCCGTCGAGGCCGACATCATGCCGGTGCTCGCGGTCTCGAGGGAGTCGCTCTGCCCCTGCGCGCACGCGCCGAGCAGCGACGCGAGCGCGATAACGGCGGGCAGCCGCGAGCCAAGACAAGAAATACGCATGCGTCGATGGTCCCCGAGAAGAGCGATATGTTCAAGGATTCATGTGATTTGGAGCATGTTACAGCATTCATGTTGATTCTCGCGGTCGCTCGGCGCGTGCGCCGGGGCGCGCGGCGGTCGCGTTCGCTTGCGAGCCGCGGGGCCTGGAACCGCTCGGCCGGCGCGTGTCACCAGCGCAGATGCGCGCGCCGGAGGTCGCGCCGCCGCCCGGCGGGCGCGGTCGGGCGCGCCTGCGGGAGCGCGCGGTCGGGCCTCTACGAGGCTGACTGTATAGACATGTTTCGCCGCGCCGCCGAGGCGCGCGGTCGCAGCCGAGATCGCGTCGGGTCGCGGCGCGGGGACGATGTGCGCGTGACGGCGTCGTTGTCGTGACGCGTCGCGGCGGCGCACGAGCTCGCGCCCGCGCGCGCGGATCGGGGGCGCTCGGGCGCGTCAGTTCGAGGCCGACTTCACGACGCCGCGAATAGCGATCGTCTGCGGGCGCTGCGGGACCGGCACGTCGGCCTCGACGAAGTGCACCAGCTGGACCCGCGAGCTCGCCGGGTCGCGCTCCATCCCGTCCCGCGCCCAGCGGACCGGATCCTCGGCGTCGGTCCAGCCGCAGGCGTTGTAGTTGCCGCGCTCGTCCACGACGACGGCGATCCGCACGCGGACGGTCTTCTGCTCCTCGCTCTTCATCCTACCCTCGCTCCCCGCCCACGGCCCGCCGCGCGCGGAGGGCGTGGACGTCGACCCGTCAGTACCCGGACCGAGTCACGCGCGCGTTGATTCCAATGCCGCGGCGAAAAACCACGCGGCGCGCGTGAGCAGCCCGACGACGCGCGCACCGGCGCCCGAGGGCTTAATATGAACGTTCGGACATGAGCAACGGCGCGCTTCAGCTCGCCCGCGCGGCTACTTCGCGTCCTCGTCGGCCCCGTCGGCCGGCGCCTCGCCGTCGCCGGCTTCACCGTCGGCCTTCGCGTCGGCGTCGGCGTCTTCGTCGGCCTTCGCGTCGGCCTTCGCGTCGGCCTTCTCGTCGGCCTTCTCGTCGGCCTTCTCGTCCGCGCTCGTCGCCTCGCCCGAGGCTGCGGATCCGTCGTCTCCGCCGGGGCCGGCGAGCTGACAGACCGCGATGATCAGGACGAACACCAGCAGCGCGACGCCGACGACGCCGATCAGGATCCGCCCGCGACCGTGACGGTTCTCGAGCTCCTCAAAGGTCTCCTGCAGCGACTGCAGCGAGCGGTTAACCAGGCCCTCGTGCTCCGCCGTCGGCGGCTGCAGGACCTTGTTCGCGCGAGTGAGGGACTCCTGCTGGCCGTTGAGCGTCGAGTAGGCGCCGGTTACCTCGGCGTCGGGGTCGAGGCCCATGGCGAGCTTCTTGAACGCGGGCGTCAGGTCGCGCGCGGACAGCTTGCGATCGTCGGGGTCGCGCTCGAGCAATTCGGCGGTGATGCCCTCGAGCGGCCCCGGCACGGGGCCGCCGAGCACCTCGCGCAGGCGCGGCGGGTTCTCCTTGAATTGCTTGGCGAACATCTCGCCGAGCGTCGAGGCCTTCCACAGCGGTCGGCCGGCGATCAGCTCCCACAGGATCACGCCGAGCGAGTACAGGTCGGCGCGCGCGTCGACGGTCTCGCCCATCGCCTGCTCGGGGGACATGTAGCCGGGTGTCCCGACGACCATGCCGACCCGGGTCAGCGCCTGCTGCTCCGTGCCGCTGCGAGCGCGCCGCCCGGCCTCCTCCGGCACGATCCGCGCGATCCCGAAGTCCAGCACCTTGACGAAGTACTGCCCGTTGCGGGTCTCGAGCAGGATGTTGTCGGGCTTGAGGTCGCGGTGCACGATGCCCTCGGCGTGCGCGGCCGAGAGCGCGTCGGCGATCTGGCTGGCGATGTCGCAGGCCTGCTGCCACTCGAAGCGGCCTTGGAGGTTGAGGAGGTCGCGCAGGCTCTGGCCGCGCACGAGCTGCATGACGAGGTAGGCGCCGCCCTCCGGGAGCTTGTCGTAGTCGAAGGCGCTCGCGACGTGCGGGTGCTCGAGGCGCGCGGTCGCCAGCGCCTCGCGACGAAAGCGCAGCGCGATCTGTTCGTCGTCGACGATCTCCGGGCGAATGATCTTGACCGCGACCTGCTTGCGCAGGCGCAGGTGCTCCGCGACGAACACCGCCCCCATGCCGCCCTCGCCGAGCAGCTCGACGATCCGGTAGGTGTTGGCGATCTCTCGACCGATCCAGCCCTCGGGGTCAAAGGTCTCGTCGACCTCGTCGTACAGACCCATCGTCGCGCGCGCGTTGACCTCGGCAAAGGAGATCGGGTCACCGCGCAACACGGTGCTCCCCCGGCCCTTACCAGGTCCGTTAGAACCGGGTCCCATGGCCGGTCAGCATATCACTGGAGCCGGCGCGGAACACTGGTTGATAAGGCGCCCTCGGCCTCGCTCCGCGCGCGTCAGCGCTCGCGCGCGGAGCGAGCTCAGGGTCGCGGCGCCCGGCGCTGAAGTCGGGAATGCGCGCGGCCGTGCGCCGCGTACACTGAGGGCGTGAGCAAGCAGCCGGCGTCGCGCTCGGGCTCCGTCACGGCGCTCGTGTTCGTTTTCAAGCTCCTGTGGACCGCCGCCGTCATCGGCGTCCCGGCCCTGGGGGTGTGGTTCGCGTCCTCGCTCGCGGCCTACCGCAACGGCCCGGTCTGGCTCGTGTGCCTCTGCGGCGCGCTGCTGTTCCCGGGCCTGCCCCTGGCCTGGGAGGCCTTCGCGGGCTGGCGGCGTCGGGGCGCGGCTCGGCGCGCGCGCGCGTTGACCTTCTGGGATCGCCTGGTCCTTCGGACCTTGCTGATCAACCTGGTGTTCTTGAGCGGGCTGCTCGCCCGGTTCCCGGCCGAGGGCTTCGCCGCGCTCTCGACCCGCGGCGACTGGTTCCTCGACGGGCGGGAGGACGCGCGCGCGGAGCAGGCGCGGGTGCTGCTGTTCCGCGCGGCCGACGGCCTCGAGTGGCTGTACGAGGCGGCGCGGCGAAACCCCTACGACTCGCTGATCTCGCGCGACGCCGAGCGGGCTGAGGACGACGCGATCCCCCCGCGCCCGGGGCCGCGCGCGAAGCAGCGCGAGCCCGAGCCGAGCTCGGAGCCGCGCGTGCGCGCGCGCGAGGAGGAGCCCGCGCCGCGGGGCGGCGATGACGGGGGCGAAGACGGCGACGCGTTGCCGCCGTGGCCGCTGCCGGAGGAGCTCCACCCGCTGGTCGTGAACATGCCGGCCGAGGCCGAGGAGAGCATCGAGAGCGTGGCGCGCTACATCGCCGAGGGCGAGCCCGTCCAGTGGCGCAGGATCAAGGCGCTGCACGACTACGTGGCTGACCGCGTCGCCTACGACGCCGAGTCCTACGTCGCCGGCCGCTACCCGCCGCAGGACGCCGAGACCGTGTTTCGCACGCACCTGGCCGTTTGTGCTGGCTACGCCCAGCTGCTCGCGGCGCTCGGCGAGGCCGCGGGCGAGGAGCTCGTTGTGGTCTCCGGTGACGCGCGCAACGACGGCGCCGACGTGACGGGCGAGGGCCACGCCTGGAACGCGGCGAAGCTTGGTGACTACTGGTACCTGATCGACGCGACCTGGGACTCGGGACATGTCAGCGGCGCGGCGTTCACCAAAGAGTACGAGACCAGCTACCTGTTCACGCCGCCCGAGGTCTTCGGCGTGACCCACTACCCCGACAAGGAGCGCTGGCAGCTGCGCGACGCGCCGGTCTCGCGCGGCGACTTCTTCCGCCAGCCGATGATGCACGCGCGCTTCTACGCCGAGAGCCTCGAGCTCGTCAGCCCCGCGCGCTCGCAGGTCTCGGTCGACGACGAGCTCGAGATCCTCGTCAAGAACCCGCGGCGTCGCCACTTCCTCGTCAACTACGTGCCGAAGGGCGGCGGCGAGAAGGTCCGCTGCGAGGTCGAGGACGGCGTCTCCGCGCGCTTCACCTGCGCGTTCCCGCGCGCCGGGACCTACACGGTGCGGATGTTCGCGGCGGCGAAGCGCGTGGGCAGCTACCCCATGGTCGGCGAGCTCGAGGTCAACGCCGCCGGCGGCTGACGGGGCGCTGCAAGGCTTGCCGGGGGGCGCGGGCGTCCGCGCGCGCGCGGCGGGGTTTTTCCGCTGCGTTTTTTCGCGTGGGGGTGTCATGGTGGGCGAGCCCGCGACGTTCAGGGGCTGATGAGCGCGCAGGCGCGCGGACGTCCGCGCGCCTCGGCGCTGATCTCGGGAGCTGGTGATGAAGAGCACGAGGAAAACAGGAGCCTTCAAGTGGATGGCAACGGCCTGGGTCGCGCTGGCGGCTCCGGCGTTGCTGCTCGGATGTCAAGCGAAGCAGGGCCCCGTGGCGCCGGACAACCCGAACGCGACCGGCGGCGACTACCCCGTCACGGTCAGCGCGCCGCACGAGACCGGCTACAACGCGCCGCCCCACCTGTTCAGCCCGCGGCAGCACCCGCCGCGCGAGCGCCCGGGCGCCGCGCCGCCTCCCGACCTCGCCAGCCTGCCCAAGCTCGTCAACCGGATCGACCAGTGCTACGGGCGCACGCGACGACCCGCGATCGCGAAGAACAGCGGCGGCAGCAAGCGGCCGACGACCAAGAAGCCCAAGAAGAAGGGCTCGAGCCGCAACGTGCCCTACAACCCGCGGCCGCCCAAGGCCGGCGCCTCGGCGCCGAAGAAAGACGCGAAGCCCACGCGCCCGTCGCCGAAGCCGGCGGATCTCTCGGATCCCTTCAATGGCGGGAGCGGCGGCGGCGTCGTAGGGGGCGTCTCGGGCGGGGTCCCGGGCGGCGTCAGCAGCGGCGCGGACATGGGTCCGCCGCCCGCGAGCGCGCCACCGGCTGAGCCCTCGCCCTCGCCGGTCGCCACCGACAACGCGCGCTCGGCGGAGAAGAAGAGCCGCGCCGAGAAGCGCCGCGATCGCAAGCGCGATAAGGCCAAGGCCAACCGCGCGCTGGAGCTCGACGCCGCGGGCGCGGCCGAGGAGGCCGAGGCGCCGATGGACGACGGCGACTTCGCCGGGGACGACCTCGCGATCGCGCAGACGGAGCCGGAGAGCCCCGACGACCAGTACGAGGACTGGGGCGCCGCCATCTACCTGTCGAACGACGACACCATGAGCCTCTCGTCCGCGCAGCGCGTGCTGTTCGCGATCGACAAGTTCTTACCGCTGCCGCTGGAGCACATTCGGCCGCACGAGCTGCTCAACTACTTCTCGTTCGAGACCGACGCGGTGCCGCCCGAGGACGACTTCTCGGTCCGCGCCGAGATCGCGCCGGTGCCCCACGACGAGGGCATCTACACGCTCGCCTTCGCCGTCAACGGTCGGCCGATGGATCTGCAGTCGCGGCGCAACGCGAACCTCTCGCTGGTCATCGACCGCTCGGGCTCGATGCACGACGAGGGGCGCATGGACTACCTCAAGCGCGGCCTGACGCAGATGACCGGGCAGCTCAAGCGCGGCGACATCGTTCACATGGCGCTCTTCGACCACGACATGTGCAAGCCGCTGGAGAACTTCGTGGTCGGCCGCGACGACCCGCGGCTGCTGCAGACCGCGATCGACGGGCTGCGCCCGCGCGGCTCGACCGACATCCACCTGGGCCTCACCCACGGCTACGAGATGGCCGATCGGGCCTATCAGCCGGGCTACACCAACCGCGTCGTGCTCGTCACCGACGCGCTCGCCAACACGGGCGTGACCGACCAGCGCCTGATCTCGATGATCGGCAAGTACTACGACCAGCGCCGGATCCGGCTCTCGGGCGTCGGCGTCGGCCGGCAGTTCAACGACGGCCTGCTCGACAAGCTGACCGAGAAGGGCCGCGGCGCCTACGTGTTCCTCGGCTCCGAGGCCGAGGTCGACGCGGTGTTCGGCCCGCGCTTCATCTCGATGATCGAGACGACCGCGACCGACGTGCACTTCCGCGTGCACCTGCCGCCCTCGCTGCGCATGAACGTGTTCTACGGCGAGGAGAGCTCGGTGGTGAAGGAGGACGTGCAGGCGATCCACTACTTCGCCAACACCTCGCAGCTGTTCCTCTCGGACCTCATGGCCCGCGGCGGGACGCTGCGCCCGCAGGATCAGGTGATGCTGACGATCGAGTACGAGGACCCCGAGACCGGGCAGGAGCTGGTCGAGGAGCGCGCGTGGACGCTCGGCGACATCACGGGCCAGTCGAAGAACATCCGCAAGGGGCGGCTGCTGATGCGCTGGGCCGACGGGCTCTCCGAGATGGCGATGCGCCCGCTGCCCTCGGGCTTCGGCGGCGCCGGCACGTGGTCCGACGAGTCCGGCTGGCAGCGCTGCGACGATATCCGAGTAGAGCTTCGGGACATGTCCGTCGGTATCTCTGACGCCGAGGTCCGCCGCGTCGGCGGGCTGTGGGACAAGTTCTGCGCGCGCTACGAGCGGCCGCGCAACCCCGTCCGCCGCACGCCGCAGCCGCAGTCCGACTCGTGGCCCGGCGCCAGCGGGTAGCGCCACGGCAGCAGGCGCCGCGCCGCGGCGCGGCGCGGCCGTACACCGCGGCGATCACCAGCAGCGCGCTGCGGAGGAACCGCCGCACCGCTCGCCGCCAGCGCGTCCCCGCTGATCGCGCGGGCGCGTGATCAGATCAACGACATGTCCATATGGACATGGTTGAAACGACCCCTCACGGGGCCGCGAGCTTCTCGGCCGCGCGCTTGACCCTGGGATCCGGGTCCGCGCGCAGCGTTTGAAGCTGCGGGAGCTCGCGGGCGCTCGCCGGGTCAACGCGCCCGAGAGCCCGCAGCGCCGCCAGTCGAACCTCCGGGGCGTCGTCGGCGAGCAGCGCGGTGAGCTTGGGGGTCGCCTCGGCGAGCTCGTGGATCCCGAGCGCGCGCGCGGCCATCGAGCGCACCGAGACCTCACGGTCGTCGAGCGCCGCCTGCAGCGGGGCGGTCAGCGCCGCGCCGTCCTTGACGTAGCCGGCGACCTGCGCCGCGGTGGTGCGGACCTGCGGGTCTCGGTCCTGCAGCGCCCGCGTGACCCCCAGGGTCGCGTGTTTGACGTCGGCGCGGCGCAGCGTCGCGACCAGGACCACGCGGACCTGCGGCTCGCGCTCCTCGGCGAGCAGGTCGAGCACAGGCGGCCCGAGGTCGCCGCCGGTGCGCGCGGCGGCGTCGACCAGCGCGGCGCGGTACTCCGGCGCGCGCGCCTCGTGCAGCAGCCGGTCGAGCAGCAGCGGGAGCGCGCGCGCGTCGTGCAGCGCTGGGTCGACGATCCGCAGGCTGCCCGCGCGCGTCTCCGTCGGCGACAGCGCTCGGATCGCGCCGTAGAAGTCCGGGTCCGCGTCGCGGATCTTGGTGACCTCAGCCTCGACCCAGGGCCGCCAGTCCTCGGGCGTGCGCGCGCGCTCGGTCGGCGGCGCGGCGGCGTCGGTCTCGCTGTTCGAAGGGTCATGTTGGGCGAGCTCGACGGGCGCGGGCGCCTCGGGCTCGAGCTCGACGGCGGCCTCCTCGGGAGCGCGCGGCGCGGGGTCGCAGGCGACGCCGGTGAGGCCGAGCGCGAGGCCGAGCGTGACACCGAGCGCGCGCGAGTGCTGAAGCGAGTTCATCTCAGTTCCCTCCCAGGAGATGCGCGGCGACGTTCCACCAGTCCTGGTGCTCGGGCGTGCGCCGGACGTTGGTCCCGCAGTGCACCTCGCCGCGCTGCATGTGATAAGAGTACCAGTCGTCGATGAAGTGGAGCTGCAGCTCCGGCGGCATCGCGTTGTTGAACCACTCGATCACGGCGTCCTCGCCCTGCCCAGCGCCGTCGGGGCGCAGGAAGGGGTCGGGCAAGAACAGGTGGTCGTCGCCCTCGCCGAAGTTGGCGACGATGAGGTTGACCGTGCCGGGGATCAGCGCGAGCGCCTTGCCCGGGCTGCGGCAGAAGCCCTCGACCTCTTCGAACAGGCTCGGCACGTTGATCACGTCGTCCTCGCTGAGCCCGAGCTCCGAGAGGAGCTGCGCGCGGATCGGCAGCAGGTAGTCGTCGCGCAGGTCCTCGTTGTACGCGCGCAGGCCGGGGTCCTGCAGGATCTGACCGATCGTGCCGTAGCCGTGGTCGGGGCCGTAGCGCCCCAGCGAGGTCGCGGGGTCCTGCTGCTCGAGCAGCGCGTAGCCGGCGTCGACGTCGGCGTAGAGCATCTTGAAGCCCTTGGGCGCGCCGCTGTCGGGGATGAAGCTGATCCACTCGTCGACGTGCCCGACGCACAGCCAGGTGCTGTCGACCTCAAAGGGCGCCTGGATGTCCTGGGCGGCAAGGAAGGCGGCGGTGTCGGGGTGCAGCCCGGTGTCGCCCCGCCTCCCCCAGTAGATCCTCCCGTAGGGGTACTCGACGCCGTCGACGGTGACCGGGGGGCTCGCCTCGAGGTTGCCGAAGGAGTCGAAGGTGGTCTCGGCGCCCACCTGGCCCCAGGTACCGATCGCGTCGTTCGGGCCGAACCAGATGTCCTCGGGCAGCTCGTCGAGGTCGCGGTCGCGGATCGAGTCGATGGTCGTGTTGAGCCGGTCGCCGTCCGTGTCGAAGGAGGTCGCGAATTCGATCTCGTCCTGGATCCAGCGGTCGCAGCCGTAGGAGGTGCCCGGGACCACGACCACGCGGTTGCCGAGCGCGTCTTTGTAGCCGCTGACGAAGCCCGCGTTCGAGCCGCTGCAGCCCTGGGTGTCGACGATCCACAGCTTCTCGGCCGGGAGCAGGTGGTGGTTCATGATCAGCGGCGAGGAGCGCAGCGAGACGACCGCTGACTCAATCTCCGCCCCGTCGGCGTCGAGGTGCGCGAGCTCGAGCGCGCCCTGGGCGTTGTAGTCGCCGAACTCGAGCGTGAGCGTTAGCGGCTCGCCGTCCGAGCTCAGCGTGGCCTCGAGCGCCTCGCTCGGGTTGCCATTGCCGAGCGCCGGCGGCATGCCGAGGTCGACCCACACGCGGATGAAGTCGGTGTCGCCGCTCAGCGTCAGCGCCACCGAGTCGCCGGCGGGCAGCGCGGGCAGCGTCAGCTCGACCAGCTCGTCGTCCTCGCCGAAGGGCAGCTCGAGCCAGTCCGGGCGCGCTTCGCTGTTGTCGTCGTCGACGTTCGGGTTCGCGTACACCGGCTCGAAGGACCAGCCCGCCGGCGGACCGTCGGTCTCGCCGGCGTCGGTATCGGTGTCAGTCTCCGGGCTGGCGCTCGTCTCGTCGTTTGTCTCGCCGCTCGTCTCGCCGCTCGTCTCGTCGCCGGTCGTCCCGGCGACGTCGGTCTCGCCGGATTCGCTGTCGCCGCAGCCGGCGGGCGCGGCGAGGAGGGCGGTGCAGCAGAGGAGAGCGGACGAGCTAGACCAGCGCACGAGGACGACGCTACCGGACCGGCGCGAAGCCGCACAAGCGCGCGGGCGAGATGTACGGCGTTTTTGATGTGTGAATAGTCGCCGGGAGTCGCCGTAGAGGTCCCTTTGGACACGTCACGCGGAGCGGCGCGCGCCGCTCACTTGATCCGGAACGCGCCCTGCATCGTGTCTTCGTCGTATCCGGGCGCCAGCTTCCCGTTGGCCGCGTAGTGGTAGAGCGCGGTGCTGAAGATCATCTCGGCGAGGAAGAACACGAACACGACGCCGACGAAGTAGAGCGCGGCGACGATGAACAGCACGAGCGCCATGTTGCCGCTCGGGCTCATGACCGAGAACAGCCCCCCGAACGCGAGCCCGCCCAAGAACAAAAACAGGAACTGCACCAAGCCGAAGCCGACGTGACGGATCAGGCTCTCGCCCCAGGTCTGCTTGAGCACCTCGATCGAGTCCTTGATCGCGGGGATCGGCGTCAGGCCCTTGTAGACCATCGCCGGGATCACGAACAGCGTCACCGCGCTCCACAGCATCCCCAGCATCGAGCGCAGGATCCCGACGATGATCTCGCCGACGCCGCCGAGGCGCTCGGCGGCGTGATCGATCGCGCGGAAGATCAGCCCGACGGTCGCCGAGATCGTCGCCCAGCCGAGGATCAGGTGGATGCGGCTGAGCGCGAAGCCGAAGCTCTGGCCGACGGTCGCGTTCCCGCCCTCGAAGCGGGTCTTGGCCGTGAACACGATGCAGACGTTGAAGAAGGTCGCGATGAACGCGACGCCCAGGTAGGTCACGAAGGTGACCATGATCTCGACAAAGCCCCACTCGATCGAGCCGTCGCTGGAGAACGAGACCCAGAGCGTCGGGTAGAGCAGCGCGATCAAGAAGCCGAGCGAGAGGATGACCGAGAGCAGCGGGTACAGCAGCAGCTCTTTGTCGTCGTTGATGACCCCGAAGCTGAGCTTCGTCAGCTCCCAACTGCGCGTGAACCTGTCGAACATAGGCGCACGATGGTAGCAGCCCGAAGAGACATGTCTCTTGGAAAGGGCGGCTAACTGTGCGGCGCGCGGGGCCGCGCGCGAGGCCGCGGGGCCGCTACTGCGGGCCGGAGATCACGCCCTCGGCGTCGACCGTGAACTCGAGCTCCTCGCGCATCAGCACCGCGCTGTCGAGCGAGCGCGAGAGCGAGACCGTCGCCTTCGCCGAGTCGCTGCCCTCCGGGATCCCCAGCGTCACGCGGAAGGTCTGCGGCTGCCGCGGCGGGACGAAGCCGTCCCAGCGGGTCGAGCCGTCCTCGACGTTGAAGCCGTTGATGTAGACCTCGCCGACGAGCTTCTCGGTCTCGTTGATCCCGCTCACCTGCATCTTCAGGATCAGCTCGACCTTGCGATCGCCCTTGGCCTCGTAGAGCAGCTCGAGCGAGAGGCTCGCGTCGCCCTCGGGGACCGTGTCGTTGTGCACCGACACCGCGGCCGGCGCGTCCTGCTTGCTCGCGCAGGCGGAGAGGGCGAATCCGGCGAACAGGAGCGGGGCGAGGCGGCGCATAGCTCGTTGATCGCACTGTCGCGCGGCCTCAGCAAGTCCTCGCGCGCCCGCGCGCGCTCGCGCTCGGGAGCCGCTGGTGTCGCGTCAGAATGGTGCTACGTTCCCACGCCCGCGCGCCGAACGAGATCGCGCCGCCCGCGTGCCCGCAATGAACGCAGCGCCCATACGCGTCGAGCTCCGGCGCCTGCTGATCCTGGCGGTCCCGATCATTGTCTCGCAGCTCGGCTCGATGCTGCTGGGCGTGGTCGACATGCTGATGGTCGGACACGTCGGCGTCGACGCGCTCGCGGCCGCGTCGCTCGGGGTCGTGTGGACCTGGGGGACCATGGCGATGGGCATGGGCCTGGTGTTCGGGATCGATCCGATCGTCTCGCAGGCCTACGGCGCGGGCGCGGGCGAGACCTTCGGGCGCGCGGTTCAGCGCGGGCTCGTGCTCGCCGTGCTGGTCAGCATCCCGCTCGCGCGGCTGTGGCTGTGGACCGAGCCCGCGCTGCTCTACGCCGGGCAGTCGCCCGAGCTCGCCCGCATGGCCCACGAGTACGTCTTGATGCAGCTCCCGGGGCTGCCGACCTTCCTGATCTACATCGTGCTGCGCCAGAGCCTGCAGGCCCGCGGGATCACGGCGCCGGGGATGTGGGTCGTGCTCGTCGCCAACCTGCTCAACGTCGTCCTCAACCTGTGGTTGATCTACGGCGTCACGCTCGGGCCGCTGTCGATCCCGGCGCTCGGGCTGCGCGGCGCCGGCATCGCGACCGGCCTCACCCGCGCCACGCTCGCGCTCGGCCTGGGGCTGTGGGTCTGGCGCGCCCAGCTGCTCGCGGACGCGTGGCCGCGCTGGCGCTGGCGCGAGGTCCTCGACCCGCGCGGGCTCGGCGAGATCCTGCGCCACGGCGTCCCCGTCGGGCTGCAATTCTCCTTCGAGATGTGGGCGTTTCAGATCGCGACCTTGCTCGCGGGACAGATCGGCGCGGCCGCGCTCGCGGCCCACACGGTGGTGCTCAACCTCGCCTCGCTCTCGTTCATGGTCCCGCTCGGGATCTCGATGGCCGCGACCACGCGCGTGGGCAACCTGCTCGGCGCGGGGCGTCCTCAACCCGCGCAGCGCTCGGCCTGGGTCGCGCTGGCGCTCGGCTCCGGCGTCATGGCCGTCTCGGCCGCGCTCTTCGTGCTGCTGCGGGGCGCGCTCCCGCAGCTCTACACCGGCGACGTCGAGGTCGTCACGGTCGCCGCGAGCCTGCTGCCGATCGCGGCCGCGTTTCAGCTGTTCGACGGGACCCAGGTCGTGGGCGGCGCGATCCTGCGCGCGATGGGCAAGACCGTCGTCGCCGCCTGCTTCCATCTCGTCGCGTTCTACGGGCTCGCGCTGCCGCTCGCCTACTGGCTCGCGTTCACCCGCGGCCTCGACGTTCCCGGGCTGTGGTGGGGGCTGACGGCGGGTCTCGGGACGCTCGCGGTGTTGTTCGTCGGCTTCGTCGCGCGGCGCGGCCCGGCGCACGCGCGCGCGCTCGTCGACGCGGACCCGTGAGCTGTCACGAGCGCGACGCGGAGCTAGTCGTCCGCCCCGCCGAGCTCGATCAGCTCGCCGACCCGCCACTCCTCGACCGCGCTGCCGTAGCCGGGGCCGCGCCAGCGCTCGGAGGCGCCGCCGGCGATGTTGTAGCGGGTCGTGTCTCCGGACATGTCGATCAGCACATGAAACGCGGGACCGCTGATGATCTCGCGGCCGCCGACCACGGAGAGGCGCATCTGAAACACCGAGACGGGTCCGCCCGGGAGCTCGACCGCCGGGCTCGAGAGCTTGAGGAAGGCCGGCTCCTTGCCCTGGGTCAGCAGGTTGGCGAAGCGCGCCCGCCGGCGCACCGGCGCGTGCGGGCCCGGCGTGGCGAGGACCCGCGCGCTCGCCTCCCACGCGCGCGGGAGCAGCGACGCGAGCTCCTCGGCGTCGAGCAGCGCCGGTCGCTCGAGCGCGAGCGCGTGGTCGAGCTCGGCCTGGATCCCGAGCAGCAGCGCGTGGTTGTCGAGGATCCAGCGCGCGTCCTCGCCGAAGCGGCGCTCGAGCAGCGCCCGGGTCAGCTCGCGGTGCAGCACGTGAAAGCGCTCGAGCAGCGCGCCCTCGGCCGGCGCGCGGCGCCAGCCCTGGCGACGCGCCCAGGTCACCAGCGCGCGGGCCGCGGGCGCGTCCGGCAGGTGCGGCGCCCAGATCGGCAGCAGCCAGGCGGCCATGCGGTCGTACTCGTCGTAGGAGATCCGCACGAGGTCGTCGGGCGCGAGCGTGTTTAACCTGTCCCCTTCATCATGTGACTCTGAGAGCAGCTCTCGCAGGCGCTCGACGCGGTGCGGCGGCTCGGCGAAGCCGGTCCAGGGGCGCCGCGCCTCGTTCGCGGACGCGATGAAGCCCTCCGGCGGATCGACGACGCAGGGGCGCGCGTCCTCATCGAGATCGGGGTCGTCACCCGGCTCGCGCGTCCAGGCGGCGCGGGGCCCCCAGCTCGCCGGGTCGGCCGCGACGCGCCCGGTCTGCACGTAGCCGATGTGCCCCTCGCGATCGACGAAGGTCGCCGCGAGCGAGATGCACTTCACGCGCCGGTGCAGCGCGACCAGCTCGTCCACCGAGCGCGCGTCGGCCATGCGCATGAGCGCGTTCAGATCCTCGTGGGTCTCCCGCAGCCCGCGCCAGGCGACGCAGGGGAGCTCGCCGCCGGCCATCGCGTCGCCGTGGATCGTCCCGCGCTCGCTGTCCCAGAACGTCCACAGCTCCGGCGCTTTGTTTCGCCGGATCGAGACGCGCTCGGTGCGTCGCCGGAGCGGTCGCCACTCGTCGCCGACCCGCGCCTTCCCCCCCTCGCAGCGCTCGATCCACACGTCGAAGTTGCGCGCGTGCCCGAAGGTGTAGCTCCAGCCGACGTGGCGGTTGCGCCCCGAGACGATGGTCGGCAAGCCCGGGATCGAGACGCCGTGCTCGTACTCGCCGCTCTCGTACTCGATGTGCGCGGCGTAGGCGATCGGCGGGAACCGGCCGACCTCCATGTGGAATTCGCCCATCAGCAGCGCGGCGCCGGTGCGGGAGCGCTCGGCCGAGACCGCGAAGGCGTTCGAGCCCCGCGCGCCGCCGCCGAAGACCTCGCGGATGTACGCCGGCCACGCGACGCCGCGGCCCCGCTCGAGGTCCACGCCGGCCGCGTCGGCGCCCAGCAGCAGCTCGAGCTGCTCGCGCGTGACCCCGGCGGCGATCAGCTGGCCGATCGACTCCGCGTTGGCCTGCGTGAGCGAGTTGAGGCCGAACCACGCGAGCATGCGGTAGACCAGCACGATGTCCTTAAGGCCATAGGGCGCCTGGGGCAGGCCGAGCATCCGCAGCATCGCGCGCCGCCCCCCGCCGACCATCGCGCCGGCGTTGAAGCCCTCGCAGTAGCGCTCGCCGTGGGCGCGGGTCTCAGCGTTGAGCGCCGCGATCTGATCGTCGAGGTCGAGCGCGAGCCCGAGCCCTCGCAGCGCGCGGTCGCTGCCGCGGATCACCGGCTCGTCGCCGATCAGCTCCATCAGCCGCCCGCGGCCCGCGAGCGTGATCACCTGGACCTGCACCTGACGATCGAGCGCGTGGAAGTAGCCGATCGCCCACGCCGCCTCGTCGCGGTCGCGGACGCGGATCCGCGGGTAGCCCCAGCGGTCGCGCGTGAACGGAATCGGTCCCTTCGGTCCTGTGAGCGTCGGCATACGCGCCCGGATGGTGCCGCACTCGCCGCGAGAATGCGAACCCGCGCGTTAGTCCACCAGCCACCCGCGCAGCTGCAAATTCTTAAACGTCCAGCCGTGCGGGCTGACGTGCAGGCCCCAGTCGGCGTCCTCGGTGCCCAGCTCCAGCTCCAGCTGATCCGTCGTGAGCTCCGGCGTGAAGTACTCCACCGGCCCGGTCACCGTGAAGTCGAGCGCGCCTTCCTTGTACAGCTCGAGGGTCTGCTCGTGGGTGTCCGCGTCGATCCACTGCAAGACGTGGATCTCGCTGAACTCCTGCCACGGGTAGTTCTTCTTCCACGACTTGTACGACGACGCGCCCATCTCGATGGCGACGCGGCCGTAGTTGAAGGCGCGGTCGGCCGCGTTGGTCTCGATCCGCGCGCTCGCGCCGATCAGGTAGCGGAGGTAGCTGTTCGGCTGATTCGCCCGCGAAAGGCCGTGCAGGATGTGATCCCAGCGCTCCTCGTTGTTCGGCGGGATGTCGGCGCGGAACGGGCCCAGCTCGACATCGTACTCGACCTCGATCCGGCGAAGCGCCGCCCCCGGCTCGCCGAGCGGCTTGTAGATTCGAAACGGCTCCTCTTCGCTCGCCGTGAAGAACACGCCCGGCAGGTCGAGCAGCAGCTCGTACTCGGGCTCGACCGCGCCCGTGGTCGCGTCGCCTGACGACGACGACGCGTCGTGCTCCGTGGTCATCACGTCGGCGGTCGTCGCCGCCGCGCTCGAGGTCGGTGAGGAGCTTGCGGACGCGGTCGACGAAGACGTCGACGAGGAAGACGTCGACGAGGAAGACGTCGACGAGGAAGCGTTCGACGAGGAGCTCGCGGGTGACGAGCCGGATGACGACGCGGTCGACGTCGACAGCGCTGGCGTCGTCGTCACGCCCGACGACGAGGAGGCCAGCGCGGTCGTCATCTCCTCCGCAGCGTCACCGCACGCGCAGAGCAGCGTGAGCGCGAGGGGCAGGTGCACATACAATCGATCCACGCGGCCACGATAGCACGCAGGGCGTTAAAATCGCATCGTCGCGCCGACCCAGGCGCGCTCGCGGGTGATCCCGAAGCTCGCGGTCGCGCGCGCGCGCTTGTGCTTGCTGCGCTTCACCAGGCCCGCGATCAGCAGGGGTAGCCCCCCCGCCAAGAACACCGCGCCGAAGGTCGTGAAGTTGACCCCGAGCGCGAGGTACGTGAAGCCCTCCTCCTCGCCGAGCTGTTTGCTGTCGATCAGCATGGCGATCCCCAGGGGCAGCGTGAGGGCGCCGAGGCCCGTCAGCACGGCGCCGCCGGCGATCATCGGGCCGCTCTTAGACGCGCGCGTCTTCGCCTGTGGGGGGAGGGCGCCTGGCGGCGGACCGTGGACGGCTGGAGGGGCCCCGTAGACGATCGGCGCGGGGGCGGGGGTGGCCGTGGGAGCCGGCGCGGGGGCAGGCGCGGGAGCGGGGGCAGGCGCAGCGGGGCCGGGGGCAGGCGCAGGGGCAGGCGCGGCTGCGGGCGCGCTCGTCGGCGCGGTGGGAGCGGGGCTCGTCGGCGCGGTGGGGGCAGGCGCCGGCGCGAGCGTCAGCGCAGAGCACACAAACGCGCTGAGAGCCGCGGACGAGTGAGAGACCACGAGCATGCCCTGAGTGTAGCGTCAGCGGCACCGGAGCGTGAAGATGTCCCCGGGGACAATTGAAATCGGGGCCGACGCCCGATCGACCTAGCTCGGTCTCTCGGGCGGCGGCCCCGTCGGGGCTCTTGGCCAGCGTTCACGGACGCGTCGCCGCGCCTGGCGGGCGTTCGCGGCGCTTGTTAGCTCGCGGCTACACGTCGCGCGCGAGCTTGATGAGCTCGGGCGTGAACGTGCCGCGGATCTTGATCAGGCTCTTGAAGACGGCGGTCTGCCGCGAGTTGATGTCGGCGCCCTCGGGCGAGAGCAGCTGTCCGCTCACGTGATCGTTCTCGAAGTCATAAACCGCGACGTTGCCCTTGCTGGTCTTCTTCGTGCCCTTGAAGGCGGTCGCGTCGTCGTCGGCCGCGCTCGCGCCAGGGCTGGTGGTGGACTCTGGCGCCGGCGCCAGAACAAGGAGCAGGGCCGCGCCCGCAGTGAGCAAGTGTGACATGGTCTTTCGTACCTCCGCGTTTTCAACCGATGAAGTGACAGCGGGGCAGGAGGCCCGCGCGTCGCTTCTCTGGTGACTACGCGCGGCGTCTCGAGCCGATCTACGCGCCGTCGACAAAATCGTCGGTCGGCGACGCGCGGCGGTCCTCGCGTGATTTCGAGCCGGCGCCGCTGTGGTCGCGTGTCCCTCGCCGTGGGTTCAGCGTGCTCACGTGTTCAGCGCCCGGCGCAGGCCCCGTTCGCGCCGTTTATTTGCCGCGTTAGGGCGGGATTTGCTAGCGGGGGTCAGTGGCGAAGAAGTCCAACCGACGCGTCGCGTCCAGCAAGTCGCGCGCGCGCGGTCTGCTCGGCGACGTCGCGCGGGGACGGAAGCGCGCCGCGCCGCGAACGGCGAAGTCGAAGACCAAGAAGAAGTCGACCCGCGCGCGCGCGAGCGGGGGGGGTCGCAAGGGTGCCTCGACGCGCAGCAAGAACCGCAACCGACGGGCTGGCGAGACGCCGCGCGGTCGAGGACGTCGCGAGCCGCTCGACCCGGCGGAGCGCAAGATTCGCAACCGGATCGCGCTGCTGATCGGCGTGCTCGCGCTGGTCAACAGCTACGTGTTCCTCTGGCAAGGCGAGGGCTCGCTGTTCAAGCTCGGGGGGCGGCGCGCCGCGGTGATCGGCGCCGACTCCAGCGGCGCCGCGCTGGGCTCCTTCGCGAGCCCGCGCGACGACGCGTGCTCGGAGGAGCCCGTGCGGATCTTCGACGGCCTCGAGGACACCCTGCAGCTCGAGACGACGCTCGCGGGCGGGCGCAGCCTCCGGCTCGCGCTCATGGAGCAGGGCGTGACCGGCGAGTCGATCGAGGCGCTCGAGCGAGCCGTCCGCACCAACATCGACCTCGGGCTGCTCGCCAGCAGCGGCGGCGCGGTCCGGCTCGCGCTCGACCGTGACGGCGAGGTGCTCGCGCTCGAGGCCGAGCTCGCCGAGGGCCACCTCGTCCAGGCCTGCCGGCAGCAGGGCGAGTACCGCGTGCGCACGATTCAGCACCCGCTCAGCCCGGAGGTCGCGACGATCAAGCTCGAGCTGGGCGATGACGCGGACTTGTTCGCGGCGGTGCAGGACGCCGAGGAGCAGCCGGAGCTCGCGGTGATGATCGCCGAGACGCTCGTGCACGATGTCGACTTCGCGGTCGAGGCGCGGCCGCGTGACCGCGTGACCGTGCTGGTCGAGAAGCGCTTCCTCGGCGCGACCTTTCACCGCTACGGGACCGTGCTCGCGATCCGCTACGTCGGCGCTGCGGGCCGCTTCGCGTACTACCGCTACGCGGCCGAGGGGGACCGCGCGCGCTACTACGACCGCGCGGGGCGACCGGTCCGGCGCGCGCTGAGGCGCACGCCGATGCGCTTTCACCCGGTCCGCGCCGAGGCGCGCGGCATGCTCGAGCCGCTCGTCGAGGTCGTCGAGGGTCGACTCGGCGCGATCTATCGCCGCCCGGAGGGCGCGCCCGTGGTCGCGCTCGCCGACGGCCGCGTGCTCGAGGTCTCCGACGACGGCCAGGACGGCGAGGGCCACACGGTCGAGCTGCTCCACGCCGACGGGACGCGCTCGCGCTACAGCCATCTCAAGCGGCCCTTCGCCAACATCAGCGAGGGCGCCGAGGTCCGTCAGGGGCAGCTGATCGGCCTGGCGGGGCACTCGGGCAAGACTGCGGTTGATCGCGTGCGCCTGGAGCTCCGCGGCGCGGCCGATTCCTCCGAGGCAGACACGGCCGCGGAGGCCCTCGAGATCCTCGACCCGATGCGGTGCACGGCGAGCGGCGAGGCGCGGCCGATGTTGATCGGCGAGGCGTTGACCGGCGAGCAGCTCAAGCGCTTCACGTCGACGATCCGCCCGTGGCGCAGATCGCTGCTGCGCGCCGGGTGACGACCTCCGCGCGGACTTGCGCGACAGCGATCGGCGCGCGGAGATCCGCCCTGGCCGCCGCGCGTCACCACCCGCCGGCGCAAAAACATCGGCTCACGCGCGCGATAACGGGGGCGCAAACCTGTCCCGACGCACAAGCGAGAGGCGACGCTCGACGGCGTCGTGCTACTACTCGGAGCACGGCAGAGAACCGCGCATGACCGAACAGCGCTGGCAGAGCGAGAGATTCGCGGGTCGCGTCCTCCTTGTCGACGGCGATCCGCGCGCGCGCGCGCGGATCGAGGCGGTGCTCGCGGAGCGCTGGCCCGTGCTCTCCGTGTCGACGATCGCGGAGGCCCGCGACGCGCTGGGCCGCGGCGGGGTCGCGGCGCTCATCACCTCAGCGACGCTGCCCGACGGCCGCGGCGTCGATCTTCTGAGCTGGTGCTACGAACATGTCCCGACGGTCGCGCGGATCGTCCGCGGCAGCGGGGTCGCGCTGCTCGCCGACGCCATCAACCGCGGGCGGGTGTTTCACGCGCTCAAAGAGCCGCTGGTCGACGCCGCGCTGATCGACGCGGTCGGCCGCGCGATCGAGCGCTATCAGCTCGAGAGCGGGGCCCGCAGCTCGCAAGAGCGCTACCGGGAGCTCTTCGAGCTCGCCCAGGTCGGGCTGCTCTGCGCGACCCCAAGCGGCCGCTTGCTCGAGGTCAACCAGGCGCTCGCGCGCGACCTCGGGCGCGAGGGCGTCGAGGCGCTGATCGGCCACGAGCTGGCGATGCTTGTCGTCGACACGACCCAGTGGGAGCGAGCGCTCGACGTGCTCGGCTCGGGCGCGGCGCTCTCGGACTTCGAGCTCGCGCTGCGCCACAGCGGCGGCGAGCCGGTCTACTTCCTCGTCAACGCGGAGCTCCGGCGGCTCGGCACCGGCGAGCACGTGCTCGAGGCCTCGCTGCTCAACTACACCAACCGGCGCCAGCACGAGCAGGAGCGCCGCGAGCTGCACGAGCACCTGTTTCGGGTGCAGCGCACCGAGACCGTCGGCGCGCTCGCCGGGGGCATCGCGCACGACTTCAACAACCTCCTGACGATCATCCTCAACTGCGCGTCGACGCTCGGCGAGCGCGTCGCGCACCGCCCGGAGCTCGCCGGCAGCGTCGGCTCGATCCGCGACGCGGCCACGCGCGCCGCGAGCCTCACGACGCAGCTGCTGAACTTCGCCCGCGGCGGCGGCTCGCGCAGCGCCAAGCTCAAGATCAACGACTCCGTGCGCGATGTCGTCGGCTTGCTCTCCGAGACCGTGCGCCGCGGCATCGCGATCGAGCTGGAGCTCGGCGAGGAGCTCCCCGCGCTCGTCGGCAACAGCGACGAGCTGCACCAGTGCATCCTCAACCTCTCGCTCAACGCCTGCGAGGCCATGGGGGCGCAGGGGCGCCTGACGATCGCGACGCGTCGCGGTCGCTGGCCGCGGACCGGCGCGAGCTCGCACGCCGCCGCCAAGCCGGGCGACTACATCGAGGTCGTCGTCGGCGACACCGGCCCCGGGATGAGCCCGGAGGTGCAGGCGCGGATCTTCGAGCCGTTCTTCACGACCAAGCGCAGGTCCAGCGGCGGCGCCGGGCTGGGGCTGGGCCTGGGCCTGGGCCTGGCGATGGTGCAGCGGATCGTCGAGCGTCACGACGGATCGATCGCGCTGCAGAGCGCGGTCGGCGAGGGCACGAGCGTGTCGCTCTTGTTCCCGATCCCGGCGGCGCGGCGAGGCCCGCCGCGGGCGCCGAAGCCGAAGCCCAAGCCCGCGCGTCCAGGGCCCAGCAGCTCGCTCATCATCCTCGCCGACGACGAGCCGGCGATCCGTCGCGTCGGCAAGCGAATCCTCGAGCGCGAGCGCTACAAGGTCATCACCGCCGAGAACGGCGAGGAGGCCGTGGCGCGCGTGCAGGAGCACCCCGAGGTCCTGCTCGTGATCCTCGACCTCGTCATGCCGGTGATGTCGGGCGAGGAGGCCTACGCGAAGATCCGTGAGTTCAACGAGGACGCGCGCTTCCTGCTGTGCACCGGGCACGCCGTCACGCGCAGCCTGCACAACATCCTCCGCGACGCGCGGGTCCGCCTGCTGCACAAGCCGTACTCGATCGCCGAGTTCACCGAGGCGGTCCGCGGCGTGCTCGAGGACTCGGGCGGCCGGCGGCGATAGACCGCCAGAACTCGAGCTCAGTAGCCCGTCGGGATCACGCCGTTGAGGCAGTGGATCGTGTTGGGCAGCCCGCGGCGGGACCACAGCGCCTTGCTCGGCCGCGCCGGATCGTCGCCCTCGACCAGCCCCTCGTGAATCGACCAGCTCGGGCGCTCGCCGGGCGCGAGCGAGTGCAGCCCGCTCTGCCACGGCCCGATGATGAAGGTGTGCCCCGCCACGCGCGCGTCGAAGAACTCGCTCCACGCCTGCGCGAACTCCTGCCCCGGGACCGCGCCGAGCGTCTCGCAGGTGCGAAACCACCAGAGCCCGCGCCCGCCCTTCACCATCCCGCGCCTGATCTTCGCGAGCGCCTCGTGGTGCGGGTGCGCGCGCGCGAGCGCCTCGCGGTCGAGCGCCTCGCGATCCACGCGCGCGAGCCCCCACTTCCCGTGACCCCAGAACTGAACCTCCGCGATCGGGGCGCGCTCGCCCACGCGGCCCAGCCACGCGAGCGCCTGCTCCCACGTCGTCGCGCCGCACCAGGCGTCGAAGCGCCGCAGGCCGCGGTAGACCAGGCCGCCGGTCCACCACGCGTGGGTCAGCCCGGGCAGCAGCGCGCGGCCGCGGCAGGTGCGATCGTAGACCATGACCCGAAGACCAGGTTGTTGATCCCGGGGATCATGGCCTCGCTTCCCTCGGCGCGCTCGCATATCCGCTGCTGCTCAGTGTACCACGCGGCCGTGACGAGCGCGGGCGCGCGTGGTATCTCGGCTGACCATGAGCGTGGTCCTTCGGCTCGCCTACGACGGCGCCGCCTACCACGGCTTCGCCCGCCAGGGCGGCTCCGCGGAGCGTCGCCTCAAGACCGTTCAGGGCGAGCTCGAGCGCGGGCTGCAGACCCTCTACAAGCGGCCGGTGGAGACGCGCGGCGCGAGCAGGACCGACGCCGGCGTGCACGCCTGGGGCCAGCTCGTCGCCTTCGACCCCCCGTTCTCGATCCCGTGCCGCGGCCTGCTGCTCGGGCTCGCCAGCCAGCTGCCCGCCGACATCGTCGCGGTCGCGGCCTGGGAGGAGACGCGCCCCGACGGCGCGCCCGTGCAGCCGCGCTTCGAAAACCACGGCAAGCGCTACCGCTATCGGGTCCGCTGCGGGAGGCTGCGCAACCCCTGGACCGCGGGTCGCGAGTGGCAGCTCCCCGGCCCGCTCGATGTCGACGCGATGCGCGAGGCGGCGGGCCACCTCGTCGGGCGGCACGACTTCGCCAGCTTCCGCGCCGCCGCGTGTCAGGCCGCGACCACGATCCGCACGATCAACGCCGTCGACATCGTGCGCGCGCCGCCCCGCGATCCCTACCCGGCCGACGACAGCGCGCTGCGTACACCGCAGGACGCCGTCCTCGAGCTCGACGTCGTCGGCGAGGCCTTCTTGCACAACATGGTGCGCATCATGGTCGGCACGCTCGTCGAGGTCGGGCGCGGGCTTCGGCCCGCGAGCGCGACGCCGGCGCTGCTCGAGCGCCCCGATCGACGGGCCGCCGGCGTCACCGCGCCGGCGCGCGGGCTGACGCTCGTCGAGGTGTTCTGGCGGCGCGGCGCCCCCAACCTCGCGAAGCGGAGGCCGCGGGCGGACGACATGTCCGATGAGTCAGGCGAGTCGAGCGTCGTCGCGCGCGACGCCGACGAGTGACGCGAGCGTCGGCCCGATCAGCTCGCGCCACGCGTCCCGACGCGCGCGCGCGCGCGCAGGGGCGCCGAGGCGACCGGCGCGCGCGAGCGCTTCATCATCTGGCTTATCAGACATGTCTTCATTCGGCTCGACGAGCGCGAGCAGCTCGGCGGCGCGGGCCTGGACCGCGCGGGTGACCTCGGCGCCGCCGCGTCGGCAGCAGTAGGCGACGGTGGCCCACGCGAGCCCGGCGTGCCGCGCCTCGTCCTCCGCGATCGTCTCGAGCGCGGCGCGAGCGGCCGGATCTTCACAGGCCGCGGCGGCGCGGGCGGCGATCAGCGCGGCGATCGTCTCACCGACGCAGCCCTCGGCGAAGGTGTCACCGGCCAGCGCCGCGAGCCCGCCGCGTCGCGGCGCCATCGCGCGCGTCGGCAGCTCGCCCGGCTCGAACGACGCGTCCCGGCCGAGGGCGCGACGGGCCATGGCGAAGCACAGACGGGCGTGCTCGATCTCGTCCTGGGCGGCCGCGCGGCAGCCGGCGACGAGCTCCGCAGGCGCCCCGACCGCGAGCAGCTCGAGCGTGGCCCTGGCGAAGGCGGCGACGGAGGCGTGC
The DNA here is from genome assembly GCA_030430565.1 of Polyangia bacterium. Lineage (GTDB taxonomy): Bacteria > Myxococcota_A > Polyangia > Nannocystales > Nannocystaceae > JACKDW01. The sequence goes on from JAUIKS010000041.1 coordinate 89,312, forward strand.
TCCATCGCCGCGTCGTCGAGCCACTCCCGCGCCGCGCGTTCACGCACACGCCGAGGGGTCTCGAGCCCGGCGAGTCGCTCGTCCGCCGCGTCGGAGTCGGTCCACGAGGAACCCGGGCGCAGCGGCGCGACGACCCCCTCGGCGCGCGGGTCTTCGCAGTCGCCGTCCAGCAGCGGGCGACCGCTGCAGTAGTCGTACCAGTGGTAGCAGCACATCGAGTCGTCGCCGGTCTTCTCGCGCTCCTCACCGGTAGCGATCGGGTACAGGCGCCCCATCATCACCGGGTTGAGCGAGAGCCCCTTGACGCGGGCGTCGCTGGGCTTGACCGGCGGCTTGCTGCTGCCGCGCAGCTTCTCGGGGCAGCCGTTGATGCGCGGCGTGTCGTCGATCGCGAACATGTCCGCGACCGCGACCGGACCGCACCAATCTCCGGAGGGACAGCCCTGTTCCTCCTCGCCGTCCGGATCAAAGGGATCGTTGCCCCACTCATCGGGTCGATCCGGCCCCGTCTCGCCGAACGCGCGGTCACCCTCGATCGTGTACACGCTGTCATCCAGCGGGAGCCAGAGGCGCGGGTCGACCGGTGGCTCCGGGGTCTTGGTGGGGATCGGCTTACCGCTCGACTTCGCTGGCGGCCGCCCCGTGCTCGGGGCCGGATCACAACCTGTGAGCGCGAGTCCCAACCCCAGGGTCGCCAGCGGGAGGCTGGCCAGCGCCGCTTGGATTCGTGCGCGGAGCACCGCCGTATCGTGCATGCGCGGACGGTAGCACGAAGCCCGCCAGGTGCGCCTACGAAGCCGAACGGATCTTGCGCTCGAACCTGCCGCCCCGTTTTGATTCAGGGAACTCCAGCGCCTCGAGCGCGGTTTTGACGCAGGATTTAAAGCGCGGCGAGCCGCTGTGGACCGTGATCGACTTGACGCTCCCAGCTGGGGTGACGTCGACCGCGACCCGGACCTCCGAGAGCATCCCGCCTGTGTACTTCCAGCAGTGCTCGCGCACCGCGTCGTCGTGACGCCGGAACACGCGGTCGAAGGCGCGCCGGGGCAGCTTCTTGCGCTCTGGCTTGGGCGCGGCGCGAGCCGGCCGGTCGGCCGATTTCGTCACGGGGGCGCCGCGCTGGGCGGGCGCGGCGTCCTGCGCGGGCGGTTGTGCGGGCTCGTCGGTCGTGTCGACCGGCCGCGACACCTCGTGGTCTCGGCGGCGTTTTTGGGCCTGCGGCTCGGTCGCCTCAGCGTCGTCAGCGTCGTCAGCGCTCGTCGAGCCCGTCAGCGAGCCCGAGCGCGTGACCGAGCCGCTGAGCTGACTCGCCGTGCTGGGGGACAGCACGCGGAGCCCGAAGAACACGAGCAGGGCCGCGATCGTGACCGCGAGGAACATCGTCATCGCGGGCGTCAGGATCTGTCCGGTCTGCGCCTCGGCCGCGGCGGCGCTGGTTCCCGGGGTGACGTTCGCCGCGGACAGCGGCATGTACGTGACGATGAAGCTGTTGCTCGCCTCCGCGTTCGTGACGCCGCCGGTCGCCATCGGCGCGAGCGACGAGGCGACCGCGGCCGCGCGCGGGTCCTGGTCGCCGCGCCAGGTCAGCGGATCGCGGGCCAGCCGGTTCGCGATCATCTGATTCGTCAGCGTCAGATCGATCACCACCTGATCGAGCGCGTCGTGGAACTCCGTCGCGTCGTAGAACCGCAGCTCTGGATCGTGCGCCATCGCGTGGATGATGATCGCCTCGAGCTGCTCGGGGATATCGGGGTCCGGGGAGTCTTGGACCAGCGACGCCGAGCTGCGGATTCGCTCGGCCCGCTTCGGGCGCCCGGGAAGCCGCTTGTCCCGCGGGAGCGGCCGCTCGGGCAGCTTGCCCGTGAGCAGCTGGTACATCAGCACCCCGAGCGCGTAGATGTCGACGCGGTGGTCGTAGGGCTCGTTGCGCAGCAGCTCGGGCGCCATGTAGGCCGGCGTGCCCAGCTGATCGAGGGTGTTCGGCTTGTTCGGCTTGCGCCTGGGGTCGTTGGCGTCGAGCGGCGTGGCGATGCCGAAGTCGAGGACCTTGATGAAGTCCGAATTGTTATCCCGGGTCACCCGAAAGCAGTTGGCCGGCTTGATGTCGCGGTGAATGATCGCGTTGCGATGCGCCTCGGCCAGCGCCTTGCAGATCTGCTTGGCGATGTTGACCACGCGGATCCACGGCAGCGGGCCGTCCTCGTGCAGCGTCTTCTGGAGATCCGCGCCGTTGAGGTACTCGAGCACAAAGTAGACGTAGCCGTCCTCGGTCCGACCCGAGTCGGTGATGTCGATGATGTGGTCGTGACGCAGTCGCGACGCCGCCCGGGCCTCCTCGAGGAAGCGCCGGGCGTTCTCTGGGTCATCGGCGAAGCGCGGGTGCAGCACCTTGACGGCGACAGGCTTCTGGATCTCGATATGCTCGGCCTTATAGATGAGGGCCATCCCGCCGATCCCGAGCAGCGCGCCCATGCGGTAGCGACCGCTGAACACGCAGCCCTCGAGATCCGGCGGGAGCCACGGCTTACGCCGGGGGACAACAAGTCGCCGCTTGGGCCTCGGGGCCTTGGAGGCGCCTCGGTCGCTCGCGGGTTCCAGATCGCCGACGCGGGGGTCATTGGCCTGGAGTTTGTTCTCCGTGTTGGTCGGCATACGTTCGAGCGTTGAGTGTGACTGGTGTCGTCCGCTACGAAGATTGCAGTACCACGGATTATGCCGACGCGAGAACCGCGGGAAGCGCTCCCTGGTGTTGAGGAACCTGCGTTTGCGCCGTTCGCTGTGGATCGTGTTCCTGACGGTGTCGAGAGACCGGTGTGCAGGGACGCTTCGTCGTGATTCCCTGGGAAATCGCCCTGCATCGGTGCGCTGTGGACAACATGTGAATTGAGTGTGGGGCGGCAGACAGCTTGTGCAAGTTGTGAGGCTGCTCGTGAAAATTTCAGAGGAGATCTCAGCGGGATCGGATCGACGCGCCATGTCCGCGTAGTTCTTGTATGTACAGCGATGGGCCGGACAACGAACGTGAGTCCAACCATGTTTTGGCCCGGTTGCCTCCCGCGCGTCCGCCGGGCTAATTCGCTGGTATGGGCTTGCAAATGTCGATGCGTGGGTTGTCTGTTGTTGTTTGGCCTGTGCTCTTGGCCGCACCGGTTTCACTCGCGCTCTCGGGTTGTACGGGCGGCGAACGGGAGTCGAGCACGGACGCGCCGGGCTTCGTCACCTCGGCGACCAACAACCAGAACACCACGATCACGACGTCGCCGGCCTCGGGCAGCGGCTCGAGCTCGCAGGGGGCGTCCTCCGGCGGCATGTCCGGGGGGACATCTGGAACGAGCGGCTCAACCGGGGACGACAGCGCGACCACCGAGCCCGACCCGACCGCGACCACGACGAACACCACCAACACGACGAACACCACCAGCAGCTCGACGACCTCGGGCGACCCGACGACCGAGCCGGAGACCACGGGCGAGATGATGGCCTGCGGCGCCATCGAGGAGACCGCCGAGGTCGAGCCGCTGCCGGCCGACATCATCTTCGCGGTCGACACCTCCGGCAGCATGAATATCGAGTTCAACTCGGTGCAGAACAACATGAACGCGTTCTCGTCGCAGATCGTCAACAGCGGCGTCGACGCGCACGTGGTCCTGATCTCCTCGAACGACATGTGCATCGCCGCCCCGCTCGGCTCGGGCAACTGCCCCTCCGACACCAACGAGGACGGCGGCTACCTGCACGTCATGGAGGGCGTCGGCAGCAACAACGCGTTCGACAAGATCCTGCAGACGCAGCCGATGTACGCGGACTTCCTGCGGCCCAACGCGCTCAAGCACGTGATCGTCGTCTCCGACGACAACGCGAACATGAACGCCAACACCTTCAAGAGCTCCTTCGAAGACTTCGGCCCCGAGTACGAGGGCTTCCGCTTCCACGCGATCGTCGGCCTCAACGACGCCGACGATGTCCTCTGGTGCATCCAGAACGCGATCTGCTGCGCCTTCGTCGCCAACGAGGGCTCCCAGTACAAGAACCTCGTCGGCCTGACTGGCGGCTTGCTCGGCGACCTCTGCGACCAGGAGTTCGGCCCGATCTTTAACGAACTCTCCACCGTCGTCGTCGACGACGCCGAGCTGCCCTGCGAGTTCCTGATCCCCGAGCCCGACGGGATGGACATCGACTTCGGCAAGGTCAACGTCGAGCTCGACGTCGACAACAACCCGGTCGAGATCCCCAAGGTCGACGACCTCGCCGGCTGCGACGACGTCGTGGACGGCTGGTACTACGACGACAACGACAACCCCGAGATGATCAACCTGTGCCCTGATACCTGTGCCAAGGTTCAGGGCGACGAGAACGCGGGGATCGATGTCAAGTTCGGCTGCGAGACGCTGATCCCCGAGTAAGCGGGACTACGCTCGAGTCGAGATGTGCGCGGATCGCCCGGATCCGGCGCGACGCTCGCTCTCGCGCCGGTTTGGCACGCCGTCAGGGTCCTCGGCCGGCGCGGGTCCGCGATCGAGCGCCTACAGCCCGCACGATCCCGGCGAACGCACGGGATCAGGTGACGGGCTGCCAATCCAGATCGCTACATTAACAAAGTTATCAAGAGCCCTCTTGGTCAGGCAGAAGGTTTTTCGCCGCTTCGTCGAACAGCTTGCGAATCCGCGCCGTCGCTGCGAGACTCGCGCTGCTCAAGCGGAGGCTATGCGTGGCTGAAACCTACTACGTCCTCAAGATCAACTACCTCGATCGGCCGGCCGAGACTCGGAACGTCAAAGAACAGATCACGGTCGTCGGTCGTGATCAGGGTGACATCATCCTTGGTGATACCCAGGCGTCGGGCCGGCACGCAGAGATCCATTTCGTGAACGGTCGCGTGACCGTCAAGGATCTCGGCAGCACAAACGGAGTGATTTACAACGGCACGCGCGTGCCCCAGTTCGCGGTCTCGCCCGGACAGTCGTTCGTCTGCGGGCAGACCACGCTGACGCTCATGTCGGTGCACGGTGGTCCCAAGGCGGCCTTCGGCGGCGGCAAGACGATGATCTCGATGGGCGCGCCCCCGATGCCTGGGCGCCCGCCCAGCATGGGCGCGCCGGGATCCCTCGGCTCGCTCGGCGGGGCGCCCGGCGGTCGTCCTCCCATGGCCGTCGGCGCGCCTGCAGGCAGCCCCGGACTCGGCGCGCCCGCGTCGGCGGGTCCGGCCCCCGGCGCGCCGCCACCGGGAGCTCCTCCCGCTGGCCTCGGCGGGCCGCCTCCCAGCGGTGGCGTTCCGGCGGGCCTCGGTGGACCCCCGGCCGGCGGGCTCGGCGGGCCGCCTCCTGGAGGTCTCGGTGGAGGACCTGCTCCGGGCGCTCCGGCTCCCATGGCTCCCATGCCCTCCAACCCGCCGGCCCCCACCAATAGCCCGCTCGTGGGCGGGCCCCAGCCAGCTGGTGGTGGCATGGCGCCCGCAGGCGGCGTCCCGGCGACCTACGACCCCAACACCCCGATTCGACCGGAGTTCCAGGGGACCGGCGGCGAGCTGCTGGTCACCTACCTCGTCGGCCTGCTGCTGACGATGATCACCTTCGGCATCTACGCGCCCTGGTTCGCGGTCAAGCTGCGCAAGTTCCAGTACGACAACACGACCATCAAGGGGATCGCCGGCGGGAACATGCAGATGGCCTTCACGGGCACGGGCGGCGAGCTGTTCGTCCGCGGCCTGGTCGGCTACCTGCTGACGCTCATCACCTTCGGCATCTACGCGCCCTGGTTCATCTGCAACCTCATCGACTACTTCGCGGAGGGCACGACCTTCACGAAGGCCGACGGCACGCAGTTCCGGCTCAACTTCAAGGGTAAGGGCGGCGAGCTGTTCGTCACCTTCCTCGTCGGGATGATCCTGACGATGATCACCTTCGGCATCTACGCGCCCTGGTTCGCGGTCAAGCTGCAGAAGTGGATCAACAACAACATCGAGATCTACGAGAACGGCAACGAGCTGGTCGGCCAGGCTGACTTCGTGGGCACGGGCGGCGAGCTGTTCGTGGTCCAGCTCGTCGGCATGCTGCTGACGATGATCACCTTCGGGATCTACTTCCCCTGGTTCCAGGTCAACCTCGTCAAGTTCAACACCCACAACACGCGGATCAACGTCAAGGGCCGCACGATCGTGCCGAAGTTCACGGGCACGGGCGGCGAGCTGTTCGTCGAGTTCCTGGTCGGCTACCTGCTGACGCTGGTGACCCTCGGCATCTACTCGCCGTGGTGGGCCGTGAAGCTGATGAAGTTCAACATCAACAACCTCTCGTTCGAGGATGTTGGACAGTCGGCCATCGGCGCTGGCGGTGCTGCTGGTCAGCTTCGCGCCTGATTCTCGGTCGCTGATCGAACCGAACGCAGGGCCCCTCTCGGGGTCCTTCGTTTTTCGTCGTGCTCGATGTCGGCGTGGCTGTGTCCCGCGGGGCTCTTGGAGGGTGCACGCTTGTCGACGTGGCTGTTCCGGAGGGCGGGCTCACGTTTGTCGGCGTGGCTGCTCGCTGGGTTCCACGGGGCTCTTGGAGGGAGGGGCGGGGGGCGCTACTTGCGGGACGCGCATGACCGACACCCTTCGGGCGCCGGTCATACGGTTTAGGTCCTCTTGCGCCAAGCAAGCCTGGGAGAGGGGGAAGTGAAGAAGAACCACAGAAACCACTCATAGGGACCTAGCGGGTGAAAATCCCGCCCGGCCAAGG
>JAUIKS010000042.1 GCA_030430565.1 Polyangia bacterium
TCGCGCAGCTCGACGCCCCCGTCGACGATGAGGCTTCCTTCGCGCAGCTCGACGCCCCCGTCGACGATGAGGCTTCCTTCGCGCAGCTCGACGCCCCCGTCGACGACGAGGCTTCCTTCGCGCAGCTCGACGCCCCCGTCGACGATGAGGCTTCCTTCGAGCAGCTCGACGCCCCCGTCGACGATGAGGCTTCCTTCGAGCAGCTCGACGCCCCCGTCGACGATGAGGCTTCCTTCGCGCAGCTCGATGCCCCCGTCGACGACGAGGCTTCCTTCGCGCAGCTCGACGCCCCCGTCGACGACGAGGCTTCCTTCGCGCAGCTCGACGCCCCCGTTCACGACGAGGCTTCCTTTGAGCAGCTCGATGCCCCCGTCGACGACGATGAGACCTCCTTCGCGCAGCTCGATGTCCACGAGAGCAGCGAGGGGGAGACCGCTTCCTTCGGGCTGCGCGACGACGGTGATCAAGCCTTCGCCGAGACCGGCGACACCGCCGCGCGGGTACCCGAGGAGAACGCGCCGGAGCCTTCGCTGTCGGACGCGGTGACCGCCGCGACCGCGTCGTTCCCGGCCGTTTCGCCAAACCTGCAGTCGCTGCCCCCCGAGCCAGAATTTGGGGATGTGCTCGACGAGCTACCGGACTTCGAGGATACGCGCGCCGACGACGGCCTGGACGAGGTCGACGCCTACTCCCTCGACGCTCCGCCGCCCTTCGCGCTCTCCGATGAGGAGCGCGCGCTCGAGCAGCATGCCGAGGATGACGGCCCGAAGACGGTCGAGTACGGCGAGCCGCTGGATCTCGAGGTCTGGCGCTCCCCAGAGGATCTCGCGGGCCGCGAATTCGCGGACCGCTACCTGCTGCTCCGCCCGCTGAGCCGCTCACCCGCGCTGCGCTCGTATGTCGCCGAGGACATCCGGAGCGGACGCCCGCTCGTGATCCAGCTGCTCTCGCCGGAGCACTCGCCGGTCGGGCCGCGCGCGGAGCAGTTCCTGGAAGAGGCGCTCGCGCTGATGCAGATTCGGCACGAGCGCGTGGTCGAGGTCCTCGACATCGGCACGACGCCGGACCACCTCAGCTACTTCGTGATGGAGTACATCCCGGGGGAGGGCCTCTCGGCGGTGCTCGAGCGCGAGGGCCCGCTGGCGTGGCAACGCGCGCTGTCCCTGACGATGCAGCTGCTCGAGGCGCTCTCGGCGATCCACGCCAGCGGCATCGTGCACGGGAACCTGAAACCGTCGAACTGCATCTGCGTGGGCGCGGGCGAGGAGTCCGATGACCTCAAGCTGATCAACGTCGGCATCACCCCATTTTTGGGCGAGTGGCGCGACCCCTACGGGCAGACGACCGCCGCGGACGACACGCTGCCAGGCGCGGCGGAGTTTATGGCGCCGGAGCTGGTCTCGGGCGGCGAGCGCTCCCCGCGGACGGACCTCTACGCCGCCGGCGCGCTGCTCTACGAGATGCTGAGCGGACGCCCGCCGTTCTTGGCGGAGTCCTACTTGATGGTCCTCAAGAAGCAGCTCTACGAGGAGCCCATCCCGCTGAACACGCTGGCGCCGGATCTACGGATCCCGCCGGCGCTCGAGACGGTCGTGCTGCAGGCGCTGCACAAAGACCCGGAGTACCGGTACGCGTCCGCCGAGGACTTCATGTCGGCCTTGGCCGAGGCGGAGCAGCAGGCGCGCGTACGCCCCGAGCCGGCGGTCGATGACTTCGGCTACGCCCCGATCGACGCGCCGCCGACCTACGCTGACGCGGCCCCCACTCCCCCTGAGTTCTCGACACAGCTCGACGCCGCTGAAGACTCGGCGCCCTACCTGGAGCCGGTCGCCGAGGTGTCCGCCGACTACGCCGCAGTGGAGCCTGAGCCCACCTACGACGAATCTTCCTTCGCTGACGTCGAGGCCGAGCCCTACAACGACTCGTCGTTCGCGGAGGTCGAGCCCGCCACCGAGCCCGACTACGACGAGTCCTCCTTCGCCGAGCTCGAGGCCGAGCCCTCCGCTGCGCCCGAGCCCGCCTACGACGCCTACGACGAGCCCCCCGACGCCTACGAAGAATCTTCCTTCGCCGAGCTCGAGGCCGAGCCCGCCTACGACGAGGCGCCGCTCGCCGAGCCCGAATCGTCGTCGTCTGAGCCCGTCTACGACGAGGCGTACGACGAGGCGCCCTTCGCCGAGCCTGAGCCCGTCTACGATGAGACCTCCTTCGCCGATGTTGCGGCTGAGCCCGACTACGATGGGAGTTCTTCCACCGAGGTCGAGCCGTCCTTTGTCGACATCGAGCCTGAGACGGTGGAGCGAGCCATCGAGATCGAGCCGGCCGATGAGACGGAGCTCGTCTACGACGAACCATCCTTCGTCGATATCGCGCCGACGATCGACGAGCGCCCTGAGCCCGCGCCTGAGTTTGAGCTTGAGCCAGCGCCAGCGCCGGAGCTGGCCGGCGCGGACGCGTTCGCGGAGGATGACGAGGGGCTGTACACGACGGAGCCCGAGCCCGAGCCCGAGCCCGAGCCCGTGCCTGTACCTCGCCCGCGACGCCGACAGACGATGTCGGACGCGGAGCTCTTCGGCATGGAAGAGCACGAGTGGTCTGCAGGCCGGGGCTTCGAACCGGCGCCCACCCCCGAGCCGAGCCCGGCGATCCAGCCGATCTCGATGCCGCTGCCGCGGACGCGACAGTCTTCCCCGATCCTGCCGCTGACCGCGAGCCGCACCGAGGCGGCCGTCCGCAAGGCGACGAGCAACTTCCCGGCGGTGCAGGTCCCGGAGCCCGAGCCTGAGAAGGCGCCTGAGCCCTCCGAGACTCGGAGTCAGCCGCGCACGCGCGAGTTCGTCTTCCGGCCCAAGCCGACCCAGACCAGCATGCCGTCACAGCTGATCCTGGCGACCGGCGTCGCGGTGTTCTTGCTGACCGCTGGCGTCGTGGTCAAAAAGCGCGTGTTCGATGTGCCCGCGCGCGCACCTGGGGTCGCGCTCTCGAAGGCTCCTTCCAAGGCTCCTTCCAAGGTTCCTTCCAATCCCACGACCGGCGTCGATCCGCTCGCGTCGAGCCCGCAGCCCGAGCCCGCGCCGCGCAAACGAGGTCCCGCGGACCCGACGGCGCGCGCCTCGATCCCGGCGCCGATCGCTGCGGCTCCCGCCGCGCCAGAGGGAGCGCCGCCGGCGGAGTCGATCAGCGCGCTCGAGATCAAGACGCGCATGCTCGAGCTTCAGGCGCACTTGCAAAACGCCTGCGGTCACGCGGCCGACGACGCGCGAGCTGTCCCCGGGGACCAAGTGAGGCTCGCGCTCTCGCTGCGCGTCGAGCCGAGCGGCGTGCTGCGGGCGATCGGCGAGCCCGACGGCGACCCCTACCGCGCGGCGCTCCAGCAGTGCGTGGTCGCGACGCTGCAACCAGTTCGCTTCGCCAGCAGCGAGACCGGCGGCAGCCGCCTGCACATGTTCGCGTTCTAGCCCCCGTCACTCGCCACGACTCGACGCGAGCGCGGCGAGGGGGCACGAGCGAGCCTATTTGAGCAGCAGCGCGGCCCGCTGCTCGCGGGTCGCGAGCGCGCTGCGAAACAGCGACCACTGCCCGCGCGCGCGCTGCAGGTTGTGCTCCCCCGCGCGCTGGAAGCGAGCGCGGTCCCACAAGAAGTACGACTCGTTGAGCGCGTCGGCGGCGAAGCGCGCGCTGAGCTCGAGGCTGATCCACTCGACGCCGTGGACCAGCGCCCGGCGCTCCTCGGCGAGCAGCGGGCGCTCGAGCGCGCCCGTGTAGCCAGCGAGCGACGCGGCGAAGATCTCGAGATCGAAGCGCGGGCTGCCGTCCTCGCCGCCGGTGTTGCACCACGATCGCCAGGCGTCGCCGAGTTCGTGGTGCAGCGGCATCGGGGCGATCGTGTCCAGGTCGATGAGACAGACCGCTTCACCGCCGGCGCCCTCGGCGAACAGGATGTTGCTGAACTTGAGATCGCCGTGGACGATGCGTCTCGGCGCGTCGGGGAAGGCCGGCAGCGCGGCGAAGGCCGTCTGGATCGCGCGCGCGAGCGGCTCGACCTCGGCGTGCAGCGGGTGCTCGCGGTGCTGCTCGAGCGCGCGCGCGAGCGTGGCGAGGTGCGCCGGGGCGTCGTGGACGCCGACGCGAACCCCTTTCAAATTGTTGTGATCGAGGCCATCCAGCGCGGCGTGAAAGCGCGCGACCAGAGCCCCTGCGGAGCGCGCCTGGGCCGGGTCCTGAACGACACTAAAGCTGGTACCGGGGATTCGCGTCATCAGCCGCCAGACGCCGCGCTCGGCGAGATCGAGGCAGAGCGCGCCCGTGCGGGTGGGCAGCAGCTTCGGCGTGATGAGCCCACGACGCTCGAGTCGACTCGTCGCGACCGCGATGGTCCAGTGGATCGCCGGGTCGAAGATCGGGTTGACGCGCTGCAGCACGAACGCGCCCGACGGGTCGTCGACTCCGAAGGTGCGGTTGATCAGCCCGCCGGCGATCGGCTCAACCCGTGGATCCTTCAGGATCGGGAAGCCGGCGAGGGCCCGCTCGAGATCGGCTGCGCTCGGCTCGTTGTTTTTTTCAAAAGGGGGCAATTTCGGGCCTGCTCGGCGGCGATTGTATCGGAGCCGCGATCCGGTGATGGGGACGAGTACACTGTCGCGCGCATGTCGACGCAAGCGTCTCGCTGGCCGCCCGCCGCGGTGGTGCACCGCATTCACGACCGCTACCTGCACGAGCTCGTCGAGGGCTTGAACCTGTGCCCCTTCGCCCGCCGAAGCCGCGAGCAGGGCCGCGTCGAGCGCCCGCTTTTGTGGGTCGATGAGCACGGCCCTGACGCCCGCGCGGTCGCGAGCGAGATCGCGGCGACCTGCGAGCGCAACCCCGAGGTCGAGATCATCCTGCTGACCTTCTTGGTCCCCGCCCAGCACTCGTGGTCAGCGCCCGCCGCGTTTGAAGACCTCGTCCGCTCGCTGCGCGAGGTCTACGAGGAGGAGCTCGCCAACCCGGGCCGCGCGCCGCGGTTTTATATGGTCCCGTTTCACCCGTGCTTCACGACGCCGAAGGATCGCGCGGTGACCCCCGAGTCGCTGGTCTCGCTGATCCGCCGCACCCCGGACCCGGTGATCCAGTGCGTGCGCGCGCGCGTGCTCGACGACGTTCGCCGGCAGGCGCAGCGCGCGGCGGCGGCACGCTTCAAGGCGGAGATGGCGAAGCTCGGGCCCGAGATCCTCGCGCTCGTCGAGCACTCGGTGCAGACCGACCCCGAGCTGTCGTCGGACATCGCTCGCCACAACTTCGACGCGATCGGCGAGGGCGACGGCCGCGAGCAGTTCGAGGCGCTGCTCGAGTCGATCATGCGGGAGCGCGACGCCGCGTACGCGGCGCGAGACGCCGACGCGTAGTCAGGACCTACAAGGATCGCGAGCGACGCGGTACCCTGTGCGGGTATGGCAAAGCGATCCGGGATTACGCGCCGGGGGCTGTTTCGCGGGATCGGCACGGCCACGCTGGTGGCTGGCTGCACGACCCAGAAAGCGCCCCCGCCCGAGGGCCCTGCGAGCTCGACCCCGGCGACTGGTCTCGGGCTGACGATCGGCCCGGGCCCAGCGCCGCTGCAATTCGAGCTCAACGGCGAGGCCGTGACGACCGAGGCCCCGCCGAGCGCGACGCTGCTCGACACCCTGCGGCTCTCGCTCGACGCCACGGGCACCAAGAAAGTCTGCGACCGCGGCTCGTGCGGGGCCTGCATGGTCCTGGTCGACGGCGCGCCGCAGAACAGCTGCATGACGCTGGCGCACGACGTAGCTGGCCGAAAGGTCACGACGGTCGAGGGCCTGGGCAAGGGCCACGCGGGTGGGCTCTCGCCCCTGCAGAAGGCCTTCGTCGAGCGCGACGCGCTGCAGTGCGGCTTCTGCACCCCGGGCATGTTGATCTCCTGCAGCGCCCTGCTCTCGCGGACAGGTGGCTCGGCGCCGAAGACCGCGAACATCCAGGACGCGATCTCGGGCAACCTCTGTCGCTGCGGGACCTACCCGCACATCATCGCGGCCGTGAAGTCAGCGGCCGGGGGAGGCGCGTGAATCACCATGGCCGGTAACGAGACTCGTCACACGCTCACGCTCGGCTTCGAAGGCTCCCTCAAGAAGGTCGCCGTCAACACCCCCAAGGACGAGCCGCGCCCGTGGGACGCGGACACCAAGACCCGCGTGGTCGGGACGGCGGTGCCGCGCGTCGACGGGCACCTCAAGGCGAGCGGCGCCGCCAAGTACACCCACGACATCAACCTCCCCGAGATGCAGCACGCGGCGGTGCTCCGCAGCCCGCACGCCTGCGCGATCATCAAGTCGATCGACACCAAGCCGGCGGAGCAGCTGCCGGGCGTGAGCGCGTGCCTGAGCCTGGCGAAGGCCGGCGAGCGCGTGCTGTTCGTCGGCCAGGATGTCGCGGCCGTGGCCGCGAGCACGCCCGAGGCCGCGCGCGCGGCCCTCGAGCTGATCAAGGTCGAGTACGAGCCGCAGCCGCACGTGGTCGACCTCGGGTCGGCGATGCAGGCCGACGCGCCGAAGGTCCACCTGGGCGCGGTCAAGGAGCGGCGCACCGAGGGGGACGAGCCCGGCGCGGGCGGCGGCGCGAAGGCCAGCGGCAACGTCCGCCACGCGCCCTCAATGAAGAAGGGCGACGTGGGCAAGGGCCTGCGCACGGCCGCGGTCCGCCACGAGGGCTTTTACACGACGCAGGTCCACACCCACTCCGCGCTCGAGACCCACTCGATCGTGGTGCGCTGGGATGACCGAGAGCGCATGACGGTGTGGAGCTCGACCCAGTCGATCTTCAGCGTGCGCGGCGAGATGGCGGAGATCTTCGGGCTCAAGCCCCAGGACGTGCACGTGATCACGAATTTCTTGGGCGGCGGCTTCGGAGCCAAGTTCGGCGCCTCCGCGCCCGGCTCGCGGCTCGGCTTCATCGCCGGCGAGCTCGCGCGCCTGGCGAAAAAGCCAGTCAGCCTGCTGCTCGACCGCCGCGAGGAGCACGAGTGCACGGGCAACCGCCCCGACTCGCAGCAGACGATCAAGCTCGGCGCCTCCGCGGACGGCAAGCTGACGGCGATCCACGTCGTCGGGCGCGGCACCGCCGGCATCGGCACGGGCGCCGGCATCGGGCGCAACGCCTTCGGGATCTACACGAAGTGCCCGAACATTTTGGTCGAGAGCGCCGACGTGTTCACCCACGCCGGCCCGGGGACCGCCTTCCGTGCCCCAGGGCACCCGCAGGGGGCCTTCGGCATCGAGTCCGCGCTCAACGAGCTGGCCGCGAAGCTCGGCCGCGATCCGCTGGAGCTGCGGATCGAGCACAACGAGCACCCGGTGCGGCGTCGCCAGTTCGAGCTCGGTCGCGACGCCTTCGACTGGACCAAGAAGCGCGCGCGCTCGACGGACCAGCGCGGCCGCAAGACGCGGTTTCGCACGGGCGTCGGCGTCGCCGCCTCGATCTGGGGTGACTTCGGGCGGGCCAAGGCCGCCTCGGTCACGGTCAGCGTCGACCGCGAGGGCGCGATCGAGGTCCGCAACGGCGTGCAGGACATCGGCACCGGGATCGGCACCGTCATGGCGATGGTCGCGGCCGAGGTCCTGCAGCGGCCGCTCGACACGGTGCGCGTCAAGATCGGCGACAGCGAGCTCGGCTCCTCCGTGGGCAGCGGCGGCAGCCAGACGACCTCCTCGGTCACGCCCGCGGTCCGCAACGCGGCTGAGAAGGTCAAGGCGCGGCTGACCGCCCGCGCGGCCGAGCTGCTCAAGGCGCCTGTCTCCAAGATCACGTGGGACGAGAACGGGACCGCGAGCGCGCGCAAGGGCAAGACGCTGACCTTCGCGCAGCTGTGCAAGAAGCTCGAGGCCGACACGATCAGCGAGAGCGCGATCCGGCCGCGGACCTACGGCAGCCACCCGATGAAGTTCCTCGGCAGCCCGATGTACCAGATCGCGGGCGTGCAGTTCGCCGAGGTCGAGGTCGACACCTGGACCGGGGTCGCGCGCGCGCGCAAGATCCTGGCGGTCCACGACTGCGGCCGCGTGATGAACGAGCTGACGCTGCGCTCGCAGATCAACGGCGGCGTGATTTTGGGGACCGGCTACGCGCTCATGGAGCAGCGCGTCATGGACCGCAAGCGCGGGGTGATGCTCAACGCCAACCTCGAGAGCTACAAGTGCCTGGGCGCGCGCGACGTGCCCGAGATCGACATCCTCCTGACGGAGGTGCACACCGGCGCCAACAGCACGGGCGCGATCGGGATCGGCGAGCCCGCGACGATCCCGACCGCCGCCGCGATCGCGGGCGCGGTCATGGACGCGATCGGGGCGCCCGTCCGCTCGCTCCCGATCACCCCGGACCGCGTGCTCGAGGCGCTGAGCCCGGACGCCTGAGACCTCCTCCCCTTCGCTACATGACCTCGAGGACATCATGATGAAACCCTTCAGCCTGATCCGGCGCACCTCGCTCGACGACGCCCGCGCGGCCGTCACCGCGGCGCCTGGGCGCGCGCTGCGAGCCGGCGGCGTCGACCTGATCGATCGCATGAAAGAGGGCCTAGAGCGCCCCGAGGCGCTCGTCGAGCTGCGCAGCGTCACGGGCGAGCCGGCGGCGACGATGCGCGGCCTGACCCAGGGAGATGACGGCGCGTGGTCGCTGGGCGCCCTGGTCACGCTCGCGCAGCTCGCCGGCTTCGACGCGCTCGGGCCCGGGCTCGCCGCCGCGCGCGAGGCCGCGGGCTCCGCCGCCACACCGTCGATCCGCAGCATGGCGACGGTCGGCGGCAACCTGCTGCAGCGCCCGCGCTGCTGGTACTACCGCCACGCGGAGCTGGTGTGCCTGAAGAAGGGCGGCAAGTACTGCCTGGCGATCAACGGCGAGCACCGCTACCACGCGATCCTCGGCGGCGGCCCGAGCTGGATCGTCCACCCCTCGACGCTGGCCTGCGCGCTGCAAGCCCTGGACGCGCGGGTCGAGGTCGTCGGAGACGAGGGCGCGCGCGCGCTGCCGATCGCGGAGCTGTTCATCGGGCCCAAGGAGGACCCCAGCCGCGAGCACCGGCTCGCGCCGGGCGAGGTCCTGACGCGGGTCATGATCCCGGCGCCCGGGCCGGGCCAGCGCTCGGCCTACGAGGCGGTCAAGGAGAAGCAGTCGCACGACTGGCCGCTCGCCGAGGCCGCCGTCAACGTGACCGTTGAGTCAGGCACGATCAAGGCCGCGCGCGTGGTCCTGGGGCACGTCGCGCCGACCCCGTGGCGCGCCGAGGCGAGCGAGGCCGCGCTGATCGGGCAGCCGCCGAGCGCGGCGCTGATCGCGAAGGCGGCCGAGGCCGCGACCGAGGGCGCCAAGCCGCTCAAGCGCAACGGCTACAAGATCCCCCTGGCGCGCGGCCTCGTGCGCGCGACCCTGCACCGCGCCCTCGAGGTCGCGCTGCCCGAGTGACGCCTCTCATGACGCCTCTCATGACACTCTCGTGACCTCTCGTGACCTGGAGCGAGCCATGCCCAGCTTCTTGCGCCATATCGACCGCGATCAACCTGTCTGTAAGCACCTGCGCACGAAGGCGCTCTACGTCTACGGCCAGGACACCCCCGACGCGTTCTCGACGAGCCGCTCGAGCGGCTATCAGTGCCTGCGGACCCAGTTCGTGACCGGCCCCGACAGCGCCCCCTGCGTGCCCGAGGACTGCACGCGCGCGCGCGCGTGCTTCGAAGCACGATGAAGCACGATGAAGCACGATGAAGCACGATGAAGCACGATGAGCGGAGCTGCCCGCCGCGCGGGGCTAACACGCGGCGGAACTGCCGTACAATCCGCGCGTGCCGGAGGAGACTCGAGACCTAAGCGCCGTTCGTACGGCGCTCCGCCGGCTCTACAAAGACATCTCGGGCTACGACATCCCGCGTGACGAGGAGAAGGCGATCCGCGAGCGTCGCGGCTCGCCGACCTACGGGGAGATCAACGTCGGCTCGGTGCAGAAGCTGATCGAGCACCTCGAGCTCGGCGCGGACGACGTGGTCTACGACCTCGGCTCGGGCGTCGGCAAGATGGTGCTGCAGGTCGCGATGACGACGCCGGTGCGCAAGTGCGTCGGCATCGAGATGGCGCCGAGCCGGCACCAAGGTGCCCGCGCGGCCCTGGCCCGCGCGCGCGAGCTCGGGCTGCTGCGCGCGCGCGAGTGCGAGTTCTACCGAGGCGACTTCATGGAGGCCGCGCTCGCCGACGCGACCGTGATCTACACGTGCTCGACGACCTTCTCGGACCGCCTGATGCGGCGGCTGACGCTGAAGCTGTCGACGCTCTCGCCGGGCCTGCGCTTCATCACGACCCGCCACCCGATCGTCCGTCACGGCTTCGAAGAGGTCGGCGAGCTGCGCCTCGACATGAGCTGGCACCGACGCTCGCCGGTCTTCATCTACCGGCTGCCGAGCAAGAGCCGCGAGCGCCGGGCGCCGCGTTCGAACATCAAGCGCCCCTGAGCGCCGTCGTCACGGGTCGCCCGCTCATCATCGGCCGCCCCCCCCGCCCCCGTCCATCACGACGACGCCGATTCGCTTCGCGCCCAAGAAGGCCGAGAGCGCGTGCTGGACGTAGTCGATGCGGATCTCCGACTGGCGCGCGTTGAATTCTTTCACGCGCTCGTCGTCACCTGGCTGCTGGTAGGGCGCTCGCATCACGCCGCCGCGCAGCGGCCCGCCGCGCAGCTGTGACTCCATCACCGAGCGCGCGCCGCCGCGGATCGAGCGCTCGAGCTCCGCGCGAAACGCCCGCTCCTCGGGGTCATCCTGCAAGAGCAGCCCGTGGATCGCCGCCAGGCCCTCCAGCGTCGTCGCGGTCGGGGTCGAGCGCTCGTCCTTCATCGTCGGGCCGAGCTCGCCGCCGGTCTCGCGGGCGACGGCGTGCTGCTGGTCGACGAAGGAGCGCCCGAGCGCGAGCACGTGCTGACGGAACTCCTCGGCCGGCACCGGCGGCGACTCGAGCGTGTCCCAGTGGGGCAAGAGCTTCGCCGACGCGATCATCAGCCAGTGATCCTTGGGCAGGTTCTTGACGCCCTTTCGGCTCGTGGTGAGGTAGCCGGCGGCGCGCGCGGCCGCGTTGAGCCAGAGCGGGTCCGGGTCGAGCTCGTACAGCATCGTGAGCGCGAGGATCGTCTCGCCCGGGTAGTACAGCGACTTGAAGTCGAAGAACTTCTGGTTCACGTCGTCGAACTTTGACTTGAAGTCGCCGCTCGGCTGCTGAAAGAACAGGATCGTGCGCCCGATCCCGCGCAGCGTCTCGAGCGGCACGAGCTGCTCGTCGAGCTCGCGCGCGCGGATCAACGCGACGAGGCCGAGCCCGCAGCCGCCGAGCTTGAGCTCGCGCTCGCCGCTGCGCGTCTCGAGATCGGGGAGCGAGAACACGCCGGGATGGCCGACGCCGCGCACCGTGTCGACGTGGCGCTCGAGCAGGAACCGCGCCGAGCGGACGATCGCGTCGCGCAGCGCGGGGGAGGGCGCGTCGTCATGGGCGTCGGCGAGCGCGTAGATCGAGCCGGCGTGGCGCAGCACGTTGTAGCGCGGCGTGACGGACGAGCCGTCGGCGTTGACGCGATACACGAAGCTGCCGTCCTCGTTGAGGTGCGTGAGCAAGTAGCTCGTGCCCGCCTCGATCGCCTCGTCGAGCGGCCACGGTCGCGCCTGCTGGGGACGGGGCGACTCGCAGCGGCACGAGGCCGCGCTCAGGGGCGCGAGCGATGCGAGCGCGGGCCCGCCGAGCATGAGGGCGCTCATCAGCCCAGAGCGCAGGGTCGAGCGCAGGGCAGAGCGCAGAGCAGAGCGCAGGACAGAGCGAACGCGCGCCATCGCCGGTCTATCGCACGACGGCCGCGGGGATACAACCACAATCCATCAGAGCGCGGTCTCGGCCGTTCGGCCGCCACGCCGAGAGACGAGGCCGCGGCGCGCAAAGCCGCCCGGGCGTCGAGCATGGACGCGACGCGCGGGCGGATGATTCAATCGTCGTACGTCGAATTGTGTGGATAGACCGACGGACGAACAGAGCCGTTGCAGAGAGGCATCGCCAGCTGGCGCCTTCAACGAACGGCCCGCGGCAGAGAGGAACACCATGAAGCAGACGACCCCCCCCGCCTCGTCGCCCGCGACCCGTACCGTCACCGCTCGCGTCGCGCCGCGCCCACGCTCGACGACGCTGCGCTCCGCGCTCTGGCTGCTGCTCGCGAGCGCGGCCTTCGTCGGCTGCGACTCCTCGACCAAGGAGGAGCCCGCCGCCGTCGCGCCGGAGAGCGAGGATGTCGCGAGCGCCCGACACAAGGGCGAAGAGGGCAAGATGGGCAAGCCCAGCTCGAAGAATAAATCTGGCCTCTACGCCATGCGCGGACCCAAGGATGGTCTGCCGCAGCTCGCCAAAGAAGAGGCCGCGGCCGGGGCGGCCGCCCCGGACCCGAGCATGCGGATGGAGTCGGAGAAGCGCGCCGACTCGGCGAAGCGTCGGGTCAAGCGCAAGCCGACCGGCGCCAAGCCCTCGCCCAAGCCTCGCCCCGAGCCCAACTCCGTCGACGACAAGCCGAGCGTGCCGCCGCCCGACGACGCGAGCGGCGAGGGCTACGAGAAGCTGCCCGAGAACGAATTCCTCAAGTCCTCGGACGAGCCGCTCTCGACCTTCTCGATCGACGTCGACACAGCCTCGTACAGCAACATGCGCCGCTTCGTCACCCAGGGCCGCGTGCCCCCGGCCGACGCCGTGCGCATCGAGGAGTTCGTCAACTACTTCAACTACGACTACCCCGAGCCCGAGGGCCAAGACCCGTTCTCGATCTCCACCGAGGTCGCGCCCTGCCCCTGGGCGCCGGGCCACACGCTCGCGCAGATCGGCATCAAGGGGCGCTCGATCGGGATGGACCAGCTGCCCGCGCGCAACCTCGTGTTCCTGCTCGACGTCTCGGGCTCGATGAACAACGCCGACAAGCTCCCGCTGCTCAAGCGCGGCCTCGGCATGCTCGCCCGCGAGCTGCGGCCGCAGGACTCCGTGGCGATCGTCGTCTACGCGGGCGCCTCCGGCCTCGTGCTGCCGGCGACGCCCGGCAGCCAGCGATCCAAGATCATCGACGCGCTCGAGCAGCTGCGCGCGGGCGGCTCGACCAACGGCGGCCAGGGCATCGAGCTGGCCTACTCGGTCGCCCAGAACAGCTTCAAGAAGGACGGGATCAACCGCGTGATCCTCGCGACCGACGGCGACTTCAACGTCGGCACGCGCGACCGCGCCGCGCTCGAGCGCCTGATCGAGGGCAAGCGCAAGTCGGGCGTGTTCTTGACGGTGCTCGGCTTCGGCCGCGGCAACCTCAAGGACTCGACCATGGAGCTGCTCGCGGACAAGGGCAACGGCAACTACGCGTACATCGACTCGGTGCGCGAGGCCGAGAAGGTGCTGGTGCGCGAGGCCGGCGCGACGCTGGCGACGATCGCCAAGGACGTGAAGATCCAGGTCGAGTTCAACCCGCGGCTCGTCTCGGAGTACCGCTTGATCGGCTACGAGAACCGCATGCTCGCGGCCCAGGACTTCAACGACGACACCAAGGACGCCGGCGAGATCGGCGCGGGCCACACGGTCACCGCGCTCTACGAGCTGATCCCGCCCGGGGGCGCCGGCGCGGCCGGGGGCGTCGACGCGCTGAAGTACCAGAACAAGCCGACGACGACCGCGGCCGCGAACTCGGGCGAGCTGATGACCGTCAAGGTCCGCTACAAGCAGCCCGACGGCGACAAGAGCACCCTGCTCACGCGCCCCGTCGAGGACAGCGACGCCGAGCTCTCGGCCAGCTCCGACAACCTCCGCCTCGCGGCCGGCGTCGCCAGCTTCGGGATGCTGCTGCGCGGCTCGAAGTTCGCCGGCGACTCGAGCCTCGACAGCGCGCGCAAGCTGATCAACGGCGCGCTCGGACAGGATCCGCACGGCGACCGCCGCGAGCTGCTGACGCTGATCGACAAGGTGAGCGCGCTCGGCATCAACCACCGCGCGCACACCCGCTCGCCGGGCAGCGTGACGACGAACAATCCGTTCGACGGGAACTAGCGGGCTGCTGAAAATCGCCGCGCGCCCGCGAGCACGCCCCTGACGCCCGACGCCGTTGACGCCAGCGCTCGAAGCATGCCCGATGCAACTTCGTGCTGGCTTCGCGGCTGCGCGGCCACGCGGCGAATCTCAACAGCCTGCGCGCGACGCTCGCGGATCCCGACCTCCGTCCACTCGACCGGATCGTAGTAGCTGCGACCACTAAAGATAGGCAGCGGGTGCATGTAGCGGACGCCCACGCGGTACACGCCGCCTCGGCGCCAGCCCTCGACGGGCCGGATCCAGTAGCGCGTCGCGTCGTCGGTCTCGAGCTCGGCGACGATCGCCACCCACTCGTCCGTGAATCGCAACAGCTCGACGTGCGGCTCGGGACAGGGGTGGTCCTGCTCCCAGCGAACGCCGCGCGCGTCGGGCTCGAGGAACGCCAAGGGCGTCGGCACCGCGACGCCGAGGCTGAGCGTCCCGTAGGGGCACAGGCGACCGGTCGAGTGCCCGCTGTGTACCTTCGCCCGGTCGCAACGCTCGAGCTCGCGCAGCGCGTCGACGGGCGCCGCGCGCTCGACAGGCTCAGCGCACGCGCCGAGCAACACCGCGAGGAGCGAAATCGACGGGAGTTTGGCGCGTCCGAGCACGGGATCGTTTGACAGCTCGCCGCGTGCCAAGTTCCGACGCGCGGACGCGCGCGCGCTCAGGGCTCAGGATGCGCCGCGAGCCAATCTCGCGACTCAAAACAAGCGTCCGGCGGCGGGTCGCGCTCGTAGTGCGCGTGCGCCTCTCGGGCCAGATCGTGGGCCCGCCGCTTGTCGCCGCCGCTGTCCCACAGCGCGCGCGCGAGCTGCAGGCGCACGATCGCGAGCTCCCCTGGATCGACGTCCTCGCGCGTGCGCAGCTCGAGCGCGCGCTCGAGCGGCTCAAGCGCCTCCGCGGCCTGCCCCCGGCGCAGCAGCAGACGCCCGAGCTCGACGAGCGGGAACGCGAGCGTCGAGTGCTCCGGCCCGACGCCGCGATCGAGCGAGGCGATCGACCGCCGCTGCAGCTGCTCGGCCTCGGCGTACTCGCCGGTGTTGCGCAGCGCGACGCCTAGTCCGCTGAGGATCACGCCGGTGAAGTAGTGCTCCTCGCCGTAGTGCTCGACCGACAGCTCGAGCGCGCGGCGGTTTCGCTCGACGCTCCGCGTGAACAACGACGCGGCCTCGTCGCTCTCTCCGCGGCAGCGACGCTCCTCGGCGAGCTGCCGGTAGAGATCGGCGAGGTTGTACAGCGGCACGACCATCTGCGCGAAGACCTTGTCGCGCGACCGGAGCTCGAGCGCGCGCTCCAAGTGCTCGAGCGCCTCCTCGCCGCGGCCCGCGGCGCTCAGCGCCGTCCCGAGGTTGTTGTGCGCGACCGCGACCTGCGTGTGCCCTTCGCCGTAGTACTCGCGGAAGATCTCGAGCACGCGCTCGTTGGTCGCGATCGCCTCGTCGTAGCGCCCGGCCTTGCTCTGCAGCTCCGCGACGGTCAAGAGGCTCTCGGCGTACAGCCGGCTGCGCGGGCCGAAGCGCTCGCGGCGGAGCTCGAGGCCGCGCCGCACGAGCGCCTCGGCGCGCTCGAAGTTCTCCTCTTGGAGCTCGGTGACGCCGAGGTTGTGCAGCGAGTCCGCGAGCTCCGGGTGCGACGACCCGTAGATCGACTCGAGCAGCTCGAGCGCGCGCTCGCGCTGGGCTCGCTCGCGCTCGCGCTTGCCCGCGCGCCACTCGATAGTCGCGGTCCGAGTGAGCGCGAGCGCGTAGTTGCGGTGCTCGGCGCCGAAGGCCTCCTCGATCTTCTGCAGCCCGCGCTCCCCCGCCGCGCGCGCCTCCTCGTAGCGCGCCTGGGTCGAGTAGACGCCCGCGCGCGCCATCATGAGCTCGCCCTCGAGATAGGTCGACCGCGAGAGCCGCTGGGTCCAGGCCAGCCCCTGGGAGACCCAGAAGTCGGCCTCGGAGAGGTCTTTGACGAGGAAGTGCATGAGCGCCATGTGCAGGCAGATCCAGGCGGCGAGCCGATCCTGACCGCTGGCGATCGCGTGCTCGAGGCTCGAGCGGTACAGCGCCGCGCCGCGCTCGGGCTCGGCCTCGATCAGCCGGTCGCCGAGCTCGGCCTGCACCTCGGCGAGCAGCGGCGGGTAGGCGAGCGCCTCCGCGTCGGCGGCGAGCGCCTCGAGGGCGCGCAGCGCCTCCTCATCGTCACGCCCGCTGATGCGCAGCGCGTGGACGCGCGCGAAGCGAGCCCGCATCGCCTCGACCGCGGCGAGGCGCTCCGGGTCCTCGAGCGATTGATTCGCGGCGCGCAGCGCCTCGAGCTGCTCGCACTGATCGGTCGCGCCGAGCTCCACCGCGGCGTCCAGCCCCATGATGATCTCGCTGCCGGACGCGTCGCGCAGGATCTCGACCAGCGCCGCGAACTCCTCGAGGTGGTGCGTGTAGCAGCGTCGGCGGAGCACGTGCTCCTCCTCCGTCTGCGCGCCCTCGAGCAGCGTCGCGCGGCACGAGCTCGCGACGCCCGCGCGCCAGCCCTCGACGTAGTCGGCGAGCGTCTGCTCGACGCGCGGCAGCGACTCGAGCGCGAACTCCCGCCCGTCGCGCTCGAAGGCCGCGGCGATCCGCTCGCGGCTCGCGTCGGTCCACGCCGCGTCGATCTCGGCGGCCGCGAGCGCGCAGCGGGCCGCGAGCGCGCGCCGGTGCTGCGCGTAGCCGCCCGCCCCCGCGATCAGCGTGAGCGTGAGCCCGCCGGCGATCCAGCGCCGCCGCCGGCGCTGGACGGGGTCCACCGAGAGCGCCGCGATCAGCTCGCGCATCGACGGGAAGCGCTCCGCGGGCTCGACCGCGAGCCCGCGGGCCAGGACCGCGTGGAACAGGTACGAGGGCGCGCGCGCGCCCTTCGGCGGCGGCCGCAGCGAGCCGTCGAGCACCGCGATCGCCAGCTGCATCGGGTTGTCGCCGGCGAAGGGGCGCTGCCCGTAGAGCGCCTCGTAGAGCGCGACGCAGAGCGAGAACTGATCGCTGGCCGCGCTCGCGCCGATCCCCATATGTTGCTCTGGGGACATGTACGCGGGCGTGCCCATCAACGCGCCGGTCCGCGTCAGGTCCTGGGAGTGATGGCTGATCTGCGAGCTCAGGGTCTCGCGCAGCTGCGCGTCCGCGATCGAGCTGAGCTGCGAGGACGCGGGCTCCGGGGCGTCGTCGCGGTCGCGCGCGATCCCGAAGTCGAGCACGCGCACGCGCCCGTCGACGCCGATCATCAGGTTCTCCGGCTTGAAGTCGCGGTGCACGAGGCCCGCGTCGTGGGCGGCCGCGAGCCCGCGCGCGGCGTCGCGAAACACCCCGGCGATCTCGCGCCACGTCCGCGCGCGCTGCTCGAGCCAGCCGGCCAGCGAGACGCCGTCGACGAATTCCATCGCGATAAACACCTCCGCGCCCGCAGTCCCGACGTCGTGCACGGTGATCACGTTGGGGTGCGTGAGGCGGGCCATCGCCTGGGCCTCGCGCAGCAGCCGGCTGCGGGCGTCCGCGCCGCGCTCGCGGCCGCGCTGGACGAGCCGCGGGTGCAGCAGCTTGATGGCGACGCGTCGCCCCAGCTCGGGATCGATCGCCGCGTAGACGACCCCCATCCCGCCGGCGCCGAGCCGCTCGAGCACGATGTATCGACCGATCCGGGCGCCGGGCTCGTGACCGTGGCGCTCGCGCGACGCGTCGTGCGGCGCCGTGACGGACATGCTCGCCGCGCTCGCGTCGTCGTCATCCCGCAGCGACGCGCCCCCGCTGCTCAGCAGCGTGCGCTCGAGTTCCTCCACCATCGACCTCGGCACGATAGTACGATCCCGACGCCGCGCGCCGCGTCGCGTCGCGATCGATGATCCCCATGGACGACAACGCGCACTCCTTCACCGGCTTCACCGGCTTCGCCGAGCTCCCGCGCCTCACCGACGGCGTGATCGAGCTCGAGCTCGAGCGCGCGGCGCCGGGCGATCCTGTGCGCGCCTGGGTCCCGGCCTATCACTTCCGGATCAAGGCCGCCGGCGACGCGCGGACCGCCGGCGCGCTCGACCTGCGGATCGGCGACACCGAGCACCTGCGCCGCTACGGCGGCCATCTCGGCTACACCGTCGACCCGCCGTTTCGGGGCCAGGCCTTCGCCGCCCGCGCCTGCCGGCTCGTCGCGCCCATCGCCCGTCACCACGGCCTGCGCACGCTCTGGATCACCTGCGCGCCCGACAACTGGGCGTCGCGGCGCACCTGCGAGCGCGTGGGCGCGCGCTTCGTCGAGATCGTCGCGCTGCCGCGCGACTGTGACATGTACGCGCGCGGCGAGCGACGCAAGTGTCGCTACCGCTGGGACCTGGTCGAGTCGTCAAGTCGAGTCGTCAAGTCGAGTCGTCAGCTCGAGTAGTCAGCTGGGGTAATCAGCTCGCGCTCGCGCCCGCGCGCGGCCTCGATCGCCGCCCGCGCCCGCGCTACACCGGGGTATGGACTTTGTACGGCCCTGGCTCGCGATCGGGAAGTACCGCGACACGAAGGACCTCGCGCTGCTGCGCGCCGAGGGCGTCAGCGCGATGCTGCTGCTCGCGCGCGACGTCCAGCACGAGGGGATCCGCTCCCGCTACCTCGACGTCGACGACGGCGTCGAGCTGCCGCTCGCCCTGCTCGCGCAGGGTGTGTACTTCGTCAGCGCCGCGCGCCGGCGCCGCGACACCGTGCTGGTCGCCTGCGGCGCGGGCATCAGCCGGGCGACGACCTACACGGTCGCCTCGCTCTGCATGATCGAGGGGATCTCGATCAAGCGGGCGCTGCTCGACGTCAAGCGCCAGCGCCCGATCGCCATGCCGCACGTGAAGCTGTGGCGCTCGCTGTGCGAGTTCCTCGGCGAGGACATCCCCTACCGCACCCTCTACGGCTGGTTCGAAGAGCTGCCCGACCCCCGCTACAAGACCTAGACGAGCGCGCGCGATCACTCGATGAAGGCCTCGCAGGTACAGACGATCTGGACGTCGACCTCGCCCTCCTGGATCGCGTCGCAGGCGAAGCCGACGAGCTCGATCTCGCTGGGGTCGTTGAGCTGCCAGCCGTTGGGATCGTTGTAGAGGATGTCCTGCCCGTTGACGGTGACGGTGCACTCCTCCTCTTTGCCGTCCTGCACCTCGCCGTTGAGTTCGAGCTTGCAGTCGCGCACGCCGTTGATGATCGTGTTGAAGGCGTCGAGCAGGCCCTGCTGGTTGTTGGCCTTCCAAAACGGCGCGTCCGGGTCGCCCGGCATGACGCCGAGGCCGGCGTTGGCCATGTCTTGGAGGTGCTGGTCGCTGATGTCGTCGCCCACGCTGATGATGTAGACGGGGACGCCCGCGTCGTAGGAGTTCGTCGCCGCCGCGACCGCGACGCCCTGGCCGTTTTGCGGGTTGGGCTCTTCACAGGTGTCGGGCTCGCCGTCGGTCGCGACGACGATGACCTTGGGGCCGTCGTCGGGCAGGCCTTGCAGGATCGGGACCACGGCGTCGATCGCCTCGCCGGTCGGCGTGTCGCCGCTGGGCCCGTTCATGCCGTAGAGCGACTCCATCGCGCCGGCGTTGTCGAGCGCCGGCGCGACCTCGGACATGACCGGGCACTCGCCGCCGTTGAAGCCGCCGTTGCTGGTGTAGAGCGAGAGGCCGAACTGGACCTGCGACTGGTACTGCGCGACCGCGCCGTTCTGGGGGTCGAAGAGCGCGTCGGAGAGCGCGTTCCAGCGAGTCTGGCCGTCGAAGGTCTCCCCCATGGAGCCTGACTGGTCGACGAGGATCTGCACGTAGGGCACCGTCGGCGCGAAGTTCACGTCCGCGTCCGCGCAGACGTTCCCGTCGGTGGTCGAGCTCTCCTCGGTCTCGCCGACCGAGTCCGTCGCGCTGTCCGTCGCGCCAGAGTCCGTCGCGCTGTCCGTCGCGCCAGAGTCCGTCGCGCTGTCCGTCGCGCTGTCCGTCGCGCTCGTCGAGTCGGTCCCGGCGCTGGTCTGCCCCTGGGTCTCGGTGCCGCCCTGGTCCGTCGCGCTCCCGGTCGCGCTCCCCCCCTCCGTCGCGTCGACGGTGTCGCCGCGGGTGGTGCTGTCGGTCTCCGTGACCGTCCCGGCGTTTGACTCCGAGGAGCCGGAGGAGTCGCCGCAGGCCCCCGCGGCGAGGCACAGCAGGGCGGAGGAGAGCAGGGCGCTAGAGCGAAGGAAGACCGCGCGATCAAGAGAGAACATGTCGATGAGTCTGACACCGACGCGCCGGCGGCTGCCCGGAATTTATCTGTTAAATACCTGTCTTTTTGTTAATGTAGCTATCTTTTCGGCGGCAGGAGATCGAGGAACGCGAAGCCCCCGCGGAGGACCTCCTCGCCGCGCGTAAACTCGACCGGCCGCGCGAACGCGGGGCCGTCGTACGCGAAGGTGTGGAATTCTCCGTTCTCGCCGCAGGGGTCCACACCGCGCGCGCCGGGGCCGCCTGTCGACGCGGCGTCGAGCAGCTCACGGTCCAGCTCGCGGCCGAGCCACGCGCGCGAGCACTGCTGGGGGTCGACGCAGGTGATCACCGCGCGCGCGCCCGCGGCGACCATCTCGCGCGCGAGCGCGCCGGTCGGCCGCCCCCAGAGCGGGAAGAGCGGCGTCAGACCTGTCCCTTCGAGCATTTTTTCGCGGTAGCGACGGATGTCCTCGAGGTACAGGTCACCGAAGGCGACGGCCGTGATCCCGCGCGCCCGCGCCTCCGTCACGACGCCCCCCATGATCCGCTCGTAGTCGCTGTTGCTGCAGGGCTCTGGGAGCTCGACGATCCACGGCTCGAGGCCGACGGCCGCCGCCTGCGCGCGCAGCAGCGAGCAGCGCACGCCGTGCATGGCGACGCGCTGACGCGGCGCGTTGATCGTCGTCAGCAGGCCGACGACCTCGACGCGCGCGAACGCGGGCTCGCTGCGGAGCACGTGCAGCGCCCAGGCGCTGTCCTTGCCGCTGCTCCACGAGAGCAGCGCGCGGGTCGGCGTCTTCGCGTCGTTCTTCGTATTGGTCGTCGCGTCGTTCTTCCCGTCGTTCTTCCCGTCGTTCTTCGCGTCGTTCTTCCCGTCGTTCTTTGGTGGGTCCTGCGACATCGCGGCGTGACCCTACTCCAGCGCGTCCCTCGGGCAGTTTTATTTTCATAAATTTTGGCTCACCGAGACAGCTCACCGGCGGCCGCGGTAGAAACGCCGGGCGTGTCGAGCTCACGAAGGCCTCGCGGCGGATCCGCGAGCAGGCGCCCAGACGGGCGGGCGGGGAGCGGCCGCGCCCGCGCCCGCCGAGGCCGCGATCGCGGTCGCGCGAGGCCGTGGCTGCTGATCGCGCTCGCGGTGATCGCCTCGGGCCTCGCGATCTACGCGACGGCCTCGCTGTGGGTGTTCGTCGAGACGACTGCGGATCGCGTCGGCCGTACGCGCGCCTGGCTCCTGCACGGGACCGCGCGGGAGCTGGCGCTGGCCGACCGCGAGCTCTCGCGGGTGCTCGCCGCCGACACCCTGCTGACGCCCGAGCAGCGCAGCTGCCTCATGGGCTCGCAGGCGCTGATCCGCGGCCAGCTGTGGGTTGAGTTCGGCGTCATGCCAGCCGACGCCGACGCCGACGCCGACGCCGCGCCCACGAGCTTGAACGCGCCCACGCGCTGCCGTGACGCGCACGTGGCCGAGGGTCTCGTCGCGCTCGCGCGACGCGATCCCGCCGCCGTACACCAGGCCTCCGAGCGCGTGCGCGCGCTCCCCGAGCCGTCGATGGGTGAGATCGAGGATCGCAGCTCGCTCGCGCCGCATCACCACGCGTGGTTCGAGGCGCTGCGGCTGCTCGCGGGGCTCGAGATCGACGCCGAAGTCGACGCCGAGGTCGACACCGAAGTCGACGATGCGAGCGGCGCGGACCCGCTGACGCGCGCCCGGGCGGCGCTCGCGGACGCGGTCGCGGCCGAGCCCGAGGCGATCGCCTACCAGCGCGCGCTGGCGGGCCTCGAGCACCGCGCGGGCGAGGGCGCGCGGGCGCTCAAGACGCTGCGAGCGGCCCGCGCCAAGGCGCCCGATCACATGGGGCTCGCGGCCGACGAGGCGCTGATGAACGCGGCGCTGCTGCGCGAGTTCAGCGGGGTCGCCGACCTCGCCGACCAGCTGCTCGAGCTCGACGGCGGCACGCTGTTCCCCCACGACCGCGCGCGCGCCAGCGTCGCCCGGGCCGCCGTGCACGTCTACATGGGCGAGCGCGCGCGCGGGCTCGAGCTGTTCGACGCCGCCTGGCCGGACCTGCCGCCGTGGGACTGGAGCGCGCGCCGGCTCGCGCTCGACACCACGCTGACCGCCGGGGATCACCGGCGCGGCCGCGAGTGGCGGGCGCAGCTCGAGGACGAGGGCCGCCCGCTCCCGGCGCTGGAGGACGCGCTCTACGAGGCCTGGGCGCTGTTTACAGAGGGTGACCTTATGGGCAGCTTATCGGCGCTCGCCGAGCTGCCCCAAGACCACCCGCGCGTCGCCTACCTGCAGGCGCTCGCGCTGGTCGAGCAGCGCCGCTACGAGGAGGCGCGGCCCTGGCTGACGCGCGCGCGGCGGATGCTGCCCGGCCGCGTCGAGCTCGAGGTCGCGTCGGCCCGCGCCGCGATCGCGACCGGCGAGCTCGACCAGGCGCTGCGCAAGCTCGAGGGCCTCGCGGAGGAGGAGCCCTTCGCGCCCAGGGCGTGGACCGGCCTGGGCGAGGCCTACCTGGCCAAGGCGACGCACGCGAACAGCCGCGACGCGAGCCGCGACCCCTCGCGCGATGATCCGGTGCTGCTCCGCAAGGCCCACACCGCGCTGCTGCGCGCGGTCGAGCGCGAGCCGCTGCCGGCCGAGGCCATGGTCCGGCTCTCCGAGCTGTGGCAGCGCCAGCGCCTCAGCGACCCCGACGGCGATCGCAAGGCGCTGGAGTGGCTCGAGCAAGCCGCGGCCACCAACCCCAAGGTCCCGCGCTACAGCGAGGCGCTCGCGCTCTACCTCGTCGGGCTGGGGCGAGGTCGCCGGGCGGAGCCGATGCTGCGCGAGCTGATCTCCAACATCGGCTCGACGCACCGCGCCGCGCTCGCGCTCGCCGAGCTCAGCATCGCGCGCGCGCGCGAGCTCGGGCAGCCGCTGCCGGCGGACTGGGAGAGCTGGATCGAGCAGGCCCGCGAGCGCGGCGCGGCGCCCGACGATCTGGCCCGCGCGCGCGCCCACGCGGCGCTCGTGACCGGGCGGCGCCGCGCGCTGCTCACGGCCGCCAAGCCGCTGGCCGAGACCGTGGAGACCAAGCCCGACGACGTGGACGCGCGGGTGCTCTACGCCAAGCTCTTGATGGCGCTGCGCGATCACGACGAGGCCGAGAAGATCATCCGGCGCGGCATCCACCGCGGGCCCGACTCGCGCACCGGCAGGCTGTACTACGTCTGGGCCACGCTCGAGGCCCGCACCGGCAGCCCGAAGATGGCCTCGATCCACGCGCGCATCGCCTGGAACCGCATGCGCGACGAGCAGCGCCCGACCGGCGAGCTGGTCGACGCGGTCGACCTCTGCTCGAGCCTGTACATCCGCAAAGAGCTGCCCGATCACGCGCTCGCGGTCACGCGCGAGCTCAGCCGCCGCGTGCCCTCACACCCCGAGGCCTGGCGCCTGCGCGCGCGCGCCGAGCTGACCGTCGGGGAGTCCCGCGCGGCCCGTCGCTCGATCGAGAAGTCCCTCGAGCTCGACCCCGAGAGCCCGCACGCGCACGCGCTCCACGCCCAGGTCCTGCTGCGCTACGGCAAGCGCGAGCAGGCCCGCGCGGCGTTTCGCCGCGCGCTCGAGCTCGAGCCCGGCGAGCCGCTGCGCGCCAAGATCGAGCGCGGCCTCTCGCGCCTGTGAGCCCACGACGCAGCTGTCCATGTGGACATATCAAAACCGCGGCTTCAGGCGGGCGCGCGACGGCTCCAGAAGCGCTTGTCGACCCGCCGCACATCCGCGACCTCGCCCAGCCCCTCGAGGTAGGTCAGCAGCGCGGCCAGCTGACGATCGCTCGCCCCGCCGCGAAACGCCCGGATGTGCACGAGGTTGCCGTAGCTGCGCTCGAGCTTGCGGGGCGTGTCGTCGACGAAGATGATCTTCGTGATGTCGTAGCCGCGCCGGCGCAGCTTCTTGAGGTCCTTGACCCAGTAGCCCTCGCGGGTGTCCATGTCCATGCACCGCGTGCAGCGCTCACGACCCCAGATAAACGAGAGGCGCTCGAGCGCGACGAGCCGCGCGAGCACGGGCCGCGCGTAGTCCAGGGTCGAGGCGGTCCACACGCCGACCTCGAACAGCTCGAGGCAGCGGGCCAAGAACTCCTCGACGCCGGGGCGCCGCCGGACGAGGTACGGCCCGACGATGAAGTCCCCCGGCTCGGGCTCGTCGATCAGCTCCGTGAAGTCGTCGGTCGCGTAGATCAACGTCTCGTCGAGGTCGAGCACCAGCAGCTTGCGAAAGCGCGGCATCGTCGTCACGGCGCGTCGCGCCCAGGGCCTGGCTCGGGGCCGGCCGGGGTGTAGGGCTCCTCGCTCTCGATCACGTCGAGCTCGGCGGCGATCGTCGCGGTGACCTCCTCCGGCCCGGGGTCGCCGGCCTCGACCCCGAGCATCCCGAGCGCGCCGCCGCTGGCGGCCGTCACCTGGATCCGCGTCGGCGGCCACGCGCCCTGGGTCTTTCGGTAGCCGATCGTGAACAGCACGATCGTCGCGGCGATCGTCGCGAACACGAGCGAGTGCAGCGACTCTGTGCCGGGCACGCCCGCGATCATCGGCATGGTCGCAAGCGCGCCCGCGGCCATGCCCCGCGGCATCGAGATCTGCGCCGTCCCGCGCTCCTCGACCGAGAACACCGGCTCGCGCAGCGACACCATCACGGCCGGGATCCGCACGAGCATCAGCACGAGACCGAGCACGACGCCCATGATCAACATCGACCACGGCGGCTCGAGCATGAGCCCCAGGTAGGTGAAGAAGAGCGACTTGATGATGAAGCTGATCTGCGAGTGAACGGTACGCACCGAGCTCGCCAGCGTGGTCTCGGGGCCCTCCGGCTTCGCGCGGATCAGCCAGTGCATCAGCAGGCGCGCGTTCCCGACGACCACCGCGAACGCGAGCACCGCCATCGCCGGGCTGCCCCCGGCCTCGCCCGTGAACACGTAGAGGAACATCAGCGCCGCGAGCGTGAGCGGGTAGACCCGCGGGCTGTCGGCGAGCAGCCGGATCACCGGCACCCACGCCCAGCCGCCGAGGATCCCGAGCGCGAGCGCGATCCCGAAGCTCTTGCCGACCACGCCCAGCGCGGCCCCGAAGCTGTGTGTCTGATCGGCCAGGATGCCGATCAGCGGCAGCGCGATCACGACGCAGAGCGCGTCGGTCAGCGAGGCCTCGAGCTGGACGATCCGCTGAATCCGCGGGCTGACGCGCGCGAGCGCGAGCGCCGGCGTCAGGATCAGCGAGCTGGTCCCGCCGACGATCGCGCCGAGCATCAGACCATGCGAAAACGTCCACGACGCCGGGAGCACCGCGATCGCCGAGAGGCCCACGCTGAACAGCGCGACCGTGATCATCGCGAACACGAAGCCGAGCACGGACATCATCGTGGCCCGCGGCGCCGCGCCGACGAGGTCCGCCAGCGACAGCCGGCTCCCGCCCTCGAACAGCACCACGACCAGCGTCAGCGCGGTGAAGTAGGGCGTGATCGTGTCCAGCACCTCCTGCGGCACGACCCCCATGAGGCGCAGCGCCAACCCGGCCGCGATCAGCCAGATCACGTCGGGGACGCGCGTGCGCGCGAACAGCAGCTCCCCGAGCGCGCCGACGAGCAGCAGGCTCGCGATCACGACCAGAAACACCGAGACGGGATCACTCATGCTTCACTCCTGGCTCGCGTCAGCGCCCACTCCTCGACGTCCTGCGACTCGCGGACCTAACCCTAATACACCCGCACCAGCGGGTGCCAGCAGCGCCGCGAAAACGCCCCGCGCCCCGCGCTCACGGACGTGTCGCAAGCGCCAGGCTACGCCGCCGCGCGCGCGGATATTGCCAGCTCGCGGACCTCGAGGACGCGCGCCGATCTCCCGCGCGTGGACCTCCGCGCGCCGGCGATGTACGCACAACCGCGCGCGCCCGCGGCGACGGCCAAGGCGCGCGCGAGCGATGTCGTGCTTCGTCCCGGCGGCGCGCTCGAAATCGTCGACGGCGCGCGCTCGCTAGGTCCGCGCCGCGCTCCTCAAATTCGTCCGCAGCCTGGCCTCTCGAGTCGTGTATCCTCGATTTCGGAGGCTCCTGGGCCTCCTGTATCCGCCGGCGTCGGCCGGCCCGCGCTGCTCCGCGTGCGACCTCCTCCATCCCTGGACCCCCGACTACGCAGCGCCCGTCCCCCGCCCGCTCCGCGCGCGGGCTCTCCTGTGGATCGCCACCATGCTCACGGTCGCGGTTGGTCAAAGCAACGACATCGACGCCACGGCGGCCGCCGCCGAGGTCGCGGGTCAGTGCGAGCGGGCGCTGGGTGGACGACGCGCGCGCGCCGGCCTCGTCTTCGCGAGCATCGACCTCGAGCACGCCCGCGTGCTCGAGACCCTCGCGCGCGCGTTCCCGGAGGCCCGCTGGATCGGCTGCACGACCGACGGCGAGGCCACGAGCGCGGCCGGCCGCGACGGCGCGCGGCTCGGCTTTCAGGAGAGCTCGCTGGCGGTCATGCTGTTCGCCAGCGACACGCTGAGCTTCGCCACCGCCGTCGCGCGCGACCTCTCGGGCGCCGCCTCCGGAGCCGACGCCCCGGCGAGCGACCCACGCGCCCGCGTGCGCGACGCGGTCCGCGAGGCCGCGCGCGCCCTCTCGCGCCCGCCCAGCGTCTGCATCACGACCCCCGAGAGCTTGACGTCGAGCGGCGCGGCGATCGTCGACGGGCTGGTCGAAGGCCTCGCGGACGAGCGCGTGCCGATCGTCGGCGGCCTCGCGGGTGACGGCGTCACCTGGACCGGCACCTCCCAGTTCCACGGCGCCGAGGTCCTCCACGACGCCGCGCCCGTGCTGCTCATCGGCGGCCCGCTCACGGTCTCGACCGGCGTCGCCAGCGGCTGGACGCCGCTCGGGCGCAGGGCCCGGGTCACGCGCGCCGAGGGCAACCACGTGCTCGAGATCGACGGCCGCCCGCCCCTGGAGTTCTATCGCCACTACATCGGCGAGGGCGGCGTGCCGAGCGGAGAGTACGCGCTCGCGGTCTTCGAAGCCGACGCCGACGCCAGCGACCCGCGCTTCTACCTCCGCGCCCCGCAGCGCAGCGACGAGCGCAGCGGCGAGATGAGCTTCTTCGGCGACGTCCCCGAGGGCGCGACCGTCCAGCTCACGCAGACCGACCGCGCGAGCATCCTCGCCGGCTGCCAGAGCTCGATCGACGCGGCGCTCGCCGGCCTCGACGAGGATATCCCGCGCCGCGCCGCGCTGTTCTTCTCGTGCGCCGGTCGCCACCGCCTGCTCGGCTCACACACGCCCCAGGAGTTCGCGCTGCTGCGCGCGCGCCTCGACGACGACACCCCGATCGCCGGCTTCTACGCCTACGGCGAGATCGGCCCCGTCGAGCGTGGCCAAAGGGCCAGATTCCACAACGAGACCTTCGTCACCGTGCTGCTCGGCAGCCGCGACTCGAGTGAAGTGCACGGATGACCGACAACCCCACGAGCAAGCGGATCGCCGCGCTCGAGAAGCAGCTCGAGGCCGCGCGCAAGCAGCTCGAGCGCAGCGAGCGGGGGCGCGACTACCTCGAGCGCCTCAAAGAGCAGAACGACCAGCTGCTGCGGCGCGTCATCGATGAGCTGCGCGAGACTCGGAGCTCGCTGGAGGCGAACGCCGCCCAGCTCGAGGCGCGCGTCGAGGAGCGCGCCGCCTTGCTCGCGCGCGAGATCGAGGAGCGCACCGAGACCGAGGAGCGCCTGCGACGGCGCAACGCCGAGCTCAGCGCCATGCGCGACAGCGCCGAGGCGGCGAACCGGGCCAAGACCGCGTTCCTCGCCAAGATGAGCCACGAGCTGCGCACGCCGCTCAACGCGATCATCGGCTACAGCGAGCTGCTGTGTGAAGAGCTGCAGGAGGCCGCGCTCATCGACGGCGACGCCGACCAGCGCATGCTCGCGGACCTCGGCAAGATCAACGGCGCCGCCCAGCAGCTGATGTCGGTGATCAATGACGTCCTCGACATCGCCAAGATCGAGTCTGGCCGCGCTGAGGTCCACATCGAGGCCTTTGACCTGCGCGACCTGACCCGCGCGCTCGCGGGGACGATCGAGCCGCTCGCGGCGCGCAACGGCAACACGCTCGGCATCGAGCTCGGCGACAGCGTCGGCCGGGTCCGCACCGACCGCGCCAAGCTCCGCCAGGCCCTCCTCAACCTCCTCAGCAACGCCTGCAAGTTCACCAAGAACGGCCGCATCAACCTCGTGATCCAAAAGCGCCCCGTCGGCGACACCGACTGGCTGCACTGCGACGTCCGCGACACCGGCATCGGGATCGCGGCGGATAAGCTCGACGGGCTGTTCGAAGCCTTCAAGCAGGCCGACCCGAGCACGTCGAGCGTCTACGGCGGCAGCGGCCTCGGCCTCGCCATCAGCCGCGAGTTCTGCCGCATGATCGGCGGCGAGCTCTCGGCCACCAGCGAGCTCGGCGTCGGCTCGACCTTCTCGATCCGCGTCCCGGTCGTCACGCTCGACGACCCCGCGGTCGCCGACCAGCCCCGCCCCCCCGCGACGCGCTCGGTGCTGGTCATCGACGACGACTTGACGACCCACGAGCTGCTCCGCCGCGTGCTGCGACGCGCCGACTTCGAAGTGCATATCGCCAGCAACGGCGCCGAGGGCCTGCGCATGGCCGAGGAACTGCACCCCGACGTCATCACGCTCGACGTCAAGATGAGCGACATGGACGGCTGGTCTGTACTCGCCGCGCTCAAGGCCGACAGCGAGCTCGCGGCGATCCCGGTCATCATGGTCTCGATGTTCAGCGACCCCTCGCTCGCGCACACCCTCGGCGCCGACGGCTACATGACGAAGCCGATCGACCGCCCCGCGCTGATCGACCTGCTGGTCCGTTACTGCGACCACAGCGCCCAGATCGCCGGCTAGACCGGGTCCGCGTCGTCGGCTCGCCGCGATGACCTTGGGCCGCGAACAACCGCGAGCGAGAACCGACTGCGAAAACCGACTGCGAAATCCGACGCCGAAAATCCGACGCTGGAAAAAACCGACGCTGGAAAACGGGCCGCGGGCGAAGACTACGAAGCGCCCGCGAGAGAGTCGAGATACCGGCGGGCGAAGTAGAGCCCCGCGAACACCTTGAGGTCGATCTCCATTCCTTCGGCTGCCCGCGCCGCGAGCCAGGCGTCAACCTCGGAGAGCGCGACCTCGTGGACCGTGATCTGCTCGCCCTCGACGCCGCCCCCAGGGCCCACGCGACGCAGCCCGGTCGCCAAGAACATCGCCAAGCACTCGCTCGAGAGCCCTGGTGAGCTCGGCCCCCGCGTCATGAACTCGATCGTGCGCGCCTCATAGCCGGTCTCTTCGACCAGCTCGCGACCCGCCGCCAGCGCCATGTCCTCGTTCTCCTGCCCGGGGATGTCGCCCACCAAGCCCGCCGGCAGCTCGATCACCGGGCCGCGGAGCGCCGGGCGCGGCTGCTCGACCAAGATGATCACGCCCTCGTCCGTCACCGGCACCAGCGCCGCCGCGCCGGTCGCGTTGATCCGCTCCGCGTACTCCCACCGTCCGCGCTTGACGAGCCGAATGAATCGCCCCGCGCCCAGGACCGCGATCGCGTCGTCCTGGTCGCCTCCGTCCGAGTGCTGCATAGACCATCGATCTTGCAACCTCGCGCCGCCCAGCGCTAGCCCTATTACGGGAACGCCGCGGCGATTGGGCTTTGCCACGCGATCGCGCGGACGATACCGTGACCGCCTCAACGATGCCCGACGCGAGCTCCACCACCGCGACCCCAGCCGCGCCGCCCGCTGGGCGCCTGCTCGGAATCGATGCGCTCCGCGGACTCGCGGTGTTCCTGATGATGGAGCAGCACATGAGCATCTGGCTCTACCGCGCGCCGCCGGGCAAGACGATCCTCTCGGAGCCGGTGCTCAAGGCGTTTCAGGCCGGAGGCGGCGTCGCGGCGCCGCTGTTCGTGACGCTCGCGGGCCTCGGCACCTCGCTGCTCATCCGCAAGCAGCTGCGCTCGGGCAGGCGCACCGGCCTCGCGCTCGACCTCCTGCTCGCGCGCCGCGGCCTCGCGCTGATGCTCTTCGGGCTGCTGCTCAACCTGATCACGCCGAGCTGGTTCTCGCCGGGCTCGTGGTTCGTGCTCCACCTGATGGGCTTCGCCATGGCGCTCGCGCCGGCCTGGCGGCGGCTCCCCAGCGCGGTCCTGCTCGCGCTCGCGCTCACGGTGCTCGGCGGGACCGTCGGCCTGCAGAACTGGCTCGACACCCCCTTCGTGCTGGGCAACGGGCGTATGCGCAACACCGGCATGCCCGGCGGCGCGCTGCGGCTCGCCTTCGCCGAGGGGCAATTCCCGATCTTCCCGTGGCTCTCGATGTTCCTCAGCGGCATGGTCGTCGGTCGCTGGATCGCCGCGGGTCAACGCGCCCGCGTCCTCAAGCTCGCGGGCGTCACCCTCACCCTCGGCGCCGGCCTCGCCGCCTGCTACGTGCTCACGCGCGGCGGCGTGCTGCCCAAGTTCTTGCTGGAGGACCCGTGGGTCCGGCTGTTCCGGATCCGCGGCAGCTTCTACCCCGCCAGCCCGCCGATCATCCTGCTCCTGCACACCATCGTCCTGCTCCTGCTCGCGCTCGTGCTGCGCCTCGAGGCGATCTGGCCGCGCTCCTCGAACGCCTGGATGGTCGCGCTCGGCCGCACCTCCCTGACCCTGCTGATCCTCCACGTCTACGTGTTCCGCGAGCTCTCGCGGCTCCCCGTCCTCGACCTGTGGCAGAACGTCCCCAGCGTCGCGGGGACGCTCGGCATCATCTTCGCCTGGACCTTCGTCACCGCCTGGCTCGCGCGGCTGTGGGAGCGCGTCGGCTACCGCTTCGGCGCCGAGTGGCTGCTGCGCAAGGCCGGCGGCTGAGATCGTCGCGCGTACAATTCTGTAATGAAGCGCCGGCGGCGGGTAATAAGCAGTGGGACCACGATGCGCGCGCGCCAAATTATCCACGCTCTCGTTTTTTCGCTCGTCGGCTGCAGCGCCGGCGGACCCGACGACACCTCCGACAGCGACGCCGACGCGGGCACCACCGACGCCGGCACCACCGACGCCGGCACCAGCGCCACCACGACGGGGCTCGAGCTCGAGCCCCTCGTCCTCACCGACCTCGACGCGTTCCAGGTGATCGCGATCCCGCTGATGGACGCTGGCGCGGCGGTGCAGCCAGACCTTCGCCCCGCGCCCATCGTGGCCGACCGCGCGGTGGTGCTGCGGGCCTCGGTGCAGGTCCCGCCCGAGTGGAGCCCTGTCGACGTCGAGCTCCGCGTCGACGTGACGCGAGGCGGCGAGACCTCGAGTTTCTCCGCCACCTCCCTGCTCACCGACAGCACCGACCCCGCGGACGCGAGCAGCGGGCTCACCGTCGAGCTGCCCGCGGCGGTCGTGCGGCCCGACGCCCGCTACAGCGTCGCGCTCTACACGGACCCGCAGACGCCGGTCGCGCGCTTCCCTGAGGAGGACGACATGGACACGACGGCCGCGCTGAGCCCCGTCGAGACCGGCCCCATCAAGATCCACATCGTCCCCTTCGAAGTCGACGGCATCACCCCCGACACCTCCGAGGACGTCATCGACGAGTTCGCGGCCGCCGTGTTCGCGTACTACCCGACCACGCGCGTCGACATCACCGTGGGGGATGTCCAGCCCAACCCCTACCCCGAGCTGCCGCCCTCGCAGGCGCTCGGCGACGCCCTCTTCGACGTCGGCGTGCTCATGGAGCAGACCGATCAGGCGCCCGCCGACGTGTACTACTACGGCCTGATGCAGCCCGCGGCCACGCGCGACGACTACGAGGGGATCACCGGCTCCTCGCAGGAGCTCGACTACCGCGCCGGCTTCGCGATCGGCGCGGGCTTCGGCGACCCCCTGTCCGCGAGCACGCTGGTGCACGAGCTCGGCCACCTGCACTTCCTCAAGCACGCGCCCTGCGGCTCGCCGGCCGACGTCGACCCGCTGTTCCCCCACGACGACGGCATGGCCCGCGCCGAGGGCTATGATGTCCGCTCAGACAGCTTCATCGATCTCGACGAGGCCAGCGACCTGATGAGCTACTGCCAGCCGCGCTGGGTGAGCGCCTACCACTACGAGAAGATGGCGCAGTGGGTGCAGGTCACCCAGGGCTGGTGACGCTAGCCCGCTAGCGACGACGACGCCCGCGCAGCGCGATCAGCAGGAGCACGCTGCACGCCATCAGGCCCTGCGCCCCCCTCGACAGCGGCCGCACCGAGCACCCGCCCTCGCCGTTGTCGTACTCGAAGCGCTCGTTTGACTCCTCGAGCTTCGCCGTCACAACCTCGCGAAAATCGCTCTCTACCTGCGGCGCACCCTTCATCGGCACCGTCTGCACCGCCAGCGCCCACGGCGTCTCCTCCGGCAGCTCCGGCCACGTACCGTCCTCGTTCAGCAGCAGCGAGTCGCCGTCCGGCAGCTCCACCCGGCTCGACCCTCGGCACGGGATGAACTGCGTCGCCTGGTTCGTGTTCGACACCTCCGGCAGGTCACCGTTCTGGTGGAAGATCGGGTCCTCCATCATCTCGTGCGGCGAGATCCGCGTGAACATCCGCGTCAGATACGGCCAACGGGTCAGCAGCGCCACCGCGTTCGCCCCAGGCTCCACGATCCGCTGCTGAATCGCCGTCGTGAACGCCTCGCCGTCCCACGCCTCGAGATCGATCAGGTCCGCGAAGCCGTCGAGGTCCCGGTAAAAGTGCCCCTCCGCGATCCCCGGCGGCGCCGGGATGTACTGGCGCAGCAGCGGCTCGACCATCGGGTGGTAGTACTCGCAGGCGTTGGCGCCGCAGAGCATCAGGCCCATGCCCTCGAGCGCGTCGATCACCGTGTACGAGGGCGTCAGGATCGGCGACTCGACCCCGACAAAGTCCGCCTGCTCCCACAGCTCGTCGTAGAGCCCGTCGAACGAGACCAGCGAGCTCGGCCCCGCGTACTCCGTCACGAACGCCCGCCCCTCGGTCGTCCCCTCGCCGTCGACGGCCATCGTGATGACCTCGTTGTAGTTGTCCGCGCCGCTCACCCAGTCGATCCGCGCCGGGTTCACCAGCACGTGCCGGTAGTTCGTCGGCACCGCGCGCTGACCCCCCAGGAAGAACACCCGGATCGGCATGTCGTCGATCGCCGCGATCCTCGTCAGCCGCAGCGGCACGCACGGCTCGTCGCCCTCGTACTTCATCACCAGCGGCTGGATCTCATCGGTGTCGGCGCCGTTCACCAGCTTCACGGCCGCGAAGTAGTGATTCTCGTCGAGGTACTCCTGCACGATCGGCGGCGCGTCCTCGTCCTGCGCGTAGCCGTTGTCGGTCAGCCAGGTGTACAGCTCGTTGGCGTCGTCGCTCTGCAGGACCTCGACGAAGTACGGCCCCACGACCTCCCGCGTGACGACCTTGACCGGCGGCTCCTCGCCCTGGCTGCCGTCGGTGTCGAAGCCGCCGCCGCTCTCGGCGAAGCCCGCGTCCGCCACCACCGCCGCGCAGCCGATCCCGAGCCCGCCGCCGCGGTCGTTCTCGGCGCAGTCGAACACGGTCGAGAGCGAGTAGGTCGGCACGGTCGCGTCGAGCAGGTTCGTGAACAGCTGCTCCGAGCCCACCGAGAACTCCGGCACCGCCGTCACCGGGATGATCCACGAGAACTTCTCCGCGTCCCCCATGTACTGGATCTGAATGTGGACCTCGACCGTGTTCTCCGCGGCGTCGAGCGCGAACAGGATGTTCTCCCCCGTCTGGTCCACCGGCATCGGCATCGGCGCGTTGTCGCAGAACATCCCCCCGCAGGCCTCCGCGACCGACGGCGCCGCGGTCACCACAGTGAACGCGGCGCCCGTGCAGAGCGTGAGCGCGAGCGCGGGGAGCAGTGAACGACGACGCGAAGCGAGGGCAAGCGGTGACATATGTCCCCGAGGAAACGACAACCTCGCGCGTTTGACCAGCCGGTTTCTCACGCGACGCAGCATCAGCGCAGCCGCGAGCTAGCGCAACAGCGTTCGCAAGCCCAGCCCGCGGCCTGACCTCGGCGAGCTCCTGATCGCGCGCGTACGGGCGGGCGACGCATGAAGAGACCAGCGCCGACCGTCGACGACCGTCGACGCGTGTTGCTCCAGCAAGCGCGTTAACGGCGACGACGCCCGCGCAGCGCGATCAGCAGGAGCACGCTGCACGCCATCAGGCCCTGCGCCCCCCTCGACAGCGGCCGCACCGAGCACCCGCCCTCGCCGTTGTCGTACTCGAAGCGCTCGTTCGACTCCTCGAGCTTCGCCGTCACGACCTCGCGAAAGTCGCTCTCTACCTGCGGCGCCCCCTTCATCGGCACCGTCTGCACCGCCAGCGCCCACGGCGTCTCCTCCGGCAGCTCCGGCCACGTACCGTCCTCGTTCAGCAGCAGCGAGTCCCCGTTCGGCAGCTCCACCCGGCTCGACCCTCGGCACGGGATGAACTGCGTCGCCTGGTTCGTGTTCGACACCTCCGGCAGGTCCCCGTTCTGGTGGAAGATCGGGTCCTCCATCATCTCGTGCGGCGAGATCCGCGTGAACATCCGCGTCAGATACGGCCAACGGGTCAGCAGCGCCACCGCGTTCGCCCCAGGCTCCACGACGCGCTGCTGAAGCGCCGTCGTGAACGCGTCGCCGTCCCACGCCTCGAGATCAATGAGCTGTTCGAAGCCGTGCAGGTCGCTGTAGAAATCCCCGTCCGCGACCCCGGGCGGCGCCGGCACGTACTGCTGCAGCAGCGTCTCGACCATGGGGTGGAAGTACTGGCAAAAGCCGTCTTCACAGTCGAGCAGGCCCGCGCCCTCGAGCCCGTCGATCACCGTGTACGACTGCGTGAGGATCGGCGACTCGACCCCGACAAAATCGGCCTGCTCCCAGCGCTCGTCGTAGAGCCCATTAAACGACACCAGCGAGCTCGGCCCCGCGTACTCCGTCACGAACGCCCGCCCCTCGGTTGTCCCCTCGCCGTCGACGGCCATCGTGATGACCTCGTTGTAGTTGTCCGCGTTGTTCACCCAGTCGATCCGCGCCGGGTTCACCAGCACGTGCCGGTAGTTCGTCGGCACCGCGCGCTCGCCCCCCAAGAAGAACACTCGGATCGGCATGTCGTCGATCGCCGCAATACGCGTCAGCCGCAGCGGCACGCACGGCTCGTCGCCCTGGTACTTCATCACCAGCGGCTGGATCTCGTCGACGTCCGCGCCGTTGAACAGCTTGACCGCCGCGAAGTAGTGGCCCTCGTCGAGGTACTCCTGCACGATCGGCGGCGCGTCCTCGTCCTGCGCGTAGTCGTTCGCGATCAGCCACTCGTACAGCTCGTTGGCGTCGCCGCTCTGCAGGACCTCGACGAAGTAGGGACCCACGATGTCGCGCTGGACGACCGTGACGCCGTCGTCGTCGTCATCATCGTCGTCGCCGCTGAAGCCGCCGCCCGTCACGCCGCTGTCACCACCCGCGGCGAATTCATCCGCGGCGCAGCCGAAGCCGCCGCCCCGATCCATCTCCGCGCAGTCGCTCTGGAAGGTCAGCGAGTAGCTCGGCACGGTCGCCGCGAGCAGGTTCGTGAACAGCTGCTCCGAGCCCACCGAGAACTCCGGCACCGCCGTCACCGGGATGATCCACGAGAACTTCTCCGCGTCCCCCATGTACTGGATCTGGATGTGCGCCTCGACCGTGTTCTCCGACGGGTCGAGCGCGAACAAAATGTTCTCGCCGGTCTGGTCCACCGGCATCGGCATCG
This sequence comes from Polyangia bacterium, assembly GCA_030430565.1. Classification (GTDB taxonomy): domain Bacteria; phylum Myxococcota_A; class Polyangia; order Nannocystales; family Nannocystaceae; genus JACKDW01. Next base: position 36,079 of record JAUIKS010000042.1, read on the forward strand.
GCGCGTTGTCGCAGAACATCCCCCCGCAGGCCTCCGCGACGGTGGGCGACGCGGTCACCACGGTGAGCGCGGCGCCCGTGCAGAGCGTGAGCGCGAGCGCGGAGAGCAGGCGGGAACGACGGTGACGTGAAGCAGGGGCAAGCGATGACATATGCCCTCGAGGAAACGACAACATCGCGCGTTTGACCAGCCGTTTCTCAGGCCGCGTGGCTTCGTCGCGCTCGCGACCTGGCGCAACGACGTTCAGGGCCCCGCTCCTCCGGCGATCGACGCCAGGCGGTTCGCGGCGGGAGTCCGCGCGCCGGCTCACGCCGGAATTTTCGTCGCCGACGAGGCGGGGAAACGAAGCTTCGCCAACGAAACGGCCAAGCGAGGTGGCGCGTCGACTCTCGTCACGCGCTGCGAGACCGCGCGAGCGCGCGCCGAACGGCTCAGGGGTTCGAGGGCAGCACCGAGGCCGTGCTGTCGCCCGCGTTCGCGGTCACGATGTCGTGCACGCCGTCGTCGTTGAAGTCGCCCAGCGCCATCGCCACCGGCGTATTGCCGACGGGGAACGGCTGGGCCTCCGAGAAGCTGCCCAGGCCGTCGCCGATCAGCACGCTCACCGTGTTCGCGGAGCCGTTGGCCACGACCGCGTCGAGCGCGCCGTCGCCGTCGATGTCGGTGACGATCAAGTCCCGCGGATCCTCGCCGCAGCCGAACGGCAGACCGACGCCGAAGCCACCCAGGCCGTTGCCCTTGAACAGGTAGATCGCGCCGGTCGCCGGCACCGCGGCCACGAGGTCGATGTCGCCGTCGCCGTTGATCTCGCCGGTCGCGATCGCCGACGGCGCGCCGCCGACCGCGACGTTGGTCGGCGCGCTGAACAGCCCCATGCCGTTGCCGAGCAAGACGCTGAGGTTCGAGCTGCCCGAGTTCGCCGACACGAAGTCGAGGTTGTTGTCGCCGTCGAAGTCATCGACCGCGAGCGCCACGGGCGTGGTCCCGACGCCGATCGGCGTCGGCATCTGGAAGCCGAGGCCGGTGCCCGCCATGAAGCCGACGTTGTTGTCGATCGCGTGCGCGACGAGCAGGTCGTCGATCGTGTCCTCGTTGATGTCCGCGACGATGATCGCGCGCGGGCCCATGCCGACCGGCGTCACCATCTGCGGCGCGAACATCCCGCCGCCGGTCGAGACGAAGAGCGAGAGGCTCGCGCTGTCTTGGTTCGCGGTGATCAGGTCGGGCATCTGGTCGTTGTTGATGTCGGTCGCGACGATCGCCGCCGGGCCGGCGCCCGCCATCGCGGTCGTCAGCCCGCCGAACTGCACGTCGCCGAGCGACTGGCGCATCGTCACGTTGTTCGCGGTCGCGTTGGCCGTGATCACGTCGTCGCGATCGTCCCCGCCGATGTCGGTCGCGAGCACGTCCGCCGGGCCGCCGCCCATGCTCAGCGGCACCGCGTCGCCGAAGCACAGCTCGGTCGCGACCGGCACGCCGTCGCCGCACAGCGGCGTGTCGGGGTTGGTCGTCGTCGTCGGCTCCTCGGTCGTCCCCGTCGTCTCCCCGCCGGTCGTCGTCCCGGACGCCTCGACGCAGACATCGTCGACGCACTCGAGGCCGTCGTTGCAGCTGCCCGCGTCGCACGGGCAGGTCACCGCGCCCGCGGGGCAGCCGGCCGTCGTCGTCGGCGTGCCGGTCGTCGGCTCCTCGGTCGTGCCCGTGGTCGTGCTGCCGCCGCTGGTCGACGATGACATCGACGTCTGCGTCGATGACATCGTGAAGCCGGACTCGGTCTCGGTCTCGCGCTCGCCGGTCGAGCAGGCGAGACAGAGCGACGTGCAGACGAGAAGCCAAGGGTAAGCGCGCATATCGGCAACGTATGATCCGGGCCGATCACCCGTCAACCTCAATGACGGTGCGCCGCTGCACGCGACGGTCATGAAACGCCTTTGAAACAGGTCCAAAAATACATGTCCCCCGCTCACAAACGCACCCGGTGCAAGGCCGACCGGGTGACCGGCAGCGCGCCCAGGCAGCGCCAGCGCCCGCGATCCCGCGCGTCGTCCTCCATGACCCTCAAGACATACGGCTCCCGCGCGCGCGGCGGAGCGACACGCGGCGGCGCGCGCCGACGCCGTGGACCACACATCGACCGACAGGAGCGACGCGCGCCCGCGAGGGGATCGACCGTCGCCGCCGCCGCGCCGGCCTGGCTCCTGACTTTGCTCTCGGGCGCGGCTTATACACCGGCTTGCCTGCGGGCGCCGTGGTCAGCCGCGGACCTCGGCACGCTGACGCGAGCGCGCGAGCCGAGGTCAGACCGTCCGTCAGCCGCGCGCGTGCCGACGCGCTATCATGCCCGCGCATGCTCGATCTGCTCCACGCGTCGGAGCCCACCGGCCACGGTTACAAGATCCTCGCCATCAGCATGGCGACGATCGCCCTCGGCCCGCTGCTCCACGGGGTCGCGCGTCGCGAGCAGGTCACGCTGTCGGCGCTCGACAGCTTCGTGCTCGTCGCCGTCATCGGCCTCGCCGTCATCGAGATCATCCCGGGCTCCATCGCGCTCGCCGGCTGGCCCGCGCTGATCGCCGCGGTCGCCGGCCTGCTCGGTCCAGCGCTCGCCGAGGGCCCGCTGCGGCTCGCCTCACGCGCGACGCACCGCGCGGTCATGCTGCTCGCGATCGTCGGCATGATCGGCCACGCCTTCACCGACGGGATCGCCCTCGCCGGCGCGCACGTCGGCGGTCAGGGGCACGGGATCGAGATCGCCATCATCGCGCACCAGCTGCCCGTCGCCATGGCCGTGTGGTGGTTGATGCGCCCCTCCGGCGCGCTGCGGGCCACGCTCGCGCTCGCCGCGATCGCGGTCGCCACGCTCGCGGGCTTCGGCCTCACCAGCCCCAGCATGCACGTCCTGAGCGACAGCTGGAAGGGCCTGTTTCAGGGCCTCGTCGGCGGTCTCGTGCTGCACGTCGTCTCCCATCACGCGCCGGCGAGCGCCCGCACGACCGCCCGCAGCCCGCGCGAGTCACGACGGGAGCGCTTCGCCTCGCGCCTCGGCAGCCTCGCCGGCCTCGGGCTCTTGAGCATGCTGCTGACGGACGCGGTGACCCACACGCACCACCCCGGCGCGAGCGAGAGCCCGAGCGCCGTGATGCTCGAGAGCCTCATCGAGCTGACCCGCGAGAGCGCGCCCGCGCTGTTGGTCGCCTTCGCGCTCGCCGGGATCGTCGGCGCGTTTCTGCCGGCCGCCTCGGTGCGCTGGATGAGCCGGGGCGGCGCCGGTCAACGGGCGCTGCGCGGCATGGCCTTCGGCCTCCCGCTCCCGCTGTGCTCCTGCGGCGTCGTGCCGGTCTACCGCAGCCTCGTGCGCCGCGGCGTGCCGGCCGCCTCCGGGCTCGCCTTCCTGATCGCCACGCCCGAGCTGGGGCTCGACGCCATCATCCTCTCGATCCCGCTCCTCGGCGGGAAGATGACGCTCGCGCGGGTCGTCGGCGCCGCCGTCGTCGCGCTCTGCGTCGGATGGCTCGTGGGCGGCCGCGCGGACCGTGAGGCCCCCGAGCGCGCGCGCGACGACGCCGAGGTCACCGCGAGCGACGCGCCGACGCCGAGCGTCACGCAGCGGCTCCGCGACGGCTTGCGCGTCGGTCTTGTCGAGATGGTCGATAGCACAGGTCCGTGGATCGCCTTCGGCCTCGTCCTCGGCGCGCTGCTCTCCCCCTGGGTCGACGCCGAGTCGTTGACGGCGATCCCCGACGTCGCCCAGGTCGGGCTGTTCGCGCTGCTCGGCATCCCGATCTACGTGTGCGCCTCGGGGGCGACGCCGCTGGTCGCGATCCTGCTCGCGAAGGGCATGTCGCCGGGCGCCGCGCTCGCGTTCCTGCTCACCGGCCCGGCGACCAACGCGACGACCTTCGGCATCCTCCGACAGCTCCACGGGCGCCACATCGCGTGGCTGTTCGCGGGCGGGATGATCTCCCTCGCCGTCACCCTGGGCTACGCGCTCGACCTGATCATCGCGCCCGTCGTCCCCGACCTCATCGGCGGGGTCGCGGGCGCCGCCCCGGGCGCGCACGTCCACGGCCACGCCGAGCCCTCGCTGCTCGCCAACCTCGCGCTGCTCGGGCTCGGCGGGCTGTTCATGGCCTCGTTCCTGCGCCTCGGGCCGCGCGGCATGCTCAAGCAGCTGCGGTTTGACAACGCGGGCCACGGCCATGACCACGAGGACGATCAAGACCACGGCTGCTGCGACACGTCACCAACGCCCGAGCCCAGCTGCTGCGGCACGCCGGCGCCCGCGCCCGCGTCAGACCACGGCTGCTGTGGACATGAGCACGGCGACCACGAGCATCACGACCACGACCATCACGACCATCACGACCACGACCATGGTTGTTGTCACTGACGATCAGAGCACGATCTCGAGGCGTCGATCCAGCTCGATCCCGTCGGGCGTCAGCTGCCCGCACAGCGCGTAGGCCTCGACCCCCTTGGCGACGACATCGCGCAGGGTCTCGCTCCACGCGGGATCGATCGCGTCCGCCGGGACAAAGGCCTCGCAGTCGCCGCGCTGCACGCTGAACACGATCGCGGCGCGCTGCCCTTTTTGGACGACGTCGAGCAGCTCGAGCAGGTGCTTGCGCCCGCGCGCCGTCACGGCGTCGGGGAACGCCGCGCGCCGCTCGCTGCGTCGCTCGCCGTCGTCATCCTTCGCCGCCTCCGCGACGTCGGCGACATCGACGACATCGGCGACATCGGCGACATCGGCGACATCATCGACGTCGTAGATCAGGGTCGTGTTCTTGACCTCGACGTAGACGCGCTCGTCGCCGACGTAGGCCTCGCCGCGCCGCGGCTTCTTCACGGCCGCGTTCGGCCGACCTCCGCGGGACAGCACGATGTCGACCCGGCTGCGCCCGTTGACGCCGTAGGGCACCTGCTGCACCACGCGCTCGTAACCCGCGAGCTCTGGGAGCACGCCGGCGCGCAGGCTGTCGACGACCAGCGACTCCGCCCGCGACGTGTCGACGCCGACCCACACGCCGTCGAGCTCGATCGCGATCCAGGTCCAGCGAAGCTTCCGCGCGGGGTTGCTCGCCGGCATGATGAGCACCGGCGCCCCCTCGACGAGGCAGCCGCGCAGCGAGCCGGTGTTGGGGCAGTGCGTGACGACCGTGGTCCCGTCCGCGAGCTCGACATCGGCGAAGAAGCGCTTGTAGCGACGCACGAAGCGACCGCGCGTCAGCGGTGGTTCAAAGCGCATGCGCGCGATGGTGCCGAGCGCCGTCGAGACCCGCAAGCGTCAGCTGCCCGCAAGGACACGCTAGAGCTTGTATGTGTAGCGGAACGTACCGCCTTTACGGGACTTCGGGAATCGCAGCCGCCGGACCGACTTAGCGACGCAGGTCCCCAGCGAAGACCCTGACTGCGACCCGGTGGGCGACGACTTCTTCACGCGGCCGTTCGGCCCGACGGTCACCTTCAGCCGGACCTTCATGCCGGGCATGCCGTACTTGCTGCAGCGGCTCTTCGGCGACGCCCGCGCCATGCGGCTCGAAAAATCTCGGTACGACAGGCGCTTCGGCAGCGAGCTCCCTCCGCTGGGCTCGCTCGCGCCCGCGTCGCCGCGCTCCTCCGCCCCGCCCGAGTCCGCGGCCTCGCCCGAGTCTTCGACCTCGCCTGTCTCCACCGAGTCGCCCGCGTCGCCCGCGTCGCCCGCGTCTCCCGACGCCCCGGCGTCATCGGGCTCATCCGCCGCCGACTCCCCGGACGCGACGCTGTCGGCCTCTTCGGCCGCGCTGTCTCCGTCCTCGTCGACGCCTCCCTCGGTCTCGAGCGCGGGCTCTCCTCCGCCGGTGTCCGCAGCGTCACCGCTCGCGCCCGCCCCCGCGAGGGCGACCGACTTCGCGTCCGACGGCTCCGCCTCGTCGGCGGGATCCGAGTTCGAAGCGCTGGCGAGCGCCGGCTTCGCCGGGACACGCGTCTCGTTTTGCTCCCCGAGCGCGTCGGTGATCAGCACGTACGCGAGCACGCCCGCGAGGATCAACGCGAAGGCCACCACCACCCACAGCAGGAGCGAGCGCTGCTTGGGCGGCGTGGGCTCCGGCGCGACCACGGTGCGCGGCGCCTCTGCCTGCTCGGCGGCCTGCAGGTCGCGCATCAGCTCGACGATCGTCTGGTAGCGATCCTTGGGACCTTTCTCGAGGGCCTTGAGGACGACGCGCTCGATCGACTCCGGGATGTCGAGCCCGGGCGCGCGCTGACGCAGGGGCTCGGGCAGCTCGAACAGCTGCTTGTTGAGCACCTCCATGAAGTTGTCGTCGTAGAACGGGACGGTCCCGCAGATCAGCTTGTAGAGGATGACGCCGACGGCGTAGATGTCGACCCGCGGATCCGGCGTCGCCCCGCGCAGCAGCTCCGGCGCGACGTACTCCGGCGTCCCCTGAAACGAGCCCGAGTTGATCAACGACGAGTCGCCCGAGCTGCTGTCATCGGTGATCCTGGCGATCCCGAAGTCGAGCACCTTGATGAAGTCCTGCGAGCCGCCCCGCGAGATGCGGAAGCAATTCTCGGGCTTCATGTCGCGGTGCACCACGCCCTGGGCGTGCGCGGCGGCCAGCGCCGCAGAGATCTGCACCCCGAAGCGAACGGCGCGCTGCCAGGGCACCGGGCCGGTGCGGATCAGCGTGACCGAGAGGTCCTCGCCCTCGAGGAACTCCATGACCATAAAGGCCGTGCCGTCCTCCTCGCCGAAGTCCGTGATGTCGACGACGTTCTCGTGGCGGATCCGCGACGCGGCCTTGGCCTCGCGCAGGAATCGTCGGACCCCGCCCGGCTGCTCCGCGTAGGCGCTGCCGAGCACCTTGACCGCGACGAGCTTGTCGATGAGGACGTGCCGCCCTAGGTAGACCGCCCCCATGCCGCCGGTCCCGAGCAGCTCGAGCAGCTCGTAGCGACCCGCGAGCGTCCTGCCGATCAGCTCAGCGGGATCTTCCTCGCCGAAGTCGTCGATGTAGTCGAACGCGGCCGACCGCGCGCCGCCGCTCGCCGCGTCAGAGCTCGACGCGGGGGGACGCGGGGTAGGGAGTTCGTGGACGGCCGACATGGTTCAGAGCGGCTACCCCCTGCATACACGAAGTCGCGCCTCAGCCACACCGCTCAAACCTGTCTCTTTGTACACTTTTACGAAATCGCGCATGCTCAAAACCGCATCCCGAGCGCGACGCCCCGGACGCGGGGTGTGAGGAAGGGCGCGAACGACATCCGCGGGTTCGCGCCCGCGCGCCGCCCCACGACGAGCATCGTGATCCCGGCGCCGAGAGCCGCCCCCGCCAGCACGCCGCCGCCGATCGCCAACCCGGCCCCGAGCCGCTCGCGGCCCGCGATCTCGTCCAGCGTGAACGCCGGGATCGGCCCGCCGCTGTCGATCAAGGCCTGCTGCTCCGAGTTGGCCCGCGCGTAGATCACGACGCCGGTGACCGTCGCCCCGAGCAGCAGCGCGCCGACGCCGGTCGTGACGGCCCCGGCGATCGTCAGTCGCCGCCCGTCGAGCTCGCCCTCGCCGCGCTCGCTCGAGGGCGCCTCGTCGCCCGTCTCGCTCGGCGGCGGCTCGCCCTCGACGCGCAGCTTGTCGCAGTCGAGCCCGGGCTCCATGTCCTGCAGCAGCTCGACATCGGCCTGGACCATCGCCCGCAGCTCGCGGGCCTTCCGCGCGTCGCGGTCAACCTCGCCGCCCGCGCTCGTCGGCTCCTCCTTGATGTACGCGTCGAGGACCCGGCTCGAGGCGCACAGCTGGGCGGTGTCCCCCTTCTCCTCGTAGGCGCTGCGACGGGCGGCGACGAGGTCAAAGAGCACGGCAGCGCGACGCTCACGCGGCTCCGCCGGGAGCAGCTCAAAGGCGGTGTAGAACTGGCTCGCGGCTTCCTCGTATTCGCCGCGATCACGGGCCTCGAGACCCGCCGCGTAGGCCTTCTGCGCCGCCTCGGGAGCCTCTCGGCCGTCCGCGCCCTCGTCGCGGTCCTCGGCGTCGTCGTCGCGGGTGCGCTTCCTCGCCTTCTTCTTCTTCGCGCCGCGCGTGGCGACCACCAGCGCCGAGACGTGGGTCCCCGCGAGCGCGAGCTGCTGCGCCCCCGCGACCCCGGGGACAGCCGCGATCGCGGACCCCGCGAGCAGACAGATCGCCGATCTCCACGACCTCTCCGGACAAACTCGAGGAGACCGGCGCGCCGTCTTCGGGCCCGCGATCGTCGCGGAGCGGCTGCGCCGATTGGCACGACCACTCCGTGACATCGACGTCCCCACTATCGCCGAGGCGTCCCGCCGCGAGCCACCGCTTCGGACGCCCGCGAGGCGAAAATACGCCGGCCCCGAGGCCGGCTGGCGCGGTGCTGAACGTCACCGCCCGCGCTGGCTCGGATCCGCGCGACGCGACACGCGACGCCGCGCGTGTCGACACATCAGGCGCCGGGGAGCAGGTCCGGCCGAACCGCGCGAATGATCTCGGCGCCGGCGCCCGCGAGTAAACGTGACCGATCCGACATATCAAACGCCGCGAGCGGACGTGTCGGATCGTTCAGGCTGTGAAAGTCGGTGAGGCGCAGCTGGTGCGGGACGCCGCTGTCGCCGCGGTAGACGAAGGTCTCGAAGGCCTCCATAGACGGGCGGACGTACAGGCACATCACGTCGGCGGCGGTTCGACCGAGCGCGCCGAGCAGCGCCGGGAGCCCGTGGGCCGTAATGAAGGCGGACTTAAAAAACCCGGGCGAGATCAGCAGCACGATGAGGCGCGCCGAGTCGATCGCGCTGCGGAGCGCTCGCCGACCGCGGACGCCCGGGAGCACTCGCTCGTCGTCCCAGAGGTCGAGCATCCACGCGCGCTGCAGCGGCTTGAGCTGGATCTGCAGCTCACCGAACAAGTCGCGATCTCGGTAGCTGTAGCCGACGAACACGTTGCTGCGTGATACCGACGTACTCGCCGTCGGGATCTGCGTCCGCCGAACCGGGACTTCCGAGGTCACCTGAGCTGCACCCGCCATGCCTTGGGTCTATGACGCGGACCCATTCGTGACAAGGGTCTACAGCCCCCGAGACAGGCCCTCGAATATCCCGGGAGCACGTCGTTTCTGCTACGATCTGCGCCATGCGCCGCTGGCACAGCCTCGTCCCCGCCGTCTTCGTTGCGACCGCGCTCGGCTCCATGAGCTGCTCTCCGCAAGCGCCGAAGTCTGTGAATTCAACGAAGAATTCCCCAACTAAGACGACCGCGAACACGCCGACAAACGCCGATACGCCTGGAGCAGATAAAGAAAAACCTGTACAGGCAACTACAAAGACCGCAAGCGCGTCTGATCCGGGGCAGAGCCTCCCCCCCGATCCTTCGAATGAGTACCGCGACCCTGCGTGGTTCAACGCCGGGATCTTCCCCGGCGCGAAGGTCGTCAAACGCTCCCGATCACAGCGCGATGACGACGGCTTCTACACGTCACAGTACCTGTTCGAGCTGACCGCAGGCACGACCGAGGAGCAGTGCGTGCAGCGCCTGCAGGAGATCAGCGAGGGCGTCGTCAACGAGCTCAAGGTCACCAAAGAGGCGAGCCGGTCCAAGCTCAGCGGGAGCGCCGACAGCTACACCGTCACGCACGTCTGCGGCGCGACCCCCGAGGGCGCGATGCGATCGCTGGTGAGCTACCGGTGGACGCGCCCGCCCAACGGCTGAGGTCAACCTGTCGCCATGCGCATGTCCACGTGAACATGCACGAACAACCAGACGCGAACCAAGGGCCCGCGACTACTTCCGGCGTGAGCGGCCCTTGCCCTTGCCCTTGCCCTTACCCTTGCCCTTACCCTTGCCCTTGAACTTTTTGGCGCCGGGCTTATTACGGTTGGCGCGCTGCTGGATCTGGCCGTCCTGCTGATACTTCAGCGGCGGCTCGCCGAGTTCGTAGAGCTGGTCGCCCTCCGTCAGCTGACCCAGCTGCACCACGTTGGCGTGCAGGAAGGGCGCCGCCTGCAGCATCATGCGCTTCTCGACCTGCATGAGCGCGACCTGCTGGCGTACGGGGATCCGCAGGTTCTTGGCCTCGACCTGCTCGAAGCTCTCGTGGCGCGCGTCGGACCAGGCCGGGTCCGTGGTCACATGGTGCATCCGACAGCTCTGCGGTCGAACCTCCCAGATCCGGCAGCGCCCGCGCTCTTGATCGAGGAACGGGCACGGCTCGCCCTTGCGCGCGAACGCCAGCCGCCCCTCCTGCACCGCCTTGCTGTTCATCCGGATCTTCTGCAGATCCTTGCCCTTGTGGCGCGCCTGAATCTCGTCGAACTGAGCTTGCCCGAGCTCGGCGACTCGCTGCACGACCTGGGCGAAGTCCGGCCAGACGCGGATCTCGCGGTAGATGACCGCCCCCTCGACGCCGGTGACGCCGAGCGGCATCTCGCGGCAACACGGCGTCCCCTCGGGCGTCCCCGGGCGCGTCGCCGACTCCAAGCCCATCGCCGCCGAGACCGTCTCGATGTACTCGTCGTGGGCCTTGTGAAGCGCGCGCACGGCCGCGTCGAAGCCCTTGGGGAGGCGCTTGGTGACGCCGACATCCGCCAGGCCGGGGAGCGCGCCGAGCGTATCGATCGCCTGCTGGATCGCCTCAGCGCGCGGCTTGCTGGCCTTACGAACCGAGCGCGGGATCCGAGTCGCGCGGTCCCGCGGCATCCTCGAGCGTCTCCCAAACAGCGCGCTGAGCCATTCCCAGACCATGGCTCGCGGTTGTAGCAAACCCCGGACCCATTGTCCCGCAGTGTCCCGCGGCGTCCTGTCCACGTCCTGTCCACGTCCTGTCCACGTCCTACCCACGTCCTTCGACGCCGCCGTGTCCGCCGCCGCTGCGCGCCGCACCTGACCCCGCGATCAGCTTGCACCGGTGCGCCAGCGCGGTTAGCGTGCGCCCCATGGAACGCACCGGCTCCGCCCGTCGCCCCCTGCTCGGCACCTCCCGCACCATCGCCCTCGCGGCCGCGCTGCTGCTCAGCCTCGGCGCGCCGGCGTGCAAGAAGTCCTCCGGCACCGACGCCCCCGGCTCCGGCGACAGCGTCGGCGCCGCGAAGGACCCCGCGAGCGCCGGCGTCACGCTCCGTTACAAGACCGCGGCGCGCTCGCTCAAGAAGAACATCAAGGGCGGCTTCACGGTCTCCAGCAGCCGCGGCGGCGGCTCCGTGAGCGCCGACCTCTCGGGCCAGATCGACTTCATCGACAACGGCGGCGGGACGCTCAAGGTCAGCTACAAGGTCACCGAGCTGCGCGACTACAAGTCCGAGATGCCGCAGCCGCCCGGGCAGGATGGCGCCGAGGCGGGTCCGCCCCCGGACCCCAAGGAGATCGCCAAGACCGTCACCGGCGCGGCGATCATCAACGACCGCGGCGAGCCGGACGAAGAGAAGACCAAGGCGCTGCCCGAGAACAAGCGCGACGAGAACATGGACCCGCAGGTCGCCAGCGTGATCGGCATCGTCGAGGGCATGCTCGGCGTCCCCGAGCTGCCCGAGGAGGCCCTCGAGGTCGGCAAGGCGGTCTCCAAGTCTGAGGAGAAAGACATCCCCAGCCCCATCGGCATGAAGATCCCCTCGGAGATCGACACGACGATCAAGCTGGTCTCCATCGACGAATCCAGCGGCGCGAAGCTCGCGACCATCGAGATCGAGGTCGAGGGCAGCGGCGCCGTCGAGCAGGGTCAGATGGGCATGATCTCCATGGACTCGAGCGTGACCCAGACCCTCGTGTTCAACCTCGACGAGCAGCTCCCGGTCAGCGCCAAGGTCCAGAGCACCAACGCCTACACGATCGGCACCCAGGGCAGCCTCGAGATGAGCTTCAACTACGAGGCGAGCTTCGAGCCCGGCTGAGCTGAGCGCCCGTGCCATCCACCTCTACGGAACCAACGGACGACAGCGCCTCGCCAGGCGCTGTCGTCTTGCTCAGCGGCGGGCTCGACTCGACCACCGTGCTCGCGCTCGCCCGCGAGCGACACCCCGAGCGCCCGCTCTACGCCCTCAGCTTTCGCTACGGGCAGCGACACGCCGTCGAGCTCGAGTCCGCGGCTCGGCAGGCGCGTCGCTACGGCGTGGCCGCGCACGAGCGCGTCGACCTCGGGCACCTCGGGCGCCTGACCGCCTCGACCAGCGCGCTGGTCAAAGGCAGCCCGCACGAGGTCCCCAAGGGGCGCGACGCCGCGACCATCCAGGGCGCCATCCCGGTCACCTACGTGCCGGCGCGCAACACCCTGTTCCTCGCCTACGGGCTCGCCTGGGCCGAGGCCCTGGGCGTCCGCGAGATCTGGCTCGGCGTCACCGCCGTCGACTACTCCGGCTACCCCGACTGCCGACCCGAATTTATCGAGTCGTTCGAGCAGACCGCGAACCTCGCGACCAAGCTCGGGGTGCAGGGCCAGCGCATCCGCCTCGTCGCGCCGCTGATCTCCTGGTCCAAGGCGCGGATCATCCAAGAGGGCCACGCGCGCGGGGTCGACTACGGCGACACGGTGTCCTGTTATGCCCCAACGAGCAGCGACGACGCGCCGCTCGCCTGCGGTCAGTGCGACAGCTGCGCGCTGCGTCGCGAAGGCTTTCTCGCGGCCGGCGTCGCGGACCCGACGCGCTACGCCCCCGCGTGAGGCGTCGGTCGTGACGGCTGCGTGTGAGGCCCTGCAGTACATCGTCCGCGATCCTCAGCCGCGAGGCGACCGTCGTGCCGCTGTTCCACCAGGCAGCGCTACCGCTTCGGTCGACCGGAGCTCACGGGCCTCCGCGTCTCCTTCGGCGGCCCCGTCGTCGAGTACGACGAGCTGCGTCTACGCGACAAGAAGTGAGCGCCCGGTCGACGGACGCGAGCGCGCGCCCCTCTCCACCGGGTTTTCAACCGAAGCTCAAGGGTCACAAGCCTCTCTCCGAAGCAGCCTCTCCACCACGCCTGCGAAGCTCAAGGGCCGCGCGCCTGCCTCTCTCCACCGCGCCTGCCTCTCCCCGAAGCTCAAGCAGCGCACCTGCCTCTCTCCACCGCGCCTGCCTCCACCGCACCTACCTCACCGAAGCTCAAGCGTCGCGCGCGAGCCAGGGAGGAGCCGCCTGAGGACGGGGAGCGCGACGACGCCCGTCCGCTTCACCCGTTCAGACGCTCGCCGCCCGGAAGGCGGAGGGTCCCCTGGCGTTAAGCAGCGACCCGATGCCCGAATGGTGTCGACGCTCGAAAGGACATACATGGCGCCTGATTGACCACGTCTACGCCGCCGCGCCCGGGTTGTAGCCCAGGTTCGGCCCCAGCCAGCGCTCGACCTCGGAGAGCGAGCTCGACTTGCGCGCCGCGTAGTCCTGGAGCTGATCGCGGCCCAGTCGACCGACCGTGAAGTAGCGCGCCTGCGGGTGCGCGAAGTACAGACCGCTGACGCTCGCCATCGGCAGCATCGCGCAGTGCTCCGTCAGCGTGATGCCCTGCGAAGGCGCCTGCAGCAGCTCGAAGAGCTTGCGCTTCTCGGTGTGGTCCGGACACGCCGGGTAGCCAAACGCCGGCCGGATCCCGCGGTAGCGCTCCGCGATCAGCTCCTCCTTGCCCAGGCGCTCATCCTCGTAGCCCCACTCGTGACGCACGCGCTCGTGCAGCATCTCCGCCAGCGCCTCGGCCAAGCGGTCCGCCAGCGCCTTCGTCATGATCGCGTGGTAGTCGTCGTGCTGCGCCTCGAACTCGGCGACCAGCGCGTCGACGCCGATCCCGGCCGTGACCGCGAACGCGCCCACGTGGTCGCGCAGCCCGGTCTCGCGCGGCGCCACGAAGTCCGCGAGCGACAGGTAGACCGCGTCGTCGCGCGAACGCCCCCCGCGGGGCTGCTGCTGACGCAGCATGTTGAAGCGCGCGAGCTCGTCGCCGCCCTCGGGCGTGTACAGCACGATGTCCTCGCCGACCGAGTGCGCGGGCCACAGCCCGTAGACCGCGCGCGCCTGCAGCCGCCCCTGGGCGATGATCTTGTCGAGCAGCGCGCGCCCGTGGTCGTAGAGCTCGACCGCCGCCTTTCCGTACTTCGGGTGCTCCAGGATCTTCGGGAAGCGCCCCTTCAGCTGCCACGCCGTGAAGAAGAACGTCCAGTCGATGTAGTCCGCGACCTCCGCGAGCGAGATGTCCTCGAGAGCACGTCGACCCGTGAACGCGGGCGTCGGCAGGTCCTCCGCCGTCCACTCGATCTGCAGCCGGCCGGCCTTCGCCTCGGCGTGGCGCGTCAGCGGCCTGCGCGTCTTGCCCGCGTAGATCTCGCGCAGCCGCGCCTGCTCCTCGCGGTTCTCGCGATCGAGCTCCGCGCGCTTGCCCGGGTCGAGCAGCTGCGCGACGACCCCGACCACGCGCGAGGCGTCGGGCACGTAGACCGTCGGCTCGCTGTAGTGCTGCGCGATCTTGACGGCCGTGTGCTGACGGCTCGTCGTCGCGCCGCCGATCAGCAGCGGCAGCGAGAACTTCTGGCGCTCCATCTCGCGGGCGACGTGGACCATCTCGTCCAGCGAGGGCGTGATCAGGCCGCTCAGCCCGACCACGTCCACCTTCTCCTCCTTCGCGGTCCGCAGGATCTGCTCGCAGGGGACCATCACCCCGAGGTCGATGACCTCGTAGTCGTTGCAGCCCAGGACCACGCCGACGATGTTCTTGCCGATGTCGTGGACGTCGCCCTTGACCGTCGCCAGCACGATCTTGCCCTGCGAGCGGCGCGCCTGCCCCTCTTCGTCGTCCTCCATGAAGGGCGTCAGGTACGCGACCGACTGCTTCATCGCGCGCGCGCTCTTGACGACCTGCGGCAGGAACATCTTGCCGGCGCCGAACAGGTCGCCGACGATCTTCATGCCGTCCATCAGCGGGCCCTCGATCACGTCGAGCGGCCGCCCGAGCTTCAGGCGCGCCTCCTCGGTGTCCTGCTCGATGAAGTCGATCACCCCGTGGACCAGCGCGTGGGCGAGCCGCTTCTCGACCGGCTGCTCGCGCCAGCTGAGATCGACCACGCGCTTTTTGCCCTTGCCCTTAACCGTCTGGGCGAGCTCGACGAGGCGCTCGGTCGCGTCGGCGCGCCGGTTGAACAGCACGTCCTCCACGTGCTCGAGCAGCGGCTTCGGGATCTCCTCGTAGATCACCAGCTGCCCGGCGTTGACGATGCCCATGTCCATCCCCGCCTCGATCGCGTGGAACAGGAACGCCGCGTGCATCGCCTCGCGGACCACGTTGTTGCCGCGGAACGAGAACGAGAGGTTGCTGACCCCGCCGCTGACGCGCGCCCCCGGGCAGCGCCGCTTGAGGATCCGGGTCGCCTCGATGAAGTTCTTGGCGAAGTCGTTGTGCTCCTCGATGCCGGTCGCGACCGCGAGCACGTTGGGATCGAAGATGATGTCGGTGGGCGTGAACCGCAGGCGCTCGGTCAGCAGCTTGTAGGCCCGCTCACAGATCTCGACCTTGCGCTCGGCGGTCTCGGCCTGGCCCTGCTCGTCGAAGGCCATCACGACCACCGCCGCGCCGTAGCCCTGGATCTTGCGCGCGCGCGCCAAGAACTCCTCCTCGCCCTCCTTGAGCGAGATCGAGTTGACGATCGACTTGCCCTGCACGCACTTGAGCCCGGCCTCGATCACCGACCACTTCGAGCTGTCGATCATGATCGGCACCCGCGCGATCTCGGGCTCCGACGCGATCAGGTTGAGGAACCGGGTCATCGCCGCCTCGGAGTCGAGCATGCCCTCATCCATGTTGACGTCGATGACGTTGGCGCCGCCGCGGACCTGCTGGACCGCGACCTCGAGCGCGGTCGTGAAGTCCCCCGACTTGATCAGGCGCTTGAACTTGCGCGAGCCGGTCACGTTGGTCCGCTCGCCGATCATGATGAAGTTGCTCTCGGGGCGGATCTCGAGCACCTCGAGGCCGCTGTAGCGCGAGTTCCCGCCGGCCTTGGGGCTCGCCGGGATCCCGCGCGGCGGGACCGTGTCGATCGCCTGCCGCAGCGCGCGGACGTGATCAGGCGTGGTCCCGCAGCAGCCGCCGACGATGTTGACGAGCCCGCTCGTGGCGAACTCCTTCAGCAGCCCCGCCGTCACCGCCGGCGCCTCGTCGTACTCGCCGAAGGCGTTGGGCAGGCCGGCGTTCGGGTAGCAGCTGATGTGGGTGTCGGCCAGCTCCGAGAGCCGCGCGACGTAGGGGCGCATGTCCTCGGCGCCCAGCGAGCAATTGACGCCGACCGCGAGCGGCCGCGCGTGCGCGACGGAGGTCCAGAACGCGTCGATCGTCTGACCCGAGAGCGTGCGCCCGCTCTTGTCGGTGATCGTCACCGAGAGGATCACGGGGACGTCGACCCCGCGCTCCGCCAGCACCTCCTGGATCGCGAACACGCAGGCCTTGAGCGTCAGCGTGTCCGTCACCGTCTCGGCCAAGAGGACATCGACCCCGCCGTCGACGAGCCCGCGGACCTGCTCCGCGTAGGACTCGCGCACCTGGTCGAAGGTCACGACGCGAAAGCCCGGGTCATTGACATCGGGCGACATCGACAGCATGCGGTTGGTCGGGCCGATCGAGCCGGCCACGAAGCGCGGACGCTTGGAGCGCGCGGTGAACTCGTCAGCCGCCTGCCGAGCGACGCGCGCGGCCGCCAGGTTCATGTCGTAGACCAGCGGCTCGCAGGCGTAGTCGGCCTGCGCGATCGAGGTCGCGGTGAAGGTGTTGGTCTCGATGATGTCGCAGCCCGCCTCGAGGTACGCGCGGTGGCAGTCGAGGACCACATCAGGGCGGCTCAGCGAGAGCAGGTCGTGGTTGCCGCGCAGGTCTTGACCGTGCTCGGCGAGCCGCTCGCCGCGATAATCAGCCTCCGTGAGGCGATACCCCTGCAGCATCGTCCCCATCGCCCCGTCGAGCAGCAGAATCCGGCGCGACAGCAGATCTTGGAGCACAGAGCGAGTTTCACGGTTGGACACGGCAGCGGGCCTTCTCGGGCAGTACAACGGGACAGCGGTCGACTCGTCGACCGCTAGCTAACGTATCCGGCAGCATCCGCACCGCCACCCGTGAAGTCAAGCGAGCCCCCCGCCGCAGCGCCCGTGCAGCGACGATCACGATCGGCCGCCGCTTCGGGGTCGAGGCGGGAAACGAAGCGCTCCGCGCCCCGGCAGCTCGCTGGCGTCGCTTGCGCCACCTGCGCAGCGACGAGAGCAATTTGCCTCGCAGTTTGACGATACGAGCCGCCCTCCCTATCGTGAGCCCGACGAGACGAACCCGGCACCAACGTCAGCATCAACCGTCCGCGACCTACGCTTTGGACGTACGCCGGCTCTCGACTCGGGCAAGATCCTCATGACAACAACGAAGGTCCATCCCCAGATCGCCTCGCTCCGTACGCTCCAGGCCCAGGATCGCCGGCTCACGGCGCTCGAGCGACAGCTCGGCGGAATTCCGCGCCGACTCAAGGAGCTGGACACAGATCTGGTCAAGCTCGAGCAGATGCTCGACAACGAGCGGACGAAGCTCGAGGACACGCGGTCCTTCCAAACTCGTCAGGAGATCCAGCTCGCGGAGGAAGAGGAGCTGGTTCGCAACAGCAAGGCCAAGCTCGGGCAGATCAAGACCTCCCGCGAGCTCAACGCCACGCAGCGCGAGATCGAGAGCACGCGGCGGATGATCACCGCGCGCACGCAGGAGATCAGCAAGCTGCAGGAAGCCGTGGACACGACCGAGGCGCGCATCGCGAAGATGGACGCCGCGCTCTCGCAGCTGCGCAGCCAAGCGGCCGCCGAGAAAGAGCGCCTGACCACAGAGCAGGCGAAGCTCGAGCGCGCGATCCGGCGCGCGCAGAAGTCTCGCTCCGGGCTCACCGCCGAGATCGACCGCGACACCCTCCGCAAGTACGAGCGCATCCGGCGACGCACCGGCGGCATGGCCTTTGTGCCAGCCCGCCGCGAGCGCTGCACCGCCTGCAAGATGATGGTCGCGCACATCAACTACATGCGCTTGCTCAAGGGTCAAGAGATCGTCAGCTGCGAGAGCTGTCACCGCCTGCTCTACTGGGCCGGTCACTTCCCCTCTGCGGACGAGGCGAAGCAGAACGAGCCCAAGCCCAAGGCCGCGCCGGCGCCCAAAAAGAAGAAGCGCGCCGCCAAGTAGGCGACGCGCGCTCCTCGGCGGGAGCGAGCGCGAAAGCGCTGGTGAAGACGGCCGAGGGAGGTCGTAAGCCGGGTTCTGTCCCCGGGTTCATCTCGTCCCCCGGGGGGTGACCATTCGTCTAAGCGGCGCTACCCGGGACGGGGCGGGCAGCCCCTCGCCTCCTCCCCTCGCGGTTTGGAAGGCGCGTCCCTGTTCGGCCTTGCTCCAGGTGGGGTTTACCGTGCGATCTTGATCACCCGAGACCCGGTGCGCTCTTACCGCACCCTTTCACCCTTACCCACGCGAACGTGGGCGGTTTGCTTTCTGTGGCACTTTCCTTCGGGTTTCCCCGACTGACCTGCGTCAGCACCCTGCCCTGTGGAGCCCGGACTTTCCTCGACATCGCGCCGCGAGCGACGGACGCCGCGATCACCTTATCCTCCCTGGCCGCTTCACCAGCGGACAGACGGTTTAGCACAAAGCGTCGGCGGCGAGAAAGCCCGCGCGGCGAAGTTATCGGTCGCGCGCGAGCCGGGGAGGCCCGGTGATTCGACCCAAGATCTAGGGCAACGCCGGCAGCGTGTCGGCGACGGTCTTGCTCATCTTGCGGACCGCCTTGCGCTGGTCGTAGTCGTTGCAGGCGAGCACGACCACCACGGTGATGTTGTCCTCGCCCCCGCGCTCGAGCGCGATCTCGGTGCACACCCGCGGGAGGTCGGCGTAGTGGTGCTCGACCGCGAGGTCCGAGAGCTCCTCGGCGCTGATGTAGTTCGCCAGGCCGTCCGAGCACAGCAGGAAGACGTCGCCGAAGTTGACGTTGAGCGAGACGATGTCGGCCTCGACCATCCGCTCGAAGCCGACCGAGCGCGTGATGATGTGCTTGAGGTCGCTGCTCTGGGCCTCCTCCTCGGTGATCAGCCCGGCCTCGAGCTGCTCGTTGAGCCAGGAGTGGTCCGTCGTCAGCTGCTGCGCGGTGCCGGTGCGCAGCAGGTACGCGCGGCTGTCGCCCACGTGGATGATGTATCCACGTGTCCCAAAGAACAGGATCCCGGTGAGCGTCGTGCCCATCCCCTGCAGCGAGCGATCGGCCTGCGCGTGATCGAAGATACGCGCGCTCGCCTCGCTCACGCTGGCGGTGAGGATCTCCGAGATGACGTCGCCTACGTCCTCCTGGGGCATCCCCATCAGGCGCGCCATACCGCGGCGAACGACCTTGTTCACCACGTCGGCACACATCGCGCTCGCGTGGGCGCCCCCGGCGTGCCCGCCCATACCATCTGCAACTAAGTACAGGCCCAGGTTCGCGTCCACGAGATAGCTATCCTCGTTGGCCATGCGAACCCGACCCACGTCGGTGGAAGCCCATGCGATTAACCGCACAAAAGGACCATACCACGGTCTCGCGGCGCTCGAGCGGGGATCAACCATGCATGTCGATCGAAGCCCGCGCGGCCGCTCCGCGTTCGACTCGCTCGAGACGATCCTCGACGCCCGCGCGAACGCGAGCGCAGGCGGCGCTACGCCGCGTCAAGGGACCCGCCCTCGACGCTACGAGCGCTTCAGGACTTGTTCCGCACCGTCAGGACCGGCGCGTACCGTCACGAGCTCAGCGCCCCGACGAGTTCGCGTCCCATCCGCGTTTGAGACGCGGCGTGAGCATTCCCGCGCAAACTTGCCGCGTAGACAGACCGGCCAGCGTCACACGCGGAACGCCTCCCGCTCGTCGGCGACGGAGATCTCCGAGCCGTCATAGCGGATCCGCTTGGGCTTCTCGTCGAGGATCGTCAGCAAGGAGACGGGGCGTCGCCAGATCCGCTCGAGGTTGCGCAGGGTGTCGCGCGCGTAGTCCATCTGCAGGTCTACGCCCTCGTGGCGGTGCCCCAGCAGCAGCTCCGAGCGGTTGAGGTAGTTCGCGTCGACGACGTAGATGAAGGGCTGCCCGAAGTTCGTGAGCTGCTGCAGGATGCGCGCCTTGATCTTGGCGAACTCGCGACCCTCGATCTCCCGGCGACCTGTCCGACGGTTCTCTTTGATCGTGAAGAACTTCTGCTCGCGGCAGAAGTCGAGCGTGAAGAACTCGTCGAGGAAGGTCACGTCGTTGTAGAGCCCGCGGACCTCGAAGATCTTCTTCTGGCCGAGCCCGAGCTCGCGGTCCCAGCCGTCGCGGACGGCCAGCTCGTCGCACTCGTCCCACTCCTTGCCGAACTGCCCCTTGTCCCAGCGCCGCTCGATGTGGCGGAACAGCTCGATCCCGATCTTGTAGGGGTTGAGCTGCCCGGGCGCCATCGCCATCACGCCGCTGGCCGCGTCCGCGTAGTCGATGACCTCGTCGTCGCGCAGCGCCCGGGTCGTCATGATCCGCGAGTGCCAGTACGAGGCCCAGCCCTCGTTCATGATCTTCGTCTGCATCTGCGGCAGGAAGTAGTAGGCCTCCTCGCGGATGATCCCGAGGAGGTCGGCCTCCCAGCTGTCGATCGGCGCGTGCTTCATCAAAAAGCCCAGCACGTCACGCTCGGGGTGCCGTGGGAGCTTGCGCTTGCGCGCCTCCTCCTCTTTCTTCCGCTTCTCGCGCTGGGCCTGGATGAACTCCGGCGGGTTGATGTAGCGGTCGAGGTAGCCGCGCTCGTGCCGGAGGCGACCCGGCTCCTCCGCGGGCGGCGGCTCCGGGGCGGCGATCCCCCGGGCCGCGCTCTCGCGCAGCTGCGCGCGACGAAACGGCCACCAAGGGTCAATCAGGTTGTCGATCGAGAGACAGACGTCGATGAAGGCCTCGACCGCGGCGACGCCGTGCCGGTCCATGTACCGACGCACGCGCGAGGCGTTGTTCGCCATCACGTCGATCATCCGGCGGTCGGTGTGGGCGAAGAACTTGTTGTTCTTGAAGAAGTCGTTGTGGCCGTAGACGTGGGCCATCACGAGCTTCTGGTCGACGTGGCTGTTGCCCTCGAGCAGGTACGCGTAGCAGGGGTCGGTGTTGATCACCAGCTCGTAGATCTTGGAGAGCCCGTAGGTGTGGCTCTTCATCATGTGGTCGTACTCCATCCCGAACCGCCAGTGCGGGTAGCGGACCGGGAAGCCGCCGTACGACGCGATCTCGCACATCTGCCGGTAGTCGACCGGCTCAAACAGCTGGGTGAAGAAGTCGAGGCCGAACTCGCGCGCGTAGCCCTCGATCTCGGCCTGCAGGTCGCGGAGCACCGCGGGCAGCGACGACACGGCTAGCGCCCCCCCTTCAGGAACTCGCGGATCGAGTCCATGATCTCGTCCTTGTTCTTGATCTCGCTCGTGACCATGTTCTCCTGCTTGGGGAACGCCCCGCGCAGGTCCTTGATGAACTGCCCCGAGCCGTAGGGCGACTCGACCTGCCCGTAGCCGAACTGGTTGAGGCGCGGCAGCAGCTCCTCGCGCAGCAGCTTGACGCAGGTCGAGGTGTCGTCGACCGACCAGTTGTCGCCGTCCGAGAAGTGGAAGGCGTAGATGTTCCACTGCTCCGGGTCGAACTCGGACTCGATCAGCTCGTTGCAGACCTTGTAGGCCGACGAGATCATCGTGCCGCCGGATTCACGTGTCTTAAAGAACACCTCGCGCTCGACCACCCGCGCGCTCGCGTCGTGGATGATGTAGCGCGACTCGAGGCCCTTGTACTGGCTCCGGAGCCAGGTGTCGATCCAGAACGACTCGATCCGGACGATCTCCTTCTGCTCGTCGCCCATCGAGCCGGAGACGTCCATCATGTAGATGATGACCGCGTTCGACTGCGGGCGCGGATCGCTGCGCCATGAGCGATAGCGGCGATCCTCGCGGACCGGCACGACGACCGGGCGATTCCGATCGTAGGTGCCCATCGCGACCTGACGTCGCAGCGCGCGCTTGAAGGTCGCCTTGAAGCTGCGCAGGCTCTCGGGCCCCGTGGTGCGCAGGCCGACGTAGCGATCTTTCTTGGTCTCGAGCGATTGCGTCCCGCGCGGCTCGATGCGCGGCAGGCCCAGCTCCTCGCCCAGGATCTCCGCGAGCTCCTCGAGCGAGACCTCGACCTCGAGCGCTTTTTGGCCCTCGCCCTCGCCCGCCTTCCCCTTGCCGCCCTGCCCGTCCTGCGGATCGCCGCCGACCGGGTCGCCGGGCTCGCCGTCTCCTTGGCCGACGCCGCCGCCCTTGTTGCTGCCAAACGAGAACCGCGGGATCTTGATCTGCGGCATCGGGATCGAGACCGACCCCTTGCTCTTGGGAGCGATCATGTCGCCGCGCGAAATGTACTTCCGCAGGTTCTTCCTGATCCGCCCGCGGATAATCTCGCGAAACCGACTGTGGTCCTGTTCGATGCGCGATATCATTGAGTGGCGCCGATGCGCGAAGGTTGTCATCGAGCCGCGGCGCACCGCCGCGCGGTGGCTGGCTCGCAAGGGGTAGTGTAGCATTTGAAGCATCGCGGCACCGCCCCGAAAGACAGGTGGCGGCGCTCCGCATCGCGCCTAAAAACCGAGTCCGAATCGCGCCACCGCGCGCCCGAACCATCGAGGATGTTTATGAGCCTGGTTGACCGCATCGCGTCGCTGCAAGACCGGAAGCGCTACGAGGATCTCCACTGGAGCGGTTCGTTCGAGGATTACCTCGAGCTCGTGCGCCGAAACCCTCGGGTCGCGCGCACCGCCTACGAGCGTCTCTACGACATGATCCTGTCCTTTGGGACCGAAGAGTACGTCGACAACAAGAAGAAGATCACGCGCTACCGCTTCTTCCAGGACGAGACGCGCGGCGGCCGAGACGCGATCTTCGGCCTCGACATCCCGCTGATGCGCCTCGTCAACGTGCTCAAGGCCGCGGCGCTGCGCTACGGCACCGAGCGCCGCATCATCCTGCTGCACGGGCCCGTCGGCTCGTCCAAGAGCACGATCGTCCGCCTGCTCAAGAAGGGCCTCGAGGACTACAGCCGCACGCCCGAGGGCGCGCTCTACACCTACGAGTGGGTCCTGCCCGAGCACCTGCGCTACCTGACCGCGGGGCAAGAAGTGTACCCCTCGCCGATGAACGAGGAGCCGCTCAAGCTGATCCCGCCGGAGATCCGCGAGCAGTCGATCTCCGACCTCGGCCTCGAGAGCGACGGCTTCCGCCCCTACGTCCGCGGCCAGCTCAACCCGGCCTGCCGCTACATCTTCCGCGAGCTGATGCTGCACCACAAGGGCGACCTCTCGGCCGTGCTGCAGCACGTCCGCGTGCGCCGCCTGCTGATCAGCGAGGAGGACCGCATCGGCGTCGGCACCTTCCAGCCCAAGGACGAGAAGAACCAGGACTCGACCGAGCTGACGGGCGACATCAACTACCGCCGGATCGCCGAGTACGGCTCCGACACCGACCCGCGCGCGTTCAACTTCGACGGCGAGTTCAACATCGCCAACCGCGGCCTGATCGAGTTCGTCGAGATCCTCAAGCTCGACGTCGCCTTCCTCTACGACCTGCTCGGCGCGACCCAGGAGCAGAAGGTCAAGCCGAAGAAGTTCGCGCAGACCGACATCGACGAGGTGATCATCGGCCACACCAACGAGGCCGAGTACAACCGGCTCCTTGAAAATAAGTTCATGGAGGCGCTGCGCGACCGCACCGTCAAGATCGACATCCCGTACATCACGAAGCTGCACGAGGAGATCAAGATCTACGCCAAGGACTACAACGCCGAGAAAGTCCGCGGCCGCTTCATCGCGCCCCACACCCTCGAGATGGCGGCGATGTGGGCCCTGCTCACGCGCCTCGAGGAGCCGAAGAAGCACCAGCTCTCGGTCCTGCAGAAGCTCAAGCTCTACGACGGCAAGACGCTGCCCGGCTTCACCCAGGACAGCATCAAGGAGCTGCGCAAAGAGACGCGTCGCGAGGGCATGGAGGGCATCTCGCCGCGCTACATCCAGGACAAGATCGCCAACTGCCTGGTCTCCGACCGCGGCCAGCTGAGCATCAACCCCTTCATGGTCATGAACGAGCTCGAGTCGGGCCTGCGCAACCACAGCCTCATCAACAACGAGGACCAGCGCAAGCGCTACACCGAGCTGCTCGCGGTCGTGAAGCAGGAGTACGAGGACATCGTCAAGAACGAGGTCCAGCGAGCCATCAGCGCCGACGAGGACGCGATCGCGCGCCTGTGCGGTAACTACATCGACAACGTCAAGGCCTACACCCAGCGCGAGAAGGTCAAAAACCCCTACACGGGTCAGGACGAGGAGCCCGACGAGCGGCTGATGCGGTCGATCGAGACCAAGATCGACATCCCCGAGTCGCGCAAAGACGACTTCCGCCGCGAGATCATGAACTACATCGGCGCGCTCGCGATCGAGGGCAAGCAGTTCGACTACCGGACCAACGAGCGCCTCTACAAGGCGCTGGAGCTCAAGCTGTTCGAGGACCAAAAAGACAGCATCAAGCTCACCAGCCTGGTCTCGCAGGTCGTCGACAAAGAGGCCCAGGAAAAAATCGACGTGGTCAAGCAGCGGCTGATCCGAAACTACGGCTACGACGAGATCTCGGCCACCGACGTGCTCACCTACGTCGCCTCGATCTTCGCCCGCGGCGAGATGAAATAAGAATCGGCGCCAGCCGACGGATTTTCGGCTGGCGCCAATGAGTTTGGAGCCGGGGTGCTACCGACACCCCGGATCTAAAGGACGCTTGGGCTACACCTCAATGCGCAGCCATCCTGCCCTGCAGGTTGAGGATGATTCGCGTCTCCAATTTTTTCAAGCCCGAGCGGGAAGGAACAGGGAACTGATGAAACCTAATCAAACTTCACCGCTGAGCACAATTTCGCAACTTGCGACCATTATCGCTGCGATCGCTGCGATCGCTACATGCGTGTTTTCGTACTTTATGCTTACTCAGTAGCGCAAGGTCGCGCACGAACCATCAATCTCGCCAGCGACAATGAATGTCGCTGGCGCCTAGTTACGAGAACGTGGCGATGATCGGCATGTGGTCCGAGGTCTTCTTCCACTTGCGCGGCTCGATATCGTGCACGACCGAGGCGCAGCGCTCGAGCATCGGCTTCGTCGCGTAGCAGTGGTCAATTCGAAGGCCCTCTTTCTTGCGCAGCGCGCCGCCGCGGTAGTCAAACCACGTGTACTGCTTGGGCTCCTGGTTGTGCTTTCGAAAGCAGTCGGACAGCCCGAAGTCGAGCAGGTTCTTCAGGACAGCGTGCTCGTCGTCTGAAAAGTGGATCTGGCCGCGCCACTTGTCGACATCCCAGACGTCGCGCTCGTCCGGCGCGATGTTGAAGTCGCCGATCATGACCACCGGCTCGTCGGGCTTGGCGGTCGCGTCGAGCTCGGCGCGCAGGCGGCCGAACCAGTCGAGCTTGTGCTGGAACTTGTCGCTGCCCAGCTTGGTCCCGTTGGGCACGTAGAGGTTGTAGATGCGCACGCCGTCGATGACGGTATTGAGGATCCGGCAGGCCTTGTCGACCGGCGGCTCCCGGAAGCCGCAGTGGACCTCGCTCGGCTTGAGCTTGCTGAGGGTGGCGACGCCCGCGTAGCCCTTGCTGCCGTGGATCGCGATCTCGTAGCCGAGCTCCATAAACGGCACGCGCGGGAACAGGCGATCCTCGACCTTGGTCTCCTGCAGGCAGACGACATCGGGCTCGTTGTCAGACAGGTACGTGAGCACGTAGTCGAGGCGCGCGCGGATACCGTTGACGTTCCAGCTCATCAACGTGAAGGGCTTCGTCATCGCGGCGAGAGTACCGCAGGCGAACACCCGGGCGAAGACAGCCTGCGCGGCAGTCCGCTACTGTCCGCGGATCATCCGGTGCGCGAAGATCGCGAGCGCGAACCAGAGGATCGAGACGTAGACCGAGAAGTCACCGTCGAGCACGAGCACGATGAGCACCAGCGCGCTCGAGAGCGTGTAGAGCAGCGGCGGCCACGGGTAGAGGCCGAGGCGATAGGGGCGGTGGAGCTTCGGCAGCCGACGACGCAAGACGATCACCGCCATCACCGTGAGGCTGCCGGTGATCAGCATCGCGCTGGTGGTGTAGTCGAGCAGCTCTTGAAAGCTGTTGGTCAGGATCAGCGCGGCCGCGAGCGCTGCCTGCACCCACAGCGCGACGACCGGGGTGCGGAAGCGCGGGTGCAGGATGCCGCCGCGCTCGAAGAAGTCGCCGCCCTGGGCCATGGCGTAGGCGATGCGCGAGCCGGTGAGCACGGTGCCGTTGATCGAGCCGAGCATGGCGAGCAGGATCAGGATGGTGACGAGCACGGTGCCGGTGGTGCCGAACATGCGCGTGGCCGCGGCGGTCCCGACCTCGCCGGCGTTGGCCAGCTCGCTGAGCGGGAACACTGAGAGGAAGCCGGCGCACAGCACCATGTAGAGCCCGAGCACCGCGAGCGTGCCGCCGATGACGGCGCGCGGGAGGACCCGCCCGGGATCTTTGATCTCGCCGCCGATGTAGATCGCGGCGTTCCAGCCGGAGTAGGCGAAGTAGACCGGTAGGTAGGCGTGGGCGATCTGCGCGAGCCCAGGCGCGTCCGTGCTCTGCCCCTCAACGAACCAGCGCCCCATGCCGTCGGGCCCGATCTGCCCGATGACGACGAGGCTGGTGATCAGGAACACGATCAGCGGCACGGTCGTGAGCACCACCTGCGCGCGCCCGGACAGCACCACGCCGATGTGGTTGAGCACGGTTAAGGCGACGACGATGAGCAGCGCCCAGAGGGTCGCGGCGTCCATGGAGAACAGACCGAAGACCGAGATGGTGCTGGTGTACTCAGGGCCGAGCAGGACCGGGAGCTGGTACGAGGCGGTGCCGACGGCCATCGTCGCGAGCGAGCCGGGGAAGGTCGCAAGCAGCTGCAGCCAGCCCGCCGCGAAGGCGACGCCGGGCCCGTAGGCCCGCTGGAGATAGGGGTAGTCGCCGCCGGCGCGCGGCATCATCGCGCCGAGCTCGGCGACGCTGAGCGCTCCGCACAGCGCCGCCAGCCCTCCGATCAGCCACATCAACAGGAAGTAGCCAGGCGTCGTGACGTGGGCCGCGACCACCGGGGGCGCGATGAAGATCCCGATGCCGAGCATCGCCCCGGCGACCACGGCCTGCGCCGGCCAAAACCCGAGATGCTTGCCGGAGCCCTGCTCCGCGCCATGGTCCTGGCCCGTCCCCATCGCCGCGGCGAAGAGTAGCAGCCTCCCCCGCCCGGCCCTAACAACCCGCGCCCCTGTCCACGGCCGGGTGTCCCGCGAACGCGCTCGCCGCCGCGCCGCCACCACTCGGGAATACGCGCCGCGCGGGCGCGGTTGCCGAGCCGGCCTGCTCCGCTCGAGCGCTCGACCGGCGGCTGAGCGGCTCCCTGCGCGAAAGGACGGGTTTGACATCCCGCGCGCAGCACCGCTACCGTGCCCGCCGCTGCCATGCGGGCGAACACGAGCTGCCACCGCTTTTTCGCAACGCCGCGCGAGATCGGGCGCGCATGAACCAGTCTGACGAGTCCACCTCGCGCCGCGCTCGCCCGCGCGCTCCCCTATCAGGAAGAAGCGCTCGCGCGAGCGCTCGGCTCGCGCTCGCGCTCGCGGCGACGCTCATCGCGGGCCTCACCTCGAGCGCGTGCAAGACCGGCCCGGACCTCAGCACCGACTACGGGCAGACGGCGCGCGAGAACTACGAGCTCGCGCTCGGTGAGTTCGCCGACCGCGACTGGGAAGAGGCGGTCGCCTACGCGGACTTCGTGCGGATTCGCTTCCCCTTCAGCCGCTACGCGGTCGAGGCCGAGCTGCTGGTCGCCCGCGCCGAGTTCGCGCGCGAGGAGTACATCGTCGCGCAGGACGCGTTTCGGCAGTTCGCCAAGCTCCACCCGACGCACAAGCACGTGCGCAACGGCTGGGTCTCGTACATGGCGGCCCTGGCCGCGCACAAGAACTCGCCGAGCAACTTCTTCCTGCTCCCGCCCTACTACCAAAAAGACCAGAGCCAGCTGCGCGACGCGATGTCGGAGCTGCAGTACTTCTTCGATCACCACTCGGGGACGGAGATGGAGCCCTACGCGATCAAGCTGCGCGACGAGGTCAACCGGCAGCTGCTCGAGCACGAGCTCTACGTCGCCCGCTACTACTTGAAGAAGGACCGCCCCGAGGCCGCGATCATGCGGCTCGAGCGAGCGCACGAGCGCTACCCGGGGATCGGCCTCGACGCCGAGGTCCTGTTCCAGCTCGGGCTGACGTACCTGCGCCTAGAGGAGATCGAGCTCGCGCGCGCGACCTTCACCGAGCTGCAGACCGAGCACCCGCGCCACCACAACGGCAAGCAGGCCAAGCTGTACCTCAAGTACATCTACGACGAGTTCGGCCCCGCGGACCCGAGCCGCCCCAGGCCCGACCGCAGCCCGCCCGAACCACCGCGCCCGATCCTGCCCAAGGACGAGTACAACCTGAACAAGGTCGAGAAGCAGAAGCAGGAGCAACGCGAGAAGAAGCTCGAGGAGCGTAAAGAGCTCCGCGAGCGACGCTACGCCGAACCAGGCGCGGCCGAGGCGAAGCCCGGGAAAGAATCCAAAAAAGCGCCCGAAAAAGCGCCCGGGAAAGAGCCCGAAAAAGCGCCCGGGAAAGAGCCTCCGAAGGGCGACGGCGAGCCGGCCAAGACGAAAGCAGGCGAGCCGGAGCCGAGCCGCGAGCCCGAGCGTGAGCCGCCGGCCTCCGAGAAGCAGCCCCCGCCCAACGATCCGCCGCCGACCAATGTCTGGCCCGAGAACCAGCCCGACACCACGCAGCCGCCGCGCGATCGCGACGACAACAGCGCCTCCAAGCAGGGCTGATGGTGGAGTCAGCCCCCGTCGAGCGAGACGACGACGAGCGAGCGCGACGGCTCGAGCTGGCGGTCGAGCCGCCGCTGCAGACCGCGTCGCTCCCCGGCGCGGGCGGGCGGCTGAGGGTCGTCGTCGAGGACTTTCAGGTCGTCGAGATCCCCGCCTACGCGCCCGACGATCGCGTCGACGCGCACCTGATGTTCACCCTGCGCAAGCGCGGCATGACCACCGACGCCGCGCTCGGGGAGCTCGCGCGTCAGCTCGACATCGCGCGCCGCGACATCGGGCTCGCCGGGCTCAAAGACCGCCACGCGATCACCGAGCAGTGGATCACGGTCCCGGCCTCCTGCGGCCCGGCGCTCGCCGGCTTCACGCACCCGGCGATCACCCTCGGGCCGGCCCGCGGCCACGGCAACAAGCTGCGACGCGGGCACCTGCGCGGCAATCGCTTCGTCATCGTGATCCGCGGGCTCGCGACCCCGCTAGACGAGGCGCGGCGACGGATCGCCGCCAAGCTTCGTCTGCTCGCCGAGCAAGGCGGACTCGAGAACCTCTACGGACCCCAGCGCTTCGGCCACGGGGGACGCAACGCCGCGCGCGGGCTCGCGCAGCTCAGCTCACCCAGGGCCGCGAAGCGCAGGATCAAGGCCGACCTGATCACGAGCGCCGGCCAATCCGCGCTGTTCAACCTCTACGTGCTCGCGCGTCGCGAGCGCGGCTTGATGCGGACGGTCCTGCGCGGCGACATCCTAAAAAAAACCGCGACGGGCGGGATGTTTGAGTCCAGCGACCCTGCGCTTGATCAACGCCGCCTCGACGAGGGAGAGATCGAGCTCACCGGCCCGATTTTTGGCAGCAAGACCCGCAGCCCGTCACCCGGGACCCCTGCCCGCGCGCTCGAGGATGAAGTTCTGCGAAGCTGCGAGATCACCCGGGAGAACCTCGCGCGCCTCGGTCGAAAAGTCCCTGGCACGCGACGCGCGATTGTGCTCCGGGTGACGCCCGAGGATGTATCGGTCGCGGTGGCGGAGGCGCCAGCTTTGGCCAGTGAAGAGCCGCCTGCGTCCGTAGCGAGCCCTGGAATTCGCCTCGGCTTCATGCTGCCCGCGGGCTCCTACGCGACGCAGTTGCTGCGTGAGCTCATGGCGCCCACCGACCCGCACTAACCCAAACGCGACATGCGCGACATGCGCAAGCGATATTCCGAGGTCCGGGTTGCGCTTTAGGGCGCCCCGCGAGCGCGAATCGACTGAAATCTGGTTTTTCGATCATGCTCGAGCCAAGCCCGGATAACGCCTCCTGTCTCGCGCGATCGACCGCGCACGCGACTCCACGGCTCGGCTGGCCGAGCAACGATGTTTTCAGTTAGGGTTTCGCGGGCCTCCACATGAATCTCACCGAGACCTTTCTCCAACTCTCCAGCGTCGGCGCGGAGTGGATCCTCGGGCTGCTGATCATCCTGAGCCTGATCAGCGTGGCCGTGATGTTTGAGCGGTGGATGTTCTTCCGCGGCCTCGCGGGCAAAGACGCCGCCCTCCTCCGTAACCTCCACGCCGCGCTCTCTGACGGCGAGGTCGACAAGGCGCAGCGGCTGCTCAGCACCGTGACCGCCCCGGGCGGCCGCATCGCCGCCGAGATGATCTCGAACGCCGATCGCGGCAGCAAGGCGACCGCCTCGATCATCGCGGCGCTGCGCCCGGGCGAGAAGCTGCGCCTCGAGAAGAACCTCGGCTACCTCGGCACGGTCGGCTCCAACGCGCCGTTCATCGGCCTCCTCGGGACCGTGCTCGGCATCATCGAGACCTTCCGTGGGCTCGCCGAGTCGGGCATCCAGGGCACCGCCGAGTACTCCGACAAGGTGATGTCGGGCATCTACGAGGCGCTGGTCGCGACCGCGGTCGGTCTGCTCGTCGCGATCCCTGCGGTCATCGCCTACAACTTCTTCATGCGCCGCGTGAAGGCCCTCCTCAGCGAGGCCGACGCGGTGACCAACATGGTGCACGCCCTGCTCGAGGGGCAGGGCGACAAGCGCAGCTAGCAGGTCTGAGTGGCGGGATCAACGGATAGCGAAGACGAGGAGATCACCGGCATCAACGTGACCCCGTTGGTCGACGTGATGCTCGTGCTGCTCATCATCTTCATGGTCACGACCACGACCATCCAGGCGTCCGAGGCGATGAACATCAACAAGCCCGACGCCCAGACCGGTCAGACCATGGAGTCGAACCCCAACCAGATCTTCCTGCAGTGCGCCAAGGACGGGAGCGTGTTCGTCGACCGCCAGAAGATCGCGCCTGAGGAGGTCGACCGAACCATCCGCGACGCGGTCAAGGCCAAGCTGGCTGACAACTCGGATCTGCAGGGCGTGATCCAGTGCGACGAGGAAGCCAACGTCGGCGCGATGGTCCACCTGATGGATCTGCTGCGTGAATCCGGCGTCAAGAAGTACGCCGTCGCGACTGAGAAGCCGAAGCCCAAGGACGGGGCCAGCGCGGGCGGATAGCTCGTCGGCAGGAGCCCACCGTGTCCGCCCCCACTCACCCGAGCCTAGCGCCTGGACCTGGTGCCGGACAGCGATCGAGCCTGAGCACGATCGCCTCGGTGGTCGCGCACGTGATCCTGTTCTTCGTGTTTCAGATCACCGCGATCTTTAATCCGCCCGAAGAGCCCGAGAAGCTCTATGTCCTGACCGAGGTCGAGCTCCCGGAGCCCGCGCCGGAGCCCGAGCCGGAGCCCGAGCCGGAGCCCGAGCCGGAGCCGGAGCCCGAACCCGAACCAGAGCCCGAGGAGCCGCCGCCCGAGCAGCCCCCTCCGCCGAAGAAGCGCCCGCGCAAGGTCAAGCCGGCGCCTGTGAAGCAGAAGCCGGTGTCGGACGAGCCGCCGCCTCCGCTGCGCTTCGACCAGAGCCAGGTGGTCCAGGACGGCAACTCCGGCGTCCCGGTGGGCAAGGGCGAGCCGGGCGGCGTGCCCGGCGGGACCGGCAAGCCGAATTCGAAGGGCAAGGGCTCACGCCCGCCCGGGGTCAAGACCGACAAAAACGGCGGCGCCGCGTGGGCGCCGACCGGCGAGCTGCGCATCAAGACGCTGCCGCGCGTGCTCAAGGTCAAGGAGCTGCAGTGCCCCGCCGTGCGCGAGCTCGGCATCGAGGGCACCGTCGTGCTCAAGGTCCAGGTGCGCCGGACCGGCGACGTGCGCAAGGTGAGCATCGTCAAGGGCATCGGGCATGGCTGTGACAAGGTCGCCGCCAAGGCGCTGCGCGGTTCACGGTTCAAGCCCGCGATCGCGACCAACGGACAGCCCGCGGATTACGAGTTACGGTACGAGTACGAATTCCAGCTCGACGACTGATTGACTGGCTGTGCTTCGTCCCGCGAACAGACTCCGGACCGCGCTGTTCTCCCTCACGACGGCCGTCGCCACGCTCGGCGGCGTAGCGACGACGACAACCACGGTCGCGGTCGCGCACGCGCTCGAGCCGGCGCCCCAAGACGACTACACGCCCCCGCAGCTGCTCAATCAGGCCTCGCCGATCGCGTACCCGCCCGCGCTGCTCGAGCTCGACTCGCCGCCCGCCGGTCAGGTCGTCGTCAAGTACCTCGTGGGCGTCGACGGGGTGCCGCGCGAGCTCGAGGTCACGCAGTCGGTCCACCCGGAGCTCGACGCGCGCGCGCTCGCGGCCGTGGGTGAGCTGCGCTATCAGCCAGGTCAATACAAGGGCCAGCCCGTCGAGGTCGTGCTCGCGATCGGCCTCGACCTCGCCCCGCCGCCTCCGCCCCCTGAGCCCGCGCCCGAGCCCGAGACCGAGGGCGACGAGACCGAGGGCGACGCGGCCGAGGACAAAACGCCGGCGGACACCGGCCCCGTGCGGATCTCCGGCGTCGTTCGCTCGGCCGGTCAGCGCACGCCGATCGACAGCGCGGTGGTGCTCGTCGTGCCCGCGGCCGACGACGAGGAGCTCGGCGAGATCGACTACACCCGCTACGGCGACGAGGAGCCCGCGTGGACGCGCCGGACGCTCTCGGGCCTCGACGGCAGCTTCGAATTCCGCGGCGTCCCGGACGGCAAGGTCCGCGTGATCGTGCTCGCCGAGGGTCACAACCGCATCGAGACCGTCGAGCAGCTCGTCCCGAACGAGCGCGTCGAGCTCGAGCTGTTCCCGAAGCCCCTGACCTACAACCCCTACAAGACCGTCGTCCGCTCGCGCAAAGACGACGTCGGCGAGATCAACCGGCGCACGATCACGGTCGAGGAGATCAACACGATCCCCGGCACCCAGGGCGACGCGCTCAAGGCGATCCAGAACTTCCCCGGGGTCGCGCGCGCGCCCTTCGGCGGCGGGCTGCTCGCGGTCCGCGGCGCCGCGCCGGGGGACTCAGCCGTCTACCTCGCCTACCACGAGATCCCGAGCCTGTTTCACTTCGGCGGCCTCACCAGCGTCTTCAACTCCGACATCCTCACGCAGCTCGACTTCATCCCCGGCAACTTCGACAGCCGCTACGGCGACGCCACCGGCGGCATCATCAACGTCGTGCCGCGCAAGGGCCGGCGCGACGGCTTCCACGGCTACATCGACAGCGACCTGTTCGACACCGGGATCCTCATGGAGGGCCCGGTCGGCAAGGGCTCGATCGTCGGCAGCTTCCGCCGCAGCTACATCGACCTGCTCCTGCCGGCCGTGATCCCGCCGGACGCCGGCCTCAGCCTGACGGCCGCGCCGCGTTACTACGACTACCAGCTCCTGTTCGACTACCCGGTCGACAGCGGCAACCTCTCGGTGAAGTGGTTCGGCTCCTACGACCGCCTCGAGTTCCTGTTCTCCGACAGCAACGACACCGCGAGCGACGACCGCGACCGCCTGAGCCAGCGGGTCTACTTCCACCGCGCCGACGTCGCCTACACCAAGCGCCTCGGCGGCTGGGACTTCCTGTTCACGCCCTCGTTTCGCCACGACTTCGTCAACTTCTTCGTGTTCGACTTCGTGCAGGGCGACATCATCGCCAACACGCTCTCGACCCGCGCGGAGCTCGGCCGCAGGCTGTCGCGCAACGCGTCGGTGCGCTTCGGCACTGAGTTCACGGCGAGCTGGTTCGACCTCTCGATCACCGCGCCGCTCTCGACCGGCGGCGGCGGCTCGGACGAGCTCGCCACCACGACCGTGACCTCGAACCTGCTGCTCCCCGCGCTCTACAGCACGATGACGATCCAGGCCGGTAAGCGCCTCACGCTGTACCCCGGCGCGCGCCTGTCGTTCTACTCCGCGCCCTTCAACAAGGCCTCGATCGACCCGCGCCTGCGCATGGCGCTTCAGGCAGGTGATAACTCGGTCCTCAAGGCCGGCGTCGGCCTCTACACCCAGGCCCCCAACCCGCCGGCGACCTGGGACGACACCTTCGGCAACCCGGAGCTCGGCATCGAGCACGCGCTCCACACCAGCCTCGGCCTCGAGCACCAGTTCGAATACGACATCAAGCTCGAGCTCACCGGCTTCTACAAGTACCTGTGGAACCTGCGGGCGCCGTCGAACAACCTGCTGCTCGACGAGGAGGACGGGATCAGGCCCGAGATCTCGGCGAGCACCGGCGTCGGTCACATCTTCGGCGGCGAGCTGCTCGCGCGCAAAGCCCTGACCCGCAACCTCTACGCCTGGATCAGCTACACGCTGATGCGCAGCACTCGGCGCGACACGCCCGAGGACGACTTCATCCTGTTCGGTTTTGACCAGACCCACATCCTGACCGCGATCGCCAGCTACAAGCTGCCGCGGCAGTGGCAGATCGGCGCGCGCTTCCGGCTGGTGTCGGGCAACCCGCAGACGCCGATCACGGGCAGCGTCTTCGACGGCGCGTCCGGGGTCTACATCCCGATCCAGGGGCCGGTGAACTCGGACCGCCTGCCGCCCTTTCACCAGCTCGACATCCGCGTCGACAAGCGCTGGGTCTACCGCCGACTCAGCTTCTTGCTCTACGTCGACATCCTCAACATCTACAACGCCCAGAACGTCGAGGGCTACCAGTACAGCTACAACTTCCAGCAGAGCACACAGATCGCCTCGCTCCCGATCCTGCCCTCGATCGGCCTGCGCCTGGAGTGGTGACGCATGCAGCCAGCGACTCGAGTCACACGGGCGAGCGCGCCCGCGCCCGCGACGCCTACAGCGACCGATCACGAAGTCGGGTATCGTCGAGCTGTGCCTCGAGCCGCGCACCTCGGCCCTCGGATCGGCCTGCGCCGAGTCGGCCTGCTGGCCGCGACCGCGGGCACGCTCCTCAGCGGCGCCTGCGGAGACACGCTGCCGCCCTCGCGCCTGATCGTGAGCACGCGGGTCCTCGCCATGAAGATGGAGGTCAGCGAGGCGCTGCCCTTCGGCGATCCCGAGGACACCGAGGAGCTCGGGGTTCGCTGCCAAGCGCTGCCCTTCGAGACCGTCCAGCTGTCGCCGATGATCGTCGACGCGGAGGACGTGCAGAGCCCGGCGATCATTGATCCACTGTGGATCGCCTGCGAGCTGCCCCCGGGCCAGGGCCTGTTCGCCTGCACCCAGGGCGCGATCCCGACGGATCTGTCCGCGCTGCCCGAGTGCCCCCAGCTCACGCTCTTCGAGCTCAACCCCGAGGAGCTCCAGGGCGGCGAGCTGCCCGAGTTCCCGAGCCCCTGCATCATCCGCGCCAACCTCAACGACGACGGCCTGCAGGAGTTCACCGTCCCGCTGTCGCAGAACGTCCTGATCGGCGGAGACATCGAGCTCGTGCTGTTTGGGCACGGCCCCGACGGCCCGAGCACGAGCGAGTGCGCGAACGCGCTCCTGCGCGGCGAGACCGAGCTCGACAACCTCTGCATCCAGGCCGTCCAGCGCCTGACGATCGGGCCGCTCGAGGAGCTGCTCGCGCTCGCCGAGGGCTTCGGCCTGGACTTCCCCGACGGGCTCCCGAGCTCCACCGAGATCCCCGACGGCGATCGCAACCCGCGGGTCGAGAGCTTCACGGTCGAGCTCGAGCGTCCCGACGGGAGCAGCGAGTCGCTCGGCGAGATCGACAACGGCGGCGCGATCTCGGCGCAGGAGGGCGACATCGTCAAGATCACCGCGGAGGCGCCCGAGCGCTTCCTGCAGGAGTACCTGGTCCCGATCAACGGCGGGGCCGACGGCTACGACACGCGCGTCGAGGACTACAGCGGCAGCTGGTTCATCTCATGGGGCGAGCTGCTGAGCGGTGGGAGTAACGACCCGGTCAGCAAGAACGAGTGGACGCTGATGAAGAGCGCCGACGATGAGCTAGCGCTGCCGAGCAACAACCGCGCCACGCTCCACTACGTCGTCCGCGACAACCGGCAGGGCGTCGACTGGTGGACGCTGCACGTCGACCTGACGCCGACGCCCTAGCCTCGGGTGCTCACGCGAGCGCGACCGATTGACGCGATGGCGCGTCGGCGGCGGAAATTGTTAAGCGATTGTGTCGAGCAAGCAGAAACTCGCCCGGGCGCACCCGCGCGTCGTACGCTGCATGCGAGACTTCTCCCGTCAACCCAGGCGCACGCGTGAAACCACGCCGGTATCCGCTGGAATCTCGTAACCAGGGGTGCTTATCATCACTCGCCGGGGCTCGCGCTTGACCCCGGAAGACCTCGACGCTATCAGCCGATTGTCCCTTCGTGTCCTCGCTCACCTCCACCATCCTCGGCGTCAGCTCGCTGCTCGCGGCGCTCATCAGCGCCGAGCCAGCGTTTGACCGCAACGGGCAACCGACGACCGACGGTGTGATCAAGCCGGCCCCGCAGGGTCCGGCGCGCACCGAGGTCCGCCCGTCGACCTCGTCCTCGCCGCCCAGCGCCACGCGACCGTCGAGCCCGCCGCCACGCACAACCCAGCCGTCAACGACGACGCGACCGCGGCCGCGGCCGGGGTCGCTGTCGCCGACCACGACCGGAGAGGGCCCCCAGCTGATCGACAGCGGTGATCTCCCGACCTTCAGCACGGACCCGAGCGCGCCCTTCGCGACCGAGGATCTCGAGCTCAGCTCGGTGCTCAAAGAGTCACTCGAGCAGAACATCGACCTGCGGTCCAACGTCTACGATGTCGCGATCAACGAGGCCAACGTCCTGGCGGCGATGGGCGCCTACGACGTGTTCATCCGCGCTGGCGCGACCGCGACGTACAGCGTCACGCCCCAGCGTGGTTCGGCCTTCGTGCTCTCGACCGGCTCAAAGTCGCTGTCGGGCAACTTCGGCATCAACCGCAAGATCGAGACCGGCGGCACCATCGACTTCTCGTTCTCGATGACCCGCGGGATCGCCAGCCAGCCGGTCTCGATCTTCAACCCCGCGCTCGGCTCGATCGAGCTGGCGCAGTACACCGTCCAGCCCAACCTCACGCTCACGCACCCGCTGCTCAAGGGAGCTGGCCTTAAGGTCAACCGCGCCGACATCGACAAGGCGCGCCTGGCCACGAGCCAGACCGAGGCGCTGCAGATGGTCACGGCCCAGAACGTGGTGCGCGACCTCCTCAACGCCTACTGGGAGGTCCTCTACGCGCACCGCGACCTCGTCAACAAGCGCCGCGCGATCGAGCTGACCCGCGAGCAGCTCGAGCGCACGCGGGCTGAGGTCGCCGCCGGCCGCCGCTCGCCCATCGAGCTGCGCAGCGTCGAGCAGACCATGGCCCAGCAGGAGAACGATCTCCTGCTCGCCGAGAACAACCTCATCGACCGCAGCCTGACGCTGCGGACGCTCATGGGGCAGGACCTCGCCGAGATCGAGGTCATCGGCGTGACCCCGACCACCGACCCCGCGGCCTTTCAGCCGCAGGTCTACGACCACAAGGTCCAGATCGAGCGGGCGATGGAGGCGAACCCGCAGATCCGGCAGCTGCAGCTGGCGATCGCCAGCCGGCAGATCGACGAGCTCGTCGCCGCCAACCAGCGGCTGCCGCAGCTCGACTTCCAGGGTCGCTTCTCCCCCCAGGGTCGCAGCATCGACCGCGTGCCCAACGCCGGCTCGGGCGATCCCGGCGAGAAGGGCAACTGGGGGCAGGCGTTCCGCAACATCTTCACCGACGACATCAGCAACGGGCTGATCGCGGACTACACGGTCTCGGCCTCGCTGAACCTGACGTGGGACGTGCAGAACCGCGGCGCCAAGGGCAACCACCAGCGCGCGATCCTCGAGCTGCACAAGGCTGAGGCCAACCTGCAGGCGACGCGTCAGCAGATCTCGGGCTCGGTGATCCGCTCCTCCAACGCGCTGCGCAACGCCGCCAAGCGCATCGACGTCGCCGACCAGGCCGTCTCGCTCGCGCAGGAGAACCTCGAGGCCGAGAAGGCGCGCTACGCCGTCGGGCGGTCGACCGCCTACGATGTCCTGTTCCGCCTCGACGCCCTCGAGATCGCCGAGGCCAACTCGCTGCGCGCCCAGATCGACTACCTGCAGGCGATGACCGAGCTCCAGGTCCTGACCGGTGAGCTGCTGCCGGCCTACGGCCTCGAGGTCACCTCGAGGCCGCCGCCGCGCGACCCGGGCGACGCCCGAAACGCCCGGAAGTAGTGATTCTGCGGCTTTCTTTCGCGGGGTCCCCGGGACCGGGAACCTCCGCCGCCTATCGTCGTGTAATGGTCGGATGCAGGTACGGACCCGACGCGTCGGCCACGGTTGGCCGGGGAGATCACTCCAGCGCTGCGTCCGACCGGGGAGCCTATCCCCGACGTCGCTCGAATTCGCAATCCGAGCGGCGATTTGGCGCCGCGGGCGGCATCTTGTCGGCCTGAGCCCCGGCGTGATAGCGTCAGCAAGACACAGGGACGAAGTTCGGGGACGATCCCCGACAAACGAGCAACCCGTTTGTCCCGACCCGGCACTCACGGCGTGAAAGCGCGTGTCACGCCTGCTGCTTCACGGTTCTCGCTCAACGGTTCTGGAGGATTCAAGTCATGTCTTCATCGGAGATCGCCGATAACAAATGGGAGCTCGAGGCTTCGAAGCCCCCCATCACGACCCCCGGCGCGTTGGCGCAGATCGTCATCGTCGGCTCGTTTTCCCTGGTCTTCCTGTGGATCCTGTCCTTCTCGGTGCTCGGGATCGTCAGCCCCAAGAAGAAGACGATGGCTGACAAGTACGGCGAGATGAACGCCGAGGCGGCGCCCGCCGAGGCTCCCGCCGCAGCCGAGTAGGTCATCCGCTCGCGCGACCTCCTCCTCGAGGTCGCAGCAAGAAAGCCGACACGCCGTCCCGCGGCGCTGTCGGCTTTTTGCGTGCTGCCCAAAAGGTCATCTACCCGAGCGGGCGCAACCATGCTCCGAGCTTTCTTAGGAAGAAATTTTTAAAAAATTCCGATCCAGGACAGCTGCTGCCCGATCCCCGCGCCGTCGCGACGATAGGAGAAGTAGCGCGACGGGTTCGCGTGCGTGCAGCCGCCGACCCGCTCGATCGCCACGCTCGGCACCCCCGCGCGCTCGAGCTGGAGACGGACCATCGCCACCAAGTCGACGTGCGGACGGGGGTAGCGCTCGCGCTCCACGACCGCGTCTGGAAATTGCTCAGCGACCTCGGGCCCGACCTCAAAGGCCTCGAGCTCGATGCACGGGCCGATCGCCGCGCGCAGCTGATCGACACGCGCCCCCGCCTCGACGAGGACCCTGACCGCCTCGCCGGCGATGTTCGCGACGGTGCCGCGCCACCCGCTGTGCACCGCCGCGACGACAGTCGCGGAAGTATCCGCCAGCAGGATCGGCACGCAGTCGGCGGTCAGCACCCCCACCGCCACGGGGGCGTCTCCGCGGCGCGCCCAGATCCCGTCGGCCTCGCTCGCCTCGTCGACCTCGCTCGCCGGGACCACGGCCGCGCCGTGAACCTGCTTGACGATCCGCAGGCGCTCGAGCGGAAACCCGCCCGCTCGCGCGACGCGTCGGTAGTTCTCCCGCACCGCGCTGGCCTGGTCACCCCAGCGCCGGCCGAGGTTGAGCGTCGCGAAGCGGCCCTCGCTCACGCCGCCCGCGCGGGTCGTGAAGCCGTGGCCCACCGGAATTTTTTTCAAGAGGGTCGAGCGCTCGAACATGTCGAGCCCATGACTACCGCACGTCACTGCGTCGGCTCGAGCGCCGCGATCAACCCCTCGAGCTCGGGCGGGAGCGGCGAGGAGAACTCGAGCATCGCGGCGTCATTGTCTTTGTCTTTGTCTTTGCGGACCGGATGACGAAAGCCGAGCTCTGCAGCGTGCAGCGCGTGGCGGTTGAGCGAGATCCGCCGCGTGGCCGCGCGGACGAAGTCGGAGCCCGCTCGGGCGCCGTAGAGCGCGTCGCCGACCAGCGGATGCCCGAGGTGCCGCGCGTGCATGCGGATCTGATGCGTGCGCCCAGTCTCGAGGCGAAAGCGGACGCAGGCCGCGTCGACCAGCGCGCGCTCGCGCCAGGCGTGGGTCACCGCCGTCCGCCCGCGCTCGACCTGCGGCGAGAACCGCCGACGGTCCCGGGGATCTCGACCGTGGAGCGTCCGCACGCTCTTGCTCTCCCAGCGCGGCACGCCGCACACGACCCCGAGGTACGCGCGGCGGATCGTGTGCTCGCGAAACTGGACCGCCAGCCCCTCCTGGGCGCGCAGATGTTTGGCGACCACCAGCAGCCCGCTGGTGTCCTTGTCGATCCGGTGCACGATCCCCGGCCGCGTCGCGTCGTTTCCCGGCATGACGGGCAAGTCATCGGGGCGCGCGCCGAGGTGATAGAGGATCGCGTTGACCAGCGTCCCGCGCGGGTGACCGGGACCCGCGTGCACGACCATCCCGGCCGGCTTGTCGACGACGAGCAGGTGCTCGTCCTCAAACACGACCGTCAGCGGGAGTTCTTCGGGCTCGGCCCGCAGCGGCTCGGCCGCGAGCCGCACGAGCTCGACCGAGAGCGGTCGCTCCACCACGCGCGACGGCTTGACCGCCGCGCCATCGATCGTCACGAGCCCGGCCGCGAACGCGCGCGCGAGCTGCGAGCGCGAACACGGCTCACCGCGCTCCGCGAGCGCCCCGACGAGCGCACGATCGAGGCGCTGTCCAACGTGCCGCTCCTCGAGGAGCACGCAGGTCGGTTGGCCGCGATGAGCGAGTTGCGTCAGGGATCCTCCAGCAGGCGCTCTTCCCCGTGAGAGGACGCGAGCGCCTGGGAGGCAGACCCTACCAGATCGGGGTCTTGAGGCTCGCGAGCGGCTTGATCACGCGGTCGACGATCGCGCGGTCGTAGTAGTTCTTCAGGAACAGCTCGTGCGAGACGCGGCTGCGGAACAGGTCACGGCCCTCGGTGATCTCCTCGGCGAGCGCCTCGAAGAAGTTGTCGTTGACGAGCGCCTCTTCGATCTTCTGCTTGTTGTAGAGCTGAATGTCGGAAGCGATCGCGCGGGAGAGCTGCTGAGCGCGGGCGTCGGTCTCGATCTTGCCTGCCATGGGGGCGAGCATGCCACGCGTCGGGGTCCTCGGGCC
Organism: Polyangia bacterium; assembly: GCA_030430565.1. GTDB lineage: Bacteria > Myxococcota_A > Polyangia > Nannocystales > Nannocystaceae > JACKDW01. The sequence goes on from JAUIKS010000042.1 coordinate 77,402, forward strand.
AGAAGTTCGGGCAAGTTCTCACGACGGCTGGATCCGCCCCCTCGGCTGGCGAAGCCGCTACCATGGGCGCCCGTGCCCAGCCTCAACCTCTACGAGAGCTTGAGCTCGCTGCTGGCGGCCACGGTCGCGCTGGCGATCGGCATCAGCATGCTGCTGCGCGATCGCTCGCGAAAACAGTTCGTCCTGTTCGCGGCCTTCTGCATCAACCTCGGGCTGTTCCACATCGCGCGCTTCTTCGCCGCGTTCCCGCGCCTCGAGCTGTTCATCTGGATCGGCGAGACCATCGCGCTGATCCTCCCTTGGACCGCGGATCGCTGCTTTTCGAGCTTTATCCCTGCGCCGGGGCACCGCGGCGGCGGCCGGGCGACGACGCTGCTCTTGTGGGCGATCTTGCTCGCCCAGCTCGTCGGTCTGATCTACTACCCCGTCACCGAGCAGCCCGAGTGGATGTACGTGCGCATCGGCCTGTACGTCTACGTGATCGGCGGGCTGCTGTACTCGACCCTGCGCATGTGGCGGGCCGCGCGCGCGGCCGAGGGCACCGCGGTCGCGCCGCGGCTCCGCTATCTATTTTACGCCAGCCTGATCGCCCTGGCCTTTGGGTCCCCTGGGATCCCGGCGCTGAGCCCGATCGTCACTGCGGTCTACCTCTACTTTGTCGCCCAGACGCTACAGCGCGAGCGCCTGCTCGAGCTGCCCGAGCTGCTGGGCCGCATCGCCAGCATGACGACCTTGGTGATCGCCACCACCTTCGTCTACGCGCTCCTGCTGCTGTGGGTCCCGATCACCGTCCAGAGCATCGGCCTTCAGCTCTTCAATATCGTCGTCGCGTCGTTCGCGGTCTTAGTCCTGATCGATCCTGTCCGCGCGGCCCTCGACCGCCGTATTGAGGATTGGCTGTTCCGCGACCGCGAGGCCCTGCGCGCGATCCTGCGCGTGCTCCGGCAACGCCTCATCAACCTCATCGACCCCGAGTCGATGGTCAGCGTCGTCATGGACACGCTGCGCGATTCGAACCGCGTCACGCGCGCTTCGCTGTTCCTGCTCGACCGGCAGGGCATGAGCCTTTCGCTGCGCGGTCACGTCGGGGTGGCCGGCATCGCGCTGATCGACCTTGCGATCCACCGCCCGCTGCTCGAGCGGATGAAGAGCAACGGCGCGCAGATCCGTGACGTGCTGCAGCGAACGCGCGATCGCGCCGGTCGAGAGCTCCAAGCCGAGCTCGATCAGTGTCTCGAGACCCTGTCGGCGGTCGGCGGCAGCCTGGCGCTGCCGATCCTCTCGCGACCGGAGCCCGAGCCCGACGTCGAAGACGCGGGGGACGAACCAGCTCGGCTGGAGAACGCCGAGCTGGCCGAGCCGCGGGTCGAGCACGGCCCCGAGCTCATGGGCGTCCTGTTCGTCGACGACGAGCGCCTGCTCGAGCCGTTCTCGCAGGAGGAGGTCGAGCTGTTCGAAGAGGTCGTCGCCCAGGCCGCGGTCATGATCCAGAACTCGGTGGTCTACGAGCAGCGCAAAGAGCAGGACCGCCTCGCCGCGCTCGGCCAGATGGCCGCGGGTCTCGCCCACGAGATCCGCAACCCGCTCGGCGCGATCAAGGGCGCCGCCCAGGTGCTCGAGGGCGGGATGGGTCACCTCGAGCCCGACACCCGCGAATTCCTCGAGGTCATCGTCGAGGAGGTCGACCGACTCAACCGCGTGGTCACCCAGTTCCTCCGCTATTCGCGCCCCTTTAAAGGCGCGTTTGAGCCGGTCTCGATCCCCGACGTGGTGCACGGCACGCTGCGGCTGCTCGACGAGGCGCGACGCAAGAAGGTCGTCGTCGAGCCGCCGCCCGAGGATCTCCCGCCGGTTCGCGGCGACGACGACTCCCTGCGGCAGGTGCTCCTGAATCTGCTCAGAAACGCCCTCGACGCCATCGCCGACATGGACTCGCCGGGTGAGGTCCGGGTCTCGATGGGCCTGCGCCAACGCGGGCTCCCGAGCGGCGACGCGGTCACCGTCACGGTCCGGGACAACGGGCCGGGGTTCTCGGACCACACCATGACCAACCTGTTCGTCCCCTTCCACACGACGAAATCCGGCGGGACCGGGATGGGATTGCCCATCAGCCAGCGCATCGTGGAGAATCACCGCGGCCTGATCGAGGTCTCGGCGCCGGACGGCGGGGGCGCCCAATTCACGGTCGTTCTCCCCGCCCTACCCCACGTGAGGCCGGCGTAGTAAGCAGTATCCTCGCCCGGTCGATCCCGAACACAAGGTCCGATGACAGAGCCCAACCCCCGCATCCTGATCTGCGACGACGAACCGAACCTTCGCAAAGTCCTCAGCGCGCTGCTGCGTCAGCAGGGATACGAAGTGCACGCGGAGGAAGACGGCGCGGCCGCGCTCGCGCGCGTTCGCTCCGTGCCCTCTCAGACCTTTGACGCGGTGATCACGGACCTACGGATGCCGAACCTGGACGGGATCGGCCTGCTCAAGGCGCTCAACAAGTACGAGCCCAACCTCCCCGTCATCATCGTCACCGCCTTCGGCTCGGTCGACTCCGCGGTCGAGGCGGTCAAGCTCGGCGCCTTCGACTACCTCGAAAAGCCCTTCGAGCGCGACCAGATCCACCAAGTCGTGGCCAAGGCCATCAACACCCGGAGGCGCTCGGGCTCCGGGGCGATGGCCGCCGAGCCCGCGCAGGAGGACGCGCGCGCCGATCCCTGCTCGCTCGCCGGCATGGTCGGCAAGTCCCCCGCCGTCGGCAACGTCCGCGAGATCGTCAGCAAGGTCGCGGCCAGCCCCTCGACCGTGCTCATCACCGGCGAGAGCGGCACCGGCAAAGAGCTCGTCGCGCGGGCCCTCCATCTCGGGTCGCCGCGCCGCGATAAGCCGTTTATCCGCGTCAACTGTGCGGCGATCCCGAGCGGGCTGCTCGAGAGCGAGCTGTTTGGCCACGAGCGCGGCTCGTTCACCGGGGCGATCTCCGCGCGAGCAGGCCGCTTCGAGCTCGCGGACGGAGGGACGCTGTTTCTCGACGAGGTCAGCGAGATCCCGCGCGAGAGCCAGGTCAAGCTGCTGCGCGCCATCCAGGAGTCCGAGTTCGAGCGCGTCGGCGGCGTCAAGACGATGCGAGTCAACGTGCGGCTGATCGCCGCCACCAACCGCAACCTCGAGGACGACATCAAGGCCGGCAGCTTCCGCGAAGATCTCTATTACCGGCTCAACGTCGTGCCGATTCACCTGCCCGCGCTGCGCGAGCGAATTGATGACCTCCCCCGGCTCGTCGCCCACTTCATCCGGCGCTGTAACGAGCGTCTCGGGAAGCAGGTCACCGGGATCACTCCCCGCGCGCTCTCAGCCCTCGAGCGATATCCCTGGCCCGGCAACATCCGCGAGCTGGAGAATTTGATCGAACGCATGGTGTTGTTCGCGTCACGCGACGAGATCGTTCTCGATGATCTGCCCGAAGCTTATGCAGCGCCATCGGCCGGGCGCGCGGGCGCGCGCGACGACGCGAGCGATGCCGCGCAGCCCGAGCAGCCCGACGCGCGCGGAGACGAGAACGCGCACGCCGGCTCCAGCCTCCCGCAGTACATCCGGCTCCCGCTTTCGAGCCTCGGGCACGATTTAAAAGAGGCGGTGCGCGCGGGCTCACGACTCGTGGAGGAAGCCCTGATCCGCGAGGCGCTGGGCAAGACGGACGGCAACGTGACCCGTTCGGCGCGAGAGCTGGGTATCAGCCGCCGTAGCCTGCAATCCAAGATGAAGGAGCTCGGGCTCCGCGAGCAGCGTGACGACCCGACGCGCGATAAGCAGTAACGCAATCGAGCGCTCACAACCCTCGCCGACCGAGCTCGAACCCGCAGTTTGGGTGAGCGGTCTTGGCAGTGCCCAGAACGCGCGCTGCGATTCGGTGAATTTTGCACGGTGAGCGCCTGCGGTCAAGCGCACACCACGGGTGTTCAAGACCGCAAATCGCCCGAGAGACAGCGCGTTAGGCCCCGAGAATATTGACCTTGGCGGCCCCGCGCTGGTAGCGTGCATCGACTCATTTGAGGTGCTCCCCATGCGGAAACTTTGCGGATTGATGGCCATTGTGGGCCTCACCCTTGGGTTTAGCCCGTCGGCGCTGGCGGCGGAGGTCACCCGCGTAGCGAGCTCGTTCGACGAGGACGACCCGTTCGACCTGCACTTCGGGGTCGGCTACGACTTTACCTTCAAGCGAGCGGCCATCGTTCGCGAGTGGAGCGACGGGAACACCAACCGCATCGCCCGCGACCTGCTGTACCAGCAGATGCGCCACACGGTCACGCCATCGTTAGAGATCGGCCTGTACCGTGATCTCGCGGTCTACCTTCAGCTCCCGGTCGTCGTCTCCGACACGCGCTCCTACTCCTTCGACCAGGACGCGGACCCGTGCGTCTACGGTGACGTCTCGCCGCCCGACGAGGCGACCTGCGTCAACAAGGACAACAGCACGACGCTGCGCGACGGCATCGTGCCGCGCACCGGCTTCGACGCGACCAACACCGACGATCCCTACGGCTCGTTCGCGGGCGAGGACAGTCAGGAGATCTTCCGCGGGCCGAATCGCTACGGCCTCGACCAGCTCTGGGTCGGGCTCAAGTACGCGATCCTGAACCAGGACCGGCTCTCTCACATGCCGCACTGGGTCATCGGCCTCGAGGGTCGGTTCGCGGTCGGCAAGCCGATGCAGTTCTCGCGCAACATCTCGGACGAAGATCCCGCGAGCAACCACGCCGTCGGCCGCGGCTTCCATCAGCTCGGTGTCTGGACCGCGCTGTCGCGTCGCTACCGGTTCCTCAACCCGTTCTTCATGGCGTACTGGCACCAGTCGCTGCGCGGCAACAGCAACACCTCGCTGTTCCAGAACTACGGCGGCGACGTCCAGAACAAGACCGATCCGCAGTCGCAGGTCGGGGTCCAGTTCGGCACCGAGATCGTCCCCTTCGAGCGCAAGGCTAAGTCGAAAAAATTCGCCATCGAGCTCTCGGGTCGCGCCAAGCTGCTCTACGGCGGCCGCGGCTACAGCGAGGTCTGGGAGCTGCTCGCCGACAGCCCGGCGCTGGTCGGCAACTACAGCCCGGGGATGTCCGCGGCCTGTAACCGCAACTCGGTGATGGCCTACGCCCAGGCGAACCCGACCGATCCCTCTTACATCGAGGGCGCCGGCGCGGCTCCGGGCTGTGATCGCTTCGACGGCATCACCGACATCCAGGACTACGCGGTCTTCGGCCTCCGCGCCGGGCTCGTCGCGCACCTCAGCAAGTACGCGACCCTGACCGTCGGCGCCGACATCAACACCAACACGCGGCACTTCGTGACCTCCGCGAGCCGCGGCGTCGACCTCGACGACAACGGGGTCGTCGACGCCGGCAGCGCCGAGGTCAACCCGGTGCGCCGCGATGTCGTCGACAACGTCGGTCGTCGTTACCTCGTCGACGACGTCATCAACGTCACGCCCTACTTCAAGTTCCTCCTGACCTTCTAGTCAGGTCGACCCTGAAGGGCGCAGGAGCTGGGCTCGCGGACGCGGGCTCAGCTCTTCTGCTTTTCGCCGCTCATCCGCCTCGGAGCGCGCGCAGCTGATCGTAGACCGCTCGCGCCTCGAGGCCCGTCAGCGCGGCGATCCGCTTCGCCTTCTGCCGCGGCTTCATCGACATGTCCTGAAGGACCGACCAGAGCGAGCGCGCGGCCTCCCGCGCGGCGTCTCGCGGCTCCACGTCCCCGCGCCGCCCCTCGACCACGACCGTCACCTCACCCCGCAGCGAGCCGCCGCGCGCCCGCAGCTGCTCGCGCAGCTCGGGCAGGCTGCCGCGCAGCACCTCTTGATGGAGCTTCGTGAGCTCGCGGGCGATCACGGCGCGTCGCGGCTCGGGCTCACACGCCGACGCCAGCGCGGCGAGCAGCTCCCCGACGCGACCTGGCGCTTCGTACAGCACCGAGGTGCCGACCGCCTCCGCGACGCGCTGCAGCAGCGCCGCGCGCCCCCTCCCGCCGCGCGGCGGGAAGCCGAGGAACTGCACGTCGGAGCCCGTGAAGCCGCTGAGCGTGACGGCGGCCGCGACCGCCGTCGGGCCCGGGATCACGTCGAGCGCGTAGCCGGCCTCGACCACCGCGCGCACGAGCCGAGCGCCCGGGTCGCTCCACACCGGCATCCCGGCCTCTGACACGTAGACGATCTGCGCGCCGGCGGAGAGCCGCTCGAGCACCGTCGCGAGGCGCTCCTCCTCGTTGCCGGCGAAGCAGCTCATCCGCGGCGGGAGCTCGCCCTCGCCCGCGAGCAGCCGCCCGGGGCTGCGCGTGTCTTCACACAGCAGCAGATCCGCGCCGAGCATCGCCGCCCGCGCGCGCGGGCTGAGGTCCCCGCGATTTCCCAGCGGCGTGCCGACGAGCGTCAAGCACCCGTCCGCCGCCGTCATTCGTGCCCCAGCGCGATCTGGACCGCGTCGCCGAGCTCGTCCTGCAAGAACTTACGCAGCCGCAGGACCATCCGCTTCTCGAGCTGCCGCGCGCGCTCTCGGCTGACGCCCCAGCGGCTCCCGAGCGACTGCAGCGTCGCGGGCTCGTCCGACATCAGGCGATCGCGAAAGATCTCCAGCTCGCGCCCTCGCAGGGTCGAGCCGAAGCGCTGCAGCTTCTCGGAGAGCAGGTTCTTGAACTGGGCCGCGTCGACGTCGGCCTCCGGATCCGCGCGGGTGTCCTCGATGACATCCATGCGCGTGCGCCCGCTGTCGTCGTCCGAGCCCAGCGGCGCGTTGAGCGAGGCGTCCGGCGACGAGAGCCGCCGCTCCATCTCGATCACCTCTTTGGTCGAGACATCGAGCTCGCGGGCGATTCGCTCGGGCGTCGGGTCGATGCCGGCCTGCTTGAGCCGCGCCTGCTGCTTGCGCAGGTTGAAGAACAGCTTGCGTTGGTTCTGGGTCGTGCCGATCTTCACCAGCCGCCAGTTGTTGAGGATGAACTTGAGGATGTACGCCCGGATCCACCAGCCCGCGTAGGTCGAGAGCTTGACGTTACGGTACGGGTCGAACTTCTGCACCGCCTTGATCAGGCCGACGTTGCCCTCCTGCACCAGGTCCAGCAGGTTGGTGTAGGTCCGCTTGTACTCGTGCGCGATCTTGACGACGAGGCGCAGGTTGGAGGTCACGAGCAGGCGCCCGGCCTCCTGGTCGTCGTTCTCGACCCAGCGCACCGCGAGCTCGTACTCCTCCTCGCGCGTGAGCAGCGGATGCCGCCGGACCTCGGACATGTACGCGGCCATGGGATCGCGCCGCGCCAGCGCCGTCGTCGAGGCCGTCTTCGCGCTCCGGCGTCGCGCCAGATCTTTGACGAGGTCGGACTCGATGGCCTCGAGCTCGTCGTCAGTCGCCGGCTCGACCTCGGAGAGGGCGTCGTCCCCTTCGCTGACGACGGAGGCCTCAACCTCGATCACGCTGTCGTCATCGAGATCGACCTCGTCCTCGTCGACCAGCTCCACGACGACATCGCCGCTCTCCGCGCTCGCCTGCGCCGAGGCGGATTTCGCCTTCCGGCCGCCCTTAGCGCCGCGCTTACGCGGTTTTTTGGCCTTCGCCTTCGTCTTCCCCCGCTTGGCTTTGGGTTCGCTCGAAGCCATCGTACGGCGCAGTGTAGTACACCGAGCGCGCCGTCTCTCATCCGCTCCGCCGGCCCTCTCGAACGCGCCGGCGCATCCTGCGAGACGCCCGCAAACGCCCACGAGCTCGACGCCGCCAGCAGGGCGCGCGCGCGTGAAACATCGGCGTCCTCGAGTGGGTCGCGCGCAGTCGATCCTACGTCGTTCATGGCGCCTCGGGCGATCCTTCACCGCGAGACCCACAGAGATCGCCGCTAGACCGGCCCTGCGGTCCACGGGTGGCCGCCCCCGGGCCCGCTCGTTAGACTTGATGGGTGCCAATTTTGACGTCGTCGCACCCGCGCAAGAGCCGGCTCTCGACCCCCGCCATCGTGTTCGGCTCGCTGTTCGTCGCGCTCGGGCTCACCGCCTTCAGCGACACGACACAAGCCCAGCGCGGCCAACCGAACGGCCTCGGCCGGCTCGAGCAGCCGCACACCGCCTCCGAGCTGCGCGTGCTCGACTGGTCGCTCTGGTACATCGCCAAGTACTATGTCGAGCCCGACCGCATCGACCCCAAGAAGATGACGCGCAACGCCCTCGAGGGCCTCGAGCGCTCGATTCCGCAGGTGCTGGTCACCGACACCCAGACCCCCGGCCGCGTGCGCGTGCGCGTCGGCACCACCGACGAGGAGTTCCGCACCGACGACGTCGAGGCGCTGTGGACCGTCGGTAAGCGGGTTCGTAAGGTGTTCCGCTTCGTCGCGAAGCACAGCGACCTGACCGAAGAGGAGCTGCGTAAGGCCGAGTACGCCGTCGTCGAGGGGGTGCTGAGCACGCTCGACCCACACACCAACCTCCTGCGCCCGGAGGCCTTCGAGAGCATGCGCATGGGGGTGCGCGGCAACTTTGGCGGGCTCGGCATTGAGGTCGGCATGCGCGACGGCAAGCTCACCGTCATCCGCGTGATCGACGGCAACCCAGCCGACAAGGTCGGGCTCAAGGCCGGCGATCAGATCGTGCAGATCGAGGAGGAGTCCACGGTCACGATGGGCCTGCAAGAGGCCGTGGATCGACTGCGCGGCGAGGCCGGCACGAACGTCGACATCCGCGTGCGTCGAGCCGGGCTCACCTCCCCCAAGAAGTTCACGATCACCCGCGCCATCATCAAGCTCGAGAGCGTGATCGGCAACGTCCTGCCCGGCACCGACCGCAACGGCCAGCCCGCGCGCGTCGGCCTCTTGCAGATCAAGCGCAACTTCTCGCAGACCACCGGCAAAGAGCTGCGCGAGAAGCTCGCGGAATTCGAAAAACAGGGCGTTCGCGGCGTCGTGCTCGACATGCGCGACAACCCCGGCGGGCTGCTCACCGCCGCGGTCGAGGTCGCCGACGCCTTCCTGCAGAGCGGCACGATCGTCTCCACCGTCGGCGGGACCTCGCCGCGCGACGTCATGCGGGCCAACGACCGCTACGACTTCCCCAACCTGCCGGTCGTCGTGCTCATCAACGAGGGCTCCGCGAGCGCCACCGAGATCGTCGCCGGCGCGCTCCGCAACCTCGACCGCGCCGTCCTGCTCGGCCGCCGCTCGTTCGGCAAAGGCTCCGTCCAGGTCCTGCACGACCGCAAGCTCGGCGACGAGGAGCTCGCGCTCAAGCTGACGATCGCGCAGTACCTGACCCCGGGCGATATCTCGATCCAGTCGGTCGGCGTCAGCCCGGACCTCGAGACCGTCCCGGTGCTCATCGGCAAGGAGCACATCGCCTACTTCGGGCGCAAGCGCTTCGACCTCGTGCGCGAGGAGGCGCTCGCCGACCACCTCACCAACGACAAGACCGACCCCTCGCAGCAGATCACCGCCGGCCCGCTCTACTTCCGCGGCTGGGGCTCGATCGGCGGACCCGGCGATCCGGACAAAAAGCCCGAGAAAGCGGCGAAGAAGCCGAAGGACAAGGACAAGAGCAAGAGCGGCGACGACAAGTCGACCGAGGAGAAGTCCGAGGACGAGTTCACCGCCCAAGAGCTGCTCGAGGACCCCGAGATCCGCCTCGGTCGAGACCTCGTGCTGTGGGCGCCGGCGCCGACGCGCGAGAAGATCCTCGCCAGCCTCGACGAGTTCGTCGACAGCCAGGCCTCGTCGGAGCAGGGCAGCATCCGCGCGAGCCTGACCGCGCGCGGCATCGACTGGAGCGCGGGGCCCAAGCCCGCCGCCGGCACGGCCCCGCTCTTAAAGATGTCTATTAAAACAGACCGATCGAACAACAAGATCCCCGCGGGCGAGAAGGGCACGGTCATCGCGACGGTCACCAACGAGGGCGACGCGCCGGCCTATCAAGTGCGCGCCATCTCCGACAGCGACTACGGCTACCTCGACGAGCGCGAGCTATTCTTCGGTCGCGTGGACCCTGGGCAGAGCCGGTCCTACAAGCTCAAGCTCAGCGTCACCGAGAGCGAGCTGACGCGCACCGACCGGATCGACTTCCGCCTGTTCGAGCAGCACGGCGCCAAGCTGGCGGCGGGCTCCAAGACCTCCATCGACATCAGCGGCGAGGGCCTCGCGCGCCCGCAGTTCGCCTACGGCTTCCAGATCCTCGACGACCCGGCGCTGGGCGCCAACATCACCGGCAACGGCGACGGCGCCCTGCAGGTCGGCGAGCGCGTCCGCCTGCGCGTGAGCGTCAAGAACACCGGCGAGGGCAAGGCGCTCGACACCTGGATCAACCTCCGCAACCTCTCCGGCGACGCGCTGTTCCTGCACACCGGCCGCGAGCGCATCAAGGCGCTCGAGCCAGGTCAGGAGCGCGTCGTGCTGCTCGACCTCGAGCAGCGCAAGCTGCCCGAGAAAACCGGCACCGAGATCGAGCTCTCGGTCGCGGACACCAAGATCGGCGTCGCGCTGACCGAGAAGCTCGTGTTCCCGATCAGCCAGCCGAGCGAGCTCAGCAAGTCGAGCGGCGCGGTCGTGAGCGCGGCGGCCGTCGACCTCTACGCCAGCGTGCTCGGCTCCCAGCTCACCGCGCGCAGCGAGCCAGGGGCCAAGTTCAAGCTGCTCGGCGAGACGAGCGAGTGGTACCGCGTCCAGCTCGCCAAGGACCGCTTCGCGTTCGCGCGCAAGTCCGACGTGCAGCCGACCCCGCGCGCGAGCCTGCGCGACGCCCGGGTCCAGGACGCCTACTCCGTGAGCCCGCCCAAGATCACGCTCGCGGGCACGGTGTCGAGCACCGCCGACGAGAGCATCAAGATCAGCGGCGTCGCCGAGGATGAGCAGGCCGTGCGCGATGTCTTCATCGGCGTCTACAACCCCTCGCGCGACCTCTTCGGACACGGCGAGAAGGTGTTTTACCAGGCCAGCCAGGACCCGAGCTCGGGTCGCCTCGAGTTCGCGGCCGAGGTCCCGCTGATGCCCGGCAACAACCTCATCGACATCCGCGCGCGCGAGAACGGCGAGGTCGTCTCGCGCAAGCGCATGTGGGTGCTCCGCACCTCGGGGCTCGAGGAGGCGCGCGCCGGTGAGGGCGCGTTCAAGAGCGACGGCAAGCTCAAGGTCGACACCTTCGGCAACTGAGCGAGCCGCGGGACGCAGGCGCCCACGCGGGGCGCAGCGAACCAACAAAAAAGGACCCCCGGCGGGGGTCCTTTTTTTGCGAGTGGGCGGCGAGTCTCAGCTCGCCTCTTTCGTCTCTTCCTCGCCCTCGTAGACGAGCACGGGGCGGTCGCCGCTGAAGATGCACTCCTCGTTGAGCACGACCTCGCGGACGTTGTCGACGCTCGGGACCTCGTACATCACCTCGAGCATCGAGCGCTCGAGGATCGTCCGGAGGCCGCGCGCGCCGGCTTTCTGCTCGCGGGACTTCTTGGCCACGGCGCGCAGCGCCGCGTCCGTGAACTTGAGCGTCACGCCGTCCATCATCAACAGGCGCTCGTACTGCTTGACCAGCGCGTTCTTCGGCTTCGTGAGAATCGCTACCAGCGCGTCCTCATCGAGCTCCTGAAGCGGCGCGACGACGGGCAGACGGCCGATGAACTCGGGGATCAGCCCGAACTTCATCAAGTCCTCGCTCTGCACGTTCTTGAGCAGCTCCCACTGGCGCAGCTCTTTGCGGAGCGAGGGCTGCGAGCCGAAGCCCATGGTCTTGGCGTTGAGCCGGTGATCGATGATGTCCTCGAGGCCCGCGAACGCGCCGCCGCAGATGAACAGGATGTTGGTCGTGTCGATCTGCAGGAAGTCCTGCTGCGGGTGCTTGCGGCCGCCCTTCGGCGGGACGCTCGCGACGGTGCCCTCGAGGATCTTGAGCAGCGCCTGCTGCACGCCCTCGCCGGAGACGTCGCGCGTGATCGAGGGGTTGTCGCCCTTGCGCGCGACCTTGTCGATCTCGTCGATGTAGATGATGCCCTTCTGCGCCCGCTCGACGTCGTGGTCGGCGTTCTGCAGCAGGCTGACGATGATGTTCTCGACGTCCTCGCCGACGTAGCCGGCCTCGGTGAGGCTGGTCGCGTCCGCGATCGCGAAGGGCACGTCGAGGATCCGCGCCAGGGTCTGCGCCATCAAGGTCTTGCCCGAGCCGGTGGGGCCGAGGAGCAGGATGTTGCTCTTCTGCAGCTCGGCCTCGTCGGGCAGCTTCTTCGCGTTGATCCGCTTGTAGTGGTTGTAGACCGCGACCGAGATGATCTTCTTCGCGAGCTCCTGACCGATGATGTAGTCATCGAGGATCTTGCGGATCTCCTTGGGCTTCGGGATCTTCCCGCCGGCCTCCGAGCGCTCCTCTTTCTGGACCTCCTCCGCGAGGATGTCGTTGCAGAGCGAGATGCACTCGTCGCAGATGTAAACGGACGGCCCCGCGATCAGCTTCTTGACCTCTTTCTGGCTCTTTCCGCAGAACGAGCAGCTGAGGTTGCCGTTGGTGTCGCGCTTGCTCATGAGTCTTCCTTATTCGGAGGCGCCCGCGTCGGGCCGACGGACGAGCACCTCGTCGATCAGGCCGTACTTCTTCGCGGTCTCCGGGTCCATGAAGTTGTCGCGGTCGGTGTCCTTGAGAATGTCGTCGGCGGTCCGTCCGCAGTGCTGAGCGAGAATCTTGTTGAGCTTCTTTTTGAGCCGGAGAATCTCGGCCGCCTGGATCTCGATGTCGATCGCCTGGCCCTGCGCGCCGCCCGAGGGCTGATGGATCATGATGCGCGCGTTCGGCAGCGCGAAGCGCTTGCCGGGCGCGCCGCCAGCGAGCAGCAGCGCGCCCATCGAGGCGGCCTGCCCGAGGCAGTAGGTCGCCACGTTCGGGCGGACGTACTGCATGGTGTCGTAGATCGCCAAGCCGGCCGTGACGACGCCGCCGGGGGAGTTGATGTAGAGCGTGATGTCCTTCTCGGGGTCTTCTGACTCCAAGAACAGGAACTGCGCGATGATGACGTTCGCCACCTGGTCGTTGACCGGCGTCCCAAGGAACACGATTCGGTCCTTGAGCAGGCGGCTGTAGATGTCCCAGGAGCGCTCCCCGCGGTGCGTCTGCTCGACGACAAACGGGATGTTCGCAACCGGACTGAGCATGTCGTTCTCGCGCGTTCCGTTCATTCAACGTTCTCCGGGTCGTGGGCGGCGCTCGTGCTCAGGGTCTCCCTGGTTCGTCAGCGAAAAACTCTGCTCTCGGCTCCGCGCCCTGTCCCGACGGGTTCTCTGTATGGTGACTTCCGGTGGCCGTCGGCGCAAGGGCTCACGAAGCGAGGGTTCTCCGCAGTCGGTTCCAATTCGACCCATCGCGCACAAGCGCTTTGGCGTCACCGCTCGCTCCCACTTACGCCTAGCACGGGACGAGCCAAAACTGCCAATGGAGCGCGAGACGAGCCAACCACGGCCTACAGCGCGCACAGGCGAACAATCGAGCGACGCGCGTCAACGGCGAGCCGGCCGCCGAGTACGGGGGTCGACCTCGTCCTTCGATCCCACGGGCGGAACTGTTACGCGAGCGAGTCGCGCCAGACTCTACGCGGGTTGGAAGTTCCGCTTGCAACAGGCTCGGCGAGCCCTACGCCGCGACCCAAAGTCACGCCGCGAGCGCCCGCCCAGACTCGTCGTGGGCCGCCCGATTCTCCCGGCACGCGGCGGGCGTTTCCGCGCCGCGTGACCGACCTCGCCTACCCGTGATCGTGACCGTGGTGGTCGTGATCATGATCGTGGTCGTGATCATGATCATGGTCGTGATCATGGTCGTGATCATGGTCGTGATCATGATCGTGATCATGCTCGGGGTCGGGCGCCTCGGTGATCTCGGCCTTCTCCATCAAGAAGTCGAGGATCCGCTCCTCGCGGAGCTGAGCGCGAAGCAGGATCAGCTGGTTGTTGGACTCCAGGCTCGCGCGCAAACGATCGGCATTCTGCCCGCGCTCCTCGGCCATCCTCGCGACCTCTTTCTCGACATCCTCGTCGCTGACGACGATCTCGTGCTTCTTGCCGATCGCGTCGAGCAGCAGGAACGCGCGGACCTGGAAGTTCGCGCGCGGCCGCAGCTGCTGCACGAGATCACGCTCGCTCATGCCCGCCTGGGCCAAGGTCAGGCCCTGCTGCGCGAATTGCCGCTTGTACATGTCGACCTGCGCGCTGACCTCGCGGTTGACCATGGACGGCGCGACCTCGAACTCGTTGCGCTCGAGCAGCGTGTTGACGAGGCGGGTGCGAGCCTCTCGCTCGGCTTGGCGGCCGTCTTCTTCGCGGACCTCAGCCTCGTACTTGCTGCGGAGCTCATCCATGCTCTCCGCGTCGCCGGTGTCGCGCGCGAACTCGTCGTCGAGCTCGGGCTTGAAGGTCTCACGAACATCGCGGAGCCCGGCCTTCACGGTCACGACTTGCTCCTGATTCGGCGGCGTCCAGCTCAGCTCGCGCACGCTGCCGACGGCCTCGAGCGGGAGCTCGGCCAGGGCCGCGGCGAGCCCGGGGATCACCTCGTTCTCGCTCGAGCCGATCGTCACGCGCACGTCTTTGTAGGAGACCGGCGCGGCGCCGAAGGTGCCGTCGAGGTCGAGCGTCCAGATGTCACCGTCACGGGTCTGGGCGCGATCGGAGTCCTCGGGGATCGGGCGGACCTCGGTAAGCTCGTCGCGCTTACTCTCGATCATCTGCTCGACCTTGGCCTCGTCGACCACGGACGGGCGCCGACGGACCGGGACGCCCTCGTAGTCCTTGGGCTCGAGCTCGGGCGGAACTTCGAAGCGGACGACGTAGGTGAAGGGCTGGCCCTTGCGGAAGGTCCACGACTCGCGGACCGGCACCGTCAGCGGGGTCTTCTCGTGCTTCGCCACCGCGTCTTGGAACGTCTCGTTGACGATGTCGCGGGCCAGCTCCTCACGGACGCCCTTGCCGAACATGCGCTCGACGATCTTCGGCGGGACTTTTCCCCGCCGGAACCCCGGGACGTTGGCTCGCTTCCGCAGGTCGCGTAGCTTCGCTTCCCACCGGGGCGACACGTCAATCCAGGGGATGGCCACGCGCACGCGGCACTCAACCGCACTGATCCTCTCGAGCTCGCTCTGCATAGATGATCCCACACCGGCGCAAAAACCGGAGAGGCTCTGTAACAGAGCCCCGCAGGGTTTTCAAAGGGATCCTCGAGGCACGACGCGAAGCCTGCTGAGAACGTGCAAACGATCACAAAGCGCACATTGCGCCGGTGCGATCAGCCTGAGAGCTCGGCGAGGCGTTCGTCGCGGTCGCGATACCCCGGCTCGATCTGACTGTACGCCTCGATCGCGGCGGCGGTGTCGCCCGACGCCTCGAACACGATCGCCAGCTCGTAGCGAGCCTCTCGACGCTCCGCGTCGGTGACCGCGGACTCGATCGCGCGCTGCAACGCCGCGGTCGCGTCATCGATCGCGCCGCGCTGCATGTAGAGGCTCGCGGACATGACCAGCGCCCGCGACGTCCAGGCCGGATCCTCGGCAGCCTGTGAGAACTGCGTGAGCGCGTCATCGATGAGACCCATCTCGCGATACGCGGTCCCGAGATCGAACAGCGAGCGCGCGTCCACGGTCGCGCCGCCGAAGTCAGCGCGCGCGCGCACAGGCTCGGAGGGCTTGCTCGTCGACGGCGGCGCCTCGGAGGGCTCGGCGAAGATCGACGACAGGAAGTCGTCCTCATCTTCATCCTCGAGGAAGAAGCGAGCGCTCGCCGACTCTTCCGGCGACGGCGTGTGCTGAGCCGCCACGTCGGACTCTTCCTCTTCGAGCATCACCGGCAACGCGCCGTCGCCGTCGTCCTCGATCTCGAGCGCGGCGAGCTCGGCCTGAAGATCGACCATGCCCGAGGGTTCGTCCAACGAGGGCCGATCCTCGGCCGTCTCTGTCCCTTCGCTCGCGTCGGCGTCCTCGAGGCTCGCGTCGACCTCATCAACGGCCTCCGTCGCCTCGGCGTCTGCCTCCGCCGCTTCGACCTCGACTCCTTCAACCGCCTCACCCGCGGCGTCGACATCCTTCGGCTCAGCCTCGGCGAGCGAATCCTCCGCCGGCGCGCTCGCGGCCTCGCCTGCCTCCGCAGCGACGGCATCCTCGGCCTCCGGCGCGTCCTCAGCGGGCTTCATGTTTGCGAAGCGCTCTGCGTACTTGGCCAGCGCCGGGTGTCCCTCGTAGCGCCGCTCGAGCTCCATGTATTGGAAGTGAGCGTCGTCTTCGAAGTTGGACTGGAGGTAGAAGTCGAGCTCCTCGAGCTCCTCGGAGATGTCAGGCCACTCGGCGGCGTCTACGGCGGCAGCTTCGGCCGTCTCGCCCTCGACGTCATCGGTCGTTTCGATCACGTCCTCGGAGGCTGCTTCCTCCTCGACCTCGACGGCCGCTTCATCCTCGGCCTCCTCAACGGCCGCTTCATTCTCGACGACCGCTTCATCCTCGACGGCGTCGTCAACACCGTCGGCGGCTTCCTCGACCGCTTCCTCAACGACCTCGGTGGCTGCTTCCTCAACGACCTCGGTGGCCGCTTCCTCAACGACCTCGGTGGCCGCTTCCTCAACGACCGCGTCCTCGACCGGCCGTTCGACCGGCTTGGGCCTCGGCTTTGGGGGCGGTGACGAGAATTTTCCGCGGCTCGGGGGCGGGGGTTTGGGTGGGCCTGCAGGTCTCGGTGGCGGTGGACGGGGCGCTGCTGCGACGGGTTCTTCGTCGACGACCTCGAGATCGTCAAGCTCGACGACCTCGAGATCGTCGGCGTCAAGCTCATCGAGCTCGAGCACCTCTTCCTCGTCCTCGGTGGCTTCTACCTCCGGCTCCGTCGCCTCCGCTTCGGGCTCTTCCGTCGCCTCCGCTTCGGGCTCTTCCGTCGCCTCCGCTTCGGGTTCCTCCGTCGCCTCCGCTTCGGGTTCCTCCGTCGCCTCCGCTTCGGGTTCCTCCGTCGCCTCCGCTTCGGGTTCCGTCGCTTCCGCTTCGGGTTCCTCCGTCGCCTCCGCTTCGGGCTCTTCCGTCGCCTCCGCTTCGGGTTCCTCCGTCGCCTCCGCTTCGGGTTCCTCCGTCGCCTCCGCTTCGGGCTCTTCCGTCGCCTCCGCTTCGAGCTCCTCCGTCGCCTCCGCTTCGGGTTCCTCCGCCGCTTCCGCTTCGGGCTCCTCCGTCGCCTCCGCTTCGGGTTCCTCCGCCGCTTCCGCTTCGGGTTCTTCCGTCGCCTCCGCTTCGGGTTCCTCCGCCGCTTCCGCTTCGGGTTCCTCCGCCTCCGCTTCGGGT
>JAUIKS010000043.1 GCA_030430565.1 Polyangia bacterium
GTAGGGGAACCTGCGGCTGGATCACCTCCTTTCTAGGAGACCTGGTTCGGACCTCGGTCTGACCAACTTCAGGTCAAGCCCACACCTCGCACGTGGCTCTCTCTTCCCTCCAGTTTTCAGGGTTCGTCCCTGGATCTTTGAAAAGCGAATAGATTGAACAAGAGCGAGTGACCTTCGTGATCGTAAGATTGCGGAGGGTCCGCGCTGAGGGAGAGTTTTGGGTGAAGAAAAGAGCCCTGAACTCGACCCACCGGGAGAGGCGATGCAGGCGCGCGAGCGTCGAGCATGGTCAAGCTATGAAGAGCACATGGTGGATGCCTTGGCGCCAGGAGGCGAAGAAGGACGTGACTACCTGCGAAAAGCGACGGGGAGCTGGAAGTGAGCGACGAGCCGTCGATGTCCGAATGGGGAAACCCGGCACGCGTCATGGCGTGTCGTCATGCACTGAATACATAGGTGTATGAAGCCAACGTGGGGAACTGAAACATCTAAGTACCCACAGGAAAGGAAATCAACCGAGACTCCGCAAGTAGCGGCGAGCGAACGCGGAAGAGCCCAAACCGTAGGGATTTCCCTGCGGGGTTGTGGGGGCCCGATGTGGGACCGTGGATTTTAGCAGAACGGCATGGGAAGGCCGGCCATAGAAGGTGAGAGCCCTGTATGTGAAAGAGGAAGCGGCCCTAGGGATTCCCCGAGTAGGGCGGGACACGTGGAACCCTGCCTGAAGCTGGGAGGACCATCTTCCAAGGCTAAGTACTACCTGGCGACCGATAGCGAAACAGTACCGTGAGGGAAAGGTGAAAAGAACCCCTGCGAGGGGAGTGAAAAGAACCTGAAACCGTGTGTTTACAAGCAGTGGGAGCACTATGGCGAAAGCAACGTGCGACCGCGTACCTTTTGTATCATGAGCCAACGAGTTGTGGTTCGTGGCGAGGTTAAGCCGAGAGGTGTAGCCGAAGCGAAAGCGAGTCTGAATAGGGCGTACAGTCACGGGTTGCAGACCCGAAACCCGGCGATCTATCCATGGGCAGGTTGAAGCGCGAGTAAGATCGCGTGGAGGACCGAACACACCGAAGTTGAAAATTCGGGTGATGACCTGTGGATAGGAGTGAAAGGCTAATCAAGCCGGGAGATAGCTGGTTCTCGCCGAAACATATTTAGGTATGGGGTCAGTCGATTTGCGCGGGGGGTAGAGCACTGAATGGGCTAGGGGGACCACAATCTTACCGAACCCAATCAAACTCCGAATACCCGTGACAACAGGCTGGCACTCAGGCTGCGTGAGCTAAGTTGCGCAACCGAGAGGGTAAGAACCCAGACCGACAGCTAAGGTCCCCAAGTCATCGCTAAGTGGAGAAGGATGTGGGAGCACATAGACAGCCAGGAGGTTGGCTTAGAAGCAGCCACCTTTTAAAGAAAGCGTAACAGCTCACTGGTCGAGTGAACCTGCGCCGAAAATTCAACGGGTCTAAGCGATGCACCGAAGCTTCGGGTTTCGAAAGAAGCGGTAGGCGAGTACTGTTTGTGGGGTGAAGCCGTACGGAAACGAGCGGTGGACTTCAAACAGGAGCTGATGTTGGCATGAGTAGCGATAAACAGGGTGAAAATCCCTGTCGCCGTAAACCCAAGGGTTCCTGGGTAAAGACAATCTTCTCAGGGTTAGTCGGCCCCTAAGGCGAGGCGGAAACGCGTAGTCGATGGGAAGTAGGCGAATATTCCTACACCAGCACGGATGGTTTCTTGAGGAGGGACGGAGAAGGATAGCCGGGCTGTCTATTGGATGGCAGTTCAAGCTTGTAGGCAGGGAGCGTAGGAGGCGATGGCCACAAACGCGCTCTCAATGCCGAGAGGTAATGAGGTAGGACTTCGGTCCTTGAACCTGGTGATTCCAGACTTCCAGGAAAAGCTTCGCAAGAGCTAACCGCTGTGCTGACCGTACCCGAAACCGACACAGGTGGGTGGGGAGAACATCCCAAGGCGCTTGAGAGAACTCGGGTTAAGGAACTCGGCAAATTGACACCGTAACTTCGGGAGAAGGTGTGCCTTTGAGGGTGAAGGGCTGGCGCCTGGAGCCTTCGGGGGTTGCAGTGAATCGGGGGTAGCGACTGTTTACCAAAAACACAGGACTCTGCGAAGTCGCAAGACGACGTATAGGGTCTGACGCCTGCCCGGTGCCGGAAGGTTAATAGGAGATGTCAGGGCAACCAAAGCATCGAATTGAAGCCCCGGTAAACGGCGGCCGTAACTATAACGGTCCTAAGGTAGCGAAATTCCTTGGCGGGTAAGTTCCGTCCTGCACGAATGGCGTAACGACTTCCCCACTGTCTCGACCCGAGACTCAGCGAAATTGAATTCGGGGTGAAGATGCCCCGTACCCGCGGATAGACGGAAAGACCCCGTGAACCTTTACTGCAGCTTGGCACTGGTTTTCGGGCTTGTCTGTGTAGGATAGGTGGGAGGCGTTGATACGGGGCCGCCAGGTCTCGTGGAGCCATCCTTGAAATACCACCCTGATGAGTCTGAAAGCCTAACCGAGGCCCGTTAGCCGGGTCCGGGACACTGCCTGGTGGGTAGTTTGACTGGGGCGGTCACCTCCGAAAGCGTAACGGAGGCGCGCAAAGGTTCCCTCAGGCTGATTGGAAACCAGCCGTAGAGTGTAAAGGCATAAGGGAGCTTGACTGCGACACATACACGTGGAGCAGGCACGAAAGTGGGCCTTAGTGATCCGGCGGTTCTGAATGGAAGGGCCGTCGCTCAACGGATAAAAGGTACTCCGGGGATAACAGGCTTATCACGCCCAAGAGTTCACATCGACGGCGTGGTTTGGCACCTCGATGTCGGCTCATCGCATCCTGGGGCCGAAGTTGGTCCCAAGGGTTTGGCTGTTCGCCAATTAAAGCGGTACGCGAGCTGGGTTCAGAACGTCGTGAGACAGTTCGGTCCCTATCTTCCGTGGGCGTAGGAATCTTGAAGTGGAGCTGTCCCTAGTACGAGAGGACCGGGATGGACGGACCCCTGGTGTTTCGGTTGTTTTGCCAAAGGCATTGCCGAGTAGCCATGTCCGGAACGGATAACCGCTGAAAGCATCTAAGCGGGAAGCCAACCACAAGATGAGGATTCCCTGAAGGTTCGTTGTAGACCACAACGTTGATAGGCCGGGTGTGGAAGCGTCGTAAGGCGTGGAGCTAACCGGTACTAATAGGCCGTTCGGCTTGGCCAGTTGTCTCTCTCTGGTAGGTCCAGTTCAGGGTTCTGAACTTCACCTCCGCTCTTCCTCAGCGGACACTCACTCGCTCGATCTTCCGCGCTTCGGGTCGCGGGCCTTTCATGGCTCGTGCGTCGCTGTCTCAGCGACTACAGGTTTATCCCCGACCCGATGCGTACACTTCTCTGGTGGCTATGGCGGAAGGGCCACACCCGATCCCATCCCGAACTCGGTCGTTAAGCCTTCCAGCGCCGATGGTACTGCAGGGGCCACTCTGTGGGAGAGTAGGACGCCGCCAGAACTATGGCCCCCTCGCTTCGAGGGGGCCTTTTCTTTTGGTTTCGCCCGTTCGGCCTGCGAGCTTGCGCTTGCTATCGGGAAGAAGAACAGTTCACCGCTAACCCTCAAGGAAACGAAGCAGGTTCAACGAAGAACGATGGTGGCCCGGAGGGTCAACGGCGCGCTTCGCTCGGGCAGCTGGAACGACCCTTCAAGGCGCTCGTCGTCGACCGCGCCCGGCTTCTCAAGGACATCGAATGGAAGCTTCAGGAGCCTGACGACCCCGTGAGGTCGAGCTCATTAACCAAAAAGAGAGGGCTGACGCTATGCGCCAGCCCTTTTTTCTTGGAGCGATCGTTTAGCCGCGTTTGCGGCGACCAAATCCAAGCCCAGCAGCTGCGAGAAGCAGCACTAGAGGGCCGCTGAAACCGGTCGGGGAGTCGCCAGCAACGCTACAGCCCTTCTTGGGCTCGACGGGCGGAGGAGCCTCTTCGCCGCCGGACTCCGGCTCGGCGTCTGGCGCCTCGGTTTGCTCTTCCTCGTCAGGACCGGCGAGCGAGTCGGCCTTGTCCTGTTCGGAGACTTCTTCTTCTTCAGATCCACCGCCATCGTCTTCAGGCTCGGCGGGCTTCCGGCCCGACTTGATGAGCTTGATCTTGCTCTTTCCGAGGACGATGTCTTTGCCCTTGGCGTTCGCCTGGACGATCTTGATCGTGTAGGTCCGCTCTTTGTTGAAGCCGAGGTTGCCTTCGAGCTCGATCGGGATGCTGATGTACTTCCCGCCATCGTAGTTGGCTTCCTCGTGCCGGTGGACGATGGACTCTTGCCCGTTGACGGTCTGGAAGAACTCGATGTAGAGGGGTCCTTCAGCGCCTCGGTCGACTTGGGCCCAGAGGTAGCAGACCCAGAGGTCTTCTCCCGGTACGTTGTCCAGCTCGGTGACGGCGGCCGAGCGGCCTTCACCCGTCAGGTTGCCCTTCTCTGTGGTCGCAAGCTCCTTGTCCTGGCCGACCTTGATGTCACCGGCGAAGGCTGCGGAGCTGGCGAATGCTGTGCAGATGAACAAAATCGTCGGGAGGACGCGGTTCCGAAGGGATCGTCTCATGTGCATGGTGCTCGTGGCGTCTCGGTACTGATGGTGCTCAGGAGATGCTCAGATGGTGACGCGAGGTGAATGTACCACGCGGTTTACACGAGTTGTAACGACGCTGGAGCGTCATCGGGTCTGTCGCTGACGTCACACGCTGGCACGCACGCGCGTCACATCGCTCAAGCGCCATCTTCGCGGAGAAGCGCGAGAATTTCTTCGTCGAGCTGAGCCTGATGCTCGCTTGCGAACTTTCCGACGATGACGTCGCGCCGCTGGGCGATCGGGACGGTGCCGTCTGCCGCGACCCCACGTCCTCCAATCCCACCAACCGCGCGCCGTCGCATTCGGTTCGGGCCTCGACTCGGGCGCGAGGGGCCTTGGCCAGCAGCAGAAGCGGTCACCTGAGCGCGAGCCTCGGCGGAGGCGAACACTGGGTGGGACAGCGACGGGTTGACGGTCGAGCCCTTGGGGCCGTGTCGGAGTGGCGGTCCCTGCTCGGCGACTTCACGCGGTGGCGGTGGCGGTCTCCGTTCGGGCCGCTTCTTGGCCTCGGGCTTGGGCGCCTTCTTGGCCTCGGCCTTCGCTCCGCCGTCGGGATGCGGGCCGATGTAGCGGATGATCTTCTCGTCGAACTTGCCTTTGCGTAGGGCGCGGATCATCTTCTTGTGCGACTCCTGCATCAAGCCGATGATCGTCTCGTCGAGGTTGTCGATCGACGAGTCCTCCAACTTGTCGTTGTAGAGGACCTTGTTGCTCGCGATGATGGTCCCGTCGAAGAAGACGTGGGTGAAGATGTGGGCCTTCTGGAGGCCCGAGTCCTCGGTCTGCACGTGGTACAGCCGACCCCTGTGCGGGATGTTGTGGTTGTACCCAAGTTGCGGCGAATTCGGGGAGCCCATGAGCGTGTCGCCCTAACTTATCACGGAGCATGGCGCGGGGAGCATCACTGGATCTAAATCCGGGCGGGTTTTCCAGTCTGCGGATCTTCCGCGCGGCGGCATGATCTCGCTTTCGAGCTATCATGGTCACGAATTTCGCTCGGGTATCCCGTTTTGAACCGAGGACGTTGCGATGCCGACGACGATGACTCCAACAGAGGAAGTAACGCTCCGTCTCGAGGAGGTGCTCCTGCCGGTTTCGAGCATCGGGGCGACAGGGGCGATTCCGAATCCTGCGCTAACGGCGCGAGTCGCCGAGGTTGCGCATGAGATCGGCCAACTCCCTGGAGCCCGGCTCTACGAGCTGTTGACGCCGGGGCTCTGCGGACGACACCCGCACATCGTGCTGCAGTGGCTTCGAGACGCTGGGGTGCTCGCTGAATTGCTCCCTGAGCTCGACGCGACGGTCGCGTTCTCGCAGGAGGGAGGACGTCGTCATAAGGATGTCTGGGAGCACACGAAGATCGTCGTGCTCCAGGCGGTGCCGCGTCCGGAGGTGCGGTGGGCGGCGGCGCTGCACGACATCGGTAAGGTGACGACGCGGCGGTTTGTCGGACCCGGTCGCGTGACGTTCCACGGCCACGCCGAGGAGGGCGTGCGGATGTTTCGTCGAGGTCCCGCGCGACGGATCAGGTTTCCGTCAGAGGTTGGTTCCCGCGTTGAGCAGCTGATCCTCTATCACCTACGGCCTGGTCAGTACGATGGGAGCTGGTCGGACTCGGCGGTTCGGCGGTTTGTCCGTGAGGTCGGCTCGGGGATGCAGGATCTGCTCGACCTCTCGCGCGCGGACGTGACGAGTCGGCGACCGGGGCAGCGGCGCAAGTGCTTGTTCATGATCAGCGAGCTGGCGCGTCGGATCAGCGAGCTCGAGCAGCTTGACGCTCGAGTCCCGCCGCTGCCGGCCGGCTTGGGGCACGCGCTGATGACCGCGTTCCAGCTGCCTCCGGGCCGTGAGGTCGGCGCGTTGCGACGCGCGCTCGAGGAGCTGTGCGAAGCGGGGGCGCTGGAGTCGGGGCGCACCGCCGCGTATTACGTCGAGGCGGCGCGCGCTCGCCGGTTGCTCGAGTCGACGTGAAGCTGGCTGTTAGAGCATGCGGCGGATCAGCACCGCGCTGATGTTGTCGGGCCCGCCAGCGCGGTTGGCCGCTTGAACGAGCTGGCGCGCCGCGTTGCGTGTGCTCGACCCGGTGATGATCTTGTGGATCTGCTCGGCCGGGACGACGTCGCTGAGGCCGTCGCTGCACAGCAGGATGTTGTCGCTGATCTCGATGATGCCCGCGTTGATGTCGGGGACGCCCTTGGAGCGCCCGTGGCCGAGACAGCGAGAGATGCGTCCGCGGTACGGGTGAACGGCCGCTTGCTCGCGGGTGATGACGCCCTTGGTCACGAGCTCCTGGACCATGGTGTGATCGAGGGTGATCGGTGTCGCGGCGCGTTTGTCGACGAGGTAGGCGCGGCTGTCTCCGGAGTGGGCGACCCACATCTTGTCGCGGATGCCCATGACCATCACCGCCGTGCAGCCCATCCCCTCGGTGTCCGGGTTGCGCTGGGTGTAGTCGGTGATGGTTGTGCTGGCGAGCAGGAAGCCGTGGTACAGGAGCTCGCGCGGCCCCTGCTTGCGGAAGTTGTCCTCGATGTATTTCGAGATCGTCTCGACCGCGAGCGCTGAGGCGACCTCGCCCGCGTTGTGGCCGCCCATGCCGTCGCAGACGATCGCCATGTAGTACCCGCGGCCGTCGTCGTCCTGCAGCGAGATCGCGTCCTCGTTGTGCTCACGGGCCATGCCCGGATCACAGGCCCCGGCCATCTGGACTTCGAAGTTCCCCGGGTAGTGGGAGCGCCTGAAGAGCTTGTACATGAACCGATCGCGTTTGCCGGCTTCGCGCCGACGAGCCTCGCCGCGTGTCTTGCGCTGAACTCAAGACCAGGCGTGAGGTCGAGCCAAATCTTGGCATTGGAGTCCGGGCGTGGGCAACTCTATCTCGAGGATAGGGGCGTGCGCGCTCGTGCTCGTGATTCTCGGCGATCCGGTGGATGATCCTGGTAGACTTCGAGCGTCGAGCGGTCTAGCTCGCAACCACGAAAAAACCCCGGGGCCGCAGCCTCGAGGTCTTTTGGTTGGTTGTGTGGAGCTGAGGGGGATCGAACCCCTGACCTGTGCATTGCGAACGCACCGCTCTCCCAGCTGAGCTACAGCCCCGTATCGTTGAACGCGTCCGAGGCGGGGAACCTACCTGAAGCGAAGCATCGGCGCAAGAACGTCGATTTCTCGAACCTGGGTGTGTAGGTGTGAGCGTGCTCTCATGAACGGTCTTTGGGACGCTGCGCCCGGCGTCGGTCGTCGAGACCCAGGAGCAGGGCGATGAAGGCGGACAGGAGGATGAGCCCGAGGATGACTCGGAGCGGCTGATCGTGGGGGTAGGCGAGCTGGACCCACCATGGCTGGGATGCGGGGGGGCGCATGGGGGTGTACCTTCGCGCGTCGAGGATCTCGTGGCGATCCTATCGTAATTCGGGGAGACGATGAGCCGAGCGCGAGGCAGCGGGGCCGGCGAAAAGTCGGCCGAGAAAGCCAAGCCGGGGCGGGTTCGCCTCGATCGCCTGGTCGTCGAGCGCGGGCTCTGCGAGTCGCGGACGCGCGCTCAGGCGCTCATCATCGCGGGCCAGGTGGTCGTCGGGGAGCACACCCAGACAAAACCCGGGATGTCTGTGCGAGCGGACGTGGCCGTTCGTCTGCGGGGCGCGGATCACGGGTTTGTCTCGCGCGGCGGCCTGAAGCTCCAAGGGGCGCTGCGGTCGTTTACGCCGGCGCTCGGCGTGCAGGGGCGGGTGGCGATGGATGTGGGGGCGTCGACGGGCGGCTTCACGGAGTGTCTGCTGCGCGCTGGCGTCGCGCGTGTGTACGCCGTTGACGTCGGCTACGGCCAGCTCGCCTGGCGCTTGGTCCAAGACCCACGCGTGCTCTCGATCGAGCGCCAGAACATCCGCACGATGGCGCGCGAGATGGTGCCGGAGGAGATCTCGCTGGTCGTGATCGACTGCTCGTTTATCTCGCTCTCGAAGGTCTTGCCGTGCTTGCCGCCGTTCTTGGCGGCCTCGGCGGATGTGGTCGCGCTCGTGAAGCCGCAGTTTGAGCTCGGGCGCGCGGCGATCGGGAAGGGGGGGATCGTTCGCGATCCGGCGGGGCACCTCGCGGCGCAGGAGCAGGTCGCGGCAGCGGCCGCGGCGCTCGGTTTTGTCGAGCGCGGGCGCTGTGATTCGCCGATCACAGGGCGCGAGGGCAATCGTGAGTTCTTCTCGTGGCTGTCGTGGTCCCGGGCTGAGCCTGGGGTCGCTTGACTTCGCCCCGGCGACTCGGCGACACCTCTCGCGCCCATGACGAGCCTGGATTTGAAGAGCCATCAGCGCGCGTACCTCAAGTCGTTGGCGCACCCGCTCAAGCCGGTGGTGCTGGTCGGCGCCGACGGCTTGACGGAGGGGCTCGAGCAAGCGGTCGACCGAGCGCTCGAGGATCACGAGCTGATCAAGGTGAAGCTGGGGCAGAGCTTCAAGGGCGAGCGTCGCCCGGCGGCGACGGCCCTCGGCGAGGCGACCGCGGCGACGGTGGTGCAGGTGATCGGGCGCATGATCGTGTTGTTTCGCCCGCGGCTTGCGAAGCGTGGCGATCGCCCGCGTATTGAGCTGCCGGCGTGATCTCGACCGGCGCGGGTCGGATTCGCCCGTCAATCGTTCGGGCGCGATCGGTAGTATGCTGAAGACCATGCGCGCACGGTGGGCCAGCAGCTCGCGTTTGGGTCAGGCCTTCGCGCTCGCGCTCGTCTGCGCGCTCGGGCTGTCCTGCAAGACGACGACGACCAAGAACCCGTCGGATTCGGTGTGGGGACAGAAGAAGGGCGGCGCCGACAAGGGCCGCTCGATCGTGCTCGAGCGAGTGAAGTCGCAGGCCGGGACGCCGTCGCCGGTGTTCGAGCTGCTCGAGGCGGAGCTCGATCGCAACCTCTCGCGGCTCTCGAGCGATGAGCAGGAGATCCCGGCGTACTTTTTGGCCTACGACCTGGTCTCGCGGCAGCAGCTGTGGCTCGAGGCCCACGAGGGGGTCATCGTCCGCGACAGCGCCGACCGCGACCGGACCGTCGATATCGACGTCCGCGTCGGCAGCCGGCAGCTCGACAACGGGCACACGCAAGGCGGGTACTACGGGCCGGGGAACGGGCTGGGCGTCGGTCTGCCGATCAGCGTCGAGGATAATCCGCTCTCGCTCTCGCAGGCGCTGTGGATGCTGACGGAGACGCAGTACCGCGACGCGCTCGACTCGCTCAGCCGCGCCGAGAGCGAGGAGCAGCTGCGGATCCAGGATGAGGAGAAGCCGGAGAGCCCGGACTTTTCGAAGGAGCAGCCGAACATCCATATCGAGCCGCCGGTGACGCTGGATCTCGAGGCGGTGTCGGAAGAGTGGGCGCCGAGGATCGAGCAGATCTCGGCGATTCTCGGGGGCGACCCGCGGGTGCTCGAGAGCAGCGTCGTGCTGCTGGTGGTCGGGGACAACCGCGTGTTCGTGAACAGCGAGAAGACGCGGATCCAGGGCTCGCACGTGCGCTTCCGCGTGATGCTGAACGCGCTCGCGCAGGCCGAGGACGGCATGCAGCTGACGCGCTTTGAGACCTTCGAGGTACACACGGCGGAGCAGCTGCCGGCGCAGTCGCTCCTGCTCGAGACTGCGGCGCGCTTGCGCTCGGAGCTGCTGGCGCTGCGCGAGGCCGCGCTCGCGGAGCCCTACGCCGGGCCGGCGGTGCTCGAGGGGCGCGCGGCCGGGGTGTTCTTCCACGAGATCTTCGGTCATCGGCTCGAGGGGCACCGCCAGAAGGATGACCTCGAGGGCCAGACCTTCGCGGATATGCTCGGCAAGCGGGTGCTGCCGACCTTCCTCGATATGGTGGATGACCCAACAGTCAGCTCGCTCGACGGCGTGCCGCTCAGCGGGCATTACCACGTCGACGACGAGGGGGTGCAGGCCCGCCGGGTGGCCCTGGTCGAGCGCGGGAAGCTCAAGGCGTTCTTGCTCGGGCGCTCGCCGGTGCTGCCGTTTAAGCGCAGCAACGGGCACGGTCGGCGGGAGCGCGGGGCGCAGGTCGTCGCGCGTCAGGGCAACCTGATCGTGACGAGCCGGAAGACGATCCCGGACGACGAGCTGCGGGCGGCGCTGATCAGCGAGGTCAAGCGCCAGGGGAAGCCCTACGGGCTGTGGTTCAGCGATATCCAGGGCGGCTACACGATCACGGATCGCAGCGGGCCGCAGGCGTTTAAGGTGATGCCGCTGATGGTCTACCGGGTGTGGCCCGACGGGCGCCCGGATGAGCTCGTGCGCGGCGCGGACATCGTGGGGACGCCGATCGCGGCCTTCGAGACGATCCTGGCGACGGGCGACTCGCCCGGGATCTTTAATGGGATGTGCGGGGCCGAGTCGGGCGATGTCCCGGTGGCGGCGGTGAGCCCGGCGCTGCTGCTGCGGAACATCGAGATCGAGCGCGCGAGCCACAACCGCGATCGCCCGCCGCTGCTCGAGCCGCCCGGCCGCGGCGAGTGCCCTCCAGGGAGCGGGTCGACATCGACGCAGACAACGTCGTCGAGCGGAGCGGCCGCTGCAGGAGGGCGACCGTGAACAGCTGGCTCTTCGGTCTTGTTGTTGTGGCGGGCGCGCTCGCGCCGGCGGAGCCTGCGGGGTCCGGTGAGAAGACGCCGTTGGCCTGCGAGCTCGCGGCGGTCGAGGCTGAGCTCGCGCGCGGCGTCGCGCAGCTGCGCTTGGAGGACGGTCCGAGCCCGTACCTGGCGACCGCGCGGATCATGCGGTGGAAGTCGCTGGCGCTCGACGGCTCGTACGGCGGCGTCATCACGGATGTCGAGGAGCAGCAGGCGGCGGGCAGCATGGAGGTCCGGGTCGGCTCGGCGAGCCGCGACAACAGCAACATCTTCGGCCTCGACGGGGCGCAGTCTCGCTTCCTGCTCTCGTTCGTGCCGGAGCCGGACTTCACGCGCAGGAAGATCTGGCTGTCGATGGACGTCTCGTTTCGAACGGCGACGAGCACCTTCGCGGCCAAGCAGGCGATCCTAGATCGTCTCGCCGGCGATCCGCTGCCGAGCGATCTCGGGCCGGCGCCGCAGCCGATCCCGCGGGCGAAGCTGGCGCAGGCCCAAGAGTCCGGTTGGGCGCTCGGGGCGGTCGAGCTGCGGCACGCCGAGCTGCGGGCGCTGGCGGCCGAGCTGAGCTCGAGGTTTCGCGAGCACCCGAAGATCGACAACGGCGACGTGTTCTTCCACGTGCTGGCGACGGATCAGAGCGTGGTCAGCTCGGAGGGGATGCTGCTGCGCGACCACGGGGTGCGGGCGGTGATGGCCGTGACGGCGCAGTCGCAGGCGGCCGACGGGATGCTGCTCGACCACGCCGACGCGGTGTTTTTTCAAGAGGTGCCGGTCGCGGACGACGCGCTCCGTCGGCAGGGCGAGGCGATGGTCGACCGGGTGCTGCGGGAGCTGGTCGAGCTGGCCGAGGCGCCGATGATCGAGGAGGACTACGACGGGCCGCTGCTGTTCGTCGGTCCGGCGGCGGCGCAGCTGCTGGCGACCACGGTGGCGACGCAGGCGGCCGGGACCCCGGCGCCGCTGGCCGATGGCGGGCGGCTGCGCGAGCTCGAGCCGCATTGGCAGAACTCGCTCGGGAAGTCGGTGTTGCCGGATTACATCGATCTCGTCGACGATCCGACGGCGCCTGGCTTCGGTCACTACGAGCGCGACGCGGAGGGTTTTCCGGCGCAGCGCACCGAGCTCGTGAAGGGCGGCGTGCTGAAGCAGCTGCTGATGACGCGCGCGCCCAACGGGAGCGGGCTCACGAGCAACGGGCACGCGCGGATGAGCCCGATGTTACAGGTCGGGCCGGCGATTTCGAACCTGACGCTCACGAGCCGCAAGCGCGGCGTCGGCCTGCGCCAGCTCGAGCGCGAGCTGCTGCGGCGCGCGCGGGAGGACGGCTACGAATTCGCCTACGTGATCGAGCTGCTGCGCGACGGCAACATCCTGGGCCCGGTCCCGCGGGAGGGTGCGTCGACCTTCGGCGGCGGGCGCAAGGTCGCGGTGCCGATCCCGGCGCGGGTGTTTCGAATTGAGCCGGGCGGCAAGCGGACCCTGGTGCGCGGCGTGGTGTTCAGCCCGGTGTCGATGCGGGTGCTCCGGCGGATCCGCGCGATCGGCAAGCAGCAGCACGAGCTCCGGATGCGGATCCCGGTCGGCCCGCTCGGCGGCTTCGCCGGGGAGACGGGCATGGACGGCATCCTGAGCCACACGGTGGATGTCCAGGTGACGACGCCGGACCTGTTGATCGACGGCTTCGAGCTGCTGGTCGAGCGCGGCGAGAACGAGCGCCTGCCGACGCTGCTACATCCGCTGCGCGATCCGGACTGGAAGTTTTCCAAGACGACGACCGCAGGAGCCGCGGACGCGTCGCTCAAGACGACGAATTGAGAACGCCGCGCCCGAGGGCGCGGCGTCGGCGTCGCGTGTCGCTCGCGCTTAGAGGCTCTTCTGCGCGAACTTGATCGCCTCGATGATCGTGTACTGGGTCGGCGAGTTGGCCTGGGCGTCCGCCGGCATGGTCTGGATGCCCTCGGAGTGCCACCGGACGATGCCGCCCTCGTCGAGCAGGATGATCGAGGGGGAGGCGCGCAGGTACTCGATGTACGTGGTCGAGCCCTCGAGGCCGATCTCGCGCGCCTTGTTGTACTCGGTCGAGTTCGGGAAGCGGTACAGCGGGATGTCAGCCAGCTCTTTTTTGCCGTGCGTCTTGTGGAAGTCGCGGATCTGGCCGTCGTTCATCGGGCGCACGCGGTCGTTGCCCGGGAACTGAATGTGCGTGAACAGGATGTCGACGCCGGCGGCGTTGAGGTCAGCCTGGGCGAGCTGGAGGACCTGCAGCATCTCGGCGGCCTGGGCCTGCTCCTCGCGGGTCGCCCAGTCCCAGAACACGAGCATGTGCTTCTTGCCGTAGAGCTGACGGCCGTCGGTGATGCCGCCGTTGGCGTTGACGAGCATGGTGGCGACGCTCGCGTGGCCGAACAGGGTCTTGCGGGCCCAGTCGGGGGCGGCGTTGAGCTTGGAGGCGCCGACCAAGAACAGCGGCGGGCCCTCCTCGATGGGCGGGAGCTTGCTGTGGGGCTTGGCGGTGATCTCGACCTCGAGCTCCTGGGCCGGGGTGTCCTTGACGGGCGGGCGCCAGAGGTTGAGCTTGACCGGCTCGCCGCTGGCGAGCTTGCTGAGCCGCAGGTCCGCGCGGGTGCTGACGGGGCTGCCGTTCATCGCGAGGATCAGGTCGCCCTTTTGGATCTGATCGCAGCCGGTGCACTCGTACTTGTTGTTGTAAGCGACGTAGACGCCGCCCTTCTCGAGGTTCGCGCTCGGGACGGTGGGTTGTCCGGAGACTTCACAGGCGGCGAGGGACAGGCCCGACACAGCCAGGAGGGACGCGAGACCGAGGGCAGACAGGATCTTCTTCATGGGCGGGGCTCTCCAGAGGACGCGCGCGGAGTGGAGCGACGCGTTTCCATGGTGCGATGGCGCATTTTGTAGAACGCGTGGATGCGGGCGTCAATCGATTTGTGCGGCGTCGGCGCGCTCACCAGCGCGGGTGCCGGTTTGCGCGGCGGCTCCCGCCGACACGCGTGGCGTCGATCCCTTGGCGGTACCTCGACCTCGTCTAGCGCTCGACGATTGGCCGTGTGAGCCAAAGGCCAGGCAGCGGCCGTCAGAATCGTGCGCGCGCGCCGAACAGGAGCGCCCAGAATTTTGGCAACCCCTTCTGCGTGGGGTTGTCGACGGTCACGTCGATCGCGGCGTCGTCGAGCGTCGAGACGATGGTGACGCCGGACGCGTCCGGGTGGTCGAGGTGGGCGAGGAAGTAGTAGGTGAAGCTGTAGTCGAAGCGCGCGCCGACGGCGATGTTGGGGTGCACGAACACGTTGAAGCCGACCTGCAGCGGGACCGCGAAGCCGTGGAAGTCGAGGCGCGCCGGCCCGCTGAGCGTCTCGTAGCGCGCGCGCCAGAGCAGGTAGTGAAAGCCCGCGCCGACGTAGGGGTCGTAGCGACCACGCGGGAGCACGTGAATGCGTAGGGTCGGGCCGGCGTTGGCGGTCCGCAGCTTGGCGGTCGTGGTCACCGCTTGGGAGAGATCGAACTCGGCGAGATCGATCCCGAGGCGATCGTTGATCAGCTGCTCGAGGCGGACCGGGTCGAGGTCGTAAATGTCGGTCGCGAATCGACCGTTGATCTCGCCGGGGTTGAGGGTGCCCCAGCCGAGCTCTAGGCCGAAGTCGAGGATGCCGAGGGAGTTGCGACCGATGAGGCCCGCGATGCGAAAGCCGGGCGTGGCGTCGAGGTTGTCGGCGTCTCTGCAGTAGCTGCCGGTGCAGCCCTGGGTGCCGAGCATGAACTCGAGGATGAGTCCCTTGTGGCGCCACTTCTTGGGGTCCTTACGCTCGCGCGCGTGCTTCTCTTGCTCGTAGGCCTCGAGCTGCTCTGGCGTGATGGTTGTCGAGGGCGGCGGCGCGTCGGCTTGGGGCGTTGGCTCGACGGAGGCGTCTTGTTGGTCTGGCGGGCCCGCGTCCGCGGGCTGCATCACGGGCGCGCTGGTTGCCGGATCACCCGCTGGGGCCCCCGCGATTGGTTCGGGCTGAGGCGGTCCGGGAACTTCATCGGCGCGCGGGCCTGGGTCCGCCTCGGCCGAGCTAGGCTTAGGCTGGGCGGGTGCGGGCGCGGGCGCGGGCTTTGGTGCGGGTGTCGAGCGCGGGCTCGGTGCGGGTCGCGGTCGCGCGGCCGGCTGTGTGGGCTGGGCAGCCGGTTTGCTGGCGGGCGGACTCGGCTCTGGCTCGCTGCCCGGGACGCTGCCGCTTCGCTCCGGCGGCAGGGCCGGAGGCGGACCGGGGTCCTGGGCCCGGGCTGTGGGCGCGACGCTCACGAAGCCGAACGCCACCACGAGCGCGAGGAGCGGCGTTCGAGAACATACGAGCCTCATTGTTCTCACATAAGTAGCGCGGCGTTGGTTCGCGTGCCACCGCGACGTGGTGCGGCGGCCTCACCGCGGCGCGCTCCCTGGGCGCCTATCGTGGGCGCTGTTAAATCGCGCGACGCCGACTCGATCTCCTCCAGGAGATCTTGTCGGCGTCGACGCGTGCGCAGGAGGCGCTCTCGCGGTTTCGCGCGAGCGCTCGTTCGACGAAGAATCAGCTCTCGACGAACGCCTTAAGCCGCTTGCTCCGGCTCGGGTGGCGGAGCTTGCGGAGCGCCTTGGCCTCGATCTGTCGGATGCGCTCGCGCGTCACCGAGAAGTCCTGACCGACCTCCTCGAGGGTGTGGTCGGAGTTCTCGCCGATGCCGAAGCGCATGCGCAGGACTTTCTCCTCGCGCGGGGTCAGGGTCGCCAGGACACGACGTGTCTGATCAGCCAGGTTGATGTTGATGACCGCGTCGGTCGGGCTGATCATGTTCTTGTCCTCGATGAAGTCGCCGAGGTGGCTGTCCTCCTCCTCGCCGATGGGCGTCTCGAGGGAGATGGGCTCCTTGGCGATCTTGAGGACCTTGCGGACCTTGTCGAGCGGCAGCTCCATCTTCTCGGCGATCTCCTCGGGGGTCGGCTCGCGGCCGAGCTCCTGGACCAGGCTGCGGCTGGTGCGGATCAGCTTGTTGATGGTCTCGATCATGTGGACCGGGATCCGGATCGTGCGGGCCTGATCCGCGATCGCGCGGGTGATGGCCTGCCTGATCCACCAGGTCGCGTAGGTCGAGAACTTGTAGCCGCGCTTGTACTCGAATTTGTCGACGGCCTTCATGAGGCCGATGTTGCCCTCCTGGATCAGGTCGAGGAACTGCAGGCCGCGGTTGGTGTACTTCTTGGCGATCGAGACGACGAGGCGGAGGTTGGCCTCGACGAGCTCGGCCTTGGCGACCTCGGCCTGACGGCGCGCCTTCATCAGGTTCTCGTGCAGGTCGTGGAGCTCGCGCGCGGCGAGCTCGGTCTCCTGCTCGACCTGCCGGATGCGCTTGGTCGCGAGCTTCATGCGCGCCTCGATCTCGTGCAGCTCCGAGGGGTGCAGGCCGAGGCGGCGGCACAGCTTGAATTCTTCCTCTTCGGACAGGCGCACGTCCTTGAACAGGGTGCGCAGCTCCTCGAGGTCCATGCCGGCCCGGCGCTCGCACTGCCGGAGGTCGCGCTCCGCTCGGCTGATGCGCTCGACGAGCTGGGTGAGCTCGTAGACGATGCCGTCGATCGGCTTGCGGCCGAGGCGGATCTCGCGGATCGCGTCGACGATCGCCGCGCGGTGGTCCTCGACAGTGCGCTCGGGGCCGGCCTCGGGGGCCTTGGCCTCGGGGGCCTCCGGGCCCGCGGCGGCGCTCAGCCGCTCGATCTCTTTTTGGTGCCGGCGGATCTTCTCGACCTGGCGCGCGAGGTTGTCGAGCGCGGCCTCTTGGTTGTAGTTGGGCGACTTCTTCTTCTTGCTGTCGTTCTCGGACGGGTTCGTCACCTGCATGACGTCCTTGACCCGAACCTGCCCGCGCTTGAGTCGCTCCTGGATCTCGATGACGTAGGGCGCGGCGACCGGGGACGCGAGCGCGATCGCGAGGACCTTGAGCTCGCCTTTCTCGATGCGCTTGGCGATCTCGACCTCACCCTCGCGCGTCAGCAGCGAGACCGAGCCCATCTTGCGCAGGTACATGCGCACGGGGTCGTTGGTCCGCGCTTTCTCGTCCTCGGCCTCGCGGCGGGTGAGCGTGCGGCGGCTCCGGGAGCGGGTGACGCGGCTCTTGGTCGCCTGCGAGATGACCTTGATGCCCTCGGCGACCAGGTCCTTCTCCCACCGCGCCAGCTCCTTGGGGTCGATCAGGTCCGCCGGGACGAGGCGCTTGAGCTCGTCATAGGTGACGTGGCCTTTCTTCTTGCCGAAGGCAATGAGCTGCTTTTTGAGCTTTTCTACGTCAACCGTTCGCGTCTTTGCAGTCATGTTTCAACTTCTCTTAGGCCTGTCCTCGAGGAGGAGTTGGTTCCCGGTCTAGCTCGATGAGCTGGCGGGCGAGCTCGACGCGCTGCTTGCTCAGCGTTCGTACGAGCTCCAGATCGCCACGCTCATGAGCGCGGCGCATGGCGAGCGCCGCTTCATCTCGTTTGCGCTTTAAAACGTGTCGTTTACAGCCCCGCAGGCAGGACCCGAGGACCTCTTGGGGGTCGAGCTCGGTCTCGCGGTAGGCCCCGGAGAACACGGCGTCGTGCACTTGCCGGTGGGCCCGCGTGTCGATGAGCTCGAGCAGCTCTCCCTCGCTGGGGTTCGCGCCGTGCTTGGCGGCCTCGATGACCGCGCGCGCGATCGGCTCGAGGCGCGCGTCGGTGATGTGCTCGAGGACCTCGGAGCGCTCGGCGACCCCGGCGAGGTGCGGGTTGTCGACGAGCAGCGCGACGATGCTGGCCTGCTCGCGGGGGAGCGCGGGGAGCCGCGCGGGCGGACGGCCCGCGTCGGGTCGCGGCGGCCCCTGCTCGGGCGGTGGTCCGAAGCTCGCGGGCGGCCCGAAGCCCGCGGGCGGTCCGAAGTCTTCGGGTCCGGGCGGCGGTCCAAAATCAGGAGGTCCGAAGTCGGGCGGCGGTCCGCCGGGCGGGTCACCGCCGGGTCGATCGAGGTGGTCGAGGCGCTCCAGCGGTTCAGGCGGCGGGCCGTCGAAGAAGCCGGGGGGGAGGCCCTCGTACGGGGCGGGGCTCTGAGGGCTGTGCGGAGAGGGTCCTCGCGGATTAAACGAGCCCTTGCGGAAGGCGTCTTTCTTGAAGCCGCCGCCGCCACCCCTGAAGCCACCGCCCTGCGAGCGACCGCCGCCGGAGAAGCGACCCCGATCGGGGTATTGCTTCTGACGTTGCGACCGGTACGGAGGATCTTGGTAGTTCCGCATGGGGCCAGAGGACTGCGTAAATCCGCGGCGGTTTCCCTCGCCCGCGAATCGATCGTTCGCGAAGCGGCCATTCGCCGGACGACCTCCACCGCGCGATCGTCCGTTGCCTCGTAGTAAAGCTGAAATGCGCTGAGGCGAAAGATTGAGCAATTTTGCGGCGCGATCAACGTAGAGATCACGCGCGGCGTCGCTCTTCACCTTCGCGAGCAGGGGGGCGATAGCGTCGAGGGCGCGAGCTTGCGCGTCAAAGGACTCGGTGGCTCCATCTGCGACCATTCGCTCGATCATCCACAGCAGCGCGGAAGAGGGCCGTTCGAACAGGTAGGTCAAGCGCTCGGGGTCGACGCTGTCGGGGTCTTCGCCCGCGTCGAGCACGACGATGCGCGCGTCGAGGCCGGCTTCGAGCAGCAGCGGGATGGCGGCGCGCGCGGCCTTGAGCCCGGCGGCGTCGCCGTCGAAGCAGAGCACGACGGTGCTGGTGAAGCGGGCGATGACCTCGACCTGCATGGAGGTCAACGATGTTCCGAGGGGGGCGACGGTCTCGTGAAAGCCCCGCTGGTGCATGCTGACGACGTCGACGTTGCCCTCGACCAAGATCGCGCGCCCGCGCCTGCGCATGTTCTGACCAGCGGCGTGCAGGCCGAACAGCGTCTTGCTCTTTTTGTAGAGCAGCGACTCGGGCGAGTTGACGTACTTGGGGATCGTCCGGCCGTCGGTCTCGGTCGCGTGCTCGGGCAGGACGCGTCCGGAGAAGCCGACGATCGAGCCGCCGGCCTGGATGATCGGGAACATCAGCCGGCCGCGAAACTTGTCGAAGTGGGCGCCGGTTCGCTCGCTGCGACCGATGAGGCCGAGCTTCTCGGCGAGCTCCAGCGAGAGCTGGTTGCTCGCGAGCGCGCGCGCGAGTCGGTCCCAGCCGGCCTCGGTCGGCGCGGGCGCGTATCCGAGCAGGAAGGTCTCGGAGGCCTCGTCGGTGATCCCGCGCGTCTGCTGGTAGGCGCGGGCGAGCGCGCCCTCGGGCGCGTGCAGCAGGATCTCGCGGTAGGTGTCCAGCGCGCAGCGCATGATCGCGTACGCGCGCTCGCGCTCGGCGTGGCGGGCGGCGATCTTGTCGGGCCGGCCGGTGTTGGGGAGCTGGACGCCGTAGCGCTCGGCGAGCTTGCGCGCGGCCTCGAGGAAGCCGACGCCCTCTAGCTCCATGACGAACTGCAGCCCGTCGCCGTAAACGCCGCAGCCGAAGCACTTGTAGCTGCGCCGCTCAGGGTTGACGTAGAAGCTGGGCGTCTTCTCCTGATGGAACGGACAGCAGGCCTTATAATTCTTCCCGGCCCGCTGAAGACCCACGTACTGGTTGATCAGGTCGACGATGTCGATCCGATCTCTCAGCTCTTGCAGTTTGTCATCCGGGATACCTGCCATGGACAAACAGGAGCGCGCTTGAACGGCAACGATGTGCCGTGAGCGCATCAGGATAGGGAAATTCCACGAGAAATCGAGTGTATGTGCGCTCTTGCGAGCTGAATCTCTTGTAAGGATCCCCACAAGTTGCGAATACGCAAGCCTGATCGTTGGTTCTCGCCACTAATTTGCCCGCAGCGCCAAACAGGTGCATGGGCGAACAATGGCAGCGATCGGCACCGGTCACGGGGATCATCGGGAGCGGCGGCACAGCGGCGCGCGCGCGCGTGCGCGTGACCGCTTGATGGACCGGGCGACGAAGTCGTATCCGCTCACGGACTCGCTGTCCAAGGCCCGCAACGTCGAGAACTTACTGCTGTTCATCGACGACGACCTGCGCGAGACGGCGCTGGCGCTCCATAACGTGGAGCAGTTTCTTTTGCAGACCTTGGGGCTCCTGGAGCGACCCAGGCTGCGGCGCGAGGACGTCCAGAGCCTCGCGGGCGACGCCGAGGTGCTGGACCACGTCGACATGCTGGGTGAGACGATCGAGACGCTCCGGCGGCGGCTTTCGCTCCTCGCGGCGAGCCTGCGCTGAGTTGAAGAATGTCGGGTTGAGCTAGCGCTTCGCGTGCAAACACGCGCGTCGTACAGGGACCTCGCGAAACGCTCCGCGTCGGCAGCCCGCGCTGCTAGGGTATGCATTTGTCGAGGGATGGCGGTATATCGCGGCCGGACGGTCCAGCGTGACGAAGCCGAGGTCTGACAGCCCGCCAGCGGGGGAGCCGGGCGCCGCGAGCTCGAGCGCTCCGGCCGCTGCGGCTCCTCCCGATCCGTCGGCGCCTTCGCCGGTGGATCCGAAGCAGCGCGCGCGTCAGGCGATCCTGGCGACCTGCGCGGTCTATGTGGGCTTTGGGTTGATGGCGCTGCACCCGTGGACGCTCGAGGTGCGCGGCTTGGCGTTGATCGTCGCGTTTTACTTCTTGCCGGGCTGGATGCTGCGGCGGGAGCCAGGAACCCAGCGGCGCTACCAGGTCGGTCCCGAGAGCCCGTTTCCGCTGTGGAGCTGGCGCGGGGCGCGGGTCGCGGGGCTCACGGCGCTCTTGGTGTTCCCGCCGTTTGTCCTGGGCTTTTGGTGGTTTTACTGGAAGGTCTGCGCCGGCCAGACCGGCTGGCTGCTCTCGCCGCTGGTCTGGCTCGAGGCGCTGACGCCGTGGGTGGCGGGCGTCGAGGATTTTGTCCAGAGCTTGTGTCGTCCGCACCGCGGCGGGTTTTGGCCCGAGGCGCTGCGGGTGCCGCTGAAGTGGCGCGAGTACTACGGGCTCGGCTTCGTGCGCGAGCTCGGCATCGGCCTGTTCGCGGTCGCGCTCGCGGAGGAGGTGTTTCACCGCGGGTACTTGATGAGCGCGTTCGAGGACCGGTGGCCGGCGCGCTGGAAGCTGCTGGGCGTCCCCTTCGGCTTCGCGGCGGTGCTCTCGAGCCTGCTGTTCGCGGTCGGGCACCTGGTCGGGATGGCCCAGGCTGGGCGGCTCGTGACTTTCTTCCCGGCGCTCGTGTTCGCGTGGCTGTGGCGGCGAAGCGGCAGCCTGTGGGCGCCCGCGCTGTTTCACACGGCGGCGAACCTGCTGATGGATGTGCTCCTGGCGACGACCTTTCCGCGCTAGGCCTGGGTAGAGTAGGACGGGGTTTAGCGGTGGAGCGCGAGACGAGCGAGCGGAGCACACCCAGCGCGTGGGGCCAGGGGCGCGTCGCCGCGTTCTTCGACGTCGACAAGACGCTGATCGACATCAACTCGGGCAAGTCGTGGATCGCCCGCGCGTGGCGGCGCGGCGAGCTGCCCGCGCCGGCGCTGATCCGGTCTTTGTGGTGGCTCGTGAAGTACGTCTTCGCCGGGGACCGCTTCGACTTTGACGACGTGGCGGCCCGGGCTGCGGCGCTCTACACGGGGCGCGTGTACGCCGAGCTCGCCGAGGATGTCCAGGGCTGGTTCGACGGCGCGCTCTCGGCCCACGTCTGCGCGCAGGGGCGCGAGCGGATCGCGTATCACCGCAGCGCGGGACATGTCCTCGTGTTCCTGACCTCTGGGACACGCTTCCTCGCGGCGCCGCTGGCGGCGCTGCTCGAGGTCGAGCACGTGCTGTGCACGGAGCTCGAGGTGGACGCGGGCGGGCGCATGACCGGTCGCCACGTGCGCCCGGCGTGCGGCGGCGCGGGGAAGATCTTCTACGCGGAGCGCTTCGCCGCCGAGCACGGCGTCGACCTGGAGCGCAGCTTCTTCTACACGGACAGCGCGAGTGATATCCCGATGCTCGAGCGCGTCGGCAAGCCGCGGGTGGTCAACCCCGACGGCCGGCTGCTGCGATACGCCCGAGCGCGGGGATGGGGGTACGAGAGATGGACGACCTGAGCGAGACCGGAGCTGATGTGGACGCGATCATCGAGCGCGCGCTGGCGGAGGACCTGGCGAGCGGTGACGTGACGAGCCGGGCGATCGTCCCGAGCGCGCTGCTGCGACGGGCGCGGATGGTCGCTAAGGCGCCGCTGGTGATGGCGGGCGGGGCGGTCGTGGAGCAGGTGTTCGCGCGGGTCGAGCCGGCGGTCGAGGTGACGCGCACGGTCCAGGACGGGGCCCAGGTCGCGCCGGGGACCGTGCTCGCGCGGCTGCGTGGACCGGCGCGCGGGCTGCTGGCCGGCGAGCGGACGGCGCTGAACCTGCTCCAGCGGATGTGCGGCGTGGCGACGCTGACGCGCTCGTTCGTCGAGGCGCTCGCGCCGGCGGCCGAGGGCGCCGCGCGCTGTCGGATCGTCGACACGCGCAAGACCATGCCGGGGCTGCGCGCGCTCGATCGCTACGCCGTGCGCTGCGGCGGCGGGCACAACCACCGCAACGACCTGGGCGCGGCGGTGCTGATCAAGGAGAATCACGTCCGCTGCGCGGGCGGGGTCGGAGCCGCGATCCGAGCGGCGCGCGAGCACGCGCCCCACACGATGCGGGTCGAGTGTGAGGTCCAGACGCTGGTCGAGCTGCGCGAGGCGCTGGGCGCCGGCGCGGACATCGTGATGCTCGACAACATGGACGACGAGCAGGTGCGCGAGGCGGTGAACCTGACCCGAGAGACCTGCGGCGAGCGGGTGAAGATCGAGGTCAGCGGCGGGATCACGCGCGCGCGCGTCGGCGTCCTGGCGCGGCTCGGCGTCGACGTGATCAGCGTCGGCAAGCTGACCCACAGCGCGCCGGCCTGCGACATCTCGATGCTGTTTGATCTCGAGGCGATCGCGTGAGCGAGCGGCCCTCGCCGCCGGTCGACGGGGACGAGCTCAGCGAGCTTCAGGGCCGCCTGGGGACGCGCGCGCTCGGGCGCGTGCACCGGCACTTCCCGGAGCTCGGCTCGACCAACGACGAGGCGATGCGCTGGGCGAGCGAGGGGCGGGCGATGCACGGCGCCTTGGTGACCGCCGACGCGCAGACGGCCGGGCGCGGGCGCTTGGGGCGTGACTGGGCCTCGCCGCGGGGCGCCGGGATCTACGCGAGCGTGGTCCTGCGCCCGCCGGTCGGCGCGGACGCGTTGACGTGGGGGGCGCTGGGCTTGGCGGTCGCGGTCGGGCTGCGCGAGGGGTTGATTCAATGGGCGCCCGAGGTCCGGCTCAAGTGGCCGAACGACCTGCTCTGCGGCGGCCGCAAGCTCGCGGGGATCCTGTGCGAGACTCGCTGGTCCGGCTCGTTCTCGAGCTCGAGAACGAGCAGCGCGCGGCCGCAGGTCGTGGTCGGTTTCGGGATCAACGTGGGGGGTTGTCCGCCCGCGGTTCGTGGGCTCGCAACGTGTCTGTCCGAGCAGGTCTCAAGCGGGGCGACGCCGGGGCGCGCGGAGGTCTTGGCGGCCGCGCTCGAGTCGCTCGAGCGCGTCCTCGATCAGTTCTTCGGGGTCGCGCCCGGGGGGCCGGAGCGCGGCTTCTCTGCGATCCGCGGGCGCTACGAGCCGTTCTGCGCGACGCTGGGTCGCGTGATCGAGATCCCGGCGCGGGGTCGGGGTCAGCGCGAGGACGGGCTGCGCGAGGTTCGAGTGATCGGCCTGACCGAGGACGGCGCGCTGTGGGTCGAGCCGCGCGCGGGCGGGGCGCGGTTCCGGGTTGACTCGGTCCCTCCGTAGCGCCCTGCCGGCGCTGGCGTGGGCTCGCGGCCCGGGCCCGGCGATGGTAGTCAGTGCGGCATGCTCATCCGCGAGCGACTCGCCCACAAGCGCCCGGTGTTCAGCTTCGAGTTCTTCCCGCCGAAGACCAAGAAGGGGATGCGGGTGCTCTGGAAGAACCTCGAGCAGCTCGCGCCGCTGGAGCCTGACTACGTGTCAGTGACCTACGGCGCGGGCGGCAGCACGCGCACGCGCACCGTCGAGCTGGTCGGCCGGATCAAGCGCGAGCTCGGGATCGAGGTCATGGCCCATCTGACCTGCGTGGGCGCGACCTCGGACGAGATCGCGCGGGTGCTCGACGAGCTCGCCGCGCAGGACGTCGAGAACATCATGGCGCTGCGCGGCGACCCGCCGAAGGG
The DNA here is from genome assembly GCA_030430565.1 of Polyangia bacterium. Classification (GTDB taxonomy): domain Bacteria; phylum Myxococcota_A; class Polyangia; order Nannocystales; family Nannocystaceae; genus JACKDW01. The sequence goes on from JAUIKS010000043.1 coordinate 24,426, forward strand.
GCAGGAGAGCTTCGAGAAGATCGCCGGCGGCTTCGCGCACGCCAACGAGCTGGTCGCGTTTATCAAGCGGCGCGGGGGCTTTTGTGTGGGCGCGGCGTGTTACCCGGAGGTTCACCCGGAGGCGGAGTCGGCCGCGCGTGATCTGGAGTTCCTGCGGCAGAAGGTCGACGCCGGCGTCGATTTCCTGATCACGCAGCTGTTCTTCGATAACAGCACGTTCCGCGCGTTTGAGCGGCGCGCGCGCGAGGCCGGGATCACGGCGCCGATCCTCCCGGGGATCATGCCGGTGACGAACTCCAAGCAGATCAAGCGGTTCACGAAGATGTGCGGCGCGTCGATCCCGGCGCTGCTGCTCGAGCGCCTCGAGCAGGCCGAGGATGATCCCCAGGCGGTGTTCTGGACCGGCGTGCAGTACGCGAGCTACCAGTGCCGCGATCTGCTGACGCCGCCGATCGCCAACCCCTTCGGGCGTCCGCCGAGGGGGGTGCCGGGGATCCACTTTTACACTTTGAACAAGTCGCCGGCGTCGCGCGCGATCTTCGAAATTCTGCGCCTCTCAAGGGCCGCGCTCTAATTCTTCAAGGTGATTGGACGCTTCGTGACACGAACTCGTACCTCGACGCTGTGGGCGTCGCTCTTCGTGCTCGTGGGGTGTTCCACGGGGGGGAGCGGTCCCTCGACGCCCGAGGCGCCCGCGCAGCCCGAGCCCGAGCCCGAGCCCGAGCCAGCACCAGCGCCCGAGCCCGAGCCAGCGCCCGAGGAGCCGCCCGCGCAGCGTGAACCAACGGAACCCTTGAAAAAGAAAGATCCGTTGGCGGCCTACGTCTCAGAGACGCCGCGCTGTCTGGCGGAGGCCGGGCGCTGCTTCTCGATCGCGCTGCACCTGACGATGCCGGACGGCGCCCCGGTCCAGTCGGTCGACTGGGTCTCGGGACAGGTCCGCCAGGCCAACCGGCTGTTCGCGCCGATCGATGTCAGCGTGCAGGTCGACAGCGTCGACGCGCTGCCGGATGAGGTCCAGGAGATCGACGACCGCGCCGCTCGCGACGCGCTCGGGCGCGAGCGGTTCTCACGCGGCGTGCTGCACGTGTTCGTGACGCCGCGGCTCGCCGACGTCGACATCGCCGGCGCCGAGATCCGCGGCGTCCACTGGCGATACCGGCCCGACACCAAGCGGCGCTGGATCATTCTTTCGAAGATCGCGTCGGATCTCGTGCTCAGCCACGAGATGGGGCACTTCTTCGGCCTGCCGCACTCGCGCTACGAGGTCAGCTTGATGAACAAGAGCCCGCGCGACGACCCGCCGTGGTCCGAGCGACGCTTCGCGGACCCCGAGCTCGCGCGGATGCGCAAGCACCGGGATCAGATGGTCCGCTCGGGGATGTTGATCAACCGAAAGGCCGCGAAGGCCGCGACGACCGCGGTCAGCCCGGCTCGAGGTTGAAGGGGAAGGGCAGGGTCGTGGGCTCGCCGCTGGCGGGCTTGGGGAAGTCCCAGCCCTTCACCTTCTCGGTGATGCAGGCGTTGAGGCCCTCGTCGTTGAGGCTGCTGCCCTCCTCGACCTTGAATTCGCTGACCTTGCCGTCGGCGCCGATCGTGAACATCGCGTTGATCGTGCCCTTGAGCTCCGGGTTCTCGGCGTTGGCGGTGCCGAAGCACTCGCCGATGTCGTCCATGTTGTCGGTGACGGTCTCCTCGAAGGTCCCCGGATCGAGCACGGCCTCGACGGGCTCCTCGTCCTCAACCGGCGCGGCGGCGTCGTCATCGTCGTCGTCATCGTCGGCCCCGGCCGCCTCCGCGTCGTCCGGCGGGGTGCTGTCGGCGTCTTTTTTACAGCCGGGCGTGAGCGCGAGCGCGAGGGCGGCGACGCCGAGCAGGGAGAGGCGCCAGGAGGAAGCAGACAGCGTGCGGGTGTTCATCGATGATTGACCTCGGGTGACGAATTTCGCTGCAGTGGGTCTTATCATGAGTAGGGCGGCCGCGAGCGCGCGGACGCGCGAGGCTGCATGTGCACGCGCTCGAATGAGGGGGCGTCGGGCACGGGAGCGTTTGTGGACGCGCGTTCGTGGTCTGGCGCGGGCGATTTTGCGAGCGCGCCGCGGATTTGGGCGCGGCGCTGATGCGCGTTGCGAGCGAGGCGCGCGGCGTAGAAGTTCGGGGGCCAGACGGGCATACTCAGCCGACCCCGCCGTCGTGGTGAGTGAGCCTCGCTCGCCCGCTTGGGAGGAGTGCAGATGGGCCAAGCTCCGAGCCTCGCAGAAGTCCGTCGCGCCTGGGAGGCGCGTGACCCTGACCTCGCCGACCGCATCGTCGAGCTGTGCGCGGCGAGCGATACCCCGCCGAAGCAGAAGCCGCGTGACGGCGCGCTGACCTATCGCGGCTACATCCGCGAGATGAACCGCTGGGGGTTTAAGCGCAAGACGCCGCAGGAGCGCGCGCGCTATCGCATCGACACGATGCGCGCGCTCGAGGCCGCGGACGCCGAGGTCGCGCCGCCCGATCGCGTCGGCGTGCACGCGGTGATCATGGAGATGTGGGCCGACGGCAGCCCGTTCGCGCGCGCGAGCCTGCTCGAGGTGATCGCCCGCGTGACCCTGCGCTGGGGCCCGTGGCGCGCGCTCAAGCAGATCTTTAAGCAGGCCGAGGAGCAGGGCGACACCGAGATCTTCGGGGCGCTCGCGGCTCGCTTCGACATGGCCTACGCCCGCGGCGCGCCGTCGAACAGCGAGGTCAGCCGCCGCACGCTGGGCTACTTGGTGCGGCGCGCGTGGCGGTACCTGCGGCGCACCGCCGAGACCCTGCCGGCCTGCTACGCCGACGCGGCCGTGGACGTGCTGCGGTTCTACACCGACCGCACGCGCTGGGGCTCGACCTGGGTCGCGAACCACATCCTGTTCCACGAGAGCGGCAAGTACACGCGCCGGAACTTCAGCGTCTACGGCTACCGCCGCAAGTCGCTGCTGAAGGAGCGCGCCTACACGGAGCTGTGGCGGAGGACGCCGCGCCCGCTGTTCTCGCTGCTGGAGCGCGCGGGGGCGGAGCACGTGCGCAAGTTCGCCGCCGAGGCGCTGCGCGAGGACTTCCGCGCGATGCTGCGCGAGGTCGAGCCGACGTGGGTGGTCCGGCTGCTCGGGGTCGGCTCGCGCCAGGTCGACGAGTTCGTCGTCTGGCTCTTGGCCAATGTCCCGAAGTTCGAACAGGGCTCGTTCCGCGAGCTGGGCCTGCACGACGCGGTGCTGCGGCTGCTCGACTCGGTCTCGCCCGAGGCCCAGGTCTACGCGGCCAGCTACGCGCGCACGCACGCCCGCGACCTGCCGCTCGAGCGCCTGCTCGCGCTGGCCAACAGCGACTCCGAGGCGGTGCGCAAGCTGGCGCACGACCTGCTCGGCGATCGCGACCCGCGCAAAGACGTGGGCTTGGAGGCCTGGGGCAAGCTGCTGGGCACCAAGCACGCGCACGAGCTGGCCGCGACGATGCTGCGCAAGCACTTCGGCGCGAGCGAGCTGACGCGCGAGTGGTTTAAGGCGCGGCTCTTGTCCGAGAACCGCCGGGTCGTCGAGTTCACGCGCGAGCTGCTGCCGCGGGTGTTCTCCTACGAGCGCCTGGGCGCGTCGTTCTTCCGCGAGCTGCTCGACGAGCCGAAGATCTCGAGGACCGCGGCCCTGTTCGCGCTCGACGCGGTGACGCGCTTCCCCGCGAGCGAGTTCGGCCCCGACTTCCTGCGGCGCACGCTGCTGCACCCGCACTGCAGCCAGGCGATGGTCCGCTGGCTCTCGGAGGGGCGCGTGAAGGCGGCGGAGCTCGGCGTCGAGTTCTTGCGCGCGCTCGCGTTCCAGCCGACGTGGGAGGCGGACGCGTGGGTCAAGGAGCTGAAGGCCAGCGGCCGCGCGTGGGCCAAGGACCTGAAGTTCAACGAGCGGCTGTCGAAGGTCGCGCTCGAGCTGCTCGGCGACACCCGCAAGTTCTCGCCCGAGGAGGTCGGCAAGCGCTGGCTCATGGAGCTGGTCGAGCGCAGCGAGCCGCAGTATCACGACTTCGCGGTCGACTACATGGTGAAGGCCTTCGTGCCGGCGGACTTCCGCGCGGGCGCGGGCGGGGCCGAGGACCGCGGGGCGCAGAAGGTCGACCTGACCAAGAAGACCGTGCTGTTCACCGGCCGCTTCAAGCACGCGCGACCTGATGAGCTGCACGAGAAGGTCCTGGTCCTGGGCGGCCGCGTGGTCGAGGAGGTCGACGACGGCCTGGCCTACCTGGTCGTCGGCGACGAGGCCTCGCCGCTGCACGGCGCCGGGCGCAAGAGCAGCAAGCAGGTCGCGGCGGAGAAGGCGATCGAGCACGGCGCGCCGGTGCGCATCGTCTCGGAGGCGGCGTTCTTGCAGCTGCTGGCTGGCGAGCGCCGGGAGTTCTCTGAGGAGGCCATCCTCGCCGGCTGCGAGCAGCTGTGGGCGATGATCACGAGGCCGGGCCCCGCCGACGCGCCGCTCGCCGGCTTCGCGCGGACCTACATCCTCCGGCACCACCCGGACATCAGCCTGGCGCTGCACGATCGGCCGGTCGAGCCGGGCGCCGAGATCCCGGTGCGGTTTCTGACCTTCGAGCGCGTCAAGCCGCTGTTCTCCGACGCGCGCTTCCCCGTGCGGGCCTTCGTGCTCGAGCTGGCGCGCTTTGAGTTCGCGCGCTGGAGCCCGCCGATCCCCGCGCTGGTCGGTATGGCCGAGATCCCCTACGCCGAGGTCCGCGAGTTCGTGTCCTCGGCGCTGCTGGCCGACGCCTCGCCAGAGCACCGCCGCTACCGCGTGGACCCGGAGCGGCTGACGGCCGACGCGGTGTACAGCTTCTGCGAGTCGCTGATCTCGTCGGCGCGCGCGCTCGGGATGAAGCTGATCGCCCGGCACTCGCGGCTGGCGATCCCCGAGGAGCTGTTCCGCCTGACTGAGAGCCCCGACCGCCAGGTCGTGGCCTTCGTGATCCAGACGGTGTGGTCGCTGTACCGCGACCGCGGGATCACGGCGCACTGGAAGCCGGACGGCGCGGGCGAGGCGGAGCCCTCGAAAAAGCCTGGCCCCGGAGCCAGGCGCGGGAGCCCCGGCGACGGCCCGCCGGCGCGACCCGAGAAGCGCCCGGCCGACGACGCGGCGCTCAAGGCGTTCATGCGCCGGGTGCTGTTCGCGGTCCCGCCGGCGAAGCTGGCGGCCGGGGGCGCCGGCGAGCCGACGGGGGGCACGCGACTGCGCCCGGTGCCGGCGCGCCGAGCCAAGCTCGCGCTGGTCACGGTGATGCGCGACCTCGCCGTGCGCGATCACGAGTTCGCCCGCGTGGTCGCGCCGCTGCTCAAGGAGTTCATGGGCTCGCGCGGCGCGAGCGAGCGCGCCGCCTGCATGGTCGCGCTCGCGCGGATCGCCAAGGCCCATAAAGACCTCGATCTCCTGACGGAGGACGCTGCCTGATGTCGCAAAAACCAGCTACGGACAACAAGTACGTGCAGTTCCGCGGCGAGCCGCGGGCGCTGGTGAGCCACGGCAGCTCGCTGGCGTTCGTCACCGTGCACCCCGAGGGCCAGCCGACGGCGCTGTACCGGCTCGGCCTCGAGGACGCCCGGCTCGCGGCCGATCCGCTGCCCGCCGGCGGCGTCGCGCTCGCGCTCGCGGGGGACCGGCTGTACATCGCCGGGAGCGAGGGGCAGCTGTCGTGGGCGCCGCTCGAGGCCGGCGAGCCGAAGCCGCTGGGGCAGCCGCTGAGCCCCGCGCCGACGGCACTGGACCGCGTCGGCGGAGGTGACCTAGAGGACATCCAGCTGGTCGCGCTGTGCGGCGAGGAGCTGGTGCTGGTCTCCGCCGCGAGCGGGCGCGAGCTGCAGCGCAGCATGCTGGGCGCCGCCGGCACGGCGCTCGCGGTCGACCCGAGCGGGAGCTGGGTCGCGGTCGGCCTGCGCGACGGGACCCTGCGGATCTTCGAGCGCGTGCTCGAGGGCGGGCGGCCCGGCGAGGACGCGCGGCTCAAGCACTCGTCCTCGGGCAAGCTGCACCGCGGCGAGATCACGGCGCTGCTGTTCGAGCGCGGCGCCGAGCTGCGCGTCTTGTCGACGGGCGTCGACAAGCAGATCCTGATCACCCACGCCCGCGGCGCGCTCGAGCCGGAGAACCGCTCGGGCAAGAGCGAGCACGCCGAGCCGTGCCGCGCGATGATCCACGGCGACGAGGGCCGGTTCTACACGGCCGGGCGCGACGCGGTGATCAAGGCCTGGCCGGGGACCTCCGGGCAGAAGCGGCCGGTCACTTTTAAGGACAAGGTCGGCAAGGTCGTCGCGCTGACGATGACGGACTACCGCGGGCGCGTGCACCTCGCGGCCGCCTGCGCCGACTCGACGCTGCGCGTCTTCTCGCTCGAGAAAGGCAAGCCGCAGGAGCGCGTGCTGCTCGTGCACGGCGCCTACGGCTGGGCCGTCAAGAAGCTGCGGCGCAAAGACCCGGCGATCCGCGAGGGCGTGCTCAAGACGCTCGCGCGCTACAACGACGCCCAGGCGATCGAGCTGCTCGGCAACCAAGCGCGGGTCGACGAGGATCACGGGCTCAAGGTCAAGGCGACCGAGCTGCTCGGCGCCTCGCAAAACCCCCGCGCGATCAAGGAGCTCGAGCAGCTGCTGCGCGCGCCCGAGGAGGCCGTGCGGGTCGCCGCGTTCGCGGGCCTGCGCGCGCTGGAGGGCGAGTCGAGCCTGCGGCCGATCGAGCTCGCGCTCTCGGTCGGGCGCCGCGATGTCGGCGTGATCGCGACGGGCGCGCTCGCGAAGCTCGCGGAGAGCGATGAGCTGGCGATGGACCGGCTGGTCAAGGCGCTCAACGACGAGCCGCGCGAGGTCCGGACCGCCGCCCTGGTCGCGCTCGAGCGGCTGCACGAGGACAGCTCGCCCGAGGCCGACATCCTGTCGCTCCGCTCCTCCCGCGCCGATGTCCGCGAGCTGGCGCTGGTGCGCCTGTGGCAGCGCCAGCTGATCGGGCGGCCGGAGGTCGCCGCGGCGCTGCGACGCTTCAGCGCCGACGACAACGCCGAGGTGCGCCAGACCGCGTACCTGATCTCGCTGCTGCGCCGGCCGATCTTGGCCAAGGCGCTGCAAGTCCGCGACAAGCAGATCGATCGCCAGCTCGACGAGCTCGCGCGGGTCCCCGACCCGTCGAAGCCCGCTGCAGTCGCGGGCGACGCGGATCTGCCCGCGGCGGCCGACGCCGAAGAGGAGACGAAGGGCCCCGAGGACGTCCCGCTCGACGACGTGGGCGAGGAGGACAAGCTCCCGCTGCTCGAGGCGATGTCGAGCCGCGCGCGCGACACCTGCCTGGCCGGCGCCAAGGGCCTCGCGCTGCTCGAGGACGCGCGCGCCCTCGGGACGCTCCTGCAGCTCAGCCGGGAGCAGGCCGCGAGCGTGCGCGTCGAGACCTGCCGGGCCCTCGAGGCGCTCGGCGACCCGCGCGGCGCTGGTCGTCTGCGCCTGCTGATGCGCGACAGCGACGCGAGCGTGCGCGACGCGGCGTTCACGGCGCTCGCGCGGCTCGAGCGGAGCCAGCCCTTGGTGGTCGCCGAGGCCGGGCTGCTCGCGGAGCACGAGGATGTGCGAAGGCGCGGCCTCGAGATGGTGGTCGGCATGCTCAAGCGGCGGCGCGCGGCGGCGCGCCGGGCCGACAGCGGCGAGGACGAGATCGAGGAGATCGAGGAGATCGAGGAGGTCGAGGAGATCGAGGAGGTCGAGGAGGACAGCATCGCCAGCCTCGAGGCCGACGCCGCGGCGGCGGTCGAGGCGGTCGACGGCGGCGGCGATGCCGACACCCCCGACACGCCGGCGCTGCGCCTGCTGGAGCGCGCGCTGGGGGACGCCTCGATCGTCGTGCGCCGCGAGGCGTTCAAGGCCGTGCTCAACCTCGAGGTCAAGGGCGGCGGCGCTCGCAGCCTGCGCTTCGCGCTGCGCAGCATCCACGCCGACATCCGCCGCGAGGTCCTGACCGAGGTCACCGCGCAGATCTCTGAGTCGTGGGCCTGGCCGCTGCTGCTCGAGCTGTTCGAAGACCCCGACCCCGGCGTGCGCGGCGAGGCCTTTAAGTTCGCGATGAAGCGGACCAAGGGCGTCGGCCTGGAGCCGCTCTCGGCCGCGCTCAAGGGTCGCTACAGCGACCTGCGGATCGAGGCCACGAAGATCCTCGGCAAGCGCAAGGCCGAGGGCATCCGCGCGCTGCTCTCGACCGCGGTCGACGACGAAGACGAGGCCGTGCGCCAGCTGGCGATCGACGCGCTGCTGGTCAACGAGGCCGAGGACGCGCTCAAGGAGGCGATGCGCAGCGAATACCCGGACGTGGCCGTTCGGGCAGCTGAGGCCCGGGCCGCGCACGGCGACCTGGGCGCCGAGAAGCCGCTGCTCGCGGTCCTCGCCGCGCCCGAGCCGGAGATCCCGGCGCTGCGCGCGAAGTGGACTGACCGCGTGCTGCGAGCGCTGGCCGGCTTGGCGGCGCTCGGCAAGCCCGACGCGCGCGCGCAGGTCCGCGCGCTGCTCGAGCACAAAGACGCGAAGATCCGCCGCAAGGCCGCGACCGCGCTGGCCTGGATGGCGCGGCCCGACGCGCTCGCCGAGCTGCAGGAGGCGCTGCAGCACAGCGACAAGGTCGTGCAGCGCGAGGCGGCGCTCGGCCTCGCCTACTGCGGAGACCCCTCGGGGGCCTCGATCATCTTCTCCGCCCGCGACCGCGACATCCCGCCGATGACGCGGATGTACGCGGCGCTCGCCCTGGGCGCCCAGGCCGACGACGTGTTCATGTCGTTCCTCGACGCGCGCGGGGAGTCCGTCCGCGAGCGCGCGCTGCTGCTGCTGCTGCTCAACGAGCTGTGTGAGAACGACGGGATCCCGGACCGCTGCCTGGCGACGCTGGCGTCGGCGCACCCGCGCGTGCGCCTCGTCGCCGCCCAGGCGCTCGAGGTCTTCAACGAGTCCACGGCCTTCGCCGAGTTCGTGTGCGTGCAGTTCAACCGCCGCGGCGACAACAAGCCGGCGTGGAAGGTCGACGCCGAGATCGTGGCGAGCCTGGGCGAGCTGATCGCCCACGGCGACGTGCTCGGCAACCCGCAGATCAAGGTCCGCGCGGCCCAGCTGCTCGAGGCGCTCGACGCCGAGCGGCAGGAGGGCTTCGACCGCCAGTGGGCCGTGTTCTCGCGCCGCTACGCCAACGCGCTCGCCGAGCGCCAGGCGGTAGCGAGCCTGCGGGCCCGCGCCGAGCTGGCCTACGCCTCCTCGGAGCTGCGGGAGATCGTCTTCGGCGCCTACACGGGCCTGTCCCGACTGCCAGGTGGCGCGGCGGAGACGAGGATCCGGCAGACCGCGCTCGCGCGCCTCGTCGAGATCGCCGAGGAGGACAAGCGCCGGCGCGGCGCGGTGATCTCGGTGCTCCGCCTGGCCTTGGTCGACGCCCAGGCGATCATCCGCAAGCTCGCCTTCGAGAGCCTGCAGAAGCTCGAGATGGACGGCGCCAGCCTCGCGACCGAGGCGCTCGCCAGCGGGCACCGCGACTGCGGCGCGCTCGGCCTCAAGCTGCTGTCCTCGCTCGGGAGCGCCTCGGCCGGCCTCGCGGTCCTCGAGGACGTGCTCGTGCAGCACACCGACGGCCTCGAGCACGAGGCGGCCAAGCTGCTCGCCGAGCTGCGCAGCACCGAGAAGGGCGACCCCGCCGAGGGCCTGTCGGGCGAGGAGGCCGCGCAGGCCCGCGAGCGCGCGCGCAAGGCCGCGCTGATCGTCGTCCACGCGCGCGCGCTGGCGGCTCGCTCCGAGTCGATGCGCGACGAGGCCGTGCGCGGGCTCGCCGGGGCCTACGAAGAGGGCGGCGAGGGGCCGGCGGCGGCGGGGCTGCGCGCCGCCCTGGGCTCGCGCTTTCGCAAGGTCCGCTTCGCGGCCGCGAGCCTGCTCGCCGATCGCGGTGACGCGGCTTCCTACGAGGTGCTCGTCGAGATGCTGCGCTCGGATCGTCGCAACGAGCAGCGCGAGGCGATCAACCGGCTGCGGCGGCTCGGAGACGGCCGCGCGCCCTCGGCGTTCATGGACCGGATCGATCACGACCCGGCCGGCAGCGCGATGGCGGACGAGCTGCTCAAGGCGGCCGGGGGGTACCGCCAGGTCGCCGACGCCCCGCGCCTCTTGCAGTTCTTGGAGAAGCCGAAGCGCCGCCGCGCCGCCTGGGGGGCGCTGCTGAGCATCAGCGGTCACGACCAGACGATCGAGGATCCCGAGGACAAGTCCGGGCGCATCGAGGAGTGGGAGCTGCGCCAGCACCCGCGCCACGACGACGTGCTCGCCAACATGATGCGGGCCGGCTACCGCCTGGGTGAAGATCGCCTGCTGGAGCAGGTCATGCCGGCCGCGCGCTGGTCGCGACGCAGCGCGGTCAACTCCGTGCTCGCGACCCTGTGCGAGTACTCGCGCCCGGCCGTGCGCCACGCGGCCGTCGAGGCGCTGGGCTGGCGCGTGCGCCAGCGCGGGGCCGAGGTCGACGCGCTGCTGGGCGCGCTGCGATCGGGCGATCCCGAGACCCAGTTCTTCGCCGCCGAGGGCCTCGCGCTCGCCGGCTACGGCGAGGGGGTGACGGTCCTGCTGACCTGCATCGACCTGCTCCCGAACCTCCGGCAGCGCCAGCGCGCGGTCAAGGCCCTGGGCGAGCTCGCCGACCCGCGCGCGCTCGATCCGCTGCTGCGCCTCGTGACCGACGACGGGCACGCGCTGCAGGAGCAGGCGGCCGAGGCCCTGGGGCACATGGGCAAGGCGGCGCCCGAGAAAGCCGAGCGCGTGTTCGGGATCCTCTCGCGCCTGTCCAAGGGGACCGGCGGCGTCGCGCGCCAGGCCCTGACCGGCCTGCGCTGGTTCGGGACCCGCGACGCGTGGGCGCTGATCCGCGAGCGCGCGCGCGACGACGTCTGGCAGATCCGCCAGCGCGTCGCCGAGCTGCTCGAGCACAACGACACGCCCTCGACGCGCGCGCTGCTCGTCGATCGCCTCAAGCACGAGGGCTACCACCGGGTCGCGCGCGCGCTGGCGAAGAGCTTTCGCGCGCTCTCGGGGCCGGACTCGCTCGAGCCCGACTACGTGTTCCTGCAGTCGGCGGTCCGCAACCTCGAGCCGAACACCGTCGAGCGCCTGCGCGAGCGCGGCGACCCGGGCCGGATCCTCGAGCTGCTCTCGCAGCTCACCCAGGAGGAGCACCGCGGGGTGCTGGTCGCCTCGCTGATGACCCGCGACCCGCTGCCGGTCGACGAGGCCTCCGAGCAGCTCGACAGCGCGCACGAGGGGACGGCCGGCGTGGCCGCGCAGATCCTCGGGCACGCCGGCGCGCGCGCGGCCGCGGCCCACGGCCGCCGGCTCGAGGCCTTCACCCAGGAGATGCGCTTCTCCTGGGAGCGCGAGTTTGTCTCGGCGCGCGAGGGCAAGTCGAACCGGCTGACCAACGTAACAGGTCCGTTGAAGCAGATGCTGTGGGCCTGCGGGCGCGTCGGCGTCGCGACGGCTGAGCTGATCGAGAGCTCGCGGCTGGGCGGGGACGACCCGCGCGGGCGTCAGGTCCGGCGCGCCGCGGTCCTCGCCCTGGCGAGCGGCGCCGGCGGGGGCAAGGGCCAGGGCCGGCTCGCCGAGGTCGCGGTCGGCTCGGACGCCGAGCTGCGGACGATCGCCGCCGGGGGCCTGGCCGCGCACGCGCCCCAGCGCGCGGCCTCGCTGGTCGGCGACATCCTCGACGACCGCGCGAGCCTGACGCGGCTGCTCAGCTCGAAGAAAGCGGCCCAGAGCGCGCGGGTCCACAAGGCCCTGGGCGACGCGGCCGCGAGCGTGCACTACCAAGGCGTCGCGCTCCCGCATCTCGTGGAGCGCGCCGACACGCGCGGGCTGATCGCGGTGCTGGCTGACGGTGAGCAGATCGAGTCCGCGCGCCTCGGCGCGATCGAGGGCCTCGCCCGGATCGCCAACAAGACCGCGCTCGACTGGCTCGCGAACTTCGCGAGCAGCGCCGACGAGGAAGACGAGGAGCTGCGCAAGGCCGCGTGGCGGGCGATCCGCCGCGCCAAGCGGCAGCGGGCCCAAGCCAGCGAGACGCGCGAGCGTCACTACCGATGGGAGGTTGAGGTTTGACCGACACGACCGACACGTCCAAGCCCGCCGAAGGCGCGGCGGAGGCCACCGGCACCCGCCCCGAGGACGACGTCACGAAGACGCGGACCTCGATCGATCTGCGCTACAAGGGCGCGAGCCAGGTCGTGCCCGAGGGCACCGGCTCCCGCCTCGCGCTGTTCAGCGACGAGCGGCGCGCCGACGTGCGCGTGCGCGGGCAGGTGAAGCAGCCGCTGCGCCTGCGCGAGGCGCTCTCGGCGCTCTACGACGTCGTCAGCTCTGATTTTCGATATGTGCCAAAGGACAGAACCGCGTACCTGGCCTACATGCGCATGCGCAAGCAGACGGCGACCATGGACACGCTCCGCGCGCAGCAGGCCTACTTCGAGTGGATGGCGCGCAACGACCCCTACGCGTGGCTGATCCTCGACCCCGTGGTCACGGTCCACCCGGACGCGATGATCTTCGAGGTGTTCTCGAAGGACGAGGGCTCCTACGCCAAGCTCGACGTCGACTGGTCGGTGTTCGAGCTCGACGAGCCGGCGCGCTACGGGACCACCAACGTCGACTACAGCAAGGCGCTGTTCGAGGGCGTGCAGCGCATGCGCAGCTACCGGGAGACGCGGATCTCCATCGGGCGCGAGGCCGTCGAGCTGTCGACCCCGGCGTCCGGCGACAGCGTGGTCGAGAAGAAGATCCAGGTGCCCGACACCTGGCTGCGCGGCTTCTTGCAGGTGCAGTCGGCGGCGACGCTGCCGTGGACGCGCCTGCGGATCTCGGCGATCGACCTCTACAACGTGCTGCGTCAGCTCCGGCTGCACGCCGACCAGAAGCGCAAGGGCCGGGGCGTGCGCATCGAACTCTCGCCGGGCGAGCCGCCGCGCTTGGTGCTCGAGCCCTGGGAGGTCGTCATCGAGACCGGCGCCGGCCCCTACAAGGGGCGCACCGCGGGCGTGTTCCGGATCTGGGGACGTCGCCGCCTGATGCTGCTGCGGCGCATGCTGCCCTTCATCGAGACCGTCGACATCTACCTGCTCGGCAGCGGCCTGCCGAGCTTCTACGTCCTGCGCGCCGGCGCGTTCACCTTCACGCTCGGGCTCACCGGCTTCACCTCGTCGAACTGGGCGCAGGCGGTCAACTTCGACCTGCTGCTGCCGCGCGCGCGCACCGAGTCGGTCAAGCGCTCGCTCGAGGAGACCCTCAAGGTCCTCGGGCGTCGCTGGTCGGCGTCGGCGACCGACATCATGCTCGCGGTCGACGGCGACCCCGACGAGATCTTCTCGGCGCTGCAGCTCGGCTGTCAGCAGGGCGCGATCATGTACGACCTCGCGCGCGACGTGTATCGGCTGCGCCCGCTGGTCGACGGCGAGCTCGAGCTCGACCGCATCGAGTACCGCAACGCCCGCGAGCGCGTCGGCCACGACTTGGTGGAGGCAGGCGAGGTCACGATCGCGACCGAGAACCGGATCTACGGCGTCGGCCTCGAGCTGACCGGCAAGGTCAACGTCGCCGCGGACCACCGCGAGTACCGGCCGCAGCTCGTCGTCGACGATGACGGCCGCGTGAAGAAGGCCGTGTGCACCTGCGCCTTCTACCGCCGGCACAAGCTCAAGGAGGGGCCGTGCGCCCACCTGATCGCGCTGCGCATGGCCTACGCCCGCGAGGAGGAGCGTCGCCGCAAGCTGCGGGGGCGCTCGCGCGCGGAGATCGAGATCGAGACCCGGACCTACGCGCGTCGGCGCAGCGGCGGAGAGGAGATCTACCAGCTCTCGCTCGACCGTCGCCGGCTCAAGCTGCGCTGGGGCCCGCGGCGCGACGCCGCCTTCGGGGGTCAAGACGGCGGCGCGCGCTCGGGGCTGCGCGTGCAGACGCTGGTGTTTAACTCGGTCGCGGACGCGCGCGCGGCCTACTTCGATCGCGTCGAGCAGCTCGAGGCGCGGGGCTACCTGGACGCGACGGCGGGCTAGCCGGGAACGACCTCGGAACGGAACGGACCACACGCATGGCCACCGACTCACAAGCGAACCGACTTCGGGACCTCTGGCGCGCCATCGAGCAGGCCGGCGGGACCGACAAGTACATCCAGTCGCAGCTGCGCGAGCGCGGCTTCCTGGTCGAGCGGCGCGAGACCGACAAGATGAGCAAGGCGCAGCTGCAGCGCTACAAGAAGCAGCTGAAGGCCGAGGCCGCCGAGAAGCGCAAGCTCAAGCGCGACGCCTGGCAGGCCTACCGCGCGCAGCACGTCGTGCACCTCGGCGAGGGCGTGTTCTGGAACGACCAGACCGACTTCGACCGCTGGGACCTGCGCGACGCCGACGAGCGCGCGGCCGAGAACGAGCTGCCGCAGCTCGACAACCCCGGGCAGCTCGCCGCGGCGCTCGGTCTCGAGATCGCCCAGCTGCGCTGGATGGCCTACCACCGCGACGCCGCGACCAAGCTGCACTACTACCGCTTCACGATCCCCAAGCGCAGCGGCGGCGAGCGCCCGATCTGGGCGCCGCACAAGCAGCTCAAGGCCGCCCAGCGGTGGATCCTGCGCAACATCGTCGAGCGCCTCCCGGTCCACGGCGCCGCCCACGGCTTCCTCCCCGGGCGCTCGATCGCCAGCAACGCGGCCCAGCACAGCGGCGCGAAGATCATCGTCAAGGTCGACCTCAAGGACTTCTTCCCCACGGTCACCCTGCCGCGCGTGAAGGGGGTGTTCCGCAAGGCCGGCTACCGCGAGCAGATCGCGACGCTGCTCGCGCTTTTGTGCACCGAGGCGCCGCGCGAGATCGCCCAGCACGAGGGGCGGACCTACTACCTGTCCCTCGGGCCACGATGTCTACCCCAGGGCGCGCCGACCAGCCCGGGCCTGACCAACACCCTGTGCCTGCGCCTCGACCGGCGGCTCCAGGGCCTCGCCAGCAAGCTCGGCTGGCGCTACACGCGATACGCCGACGACCTGACCTTCAGCTTGCCCAACGGTCATAACGGCGCGCCGCGGGTCGGCGCGCTGCTCGGCGCGATCGCCCACATCGCGGCCGACGAGGGCTTCGCGGTCCACCCCGACAAGACTCGAGTCTCGCGCGAGGGCGGTCGCCAGCGCGTCACCGGCCTGGTCGTCAACGGCGACGGCGGGCCGCGGGTGCCGCGGGCGATCAAGCGGCAGATCCGCGCGGCGATCCACAACCTTTCGAAGGGGAAGCCGCTCAAGGAGGGCGAGACCCTGAGCAAGATCGCGGGCTGGGTCGCCTACATCCACATGACCGATCCGAAGCTTGGAAAAAAGCTGCAGGAGCAGCTCGCGGCGGTCTCGGGCTGAGCGGCCGGTTCGCGGCGGCGACAACGATCGTCACGACGAGTACTCGCGTCGCGCTCGCCTCGCTGCTCTCGCTCACGATCCTGGGGTGCACCGACGCGCTCGAGCTGGCGCAGGAGGTCGAGGGCCCGACGCTCACGCTCTTGGGGCGCGTGCCCGCGACGGTCGTCTACGAGGTCTGCTTGGACGACAACGCGCGCTACAGCGCGTTCTTCACGGTCGTCGCCACCCATGACCTGGACGGCGAGAGCGCGCCGATCGAGGCCGTGTACATCACGAGCGGGAATCCGGGCTTCGAAGATACGGACATCGGCCCTTGCAGCGCGTACCTGCGCGCGCCGACGGAGCATACGCTCGAGTGCCCCCCGACCCTGCAGCCGCCGGGCTGCGCGCGCTTCTCGGTGCGGCTCCAAGCGCTCGAGACGCGGCTCGAGGCGCCGGTCACCGTCGCCACGAGCGTGTACATCGAGCCGCTGCAGCCCGGCAACAACAGGCCGCTTCAGAGCGTGGAGTTCATTTTTTAGAAGACGCGCGGGGCTCAGGGCGTGGCGAGGCGCCGCAGCGCGCCGTTCGGCCACCAGTACACGTGCGTCTCGCTGGCGGCGAGCGCCTGCGAGCCGAACCAGGCGCTCGCGAGCGCGGTCGATTCACCTGTCTCGAGATCCATGCGAAACAGCTCGCTGTCAGCGACCCAGTAGACGCCGTGGGCGTTGACGGTGATCGGGTGGCTCGCGTACTCGGCTTGCAGCGCGCCGATGGTCTCGACGCCGGCGCCGCCCGTGAGCTCGGCGCGCTGCACCACGTAGGGTCCGTCTTCGTCTGGTCGCGTGACCCAGTAGACGTGCGCGCCGGAGAAGCTGAAGTCCGAGATGCTGCTGCTCAGGCCAGGCGCGAGGTTCGTGACCACCGCGCTGTCGATGTCGTAGCGCAGCACGTCCCACCCGCCGTTCCAGTAGACGGCGCGCTCGTGGGTGGCGAGCGCGTGGTCGCGGTTGAGCGTGTGCGTCGAGATGCGCTCGGGCGCTGCGGAGCCGTCGAAGGGCGCGCGGTGCAGATGACCCCCGTACTCGGAGTGCGGGTAGTAGACCACGCCGTCGACGACCGCGAAGCGGTTGACGAGTCCGGTGAGCTCGAGCTCGAGCGTGGACGTTGAATCGTCCGCGAGCGATCGTCGGTGGATCGCGGGGGGCTCCTCGGTGTCGCTCACGAGCCAGTACACGCCGTCGCCGTCGAGCTGGAACCAGCGCTTCATGACGCCCCCCTCGAGCAGCGTGGTCGCGGCGGCGTCGCCCTCACGCCAGCTCAGCAGCGCGTCGCTCGACCAGAACAGTCGATCGCCGAGCCAACACATACGCCCCGCGCCGTCCTCGTCGCAGAGCAGCGGCTCGCCGAGCGAAGGATCATCCGCGCACGGCTCGGGGGGGGCGGGCTCGGGCTCGGCGTCGGTGCCGGTGTCGTACCAGCACTCCGTGATGCAGTAGTCGACATCGTCGCCGCCGCAGCCGGGAACGAGCGCGAGCGCGAGCGCGAGCATGATCGCGGGCGGCAGCACACGCCGCGATCGTTTATTTGCTTGTCTGGAGTGATCAGAGGCGTGAGAGGGACACTGTATGTAAGTCATTGAGAGGCGAGAAGAGATTCGAAAAAGAGCGAACGACGCGTGGTCGAGCGCGAATAGTCTTTTCGATATTTAAATTGTGTCGGGGCCGCGCCCGGCGGACCGCGAAAACTTCGCGCTCGGGGGCTTGATGCGGTCGCGCCTCAGCGCGACGTCTTCGGCGTCATCTTGAACTCGATATACGTGCAGGCGCGCTCGGGCGTCCCGTCGCGCTCGATCGGGTGAAACCGCCAGCGCTGAATCGTCCTGACGAACACGCCGTCGAGGTACTCCTCGCCCGAGGAGCGGGCGAGCTCGACGGCGTCGACCGTCCCGCGCGGGTCGACGCAGAAGTCGATCTTGACGTGGACCGGCGCGCCTCGCCGGAGCATGGGCGACTCAGCGACCTCGGCGTAGGGAGGGTCGGGCGTGTAGAGCTCGAGCTCGCGCGCGTAGGGAATGGAGTCACCTGTCTCTTGGAATATCCAGCTCCGCTCATCTGCGGTCGGCGGCGCGGCCGCGTCTCGCCCGCGCTTGCACGCGGTGAGCCCGATGAGCAGCGAGAGGAGCCCTGCGTGGGTGATGTGGGTGATGTGGGCGACGCGTCGCATCGGTGATAATCAGCCCTCGCTAGCGCGGCGACGCGGCGATGTTGCCCCCGTCGACCGTCAGCACCGCGCCCGTCGTGTTCTTGGCGAGCGCCAGGTGGACGAAGGCGCCCGCGACATCCTCGGCGTCGACCTCCTGCGCGAGCAGGTTCGACCGGAAGTACGCGTCGGGGCTCAGCCCGCGGGCGCGCGCCCGTTTCTCAACAAAGTCCGGCGGCAGCAGGTTGGTGCGCACGCGGTCCGCGTTGACCGCGTTCGCCCGGATCTTCTCTGGGCCGCCCTCGATCGCGTACTGCTTCATCAGGGCCACCAGCGCGGCCTTGGCGACCGCGTAGGGGCCAAAGCCCTTGCCCGGGTTGAAGGCGGCCTTGGAGGCGTTGAACAGCAAGAAGCCGCCGGCGCCCTGGGCCCGGAGCACGCGGGTCGCGGCCGCGGCGAGCCACTGGTGCGCGAGCAGGTTGATCGCCAAGCTGTCCTCGAGGACTTGTGGAGGACAGTCGGCGATCATGCCCTGGGGCGCGGTGCCGGCGTTGGAGACCACGCCGTCGAGGCCGCCGAAGCGGCGCACCGCGTTGTCGACGGAGGCCGCGACCGCCGCTCGGTCGCGCATGTCCAGCGCTTCGAAGCCGCGCGGGCCGGGGATCGTCTCAGCGGCCTCGGCGAGGCGCTCGGCGTCGCGGTCGACGAGGTAGAGGTGCGCGCCCTGGGCCGCGAACGCGCGCGCCGTCGCGAGGCCGATCCCGCCGGCCGCGCCGCTGATGTAGACGACGTGACCGTCGAGCGCCCTGGGCTTGCTGCGCCCGAGCTTGGCCTGCTCGAGCGACCAGTACTCCATGTCGAAGATGTCGCCGTCGGGCAGCGCGCGGTAGCGGCCGACGGTCTCGGCGTCGCGGATCACGGTGATCGTGTGCTCGTAGATGTCGGCGGCGACGCGCGCGGCCTTCTCGCTCGCGCCGGCGGTCACGAGGCCGACGCCGGGCACGAGGATCACGCGCGGGTCGGGGTCGAGCTCGGTGCGCGTCACGCCCTTGGCCGCGACCTGGTCCGTGAAGTAGGCGCGGTATCGGGCGCGGAACGAGTCGAGCGCGTCGTCCAAGAGCTTCGCCTGCGCCCCGGGGCCGTTGGCGTCGGCGACGTCGAGCAGCAGCGGGCGCTGCTTGGTGCGGATGACGTGGTCGGGGGTCGCCGGTCCGCGCTGGCTGAGCGAGGCGAGCGCGGGGTCATCGACGAAGTCGCGGATCGCCGGGCTCCGCCGCAGGTGCAGGACGAAGCGCGCGCCCTTGGGTCCGCGCAGGCGCCCGCGGAGTCGCGGCGCGAGCTCGGTGTAGCGCGCCAGGCCGTCGTCGGCCGGGGCGCCGCCGCTGAGCGACGTGCTCGCGGCCGCGCGCTTCCCTTGAATGAATTGCTCGGCCCGCGTGACCGCCTCGATATGCCGCTCGTAGGCCTCGCGCGCGTTCGCGCCGAAGGTGAACAGCCCGTGCTGCAGGAGCACGAGACCGCGGCACTCGCCGTGCTCGCGCGCGTGCGCGTCGTGGACCTCCGCGGCCAGCTTGGCGAGCGCGAAGCCGGGCATGATGTAGGGCACCACCGCCAGCTGCAGCGCGGCGAACAGCTCACGGCACAGCGCCTCGGCGTGCTCGCGCGCCTGGTCGACGATCGAGAGGATCGCGTCCGCGTGCGAGTGATCGACGAACTTGTGGGGCAGGAAGGCGTGCAGCAGGGTCTCGACCGAGGGGGTGGGCGAGGACGAGTCGAGCAGGCGCGTGCGCGCGGCGTTGACCATGTCCTCGTCCGAGAGGGCCGGGAGCGCGCGCAGCCGCTGGAGCTCGCCGAGGCGAATCGCGGGGAAGCCGGGGGGCTCGATGCGCGCGAGATCCCAGCCGCTGCCCTTGACGCACAGGACCTCCACGGGCTCGCCGAGGTCATTGCGAAGCGTGGTCTTGACCGAGGTGTTGCCGCCGCCGTGGAGCACGAGGCCCGACTCGCGGCCGATCAGGCGCGAGCTGTAGACCCGCAGGGCGATGTCCTCATTGCAGCGAGGGTCGCCCTCGACGACGTACTGTGCAATCGCCGCGCGGGCGGCCTCGTCGGACCATGCGCTCTTCATGGCCAGGACTACAGCGCAGCTGTGACCGCATGTCCACCGCGCGCGGCGAGACAGGATCAATTGCGCGCGCCAGGTCGCGCTTGCGTTCGCGCGCTGGAACGCGAGACACTCGCCGAGCCGGAGCGCGCGCTCGAGCGGCAGCTGCCGCCGCGCGACCCTCCCCGTGGGCGAGGCCATCGATGGATCTCAATCAGAAGAAGCTGTATTGCCAGCTGATCGCGCAGCTCGTGTTGATCGACGGCGCGGTCACCGACGCCGAGCACCAGTTCCTCGACGCGGCGATGAACCGCCTCGGCCTCGACGCCGAAGACCGCCGCGACGTGATCAACAGCGTCAACGTCGACGATGACGTGGAGGCGAAGGCGCGCGCGCTCGACCCGGTCGTGCTGCGCGAGCTGACCGCGGAGCTGGAGCAGGTCGCGGAGGTCGACGGAGACGTGAGCCCTGGTGAGCGCGACATCATCGCGCGCATCAAGGGCGCGCTGGATCTGTGACGCCCGCCCGTGAACGTGTCACCATAGCCCCGCGGGCCGCTCGGCCGCAGGGCGCGAAACCGCCCGAGCGCCCCGCGACCCCTCCGCTCGACTCGCTCGATGTTCGCCGTCCTACGCCACCTTTTCGGCTATCTCGGGCCCTACAAGGGTCAGGTCACCCTGCTCTTGATCGGGATCCTGATCGATCTGGCCTACACGCTCGCGGTCCCGTCGAGCATGGAGTTCTTGATCGACGAGGCGATCGTCAAGCGCAACGGCGAGCTCCTGGTGTGGCTGCTCGGGGGATTGATCGCTGCGGTGATCGTCGCCGCGATCGCGGCGGTCGGGCGCGATTATCTCTACGCCAAGCTCGGCACCTCCGTCATGCGGGACCTCCGCCTGCAGATGTTCGAGCACCTGCAGCGGCTGTCGGCGAACTACTACGCCAAGACCCGCGTCGGCGACATCATGGCGCGCTTCTCGACCGATCTGGTCGCGGTCCAGAACGCGGTGATCCTGGCGGTGCCCGAGACCATCGTCGGCTCGCTGGGGATCCTGATCTCGATCGGGCTGCTGGTCCGGCTGGAGTGGCAGCTCGCGTTCGTGACCGTCGGCCTGCTGCCCGTGCTCTTGATCGGCCCGCGGATCCTCGGCCCCCGCGCTGAGGAGGGCAGCTACCAGCTGCGTGACGAGGAGGCGAAGATCTCGAGCGAGGTCCAGGAGAACATCGGCGCGCAGGCGGTGGTGCGCGCCTTCGGCCTGGCCGGCGCGCGCGTCGGCGTGTTCAAAGAGCGCCTCGACGTGGTCTACACCACCGGGCTGCGCTTCAACCTCCTCTCGTACCTGGTCGAGCGGACACCCAACGTCAGCTTCATGCTGCTGCACATGGGCGTGCTCAGCTTCGGCGCGTTTAAGGCCTACAACGGCGACCTCTCGGTCGGCAAGCTGATCGCCTTCAACGCGCTGACGGTCAACCTGAGCGTGTTCGTGACCACGCTGACCCGCGTCGCGCCCGTCCTGCTGCAGGCCTCCGGCGGGGTCACGCGCATCGCCGAGCTGCTCGAGGAAGACCCGCAGGTCACGGACAAGCCCGGGGTCTCGGAGATCAAGCCGCTCGAGCGCGAGATCTCCTTCGAGCACGTCAGCTTCTCGTACACGGGCGATACGCTCAACCTCAACAACCTGACCTTTAAGATCCCCAAGGGCGCCACGGTCGCCTTCGTCGGCGGCAGCGGCTCGGGCAAGAGCACGGTGCTCGGCCTGATCACGCGCTTCTACGACCCCGGCGCGGGCGCCGTGAACTTCGACGGCCGCGACATCCGCTCGGCCGCGCAGGACTCGCTGCGCGAGCAGATGGGGGTCGTGTTCCAGGAGAGCTTCCTGTTCAACACGACGATCCGCGAGAACATCAAGATGGGCCGGCCGGACGCGACCGACGAGCAGATCGTCGAGGCGGCCAAGGCCGCCGAGATCCACGAGCTGATCACCCACATGCCCGACGGCTACGAGACCATCGTCGGCGAGCGCGGCAGCCGGCTCTCGGGCGGTCAGCGGCAGCGCGTCGCGATCGCCCGCGCGATCGTCCGCGACCCGGCGATCCTCGTGCTCGACGAGGCGACCTCGGCGCTCGACCCGTCCACCGAGTCGGCGATCCACGAGACGCTCAAGCGCCTCGCGGCCACGCGCACGGTCGTTGAGGTCACGCACCGGCTGTCCTCGGTCGTCGACCACGACCGGATCTTCGTGCTCGACAAGGGCCGGCTGATGGAGTCCGGGACGCACCAGCAGCTGCTCGATCAGCACGGGCTGTACCACCAGCTGTGGAGCAAGCAGAGCGGCATCAAGATCAGCGAGGACGGGCAGCGCGTCGACATCACGGTCGAGCGCCTGCGCGCGATCCCGATCCTCAGCCAGCTCCAAGACGAGATGCTCGGCGAGCTGGCGAAGCTGTTCACGATCGAGCGCTGCCCCGAGTCGCGCCTGGTGATCCGGCAGGGCGACATGATGGTCAACAAGTTCTACGTGATCGCGCGCGGCAAGGTGAAGGTCACGAAGCGCGAGCCGGACAGCCGCGAGGAGCGGCAGCTGACCCAGCTCAGCGACGGCGATCACTTCGGCGAGATCGCGCTGATCAAGAACGTCCCGCGGACCGCGACCATCCGGACGATCACGCCCTGCATCTTCTTGACGCTGCAGCGCGCGCAGTTCCTCGACCTCGTCGGGCGCGACCCGACGCTGCGCGAGCAGATCGACAAGATCGCCCACGCGCGCGACCTCCAGAAAGTCACGGCCGAGGCGCTGCCGGTGCAGCGGCGTCACTCCCTCGCCTACGAGCAGGCCTGACGCGCTGAGCCGCCCGACCTCGCGAGCTGCGCCGCTGGAGTGAGCTGGCCGCGCGCGCGCGCCTTGGCGGGCGGGGCGCGGCGGTGAGCGCCGCGCGGCGAAACAATGTTGATATGGTCATTTGGACATGTATATTGTGCCCGCTCGGAGCGCTCCAGAGCCCGGGCGAGCAAAGGGTCGCGTGGACGAGAAACCAGCTGAGTCAGGGGCGCGCGAGGGCGCGCGAGAGCGGACATCGCCGGACATACGGACGCGCGGGTGGGCGTCGCCGAAGGTCGAGATGCGCGTGGTCGACGGGCAACGCGGGGTCTACGCCCTCGAGGACATCGCCCCCGGCGAGCGCCTCTGCGGGCTGCCGCACATCTTCGTCGATCGGCGGAGCAAGTACACGATCCAGATCGACGAGCGTCGGCACCAGGCGGGCACCGAGGAGACCGACGACTTCTTCAACCACAGCTGCGACCCGAACTGCTACATCGACTTCGAGGCGCTGACCTTCGTGGCCGCGCGCCCGATCGCCGCCGGCGCGCAGCTGTCGTTCAACTACCTCACGAGCGAGTGGGAGATGGACGAGCCCTTCCAGTGCTGGTGCGAGCGTCCTGGCGACCACTGCGTCAACGAGATCCGCGGCTTTCGGCACCTGTCGCGGGCGCAGCAGCTGGCTCTCAAGCCGCGCCTGTCGCCGTATCTGCGGCGGCGGCTCGAGGCGCTGCTGGCCGACGACGGCGGGCGGTGACGCGCACGAGCGCGCGCTCTGAACAGTCGCGCAGAGCGGGTGGCTATCCGGGCGGGGCGATCCTCGATATAGTGAAGATACTGAGCTCACGGGCCTGTGCCCACGGCGAGAGGGAATCGATGATCGGGCGACAGCTTGCGGTGTTCCTGTTGAGCGTAGGGGTGACCTTGGCGCCGCTGCCGAGTTACGCGGCGCAGCCAGCGGGCGAGGGCGCGGGCGCCGGAGGCGAGGCCGGCGCGACTGCGGCTACGCCCGCGAAGTCGGACGAGAACCGCGAGCAAGCCCGTCAGCTGTTCGCGAACGGGCAGCGGCTCTACTCCGAGGGCTCGTACGAGGCGGCGATCATCGCGTTCAAGAAGGGCTACGAGCTCTCGCAGGAGCCGGCGTTCCTCTACAACATCGCCAACGCGTACGAGCGCCTCGGCGAGTTCGGCGAGGCGCGTAACTACTACGACCAGTACCGCGTGTACGCCGACGAGGGCCAGCAGGACGCGCTCGCGCGCAAGATCGCGGTGCTCGACAAGCGCCAGAGCGAGAAGCTCGCGGCGGAGCAGGCCGAGAAAGAGCGCGCGGCCGCGAAGGCGCGCGAGGAGGAGCGGCGCCGGCAGGAGCAGCTCAACGCCGATAACCAGCCCAAGGACAAGGTCTTTGGGCCAGCCGCGTACGCGCTGACGGCGACCGCGGTGGTCGGGCTCGGGCTCGGGATCGGCTTTGGCGTGCGCGCGAACAACAAGCGCGATGAGGCGCTCGGCTTCTGCCAGGGCGAGGAGATGGTCGTCTGCGGGAGCGGGGCTCAGGACGCGCTCGACGCCCAGCGGCAGTCGGCGATCGCGGCGGATATCGGCTTCGTGCTGGCGGGCGTAGCGACCGCAGCGCTGATCGGCGTGGTCGCGTCCAAGGCGGCCAAGAAGAAGAAGAAAGAGGCGGAGGCGGCGAACAGCGGCAAGACCGCGCGTCGGCCGATCGTCGCGCCCTACGCGGGCGGCGCAGGCGGCGGCCTCGTGTTCACCGGTCGCTTCTAGCGACGCGCGTTGCGTCTCGCGACGCGCTCCGGACGAAGACGAGCGCGCGCAGGCCGAGGGCCGCGCGCGCTGTTGTTTGGGAGCGGCGCCGCGATCTACGTCGCGGGGCAATGCGAGCCTTAGCCGAAGGGATCGATGAGATCGGTGCCGGGCCCGGTCTTCTTGGTCTCCGGCTTCTTCTTGGTCGTCGGCTCGGGCTTCTTGGTGTCGGGCGGCGGCGTCGTCTGGGGCTCGGGATCGGGCTTGGCCTTCTTGACCTTCTTGCCGCCGCCGCCGCTGGAGGATTTTCGCGCCTTCTCGAGGGTCTTCTCGAAGGTCTTGTCGCCCGAGGGCACGATCGTCAGCTCGAGCTCTTTGTAGCCGTCGGCGCGGAGCTTGAGCTTGATCTCCTGATCGGACTTCTCGACCTCGATCCCCTCGGGGTCGTTGGTCATGCCGTAGATCCCGCCGTCGCGGGCGTCGAGGATCTGCGCGTCGACGCCCGGGGTCTTGACGAAGAAGCGGACGCGCTCGGCGTTGGGCGCGATGACCACGGGCTTGGGCGCGGGCGCGGGCTCGGTCTCCGGCGCCTTCGCGGGCGTGGTCGGCACGTAGATCGTCTTGGGCGGCGGCGGGGTGGGCTGCGTCGTCTCTTTTTGACCGCCGGTGATGGCGACGGCGACGGCGACGCCCGCGAGCAGGACCGCGCCGATGCCCAGCAGGAGCGGCGCGCGGCTCTTCTTTGGCGTGGCGGTCGCGGAGAAGCGCGCGGTGACCTGACCCCAGGGCGCCTGGATCTCCTCGTCGACGACCTCGACCGTGGCGCGCCCGGTGCCGACGGCCGCGAGCGCCTCGACCATCTCGTTCATCGACTGGAACCGCAGCTCGCGGTCCTTCTGCATGGCCTTGAGGATGATCTTGCCGGCCTCGGGCGGGATCTCCGGGACGTCGACGTCCGGGACCTCGTACATGTGGCGGTTGAGGATCTCCATCAGCGACTGCCCGGTGAAGGGCACGCGCCCCGTGAGCAGCTCGTAGAGGATGACGCCGACCGCGTAGATGTCGCCGCGGTGATCGACGGGGTTGCCCCAACCTTGCTCAGGGGACATGTACTCGGGCGTGCCGATGACGGTGCCGCTCTGCGTCAGCGTCTTGTCCTTGACCTCCTGGCTCGTGACCTTGGCGATGCCGAAGTCGAGGACCTTGACGAAGTCTTTCTTGCCGGCTTTCTCGAGCACCAGCACGTTGCCGGGCTTCATGTCGCGGTGGACGATGCCCTGGTCGTGCGCGGCCTGCAGCGCGGCGCAGATCTGCAGCATGATGGGGCGCACGCGGCCCCACTTGAGCGACTCCTCGCGCTCGATGATCTCCGAGAGGTCCTCGCCCTCGAGGTACTCCATCACGAAGAAGGGCGCGCCGCTCGGGGTCTGCCCGAAGTCGGTGATCTCGACGACGTTGGGGTGCGAGATCATCGAGGACGCCCTGGCCTCGCGCAGGAAGCGGTCGACGTGATCGGGGCGCTGCGAGAGCTCGGGGCTGAGCACCTTGAGGGCGAACTTTTTAAGGATCGTCGTGTGCTCGCAGAGATAGACCGTGCCCATCCCGCCGACGCCGAGCGGGTTGAGGATCTGGTAGCGACCGAGCAGGACTGCGCCCGAGAGGTTGTCGTCAAACGAGGGCCTGGCGTACTCGCCAGTCACGGCCTGGGGTACGGCTGCCCCGGCTACGATCGTTTTCGGCTGATCTGGCTGCACCGCGGGCTGATCCTGCTTCTGGTCGGTCACGTGGCTTCTATCCGCGATTATTCGCGAGTAATCCGCACGAATGAGGCTACACGATCTGTACGCACCGTTCGAGCGCGCTTCGTCCCAAGAGCGCGAGAATGGAGAATTCTGCGGGGTTTGGGCGTGGGTGGACCCAGGGCGAGATGCGCGGGTTTGTGAAATCGCGCCCAGGCGCCGCCGCTGCCGCCAGCGTGGACACGATCACGGGGCGCGAAATCGCGTCCCCGCGTGATCGGGCGGCCGCGGGGCCGAGACGCCTCGCCTCGCGGAAACGGCGCGGCGAATCGGGTCTACTCGGTCTCGAAGGTGTACGAGTCGCCGCTCGGCACGATGCGTTTGACCGCGAGCGAGGTCAGCGTCTCCTCGGTCGACGGGTCGTAGTCGAGAGCACCCGACGACGCGTTGATGTCCACGGACTCGCCGCGGCGGAAGGCCTCTTTGACCGTGGTCCAGCCGAGCGAGTCGACGACGACCTCTTCGGCCGTCTTGTCGCTGAGCTTGCGCAGCCCACGGGAGATGTTCGGGCCCGTGAGGTCCTGCTCTTGGTAGTAGGCCCACGCGATGCCGTAGAGCGCGAGCCAGGCCGCGTCGTAGGTCTGCGCCGAGTACGACTCGGCGCCCGGTGAGACCTGGAACTCGGTGCTCATCTTGGTGAGGAACAGGCTGAAGGCGTTGCTGCTCTCGACGGCGGAGGGGACCACGACCCGGATGTTGTCGGTGTCGAACAGGTCGCGAACGCCGAGGCTGTCGACGGTCTGATCGATGACGCTGCTGTTCGCGGCCGCGTCGGCGAACAGCAGCCGCCGGGTCGCGTAGGGCGACGCCATGCCGTTGGAGTTGATCTGGATGCCGGCGGCGGTGATGAAGGCGGTGACCTCGTTGACCGAGGCGCCGATGAAGACGAGCTCGTCCCACGGCTCGCTGGCGAGCGAGATCACGATGTTCGCGATCGTGCTCTCGCCGGCGTAGGAGATCAGCTCGGCGTCGCCGCTGAAGGCGTCCGAGAGCGCGCTCGCCAGCCCGTTGCCGTAGCTGTCGTTGACGTGCACGACCTTGACGGTCTGGCTGTTGTTGCCCTCGAGAAGATCGGCCATGACCGTGCCGGTCGTGTTGTCGGAGCCGACCGTGCGCCAGAATTGCCCGGGGTTCGCGTCGGTCTTCGTCACGCCGTCGATGGTCGAGAGCGCCTCGCTCGTGGCCGAGGGCGAGATGATCGGGACGCGCAGATCTTGGAGCGTTTCGAAGGTCGCGGTCGCGGTGCTGGAGGTCCCGGGCCCGACGATCGCCGCGGCGCCGAGGGTGTTGCCGAGCCAGTCCGCGATCTCGCGGGTGGCCTCGTCCTCGCTGAGCGAGTCGGCTTCGAAGGCCTCGTCGTAGCGGCAGTGGACGATGCCGAACAGGCGGCCGTCGACGCCGCGCTCCTCGTTGTCGGGATCGTTGGCCACGATGACGGCGAGCTCGGCAGCCTTGATGAGCAGGTCGTCGCCGACCTCCGGCGTCTGATCGAACATCGAGCCGATGATGATCGTGTCTTTGTGGGTCTCGACGTTGGAGAACAGGTCGGGCGGGTAGTAGCTCTCGCAGCGCGGGTGCACCTCGAGCTGGTCGCAGAGGCCCGTGTCGAGGTTGCACTGCGAGAGCTGGCCGAAGCCGGCGCGACACTCGGCGTTGCTTGTGCACCGTTCGAAGTCCACGGCCGACGCGGCGCTGCAGCTTACGGCGCCCGCGAGGGTCGCGAGGGCCATGAGCGCTGCCGCCGACAGCGTGCGAGTGACGAGCGAATACGACATCGTCTGGATTCTAGTACCCCTTCGATCAACTTCCCACAGGAACAAGCACGCCGCGTCGGCGGCTGGGTCCACGCGGACGTGGGCGAGGCGACGCAAAAACGAGCATTGCCGCGCGCGTACGCGGACCCCGGGCGCGCGCGCGTGTCGGTGAGACATCACGAAGGGGTCCGCGCGCGCCCATGCCTCGCGCTCACGCGGCGGCACGCGGCGCGTCGGCGGAGCGCCGCGAGGGGGCGTTAGAGCCAGGTCGCCCGCGCGCGGGTGGTACACTGCCGATACGGTGGATGCGCGCGACAGCGTCGCGGGGTCCGGTGGGCCGACGCGGGAGGCGGAGCCGGAGGGCGTGAGACCCCTCGACCCAACCCCGCGAGCCGTGTCGATCGCCGACGCGCCGACGATGCTCGGCAACACCGGCGACAGCTCGCGGGGGCAGCCGGGCGCGCGCAGGCCGCTCGCGCGGGTGCGGATCCTCGATGAGGAGGGCGAGGTGCTCGAGCGCGGCCATACCGTCGGTCGCTACGTCGTCATCGAGCGGGTCGGCGCCGGCGGTATGGGGGTGGTCTACGCGGCCTACGATCCGCAGCTCGATCGCAAGGTCGCGCTCAAGCTGATGCACTCGGCGCCCAGCGAGGCGACCTCGGCGGAGGAGAAAGCGCGCGACGACGGGCACGTCCGGCTGCTGCGCGAGGCCCAGGCGATGGCGAAGCTGCGGCACCCCAACGTGATCACGGTGCACGACGTCGGCGCGCTCGATGACCACCAGGTGTTCGTGGCCATGGAGTTCATCGACGGCGCCACGCTCAAGGATTGGCTCGCGCGCGAGAAGCCGCCGCGGCGGCGCGTGCTCGAGGTCTTCGTGCAGGCGGGCCGAGGGCTCGAGGCGGCCCACGCCGCCGGCTTGATCCACCGGGACTTTAAGCCGGAGAACGTGCTCGTTGACCGCGGCGGCGTCCCGCGCGTGCTCGACTTTGGGCTCGCCAAGGCCGTCGGTGAGCTGGCCGATGAGTCACCCGGGAAGTCGATGGTCGGCAAGGTCCCCAAGCTGGTCGACAGCGTCGAGCACAGCTCGCTGAGCACCAGCATCACGCGCGCGGGCACGGTGCTGGGGACGCCGGCTTACATGGCGCCAGAGCAGCACGTGGGCGCCGAGACCGACGCGCGCAGCGATCAGTTCAGCTTCTGCGTCGCGCTCTACGAGGCGCTCTACGGCGTGCTGCCCTACTCCGGCGCGACGATCGCGGCGATGGCCTTCGCGGTGCTCCAGGGCAGGGTCGACGAGCCGCCGTCGGGGTCGCGCGTGTCGGCGCGGCTGCGACGGATTCTGCTGCGCGGCCTGAGCGTCGAGCCCGAGGACCGCTACCCGACGATGGCGGAGCTGCTCGCGGAGCTCTCGGTCGATCCGTGGGCTCGGCGGCGGCGCTGGCTGCTCGGCGTGTTCGGCCTCGCGCTCGCGGGCCTGGGCACGGTCGCGTACCTCGAGGCGCGGGCCTCGAGGCGCTCGGTCTGCGCCGGTGATGACGGGGTGTTCGCGGAGGTCTGGGACGAGCCGCGCAAGCAGGCGATCGAGCGGGCCTTCCTCGAGACCGGGCGCTCCTTCGCGGAGGACACGTGGGCGCGCGTCGAGGCGATGATCGACGACTACACGGCGGCGTGGCGCGAGATGTCGCGGGCGGCCTGCGTCGCGACGCACGTCGAGCACGAGCAGTCCCCCGAGCTCCTGCACCTGCGCATGGCCTGCCTCGCGCGTCGTCAGAGCCAGGTGCGCGCGCTGACCGACGTGTTCGCCTCGGCCGACGCCGGGACCGTCGACAAGGCGATCACGCTGGTCGCGAGCCTCTCGAGCGTGGGCGGCTGCGCCGACACCGAGGCGCTGGCCTCCGAGGTGCTGCCGCCGGAGGACGCGAGCACCCGAGCCGAGGTCGCGCGTCTGGAGGAGCGCCTCGACGACGCCCGCGTGCAGCTCGGCGCGGGTCACTACAGCGAGGGCCTCGAGCTCGCGACCTTGGTCGTCCAGCGCGCGCGCCCGCTCGAGTACGCGCCTTTGGTCGGTCAGGCCGAGCTGGTCCGCGGGCAGCTGCTCGCGGAGCTCGGGGAGACGAGCGCGGCGGCGGCCCTCGAGCTCGCGATCACCGAGGCGTCGCGGGGCAAAGACGCCCGCGGCGCGGCCGAGGCGTGGATCGAGCTGATCGACGTGATCGGCGTGCAGCAGGCGCAATTTGATCGGGCTCTGGCGATGCGGATCGCGGCCGAGGCGGCGCTGGCCTGGGCCGGCGTCGGCGCGCGAGATCGGGCGCTCGAGGCCCGGCTCGCGCGCGTCAGCGGCGAGGTGCTGCGGATGCAGGGCAAGCTGCCCGAGGCCGAGTCGGAGGCGCGGCGCGCGGTCTCGCTCATCGAGTCGAGCGCGGACCGAGACGCGAGCGCGGCGGCGGCGCTCGCCGACACCTTGATGGGCCTCGGTCGACTGCTGCGCACGCGCGGCGAGTACGACGAGGCCAAGGCGGCCTACCGGCGCGCGCGGACGCTGCGAGAGGACACCCTCGGCGCCGGGCACCCCGACGTAGCGAGCGCGCTGACCGGCCTCGGCAACACCGCGTGGGCGGCGGGTCAGTACGCCGAGGCGCGCAGCTTCCTCGAGCGCGCGCTGGCGATCCGGGTCAAGGCGCTGGGCGCCCGCCACCCCAAGGTCGCGACGACCGAGAACAGCCTGGGCGCGGTCTACCAGACCGAGGGGCGCTACGAGGAGGCCGAGGAGCACTTTCGAAAGGCGCTGGCGATCCGCGAGGCCGAGCTCGGCCTCGAGCATCCGCAGGTCGCGGCGACGCGGATGAACATCGGCAACACGCTGATCCAGCGCGGCGATCTCGAGGGCGCGCGCGCGCAGTACGAGCAGGCGCTCGCGGCCCAGCGGCAGAAGCTCGGCGAGAAGCACCCGGACATCGCGTACACGCTCAACAACCTCGGGCTCCTGGCCTCGCGACTTCGGCGGTACGACGAGGCCGAGAGCTACTACCGCAAGGCGCTCGCGGTCCGCGAGGAGGCGCTGGGCGCCGAGCACCCGGACACGGCGTCGAACCTCGACAGCCTCGGCATCGTGCTCGTCGAGATCGGCCCAGAGCGTCACGACGAGGCGGCGGAGCTGCTCGAGCGGTCGCTGCGGATCCGCGAGAGAGCGCTGGGCGCGGAGCACCCTGATGTCGCCAGCTCGCTGCAAGGCCTCGGGACCCTCGACCTCGCGCGCGCGCGCCCGGTCGGGGCGCAGGCGCGGCTCGAGCGGGCGCTGGTGATCGCCGAGAAGGCGCTGCCGCCGACCCACCACTTCACGACCGCGACCCTGGTCGGCCTGGCGAAGTGTCGGCTCGCGCTCAAGGACGTCGCCGGCGCGGTCATCCATCTCGAGAGGGCGCTGTCCCTTCGGACACAAGACGACGCGGCGGCGCCGGGCGCCCAGGGCAGCGACCTCGAGGAGGCGCGGTTCTTGCTGGCGAAGACGCTGTGGTCGCGCTCCGCCGGCGCGCCACAGCGGGCGCGGGCGCGGGCGCTGGCCGAGCAGGCGCGCGACGGCTACGCGGCGCTCGACGGCCCGACGAGCGCCGACGCGCGCGCGGAGGTGGAGCGCTGGCTGCAGGGGCGCTGAGCGCTCACCAAAAGCGCGTCTCAGCGCTCGTGTCGCGCTGATCGGCGCGCTGTTGCACGCCACGCGCGCAAGTGCGAGTCTCCGCAGCCGTGCGTCGCCTGTGGACGATCTCCGTGTTGTCAGTCGGCGTGTTCACGCTGGCGAGCGCGCCAGCGAGCGCCCAGACGGCCGCGCCGGCGGCGACGGAGGCGCCAGCGGGCGCACCGGCAACAACGGGCGAGCCAGCGGCGACGGAGACAGCGGGCGCGCCGGCGGCGACGGAGACAGCGGGCGCGCCGGCGGCGACGGAGACAGCGGGCGCGCCGGCGACGGAGACAGCGGGCGCGCCGGCGACGGAGACAGCGGGCGCGCCGGCGACGGAGACAGCGGGCGCGCCGGCGACGGAGACAGCGGGCGCGCCGGCGACGGAGACAGCGGGCGCACCGGCGGTGACGGAGACAGCGGGCACGACTTCGGCCCCGCCGGTGACCCCGACCTCGACCGCGCCTGTCTCGGAGGCCCCCTCGCCCGCGCCGCGACGCGTCAAGCTCTCGGGCTGGGGCGGTCCCTTTGGACATCTCACCGGCGCCAACAAGCAGTTCGCGACCTTCGTCGGGCTGGCGGGCGGCCTGCGGATCAGCGAGTTAGGTCGACCGCTCGGCCGCGGCCCCGACGCGCGCCCGGGGAGCATGCTGATCGGCGGCGGCTTTAACTACTTGGTGCTGCCGCTGAAGGTCGAGCCCGAGGTCGTCACCGAGGGCGAGCGGCTCAACCTCAACTACGCGGGCCTCGTGCTCGGCGGCGTGTTCGCGCACGTCGGCGCGCGCGTCGACCTGGGGACGTGGGCGCTGATCGGCGGCGGCGGCGGCTGTCTGCAGAACCAGATGACCGGCGAGTGCCGCGAGCGCGCCGCGTTCTTCGTCGGCGAGCCGCAGCTGTTCATGCACGTCATCGTCCACCGCAACATCGCGCTCTCGCTGGCGGCGGGCTTTCGCTTCGTCGCCGGCGCGGACTGGTCCGGCCCGGGCAGCTGGCAACTCGCGGGCCCGGTCGGCAGCCTCGGGATCGTGATCAGCCAGTTCGGCTAGGTTAGGAGCGAGTCCCGTGGCTCACCACGAGGGCTCTCACCTCAGCGCATCACGCCGGGCCGGAGCCGGTCGAGCAGCGGCGGGAGCAGGTAGTAGCCGAGGATCCCCAGCGCCAGCATGCCGCCGGCCGCGAGGCCCATGGCGCGCACGGCGAGCGTCCCCAGCTCCCCGCTCGAGAGCGTAGCGAGCACCGAGACCGTGAACATGGCGAGGGCGTTGAGGCCCTTGATGACGAGGTTGAACACGCCGAAGTAGACGCTCGTGACCTCCTCGCTGGACTCGGCGGCGCACGAGGCGACGGCCTCGCCCTCGAGGCTGAGGAAGACGGCGACCATCGGCCCGGCGAGCGCGAACAGGACCGCGGCCGTGAGCAGCGGCGAGCCGATCAACGACATGCCGAGGGTCGCGGTCCCGGCGTAGACGACGGCGAGCGCGATCGCGGCGCGCACGACCAGGCGCTCGAGGCCGTAGCGCCGCGTCAACGCGGGGACCGCGAACATCGAGACGAGCGCGCAGAGCAGGAACGGGCCGAGGAAGAAGGGGATGTCGCCGCGTGTCCCCTTGAGCAGGTCGGTGGCGATGAAGGCCGCGGCCGAGGTCATGGCGGTGAACGCCATCTGCGCGCCCGAGAACACGGCGAGCGTGGCGATGAAGCGCCGGTGTCGAAACGCCTCGGCGAAGCTCGCGAACACGCCCGTGCTCGCCGCGCTCGGGGACATAGCGACCCGCAGCGCGCCGGCGGGTCGCGCGAAGTAGGGCAGCGCCATGAGCATCGTGCAGGGGATCCCGAAGATCAGCGCGGACTCGAAGTACCCGTAGGACTCGATGATCCCCGGGCTCACGACGAAGATCAGGATGGTCGCCAGCAGCAGGCCGACGCCGAGCATGTTCGAGAGCCAGCGGCGCGTGTCCTCGCTCCCCTGCGAGTAGTCGTCGACCAGGCTCCAGTAGGGGATCGCGTAGAAGGTGTAGCCGACGTAGAAGAGCAGCAGCCCGGCGCACAGCAGCGCCCAGCGCAGGCCGACGGCCATCTGGGGCGTGGGCGCGAACACCAGCGCGAGGCCGACGGCGGGGATCAGCAGCGAGAACCACAGCAGCGAGCGACGCTCGCGGCCGCGCTGGACCCAGCGATCGCTGACCGTCCCCGCGAGCGGGTCGCTGATCGCGTCGAAGATGCGGAAGCCGAGGATCACGACGCCGGCGGTCGCGGCCGTGAACGCGGCCGCGCTCGCGGGGTCGACCGCGGTCGGATCACCGCGCTCCGTGAAGTCGACGATCCACTGATAGAAGAAGCGAACGATCGTGTTGAGGCCGAGCTGACCGCAGAGGAACAGGACGAACCGGGAGAGCCTCACGGCCGCCAGCATACCCCGACCCGATTCAGAAGGCGCTCGCGCCGAGCAGCGAGTACAGGCCGCGCGCGCGCTGCTCGTGGATCGCGTCCGGCAGCGCGGGGCGGGCGTCCGCGATCGGCACGGGGCGCTCGAGCTCGATCCACGAGGTGCAGCCGCGCGCGGCCCCACGCGGCGAGTGTGTTGCCAGGGTGATGGGGGCGCTCCGCGGCGGGAGCCGGAATACGCGGACCAGCAGCAGCCACGCGCCGGGGCGCTGCAATTCCCTGCGGCGCGCGCGAGGGTTGGGCGCGAAGCGGCGCTCGACGCCCGCGCGGCTGTAGAGCAGCGCGCCGGCGTCGGAGAGCTGGCGCAGCGGATCGAGCTGCTCGATCCACCAGGTCGCGCGCAGCTCCGCGAAGGCCTCGAGCGGGCGCTCCTCGAGCGGGCGTGAAGACGCGGGCGCGAGCCCGGCGTGGACCGGCGCGCGCAGCTCTTGGGCCGCGCGCTCCGGCGCGCGCGCGTGGAAGTCGGTCGGGACCAGGAGGAAGCGGCGGAAGCGGAGCGCGAACGTCCCGCCGGGCGGGTCGGCGCGCGCGGGTTCACCTGACCTTAAAATCAGGTATTCACGCGCCCGGGCGCCGCGCGGGCGAGGGTCGTGCAGCCCGCCCTTGCGCAGCAGCAGGCTCTGCTGGCCGGTCGCGAGCGCGCGGCAGAGGACCGCCCACTCTTTTAGGGCGCCGCGCGCGACGCCGCGGGGTGGCGACGCGGAGGATGACGTGGTCATGACAGCGAGACACGGTACCATTCGCGCGTCGTGGATCGCGGACGCGCAAGCAGACGGCGGCGGGGCGGCGGCGCCTCGCGGCGCGCGTGGATCGTCGCCGCCGCGCTGACGATCGGAGCCTCCGCCTGCGCCCACGCGAGGGGGCGGGCGGGCGCGCCGGAGGCCGCAGCCGCGTGGCGCTACACGGTGCGACCGAACGAGGCGTTGACGCGCCTCGACGTCGAGCTCTGCTTTGACGGGGCCCCGGCGAGCACGCTGGTCGCGGATCTGCCGATGGGCGCCCACGTGCTCGAGTCGGCGCGCGACGTCGAGACCGGGCGAAAGCTCCCGGTCGATCGTCGCGCGCGCGAGATCGACATCTCCTCGCTCGGGCGCGACGCCTGCCTGCGCTACGGCGTTGACCTCGAGCGCATGCCGCCGGGGCGGCGTCGCCTCGCGCGGCGAGTCGGCGACGCGATGCTGCTCAACGTCAGCCTGTGGCTGTGGCGCCCGCTTCGCCTGCGCGAGGGCGCGAGCGCGACCCTCGAGTTCGAGCTCCCGGACGGCGCCCCGAGCATGCGCGCGTCGACGCCGTGGGCGACGATCGACGGACCGGGCGAGCGCTACCGCGTGCCCGCGACGACCTACACGTGGCGCTCGCAGGTCGTGCTCGGCGAGTTCGACCTCGACACGGTCACGGCCGGCGGCGCGACCTTCTCGATCGCCCGCCTCCGCGACCCCGCGCTCGAGCCCGTCGCGTTGACCGCCGAGGGTCAGCGTCGCTGGATCACCACCGCGGCCGAGACCGTCGCCTCGCTGCACGGCCGCTTCCCGGTCCCGGCGGTGCAGCTGATCGTGCTGCCCTTCGGCCGCGGCTCATCGCCGGTCGCCTTCGGGCTCACCGGGCGAGGCGGCGGCGCGAGCGTGGTGCTGTTGATCTCGAGCGACGCGAGCGACGACGACTTCATCGGCGAGTGGGTCGCCATTCACGAGTTCCTGCATCTCTCGATGCCGTACATCACGGCCGAGGACGTCTGGCTGTCCGAGGGCTTCGTGACCTACTACACCTCGGTCCTGCGCACGCGCGCCGGCTTCCGCGACGAGCAGGCGGGATGGGAGGCGATCGTCTCTGGGCTCAACCGCGCGCGCGGCTCGGTCACGGATCTCACGCTGCGCGAGGCCGCGGCGCAGATGAACCAGCGCGTCGCCTACGATCGCGTCTACTGGGGCGGCGCCGCGGTCGCCCTCCTCAGCGATCTCGCGCTGCGCCAGGAGTCCGACGGCCGCCGGTCGCTCGATGACGCGATGCGCGAGCTGTACGAGTGCTGCGCCAATTCGCCCCGGCGCTGGTCGGCGGCGGAGGTCTACGAGGTGTTTGACCGATGGGCGGCGGCGCCGATCCTCAGCGACCTGCTCGCGCGCGAGCTCGACCGCGCGAAATTCGTTGACTTCGATCGGGCGCTGCGCGCCCTGGGCGTTGAAATTCGAGAGGATCGCGTCGTTCTGAGCGACGAGCAGCCCGCCGCCGGACTTCGCCAAGCGATCACCGGCGCCCCCGCCTCCGACCGAGCCGAACCCGGGCGTCAGTGAGCGTCGAAGGCGCCGCTGGTGACCTGTTCAGGAGGCCAGCGCGCGATCGTGGAGGGGGTGCGAAGTGGTTCGCGTTTGACACAAATCGCGGTACAAACCCTGAGCAAACAACCCGCGCCCAAAAGCGCTGCAGACCGTAACGCTTTCCCTTCATGGAACGAACCGTTCGGCTGATTGACGCAAACGCGGCGATACACGACCAGGACGATCAGGAGAAGAAAGACAATGAACATCAAGCACATTGCAGCAACGCTTGCGCTTCTGGGTACGGCCTCCTTCGCGGTGACCGGCTGCGGCAAGAAGGGTGGCGAGGGCACCGAGGTTCCGACCGAGGGCGCCGACAAGGGCGGCGAGGGCTCGTGCAGCGCCGACAAGGCTGACGGCGAGGGCTCGTGCAGCGCCGAGGGTGGCGGCGAGGGCTCGTGCAGCGCCGAGGCCGGCGGTGAGGGCTCGTGCAGCGCCGAGGGCGGCGGCGAAGAGGGTGGCGAAGAGGCCGCTGAGGGCGGTGAGGAAGCCGCTCCCGAGGCGTAATTCACCCGGGTCCATACGCGAGCGCACGGCGCCCGCGTGAGCCGACGGCGTGACCTCAACGAGGTCGCGCCGTCTTGTTTTTGGTTTCAGACGCGAGCACACGCCGCGTCATCGACCCCACGGCCGCCGCGCTCGCGGCGGACGGCGACCGCTTCCGTGGTAGCGTGGCCGGGATCTCTATGGCCTCCAGACCCCCGTTACCGAGTGGAATCGGCCTTGGCCTCCGGGTCAAGCTCCTGCCTGCGATCGAGCGCGGCGAAGCGGACGGACAGATCGCCTTCCTCGAGGTCTCGCCCGAGAACCACATTCACCGCCGCGGTGGCCTGCCCACGCGCTTCGCTCGGCTGGCCGAGCGTTTCGCGATCTCGACCCACGGCTTGACGATGTCGCTCGGCGGGCACGAGCCCTTCGACCCCGAGTACTTCGCCGAGCTCAAAGACTTCCTCGATCGTTACTCCGCGCCGGGGCAATGGCACTCCGACCATCTCTGCTTCGGCGGCGTCGACGGGCGCGCGTTCCATGACCTCCTGCCGGTGCCCTTCACCGAGGCCTGCGCGCGGCGGGTCGCGGCCCGCGTGCGCGAGGCCCAGGATCGACTCGAGCGACCGATGCTGGTGGAGAACATCAGCTACTACTTGGAGCTCGGCGCCTCCGAATTCGACGAGCCCGAATTCATCACCCAAGTGCTCGAGCGCGCCGACTGCGGGCTGCTGCTCGACGTCAACAACATCCACGTCAACGCGCTCAATCACGGCGTTGACCCCTACGACTGGCTCGCCCGCGTCCCGCTCGAGCGCGTCCGTCAGCTGCACGTCGCGGGCCCCGATCGCTGGGACGAGACGCTCTGGGTCGACACCCACGGCTCGCCCGTGCGCGCGGAGGTCAAAGATCTCATGGCCTGGGTGATCGAGCGAATTGGGCCGCGACCGGTCCTGCTCGAGCGCGACAAGAACATCCCCCCGCTCGCCGAGCTGCTCGCCGAGGCGCGCTCGCTCGACGCCGTCTACCAGCTCGCCGTCGAGCGCTGGCGCGCCCGCGTCAATGACGTCGAGGGCGCGCGCGCCGGCGCCCGCGTCCGCGCGCCCGAGGGGAGCGTTCACGCCCATGTCTGACGAGCTCGACGCCTACGCCTCCGACGCCGCGCCCCCGCCCCTCGCCGCCTTCGCCGGTATGCTGCGGGAGCGCGGCGCCGCCACGCAGCTCCGCGCCGACGTACGAGCTTTCTTCGCCGAGCGCTACGACCTCTCCCCGCGAGATCTCGACAGCCTCGGCCAGCTCGATCCCGCGCGCCTGCTCGTCTACCGCGACATGGTGCACTCGCGGCTGCGGCGAGTGATCCGCGACTGGCTCCCTCGCACGCTGCGTCGCGTCAGCAAGTCGAGCTTTCGAATCACCTTCGCCGCCTTCATGGAGGCGCGAGCCCCCCGCACTCGCTACCTCCGCTGCGTCCCCGCCGAGTTCGCCGAGTTCGCCGCGCCGCGCTGGCAGGGCGACCCCGAGGCCCCGGACTACATCGTCGACCTCATGCACCATGAGATCCTCCTCGAGGATCTCCGCTTCGCCCCGCTCGGCGGCGAGCCGATGACCGGCAACCCCATGGCGCTCGACCGGCCCATGCGCGTCGACAGCTCGGCCCAGGTCGTGCGCTACGCCTTCGCCGTGCACGAGCTCCCGCAGGATCCCGACGACGACACCGCGCCCGCGCGACGCGACACCCGTCTGCTCGCCTACCGCGACCGCGCGAGCCACCGCGTCCGCCTCCTCGACCTGACCGATCGAGCCGCCGCCGTCGTCGAGCGCCTGATCGCCGGCGAGCCCGTCCAGGCCGCGCTCACCGGCGCCTGCGCGCAGCTCGGCCAGGCCCTCGACGACGAGTTCCTCGCCGCGATGGTCCCCTTCCTCGCCGACCTCGAAGACCGCGAGGTCCTGCTCGGCGCCGAGACCGGGTCCTAACGCTCAAGCGCAGCCCGAGCTCGAGAGCAGCTCGAGCTCAAGAGCAGCCCGAGTTCGAGAGCAGCCCGAGCTCGAGAGCAGCCCGAGTTCGAGAGCAGCTCGAGTTCGAGAGCAGCTCAAGTTCGAGAGCAGCTCGCGCTCGAGAGCAGCCCGAGTTCGAGAGCAGTCCGAGATCAAGAGCAGCTCGAGTTCGAGAGCAGCCCGAGTTCAAGAGCAGCCCGAGTACGAGAGCAGCCCGAGTTCGAGAGCAGCTCGAGTTCGAGAGCAGCCCGAGTTCAAGAGCAGCCCGAGTACGAGAGCAGCCCGAGTTCGAGAGCAGCTCGAGTTCGAGAGCATGGGAGAGGCCCACGAAGTGGGTCGCTCCCGTGTCTCACGCAGAGGCGTACGCGAATTGTGCATCGAGTACCGAGAGCGCAGCGGCGGCAGCGGGGCGGAGAGGGAGAGCGGGGGGTCGGAAGAGGACTTAAGAGCATATGTATCGGCCCACGGAGTGGGTCGATCATGTGACTCCCGCATGGAGCGCCCCCCGCTCTCCCTCCCAGAGCCCCGCGGGACACAGCTGAAACACTCAGACAGAGCCGCTCGATCATGTGACTCCCGCATGGAGCGCCCCTCGCTCTCTCTCCCAGAGCCCCACACTCGCCAACAAATCGCGGATCGAATTCCGATAGACAGAAGAAGAAGATCGAGCAGCGTCATCCACACGCGAGAAAGCGCCCCGAGAGCCCCCGAGATCGAGCCAGCTCCCCCCACGTGCCGCCCCGAGCCACCCACACCCGCCAATCACGGA
This sequence comes from Polyangia bacterium, assembly GCA_030430565.1. Lineage (GTDB taxonomy): Bacteria > Myxococcota_A > Polyangia > Nannocystales > Nannocystaceae > JACKDW01. The sequence continues at coordinate 63,946 of JAUIKS010000043.1, forward strand.
TCGAGAACCAACCCGTCGCGCAGTGGCTGCGGCGCGCGATCGTCCCGTGCTCGCTCGGGAAGCCCGACTCCGCCGCCGCGACCACCCCGAAGTCGACCACCTCCGCCGCCGCCGCCACGCGCGTCACGATCGGATCGAGCCACTCGAGCGGCATCCCGACCTCCGCCAGGATCAAGACCTCTAGCTGCTGCTCCGCGCGCCGGAACAAGCGCGTCGAGCCGGCGCCGCAGTACTCGTCGTCGCGGGAAGATGGCCTCTGGAACACCTGTAAAAACAGCCACTGCTCGAGCGCGTCCTCGTCCTCCGCGAGGTCATCGACCACCAGCGCGTCCCCGCTCGGATCGCGCAGCTCCACCCACAGCTCGTCGTCTCGCGCCTCCGCGATCACGATCAGCGGCGCGATCATCCGGTCGCGCGTGTCCGTGCACGAGTCGACGCGCGGCGGCGTCAGCGTCCAGCTCTCGAGCCCGCGCAGCTCGTGCTCACTCGGGCCCGGATCCGTCACCTTGTAGAAGTGATTCAGCGCGCTGCGGTGGGGCGCGGTGAAGAGGAACAGGGCGCTCGCCGTCGCGACGCCGACCGCCGCGAGCGCGGCGCCGCTGCGGCCTCGACCCGCGTCTTGCCACGAGTTCCAGCGTCGCCAGGCCGCGAACGCCACCGCCATCGTCGCGGCCACCGCGAGCCAGCGGCCGTTCGCCAGGATCATCGTCCAGCGCTCGTAGTCGTCGATTGGCGCGCGCGGGCGGTTGATCACGGTCTCGAGCGTGGCCATCGACAGCGCCCCGAACACCATCAGCGCAGGCAAAAACAGCGCCAGCAAGCTCCAGCCGCAGCGGCGCTCGGCCGCGTCGACCGGGCCGCGCCACAGCTTCAGCGCGCCGACGCAGACGGCGAGCGTCGAGAGCACGCCCAGGCACACGGCGGCGAGGCCCGTGCGCGTGAGCGCGCGGTGGTAGGTGGTGCTGAGGACATCCGGCGCGCGCGGCTCCAGCGTCCACGCGCTCGCCGTGAGCGGCGTCAGCGTCAGCGCCTCGCGGAGCTCGAGCGCGCCCGCGGCCGCGAAGCCGAAGATCGCCGCGCAGCTAACGAGCAGCACCAGCCACAGCGCCCGCGTCGCCGCGCGCGAGAGTCGGCGAGGCAGCGCGAGGCGACACAGCGCCAGCCCGCCGGCCGCCAGCGCGATCAACGTCTCGCGGCCGAGTCGCACCCCCTCATCGAGGCCGACGTACAGCCAAAACCGCAGCTCCCACAGCTCGACCCGGGCGAAGCACGACGGGATAGGGGCGCGTCGGCGCTGGACGATCTCGCGGTGCAGCAGGTCCATCGCCAGCCAGTCGACGAGCGAGATGGTGACCAGCGCGGCGACGCACGCGAGCACGAGCGTGCGGACCGGGCTCTGCGAGGTGCGCTCCACATCGTGTCCCACGACCGCCGGCCGTCGCGGTTCCCTGGTCGGCGTTCACGGGCGCGCGCGAGCAGGGGAGGGCGCTCAGCTGGCGGCTGCCGGCGCGTCCGCCAGCTCCACCAGCAGATCGCCGGCCTCTAGCGTGTCGCCCACCGCGACCGCCACGCGCGCGACCGTCCCGGCCCGAGGCGCCGCGACCACGGTCTCCATCTTCATCGCCGACAGCACCACCAGCGCGTCGCCGCGCGCGATCGCTTGACCTGGCGTTACGCGCAGCTCGATGACCGCGCCGGGCATCGGCGCGCCGATCGAGCCGGGGTTCTTCGGGTCCGCGCGCTCGTGCTTGACGACCGCGTGCTCGACCGACTTGTCGGCGACCTTGAGCGAGCGCGGCTGGCCGTTGAGTTCGAAGAACACCTCGCGCCGGCCGTCCTCATCGAGCTCGCCGACGGCCGTGAGCTTGACGATCAGCGTCTTGCCGCGCTCGATGTCGACCCACAGCTCCTCGCCGGGGCGCAGCGGGGCGATGAAGGCCCGCGTCGGCAGCATCGAGACGTCGCTGTACTCGGCGCGAAACCGCATGTAGTCGTCGAAGACCTTCGGGTAGAGCGCCGAGCTGAGCACGTCGACGTCGCGGATCTTGTCGCCGTGCTCTTGGACCAGCTCGACGCGCCGCGCCTCGAGGTCCAGCGGCGCGAGCTGAGCGCCCGGGCGCCCGCGCATCGGCTCTTGCCCCTTGACGATCTTCGCCCGCAGGCGCTCCGGGAAGCCGCCGTGGGGCACGCCGAGATGGCCGAGGAAGAAGTTGACGACCGACTGCGGCAGCGACAGCGTCTCGGCCTGCTCGAGCACCTGTCGCTCGTCGAGATCGTTTTGGACCATGAATTGCGCGAGGTCGCCGACGACCTTGGACGAGGGCGTGACCTTGATGATGTCGCCGAGCAGCCGGTTGGCGGCCGCGTACGCGCGCTTGATCGCCGGCCAGCGCCCGGCGAGCCCCAGCGAGGTCGCCTGGAATTGCAGGTTGGTGTACTGCCCGCCGGGCATCTCGTGGTCGTAGACGTCGGGGCTGCCGCTCTTGAGTCCCGACTCAAACGGCGCGTACACGCCCCGGACCTGCTCCCAGTAGTCGTTGAGGACCTGCAGCGGCCCCAGCTCGATGCCGGTGTCGCGGGGGGTCCCGCGCAGCGCCGCGACCACGGCGCCCATGGCTGGCTGTGAGGTCAGGCCGGCCATGGCCGAGACCGCGAGGTCGACGACGTCGGCCCCGGCCTCGCCGGCCGCGAGCATCGACGCCACGCCGGTCGCGGCGGTGTCGTGGGTGTGCACGTGGATCGGCACGGTCGGGTAGGTCTTGCGCAGCGCGCCGACCAGCAGCGCGGCGGCCCGCGGCTTGAGCAGCCCGGCCATGTCCTTGATCGCGAGCACGTGGGTGCCGAGCTCGACGAGCTCGCCGGCCAGGTCGACGTAGTACTGCAGCGAGTACTTGGTCCGCGACGGATCCGCGACGTCGCCCGTGTAGCAGAGGCACGCCTCGATCACGCCGCCGGCCTCGCCCACCGCGTCGATCCCCAGCTTGAGGTTCTCGCCGTAGTTGAGGCAGTCGAAGATCCTGAACACGTCGACGCCGCGGGCGTGCGCGGCCTTGACGAAGGCCTTGACCACGTTGTCGGGGTAGTTGGTGTAGCCCACCGCGTTGGCGCCCCGCAGCAGCATCTGAAACGGGATGTTGGGGACCCGCTCGCGCAGCCGCTCGAGCCGATCCCACGGGCACTCGCGGAGGAAGCGGAGCGCGACGTCGAAGGTCGCGCCGCCCCACATCTCGAGGCTGTAGGCGGACGCGAGCGTGTGGCTGGTGAGCGGCGCGATCGCCTTGAGGTCGATGGTCCGCACGCGCGTCGCCAGCAGCGACTGGTGGGCGTCGCGCCAGGTCGTGTCGGTGATCATCAGCCCCGGGTGCGCGCGCACGGCCTCGGCGAAGCCCTCGGGCCCCTGCTCGCGCAGGACGTCGCGCCAGCCCCGGGGCGGCCGCTCGCCCGCGGGCGGCTCCGGGATCTCGACCCTGACCTTGGAGGGCGGCGTGCCCCCGCTCGCGCCGGGGGTCACCGGCCCGTTGACCGCGACCTCGGCGAGGTAGCGCAGCACTCGTTGGGCGCGGTTGCGCCGGCGCGGGAACTCGAACAGCGCCGGGTTGCTGTCGATGAAGCTGGTCGTGACCTCGTCGCCTTCGAACTTGGGGTGACGCAGGACGTTCTGCAGGAACGGGACGTTGGTCTTGACGCCGCGCACGCGGAACTCGGCGAGCGCGCGGTAGAGCTTTTGCGAGGCCTCCTCAAAGGTCAGGGCGTGCGCGGTCACCTTGACCAGCAGCGAGTCGTAGTGCGGCGAGATCACGGCGCCCGCGTAGCCCGAGCCGCCGTCGAGGCGCAGGCCCATGCCGCTGGCGGAGCGGTAGGCCTCGATGCGCCCGGTGTCGGGCTGGAAGCCGCGGGTCGGGTCCTCGGTGGTCACGCGGCACTGGATCGCGTGACCGCGTCGCTGGATCGACTCCTGGGTCAGGCCGAGCTCAGCGAGGCGCGCCCCGGCGGCGAGCTTGATCTGCGCCTGGACCAGATCGACCCCGGTGATCTGCTCGGTCACCGTGTGCTCGACCTGGATCCGCGGGTTGACCTCGATGAAGTAGTGACGCCCGTCCTGGTCGAGCAGGAACTCGACGGTCCCCGCGTTGCGGTAGCGCATGTGCCGGGCGAGCTTCAGCGCGTCGTCGCAGAGCCGCGCGCGGCCGTCCTCGTCGAGGATCCGCGAGGGCGCGATCTCGACGACTTTCTGGTGCCGCCGCTGCACCGAGCAGTCGCGCTCGAACAGGTGGATCACGTCGCCGCGGCCGTCGCCGAGGATCTGCACCTCGATGTGCCGGGGCTGCGCGATGTAGCGCTCGATGAACACGGTGCCGTCGCCGAAGGCCGACGCCGCCTCGGAGCGCGCGCGCTCGAAGGCCTCCTCGAGCTCCTCCGGCGCGCGGACGATCCGCATCCCGCGCCCGCCGCCGCCCATCGCCGCCTTGATGATGACCGGGAGGCCATGTTCCTTGACGAAGGCGCGGGCCTGCTCGAGCGTCGCGACCGGACCGTCGCTGCCCGGGACCACCGGCACGCCGCAGGCGATCGCCTGGGCGCGCGCGGCCGTCTTGTCGCCGAAGGTCTGGATCACCGTCGGCGAGGGGCCGACGAAGGCGATCCCGGCGCGCTGGCAGGCGCGCGCGAACGCGGCGTTCTCGGCCAAGAAGCCGTAGCCCGGGTGGATCGCGTCGACCTCGTGCTTGCGCGCGAGCTCGATGATCTCCTCGATCCCGAGGTAGGCGGCGACGGGGCTCTTCCCGCGGCCGACCAGGTAGGCCTCGTCGGCCTTGTAGCGGTGCAGGTGGACGCGGTCCTCAAAGCTGAAGATCGCGACCGTGCGGATCCCGAGCTCGGTCGCGGCCCGGAACACGCGGATCGCGATCTCGCCTCGGTTGGCGCACAGGAGCTTTCGAATGGTACGTCGCGGCGATTGCGTCGATGCGGGGGCCATCGCGCGGAGGATAACGCAGCTCGAGCGAGGGCTCTCGCCGCGAGCCCGCGCCGCGAGCTGCGCTCACGAGCAGGTCAACTCAGGCGGCCTGGCGCGTGCTCGCGGCCGCGGCCTCGGTGGTCGGCAGCGGCTCGCCGCGGCGACGGGCGGCGTCGCGCCGACGCCCCTCCTCGAGCAGCTTCGCCGGCGGCTCGCGCAGATCCCAGATCAGGCCGATCCAGCTCATGAGCTTGAGGCCGTAGTAGGTGATGTCGATCTCCCACCAGTAAAAGCCCTGCCGGGTCGAGCCTTGGTACGTGTGGTGGTTGTTGTGCCAGCCCTCGCCGAGGGTCAGCAGCGCGAGCGCCCAGTTGTTGCGGCTGGTGTCGTTGCTCTCGAAGCGCTGCGTGCCGTAGACGTGCGAGAGCGAGTTGATCGTGTAGGTGCCGTGCCACAGCAGCGTGGTGCTGAGGATGAAGCCGATCAGCAGGCCGGACCAGCCGAGCAGCAGCCAGACGAGGGTGCCCAGCGCGATCGGCGGGACCATCCAGTGCTTGTTGAGCCAGACCAGCTCGGGGTAGCGCGCGAGGTCCTTGACGCGCTCGACGTCGGTCTCGTCGTGGTTGCGATCGAAGATCCAGCCGATGTGGGCGTAGAACACCCCGCGCTGGGCCGGCGAGTGCGGGTCCCAGGGCAGGTCCGAGTACTTGTGGTGGTTGCGGTGCGTCGACGCCCACCACATCACGCCCTTCTGCGAGCTGCTCATGGCCCAGACCGCCATGACGAGCTGGAACCAGCGGCTGGTCTTGAAGGTGCGGTGCGAGAAGTACCGGTGATAGAAGCCGGTGATCGCGAACATGCGGATGAAGAACAGCGCGAAGCAGCACACCCAGTCCGCCCAGGTCGTCCCGGTGTAGATCGCGAGCAGCGGCAGCAGGTGGAACGCGAACATCGGCCCGCCCTCATTGAGCTTGTACTCGGGCGGGGGCGGCATCGGCCGGTGCTTGAGTCGCGCCGGGGTCGGCGGCGCCGGGGGGACGTGGCGATCGAGGACGTCGAGCATGCTTCTCTTTTCAGGTCTCAAGGGCAACCTGCCAGAGGCGGGCGCGCGGGACTGTCGTCGCGGCGTCACGGATCCGAGGCGATTGTCTCGGTTTTGTCGCGCAGTGAGCTGCTTCACGCGTCGCGGCCGCGGCGTTTCGATCGCCGTGAAGGCCGTCACGCGCTGGCCGTGGCGGTCGGCGTCAGCCGCGTCGCGGCGTGTCGTTCGGGTCAGGTACGAATTTGTAGCCAGCCCCGCGGACCGAGATGAAGTGCACCGGCTGGCGCGGGTTGGGTTCGAAGTGCTTTCGCAGCCGCATGATGAAGTTGTCGACCATGCGCGTGTTCGGGTAGTTGCTCAGCTTCCAGACGTTCTTCTGCAGCTCCTGGCGCGAGAGCACGCGCTCGGGGTGCTCGGCGAGGTAGCGCAGCAGCGTGAACTCGAGGCGCGTGAGCTTGACCTCCGCGCCCGACACGGTCGCGCGCTGCCGGTCGAAGTCGATACGCGCGGGCCCAAAGGTCAGGTCGAGCGAGGTCTCGGGGCCGCTTTGCTGCGTGCGCTCCCAGCTGCAGCGCCGCAGCATCGAGCGCACGCGCGCCAGCAGCTCGCTCAGCTCGAAGGGCTTGACGAGGTAGTCGTCGGCGCCGACCTCGAGGCCGGTGACGCGGTCCTCGGTGGTGTCGCAGGCGGTCAGCATCAAGACCGGGGTGAAGTTGCCGGACTCTCGCAGGCGCTTGCACAGCTGAAAGCCGTCGGTGTCGGGCAGCATGACGTCGAGGATGATCGCGTCGTAGCCGCTGGGCTGGAGCAGCAGGGTCGCGGCTTGTCGCGCCGAGGCGGCCATGTCGACGTCGTAGCCCTCGAGCTCGAAGTTCAGCTTGAGACCCGCGGCGAGGTGGCGCTCGTCCTCGACGACGAGCAGCCGCGGCGCGCGGTCTGAGTCCGCGCCCGCGCGCTCGCTCGCTGCGCTGTTGTCCGCGTCGATCGACCTCATCCGTCCGCCTCCCTGTGTATCAGGGGCAGCGCCTCGGCTGACTCGGCCGCGGGCTCCCCGTCAGCGCTGACAGCCTCGCTCGCGAGCGACGTCTGCGCCGAGGCCGGGAGCTGCACGCACATGGTCGTGCCGTGCCCGATCCCCTGCGAGTGTGCTTCCACACGGCCTCCGAGCGAGCGCGTGAGCGCCGAGACGACGAACAGCCCCAGGCCGGTGCCGCGGCGCGCTCGCACGTCCTCGTTGGGCACCCGGTAGAAGCGCTCGAACACGCGCTTAAGATGACTCCGCGGGATCCCGATCCCGTTGTCGCGGACCTCGATCAGCACGCGCCGGCGCGCGTCCTCGCGGGCCGTGATCAGCAGCTCGGCGGCGTCGGGCGGCGAGTACTTGACCGCGTTGTCGACCAGGTTCTCGAGCACCGTGGCGAGCGCGACCTCGTCGGTCGCGAGCGTGAGCGCGGGGTCGATCTCGATGTCGACGCGCAGCCGCGTGCTGCGGGAGCGCTTTTGGACCGTGGCGACGCAGTCCTCCACGAGCTCGCGCAGCGTGAACTCGCTGACGGGCTGCGGCGCGCGCTCCTGCGAGATCCGGGTGGCCGTGAGCACGCGGTCGATGAACGAGCTGAGGCGATCGACGTCGTCGAGCATCATCACGCGCAGCTGCTCGCGTTTGTTCGACGGGAGGCCGTCGCGCGCGAGGGTCTCGAGGCACAGCTTGAGCGCCGCGAGCGGGCTCTTGAGCTCGTGGGTCACCGAGTCGATGAAGCTCGTCTGCCGGCGGACCTCTCGGATCTCGCGCAGCAAAAAGAACAGGAACAGGACGATCACCGTGATGATCAGCGCGAGCGAGACGATCCCGGCGATCAGCACCCAGCGGTTGGCGACCAGGTCGTTCGTCGACAGGAAGGTCCGGTTGCGCACGATGATCAGCGTCCAGCCGACGATCATCGCGACGGCGAGCGCGACCGCGATCGACGACAGCACCACCGGCAAGGAGATCGAGCGCGTGTGTCGAGAGCTGATCGGCATGGCGAGGCTCAGCCGGGGGGCCGGGGCGTGGTGACCGGGGCGACGCTCATGAGCGTGTGCGTGATCATCGGGTTCGCGGGGATGCCTGCGCCGCGGAACAGGCCGGCGGCGATCTCGAGCTGGAGCGCTGGGCTGGACTCGGCGAGGCAGAGGTCGACGACGTTGTCGGCGGGCGTGTCGCCGGAGACGAGCGCGACGGCTTTTTTCAAGGTTTCAGTGTCGTCGGTCGAGGTCTCTGTCGAGGTCTCTGTCGAAGCCTCGGCGGTCTGGGGGAGGTCGTCGAGGCGCGCTGGGTTGACTCTTCGGCCATCCCGCGTCGTCAGCCAGATCGCGCCGCGGACGGCGGCCACGGGGCTGGTCGTCGTGACGGGCGTTGTCCAGTAGGTGCGGATGACCTGCGCGGCGCCTGGACAGCGCGTGTCGTCGACGGGCAGCTGCAGGGCGGCGGCGAGCTGCACCGGTCGATCGGCCGGTGTGACCGCCGAGGACAGCTCTTTGATGATGACGCCGGTCTCGCTGTGCAGGGCGCCGGACAGGGTGATCGCGCGGGGTCTGGTCTCGGCGATCGCGGCAGCCCACGCAGGATCATTCTCCTCCGCCTCGGGCTTGGTCGCGGATGGATCTTCGGGCTGAGCTTCGGGCTGAGCTTCGGGCTGAGCTTCGGGCTGAGCTTCGGGCTTTGGCTCGCGCGCGTGCTCCCGATCGGGGGGAGTGACCGAGGCGACGATGTCGAGGGCGACGGTCCGCTGCTCATCGCGCTCGCTGGCGGGCGCGAGCGAGGCGCGCATGGGCTCGAGGCGGGCGCCGTTCTCGAGCATGACGAGGAAGCGATCGGGCCACAGGCTGGCGGGCGCGAGCTCGGTGTTGAACACCAAGTAGACGCGGTAGGTGACGGTGTAGCCGTCCTCGCGGGCGCCGTGCAGCGGTCCGGGGCGCGCGAGCTGGGCCGAGAGGATCGCGGGCGCCGCGCTGGCGGGGGGGTTCGGCGTGGCTGCGCCGGTCCTCGCAGGGCGAGGACGCGGCGTCTGTGTGCCTGAGCTGCCGGTGCTGGGGACGCAGGCCGCGGCCGTGAGCAACAGGAGCGCGGTGAGCGTGGACTTCACGGTCTGGCTCGAGCGGGTCTTGCGGAGCGTGCGGGTCGCCATCGCCGTTCGGCGTGCACGATACCACTGACCCCGCGACGCCATACACCGCGCCGAACCTGGAAGCCGCTACACTCTCGCCGATCATGCTCAACCTGGCCTCTAGCACCGAGTCGACGTGGGGCCCGTGGGCCGCCGAAAACATCGATGAGGTGTTGCTCGACCACGCGCACTGCGAGAAGAAAGCGGCGTCGACCGCGATCTCGTTGATCTTTCGCTACCCGGAGCGGCCAGCGCTGATGATCCCGCTGTCCCGTCTGGCCCGCGAGGAGCTGGCGCACTTTGAGCAAGTCGTCGGGCTGCTGCGCGCCCGCGGCTTGGAGTTTTGTCGCCAGCGCCCGAGCCCCTACGCGGCGCGCTTGATGACGGTGGTGCGTACGAACGAGCCGGCGCGCCTGCTCGACACGCTGCTGTGCTGCGCGCTGATCGAGGCCCGCAGCTGCGAGCGGATGCAGCGGCTCGCCGAGGCGCTCGAGGCGCTGGACGGCGCGCACGCGGCGGAGGAGCGCGGCCCGCTGATTCAGCTGTACCGGGGGCTGCTCGCGTCGGAGGCCCGGCACCACGCGACCTACGTCGAGCTCGCGCGCGCGCTGCAGCTGGTCTCGGAGGATGAGCTGCGCGCCCGCCTGCGCGCGCTCGCGGAGCACGAGGCCGCGGTGCTGCGACAGGCGCCCCGGGTGCCGCGCATGCACAACTGAGGATCCCATCGAGCGAGGAGCTCTGACGATGAACAACTCGTTCAACGAGTCCAGCGAGTCCAGCGAGTCCAACGAGTCCAGCGAGTCCACGGAGAAACAGCCCAGCGCGTCACGACCGTTTCGAGTCCTCGGCGTGCAGCAGATCGCCGTCGGGGGTCTTGAGAAATCCGCGCTCCGTCAGCTGTGGGTCGAGCTGCTCGGCCTGCCCGTGCACGGCAGCTACCGCAGCGAGCGCGAGAACGTCGACGAGGACATCGCGGTCTGCGGCCTCGGGCCGTGGAGCGTCGAGGTTGACTTGATGCAGCCGATCGATCCCGAGCAGCGACCGCGCGTGCACTCGCCAGCGCTCAACCACGTCGGCCTGTGGGTCGACGCGCTCGCGGACGCGGTGGCGTGGCTGTCGGCGCGGGGCGTCCGCTTCACGCCCGGCGGGATCCGCAAGGGCGCGGCCGGCTTCGACGTCTGCTTCATCCACCCCAAGGGCAGCGAGCGGGCGCCGCAGGGCGGCGCGGGGGTGCTGATCGAGCTCGTCCAGGCGCCCCAGGAGCTGGTCGCGGCCTTCGACGCGCTCGCGGCGGCGAGCGCGTCATCGACATGATTGAAAAAACATGTCCTGAAGATAGTCCGGCGACGGGCGCGAAAAGACCCGGGGGCGGGCGCCTCCGGGTCTCCCAGGCGTGAGCTTCGGGTCTCGGCGGCGCTTACTTGGTCGCGGCCCACTTCCGGATCTCGGTCCGGAGCCAGCTGTCGGCCTCATCCGTGAACTTATAGTTGTCGCGGATGTACGCCATCGTCGTCTTCTCGATCGCGGTGTACTTGTTCGCGTCTTTGATCTGCTTCAGCAGCTTGCGCGCGTCGGCCAGCGAGATCCGACCGTCGCCCTGGCCCTTGATCGCCTTGTCGGCGGCGTCGAGCAGGCCCTTGTCGTACTTGACCCCGTTGATGACCTTGTAGTAGGGCCCGCCACCTGCCCCATCGGCCAGGAAGCGCTGGATCTTCGTGAGCAGCCGCCGGAGGTCGACGGGCTTGGTGTCGTAGTCGTCGCAGCCGGCGTCGATCGCTTTCTCGCGGTCTCCGCTCATCGCGTGCGCCGTCAACGCGATCACCGGGATGCCCTGGGTCTGCGGCATCCCCTTGATCCGCCGCGTCGTCTCCCAGCCGTCGAGCTTAGGCAGGCTGAGGTCCATGAGGATCACGTCGGGCAGGTTCGCCTCTGCTTTGACGATACCCGTCTCCCCATCCTCCGCGGTGATGACCTCGTACCCCTTCCGGCGGAGGCGCCTGGACAGCATGTCCCGGCTCAGTTCATTGTCTTCGACAATCAGGATTTTCTTGCCCATGAGTGCTCGCTCTGCCTGGTGTGCTGCCTTGCTCTGCTTCACACGGGTGAGGCCGTGGCCGCGCAACCCGGGGGATGAGACGAATCAATCTTACGGGCAATTCCCACACGGAAGAACCCCCGTGATCATGCACTTGAAGCCGTGTTCGCGCGTTCCCGTGGCCGCAGGCGCGCTCTTTGCGTTCGATCTGCGGGGGATCGCGGGTGTTCTCGCGCACGTCGGCCCGCGTGGGCTCGAACGCGCAAAGACGCCCGATCAGCGAACTCGCTCGATCGCCTTTTCGCGCCTTCGAATCTGTCCATCCCGCTCGAGCTTGATCAGGTGGGCCTCGAGCGAGCGCGCCGCGAGCGGCCACAGGAACTTCGGCGTGTCGGCGTAGGCGCCCGCGAGCGCGGCGTCAAAATTCACGGCGCCGCGATCGATCGCCGCCAAGACTTTTTGTTCGCGGCCGAGCCGGTGATCGATGTAGCGCTGCAGGCACGCGCTCGGGCGATCGATGGTCGGGCCGTGCGACGGCACCAGCGCCGCCGGGGCGCGGGCGTCGAGGCGTCTCAGCGACGCCAGGTACTCGCTCATGTCGCCGCCGTCCTCGGGGTCGATGAGGATCGTGCCCTCGCCGGCGACGAGATCGCCGGCGTAGGCGATCCCGCTGCGGCGCTCGTGATAGACGAGATGGCCCGGCGCGTGTCCTGGGGTGAACACGGCCGTCAGCGCGAAGTCGTCGTCGAGCTCCAGCGCCTCGCCGTCCTGCAGGGTCTCGTCGACGGTGAAGTCGAGCCGCGCCGCCGTCGCCTCGTGGGCGTAGATCGGCGCTCCCAGGCGCTCGCGGAGCGCGTCCGCGTAGCCCGTGTGGTCAACGTGGTGATGTGTGAGCAGGATGGCGACGACCTCGCCCCCGGCGCGCTCGAGCTCGGTCACCAAGGCGTCGAGCGAGCGGCGCTCTTCGGCGTAGGGCGTCGCGGGCTCGATCACGGCGAGGCGGCGATGTCCCACGACGAGGGTGTTGGTCGCTGTCGCTGGGGGCAGGGTGGGTGTGCGCAGGCCGAGCACCCGGATCCCGTCGGCGAGCTCGTGGGCTCCTGAGGAGGTCGACATCGCGGCGCGAGCATAGCAGCCGCGTACGCGCACAACCGCGCGCCCGCGGGGTGACGAGCCGCGCTCCGCGAGGAGATGATCTGGCTATACTGAAGTTGCATGCGCTGGCGTCCCCGGTTGCTCGCGGCCGAGCCGCCTGAGCTCCTCGTTCACGACGAGCCGACGCCGTGTCCTTACCTCGGTGAGCAGACCGCACGCATGCCGCTGCGCGTGCCGACGCGGATGCTGACCGGCGGGGAGTTCGACCGGCGCTTGCAGGTCGGCGATCGTCGGCAGGGCGTGCTGCTGTACCGCACGGCGTGCCCGAGCTGCCGCGCGTGCGAGCCGATTCGCCTCGACGTCGAGACGTTCAAGCCGGGCAAGACGCAGCGCCGCGTGTTCCGGCGCGCCGCCGGGCTGCTGACGGTTCAGCTCGGCCCGCCGCAGCTGTCCGATGAGAAAGTCGCGCTGTACAACCGGCACAAGTTCGGGCGCGGGCTCAACTCCGACGACAAGCCCATCGATCACGAGGGCTACCGGGTGTTCCTCGTCGACTCGTGCTGCGACTCCTTCGAGATCCGCTACCGCCTCGACGGGCGCCTGGTCGGCGTGGCCGTCACGGACCGCGGCGCCGACGCGCTCTCGGCGGTGTACTTCTATTTTGATCCCGAGTTCGCCGAGCTGTCGCCCGGGGTGTTCTCGATCCTCACGCAGCTCGAGCTGTGTCGACGGTGGGGCCTGCAGTTCCTGTACCTCGGGCTGTTTATCGCCGGCTGCCCGTCGATGGCTTACAAGGCGCGCTACATGCCGCACGAGCGCTTGATCGACGGCGAGTGGCGCACGTTTGAGCGCGAGCGATAACGGTCGTTCGCTGGCGTGATCTGCGGCACAGGATCGCGCAGGACGAATACGCATATTGGTATGACCATCATATGACCAGTTGACTTAACCGTTTGATGATCTATAGTGTGTGAAGAGTATTTCACACCTTCCGATGAGGTTCCTCTGAACACGCTCCCAAATGAACAAAAACGCCCCCGAATGCTGTTTTCGAGCATTTGGGCGGAACTGCGGGGAGCGTAGGAGAACTCGAAGAAGACGCCGGCGCATACGGCGCCAAGGAGGTCTAGATGAGCACCAAGACTCCCCGGGCATTTTCAAAGCCGCCGTACTCCGATCGGCTGACCGGCGATCCCTCGATCCTGCAGGCGGCGCTCGTGTTCTTGCGCCACGCCGCGCCGCGGACCTGGCTCGCGCTGGCGGCCTTGACCGTGACGATTCGCCTCGCGGTCGGCGGCTGGAGCGTCTGGGACGTCGTGCTGGTGACCGCGATGGTGATCGTCCAGCCCTTCGTCGAGTGGGTGATCCACGTCTTCATCCTGCACTTCAAGCCGGTCAAGGTGCTGGGGAAGAAGTTCGATCTGTACGCGGCGCGGCTGCACCGGGCGCATCATCGCGCGCCGTGGAAGCTCGAGCTGATCTTCGTGCCCATGCGCACCGGGCTGCTCGGGCTCGCGCTCGGCGTCGTCGCGTGGCGGATGGTGCTGCCGACCACGCCGCTGTTCGCGACGGCGATCGCGTGGACGATGCTGTCGCTGCTGACCTACGAGTGGATCCACTTCCTGACGCACACCAACTTCCGCCCGCGGACGCGCTTCTACCGTCGGCTGTGGCGTCTGCACCGGCTGCATCACTTCAAGAACGAGCGCTACTGGCAGGGCGTCACCGGGCACCTGGGCGATCGCGTGCTCGGGACGATGGCCGATCCCTCGGGCGTTCAGCTCTCGCCGACCTGTCGAACGCTCGGCGTCGACGGCTGAGGGCTGGCGCGAAGAGGACACGAACGGGACACGAAGAGGACACGAACAAGGGCAGGGCCGCGCGGCGTCGCGCGCCCTGCCCAAGTTTTTGACGCCTCGACCGCGTCGGCGGCATGCTCTGCGACGATCGTGCGCGCCCGAGACCGAATTCCCGACCTCCTGATGATCGCGGCGCTCACCTCCTGCGTCGCGTGCAAGGGCGCCGCCCTCGAGCGTGAGCCTTCGCCCGAGCCTCCGTCCGAAGCCGAGCCCCAGCCCGCGCAGAGGGGCGACGCGCCGGAGCCTGTGCCTGAACCGGCGGCGGAGCCCGAGCCCGAGCCCGAGCCCGAGCCTGAGCCCGTCACGCCGGAGCGGACGGCGCTCGAGATGACCTTCGTCGGCGACGTGATCTTCGGACGCTACCGCGCCGACGGCTACGACCCGATCCCCGACCCCGGCTACCAGCCCTTCGCCGACATCGCTGAAAAGCTCTCGGCGGACGTGATCGTCGCCAACCTCGAGACGCCGCTGGTCCGGGACTTCCCACAAAAAAGCCCGATCGCGTCGAAGTACCGCTTCGGGGCCTCGCCGACCATGGCGAAGCTGCTCGCGGACGCCGGCTTCACGGCGGTCAGCCTGGCGAACAATCACGCCTACGACATGCGCAAGACCGGGATGTTGGAGACGCCGGCGATCCTCAAGGAGATCGGCGTGGTCCCGCTGGGCGCGTCGGTCACCGAGCCGCCGGTGTTTCGCGTCGAGACCATTGAGAAAAACGGCTGGCGCCTGGGCTTCGTGGCGGTGACGTCACGGCGCAACGCGCCGCACCGCGAGGGCGCGCCGGAGCTGCCGTTTCTGCACACGCGCGACCTCTCCGAGACGCTCACGAGCGTACTCGAGGGCGGGCGCGGGCAGCACGATCTGATGATCGTGCTGATCCACTGGGGAGCGGAGTACGCCGATATGCCGGCGCGGATCCAGCGGACGGAGGCCAAGGCGCTGATCGACGCGGGCGCGGACCTGGTGATCGGGCATCACCCGCACGTGCTGCAAGGGGTCGAGCGCCACGGTGACGGCTTGATCGCGTACTCGATGGGGAACTTCTTGTTTGAGAACACGACCGCGATCCCGAAGCTGACGGGGGTGCTGCGGGTGCGCGCGACGCCGACCACGAGCGAGGACGGGGCCACGCGGTCGTGCATTGAGCGAGTGGTGTTTCATCCGGCGGTGATCACCCGCTTGCCGACCAAGCACCCGGTGCCGGCGAGCGGGGGGATGGGCAAGCGCGTCCGCGGGCGCATGAGCTCGCTGAGCGAGGCGCTGGGGAGCGAGCTGACGCTGGAGGGCGAGGACCTCGTGATGTCCGGCTGGAGCTGCGGCTGACCCGAGCAACACGCTGGCGATATGACCTTTCGGACGGCTACAGCTCGCGGGCATCGGGCCGCTGCTTAACGGCAGGGGACCCTCCGCCTTCCGGGCGGCGAGCGTCGGTACACATCAAGCGGACGAGCGTCGTCGCGCTCGCCGTCCTCAGGCGGCTCCTCCCTGCCTCGCGCGCGGCCCTTGAGCTTCGATGAAGGGTCCGTGGCGAAGGGGGGTTGTTGTCAGTTCGCCTTGGGAGAGCAGAAGCACGTCGCTCCCATGCTCTTGGTGCTCTTGAAGGGCTCGCGGCGAAGGGCGGCGTGTTGTCGGGTCGCCTTGGGAGAGCAGAAAGGCGGGCGCAGCGACTTCGTGGGCCGCTCCCATGCTCTCGGGTGCTGGCGGGTCGCCCTTGGGAGCGAACGAGCTAGCCTGCGCGGTCGAGCGCGAGGAGCTCTTCCGCGGTGGCGCCGAGCTCGACGCGGGCGAGCGCGAGGTCGGCGGGGACCCAGTCGCGCATGACCTTGATGTGGTTGAAGAGCCAGACGATGTCGTCGCGGGTCGCCGCGGCCATGCGGAGCCACTGCTTCACGCGGCACAGCGCGCGCTTCTCGTTGAGCCCGCCGCCGCGCATGCGCGCGTAGTAGTCGCGCAGGATCGCGGCCAGCTCGGGGATCGGCGTGGCGTGGGTCTTCCAGCCGCGGGCGTGCGCGAACAGGCCGGGGTCGCCCATCGCGCCGCGGCCGATCATGAACGCGCGGCAGCGGCTGCTCGCGGCGCAGCGCGGGAGATCCTTTGGGGCGAAGAGGTCGCCGTTGGCGATCACTGGGAGCGCGCGGACGGCCGCGCGCGCCCGGGCGAGCACGTGCCAGTGCACCGGTGGTTTGTAGAGCTGTGTGCGGGTGCGGGCGTGAACGGTGAGCCAGGTCGCGCCGCCGGCCTCGGCCGCGCGCGCGATCTCCTCGATGGTCTCGCCGGAGTCCCAGCCGATCCGGATCTTCACGGTGACCGGCCGCGCGTGGGGGACCGCGTCGCGCACCGCCCGGGTGATGCGCTCGATTCGATGTGGCTCTTTGAGCAGCTTGGCTCCGCCGTCGTGGGAGTTCACGGTCTTGGCGGGGCAGCCGAAGTTGAGGTCGACGCCGTAGGCGCCGAGCTCGGCCGCGCGCCTCGCGGTCGCGGCCATGGGCTCGGGGTCGCCGCCGAGCAGCTGCACGAACACGGGGACGCCGGCGCGGGTGCGCCCCTCGGTGTCGACCTCGGGGCAGTGACGACGGATCACGTGGGCGGGCACGGCGTGCCGGGTGACGCGGACGAATTCCGAGACGCACAGGCTGACGCCGCTGCGCCCGCCGTCCTGCTCGGTCAGGAGCGCGCGGTACACCGCGTCGGTGACGCCGTCCATGGGCGCGAGCGCGAGGAACAGGCCGGGGTCGTCGGGAGCCCGCGCGACCGTCTCGCGCGCGCTCCAGGTCGCGGACCAGTCACGCTCTGACTCGAGGGCGGTCATGACGATGGCTCTCGGTCGCGCTCGGGTGACCAGGGGACGAGCAGGAACTCGTAGCTGCGCCGGTCGACGAGCGCGCCGAGCTGGTCACGACGGCGGAGCACGCGGGCCGCGTAGCCGCTGGGGGTGAGCTGACGGGTCGCCATCAGCTCCCAGATCGCGCGCTCGATGTCCTCGACGTCGTTGCCGTGCCGCAGCATGGACTCGACGAGCGCGCCCATGGTGACGCCGCGCTCGCCGTTGGCCGCGGCGCGGGTGAGGATCCGGTCGTGAAGCGTGGGCATCGTCGCACCGAGGGACTCCGCGAGAGTCTAGACGAGCAGCATGCAGCGGGCGCACCGGCGCTGGCAAGTCGGGTCGCGCGCGGGCGCTCCCTGTCTGTTGTGACATTTCCGCCGCGGGCTCCTCGGCCCGCTCGCTTTCGTTGGACGGGTGGTCAGGTCAGACGGTGGCGCCGGGGCCCTGCAGCGCGAGGTCGGAGGCGGCGAACCAGCGGCTGGCGATGCGGACGGCGTTGGTCGCCGCGCCGAGGCGGAGGTTGTCGGCGGTCACGGTGAGGCAGAAGCTGCGCCCGCGGGGGTCTCGCAGGTCGCGGCGGATCCTGCCGACGAGGACCTCGTCGCGGTGCTTGAGGGTCGCGAGGGCCGAGAGCCCTTCGCCGGCCGCGCCGGGCAGGAGGCGGAGGAACGAGGCCTGGGCGGGGTCGCTGAGCACGGCCTCGATCGCCTCGGGGGACAGGTCGTCCTGGCCGCCGAGGGTCAGCCAGACCTGCTCGTAGTGGCCGACGGCGACGGCGACGCGGCAGCACTGGGCGGAGATCGGGAGCGCGCTGCGGCTGAGGATCTTGCGGCTCTCGTTCATGAGCTTGCGCTCCTCGCTGGAGTAGCCAGAGTCGTCGGTCTTGCCGCTGTGCGGCACCGTGTTGGCCGCGTAGCCCGCGGGGTCAAAGCTCGCGCCGAGGCGCGCCGCGTCCCGATCGTCGTCGCTGTAGCCGGCCCGCGAGGCGTCGAGGAAGCTGTCGAGGGTCGAGATGCCGGCGCCGCTGATGGCCTGGTAGGAGGCGACGGCGAGCGTCTCGATCGGGCGCCGGCGGACGATCGGCGCGAGCGTCAGCATCAGCGGGATGGTGGTGCAGTTGGGGTTGGCGATCAGCCGGGCTTCGTCGGTGACGAGCTCGTCGTTGACGCCGGCGACCACGAGCGGCACCGCGGGGTCGAGGCGGTAGGTGTTGCTCTTGTCGACGACCCGGTAGCCGAGCTCGACGAGCCTGGGTACGTAGCGCGCGCTGTGGGCGTCGTCCAGCGCGACGAAGGCGAGGTCGCCGCGGGGCGCGTCGGCCTGCTCGAGCGCGGGCGCGGCCCGGACGTGGTGGGTGCGCCCGGCGAGCTCGATGTCACGCTCACGGCTGGCGAACAGCGCGAGCTCGGAGTTCGGCCACGCGCGGTCGATAAGCGGGAGGAGCTCACGGCCGACGAGGCCCGTTGCGCCGAGGATGCAGATCCGCATGGCGCGGCCTATATCACAGCGCGGGGCCCCTGCGAACGAAGCGGTGATCGGCGCGGGCGCCGGTTATGCCAGCCGCCAGGCCAGGCGCTCTCCCGCCCGCAGCGGCACGACTTCGTCGTCCCCCAGCGGGAATGTTCGGGGGACCTCGCGCGTCGCGTCGCGGACCAGCGTGACCGTGTCCTGGTTGCGCGGCAGTCCGTAGAAGTCGGCGCCGTGGTGGCTGGCGAAGCCCTCGAGGCGCTCGAGCGCGCCGACCTGGTCAAAGGCCTCCGCGTAGAGCTCGAGGGCGGCGTGCGCGGTGAAGGAGCCGGCGCAGCCGCAGGCCGACTCTTTGGCGCCGCGCGGGTGCGGGGCGCTGTCGGTCCCGAGGAAGAATTTTGGGTCGCCGCTGGTCGCGGCGGCGACCAGCGCCTGGCGGTGACGCTCGCGCTTGAGCACCGGCAGGCAGTAGTGATGCGGCTTGATGCCGCCGACCAGCATGGCGTTGCGGTTGAGCAGCAGGTGGTGGGCGGTGATCGTCGCGCCGACGTGGGCGGGCGCGCGGGCGACGAAGTCCACCGCGTCGGCGGTGGTGATGTGCTCGACGACGACGCGCAGGCGCGGGAAGCGTGCGCACAGCGGGCTGAGCACGGTCTCGAGGAACACGCGCTCGCGGTCGAAGATGTCGACCGCGGCGTCGGTGACCTCGCCGTGCACGAGCAGCGGCAGGCCGACCTCCTGCATGGCCGCGAGCGCGGGGTAGACCCGCTCGATCGCGGTGACGCCGGCGCTCGAGTTGGTGGTCGCGCCCGCCGGGTACAGCTTGACGGCGTGCACGACGCCGCTTTGACGGGCCTGCTCGAGCTCCGCGGGAGGTGTTTGATCGGTCAGGTAGAGCGTCATCAGCGGCTCAAAGCGCCGCTGCGCGCGGGCCGCGAGCGCGGTCAAGATCCGCTCGCGATAGGCGCGCGCCTCGGCGACCGTGGTCACCGGCGGGCGCAGGTTGGGCATGATGATCGCGCGCGCGAATTGCCGCGCGGTGTGCTGCACGACGTCGGCCATGACCGCGCCGTCGCGCAGGTGCAGGTGCCAGTCGTCCGGGCGCGTCAGCGTGACTTTCTCAAGGTTGTCGTCGCTCGCCATCGGCGCGGTTGTACGCGATCGCGACGGGGCGCGTCTCGCCCGACTGCCCGACTAGAGCCGGGCCGCGAGCCCCTCGGGGGCGAGCTGGCGGCGCAGGCCCTCGACCGCGAGTCGAACCTCGGGCTCGCTGGTCTGCATGCTCTTGATCCGGCGGCAGGCGTTGATCACGGTCGAGTGGTCTTTGCCGCCGAAGCGCTGCCCGATCTCGGGGAAGCTCGCGTCGGTCAGCTCGCGGCTGAGGTACATCGCGATCATCCGCGGGCGCGAGATGTGGCGGTGTCGGCGAGGGCCCTTGAGATCGGCGACGCGCAGCGAGAAGTGCGTCGCGACCAGCTTCTGCACGCGCTCGACCGTGACGGTCTGCGGCTCGAGGGGCTGCGCGAGGTCGCTGAGGACCTCGCCGACGAAGGCCTCGGTGATCGGCACGCGCTTGAGCTCCGCGAAGGTCGCGACGCGGACCAGCGCGCCCTCGAGCTCGCGGACGTTGGAGCGCACGAGCGTAGCGATGTGCAGGAGCACGCGGTCGCTGATCTCGAGGCCGTCGAGCTCGGCTTTCTGGCGCAGGATCGCGGCCCGGGTCTCGAGGTCCGGCGACTTCACGTCGGCGACCAGGCCCCAGTTGAGCCGCGAGGTCAGGCGCTCCTCCATGCCCTCCATGTCGGCGGGCACGCGGTCGGCGGTGACCATGATCTGCTTGCCGGACTCGTAGAGCGCGTTGAACACGTGGAAGAACTCGTCCATCGTGCGGTCGCGGCCGGCGATGAACTGGATGTCGTCGATCAGCAGGACGTCGCAGGTCTCGCGGTAGCGCGCGCGGAACTCTTCAAACTGGTTGCAGCGGACCGCGGCGATGAACTCGTTCATGAACCGCTCGGCGCTGAGGTAGACGATCCGCTGCTCGGGGCGCGTCGCGTGGATGTGGTGGCCGACGGCGTGCAGGAGGTGGGTCTTGCCGAGGCCGACGCCGCCGTAGATGAACAGCGGGTTGAAGCGTTGACCTGGCTCTTGGGCCACGGCCCAGGCGGCGGAGGCCGCGAGCTCGTTGGAGGCGCCCTTGATGAAGCTGTCGAAGCGGTAGCGCTCGGAGAGGCCCTGCGGCGGGGGCGGGAGCGGTCGCGCCGGGGCGGGGGCGGGGACGGGGACGGCGGGCTTCGGCTCGGCGGGCGCGGCCGCCGGCTCGGCGGGCGCGGGCTTGGGGGTCGCGATCTCGATGCGGGCGGAGTAGCGGGTCTGGGTGCGGCGCTGAATCTCGTCGAGGACCACGCCGAGGTAGTGGGTCTCGAACCACTCCTTCATGAACCGATTCGGCGCGGTCAGCTGGAGGGTGTCGTCACGGATCGTGGCCAGCTCGATGGGCCGAAGCCACATGTCGTAGGTCTGCTCGCCGAGCCGTGGCTGGAGTCCTTGCAGCGCTTCGTTCCAGATGTCGACCATGACCCTCCGTCCACAGCATTGGGAGCCCTGTGGAAGGCTTCTAAGGGGTTGAAATCGCAAGGTGATTCCGCGGGCGACGGGGACGTCATCCACAGGTCCTGCACAGGAAATTGAGAATAAGAACTCAGGGCCCTCGCCGCCGTGCAGCGGGCCCTTCGTTAGCAATTGGCGGTCGGCCAACAGATCGTCCGACCGAAGATCCGTTGGAGGCGGGTGGGCAGAAGCGCGCGATTGCGCGTCACCGCCAGCGCTGGAGATTGATACTCAGCGCCCAGGGCCGGAGCAAGCGGTCGATCGGACAGATTGTAAATACATGAAATTATTCAACTGAAGAATACGCGCGGATTCGTGGGATCCGCGCGTAGGTGCGCGGGGCAGGTGCGACATCGTTCGGATCCACCCGGGATCAAACGGAAATTCTTGACGTGGGTCGCGCGGTCGCGACAGCGCCGTCACAACAAGCGGGTTTGCGCTGTTTCGATCGCGGAAGTCGGCTTCCCATGCGGGTTTCCGCGGTCGCGCGAATTCAGCGATCGAGTTCGTGCCAACCGGCCGGCCGCCCGGACACGATCGCCCGAGAACGGCCGAATTTGGGAGAACCCGAGCGGGTCGCCAAGAAAAAATTTGTTCAGTGAGATCCGATCCCGGGGTGCAACACGTTGCGCATCCAGGTCATGGCAATTCGACCGGAAGAACACGCGCGACATCCGCGATGCCGTAGCCGAAACATCGCGTGATCGTTAGGTATTAACCGTTACGACGTCTGCGGGCGAACGTCAGGAGCCCGAGCAGCGCGAGGCCCAGCGCGACCGGGGCGCGCGGTTCCACTGGTTCCACTCGGCACCCTGTCCCTGAGCTGGGCGGGCGAGTGTCGAGGCAGGTCTCGCCCTCGACGCCGTCGCAGCCCTCGGGGAAGTAATCGAGCCCGACCGACTCGCGGATCCACGGCAGCGCCGCGTACACCGTCCCGTAGTAGCCCTCGCCGACGCCGCAGGGGATGACGCCGCGGGAGACGATGCCAGCGATGCGCCAGCTGCCGTCCGCGAGCTGGACGAACGCGGGTCCTCCCGAGTCGCCGCCGCAGACGTCCATGCCCTCGTTGCCGGCGATGAACTCGTAGCCCGTGGGGGAGAGGCGCTGGACCTGGATCGAGACCTCTCGCTTGAGACCGATCTCCCCGTCCTCGAGATCTGGATCGCCTTCTTCGGTCTCGCGCACCGCGCCGAAGCCGACCACCGTGACCTCGTCGCCGGGCGTCATGGTCTCGTCCCACTCGGTCTGGTCGACGAGCGGCTCGATAAAGTCGATGCCGCCGACGTTCTCGACGATGGTGACCAGCCCGAAGTCGTACGCGTCAGCGCCGCAGTCATCCTCGGTGCAGTAGTCCGGGTGCACGAACACCTGGTCGACCGAGGCGACGTAGCGCTCCTCCGGCGTGTCGAGGCGGTTGCCGAACACGACCGCCATGTTGCCCACATCGTCGATCTGCTTGAGGCAGTGGGCGGCGGTCAGGATCGTGCGCTTGTCGAGCATCACGCCCGTGCACAGGTCGACCTCCGCGAAGCTGCTGTTGGGGTGCAGCGAGGTCGTGTGGACGATCGCGACGACGCTGGTCCAGGCGCCGTCTTCGCTCAGCTCGCCGCCGATGATCGGCTGGGTCTGCGTGGGCGTCGTGAGCGGAGCGGGGGGCTGCGCGGCAACCCAGAGGATCCCAGCGAGGAGCGTCGCGGACACGAAATCAGCATAGCAGCTCGCGCGCGCTTGTCGTGAAGGACAGCCGGGTCGCGGTCGGCGCTCGTGGTACCGTCCGCGCGGCCGAAGCTGTCATGACGAATCCTGATGCACTGAGTCCTTCCTCCAGCGGCGGTAACTTTCGCTCGGACAACAACGCGGGATTGTGCCCAGAGGCCCTGTCTGCGCTGTCCTCGTGCGTTGACGGCTACGCGATCGGCTACGGTGACGACACGGAGACCGCGCGCGCGGTCGCGGCTTTTCGCGCGTTGTTCGGCGCCGAGACCGGCGTGTTCTTCGTCGCGACGGGCACCGCGGCCAACACCCTCGCGGTCGCCTCCATGACCGAGCCATGGCAGCGCGTCGTCTGTCATCGTTACAGCCACTGGGCGGATGATGAGTCGACCGCGCCCGAGCGGATCACGCTGTGTCGCACCACCGCGGTCGCGTCCGCCGGCGACCCGACGAAGCTGGCGCCAGCGGACCTCGAGGACATCTTTACGGGCGGGCGCGGCGACGTGCACCAGCCCGCGCCTGGGGTCTTGACGCTGACGAACCCGACCGAGCTCGGGACCGTCTACACGCCCGCCGAGACGCGGGCGCTGTGCGATCTCGCCCACGCGCACGGCTACCGCGTGCACGTCGACGGGGCGCGCTTCGCCAACGCTGTCGCGACCCTCAGCGGGCGTGCAGGTCTTGACCCAGGCGCCGCGTGTCGGGCGCTGACGGTCGACGCGGGCGTCGACGCGCTCTCCTTCGGCGGGACCAAGAACGGCCTCGCGTTCGGCGAGGCGGTGTTGCTGTTCCCCCAGGTCGGGACCGCCGGGGTCGCGCACGCGATCACGCGCTTCCCCTTCCTCCGCAAGTCCACCGGTCACCTGCTGAGCAAGCATCGCTTCGTCAGCGCGCCCTTCGCCCGGGTGCTCGAGGGCGCGGCGCCATGGA
Source organism: Polyangia bacterium (assembly GCA_030430565.1). Classification (GTDB taxonomy): domain Bacteria; phylum Myxococcota_A; class Polyangia; order Nannocystales; family Nannocystaceae; genus JACKDW01. The sequence continues at coordinate 87,621 of JAUIKS010000043.1, forward strand.
TCGCGCACGCGCGCGTCGCCAACGAGCGGGCGCGACGGCTGAGCCGAGGCCTTACGCGGCTCGGGCTCGAGCCGGCCTTCGCGTGCGAGGCGAACGGTGTGTTCGTCGCGCTCCCGCCCGCGCTCGATCGGGCGCTCAAGCAGCGCGGCTACGAGTACTACCCCTTCGACTCCCCGCGCGGGCAGGTCGCGCGGTTGATGTGCAGCTTTAATACGCCCGAGTCTGCGGTCGACGGGCTGCTCGCCGACGTCGAGCGCCTGCTCGTCTGAGGCCGATCAGCCCCCGAGGTCTCGCGCCCCCGCGCGAGCTCGCGTGTACACGCGCGGCGCGGCGCGGCTGATTACTGTTATGTCTTTTGAGACATTTTTGCGGTCTCTAGACGCCGAGCTTCGCGCGGTAAAATCGCGCTCGGGCGAACTCGAACAGAGACATCGCCTGTTTCTTCGGCCATGATACGTGGAGAGGTCTGCGCGGGCCCGGCGTCGTCTCGATCGCCGCGCGCCTGGACCTGCCACCGCCATGTCGTCGCGTCTCGATTCCTCCTCAGCGGTTCAATTCGCGTGTCTACGCAATCTTCGCGGGGTCGCGCTGTTGTCGAGCGCGCTCATCCTCGGCGCGTCCGCTTGCACGACCGGCTCCGCGATCGAGCCGCCGCCGCCGCCGTCGATCGACGCGGGCAGCGAAGGTCGCGCGCCGACGGGCTACGACAGCCAGCCTGACGGGCTCGACTACGAGGGTGAACATGACGGCGTCGTCGTCGACGCGGGCGTCGACGCCGGGGCCGGCGCGGAGCCTGCCGGGGACGATCGCGGCTGGCAGGAGCGCATGAACATCGGCATCGACGAGTTCAAGCGCGATGACCAGGAGGGGTACATCCGCGTCCTGACCCTGTCGCCGCGCCGCGACGCCTCGGGCGCGCTCGTGTTCACCAGCAAGCTCGTCGAGCGGCCCCGGGCCGCGCCGGTGTTGCTGAGCCGATTGCTCGACCGCAAGACCGGACGCGGGGTGCGGCGCGCGATCGCCGAGGCGTTGCCGCGGACCCACGGTGACTGGGAAGAGGGCGCCTCGCACCTGATCCGAACCGAGGCGGAGCCCGCGGTGCGCAAGGCGCTGGTCGAGAGCATGCGCTACGCCCACTATCCGCACGACCTCCGCGGGCTCCGGGCTGGCTTTCGCGATGAAGATCGGCGCGTGCGCGCGGCCGCGGCCCGGACCACTGGGTTTGTGCGCAACGGCAAGGTGCTGTGGAGCGAGCTGGTCTCGGCGCTGTTTGACGAGGACGCCGAGACGCGCGCCGGCGCGGCGCAGTCGCTCGGCAAGCTGAAGGTCGTCAAGGCCTGGGACGGGCTGAGCAGGGTGCTCGGCGACAAGGACTCCACGGTTCGGTTTAAGGCGCTGCAGGCCCTGGACCTGATCGACCGCGAGCGCGCCAAGCAGCTTCCCGAGCTCGAAAAACTCTCCCGTGATCCCAACACGAGGACCGCCAAGCTCGCCCTGGCGCTGCTCGGGCGCAAGCCCCCGCCGCGCCCGAAGAAGCTCAAGAGCTCGGCAGCGACAACGACGGCGAAGAAGCCCGCGAAGAAGCCAGCCGAGCCAAAACCGGCCACACAACCCGTGGGCGGGACGGTCACGCCTGCGCCGACTCCGGCGCCGCCGACGAACCCCACTGGCGTTGTGAGTCCGGCCCCCGCACCCACGACGCCTGCGCCAGCCCCCGCGCCGCGATAGATCGTCGGCTGTTGGGCATCGGGACACGCGCTCGCTGAACCTGCGCGCCGCGTCGAGGCGATCGTTTGGAGAACTTTGGCTGTGGCGTGTATAACCGCGCACTGCATGTCCGCATCCGCGCCTACGAGTGGTTTTGGCCCTGCGTCTGCTTTGGGTTCAAACGCGGTCCCCACCGCCGCCCAGCTCGGCCCTCGTTTTGAGCAATTTGTCCGCAGCCTCACCCGTCCGGTGGTGTTCTTCGACACCGAGACGACCGGCACCGATCCGCTCTCGGACCGCATCGTCGAGATCTCGATCGTGCGCGTGATGCCGCACCCGATCGGCGTCGAGGCGCCGCGGACGTGGCGGATCAACCCCGGGGTTCGGATCCCGGTCGAGGCCAGCGAGATCCACGGGATCTACAACGCCGACGTCGCCGACAAGCCCAGCTTCGCCGCGCTCGCGGACGAGCTGCTCGGGCTGTTTCGCGGCGCGGACCTGGCGGGTTTTAATGTGAGCCGCTTCGACATCCGCGTGCTGCAGGCGGAGCTCTTGCGGGTGCGCAAGCCGCTGGACCTGACGGCCATGCGCGTCGTTGACACGCAGGTGATCTTCCACCGGCGAGAGCCGCGGAACCTCGCCGCCGCGGTGCGCTTTTACTGCGACAAGCCGCTCGAGGGGGCGCACGGCGCCGAGGCCGACACGATCGCCACGCTCGAGGTCTTCGCCGGTCAGCTCGCGCGCTACGACGATCTCGGGGCCGAGGTCGACGCTCTGCACCGCGTCTCCAACTCTGTCAATCACGCGTTCGCGGACATCGGCCGGCGCTTCACCTGGCGCGACAACGAGCCGGTGTTCAACTTCGGCAAGCTCAAGGGCAAGCCGCTACGCGTGGTCGCCAGCGACCCCGACGAGCGCTCGTACCTCAACTGGATCCTGCAGGGGAACTTTGAGGAGGACGCCAAGACGCTCGTCCGCGAGGCGCTCGCCGGACGGATTCGTCAGCGGCCGCCTCGCCCGCGCGCTTGATCCAACCCGCGCTCCTGGCCGTCAGCTCGCGTTCGTGTTGGGCGGGCGCGAGGGGAAGAAGCGCGGCGACTGGTTGCCGAGGATCACCGTGGTCTGCGGCGGGACGCTGTGCGTCAGCCACACGTTACCGCCGATGGTCGAGCCCTCGCCGATTACCGTCTTACCCCCGAGGATCGTCGCGCCGGCGTAGACCGTGACGTGATCCTCGATCGTCGGGTGGCGCTGCTCCCGGTTCTCGCGGGCGGACGAGGCGTCGACCGACAGCGCGCCGAGGGTCACGCCCTGGTAGAGCTTGACGTGATCGCCGATCCGGGAGGTCTCGCCGATGACCACGCCGGTGCCGTGATCGATGAAGAAGCTCCGGCCGATCGTCGCGCCCGGGTGGATGTCGATCCCCGTGCGCCCGTGGATCAGCTCCGTCATCATGCGCGGCAGCAGCGGGACCTCGCGGGTGTAGAGATGGTGGGCGATGCGGTGCACCGTGATCGCGGCGACGCCCGGGTAGCTCATGATCACCTCGGGGGCGCTGCAGGCCGCCGGGTCCCCGACGAGCGCGGCTTGAACGTCGGTGTTGAGGACCTCGCGCAGCGCCGGGATCGCCTGCAGGAGGTCGAGCGCGTGCTCGTGGGCGGCGGACTTGATCGCGCTTGACGACGGGCTCCTCGCCACGCCCTTGGTGCAGCGAACGCTCAGCGCGCGCGCGGTGATCTTCTCCATTCGTCGGAGGATCCGCGCGCAGCGCTCGCCGACGAAGTAGCGCGACGTGAGGTCGTCGAGCGGCTCGGGCGAGAAGTAGCCCGGGAAGATCACCGACATCAGATCGTCGAGCAGCTGGGAGATCTCGCTGCGCGTCGGCAGGTTATTGCCGTCGATGTGATTGATGTTGCCGTGGTCGTGGTACGAGTCGAGGATCGACTCGACGACTCGCGCAAGCCTGCGCTCGTGATCGTTCACGCTTGGAACATAGATCATCGTTCTTGGCCGCGCCGGGCGCCGCGGTCGTCGCGGTCGTCGCGGTCGTCGTAGTCATCTAGGGGCAGGTCTGTTCCCTCCAGGAGCGCGCTCATTGCGACCGCGAGCTCGCGCGGGCTCGATTTTTGCCGGTCTGTGTCCGCCGCGTTACCCTCGTGGCGCTTGAGCGTCGAGTCGTCAGCTTCTCTCACCATGCTCGTCCACCAGCTCCTCCTGGGGCGGACCGAAGGGATGAGCCCCGCGCGCTTGGCCGCCTTCCTCGACGGGTGGACGAGCCTGCTGGAGCTGTTGAAGCGCCCCGAGGCGTGCATGCCGGCGGCCGGCGAGGCCGAGCGAAGCGTGGTGAGGGCGCTCGTCGAGCGTATTGAGATCGCGCAGCGGCGCGCGCTGGGCGAAGACGCGGGCTGACGCGCCGCCGCTCGCGAACGCGCCGTGGTCGTCGCTTGTTGCGCTTCGTTGTTGTTCTTCGCGCGCGCGCGGGAAGAGCGTGAGGTGAGATCCATCTCGGAGCGACCGCTGGGATTCACGGTGTGCGGGAACGATGCGTGGGGAGGCGTCTGGGCACACGCGATCTCGAGCCGAGCGACATGGTGGAAACACTATCCCGTGAAGGTCGCAAAACCGCACACGCTGGACGGGGCGCAAGCTTGTCGCGGAAGTGCGCTGCATACATTGGACTACATCGCGGAAGTGGAACAGTGATTGTGAGCCGATTCGCGCGCGATAGATTATCGCTTGGATAACCGTTGAATTGTTCAATAAACCTAACATTCATAAAATTAAGACCTCCGAGCGGCACATTGAGCGAGGGCGCGCGTGAATGACGCTGGGCGCGGAATCGCTCGCGACATGTCGTCTCCATCAGGTCGATTTTGGCGGCGCTCGAGAAAAAAGATCGAAAAAAACCGACCGCGGGCGATCGCGTCTGGAGAGATCTCCGGCCGGCTGGAATCGGGGCGTGAGCGCTCGCGGTCGCGCGAGCGGAGGCGGACTCGCGCGAGCGGAGGCGGGCTCGCGCGGGCGCCGAAAGAGCATGTTTTTTTGGACATGTTCATGCGCGCTGGTGAGCGCTGGTCACGTTCTCCGCGCTGCTCTCCGGACGTCTCTCGGCGCGATCGCGCGCGCGGAGCCGCGCGGGCGCGCGCTCGTCTCCGCGCGGCGCGAACCCGCGCGTCACGCCTGGTCGCGCGCGCTGGCGAAGCGCGCGGCCAGGGCGAGCTGACGCGCGCGCGCGTCAAGGTCGGGCTGCTGCGGCGCTCGGCGGCGCCCGAGCGCGCCGAGGGTCAACCCGATCGTGATGGCCGCCAGGTGCAGCTAGGGCTGGTTTTGACGAATCTTCGAATCAGCGGCGTGCTGCCCGGCTTGCTTTCTGGGCAACAAAATCAACAGCGCGTGACGAGATACTCGTCACGCGCTGGATCACGCTTCGATGAGCGTTTTTGTTTACTCGGCGATGGCGATCGCGGGGGCGGCCATGGCCGAGACGGCGACCGGAGCTGGCTGGCTGACGGTCATCGGGGCCTGCTGGGTCACCGGGGTCGTCTTGCTCTGCCGCGGCCACTCAATACGGTGCTTGATAATGCGGCGCTTGAGCGCGTGACGGGTGATTCCGAGCAGATTAGCAGCCTCAACAATGCTACCGGCCTCGGTCAGGGCCTCTTCACAGAGGAGGCGCTCGGCGTTGCTGAGGTTGAGGTCTTCGAGGATGATCTGGCGCATGGCGGGCAGCATAAGAGAAAACCTGGGACCGGAAAAGGATGAAAGGGTAGTTCAAATTTACAAAAAAACAGTTCTATAACCGGGTGTTAAAAATGTTTGTTTTGGTTTGGAAGATAGCTAAAGAATCGCTCTGCTCGTTGAGAATCGGAATACAAATGCCGATGAGGTGTGATCGGCAACTTATTTTTCTTTTCATCTCTCGCGAACTGGTCCATACAAAGACCTCAATGGAGCGCGCGAAAAACTCCCAAAGCGAACGTTTGCCTGCGGAGATTTTTTGCGAATCCACCATAAGCGAAGGCCGATTTGGCGCGGTCTCGAGCTCTCCTCGGCGTTCGCGGAGAATCTGACCAAACCTGGGCCCAGGGTAAGATAGGCGGCCTCGTGTCCGACTCCTCTTCTAGCTCGCCATCGTCAGTCCGTACCTTGGTGGTCGTTGACGAGATGATCCTCCGAGCGGCGATCGAACGTCGATTGATGCAGGAGGGACACACCGCCGCGTCGGTCGGCAGTACTCGTGAGGCCATCGATCTGCTCCAGACCGAGCTGTTCGACGTGGTGCTCTGCGACCTGCACATGAGCGCGGGGGACGGCGCCGAGCTGCTGATGTGGCTCGGGAGCTATCGGCCCTCGATCCCGGTGCTGGTGATCTGCGAGGCGATGGCCCCGGAGATCGGGGCGAGCTACGAGAGCGGCGGCTCGGTGCGGATCGTCGAGAAACCCATCGATCTCGACAAGCTCGTGCATATGGTCGAGGACTGCGGCCCGCGTGAGGGCTTTTTCGGCAACGACATCGAGATCGAGTTCTTCGACTACGTGCAGATGATCGCGCTGACAGGCCGCGACAAGGCGATCATCGTCTCGACCAAGCACGGCGTCGGTCGTGTGTGGTTTGAGCACGGCGACATCTCGCATGTGCAATTTGGCGAGATTCGCGGCGAGGAGGCGTTCTACGCCATCCTGGGCATGGAGCAGGGGACCTTTCGGGAGACCTTGTTTCGCCAGCCGCCGACGCGCTCGGTGGTGCGCCCGAGCATGCACCTCTTGATGGAGGCGGCTCGCCGCAAAGATGAGGGCCTGCTCGGCTTGTCGCCGGAGGAGGTCAAGAAGGCCGAGAAGGAGAAGGTCGAGAAGGAGAAAGCGAAGAAGGCGGCGAAGAAGGCGGCGAAGGAGGCGGCGAAGAAGGCCGCTGCCGAGGCGGCGGCGGCGGCGGCGGCGGAGCAGGCGCCCGCGCCTGCG
>JAUIKS010000044.1 GCA_030430565.1 Polyangia bacterium
TGGCGCGCCGAGCGGGAGGGCCGGCCGTGGCGCCTGCCCGACGAGCTCGAGTGGGAGAAGGCGGCCCGCGGCGTCGACGGTCGCCTGTTTCCGTGGGGCTCGTGGCTGGACACCTCGCGGTGCAACAACCGCGACGCCCACCCGACGCCGCGGCTGGTCTCGAACGAGAACTTCCCGGTGGACGAGAGCCCGTACGGCGTCGTCGGGATGGCCGGCAACAGCATGGACTGGTGCGCCAACACCTTTATCGCGCCCGAGAAGTTCGACATCTCGCCGCGCCGAGTCGCGCCGGCGCGACCCGGCGACGACGCCGACGCCTCCGCGGCGCGTCTCTACCGCGGCGGGTCCTGGTCCTACAACGTCCAGCTCTGTCGGCTCGCTCGACGATTCCGCCACACGCCCAGCCGACGGGTTGACGACCTCGGCGTGCGCCCGGTGTACAGCGTCGACGAGCTCCGCGATCGCGGCTAGAGCACCGTCGACTCACACTTGCCGAGGGTCTCCATGTCCTTCGCCTTCATCGCGCACTCGAGCTCGACCTTCGTTCCCTGCTCGACGCAGGTCGTGACGACATCGGCGCGGACCTCCTCGAGGATCCCCTTGACGACCTCGGCCTGGTCGCCCGCGTCGTCCATGGCGAGCTTCTCGAAGTGGTTGAACAGCCCCTCGCAGGCATCCTTCTCCAAGCCGTCGCCGTGCTTCTTCTCGTGCAGGAGCTTCTCGGCCTCCTTCTCGGCCTTCTCGCACTGCTCGAGGGCCCCGGGCGTCGTCGCGCGCTGGATGCACTGCTCCATCTGCTTGAAGATCTCGGGCCCGAGGTGCACTCGCTCGTGCTCGAGCACCGCCGCGCAGTCCTCCGGCGAGTCGGCCTGATCGCCGCGGACGCCCGCGATGTGCTTGCACAGCGCCTCGTTGCTCGCGCCCGCCTCGGCGTGGTGGGAGACATCGGCCAGGTGCCCGCGGAGCGGGTCGTCCGCGCTCACCGCCTCGGAGGTCTCGAGCACCGAGGCCGTGCGCGCGAGCACGCCCGACTTGTCCGCGCTGATGTCGAAGTGCACCTCATCGGCCTTCGCGGGCGCCTTGGCCTCGGCCTTGGTCTCGGCCTTGGTCTCTGCCTTGGTCTCGGCCTTGGTCTCTGCCTTGGTCTCGCTCTTCTTCGCGTCGCCGCCGTCGCACGCCGTCAGGCCGGGGGCGGAGAGGAGGAACAGCGCCGCGAGGAGGTGTGATGTACGCACAGCGCAACGCTACACCGTGTGCGCGTATGAACTCAAATACACGACACGATTGGGCGATGTACGACGTTTTTGTGTGCGTGGCCTCGTCACCGCGCCCGCCTCGCGCCGCGGCCTGTCCGCGCGCTCGCGCTCGCCAGCGCTGACGATCAGCTGCGGCCGCTCGCGCGCAGCGGCGTAACACATGTCTTTAAAACCATGAGCACGGCCCGGTGGACGCGCGCGCGTCGACGCGCCGGTGTAGATCTGGCGGTCGAGCAGCGCGCGCGTCGTCGACCGCGACGGGGCGCGAGGCGCCGCGCGCGTTCCAACGCTGGTTGATCGTCGGCTCGCTCAGGCGCGCTCGTCGGCTCGTCGCGCGCGGCCACGCCCGCGGTGTCGACCGCGTCGGCGCTGCGCGCCCTCGTGCTGCGTCGCGCGATCGAGCGATTGCCGACCCAGGCAGAACGGCAGCAGGCGCGCGATGTTGCGCGCGTCGTCGATGCCGCGGTGGTGCGTGCCGCGGAGCTCGAGGCCGACCTTGCGGAGCGCGCCCGCCATGCCGAAGCGCTTGCGGGTGTTCAGGCGCTCCGAGAACAGCTGCTTGAGGTTGAGGTGCCGCGGCCCGAGCGGGTTGGGGACGCGGTGATACCGGGCGTCCTGGCGCAGCTGCTTCTGATCGTAGGCGCCCCACGAGCAGAACAGCGGGTAGCCGTGCCGCTCCAGGAACGCGCCGAGCTCGCGAAGCACCTCGGGGAAGCGCGGCGCGGCGTCGACCTCGGCCTGCGTGATCGAGGTGAGCTCGACGCAGAACTCCGTTAGCCGGCGGTGTCGGACAGGCCGCACGAAGCTCGCGAATTCGTCGATCGGCTCGAGCGTCTCGTGGTCCACGAGCACGCCGCCGATCTCGATGATCTCCATCTCGTCGCGCGGGACTCGTCCGCCGTTGTCGCAGGTCGCCTCTAAGTCGATCACTAAGTAGTGCTTATCCATGACTCGTAGCTTTCTCAGTACGCGCGCAGCGTAGGGCGCGGGGGCGCGCGCGTCACGGACACGATCTCGGACACGGGCGCGGGCGCGGGCTCGGGCGACGAAATCGCGCGGCGAGCATGACCGAAAGCGCAGCCGACGAAGGCTCGAGCGCGTGGCGGCGATGACGTATAACCACGCCGATGCAGAGCTTCACGCGCGCGCTGTTCGTCCTGTTGATGTCCGTGTTCTTCGTCCTCAGCGGCTGCTCGAAGAGCGTCGAGGGGGAGACCAAGAAGTGGAAGGCCAACGAGGCCAAGATCGCGGAGCTGTCGGCGCAGTACCCGGGCTTCAAGCCCGCGCTCGAGGCCCGCAAGGCGAAGGCGAAGGCGATCTACGACGCGGCGAGCGGCCTCGACGGCGACGCCAAGATCAAGAAGCTCGCCGAGGCCAACAGCGCGATGACGCAGGGCTTCGTCTCCGAGCTCAGCAACCTCTCGCGCGAGCTCAAGGAGCTGCGCGAGAAGCGGGTCGAGGCGGCGACGAAGGCCGGCGACAAGTCGAGCCAGCTGGGGGCGAAGGTCGCGGCTGAGGACGCGCAGAAGACCATCGATCGCGTCGACGCGACGCTCAAGACCGGCGCGAAGGACGAGGCGAGCGCGAACGCGGTGCTCAAGAAAGTCGCGGCGGATATCGACACGGCCCAGAGCGCGATCGACAAGGTGCTGAAGATCGACCAGGAGAAGAAGGACGCGAAGGCGGCCGACGTGAAGGCGAAGGCGGACGCGAAGGCGGCCGAGAAGGCGGCGGCGGACGCCAAGGTCGCGGACTGGAAGTGCGAGTACTGCGATACCGTCAACAAGCACGACGTGACCAAGTGCTCGTCGTGCGGCGCCGCGCGGCCGGCCGCGAAGGACGCGAAGGCGCCGACCAAGAAGTAGCTCGCTCGACGCGCGCAAAGACGGCCTCTCGCCCGCGGGCGTGGGGCCGTCTCGCAATTTAACGCTGCGGCGCGGTACCGCGAGCGCGGGCGCCGTGCGGCTCGGTATCATCGAGCGTGGCTCGAGGTGCAGGTGCTCGTGTCGGTCTCGTGGAGGAGGCGCCGCGCGGCGCCGACGTCGTCGCGCACTACGAGCACGCGACCGAGGACTACGAGCTCTGGAGCCCCGGCTACAACATGCACTTTGGGTACCTGCGCCGCGGGCTCTCGCCGTTTCGTCGCGAGCCGATGCTCGAGGAGATGAACCGTCAGGTCCGGCGGCGGCTCGGCGCGCCGCGCCGCGACGACGCGCGGCTGCTCGACCTCGGCTGCGGCGTCGGTGCCAGCGCGCGGAGCATGGCGCGGGCGGGGCACCGCGTCACCGGGCTGACGATCGTGCCCTCGCAGGTCCGCCGCGCCCGGGCGCTCAACGAGCGCGCGGGCCTCGGCGAGCGCGTGGAGGTCCTGCTGCAGGACTACACACGCGCCGACGCGCTGGCCGCGGGCGGCTTCGCGGGCGCCTACTCGATCGAGAGCGCCTGCTACGCCCGCGGCCTGGGGAAGCGTGACCTCGTGCGCGAGGTCAGCCGCCTGCTCCGCCCGGGCGGGCGCCTCGTGATCGCGGACGGCTTCTACCGCGTGCCGCCGAGTCGGCTCGGGCGGACGGCGCGGGGGCTGCTGCGCGCCATCGAGCGCGGCTGGGCGGTCGAGAGCTTCGCCGAGCGCGAGGCCTTCCGCGGCGCGCTGGAGGAGCACGGGTTTCGAGACATCCGATTCGAAGATGTCTCGTGGAACGTCGCGGCCTCGGTCGCGCACGTCCCCTTCGTGTCCGCTCGCTTCCTGCTGCGGGCCGCGCTCGCGGGGCGCCGCGGGCTGCATCGCGAGCGCTGGCGCAACGTCGGCTCCTCGCTCCTGACGACGCTGATCGGCGTCACGGTCCCCTGGTTCGGCTACTTCCTGGTCTCGGCGACGCGCGGGCCGTGAGGTCCGGCCGGCTCAGTCGTTCGCGAGCGCCGCGACGAGCTCGGGGTCGCAGTAGCGCCGGTTGATCGTCCTGTCCGTACGGTAATGTTCCACGAGTCCGCGGACGCTCCGGGGTAGCCGGCAGAAGTAGCGGAAGGCGCCGTCGAGCGTGCCGAAGGTCGCCTCGCACAGCACGAAGTCCGGGTCGTCCCGCGCGCCGCCGTCGCGGCGATGCAGCATCGGCGTCGTCGGGTCCTGGCGGTACGCGCGGATGTAGGCGAGCAGCCGGGCGTGGTAGTCCGGGTCCTCGACGACGGCGCCGATCGAGCGCTGCCGCGGGTGCACGCCGTCGACGATCTGCTGGGCCTGGCGCTCCATCTCGTCCAGCCCGTCTTCGAACATCTCGAGCAGCTGGAGGTCGTAGATCGGGTTAGCGTGGACCACGTGCAGCACGTGGCCGATGATCGTGTCTCGAGGTGAGCGCACGCCCGAGGGGTCGAGCACCGAGGCGGGGTCATCGAGCAGCTTGATGAGGTTGTGGAACCGGAAGTTGATGCCGCGGGTCTCGTAGTAGTCCGCGGCGCCGGGCACGATGTAGTAGCGCATCATGTCGAGGCAGCCGAAGAACAGCTGCAGGCGCGTCGGCAGCTGCTCGATCAGCCCGCGCGCGTGCAGCCGCTCGAGCCGCGCGTGAAACTCGTCGAAGCGCACGATCATGCGGGCCGACTCGCGGGTGCTCCGCAGCTTGCGTCGCCAGGTCCGCGGGGGCCCGAGCGCGTCGCGGACGAGGCGGAGGGGGCGGGCGGTCTGACGGTGGCTCTTGCGCTCGCTCGCGGCGAGCTCGTGACGATGGCGAAGCAGCGCGAGGGGGTTGACGCGAGGGTTGTTACGGACGCGGGTTCGAGGCTCGGTGTGCACGATCGTTCTCCGGTATTTATACGGATGTGTAAAAAAGCTTGAGCGTGTAGCGCGCTGTGTCAATCCCGCGCCCGGCCGCGTGGTCCACGCCGTTCAGGCACATTGCGATGTATCGACAGATAAAGCCTAAATAACGACGTTTGTGCGGCGTTTTGATTGTTTGCAGCGTGTGCCCGCGGCAGAAGCGCGAAGAAATTTGTGTGAAAATCTTTGCGCAGCGAGGCCTGGTTTGAGCCGAGCCCGGCGGAATCCGGGCCACGCGCCGGTCGCGTAGGTGGGACGCGATCTGTCGAGATCGGTAGCGTCGACCGTCGATCATCGGTGCGCGTTGGTCGTACACGTCGCGCGCGAGCGCGACGGTTCTCCCGGCGCGCAGCGTGCTCGAATATGTTTGAAAGGACATGTGTTATCGCGCGCGAGCTCGCGTGATCTCGCCGGCTCACGCGCGCTCTCTCGGGCTTCGTTAATCATGTCTATAAAGACATGTTTGTGTTTCACGCGCGACGATCCGCGATAGCATCACCGCGTATGAAAACTCGCCTCGCTCGCCGCTCGCGGACGCTCCTCGGCGTCCTCGCGCTCGCCCCGCTCGCGCTCGTCGTCTGCAAGGACAAGGGGGAGACGACCCCGCCCGAGACTAAGCAGCAGTACGCGCCGGTCGAGGCGACCTGCGAGTACGTGATCATGATCGAGGGCGCGCGCGGCGAGACGCGGGCGTACACCTACGCGCTCGAGGGGCGCGAGACGGGCGTCCCCGCGACCGCGAAGCTGCTGGCGAGCAAGTCGAGCGCGACGGGGCTGGAGACGCTCACGAAGCGGCCCGACGCGGCGGTCGAGGTGCTCACGCAGGTCATGGAGGGGGACGACGGCGCGCTCGCGGCGGTCCCCGCGGACTGTCATGAGTCGACGCCGGTCACGGTCATGGCGACCGCCGGCATGCGGCGCGTCGCGGCGAAGGACGGCGAGACCGCCGGCAAGCGCATGTACGAGGCGCTGACGGCCTACCTCGAGAGCAAGTTCCTCGACGTGCGCGTGGTCGGGACGCTCAGCGGGGACGAGCAGGCGCTGTTCTCGTGGATCTCGGTCAACTACGCGCTCGGCTCGCTCGCCGGCGAGCAGCAGACGAGCGCCGCGCTCGAGCTCAACGACGAGACGCTGCAGGTCGCCTTCGTCCCCGACGAGCCCGAGGCCTCCGACACCGAGCCCGTGCTGTTCGGCGGCCGCGAGCACATGGTCTACCGGAAGTCCTTCCTCGGCTACGGCGCGCGCGCGGCTCGCGACGCGCACGCGTCGAAGGCCTGCTACCCCAAGGGCCTCGAGGGCGGCAAAGGCGACTATGGGACATGTCGAAAAGAGCTGGCGACGCTGCTCAAGCCCGAGACCTGTCAGCGCGTGAAGTGCTCGGCGGCGAAGCCGGGCAGCCGCGACGGCGCGTATCAGCCGGGGCTCCCCGCGGGGCGCACCTTCTACGCATTCGGCGAGTTCGCGGAGGCGCGCGCGCTGCTCTCGCTCGCGGAGGACGCGACGCCTGGCGACTTCGCCGCCGCCGGGGCGAGCTTCTGCGGCACGCCGTGGTCCGAGCTCAGCGCCCCGCCGGCGGCGCCCGCTGAGCCCGCGGGAGGCGCCCCCGAGGAGGGCGCCAGCGGTGACGCGCCGGCCGAGGCCGCGCCCGACCCGAAGCAGCTCGAGCCGGTGTGTTTTGAGTCCGCGTGGATCCCCGCCTTCGTCGAGCAGCTCGGCTTCAAGCCCGACGCCCGCGACATCCGCTGGCAGTCGCGCTTCGGGGACAAGACCGAGCTCCCGGCGAGCTGGGTCCTGGGCGCGGCGGTCTGCTTGGCCTCCGAGTGCCGGTAGACTCGCGGGCGACTCCTCCCCGGGCGCTCGGGCGAGCGCGTCAGTATAGATGATGAAAAAGACAGGTTAGCCCTTCGCCCGCAGCTCGCGCTCGCCGCGGTAGAAGCTGATCATCAGGAGCGCGACGCCGACGACCAGCGCGACGTCGGCGACATTAAAGTTGGGCCAGCTGCCGCCCCAGGGGTAGTTGATCTTGATGAAGTCGACGACGCCGTGGCGGCCGAGCTCGTCGACGCGGAGCACCCGGTCGTGGAGGTTGCCGAGCGCGCCGCTGACGAGCACGCCGAGCGCGACGAAGCGCAGGCGATCGGCGCCCGGCATCCGCGCGGTCATCACGAGCATGTAGACGATCGCGAGCGCGGCCAAGAGCGCGAAGAACGGCCAGCCGAGGCCGGCGCCGCGCAGCATCCCGAACGCGCCGCCGGTGTTGAACGCGAACGAGAGCTCGAGGACCGGAGACCAGATCATCCGCGGGTGACCCTCCGGCGGTCGCAGCGCGTCCCACGCCCACTGCTTGCTGAGGAGATCGAGCGCGAGGCCGGCTCCGGCGCAGAGGAGCATGATTACGATGTTCTGGGCGCTGAGGCGTGTACGCGCGCGCAGCGGCGTGTGCTGGTTTTTTAGCATTGTGCTAGAAAAACAGCACACTTCATGGGGCGGCGCAAACCAAAGATCGACGCGCTCAGTCGACGCGAGCGGCAGATCATGGACATCGTGTACCGCCGCGGTCGCGCGTCGGTCGGACATGTCCTCGAGGACCTCCCCGATCCGCCGAGCTACTCCGCCGTGCGCGCGCTGATGCGGGTGCTCGAGGGCAAGGGGCACCTCCGGCACGAGCGCGAGGGTCCGCGCTACGTCTACCTGCCGACGGTCGATCGCCGGCGCGCCCGCGGCAACGCGCTCGCGCACCTGGTCAACACATTCTTCGGCGGCTCGGCGAGCGAGACCGTCGCCGCGCTGCTCGACGCCCGCGGCGATGAGCTGACCGACGCCGAGCTCGACAGGCTCAGCGGGATGATCGAGCGCGCGCGCAAGGAGGGTCGCTGATGGGCGTGACGCTGGGCGCGGCCGCGGGCTGGCTCGCGCTGCTGCAGCTCGAGGGCCTCGGGCTGCTCGCGCTGGCCTTCGCGCTCGACCGCTGCGCGCGTCGCCGCGACGCCGCGACCCGCCGCGCGATCTGGACGATCGCGACGGCGACCCTGTTGATCGTCCCGCTCCCGCGGCTGCTGCTCGACGCCTCCGCGCGCGCGCTGCCCGAGACGGCCGCGCTCGTGGTGCTCGTCGTCTGGGGGCTCGGCGCGCTCGTCCTCACCCTGCGGCTCGCGCTCGGCGTGTCGCGGAGCCGGGCGCTCGCGCGGCGCTCGAGCCCGCTGCGGCGGCGCGCGTGGACCGAGACGCTCGAGGCGCTGCAGGGCGCGGGCGCGCCCGTGGCGGTCGAGCTGCGCGTCACCGACGAGCTCTCCGGTCCGGTGGCGCGCGGGGTCCTGCGCCCGCAGATCCTCGTGCCCCGCGAGATGCTCGACGTCTCCCCAGAGCAGCGCCGCTCGGTGTTGGCGCACGAGCTCGCGCACGTCGCCCGGGCCGACAGCGCGCTGCTGCTGGCGGGCGCGCTGGTGCGGGCGCTCTACTGGATCACGCCGCTCTCGTGGCGCGCCCTCGTGGCGCTGCGCGACGCGGCGGAGGACGCCGCCGACGACGCGGTGCTCGGCGCGGGCGTGCGCTCCTCCAGCTACGCCGCGCTGCTCGTCGGGCTCGCGCGGGCGCGCCTCGATCGCGCGGGCCGAGCGACGGCGGGCGGACTGCGTCGCCGCGTCGTCGCGATCCTCGACCCCGAGCGCGCGCGGAGCCGCGTGAGCGCGTCGCGCTGGGTCGCGCCCCGGCTCGCGGCGGCGGCGGCGCTGCTCGCCTGCTCCCTGACCGCCTGTGAGGCGCGTACGGACCCGCTCGAGGAGCGCGGCCACGCGAGCGCTCAGGGCTCACCTGCTCTAAATAACATAAACATAGGGTCAACCGAGCCCGCGCGCGGGAAGTGAGTGCAGCGCGTCCGCGTCACCAAGTACGACCCGGCGCTTCGCGATCGCGCGGGGCGCTACCGGCGTGATGAGTGGACGAGCTCGTCGGACATCGGGCGCGCGTTCCGAGGGCAGCCGCTCACGCTCGCCGAGTACCTCGCGGTCGAGGCTCGCTACCTCGCGGCGGCGCTGCGCTTCCTCCCGCGCGGGGTCGATCATCTCCGGGTCGTCTCGCTGGAGGACCGCGGCCTTCGTCGGGCGCTCGAGCGGACGCGCCCGGAGCTGGTCGAGGCGGCCTTTCACGGGCTCTCGCTGCGCGAGGATCAAGCGCTCCCGCGCGCGGCGCTGTCGACCGTGATCAGGATGATCCTGCGCGAGCTGCTGTGGTGCCGGCTCGCGCTCCACGGGCGCGTCGAGCTCGAGTTTGGCTATGACTTCTATATGTACATCCACGCGGCGCACGACATCTCGGGCGCGCGGCGGGCGGCCGAGGCGTCGGGGCTGTTCTGCGAGACCATGCCGCCGCGCGAGCGCCCCGAGCGGCTCGAGTACACGCTTCAGCGCTACGCACGCGACGACGACCGCGACCCCGCCGAGCCGCTCCCGATCACGCTCACGCGCGCGCAGGCGCGATGGGTGCTGGGGCTCTCGAGCGAGCACCCGGCCGACGCGCCCGCCGCGATCACGCCCGAGCGCGCGGCGCGGCTCGTCGACATCGTCGGGTCGCTCCCGGCGTTCACGTTCCCGCGCTTTGACTACCTGCTCGAGCCGCGTTGAAGCCCCTGCTCCCCGGCGCGGTCGAGGCCGTCGACGCGCGACGAGAGCCGGATCATCAGCGCGAGGCGCCAGCACAGCTCGGTGACGCGCGCGAGCATCCAGACGACCCACAGCGCGAACAGGGCGTCGGAGCGGCACGCGAGATCGGCGAGCGCGTATTGCAGCGCGTCGGGGTCGGGCTCGCGGAGCGGCGCGAGGATCGGGCTCAGGTGCAGGAGCAGCAGCGCGCACGCGGCCGCGCTCGAGAGGTACCAGCACGCGGCCCACCCGGTGACGCGCGCGCCGGTGACGCGGGCGAGCGCGAACATGTGCTCGGGCGTCCGCGCGAGCGCGGCGACGGGGCGCGGCGAGCTCGACGCGCCGCGCTCGTCGAGATTAGGTGTCCATATGGACATCTTGGAGGCGAGCCGCGCCGACAGCCGCGCGCGCCAGCGCAGCGAGGCGACGCAGACCCCCAGGCTCAGGACGCAGTGGAGGAGCAGCGCGCCGTCCCCTCGCAGCGGCGGGCGGTCGTGCTGCAGGAACTCGGGGCCGCCCGAGGCTCCTCCGGCGCCCAGCGAGAGGTCCAGCAGCATCCACAGCGAGACGGCCAGGGCGGCGGCGGCGACGGCGAACCACAGCAGCTCGAGCTGCGTCGGCGCGGCGCTCCGCGTGTCGGCCTCGGAGGAGCGCGCGGGCGGGAGCCGCGGCCACGCCCGCGCGACCGCGGCCATCACCCCGAGCCCAGCGAGCGCGGCGATCAGCGCGGGGGGGTGCACCCCGCGGGCGGAGAAGATGGACCAGAGGATCAACCAGGCGCCAAAGACCGGCGACGCCCAGCGCGGCAGGCCGGTCGTGAGCGCGAGCGCGGCGCCGATAGAGATCGCGATGAGCCCGCCCCGCTCCAGCGGCCACAGCGGCGAGAACCACGGCGCCACGATCCAGGCGAGGAGCCAGAGCGCGGCAGTCCCGGCGATCAGGCAGCCGACCTGCGCGGCGCGAAGTCGAAGGAGCTGCTTCGGGGCGGCGGGCGATGGGTTCATACAGTGACCGTCGTGACATCTTTGGCGATCGCGGGCCCCAGTCTTACCGCGCTACGAATGCAGAGGGTCGCGCGTCGCGTGGCGCGCGTGCGCCCGCGAGACCGCGTGGCGAGAGCGTCTCGCGTCGACAGGGGGCTCGTGGTGGACAGCCGCCGCGCCGCGCGTCATGGTCCCCGCACACCGGCGAAGGATTGCCATGAACAACGCAGAGACACGCAGACGACACATCGCGACGCTCGCGCTCGCGCTCGCCCTCACCGCGCCCGGGGCGGGCTGCGGCGACAGCGGCGAGGACACCGACGCAATGACCCAAGGGACAGGCGAGACCGAGGCCGCCAGCTCGACGACCGAGGCCGCGACGGGGACGACCACGGCCGGCTCGGGCGCGACCACGACGATGGGCTCCTCGGGCTCGATGACGGCGTCGACGGACGCGACGAGCACGACGACCACGACGGCCACGACGACCGTTGACACCGATCCCGCGACCACGACCACCGCGACCACCTCCTTCGACGACCCGGTGATGGGCTTCTTCGTCTCGAGCACCGGGAGCGCGACCGGAAACCTCGGCGGCCTCAACGGCGCGGACAAGCGCTGTCAGGAGCTGGCGGAC
Source organism: Polyangia bacterium (assembly GCA_030430565.1). GTDB lineage: Bacteria > Myxococcota_A > Polyangia > Nannocystales > Nannocystaceae > JACKDW01. The sequence continues at coordinate 11,322 of JAUIKS010000044.1, forward strand.
GCGGTCGGCGTCGGCGACCGGACGTGGCGCGCCTACCTCAGCGCCGAGAAGGGCGACGACGACCAGCCCGTGCACGCGCGCGATCGGATCGGCCAAGGGCCCTGGTACAACGCGAACTGGGCGCTGGTCGCCCAGGACCTCGACGAGCTGCACGCGCTCGACGGCGACCCCGAGCTGTTCGTCGACGAGAACGGCGACATGATCAACGGTCAGTGGGAGGGCTCGCCCGACCCGAACGAGCACGACATCCTCACCGGCACCGATCGCGACGGCTACCTGATGCCGGGCTTGACGTGCGCCGACTGGAGCTCCGAGGACCCGTCCCTGTTCGCGCAGGTCGGGCACTCCGACGGCCTCGGGCCGATGGGGAGCGACGACGAGATCTACCGACCGTGGAACTCGGTGCACGAGAGCGGCGGGTGCAACGACACCGCGCCCAAGGGCGGCGCCGGGAAGATCTACTGCTTCGCTGCGGACTGACCGTCGACGCGGGGCGCCGCACGGCGGGCGCGGGGCGCCGCCGCGCGGCGCGAGCGGCTACTGCTGCACGCAGATCAGGAAGTCGTCGAAGCGCGAGATGTCGGGCTCGTTGCCGCCGCCGGAGTAGCCCCACGCGCGCATCGCCGTCAGCTCTTTGCCGGGGTCGAGATCAGCGGTCACGTCGAACTTCAGCCAGTCCTGCCACGCGGGCCAGATGACCGTCTCCTGCGTGTTGTCCGAGTAGAGCAGCCAGGTGACGGTGAACACGCTCTCGCCGTGCCACTCCCAGTACGAGGCCTCGATGATCTCGCTGACCGGCACCGGCGCGAAGGACTGCTCGACGTAGAAGTTGCCGTTGGTCTCGGCCGCCCACTGCCCGGTGTGCGGGTTGGTGTTGACGACGTCGGTCGCGGGGGAGCTGCTCGTGAAGGGCGCGAACACGCCGTCTTCGAAGCCGTGGTTCAGCAGGATGTTGACCTGTCCGTCCGGGCAGCCGTCGTCGACGTTGTTCTCGCAGGCGTTGCTGCACTCGTCGTCGTCCACGTCGTTGGCGTCGTCGCACTCCTCGACGCCGTCCTGGACGAAGCCGTCGCCGCAGCTGGCGGCGGCGCAGGTGGTGAGGCAGTCGTCGGTCTCGACGTCGTTGGCGTCGTCGCACTCCTCGACGCCGTCTTGGACGAAGCCGTCGCCGCAGCTGGCGGCGACGCAGGTGGCGAGGCAGTCGTCGGTCTCGACGTCGTTGGCGTCGTCGCACTCCTCGACGCCGTCCTGGACGAAGCCGTCGCCGCACGCGGCGACCGTGCAGCTGCTGGGGCACTCGTCGGTGTCCTCGAGGTTGCCGTCGTCGCACTCCTCGTCGGGGCCCAGCAGGCCGTCGCCGCAGACGTTCAGCGTGCAGTCGCTCTTGCAGGCCGCGTTGTCGCCGTTGTCCTCGCCGTCGTCGCACTCCTCGTCGCCCTCGAGGACCCCGTCGCCGCAGACGGCGTCGGAGGGCTGGACGCACACGCCGTCCTCGCAGACCAGCGGGTCGTCGCAGAGATCGCCGGCGCAGGGGCAGCCCTCGGTGCCCTCGGGACACGACGATGTCGTGCCGGCGGAGGTCATCGCGGTGGTCGCCTCGGTCGCGCTCGTCGTCGCCTCGGTGTCGCCCTCCGAGTCGCTGCCGCCTGGCCCGACGCCCGTGGTGCTGGTGGTCGTCATCTCGGGGCCCGCGGTCGTCGCGGCGCCGGTCGTGCCGGTCGTGCCCGTGTCGTCGGTTGTGCTCGCGCCGACCGCGTCGTCGCCGCAGCCGCTGGCGAGCCCGAGCGGGAGCGCGACGCCGAGGAGGACCGCCGCAAATTTTGAACATGTCGAAACGGACATGTCATGATGGTAGCGGAGCGCGCGGCTCGCTCGGCGTCGACGTGCCGAGGAGACTCACGCGCGCGGCCCTGCCTCGCGGCCGGTCGCCGCGGCCGGGCTCAGCCGGCCGGGTCGCGCGGGGGGATGTTGAAGCGCCGGCGCAGCTCCTCGACCGGCGTGTCCACGTCCTGCCAGTAGTCCCAGTCCTTGTTGATCGGGCCGTCAGCACGCGCTACGCGAGCGCGCGCGCGCCCACGCGCAGCTGCTGGGGAGACGGGAGCTTGAAATCCACGCCTCGATCCTACCATTCGCCCGCAGCGCCGCAGGCTCGAGAATTCTCCGGGTAGACTTCCCGCGATGTCGCGACGATCGCTGAGCGGAGCCACGGGGCTCGTGTTCGCCCTCGCGCTCGTGGGCCCTGGCTGCGTACGTTCGAATGGCGTGCCGAACCCCTCCGGCGCGGCGCAGGAGTCCGCGCCGGCGGCGGCGGCGGCGAAGCAGGTGGCCGAGGAGGTCGCGTCGCCGGAGCCGGCGGAGCCGCCCGCGCTCTCGGTCGGGGGCGCCGCGTTCACCTTCGTCTATGACGGCGAGGCCCCGGTCCCGGAGGCCGCGCTGACGGAGTGGGTGCAGCGCTCCGCGGGGCTGATCAGCGACTACTACGGCGCGTTCCCGGTGCCCGACCTCGAGATCACGATCACGTCGCGCTCACGCGCCGGCGTCGGCTTCGGGCAGCACTGGGACGGCAAGTGGCTGCGGATCACGGTCGGCGAGGGGACCTCGCGCGAGACCTTCGAGCGCGACTGGGTGATGGTCCACGAGATGCTGCACGCGTGCTTCCCCGATCTGAAGCGTCGCCACCGGTGGATGCAGGAGGGGCTGTCGACCTACCTCGAGCCGGTGGTGCGCGCGCGCGGCGGGAACGTCAGCGAGCCGTGGGTGTGGAGCAAGTGGGTCCGCATGATGCACAACGGCCGCCCCGGCCCCGGCGACCGCGGGCTCGACATCACGCACACCTGGGGGCGCGTGTACTGGGGCGGCGCGCTGTTCTGGCTGATGGCCGACCTCGAGATCCGGCAGCAGTCCAACAACACCAAGGGCCTCGAGCACGCGCTGCGCGGGATCGTCGAGGCCGGGGGGAACGGGCGCGTGACCTGGACGACGAAGCAGGTCATCGAGGTCGGCGACGAGGCGACCGGGACCACCGCGCTGCGCGACGTCTACGCGCGCATGGCCGAGGCGCCAGGGGACGTCGAGCTCGACGCGCTGTGGGCGAAGCTCGGCGTGATCCCGCAGGAGGACGGCTCGGTGAAGCTGGTCGACGACGCGCCGCTCGCGGGCGTCCGCGAGGCGATGACGCGGAGCCCAGGCTGAAGCTCGCGGCGCGCGGGGTGGTAGTCTCGCGCCGGCATGACGGAGACGAACGCGAGCGAGGGCGAGCGCGTGAAGATGCACGAGCAGAACCGCCGCTCGTGGAACGCGGTCACGCCGGCGCACAACAGTCACAAGCGCGACCAGGCGGGCTTTCTGCGCGCGGGCGGGAGCACGCTGTTCCCCGAGGAGCTCGAGCTGCTCGGGCCGCTGGACGGGCGACGGCTCGTGCACCTGCAGTGCAATTGCGGTCAAGACAGCGTCAGCCTCGCGCTGCAGGGCGCGGCGGTGACGGGCGTCGACATCTCGGATCGGGCGATCGAGTTCGCGCGCGCGCTCGCGCGCGCGACGGAGGTCTCGGCGAGCTTCGAGCGCGCGGACCTGTTTGACTGGTTCGACAGCTTCGGCGCGCGCGAGCGCTTCGAGCTGGCGTTCTCGAGCTACGGCAGCATCGGCTGGCTCGCCGATCTCGAGCGCTGGGCGCGGGGCGTGGCGAAGGTGCTGGCGCCCGGCGGGCGACTCGTGCTGCTCGAGTTCCACCCGCTGGTGTGGAGCCTGGGCCCCGGCGGCGCGCTGACGGGTGACCCCTACTTTATCGAGGCGCCGCTCGAGGAGGCGGGCGGGGTCAACGACTACGTGCGCGAGGGCCTGGCGCCGTCGGGCTTCGAGGTCGGCAGCGAGGACTTCACGAACCCGGAGCCCGCGTACTCGTTTCAATGGACCGTCGGTGAGATCGTCGGGGCGCTGATCGGCGCGGGCCTGCGGATCGAGCGGCTGCGCGAGTACCCCTACGCCAACGGCTGCGTGCTGTTCGAGGGCATGCGCGCGCTCCCGGGGCGGCGCTACGCGATGCCCGAGGGTAAACCCGCGCTGCCGCTGATGCTGGGCGTCGTGGCGCGCCGCGAGGGCTGAGCTCGTGCGCGGGATCCTGGACATGCTCCGCGCCTACGCGCGCGAGGAGCTCGACGCCTGGAGCTACGGGCTCACGGCGCTGCTCCTGGCGCTAGCGATCGCGGTCAACTACGCGCTCGACTTCGAGACGACCTATATCGCGACGCACTTCCTCGAGCCCGCGCAGATCGGCTACTACGCGCTCTACTACGCGCTGCCCTTCGTCTCGACGATCGTCATCAGCGCGTGGGCGCGGGGTCGGCTGCAGGCGCTGCGCGACCCGACGCTGTGGCTGGCGACGGCGGCGACGCTCGTCGGCTACGGCGTGTACCGCAACTTCCACTACTACGGCCCGTGGATCCAAGAGACCTTCGCGCCCGAGGTCCGGTGGTTTCTGTTCATCTGCGCGGCCAACTGCGTGCGCGCGGTCCTCGGCTTCGGCTTGGTGCTCGCGCTGTGGCTGGCGATCGATCGCCGGCTCGACGGGCGCGCGGCCCAGCCGCTCTACGGCGTCAGCCTGCGCTCGATCGAGCTGCGGCCCTACCTCTTGATGCTCGCGCTGATCAGCCCGCTGATCGCCTGGGCCTCGTTTCAGCCGGCGTTTCAGGCCGTGTACCCGCGCTACACGCCGGGCGCCGAGCTGGCGTACTGGGGGCTCGAGCCGTGGCAGGGCTACGCGATCTTTGAGCTGTGCTACGGGACAGACTTTGTCTTCACCGAGCTGTTCTTCCGCGGCCTGCTCGTCCTCGGCTTCGCGCGCTGGCTGGGGCCCGCCGCGGTGCTGCCGATGGTCACCTTCTACGCCTTCACGCACTTCGAAAAGCCGCTCGCGGAGGCGCTCGGCTCGATCTTCGGCGGCTGGGCGCTCGGGGTCATCGCCTACCGGACGCGCAGCGTCGCCGGCGGCGTCGTGATCCATCTGGGCGTGGCGTACTTGATGGAGGCGGCGGCGATCCTGCAGCGCGCGCTGGGATAGGCTGGTATGAACGGGCGTGGAGGTCTCGCACCCCTGTCTCGCGCGGACGCTGCCGACGGTGCCGGAGCTGCTCGAGGTCGCGGATCCGCCGGCGCGGCGCGTGCTGGCGCGGGCGAGCGCGCTGTGCCGGGCGCGGGCCGCTGGGGCGCGAGAGCTGGTCGCGCGCGCGCGGCACCTCACGCGCGGGCCGTGGCTCGAGGAGCCGCTGCTCGAGCGCGTCCCGACCGAGGCGCTGACCGAGACCGACCTGCTCCGAGCGCTGATGGTCGAGGAGACGGGGGCCGTCGCCGCGCTGCTCCCGGGCGGCGCGGGCGAGCCCTTCGCGCGCGCGGTCGATGATTTTAAGCTGGTCACAGAGGCAGCTTCGAATCAGCGCGAGCACCCCGTGCTCGAGCCGGGCTGGGCCCGCCGCTGGACGCTCGCCGAGGCGACCTCGGCGCACGGGCGACGCGTCGCGGGCGGCGTCGGGATCGACGCGTTGCTGCGCTGGTTGAGCGCGCGGGGTCTCGAGCGTCTGCTCGAGCTCGACGAGGCCCAGCTCGCCGGTGCGCGGACGAGCGGCGAGCTGCTGAGCGCGTGCTGGGGACGTCTGGCCGAGCGCGCGGGCTCGCCGTTCGAGGAGGTCCCGCGCGCATACCTCGACCGTCACGGCGGGCTCGAGGCGCTCGATCGGGCGCTCGCGGACTCGCCGGGCGCGATGCTCGTCGGCGCGGAGGGCTCGGGGCGGCGCGCGCTGGCGGAGGCCTGGGGCTGGCGTCTGCGCGCGGGCGGGGGGCCGCCCTCGCTCGCTGGCTTCCGCCCCACGGTCGCGCGCTTCTTTCGGTTCGAAGCCAGGGAGCGAGCGCGCTGGGCCGAGCGTCTAGGACCGGGACCCCGCGTCGCGCTGCTGGACCCGCGCGAGGGCGACATGGCCTTTGATACCTACGAGTGCCGCTGGCCGCTGACGCGCGAGCTGGTCGAGGTGCTCGGGGCGCGCGCGGCGGAGCCGGAGGGGGCGCTGCGGGTCGTCGTCGTCGTCACGCCTGCAGAGCTCGAGCAGCTGATCTCGGAGGTCCCGATCGCGCGTCGCTTCGCGCGGATCGCCGTACCGCCGGGTGAGCTCCTGGACCGCGTCCCCTACTGGATGTGCGCGGCGATGGGGCGCCCGCAGGTGAACGTCTACGCGGTCGCGCAGGTCGTGCAGTGGCTCGGCGAGGACTTCGCGACGCGCGCGCCGTGGCGGCTCGAGCTCGCGTTCAACAGGCCGTGGCATCGGGTCGAGCCGTGGCGGCTCGAGACCGCCGATCCGCGGGGTTGGCTCGCGCGCGCGCTGGAGGCTCGCGCGGCCCCGACGACGCGGCGGCCTCGTGACCGCGGAGGGTTGATCGCCCGCTTCTTCGGCGACGAAGACCGCTGGCGGGCGCTCAAGCGGCTCGACGCGCGTCTGCACGCCGACCTCGTGAGCTGAGGCGCGACGCTGCGTGTTCCTTCATGTCTTCTTCATGTCTTCTTCATGTTTTTTTCATGTTCCTGCCGGACAAATCGGGGTACGCGAGCTCGACTGTGCGGGGGAGGAGGCGTGCGACAGTCAAGACCTGGTGTGCCCGTCGGAGCTCGACTGCCAGATCAAGCGCCCATCGCCGACGCTGCAATGCGGCGACTCCTGCCTCTACAAGCCTTGCTGAGTCGCGCCGATTCATCCGCGTTATGGCGGCCGCGCCTCAGTTGTCGCAGGGCTCGGCGCAGTCCGTATAGGCGCACGTGACGTACTCGTCGATCAGCGGGTCGTCTTCCGCGATCCCGCACTGATTCGAACACATGCTCGGGGGATTCCCTTGCTCGTCGACGCAGTCGTGGAAGCACTCGCAGGCGCCGTCGCAGTCGACGAAGGTCTCGCAGCAGGTCTCTTTGATGCAGGCGACGCAGTTGTTGTCGTCCGGCGCGGGCGGGCAGGCCATACCGCCGGTGGTCGGGTCCCCGCCGGTGCTCGAGCCGCTCGACGTAGTGCCGGGGTTCGTCGTCGAGGAGGAGGACGACGAGGTCGACGGATCGATCCCCGTGGTCGCGTCGGTCGTGGTCCCAGCGGTCGAGAGCTCCATCGTGGTGGGCGACGAGGTCGCGTCGGTCGTTGCCTGGCTCGTCGAGCTGGAGCTGCTCGCGTCGGATGTGCTGCCCGAGCCCATCCCGGTCGCGCCGGTCGTCGCTGCGCCGCTCGTCGTAGTCTGGGTCGAGCTGGTCGCGCTCGTCGTCCCCGCGCTGCCCGCCTCCGAGGTGTTGTCGGTCTCCTCGGCGGCGGAGGTGCCAGATCCTTCCACCGGGTCGCCGCACGCGGTGGCGGTTAGACACACGAACGCCGCGACAGACGCCGCCGCGATGAAGTCCAGGTGAGAGCGCGGCATGTGCCGATTGTACCGTTCGCTCGACGCGCGTTTTTGTGAGCCGTGTATATGCAGCGGGTCGTCATGGACGCGTCGTTGCCGATGCATGCTTTTATGGGCACGTCGCGCGCGATGTTGAGCTCGAGGGTCGATTCGAAGACGAGCGCGAAAACAGCCACGTCGGTCTCCGCGCCGAGCAAAACCGCGCGGCGAATCGTCGGCGGCGGGGCACCAACTTCAGAGCGCCAGCGGCGTCTCGAGCATGCCGGCCTGGGTCAGCGCGTGCAGCAGCTGCGCGCGGCTGTTGGCGACGAAGCGGTGACGCGCGAAATTCTCGAGGCTTGCGCGTCGACGGAGCTTGGCGGCGGCGGGGTGGCGTCGCAGGTCGGTGTGGACCAAGAGCGCGCCCATGATCTCTTGGAGGAAGTGCGGCGCGTCGGCGAGGCCGCGGACGATCGCGCGGAGCTGCTCGGTCGCGCAGCGACACCAAAACAGGTGCGTAGCGAGGCCCGTGCGGGTGAGCCACTCGCGGTCGACCCCGAGCGGCTCTAGCGGCCCGAGCGTGCTCGCCGACGCGCCGAGCTCCTCGTAGAGCTCGCGCGCCGCGGCGACGCGGGGCGTCTCGCCGGGATCGACGAAGCCGCCCGGGAGCCCGAGCAGTCCATCCGCGCGGGCGATGACGAGGGCGAGCGCGTCCGCTGGGGCGAGCAGCGCGACGTGCACGGCGTGGCGCGAGGCCTCGACTTCGGCCGGGATCGTGGGGATGAAGCGACCTGGCTGTGTGGACACAGAGGGGCAGCCTAGCAGACACGCAGGAGGCGGGCCCCCAGCGCCCCTCGACGAACGCTCGCCTGGAGGCGAGCTGCGCCTTCGCGGTACGATGGCGCCGTGAAGCTCGCGGACGCCCGACGACGACTGCCGATCGTCGACTCGTTGCCGCGGGCGGGCTCGCGTCGCGTGCTGCCGCGCGTCGAGGGGGAGGCTCCGAGGCCGCGCTTCGCGGTCTGGGAGATCACGCTCGCGTGCGACCACGGCTGCCGCCACTGCGGACCTCGAGCTGGGCGAGCGCGCCCGGACGAGCTCACGACCGAGGAGTGCCTCGCGCTCGTCGATGAGCTGGCCGCGCTCGGCGTCGGCGAGGTCTCGCTGATCGGCGGCGAGCCGTACCTGCGAAGCGACTTCATCCTGATCCTGCGGGCGATCCGCGAGCGCGGGATGGCGGCGAGCATGGTCACCGGCGGGCTTAACCTGACGCGCGCGCGCGCCGAGGCGGCGGTCGCCGCAGGGGTGCAGAACGTCTCGGTCTCGATCGACGGCCTCGAGGCGACGCACGATCACCTGCGCGCGCGGGTCGGCAGCTGGCGGCGCGCGATCGCGGCGATGCGGACGCTCCGGGCGGCCGGCGCGACGATCTCGAGCAACTCGCAGATCAACGCGCGGACGTGGCGAGAGCTGCCGGCGTTGCTCGAGCTGCTGGCGGCCGAGGGGATCTACGCGTGGCAGGTCCAGCTGACCTCGCTGCACGGGAACGCGGCGGACCACCCAGAGCTGATGCTCCAGCCCTACGAGCTGCCGGAGGTCTTCGAGACCTTGGCCGCGCTGGCGCGGCGTTGCGCGGCGCTCGGGGTCAAGCTGGTCGTCGCCAACAGCGTCGGCTACTTCGGCCCGCACGCGCACGCGCTGCGCGGCAACCAAAACGCGAGCGGGCACTTCCTCGGCTGCCAGGCGGGCGTCTGGCACCTGGCGATCGAGAGCGACGGGATGATCAAGAATTGCCCGAGCCTGGGCGGGCCGAGCAACATCGGCGGCTCGTGGCGAGAACATGGCCTTCAGGCCCTATGGGAGCGCGCGCCGGAGCTCCGGTACATGCGCGAGCGCGGCGCGGCCGAGCTGTGGGGCTACTGCGCGGAGTGCTACTACGCGGAGCCCTGCCGCGGCGGCTGCACGTCGGTGAGCGAGCCGCTGCTCGGGCGCCCAGGCAACAACCCGATGTGCTGTCACCGCGCGCTCGAGATGGCGCGCATGGGCCTGCGAGAGCGCGTCGAGCCGGTGCGCGCGGCGGAGGGCGGCCCGTTCGGGCAGGGCGTGTTTCAGCTGGTCCGCGAGTACGCGGATCCTCGCCTGCGCGCGCTCGTGGGCCCGCTGCAGGTCGATCGCTCGCGCGTGACGCGTGCCGTCGAGCCGCGGGGCGCGGGGCGCCCCGTCGCGCTCGATCCAGAGGCCTAGCGATGGTCTCGCGGGGTCGTCAACCTACAAGACCGCGCGCGTCGGCCTTGATATGGTCGCGTTCATGAGCTGGTCCGACGCCGATCAACCGGAGTGTTCCCGTCACGACGTGAGCGATCGCGTCGCGCTCTCGATCGCGGCGCGCACCCATGACATCGGCGCGTTCACGGTCGGGCGCGTGCTGCCGTCGCCGCAGCGGCGTATGGTCGGCCCCTTCATCTTCTTCGACCACCTGGGCCCCGCGCGCATCGAGCCCGGCGCGGGGCTGGACGTGCGCCCGCACCCGCACATCAACCTCGCCACGATCACCTACCTGTTCGCGGGCGAGATTCACCACCGCGACAGCCTCGGCGTGCACAAGGCGATCCAGCCGGGCGCGATCAACCTGATGATCGCCGGCCGCGGGATCGTGCACTCCGAGCGCTCCGGCCCTGAGTTTCGGACGCGCGGCGGGGACATCCACGGCATCCAGCTGTGGATCGCGCTGCCGCGCGCGTTCGAGGAGGTCCCGCCGGCCTTTCACCATCACCCGGCGGCGGACTTTCCCGAGCAGTCGCTCGGTGACGGCGGCGCGCGCGGGCGCGTGCTGATGGGCGCCGCCTACGGTCGTCGCGCGCCGGTCCGCGCGCTCTCGCCGATCTTTTACGTCGACGCCCAGCTCGCCGCCGGCCAGCGGCTGCAGCTGCCCGACGCGTACGAGGAGCGGGCGGTGTACGTCGTCGAGGGCGCGGTCCGGGTCGGCGAGACGCGTCTCGACGCGCGCCGGATGTTCGTGTTTGAGCCTGGCTGTACGGTCACCCTCGAGGGTGAGGCCGACGCGCGGCTCATGCTGCTCGGCGGCGCGCCGCTCGACGGCCCGCGCTACATCTGGTGGAACTTCGTCTCGAGCTCGGAGGAGCGCATCGAGCGAGCGAAGCAAGACTGGCGCGAGGGGCGATTCCCGAAGGTCCCCGGCGACGAGGACGAGTTCATCCCGCTCCCCGAGCGCTGACCGGCGTCGAGCTGCTAGACCAGCGTGACGTCGCTCGGCGGCGGCGGGCAGCTGTAGGGGAGCGGCACCCAGGTCGTCGAGCTGGTGTCCGAGTCCTCCGTCGTGGTGCCGGTCGTCGTGTCCGGGTCGGTGGTAGAGCTGGTCGTCGCGCTCTGCGTGGTCGTGGCGAGGGTCGTGGCGCTCGTGGTCGCGGTCGCGGTCGCGGTCGTGGTCGTGGTCGTCCCGGGAGCGCCGCTCGAGGAGCTGGAGGTGTTCGCGGCGGTGGTGCCGGTCATCCCTTGCGTCCCCGCGGTCGCGCTCGCGGTCCCGGCCGAGGTCGGGGTGGAGGTTGTGCTCGCGCCGGAACTCTGGGTCGTCGCCGCGCTCCCGCTGTCGGACGCGGTGTCGCTCGGTCGATCGGTGCACGCGCTCAGGGCGAGCCCGAGCCCGAGGAGCGTCGACGCCCGCGCGAGCGCGCGGGTGGTCGCGTGGCGTGGCGCCTGCGCGGCGCCGCAGAACGGGCACGCGCGCTCCCGCTGCTTAAGGTGACGATCGCAACCGTGACAGCGGAACATGGCCATGACGACATCGTACACCGCGCGGGCGGCGGCTTGAAATGCGCGCGCAGCCTGGTATTCGCGAGCGCGTGACGAGGCGGCCCGCGGGATCAGAGCGACGACCGGCCGATGACGAGCTCCCGCGACGGCCGTTTCTCGGGCTCGAGCTCGCGTCGCCGGGGGAGGCCGAGGAAGGCTTCCTGATCCGGCGCGTCTTCGCCGGCTCGACCGGCGCGGTGCTGGGGGCGCGCGCGGGCGAGCGGCTGCTCGCGCTCGACGGCCTGCGGCTCGTTGACCAGGGCGCGCTGCGAGCGGCCGCGCACCGGCTGCGCGCGGGCGCCGAGGTCGAGCTTATGCTCGTTGGGACAGGCGAACCCCGGCGCGTCCGAGGCCCCGCGCGCGCGCTGCCGCGGGAGCGCTTCGCCGGCGCGGAGGTGCTGCTGGATCAGGTGAGCGTCGCGGGGCGGCGGCAGCGGCTGATCTACACGCGGCCGTCCGCGTCGCGCGGCCCGCGGCCCGCGGTCCTGCTGCTGCAGGGGCTCGCGTGCCGCTCGTGCGAGTCGCCGCTGGGGGGCGACGGGATGTTCACCCGGCTGATCGCGGGGTGGTCCGCGGCCGGCCTCGCGACGCTGCGCGTCGAGAAACCTGGCGTTGGGGACAGCGAAGGGCGCTGCGAGGACGTCGACTTCACGCGCGAGCTCGCGGGCTACCGCGCCGGCCTCGAGCACCTGCGCGCGCGCTCCTTCGTCGATCCCGCGCGGGTGTTCTTGTTCGGTCACAGCCTCGGCGGGATGGTCGCGCCGCTGCTCGCCGCGCGCGCGCCGGTCCGCGGGGTCGCGGTCTACGGGTCCTCGTCGCGGCGCTGGCTCGAGTGCGAGCTCGGTGCGTACCGGCGGCAGCGAGACGACGCGGACGCGACGCGGCTGGCGAGGGTCGAGGAGCTGCTGCGCGCGCTCTATCGAGAGGGGGTGAGCCCGGCGCGGCTGTTCGCGGCGCGGCCCGAGCTGCGCTCGCTCGGCGAGCGCGAGTTCTCTAGTGATTTCTCTAGTGATTTCTCCGGAGGTTTCCCTGGAGACCGCGCGCACGGTCGTCCGCTGCGGTTCTTTCGCCAGCTCGATCGAGTCGCGCTCGCGGCGACGTGGGCCGAGCTCGACGTACATGTGCTCGCGCTGCACGGCGCGCGCGATCGTGTCTGCAGCGCGCAGGAGTCAGCCGAGATCGCGGCGATCGTCAACACGGCGCGACCGGGGCGCGCGCGTCACCTCGAGCTCCCGGAGCTTGATCACGTCGGCGCGCACGCGCTCACGCCCGCGCCGAGCGCGATGAGCGAAGGCGATCGGGCGCTCGAGTCGCGCCGCGGTCACGGGTCGATCTCGCCGCGTGCTCTGTTACTCACGACGACTCGGGAGTGGTTTTTGCGACTCTGTAAGATGGGTGACTGAACCTGTGTGCGTTGCCTACAAAACGCACGAGCGCCCATGTGAGCGCCCGCGCCGGAGCGCGCGAACACGTCCGTGTAGTCGCCGCGTCGATGCATGTACGATGGTTCACGATCAGCCCGCGTGGGCGCGCGAGCGAGGCCGCCAGGCGCGGCGCGCGAAGCAAGCCCCGCGGGACGACGGAGTGTCAAAGAACATGCGCGTTCATCACGTTGCGATCCTGACCTTGTTGCTCTGCGCGTGCGGAGGAGATGACCTCGACGACGCGTCGCGGGAGACCTCGGACGAGGTCGAAGAAGTCGAGCGCGTCGAGCTCGCGGAGGCCGACGAGCACGCGAGCGCGGCGCTGCTCGACGAGGGCGAGGACGAGTCGGCGCCGGACGCCGAGGTCGCGTCGCTCGCCGCGGAGGAGGACGAGGTCGAGGGCGCGAGCGCGGACGGAGCGGACGAGCAGGGCGAGGACGAGCTCGCCGAGGCGCTCGCCTTCAACTTCCACGAGTGCGTGCACGACAAGGACGGTCGCCGGCCAGAGCTTCGGCGCGAGCGTCAGCGCGAGACCAAGCGGCTCATCGAGCACGTCACCAAGCGGCTGAAGACCTCGGCTGGCTTTCGCAACCTGCTGATGCTGGTCGCGCTGCGCGAGGCGAGCTACCAGCAGGGGCTCGTCCACCAGCTCAACGCGGATCTGCTGAGCAGCCGCGCCGCCTGGCGCCGCGTGTCAGGCCGCTACGAGGGCAACGCGTGGGCCGACGACCCCGAGGTATGGCAGACCTACGGGCTGTTCGGGATGAACTCGAATTTCTTCACGATGCTGTGGGACAAGCAGGCGGACCCGCGGGTGCTCTGCGACGCGATCGTCGACATCGTGGTCTACCGCCGCGCGGCGATCCGCGCGGTGAAGAAGCTCAACGGCGACATCCGCTGCAAGAACAGCAAAGGCGAGCACTACACCTTCAACGGCGAGCCGACGTGGGCGACGATCCACCGCGCCGTCAACGGCGGGAAGCTGTGCCCCTCGAAGAAGGTCGACCAGGCCAGCATGATGCGCAAGTACTTCGACGCGCGCGCGCGCAAGGTCGGCCTCGACCCCGACGAGCGCGTGACCGTGAAGATGCTCGGCGAGGAGCCGAGCAAGGCCAAGGGCCGCGACGGCGAGGCCTGGGAGACCCAGGAGGAGATGGTCGAGGGGATCTGGGCGGAGTTCGAGGCGGCCGAGGCCGAGCTCGAGGAGAGCTGAGCCCGCGCCTCGGGTGCGCCGAGCGGGCGCCCGCGCGAGCGAGACGCTCGCCCGGGACGCCGAGCCTCGGCTCGATCAGCGCATCGCCGCGTAGAACACCAGGCCGTTGAGCTCGTTGTTCGAGCAGCTCGCGGTCGCGCTCCAAGAGCCGAGCGCCGTGTTGACCTTGTACGAGGCGTCGTCGTCCGCCTGCTGCGACGAGTAGCTGTACAGGTAGTGCCGCTGGCAGCCGCAGTTGAGGTGGTAGTAGGTGTTGTTGTGGTGGTCGACGCCCATGGTGGTGACGCCGTTGCACGTGTTGCCGTCGACCATCGAGATGTTGTAGTCGCCGCCGCGCGAGATGTTGTAGTTGGCGTAGCCGAGGAAGCCGTCGGCGGTCGCGTCGTTGTTGGCGGTCAGCGTGACGGCGGTGTGCATGTGCGAGTCAGGCGTGTCGAGGTTGGCGTCGAAGAGCGGCGCGTCGGCCTTCAGCCAGGTGTCGTTCTCGCGGTAGAACAGGCTCTCGGTGGTGCGCGCCGTGACGATCATCTTCTGCGCGCGCGTGCGGTTGTAGTACTCGAACAGCAGCGGGTCGCCGTTGGCGGGCGTGTCGCTGGTGAGCCCTTGGCGGTTGTTGTTGACGTCGATGGCGTAGACGACGGTCCAGCCGCCGCCGTCGGTGTCCATGTCGCAGTAGACCGCGTACGATCCCGTCGAGGAGCCCGCAGCCCGTGATCCTCGACGAGGCCGCCGCGCTCGGCCGCGCGCGCGCTCGCGCGCGCCTCCGCGAGCACGCGGCCCGCCGCGGGGGGACGCGCGCGCGTGCGGGGACGGTGGCACCGCGCGGGGACGCGCCGCGCCCCGAGCGAGGGGCGCTCGCGCGGCAGAGATGACCTTTTGGGCACGTTTGACGCTGCGCGCGCGGGCGCGTGAAAGATATCCTCGTTCACTCATGACGACGCTTCGCCGGATTCATCGCCTCGCGCTCCCATCGCTCGCTCTCCTGCTGCTCGCCGCGCCCGCGTGTGACCGCGGCGGAGATGAGCCGGCGGCGGGTGGCGGCGCGGACGCGGCGATCGAGCGCGCCGTGGACGGCGCGGCGGCGCCGAAGGACGTCAAGGACGAGGTCAAGAGCTTCCTGAAGGACCAGCGCAAGAAGGGCTGCGAGATGCTGCCGCCGGCGATGGTCGCCGAGGTCCTCGCCGTGCCCGAGGGCGAGCTCAAGCAGATGAAGATCATGGGTTGTAACTACAGCTGGGAGAGCGCCGACGAGCAGCAGATCGCCGAGGCCTCGATCATGTCGATCTGGATCAAGAAGGACGCCGCCGCGGCGCGCAAGTGGTTCGAGAACTCGACGAAGACGCAGACCGCCGAGGAGCTCAAGGCGGCGATGGCGATGGTTAAGGCGAAGGCCAAAGAGTCGAAGGAGGTCGACACCGAGGTCAAGGAGAAGGCGGTCGACCAGCTCGGCGACGCCGTCACGGGCATGTTCCCCGAGGGCGGCATCAAGTACGAGGACGTGGCGGGGGTCGGGGACGCGGCGCGCGTCGACGAGAACGAGGGCGCCTTGACCGTGCTGGTCGGGAACATGGTGTTCAACGTGAGGGCGTACAAGGGTCCACCCGCGCCGCCGCCGGACATGTCCGCGATGACCTCGGGCGACGTGAAGAAGATGATGAAGGCCTCGAAGGAGGCGTCCGCCAAGTGGATGGCGGAGACCCGCGACGAGCGCGAGAAGCTGGCGATCGCGCTCGCCAAGGCGATCGTCGCGAAGCTTTAACTCGCGCCGGCGGCGAGCCGGCGACGAGCGTCCCGGTCGCCGGGTGAGCGCGAGACTCAACACGGGCCTGAGCGCTCGGCGGCTGCGCAGCTCGATGTCCACGCGCGACTCGAGCGCGCAGCTCGTGGCGGTCGTCGGTGACGGTCCAGCGCTCCGCGAACACGCGGAGGGGCGGGTTGTCGCTCCGCGCTACGCGTGGGGCCATCGACCAGCGGCGGTCTCTTGCCTGTACAAAGGTCTCGTGAGGAGCGTGATGCTGCGGCGCTCGAGGTCTTCGATCGTCGGCGCGCGCGGTTGCTGCGTCACGTCAGGGCGCGTGTAGATGCAACTGGCTCCTCGCGTCGATCGCGGGGGGCACGCGCCGGGCGCGGAGGCCGGGCGGTTCGCGGGATCGTTCCAGCGCGTTGTGACGCGACTGTCCCATCGAACATGATCGATACGGGTCGTTGGCGCCGCGGGGGAACGTCTCGACGCGCCCGCGCGCGTGCGCTGTGGTTTCAAGCGCCTACGCCCGCGCGGGGGAGTAGACCGCGAACTCCGGCTCGTCGCCCTCGCCGGCGATCGTGTACATCCCGCTCTGGGCCTGCGGGTCCGCGCTCAGGATGTCCATGCAGGTCAGCGGCTGCGCGCAGGCGTTGTCGACGCACAGGCCCTCACCGCAGTCGGGATTTTGGTTGCACACGCCGCCGAGCTCGCAGCCGTTGCAGCCGCCGCCGCAGTCGACATCGCTCTCGTCGCCGCTGAGCAGGCCGTCGTCACAGGCAGGCGCGGCGCACAGCGTGGTGCACTGGTCTGTCTCGTCGTCGTTGGCGTCGTCGCAGTCCTCCACGCCCTCGTTGACGAAGCCGTCGCCGCAGGTCGCGTTCACGCAGGTTGAGAGACACGCGTCGTTGTCCTCGAGGTTGCCGTCGTCGCACTCCTCGTCGCCGGTGACCTGGCCGTCTCCGCACTGATCGCCGTCGCCGTCGCCGTCGCCGTCGCCATCGCCGTCGCCGTCGCCGTCACCATCGCCATCACCGTCGCCGTCGCCGTCGCCGTCGCCGTCGCCGTCGCCGTCACCGTCGCCATCACCATCACCATCGCCGTCGCCGTCGCCGTCACCGTCGCCGTCGCCGTCACCGTCACCGTCGCCGTCGCCGTCGCCGTCGCCGTCGCCGTCGCCGGTCGTCTCTGGACCGGCGGTCGTGGTGGTGTCATCGCCGGTGGAGCTGTCGCTCGTGGCGTCGTCCGTGTCGCCGTCATCGCCACCGCAGGCGGTGAGCGTCACCGACGCTAAGCCGAGCGCGAGAATTACAAGCAAGCCTTCAATATGTCCGCAGCGCATAAGAAGACGATAGCGACTGTCGCGCCGACGTGACGCGGAGGTCACGGGCAAGATGTCGAAATGGACATGTAAAACAATTCGCGGGTGTGGCGACTCGGGACAACGGCGCGCGGGTCGGCGGGCCGGCCCGTGACGCTACCCGAACAGGCGCGAGAGCAGGCCGGGGCGGCGCTGCGACTTCTTGAGCAGCCACTCGGCCTTCTCCCCGAGCTGACGCGCGCTCACGCGGCCGACGGTCGCGTCGAGGATGGTGCCGTTGTGGACGTAGAGCAGCGTCGGGATCGAGCGGATGTTGAACGGGGCGGCGAGGAAGCCGTGGGTGCCGGTGTTGATCTTGCAGAACCGGATCTCGTCACGATTGAATTGACTGGCGACGTGTTCGAAGTCTCCCGCCATCGCGCGGCAGGGGCCGCAGGTCTGGGACCAGAAGTCGATGATCACGGCGCCGCTACCCGCGGACATGATGCTCTCGACCTCTTCTTGGGTCGTCAGATCGTCGTAGGGCGAGTCGTGATCAGCTCCGTCGGACATCTTGCCCATCGTATGTCGATCGACAGCGCTCACAATAGACGCGGGCGTGTGGAATCGCCCGCAAATTTGGAGCGCCGCGACGAGGCGCGCGCGCATCCGTGGTTTCGGTCCGCGAGCCGACGGCGCCGCGCTCGCGTCGGCGCGCGGGCGCGCGGAGACAGCTCGAGTACTATGCGGCCATGGAGCAGGATGCGGGCTCTGAGGTGGATGTGGCCGCCGCGGCGTTGGCGGCAGACGCGGAGCTGGCGGCGACGCCCGAGGGCCGGCGGGCGGTCTCGCTGCTGGTCGGCGGAGGCAAGAACTTCCTGTGGGATCTGACCTTCGGCAGCGCGCGTCGGGTGATCGGCTCCGCGGTCTTGTGGACCGTCGGCTTCTTCATCACCGGCGTGGTGTTTCAGCTCTACGAGGTCAACACCCAGGCTGTCTCGGGGATCTTCAAGCTCGCCGGCTTCGCGGTGATCGTCGTCTTGTTCCCGCTCGCGGGTCTCGTCAGCGGTGTGTTCTGGGGGCTCTACACGAGCCTCATGCGACAGGTCGAGGCGGTCGAGCGCGCGGTCCAGACGGCGGTCGACGCGGTGCTCGCCAAGGTCCAGGAGGCGAGCGACGCGGCGCGTGACAAGATCGGCGAGGCGCTGGGCGTGCAGCAATTCACGGCGCTCCTGGACGCGAAGATCGAGGAGCTGGTGAGCGCGGCGGAGCAGGGGCAGGCGGGGCTCGGGCGGAGGTTCGCGCGGCGACTCTCGAGCTGGATGCTGGGTCGGCTGTTGAAGACGGTACGCGCGGTGGTCGTGCGCTCGCTGCTGCGCGATCGCGAGACCGTGTCGATCGCGCAGTTCGTCAACTTCATGCAGGAGAAGGCCTTCGGGCTCGTGCTCGAGCAGGTCAAGCAGCGCGTACGCCTGCTGCGGATCATCCCGTTCATCGGCGTGGCGTTGTTCGTGATCCTGCCGGTGCTGATGACGGTGCTCTAGAGCCCGCGTCGGCGCCTCGCGTTGGCGGGGAGGCGCGCGCTGTGTACTCTCCGCCGGGCGGAGGCGGTGGATGACCGACGGGAGCTCGACGGCGCGGGAAGACGGGACGATCTATCTCAACCACGCGGGCACGAGCTGGCCCAAGCCGCCGGAGGTGCGCGCGGCGGCGGCGGCGGCCCTGACGAGCGACCCCCGGGAGTGGCCGCGGCGCTTCGAAGCGGGGCGCGCCGCGATCGCGCGCTTCTTCGGGGTACAGGATCCAGAGGACATGTTGATCACGCCGGGCTGCACGGCCGCGCTGGCGGTCGCGCTCGCCGACCTGCCGTGGGCGCGGGGGGATCGGCTGATCATCGGCGGGCTCGAGCATCACGCGCTGCACCGGCCGGCGCGCGCGCTGGCGGAGGAGCGCGGGGTCGAGCTGCTCGTCGCGCCCTACGCCCCTGGGGCGCCGATCGAGCTCGACTTCGTGGCGCGCGCGCTGCAGGAGGGCGGCGTTCGCCTGGTCGCCTTCGCGATGGCGAGCAACGTCACCGGCGAGCTGGCGCCCGCGCGTCAGCTCGCCGCGCTCGCGCGCGAGCACGGCGCGCTGTGTCTCGTCGACGCGGCCCAGGCCGCGGGGGTCGTCGAGCTTGATGTCGCGGCGCTCGGCGCCGATCTGCTGGCCTTCGCGGGGCATAAGGGTCCGCTCGGTCCGCAGGGGGTCGGCGGGCTGTACATCGCGCCCCACGTGCGCATGCGCGCGCCGGCGGCGAGCTGCTCACGCGCCGGCGTGTGCGCCGTCGGGGGCTCGTCCAAGCCGGGCTACTGCGACGTCGGCTCGGTGAACTACGCGGGCCTCGCGGGCCTGGTCGCGGGGTTGAGGTGGATCGAGTCGCGCGGGCTCTCGAAGCTGCGCGCGCACACGCTGGGGTTGACGCGGACGCTGCTGACCGGGCTCGCGCGCGTCCCCGGCGTGCGGGTCATCGGCGCGGCGGAGGCGGAGGCGCGCGTCCCGGTCGTCTCGTTCGTGCACGAGCGACTCCCGCCCGAGCTGATCGCGGCGCGGCTTCGGGGTGAGCACGGGATCGTGGTGCGCGCGGGGCAGCAGTGCGCGCCGCTCGCCCATGAGACCCTCGGGACAGGCGAAGCGGGGACGGTGCGGGTGAGCGTCGGCGCGAGCTCGCGCGCGCGAGATGTCGCGGCGCTGCTGCGCGCGCTCGCGGCGATCTGTTGAGCTCGGGGGTCATGGCTCGCATCATGGAGGCGGTGCAGGCGGACGACGACGAGGCGCTCACGCGCGAGCTGCAGCGCCTGCGCGAGGGCGGCGCGCCGCTGCCCCGCGAGCTCGCGCTGACGCTCGTAGACCGCTACCCGGGCTTCTTCTTCCTGATCCCGGAGGTGTTCGCGCGCGAGGCCGGGTCGCGGGCGGTGGCGCTGATGCAGGAGGCGGGGCGGCTCGGCTGCGCGACCTGGGCCGCGTGCTGGGGCGCGCGGATTCAGGTCCACGAGCGGGTGGAGCGCGCGGTGGCGGCGACCCGGATCGTGCGGGCCTTCGTGGCGAGCGAGCGGGAGCTCGAGCTCTCGCCGCGGGGGATGCCCGATCCTCGGCGCGAGGGCTTCGTCGGCGAGGTGTGGGCGCGCTTGGTCGCGGGGGTCGGGAACCGCGAGGCCACGGGGCACCTGCTCGCGTGGCTGCTCACGGCCGCGGGGGAGCAGGTCGCGCTGCGCGACGCGCCGCAGGAGCGCCGGGCCGTCGTGGTGATTCGCGGGGCGGCGCCCGGTGGCGGTGATGTGCTCGCCGACGCGTGGCGCGGCGAGCTCTTGGTCCCGGCTGGGGCCGGTGAACCGCGCGTGATCCGGGTCGAGCGGGCGGGGCGGGCTCGAGGCGAGCCCGCGCGCGCGTTCCAGGACCTGGTCGATCGGGCTGATCCGCTGCATCCCTTGACGCGCGTGGCAGCGCCGGCGGCGTCGCGCTCGCGCGCGTCACCTCCAGGGCGCGACGCCCGTCGTCGCTACCTGTTCGCGCGCGCGCGCGCGCTCGCGGGTGACGAGTCGCGTACGGCCTACGCCGCGCTGCTCCGTGACCGCTGGGTCGCGGCCGATCTGCGGGCGCGGGCGCGATGCTTCCTCGCGCGGGGCGGGCTCTTGGGCGAGCGTGAGGGGGGCGGCGCCGCGGAGGACGTCACGACGACGGCGAGCGCCGTGCTCCGCGAGCGCTTGCGTCCGCGGTACCGCGTCCGCGCGGTCGCGCTCGAGGCGGCGCGCCTGGTCGCGACCCTCGCGATCCGGATGAACTCGGGCGACGTGGTCGAGCTGCAGATCAACCTCGAGTGGGGCGGGGCGGGGCGGTGGCCGGCGCGGGTCGGCGACATCGGGGTCAGCTACTCGCTGCGCGCCGAGACCCTGCCGGATCGCGTCGGCGTCGCGATCGCGCGGGATGTCGCGTCGCGGCTGCGCCCGGCGGCGTCGCGCCTCAGCGCGCTTCGTCAGGCCGCGACGCGGGCGAGCGAGCGCGACGACGCGGCGGCGGAGTCGACGGACGCCGCGGATCGAGATGTCTCTCCAGACAGGATCATCGCCGCGCGGACGTCGCTGCTCGAGCGCGGCGCGCCCGAGGATCGAGCGAGCGTCGCGCTCGCGCTCATGGCGAGGCGACGCTGGCGCGAGGCCGCCGCGCTCCTCGGCCCGGACACGGTCGACCCGATGGCGGCGGGCGTGCCCGAGGTCTTGGCGGCGGGCGTGCTCGCGGGCGCGCTCGGGCGGGGGGCTGAGCTCGCGGCGCTGCTCGATCGACTGACCAGCGACGCGTCGACGCCCCGCCGGGCGCTCGCGGCCCTGGCGTTCGCCGAGCGGCGGCCGTGGACGGCGCTGCGCTGGCTGCCGGCGCCGACGCGGGGCGAGGACTGGCTGACCCTTCGTACATACCTAGAGGCGGCGGGGCGGCGTCCCCAGACCGAGGGCTTCGACGGGGGCGAGCTCCTCGACGGGCTGCGCGCGTGTCTCGAGTCGGCGCCGCGGCGCCCCGAGCTGGACGAGGGCGCGCGCTCGCTGCCGGCGGCGCTGCGCCGGCTGGGCGCGGACGCGGCGCTCGCGGCCTGGGTCGAGGGGTGCCGGCGTCGCGGCGATCATGCGCTGGCGGATCGGTGGGCGCGGCGGCGCGAAGATGCCGGTTCCACTGAACAGGTACAGGAAGACAGGTCAGCGCGCGCGGCGTCTCGCCCGCGCGCGCGCGCGGAGACCGTCGAGGCGGCGCTCGAGCGGCTCGAGCGTGACGCCGATGGACCGGACGCGGCGCGCTGGTCCGCGGCCGCCGAGACGGTGCTGCGCTCGGAGGACGAGCTCGCGGCGACCCGCCCGGACGCGCTGATGTGGCATCGCTATCAGCTGTTCGCCCCGCCCGCGCGCGCGCCCATCATCGGTCGACCCCGGGCCGCGCGACAGCTCGCGCGCGACTTCCTCGACGCCGGCGGCGCGCTGCGACTCCGCGGCGCGCTGGATCGCGGTCGCGTGGCGTGGTGGCGGCAGCACGGCGTCCAGCGGATCCGCGAGGGGGCGCCGTGGATCAAGGAGCCCGAGCACGTCGACGCGCTCGCGCGCTTCGAGCTCGAGCAGCCCGGGACGTGGCCGCGCTCGCGCGTCACCTTCACCGGCGACCGCGCGGTGCACCTCGCCTCCCTCGGCGCGCTCGGCCCCGCGATCGACGTCCTGGTCGGCGGGCGTGAGCGGCTGGTCGCGCCCGCGATCCGCAACGCCGCGATCTACTCGCCGGGCTTCCTCGAGCATCGGCGCAGGAACCTGCGCGGGATCGGCTGGCACGTCGACGACACGTCCCGGCGCGCGCGCCTCGGGGGGCACCGTCTGGCGATCCTGCTGATCGTGTTGCTCGAGGACATCGAGGACGGCTTCGGGACCGGGCTGGCGCTTGGGTCACCCGCCGGGCTCGCCCGCCGGCTCGCCGAGGGCGGCGAGCTCGACACCGAGGACGATCGGGTCGCCAAGTCGGTCGCGCGTGGCTGCGCGCACCGGACCGCGCACGGGCGCGCGGGGGACGTGTACCTCCTGCACCCGTGGATGGTGCACGGCGCGATCGGGACGCTGCGCGGCCAGCTTCGCGTGCTCAGCAACCCGGGCTTGTTTCAGCGCGAGCCGCTGTACAGGGCCGAGGGGCCGCGCTCTCCCGTCGAGGAGCTGATCCACGACGCGCTCGCGTGACCCGGTCTGCGAGAACCGCAGGCCCGCGCCTGCGAAATCAGCAGCGGCGCGGCGGCGGCCTCAGCAGCCCGGATGGAAACGCTGGATTTTGCTCCGGATATCGTGGGCGAGGCGGGGGCGGTCGGGTGGCGCGCGCCTTGCTTTTGATTCCGGTGTCGCGTCGCGCACCCCAGCGCGCGCGCGCAGAAAGTCGATCTCATGACGCTACGGAAGTTGTTCTCGCCCTGTTCCTCCTGCATGGCGCTCGTGAGCGCGAGCGCGCTGCTGTTCACCGGCTGCGGCGACTCAGGCCCAGGGGGCGGCACAGACGGCGAGACCGAGACGGGCTCGATGGAGGAGTCGACGACGGCGGGCGAGGGCACGGGCGGAAGCACTGGCGCGGCGACCACGGAGGACGGGACCGGCGGCCAGGGCGGGACCGGGGGCACGGGCGCGGACACCGACGACGGGACCGACACGGATGACACGGGCGCCGGCGACGGCTGCCCCGCGGACGTGTTCTTGGATCTGTCGAGCGCGCCAGGTGCTGGCGACGCCTACCCCGATCCCGTGCTCGAGGTCGAGTGCGTCGACGACAAGCTGCTCGTGCACAGCAACGGGATCCCGCACTACCGCTTCATCCCGATCACCCCCAACGCGCTGGTCGAGCAGGACTTCAACTGGGAGATCACGCTCAACCCCGAGGTCGCACCTGAACCAACGGACATCCCGCTGCTCGGCCTCGTCGGCTTCACGGTCAACGGCCTGCCGTTCTTCGGGGCGAACGAGGGCCCGCAGCCGGCGGACGAGGCGTTTGGCGATCCGATCTACAACCAGATCATGGACGAGTGCCTCGGGCACACCGCGTTCTCGTACCACTACCACGCGCTCGTCGAGCGCTGCCTGATCCAGGCTGGGGTCGTCGACGAGCCGTGGAGCAACCCCGCGCCGCCCCAGGGCGAGCCCTCGCCGATCCTCGCCTTCGCCTACGACGGCTTCCCGATCTACGGCGCGCGCGGCTGCCTTGACGAGGGCTGCGCCGAGGTCGTCGAGTACAAGAGCAGCTGGGTGCAGATCGACGATCCGACGCAGAACGCCTGGGACGCCTACGAGTACCAGGCGAGCGACGCGCCCGAGCAGCTCGACCGCTGCAACGGGCACTACGGGCCCAAGGGCGACTATCACTACCACGCGACCGCCGGCTTCCCCTACATCATCGGCTGCTTCGCCGGCACGCCGGGCGAGGGCGTCGGCGGAGACGGCGGCGGTGGCGGGATGGAGCTGCCGCAGTGCGAGCCCGGGCAGACGATGTGCTGCGGCGACGACGTCTGCGACGGCCCCGAGACCGCGGACAACTGCCCCGCGGACTGCTGAGCGCGCGCGTCGCTACGGCGCGCTGGCGAAGCGGCCGACCCAGGCCTCGTTGAGGCTGCCCGCGAGGTAGACCGCGCCGCCGGGGCTGCCGTCGTCGACCGCGAGCACCGCGTTGGTCCAGGTCAGCGGCCCCTCGGCGGTCGCCGACCACCAGCTGAGCGCGCCCTCGTGGGTGAAGCTCGCGTAGGCCAGGCGCGGCTCGTCGTCCTCCTCGGGTGTCCCGCTCCCGGCGACGAGGATGTGCTCGGGGTGCAGCGCGATCGAGCGACCTGACGAGTAGGACAGATCGTCGAAGGTCGTCGACCACATCGGCCCGCCGCCCGCGGCGCGTCGGGCCAGCCAGAGCGCGTCGCGCTGCTCGATGTTCAGGATGTCGTTTTCGTCGGGCACGATCGCGACGTCGACGCCGACGCGGCCGGTGAGGAGGATGTCCCCCTCGTCGGTGAGCGCGAGGCCGATGGCCTCGTCGTGACCTCCCTCGCCGCCGTCAACGCGCTCGGCCCAGACGAGGTCGCCCTCGGGCGTCAGCTCGGCGAGCCAGGCGTCGCTGTCCTGCGGTAGATCGCCCGGCTCGAAGGTCGTGATCATGCCCGCTACGACGATCGCGCCGTCGGGGTGCGCCGCGATCGCCGAGAGCCCGCCCCGGTTGTTCTCCAGGCCCGGGTTGAGGGTCTTGGTCCACTGCAGCGCGCCGTCCTCGCTCACGCTCATGATCAGCATCTCAGGCGGCTCGACCCAGCCGTCGGTGCTGCCGACCCCGTAGATGTTGCCGTCGGCGAGCGCGACGCTCCAGATGAAGCCGGAGCCGAGGTCGTCGCCCATGGTCGACCAGATCAGCTCGCCGGCGGGGTCGTGCCGCGCGATCTGCCCGTAGAAGCAGCCGTCGGAGCAGTTGTAGTTGTGCGCGATGCCGCCGGTGATCAGGTCACCGTTCGGCGCCGTGACGACCGCGGTGATCCGGTCGCTCAGCGGCGAGTGATCCTGGATCCGCGACCACAGCAGCGCGCCCTCGGGCGAGTAGGCGCGCATCCAGCCGACGCTCGGCATCATGTCGATCGGGTAGGTGGGCGAGCGCTCGCTGCCGACGGCGATGATCGAGCCGTCGAGCGCGCGCGTCAGCGCCAGCGCGCTCGAGTTGTCGTCGCGGACGCCGGGGTAGACATCGAACCACAGCGTCGCGCCGGCGTCGTCGCTGCAGGTCGCGTCGCAGCCGTCGTGGTCCAGCGCGTTGCCGTCGTCGCAGAGCTCGGGCGGCTCGACGAGGCCGTCTCCGCAGACCGGCGGCGGGCCCCCGGTGCTCCCGGTCGGCGCGTCGTCGCCGGTTGTGTCGTTCGTCGTCGCGCTCGAGCCTGAGTTCGTGCTCGCGGTGGTGCTCGCGTCGGTCGACCCGCCCGGTCCCGCGCTGGTGCTGCTCGCGCTGGCGCCCGAGCTCGAGCCCTGCGCGTCGCTCTCGCTGGCGGCCTCGGTCGTCGCAGCGTCTGTCTCATTGACCATGTTCGTACACGCGGCGAGGCCGGCGAGCGCGGTGACGAGGGGGATCCGGTACCTCACGACCTGACGGTAGCCGAGCCCGCGAACGCGAGGGAAGCGAGCGTTCGGCGCTCGCGAGCGTCCGCGGCGTCGGAAGATTGCGCCGCCCAATTCGGGCGCTCGAGTTCACGGCGCGCCTTCAATTGGGCGCGCGTTCGCGCGCTTGACCCGCAGATGAGCCACGTTTCGGCAGCGTTCGCGCTTGACGGCTCGCTACGTGGTGCTATTAGACTTACAGGTCTAGACTTTGAGGTCTAGACTTTGAGGTCTATGCCCGGGAGAGCTACCAGCACGTTCGAGTTCGAGCACGCCGAGAAGCTGATCGAGGTCGCGCTCGAGGAGTTCAGCGAGCGCGGCTACGCCAAGGCCTCGATCAACCGAATCCTCGCGCGCGCGGGGATGAGCAAGGGCCAGTTTTACTACCACTTCGGCAACAAAGAGGGGCTCTACCTCGCGGTGGTCGAGCTGGTGCTGACGCGGCAGCGCGCGTTCATGGCCGCGCGCTTTGACCCCGCGGTGATGCAGGAGGATCTGTTCTCGATCTTCGAGGCGCGCCTGCGGCTGAGCGCCGCGCTCGAGCGCGAGCACCCGGAGCTCGCCCGGTTCTCGCGCAGCTTCGTGCGCGAGCGCGGGCAGCCGATCTTCGAAAAGGCCATGGGCGCCCACGACTTTCGCGAGGACGCCCAGCTCGCCGCGCTGATCCAGCGCGCGCAGGCCCGCGGCGACTTCCGCGAGGACCTGCCGCCCGAGTTCATCGCCGGCCTGCTGCCGCGCCTGTTTCAGCACGTCGTCGAGCTCGCCGGGCTCGACGCCGCCGGCGAGCTCGACGCCATTCACGAGCAGATGGGCCACTTCATCGAGTTCCTGCGGGGTGGCCTCGGAAGGAGGAAACCATGAGCGCGTACGTCCCAAAATTCCCGGTCGGCTACCACCGGGTGCACCGCACCAAGATCCTCGACTACCAGCTCAACCGCTGGCGCTCGCTCGGCTGGATCAGCCTCGAGGAGGCCCAAGAGGCAGGTCGAGAGGTCCGCGGGATCGCGGACTGGCAGGCGGTCATGGAGCGCGCGAGCACGCGCGCCTACGCGGCCGGGCGCGCGCGCAGCGGGCTGTTCTTCCTGCGCGCCGCCGAGTTCTTCGTGAGCCCCGAGCAGCCCGAGAAGCTCGCGCTCTACGACCGCTTCCGCGAGGCGTTTTATCGCCACTTCGACGGCGAGCCGTTCACGCGTCACGAGGTGCCCTACGCGGGCGGCAGCGTGGCCGCGCTCGACATCCCGGCGGCGGGCGGCCAGCGCGGCGTGATCGTCATGCACGGGGGCTTCGACTCGTTCTTGGAGGAGCTGTACTCGCTCGCCAAGGCGCTCTCGCTGCGCGGCTACCGGGTCGTGCTGTTCGACGGGCCAGGTCAGGGCAGCGCGCTCAAGCACCACAAGCTGGCGATGACCCACGAGTGGGAGCGGCCGGTCGCGGCGGTCCTCGACCACTTCGGGCTCGACGACGTCACGCTCATCGGCGTCTCGATGGGCGGCTGGCTGTGCTTCCGCGCGGCCGCTTTCGAGCCGCGGATCCGCCGGGTCGTCGCGCTCAGCGTCGCCTACGACTACATGGCGATCCCGCCGGAGTGGGTCGCCAACTTCGCGCGCTGGCTGTTTCGCAAGCCGCGGCTGTTCGACGCGCTCGCCTCGCTCAAGATGGCGGTGCTGCCGCAGGAGCGCTGGGGCGCGCGCAACATGCAGTACATCATGCAGGAGGAGTCGCTGCGCAGCGCCGGCCTGGCGTTCTTGGCCTTCAACGCCGAGAACCTGCACAGCGAGCGCGTGACCCAGGACGTGCTGATCCTGAGCGGAGCCGAGGATCACTTCATCCCTCGCAAGCTGCACACGCTGCAGGTCCAGGCGCTCACGCGCGCGCGCTCGGTCACCGATCACGAGTTCACGCGCGAGCAGCAGGCGCACAACCACTGCATGGTCGGCAACCTCAGGCTGTTCCTCGACACGGTCGACGAGTGGCTCGCGCGTTTCGAGCTGCGCGCGGCGAGCTGACGCGCGGACCACGAGACCCGCGCTACAGCGACTCCCACCGGCGCGCGAGCAGGCGCGCGCTGGCCATAAACGCGACCGCGAGCGCGGCGAGCACGGTCACCTGCGGCCACAGCTCGAGCGGCCCCTTGTCGAACCAAAACACCTTCTGGTAGCCGTCGAGCGCCCACGCGTTAAAGGTCAGGTAGCCGAGGGTCTTCATGGTCTCGGGCATGAGGAAGCGCGGGAACATGCTGCCGCCCAGCGCTGACATCCCGAGGATGATGATGGTCGAGATCCCGCTGAGCTGCGCGCGCGTGCGGCAGGCCGCCGCGAGCACGAGGCCGAAGCCCGCGGCGGCGGCGGCGGTGACGGCCGTCATGAGCGAGAAGCCGATCAGGTGCGTCGGCGTGAACAGCTCGAGGCCGAAGACGAGCGCGCCCCAGACGAACATGATCACGATCTGCAGCGCGCCGAGGGCCGTCAGGTACAGCCACTTGCCCAGCAGCAGCTCGGTCATCGTCAGCCGCGAGCCGAGCAGGCGCTCGAGCACGCCCGACTCCTGCTCCTCGAGCAAGGTCCCGCCGGCGCCGGTCATCGAGAACAGCAGGAACATCACGGCCGTGCCGGCGGCGTAGAAGGCGGTCACCGGGCTGCGGTCCTTCTCGGCGCCGAGGACGTCGATGACCTCGACCTGCACGACGCCGCCGAAGCCCTCGCCGGCGCGCGCCTCCGCGCTCGCGTCGCCCTCGGCCTTGGTCTCCGGCGTCGCGTCGGCGGCCGCGTCCGCGCGGACCTGCGGCAGCCACTGGTCGAGGACCTCGCGCTGCTTCGCGGTCATCGGCCCGCCGAAGCGTTCGAATTGGTCCATGCCGCGCTCGAGGAACAGGTCCGGCGCCGAGCGCATGGCGAGGCCTTGGAGCACGCCGCGCGTCATCTGCGGCGCGATCGGGTCCGAGGTGTCCGCGAACAGCTCGAGCGCCGCGCCGTCCTCGCCCGAGAGGTCGCCGAAGCGGTCCGAGAAACCACTCGGGATCACGAGCGCGACCGAGACCTCGCCGTCCTCGATCAGCGCGCGCGCGCGGTCGCGGGTCAGCGGCGCGTCGGGTCGATCCGGGTCGGCGCGCAGCAGCCGGAAGCTCGAGTCCTCGGCGAGCTCGGCGAGCAGGCGCTCGCTGGCGACGCCGCCGTCCTCGTCGGCGACGGCGAGCCGGATCCGCGAGGTCCCGCCGCCGCCCTGACCGCTGAACATCCACACGAAGATCGAGAAGAACAGGATCGGCAGCAGGAAGGTGACCAGCAGCGCGACGCGGTCGCGCCCCAGCAGCCGCCAGCCGTTGCGGAACACGACGCCGACGCGGCTCACTCGCGCAGCTCCCGTCCGGTCAGGTGCAGGAACACGGCCTGCAGGCTCGGCGCCTGGACCTTGACGTCGACGACGCGCAGCCCGGCCGCCTGCAGCTGGCCGAGCAGCGGCGGCAGCTCGCCGGAGATGTCGTCCGTGCGCGCGCGCAGCTCTCGGCCTTGGACCGTCACGCCGGGGAGCTCGAGCGCGGCCTCGGCGGGCTCTGTCTCGAGGGTCAGGACGACCGTGCGCGCGCGCCCGACCGTCGCGGCGATCAGCTCGTCGAGGGTGCCCTCGGCCACGGCGACGCCGTGATCGATGATGACGATGCGGTCGCAGATCTGCTGGGCCTCGTCGAGCTGGTGCGTCGTGAGCAGCAGCGAGGCGCCCTCGGCCCGCAGGCCCTCGAGCATCTCCCAGATCCGCTCGCGGCTCTGCGGGTCGACGCCGACCGTCGGCTCATCGAGCAGGATGACCTCGGGCTTGTGCAGCACGCCGCACGCGATATTGAGGCGGCGCTTCATGCCGCCCGAGAAGGTCTTCACGCGGGCGCGCCCGCGCTCCGCGAGGCCGGTCCAGGTCAGCGCCCACTCGGCGCGCGCCCGCAGCTCGGCGCGCGCGACCCCGTGCAGCGCTCCGAACAGCGCGAGGTTCTCGCGCGCGTCGAGCTCGGGGTAGAGCGCGATCTCCTGCGGGATCACGCCGAGGCGGCGCGAGGCGGCGGTCTCGCCGGCGCCGGGCTCCAGTCGCTCGCCGAGCAGCGTGAGCGCGCCCTCGTCGAGGCGCACGCGCCCCGTGATCGCGCGGATCAGCGTGGTCTTACCGGCGCCGTTCGGACCCAGCAGCGCGAGCCACTCGCCGCGCCGAAGCTCGAGGTTGACGCCGCGCAGCGCCTCGGCGGCGCCGAAGCGCTTGCGCGCGGCTCGTACCTCGAGGACGGCCTGGGAGCCCATGACGTCGAGATATCACAGCGTGGGTGACTCAGGCACGCTCCCGGGGTCTCGGCTCTTGGGCGCCGCGGCGGTCGAGCGTGGGAGAGGGGGCCGGTCTCGCGTCTCGTCGAGGCCCAGGCGCGCGGCGTCGCGCGCTTGATTAAATCAGTATGTGCCGGCCCTTCGGGCGCGGGCTGACGAAGGTCGAGCTGCGCGTGTGACCCTCAAGCCATGTCGCCGAATCAGGGCGGCGAGCCGGCGAGGTCGCCGAGCACCCCGGGCGAGATCTCGGGGAGCAGGACGCGGGTCGACTCGCTGCAGCCCATCAGCCCCGTGAGCTCGACGACCTTGTCCTCGTCCGCGTCGCTGGCGACCAGCAGCTCCGAGTCGACCCGGCGCGCGAGGCCGACGAGGGTGTGCGGCGTGTCGGCGAGGCGCTCCATCTCGCCGAGGACGAGGTTGTCGATGTCCGCGTCGAGGCGCCACACGGTCCCGCCGTCGACGATCGTGAAGTCACGCGCGTCGCTGTTCTCGACGAGGTCGACGTGGTCGCTGATCGGCTGCGGCAGCTTGAGGCAGGGGAGCGCGGCAGGCGGGAAGTTGCCGTCCGCGACCCAGATCGGGCAGAGCTGGTCGGTGTTGGCCGACAGCGTCCAGACCAGATGTCGGTTGAAGTCGTCGCTCACGGCGGCGCCGCGCATCAGGTGGCCCTCGATCCAGTCGCCCTCGATCTCGAGCTGCCCCGTCCCCGTGATGTGGACCATCCGCGAGCGCTCGTTCGCGCGGTCGATCTCGAAGCCGGCGAGGCCGTCGAAGTCCGACTGGAAGATGCCGTCGATCTCGACGCCCGTGTTGCCCTCGGTATCGGTGATCAGGCCGATCTCGAACAGCTCGGCGCCGTCCTGCTCGGAGTAGAACAGGCGCGTCCCGACGCCCTCTTCGTACTGCACGCCGTACAGCATGTGCGTGTCGCCGAAGGCGGTGCGCGAGACCGCCGAGACGATCACGTCCGTCGATGACGCGTCGAGGTTATCCGTGTTCGCGCAGTCGGGCACGCCGGGGAAGCAGTCGTCGCAGCTGTCCGGGTCGATGTTGCGCAGCGCCTCGCGGTTGATGCAGGTCGCGCCGTCGGCGTTCCACTCCGCCTCCTTGACCAGCCAGCCGGGGTACGAGTCCTGCTCGCTGAGCCCGAGCTCGTCGCCGACGTAGATGCGCGCGCCCGAGAAAGTGTTGGTCGCGCCGTCGCCGGCGTAGTCGGCCCTCACCATACGCACGCAGGCTTGATGCGCCCAGCCGAGGTCGCCGGAGTCGATCTCGCGGTAGGCCCACTCGACGCACTTGGCGAGCGCGGCCTCGCGGCACGCGAGCGTGACTTCGAATTCGTCGTCGGCCGCGCGCTGGCCGGTGCTGAAGTCCCAGCTCCCGTTGAGCAGTAGCGCCTCGACCTCGTCGCCCTCGCCGTCGACGCACAGATCCGTGCGCTCAGGCGACCACCCGCCGCCGTCGTCCACCTCCCACACGAACGCGTAGTGAAACAGCGGCCCCTGGTCGTACTTGATGTCGGTGATCTCGAACTGCTCCTCGATCGCGACCCGCGCCCTCGTGCCGTCATCGCGCTCGTAGGTCAGGACCAGCGGGAACGCCATCGGGCCGAAGTGCGGCACGCCGCCGGCGGTCTCGTAGCGGAGCTCCTTGCTCTGATCGTCGATGAAGACCGCGGTCACGGGCATCCCCATCACGGTCTCCGCGCCCACGAGGCGGACGCCGTTGACGGTCTCCCCGGCGAGCAGCGCGGAGCTCAGCATGAGGCCGTTGGGGAAGAACTCGCCGATCTGGATGTTGGTGAAGCGCGACGAGTTGTCGTGCTTCAGGCGCGGCTCCTCCTCCTCGCCCTCCTCCTCGAGCCCAGCGCACACGCCCTCCTCGCCCTGCCCGTCGTCTCCGCAGCCGAGCGCGAGCGTCAGGGTCATCGCGGCGCACATCCATCGTCGTTGCTGGGTCATTCAGGCTTCCCGTCCTCGGCCGCAGCGGCGCGCTAACGCGCGCGTCCGCGACGGCGTCAATAATCGTGATGAACAACAACACCGATCGCAACGCTCGCCATCGCGCGCGGCGGCTGTACTCAGCGGGGGCGCGCGTCGTCACGCGGGGGCGCGCCGAAGCGGGCCTCGAAGTCGCGGAGCAGGCGCTCGAGCGCGGCCGCGGGATCCGGCGCCGGGTCGCGCGACCACCGGCACAGCAGCGCCGCGCCGGGGTGGGCGGTCGCGAACGCGGTGACGGCCGCGCGCAGCTGCGGGCCCGCGTCGTAGTGGACCATGGCGGCCCGCCCGCGCGGGTACTGCACAAGCCCGCGCTCTCTGCGGACCTGGAACACACCGGGGCGGCGCGGCGCGTGGCTCGGCGCGTCCGCGAGCGGGTACCAGGGGCCGAAGCGCATCGCCGGCCACGGTAGCACAGGCGCCCGCCGGTGTACCCTCGGGGCTGCGCCGAGAGTCGCCTCGCCCGGCGAGCGCGCGCGGAGGATGTCGCTATGTTCATGTTGAATCGTCGTCGCGTTTCTCGAGAGCCTCGCCGTCGCGGCGGCGCGTGGCTCGCCGTCCTCGCGCTGGGGGTAGCGAGCCAGGCGTGCAGCGCCAACATTCAGGGGCAGAAGGTCATGGACGTCGAGCGCGTCGCGATCATCGAGTACCAGGCGACCGTCGAGGCGCCGACGAACAAGACGCCGTGGGCGGCGATCAAGGGCGCGGTCGAGAACTCCGCGGAGCAGGCGGGCAACGAGGCCTACGCGCTGTTCGCCCAGGGCCTGAACCAAGAGTTCTCGATGGACGTGATGACGCGCGAGGCCCTGATCGCGCACCCGGCCTACCGCGAGGTCTTCGACAAGTACCAGGGTAAGGGGCTCGCGGGCTTCGCCGCGGCGATGGACTCGAACAACATCGACTATCGACCCGGCGGGATCATCAAGGGCTACTCGCGCTCGCAGCTCAAGGACGAGGAGCGCCTCGCGCTGATGACCGCGCTCGGCGTCGACGCGCTCGTGACCTGCTACATGCAGATCAAGGAGGCGGGCTCGGTCGGCATCGGCCCGTACAAGGCGACCAAGTACCGGGCGACCGCGCAGTTCCACATGTTCGATAAGTCCGGTGAGATCTGGTCCGAGCCGGGCGCGACGGGCGACTCGGGCGAGAGCGTGCACCGCCTCTCCTTGCCCGTGGGGCAGCAGGAGATGGGCGAGGAGGACGCCGAGAAGAAGTCGTTCTTGCAGGCGCTCGCGTCCGCGCAGGAGCGGATGTTTCAGCGCTTCTACGAGGTCACGGGGCTGTCGCGGGGGGCCCCGAGCAGCCCGGCCGCGCCGCCCGAGGAGGCGACCGGCGAGGCGACGGAGGAAGCCCCGGGCTACGAGGAGCCGAGCGACGGCGAGGCGCCGGCGGAGGGCGGCGAGGAGCCGGCGGGCGAGGACAGCGGCGGGGTCGAGCTCGCGGTGCGCCTCGCGTGGCACGTCCCGCGGTAGCGGTATCGCTTGTGATACACAGGCGCGTGTCGATCGAGCGTGACGAAGTCGCCGCCGCGGTCTCGCTGGAGCTCGGCGGATTCCGGCTCGAGGCCGCGCGTATCGACCCGGGCCGACTGCGGGTGCGGATGATTCTTATTGAGGCGGGCAGCGTCGTCGAGGTGAAGGAGCAGGAACTCACGACGGCGGCGCTCGCGACCGATGACCCGGCGACGCTCGAGGCTCGCGCGCGGCGACGGCTCGAGGCCGTCGGCCGACTCGATCCTCACTCGTTGGCCGGGTGGATGCCCTGGGACCTGCTGCGCGCGCCGACGCCCTTTCGCCCGGTCGGGCCGTTCGACGAGCCGGACGCGCGGCTGTGGCACTGCGCCGTGCTCTCCGCGATCAACTCGCAAGCGCACGAGGGGGGCTTTGAGGCGCGCTTCGAGACGCTCTCGGACTGGCGGGCGGAGGCCGTCACGACCTACTTCCTGTGGCTGGCCGAGGCGACGCTCGGCGGCAACGGCCTCGTCACGTTCTTGCTGCAGGCGGACGTGGCGGAGGTCATGGGGGTGCTCGAGGCCCTCGAGGCCGCCGAATGCCAGGGCCTCGCGCGTCGCTATCGCGAGGCGCTCGGGTACACGAGGACGACGGGCGCTGCGGACTTCATGGTGTTCATCGACGAGGAGTGGCTCGACGCGCGCAGCGTCCCCTTCGACCCCGCGTCGCCGCGGCCGTCGATCGATCACTGGCGCGAGGGCGGGACCTACTGGTTCGTGAAGCACGAGCTGCGCCCGGCGCTGGTCGCCTACGTCCAACGGCATCGCGCCGTGCTGGTCGCGGGGTGACGGCCGCGCGGGGCCGCGAGCACGCGAAGATGTCCCTTCCGCCCGTTGCGACGAGTCGACCTGATACCTGGCGCGTGAACGAAATCGAGCGCGTTGTCGTCGTCGTCGCGGCGCATGCGCGGACTTGTACCGGTTGTGTTTGTTCTGTCATTGTAGAGCCATGAAAGGCGGGTGGCGGCTACGGAGGCTCGTGTGGCGCTCACTCGCTCCCGTCACGCTCGCGGCGTGTTTTCAGGACCCTGGGCCTCCGCTCGACAGCGGCAGTGACGGCTCGTCCTCCGCCGTGACGATGGAGGCGACGAGCTCCGAGGTGTCGTCTGTGGACGCGTCGTCATCGTCGTCATCGTCGTCGAGTTCGTCATCGTCGACGACGAACTCGACGACGAGCGATCCAGGTTCGACGACGAGTGTGTTGACCGAGGCGAGCACCGGCGGGGCGCCGTCTTGCGGTGACGGCGTGCTGCAGCCCGAGCGCGGTGAGAGCTGCGACGAGGGGGAGGCCAACAGCGACAGCGGCGCGTGCACCCTGGATTGTCAGCTCGCGGCCTGCGGCGACGGCCTGGTCCACGCGGGCGTCGAGGAGTGTGACGACAGCGGCGCGTCGTCCGAGTGCGACGAGGACTGCACCGCAGTCGTCTGCGGCGACGGCGTGGTGAACACGCTCGCCGGCGAGGACTGCGAGTTCGGCGTCGACGGCCAGGCCTGCACGCTCGGCTGCGAGGCGGCGCGCTGGATCTTCGTCAGCAGCAAGACCAACAACGGCGACTTCAACGGCCTCGGGGGGGCCGACGAGTTCTGTCAGGATCTCGCTGACGACGCCGGGCTCGAGGGCGAGTTCTTGGCCTGGCTGTCCGGCGGCGGCGGCCCGGCCCAGCGCTTCTCGATCTCGTCGCTCCCCTACGTGCTCGTCGACGGCACGGTCGTCGCGGTGGGCTGGGTCGGGCTGAGCTCGGGCGAGCTGGTGCACGCGATCGATCAGACGGAGTTCGGGGAGGAGCCCACGCTCACCGAGGCGCTGTTCTTCAACTGCGCCTACCCTGGCTACAACGGCGGGATCTTCCCGGCGGTGTTCACCAACGTGACGGCCGACGGCTCCACCCAGGGGAACAACGACTGCGGCGGCTGGAGCTCGATCGAGGGCTACGGTCGCTTCGGGATCTGGGCGGCGACCGACAATCGCTGGACGTCTTGGTGTCAGACGCTCGGCGGCTGCGCGTCAAGCTCACACGTCTACTGCGTAGAGCAGTAGCGACTCGAGGTGGTCGCGCGCGCGGGCGGCTCAGCCAGCCGGGTTGCACGTCACTGTGTACAGCGCGTTGCCGGTGAAGTCCGAGTAGGTGTACGGGCGGTTCAGGCCGTTGTAGGCGTCCTCGACCATCAGCGTCCCGAGGTCGACCTTGAGCACCAGCTCCTCGTGGAGCGGCTGGTTGCCCTCGTCGACATCGGACCAATTCACGAGCCACATGTAGCCTTCCGCGTCGAAGCCGACGCCCTTGATCGTGTACGTGTAGTTGAACACGGGTCCGGGCTCGAGGGTGTCGATGTCGAAGGAGCTGACGCTCGAGCCGCTCGAGATCCACATCAGGTTATCGGGCCCTTCGGCCAGGCCGGATCCGCCGCCGAGGCCCGGCAGCACGTCCCAGGTGTTCGTCTCGGGATCGAAGCGGGCGCCCGCGCTCCCGAGCGTCGACGCGAGCCACACGCGGCCGTTGTGGTCGACCGTGATCCCGTACGGCGCGACGCCGCTGGGGACGTCCCAGACCTGGTAGGCGAGGTTGTCGATCTTGACGCGGGCGAGCTTGCGCGCCGGGCCGAGCGTGGTGACGTACAGATCGCCGTGGGTGTTGACCGCCCCGCCGTAGGCCCCGAAGCTCGACCCCGGGAAGGTCGGGACCTCGACCTGATCGGTGATGTTCCCGGTCTCGCCGTCGACGAGGTAGGCGATGATACCCCCCGCGCCCCCGAGCCCCGGGAACAGCCCCGGCTTCGCGCTCGTCACGGTCCACACCTTCTCGCCCACCGCGTCGCACTGCCCGGAGAGCTCCCCCGGGGTCCACGCCACGGGGCGCTGGTTGGTCACGCCGAAGTCGGTGTACCAGGCGCGGCACTCCTCCATCTCCCAGGCGAGCACGTCGTCCTTGCCCGTCGACGTCTGGATCCCGGGGACGCCGTTGCTCTCGACGCACTCGGACGGGTCGGCGAAGAACTTGACGAGCCCGCCGTGGCGGTTGGCGACCGCGACGCTGCCGTCGAGCGCGACCGAGGTGCGTGAGGGGTTGCCCTTGTCCTCGGGGTGCGTCCGGTAGCGCGCCTCCTCCACGAGCGTGTCCATGTTGACCTTCGAGACGGTGCTCTCCTCGGCGTTGGCGATCCACACGTAGTTGAACTCGCAGCCGCACGCGTCGTCACCGCCGTCGGGCGCGCCGACGTCGAGCACGGGGCCCGAGGCCGCGCTCGCGCCCGAGCTCGCGCTCGAGCCCGAGCCGGAGCCGCTGGCCGCCTGCGTGCTCGCGCCGGATCCGTCGTGGGTCGCGCTCGTGTCGGGCGCGGCGGTCGTGATCGCGCCGGTGTCGTCTCCGCTCGAGTCGCCGCACGCGAACGCGAGCGTGAGCATCAACGACAACGAAGACGACAGGACCGCGCGGGATGAGTGACGCTGCATCGAACACCTCCACGGCGCTCACGCGCCACCTCAGAGCTTCGCACAGCGACGCGGGTTGTACATACATCGTGAGATGTGCTCGGCGCGCCGCGTTCGATCGCGCCTCGGGGTCGCCCTGGGGCCGTCCGCGCGACGGTCAGGGATTCTCCCACGCCAATCTCCCGGACCGCGTTGACGCGCACGCGGACGTCCGCGGGCGCGTATGTCGGCTCGAGCGACGACGTAACCGTCAGCGGTTGAGCAGCTTGGCGAAGGGGTTGTTGGAGAACTCGCGCTGCGTCGTCGCGCGTCGACGGTCACCGTCGCGCTTCCCCGCGCGCCTGTTGTCGCCGCGCCTGTGATCGCCGCGGTCTTGACGGCCGCCGCGACCGCGGTCGGCTTGAGCTCCGCCGCGCCCGCGCCCGCGTCGCTCGTCGTCCCGCGGCGGGCGGGCCGAGAGCGCGATGCGCTTGCGCTCGAGATCGACCGAGAGCACGCGGACCTTGAGCTTGGCGCCGGTGCGCACCACGTCGTGGGGGTTTTTGACGAACTTCTCCGACAGCTCGCTGATGTGCACGAGGCCGTCTTGATGCACGCCGAGATCGACGAACGCGCCGAAGGCGGTGACGTTGGTGACGACGCCCTCGAGCACCATGCCCGGCTTGAGGTCCTCGAGCGAGTGGATGTCGTCGCGGAAGCGCGGCGGGTCAAAGGTGTCTCGAGGGTCACGCCCGGGCTTCTGCAGCTCGTCGATGATGTCGCGCAGGGTCGGCTCGCCGACGCCCTCGCCGACGTAGCGCTCGAGCGAGATCGAGCGGACGAGCTTCGCGTCGCCGAGCAGCGCGCCGAGCGAGACGCCCATGTCGCCGGCGATGCGCTCGACGAGCGGGTAGCGCTCGGGGTGCACGGCGGAGGCGTCGAGCGGGTGGGCGCCGCCGCGGATCCGCAGGAAGCCGGCCGCCTGCTCGAAGGTGCGCGGGCCCAGGCCGGTGACCTCGCGCAGGCCGTCGCGCCCGTTAAAGGCGCCCTGGCGCTCGCGGTGCGTCACGATCTCGCGGGCGAGGCGACGGCTGATGCCGGCGACGCGCCCGAGCAGCGCCGCGCTCGCGGTGTTGAGGTCGACGCCGACTTGGTTGACGCAGCTCTCGACGACCTGGTCGAGCTTGCGGTCGAGCAGGCGCTGGTAGACGTCGTGCTGGTACTGCCCGACGCCGATCGACTTGGGCTCGATCTTCACCAGCTCGGCGAGCGGGTCCTGCAGGCGCCGCGCGATCGAGATGGCGCCGCGGATCGTGACGTCGAGCTCGGGGAACTCCTCGCGCGCGAGCGTCGACGCCGAGTAGACGCTCGCGCCGGCCTCGTTGACCGAGACCACCGCGATGTCCTTGAGATCCTGCTTGAGCGACGCGCTCGCGCTCGCGTCAGCGCTCAGCTCGCGCAGGAGCTCGCGCACGAAGCCCTCGGTCTCGCGCCCGCCGGTGCCGTTGCCGACCGCGATGACGGCGGGGCGGTGGCGCTCGAGCAGCCCGACGAGCTCGTGGCGCGCGCGCTCCTTCTTGCCGCCGTGCAGGTAGATGGTGCGGTGCTCGAGGAACTTGCCGGTGGCGTCGACGGCGACGCACTTGCAGCCCGTGCGCAGGCCCGGGTCGATCCCCACGACCGGCTTGCCGCCGAGCGGCGCGGCCATCAGCACGTTGCGCAGGTTCTCGGCGAAGACCTCGACGGCCTCCCGGTCGGCGCGCATCTTCAGCTCGACGCGCAGGTCGGTCTCGATCGAGGGGCCGAGCAGCCGCGTGAAGCTCTCCTTGACCGCGCGGCTGAGCAGCGGCGCCCACGGCGAGCCGCGCTGGACGCCCATCATCACCTCGAGCCGCGGCAGAATGAGCTCTGGCTCGAGGACCAGGCGCAGGCGCAGCGCGCCGTCCTGCTCGCCGCGGCGGACGGCGAGGTAGCGGTGCGAGGGGATCGTCTTGATCGCCTCTTCGAACTCGAAGTACTGCTCGAACTTGCTCGCGGCGGTCTCGTGACCGGGCGCGACCTGCGAGCGCACGCGGCCCTGCTCGTCGTAGGTGGTGCGCACGGCGGCGCGGACATCGGCGTTCTCGGCGACGCGCTCGGCGACGATGTCGCGGGCGCCGGCGAGCGCCGCCTTGACGTCGGGCACGGCGAGCTCGGGGTCGGCGTCCTCGCGCACGAAGCGGGCGGCCTCGGCCTCGGGGTCGCCGTCCGCGGCCTGGGCGAGGACGCGCTCGGCGAGCGGCTCGAGGCCGCGCTCGCGGGCCTTGGTCGCGCGTGTTCGACGACGTGGTTTAAAGGGCAGGTAGATGTCCTCGAGCGCGACGCGGGTCGCGCAGGCGTTGATCTTCGCGCGCAGCTCGTCGGTCAGCTTGCCCTGCTCCTCGATGGTCTTGAGGACGGTGCGCCGGCGCTGCTCGAGCTCCAGCACCTGACCGCGGCGCTCCTCGATCGCGCGGATCTGCACCTCGTCGAGGCCGCCCGTCATCTCCTTGCGGTAGCGGGCGATGAAGGGGACCGTCGCGCCCTCGGCGAGCAGCTTGACGACCGCGGCGACGCCCTTGGGGGGCAGCTCGAGGTCGCTGGCGATGGTCGGGACAGGATCGAAGTCGGGGAGCGGTTGGGTCGTCATAACGGCCGGTGGGAGGCGGACAAAAGTGCCCGCCCGGACAGGACCGCGCAAGCGAATTTGTGTCCTCGAGAGCGCCGCGCTCGCGACGCGCGCTCAGCTGTCAGTGAGGGCCGCGACCGCCTCGTCGTAGGGCGCGCGGAAGCCCTGCGCGCCGCGGCAGAACGACCACGAGTGACGCGCTCCGTCGTCGCGCTGGACCGCGAGCATGTAGCGCGTGTCGAGGTCGGGGCAGTGGTCGGTCTCCTCGAGGAGGACCGGCGGCGGCGGGAGCTCGGCGAAGGCGCGCTCGATCCGGGCGAGCTGGCTGGCGCTCACGCGCCGCGTCTTGACGCCGCTCGAGCGCGCCTCGCAGCCCTGCTCCTGCTGCTTGAGCCCGCGGCTGTCGACGGCGGTGTACGCCGTGCAGTTGCCGCCCATGGCCTCGACGCTGTAGCTGTAGATCGGGCGCGCGCCGAAGCTCCCCGCGCACGCGAGTTCCGCGGCGGTCGTCATGACGGCGCAGACGATGAGCACGAGCCACGAGGAGCGCACGCGCGTGAGTATAGCGCCCGCGCGCGCTCGACAGCGCGCCGCGCCTCGGGCACGATCGCCGGGTGAGCGGCGACTCGAGCTCCGCGCGCGCTGCGATAGGCCGGCTGGCGGCCCTCGTCGCGCGGGCGCCGAGCCCGACTGCGTGGATCCAGCTGTGCGCGGAGCTGTCCGAATGGCCCGATCAGGAGGTCAGC
Organism: Polyangia bacterium; assembly: GCA_030430565.1. Lineage (GTDB taxonomy): Bacteria > Myxococcota_A > Polyangia > Nannocystales > Nannocystaceae > JACKDW01. The sequence goes on from JAUIKS010000044.1 coordinate 51,469, forward strand.
CGCGCGATCGACTTCCTGCGGCCGCGCCTGTCCATGTGGCCACCTTCTCTACGGACGGCGCCGGAGTGGTGGCGGATCGCGTGGGAGGAGGGGCGCGACGAGCCGCGCCTCGAGCTCGCCGCGACGCTCGCGGGCCCGCTGCTGCCGGCGCGCGGCGGCGGCTCGCACCCGGTGCAGTACGACGTGTTCCACGAGGACCGCGTGTACTACGTGCGCTACCGCCACGGCTGCCTGAGCGTCACGCTCGAGCGCGTCGGGATGCTCAGGATCGACCGCGAGCTGGTCGACTGGGTGCCGGGGTGTCTCGAGGAGGAGGGGAGCTGGACCGACGAGGAGACCCAAGCGCTGCTCTCGCTGATCAGCGCCGCGATCCGACGCGACCAGCTCCACGCGCTCCGGCTCCCGCGCACGCGCGCGGCGCTGCGCGACTCGCCGAGCTACATGCGCGGGCCGTACCCGCTGTACTGTCAACGAGGTCCGTGCGGAGATCCGGAGCACGCCCACGACGAGCGCTGCTACGACACGATGCAGGCGGCGAACCGGCGGCTCGCGCGGAACGCCGCGCGGTTTCCAGGAGCCGCCGCTGCGCGTCACCACCTCTCGCTCGTGCGCCCCGGCCACGTCGGGCCGTGGCCGCGGCACAGCATGCGCGCGGTCGCGATGAGCGAGCGCAGCGGTCCCTCCTCGCGGTGCGCCGTGACGGTCACGCGTCGCGAACAGGGGCATCGAGACGACGTCGAGTTCTGCGAGTTCCTGCCCGACGGGCGGCTGCTGACGGGCGCCGAAGATGGCTCCCTGCGCGTTTGGTCGCTGGACACGGGCGACTCGATCGCGCTGCGCGGCCACGGGGGCCCGATCTCCTCCTGCGCGCGGCTCCCAGACGGTCGCGTGGTCTCGGCCTCCGAGGACGGCACGCTGCGCGTGTGGTCGCTTCGCGGCGGGGTGTGCGAGCGCGTGCTCGAGGGGCACGGCTGTCCCGTACAGCAGGTCGCGATTGCCGGCTTCCGCGTGGTCTCTGCGGGGCGCGACGGCGTCGTGCTGGTCTGGGACATCGTCACGGGGGCGCGTGTTCAGCTCTCCGGTGAGCAGCCGCGCTTCGGGCGGCTGGTCGCGCTGTCGGAGCAGCGGGTCGCGGGCGCCGGTCGCGGGATCCACCTGTGGTCGACGCGGGGCGGCGCGACTCGAACGCTGCGCAGCCCGACGGGCGCCCTGCTCACCCCGTGGTTCACGCTGCCCGACGGTCGCCTGATCGTCGACGCGGAGACGGCGCTCCAGGCCTGGGATGTCGAGGCGGGGCGCGTGACCGCGTCGGTCCACGCCCACGCCCAGGACGTCGTCGACTGCGCGCGCCTCGATGATCACCGGGTGGTCTCGGCGTCGGAGGACTGCACGCTGCGGGTCTGGGATGTTCAAACGGGCAGGTCGCGGCAGCTCTACGGGCACGAGGACGAGGTCGAGCTGTGCGCGGCGCTGGGCGACGGGCGCGTCGTCTCGTACTCCGCCGATGGCACGCTGCGGGTCTGGGACGTCGAGACCGGCGCGTGTCAGGCGGTGCACCCGCTCGACGTCGAGGTGTACTCGATGGCCGCGCGCGACCAGGTCGTCGTGCTCGGCGTGGAGAGCGGCGAGATCGTGGTGCTCGAGATCGGCGCGCCAGAGTCGGCGTGACGCCGCCCTGCGCGACGCGCTCGACCGAGACGCTCGGGCGCGCCGTCCCGCCGCGACGATGGTTTTGACCCGAGGGCTGAGCGCGCTACTTGACGAGCAAGAGGCCGACGTTGTCCGCCTTGAGCGCGTCCACCTCCGGGCCGCTGGGGAGGTCGTCGCCCTCGTGCGTGAGCGCGGCGATGTCGAACTCAAAGCTGAGCGTTCCCTTCTCGCCGCCGACCCAGCAGTAGAGCTGCTTGAAGGGCTCGACGCCGTCGGCGCGCTCGGTCAGCTCGATGATCTTGCACTTCCGCTCCGGGCGCGCGTCGGTCAGCTGCTTGAAGGTCGAGCCGAAGCCGAGCCCCTCGGCGTCCTTGAGCGCTTTGTTCTCGAGTCGCACGCGGATCGTGGCGTCGTCCTCCCAAAGCGCGAGCTGGCTCGCGCCGGCGGCGTCTTGGACGAAGAACTCCGTGGTCGTGTGCGTGTCGCCCTCGGCGGCGCCGGTCTCGGTCTCCTGCGTGATCGTGTAGCCGGGGAAGGCGGCCTCCAGCGCCTTGAGCTCGAGCTCGGTCTGGGCGTTCAGGCCGGCGACGCCGGTCGGCGCGAGCACGAGCGGCGCGGCCTCGCGGGGCGTCTCCGGCTTGAGCGGCTCGGCGGAGGTCGGCGCGGCCTTGGTCTCGGTCGCGGGCTTCGTCTCGGGCGTCTTTCGCTCGCTGGCGCCGTCACAGCCGAGGCCCAGCGAGAGCGCCGTCGCGGCGCCGATTCTCCAAAGAGTGCGCATCCGAGTCCGCATCATCGAATTGTGTCAGGCGCCGCGGCGCGGGGTGAACGAAAAGCCCGCGGTCTCACGTGAGCAATACGCACGCGGCGCGCGGGATGAATTCCGGCTCGGTCGCGACGCGACGCGGCTCGTCGCGCTACCGTGGGCGCGCATGGGCGAGCTCTCTCGACGCGATCGCTTCTGGGTGTGGACGCTGCGGATGTTCGCGGGGCGACCGTTTCGCCGCGGTCACGACACGCCGGAGTTCGCGGCGCATCTGCAGGCGCTCGGCGCGGTCTCGCTGCCGCCGCTGGATCGACCCGGGGAGCACGAGCTGACGATCTCGACGCTCGCCGGCGAGCTCGACGCCGGGATCAGCGTGCTGCGCTGGCACGGCGCGCGCGCGCCGACGGTCATCTACCACCACGGCGGCTCTGAGATCCCCTCCACGCGCACCGCCGCGCGGATCTTCGCGCCGGAGGAGCTCACGACGCCGGTCAACGCGATCGTCATCCGGCTGCCGTTTCACCGCTCGGGCCTCGAGTTTCGGGGCGTCCTCGCCGACCTCCACGCGTTCCTGTCGATGCTCGCCGTGGGCGTCGGGCTCACCGAGCGAGTGCTCACCGCTGCGGCGCTGCGCGAGTCGGCGGGGACGCTGGTGGCGGGCTTCAGCCAGGGCGGCTTCATCACCAATCGTCACCACCTTCACTGCAACAGCGCCGACGCGTACCTCCCGATGATGGCGGGGACTGACCAGGGCGAGCTGTTCTTGTCGCTGTTCCCCGCGGTGACCGGCGCGGCGGCGGAGCGAGTCTGCGCGCGCCTCAATTTCTCGACGGCGTGGCGAACGATCGAGCACGCGAACGTGTTCCCGGTGCTCGCGCGGCGCGACGGCATCAACCCGCTGTCGCTGATGGGCCCCGGCTACGGGGAGGTCGACGTCGAGCTGTGGGACACCAGTCATCTCGCTGGCTTCGACGATCCGGCGCGGCTGCGCGAGGCGATCGTACGTCGGCTCCCCGGGCGAAGCTGACACTACGTGCCAGGTTTTCTCGCGCGCGCGTCGGTCGCGAGGCCGCGCTCGAGCATGGCGAAGGTCTCGAGGCCCATGCGCACCAGGTCGCGGCGGCCCTGGCCTTCGAACCACACGCGCAGCGTCGCGCGGATCGCCCCCATCAACGCGCCGGCGGTGACGCGCTGCGCGGTCGTGGGCGCGGCGCCGCCGGCGAGCGCGAGCGCCACGGCGTCGTCCCACTCGCGATCGCGGGCGCGGTCTCCGGCCATCAGCGCCGGGCTCGCGTCGACCATCGCCTGGTGCGCGACGACCTCGTCGCGGGTCGCCATGAAGTGCGCGCCCAGGGCCACCAGCGCGCGTTGAACGGCGACGAGCGGCGCCTCGCCGGGGAGCCGCTCCTGCATCAAGGCGCCGAAGCGCTCGAGCCGGTCGCGGTGATCTGGAAACGCGACCTCGTCCTTGCTCGCGAAGTAGCGAAAGAAGGTGCGGCGCCCGACGCCGGCCTCGGCGGCGATGTCCTCGACCCGGACCTGCTCGTAGCCGTGGGCCTCGAACAGCGCGCGCGCGGCCGCGACGAGGGCGTCGCGGGTCTGCTGGCGGTTGCGGGCGCGCTTGCTGGTGGGGCGGGCGCTGGGCACGAATACTCCGGGGCGTCGCGGCGCCCGGGCTCCGTTGACCCGTGGCACTCAGTGCCATATTGTCGTGCTCCTGCATGGAGCACAAGCGAGCGCGCAGGAGGAGAGCGAGATGCGACAGCTGAATTGGAATCTCTGGGCAGGCGCGACGCTTCTGGCGACCCTCGCGACCCTCGGCGCCGCGCCGGCCTGCAGCGGCGGCGCGGGGACGAGCGAGACGGCGACGGGCAGCGACAGCGACGGCGACACGGACGGCGAGAGCGCGGCGGGCGAGGTCGAGGTCATCATCGACGAGCTCGGCGTCACGCACATCTACGCGGACAACGACGAAGACCTGATGTGGGCGGCCGGGTACCAGATGGCGACGGACCGGCTGTTTCAGATGGACCTGATGCGGCGCCGCGCGCTGGGGCGGCGGGCCGAGGTCCTGGGCCCGGGTCTCGTCGACAGCGACAAGGCGTCGCGGATCTTCAACTTCCCGCGCTGGGGGGCCGCGGACGCCGAGCGCCTGCGGGTCGAGCAGCCCCACGTGTACGGCCTGTTCGAAGCCTGGATCGCGGGCGTGAACCAGCGCGTCGACGAGATCCAGGCCGGCGAGCAGCCGCTGCCCTACGGCTTCGGCGCCGGCGAGGGCGAGCTGAACTACGCCCCCGAGCGCTGGTCGATCGAGGATCCCTTCATCGTCGCGAAGCTGCTGATGTTCGGGAACTCCAACCAGCTCGAGTACGAGCTGCTGACCACCTTCATCGAGGAGTTCTTCCCGAGCGTGCTCAACACGGTGCAGATCTCGAAGCCGGTCTACCCTGCGTGGACGCTGCCGCCCGAGGACCGCCCGGCGCTCGCGCCGAGCGTGGGGGCGCCGACGAGCCCGCGCGACGCCGAGCCGCCCTACAGGCCGAGGCGGCAGCTCGACCGGGCGCAGCTCGAGCAGCTCGGGCGCGGCCTCGCGCGGCTGCGCGAGGCGATGGCGCCGCTGCGCGTGCAGGGCTCGAACAACTGGGCGGTCTCGGGGCGCTTCACCGCCGACGGGCGCCCGCTGATCTGCAACGACCCGCACCAGCCGCTCGAGAGCCCCTCGCTGATGTACACGCAGCACCTCAACAGCGCCGACGCGAACGGGCGCATCGACGTGATCGGCTGGTCGTTCGTCGGCGCGCCGGCGGTCCACCTCGGGCACAACCGCCGCGTGGGCTGGGCGGCGACCACCGGCTTCGCGGACGCGATGGACATGTGGGGCGTCACGCTCTCGGGTGACAGCGGCGCGGCGAACCTCGGCGACGAGACGATCCCGGTGATCTGGCGAAACGAGCAGATCACGGTGAAGGGCGGCGAGGTCGTGACGGTGCCCGCGGGCGACGTCGAGGCGGGCGGCCAGTACCACGGCGTGCTGATCGGCGACGCGCTGCTGGCCCCGCTGGGGATCAACCAGTCGATGCTCGTCGGCGACGGCGAGCACATCCTGATGAACTGGACGGGCTTTCGCCCGACGATGGAGTCGGCCGCGTTCGCGGCGATGAACCTCGCCGACTCGGTGGACGACTACGAGTCGGCCTCGGCGCTCATCGACGTGGGCACGTTTAACTGGATGTCGGCCGACATCGACGACATCAGCTACCAGACCAACGTGCTGCTCCCCGACCGCGGCGGCGCGGCCCACGACCCGTACCGGGTGATGGAGAACAGCCCGGAGAGCTTCGAGCCGTGGATGCAGGAGCGCTGGCTGCCGCAGAGCAAGATGCCGCGCAGCCGCGCGTCGAAGACCGGCTACTTCGCGACCGCGAACAACGACCCCTTCGGCTTCACCGCCGACGGCGACGTCAAGAACGACCCCTGGTACTACGGCTACTTCTACGCGGTCGGCTACCGCGCGAAGCGTCTGCAGGACGAGCTCGCGCGCCTGACCCAGCGCGGCGGCGTCACGATCGAGGACATGCAGGCGCTGCAGACCGACGTCTACAGCACCAACGCTGACCTGATGGTCCCGGTGATCGAGGCGGCCTGGGCGGCGGCGGCGAGCGATCCGGCGCTGAGCGAGTACGCCGCGCGCGCGGATCTCGAGCAGCTGGTCTCGGTGATCGCCGGCTGGGATCGCAGGATGTCTCGAGATTCATCCGGGGCGCTGGCCTTCCACGCCTTCGCGAGCCACGTGACCGCGCGGGCGCTGGGCGACGACATGTCGATCTTGCTCGGCGCGATCATGGATATCCAGGCGCCCTGGGGCCTGAAGCTCGGCGCGCTGCTGCTGACCGAGAGCTACCCGAACAGCGGCGTGCTGCTGCAGGGCGGCAAGCACGGGATCGTGCTCGACGCGCTCGCGCAGACGGCGGACTGGCTGACCGCGGAGTTCGGCGGCGTCGATCCCTCGGGCTACACCTGGGGCGAGCGGCACGGGACCGAGTTCCGCAACCCGACGCCGGCGCTCGACTACGGCTGGGTCTCGACCGACGGCGGTGACGACACGGTCAACGTCTCGATGTCGCCCTTCTTCGAGGGCGGCGACATCACGACGCCGCGCTCGCGGTGGGAGAGCCACGACGGCGCGATCTTCCGCTCGTGCACGGGCTTCGACGCCGAGGGCACGCCGGTGACGTGGATGAACTACTCGATGGGCAACAGCGCCGACCCCGAGAGCGCGCGCTTCTCGATCGCGCAGGAGGACTGGCGCTCGGGGACCTACCGCCAGCTGCCGTTCGCGCGCGCCGACGTCGAGGCGGCCTTGGAGTCAAGCTTCACGCTTAAGCGAGCGCCGACCGAGCCGGCGATGTAGGTCGCCCGTAGGCCGCTGTCCGTGCCGCGCCCACACGCGTCGCGCGGCGTGGGCGCTCCTGACCGTAAGGGCAGGTGACGTGCGCGCTCGCGCGCGCGCGCGTCGGTTGACGTAGAGGCGGCGCTCGTTTTCCATAGAGTCGTGCGCGGCTGGACCTCTCTTATCACCACCTCGATCACCGTCTCCTGGGTGCTGTGCGGCCCGCTCTCGTGTAAGCCGAAGGAAGAAGTCGTCGCGCCGGTCGACGAGGGCTGCGAGGGGGCGAGCTGCGTCGAGGAGGCCGAGGCCGCGATGTGGGAGGGCAACCCGGAGGCCGCGATGGAGCCGCTCCGCAAAAGCTGCGAGCCCGAGGACGAGGCGGGCGACCCTATTTCGTGCTTCAACCTCGCCAAGCTCTACTACAGCGGCGAGGGCGGCGAGAAGGACCTCGAGAAGTCCGCGAGGTTCTACGAGCTCGCGTGCGAGCTGACCCATGAGGAATCTTGTGAGCTCCGCATGGACCTCGCGCGCAACGACGGCGTGGGCGACGAGGACGTCGCGATGACCTACGCGCTGAAGGGCTGCGAGGGCGGGCGCAGCAAGGCGTGCATGGGCGCGGCGGACATGGAGCGCGCGAAGCTGACGGGCGCCGCGGGCGAGGACAAGCTGCGGGCGGCCGAGCTGTACGAGAAAGCCTGCGCGCTCGGAGACGGAGACGGCTGCGCGTGGGCGGGTGACCTGCTGTTTAACCCCGACCCGAAGAGTGACTTCGAACACAAGGCGCGGGCGCTCGCGGCCTACAACAGCGCGTGCGTCGGCTACAACGGGCACGGCTGCCTGCAGCTCGCGCTCTGCATGTACCACGGCATCGGCACCAACCCCTCGGTCGAGCGCGCGCGCGATCAGTTCAAGAACGCCTGCGAGCTCGGGGTCGAGGACGGCTGCGTCAACCAAAAGCGCATCGACTCGGCCGGCGGCAAAGAGGTGACGCTGCGCCTCACGACCAAGCGCGACACCGTGGTCGCCAACGGCTTCGAGGCCCACAACCTCTCGTGCAAGATGGACGAGTTCGGCGACGATGGCATCCAGGACTCGGTCGCGGCGGTCGCTCGACATCGGCGCAAGCTGGACAAGTGCCTCAAGAAAGGCGGCGCGCCGGTGGGGATCCGCTGGACCTTCGAGAAGGGGCGCGTGAAGGAGGTGCGCGGCAACGGCAAGGGCGGCAAGCGCTACGTCGGCTGCGTCGCCAAGGCGCTGCGCAAGAAGTCGGCGCCGGGGACCGGCAAGTGCTCGGGGATCTTGCTGCTCGGCGACCTCGAGGAGGCCCGCGCCGCGCTGCCGCCGAAGGAGCCCGAGAAGCCGGCTGCTGAGGCCGCCGCCGAGGGCGAGAAGAAGCCCGAGGGCGGGGGCCTCAAGGCGCGCTCGCGGGTCGTGGTCAAGCCGAATTAGTCGGGCGCTCGAGGCCCGACGGCTCGCGGCTCGCGCTGTCAGGAGTCACGGGCTGGCGCGTCGCGCCGAGCTCAGCCGCGGCTTCGAATCGGGCTAGCTAGTTGAGGACCCGCGGCGCGCTCGGGCGCGCGACGATCGGCCCGGCGTGGTGGTGCACGAGTCGCCACTCGCCGGCCTCGCGCGTGAACACGTTGGTCGCGGTCAGCTCGCTGTCGCCGAGCTGCTCGACGCAGGTCACGACCGCGCTCGAGTCGTCGAGGCAGAGGACGCGCGGGCGCTCGCACGAGATCGGCGTCGGGCCCTCGCCGAGGATCATGCGCCAGCTGTTGATGATGATCGCGCGCTCGTCGATGATGCGCCAGCCGGGGTGGACGCAGGCGACCGGCGCGTCGCGGGCCCACAGCTCGTCCATGGCGCGCGCGTCCCCGCGGGCGAAGGCCTGGTAGAAGCGCGCGTTGGCGCGTAGCACCTCGTCGGTGGTCATTGTCCGAGGAGTGTAGACGACGCCGCGAGCGCGCGGCGACCTCGCCTCGGCGAGGAGCTCCGCCGCGACGCCGCTCAGCCTCTTCATCACGCCCGCGATCGTGCTGAGCGGCCGCGGGCGCGCCGCGTAGCCGATCCGAGTTAGGCCGCGGGCGCGCCGGCGTGGCGACCTGGCTCGGGGAGCATGCGTACGATAACGATCGTGGCGATCGCGAGCGCGACGGCCGTCAGCGCGGTGTTGGTGGCGAAGCCGCGCCAGGCGTAGAGCGGGCCGATCGCGGCGGCTCCGGCGGCGCTGCCGAGCTGCCCGGCGGCGACGTTGAGGCTGAGGAGTCGGCCGCGGCGCTCGTCCGGCACGAGCGCGCTGAGGAGCGCCTGCAGCGGGCTGAGGCGCGCGGTGTAGAGGAGCATGGCGAGGCCGAAGGCGATGTAGGCGCCCGCGAGGCCGCGCACGGCGTAGGGGACCGCGAGCGCGAGGACGAAGAAGCCGGCGCAGGCCGTGATCAGCATGGGCTTGCGGCCGATGCGGTCCGAGATGCGCCCGGCGAGCGGCCCGGAGAGGATGCTGATGACGCCGCCGATCGCGAACATCACGGCGATGTCGCGGGAGCTCGCGCCGACGTGCTCCTCGAGCCATGTCGGGTAGTAGATGAAGAGCGTCGAGGTCGCGCCGAACATCAGGAAGTAGGTCAGCGTCGCGCCGAAGATGACGCGCTCGCGCAGCAGCTCGGCGTAGCCGCGCAGCGCCTGGGTGATGGTCAGCGGCGCGGTCTCGCGGCGCACGTCGGGCTGGGGGACGGCGAGCAGGATGAGCGCGAAGGCGGCGGCCATGGGCGCCGCGAAGGCGACGAAGGGGGCCTGGAAGCCGTGGCTGTCGGCGAGCACGGTGCCGAGCGGGATCGCGAAGACCTGACCGAAGGCGAAGCCGGTCATGATGACGCCGTTGGCCCAGCCGCGGCGCTCGTAGGGGAAGTAGTCGCCGACGTAGGAGACCGCGCCGCCGCTGAGCACGCCGGCGCCGGCGCCGGCGAGGACGCGCAGCAGCAGCAGCGCGGGGTAGCTGACCGCGAAGACATGCAGGCCCAGCAGGATCGTGAGCGCGCCGGTCCCGATCAGCAGTACGCGACGACGACCGACGCGGTCGGAGACGGGCCCGATGATCAGGGCGAAGAGCGCGAGCGAGGCGGCGAAGCCGGCCATCAGCGATCCGTAGAGCGACTCGCCGATCTGCAGGGCCTCGCCGATCCGCGGCATGATCGGGACGACGATCATCACCTGGCTGCTCGAGGCGAAGACCATCAGCCACAGCGAGAGCAGGACGAGTCGGTCGCGTCGAAGGTCTCGCGCGGGCGCGCTTGCTGTGGGCGGCGGGGTCACGGTAGTGCGGCGCCGAGGGTATCGCGCTCGACGGCGATCGTGTCGCCCCGCGCGGGCGCGCCCTCGTCCGCGAGCATCCCGCGATAGGCGGCGAGGTAGCGGAGGATCTGCTTGTGCTCGCGGAACGGGCCCATGCTCGCGGGCATCAGGCGCTCGACGGTCTCGCGCAGGCGCGCGTCGCTTGCGAGCAGCTCGAGCAGCCGCGCGCACATCGCCTCGGTGTCCCCGACCTTGACGAGCAGACGCGAGAGCGGACCGGCCGCGCTGGAGGAGGTCGCGGCGGAGGTCGCGGAGGAAGTCGCGGAGGAAGTTGGGGAGGAAGCCGTCGGGTAGCCCTCGAGCAGCGCGACGACCTCCTCGAGGCCGCCGCAGCGCGTGCCGAGCACCGGGAGGCCGCAGGCCATGGCCTCGAGCGCGGCGAGCGAGAAGCTCTCGCTCTCCGAGCTGACGACCGCGAGGTCGCAGGCGGCGAGGTGACGGGCGAGCGGCCCGGGCTGCAGGGCGCCGGTCATGTGCAGGTATGGGGTGAGCTCGAGCGCGGCGGCGCGCCGTCGCAGGGCGTCCGCCTGCGGCCCGTCGCCCATGAGCAGCATCCGCGCGGGCACGCCGGCCGCGCGCGCGCGGCCGAGCAGCTCGATCGCGTCGAGCGAGCGCTTGACCGGGCGGAGGTTGGAGACGTGGGCGATCAGCAGCTCGCCTTCGTCCGCGAGGCGCTCCCGCAGCGCGCGTCCCGGGCGAGGGTGGAACAGCCGCGCCTCGACGGCGTTGGGGATCACGAGGGGCTCACGCGCGAGCTCGAAGGTCGCGCGCGCGCGCGCGGCGAGCCAGCGCGAGACCGTGGTGATCGCGTCACAGCGCGCGAGCTGCTCGGCGAGCACGCGGCGCGAGCGGACGGCGTCGGCGGACGCCGGTGAAGCTGTCCAGGAGGTCACGTCGGTCCCGTGCAGCGAGGCGCACACGCGGATGTCCTCGCCGCGCCGGCCCAGGCGCTCGCGGGCGGCGAGCGCGACGCCGAGGAGGCCCGAGGCGTAGTGCACGTTGACGACGCGGATGCAGTGGCGATCGAGCGCGCTCGCGAGGCGCGCCGCGGCGGTCTCGTCGACGCGCTCCGGCGGCTGCGGGGTCTGCTGCAGGCCGATGCGGTGGGTCGTCACCCAGTCGAGCTGCGAGTCGTTCCAGTGCGGGTTGTCGCTGCTGAACAGGTGGACCTCATGCCCGCGGTCGGCGAGCCCGCAGGCGACCGCCCGCGCGACGCGGCCGCTGCCGCCGACGCCGCCCATCGCCAGCAGCGCGATCGGGAGCGGATCGCGGTCCGTGGGCAGCGGGCGCGAGCCGCTGCTGCGGAGGCTGACCTGCAGGCGCTTGCGATAGCGGCGGGCGAGCCCGAGCCGGAGCCGTCGAAGCGTGCGCAGGGCGTCCGGGAGCCGTGACGCTGGGAGCGCGGGCTCGGCGGCTGTGTGTGCGGTTCCCATCGGTGGTGAGGCGGTCGCGGCTTCGGTCGCGGCTTCGAATTGGGGCGGCCCTGGGCAGGATGTCTCGAGAACCGCGAAGTGGTGCGTTGGTTGCTGGCGCGGGGGCGCGCAGACGCGCGCCAGGCTCTCGAGTACGTCGGGGCCGCGCCAGGCGAGGAGCTGCGCGATGGTCATCGCGCGCTCTTGTGGTCCTCCTGGGGGAGGCAGCGCGGCGCGAATGCGCCGGAGCGTAGAACGTTGGTTCCTTCGGCCATGTTTCGTGAGCTTGCGCTCGAGCTCGGTGTAGGCGCGGACGATCGTGCGAAGCGCGGCGCGTCGGGGGGTGTAGCCACGGACCAGGCGCGCGCGCGTGAGCTCGCGCTCGAGCTCGGCGAGCGCGGCGAGCGAGCTGGTGAAGTCTTCGGCCGACGCGTCCTCGATCGCCTGGCGGAGGGTGGCGATGATGGCCTCGGCGCCGTCGAAGTCACGCGCGTCGAGCCGCGCGTGCAGCTGGCGCGCGCCCGCGCGCAGCTGGTCCACGCAGGTCAGGGCGCGTTGTTGCGGGCGCTCGAGCCCGCGTCGCGCGATCCAGCGCTCGCGGCCGGGGCTCTGCAGATGGCGCAGCGTCTCCGCCGTGGGGGCGTCGCCGATCTCGTTCACCAGCTCGCGCGGGATCAGGGTCAGGCGCGGGCGCAGCAGCGGCTCGGGCTGGGGGACGCCCGCCCAGCGGTACAGCGGGCCGAGCTGGGCGTGGTAGCGCAGCTCGCCCGGGCCGAGCACGCAGGCGAGGGTCGGCAGCAGCGCGTCCTGGACGATCGGGCGCAGCAGCGCGTCGGGGGTGAAGCGCTCGGGCGCGCGGGCCAGGAGGCGCGCGGCGGCGGCCCGCGAAAGATGTCCGCTGGGGCATGTGAAGTCGTCGCCCGCCCGCAGCAGCGGCGCGCGGCAGCCGGCGTCGTCGGTGAAGAACACGCCGAGCCGCGCGCGCGGCCTGGGAGGAACCGCCGGCGTCACGCCAAGGGCGCGGGCGAGCGCGCGCCCGCGGGCCTCGGCGACGCGGGAGTCACTCGCCGAGAGCAGCTCGCGCTCGATCCACGGGCGGGCGAGCGCGGCGAAGCGCGGATCGGCGGGGTCCAGCAGGATCAGCCCGAAGCGATCGGTGCACGAGCCGAGCCAGCGCGCGAAGGCGTCGGCGAGGGAGCGATCGGGGCGGTAGCAGCGTCGCAGCTCGCTGAGGGTCTCGCGCGCGTAGGGCAGCGGCGCGAGCGCGTCGCGGACCTGGTCGAGGAGCTCGTGGATCGCGGCGCCGGGGCGGACCGCGCCCACCGGAGCGCCGGGCGCGGGGCAGGGGAGCTCGAGCGCGCGCGGCTCGTGCTCCCCGGCGAGGAGGCGGACGCGCGCGACCTCTTCGAAGTCGTGATCAAAGCTCGCCATCCAGAACAGCGCGACCGCGGGGACGCCGGCCTCGGAGAGCGCGCGGGCGTGGGAGGCCGCCGCGAGCGCCTTGTAGAGGGTGTAGAGCGGTCCGCCGAGCAGCCCGACCTGCTGCCCGGTGGCGACGACGACCGCCTCGGTGTTCGCCAGGCGCTGGATCGCGGCGACAGACGCGGCCCCGGCCGCGCGGGCGCGGGCCTGCCCGAGCAGCAGCTCACCCAGCGCGCGGCGTGGGTATGTCCGAGAAGACAGCTCCTCCAGGCGCGTCCGCGTCGCGCGCAGGTTGAAGAGCGTGGCCGCCGGCTCCGCGCCCGCCAGCAGCGAGCGCAGCGGCTCGGGCGCGGACGCGCTCGGCAGCGCGACGCGGGTGATCAAGCCCGAGCGGTCGCCCGTCACGCGCGCTCCTCCGGGGCCGCCAGCGCGGCGAAGGGATCCTCCGCGCCCTCGCGGGCCTGCAGGAGATCGAGGTGCTCGCGGTGGGGCGCGTCGGCCTCGCGACCCAGCGCCGCGAGCAGTCGGGCGGTCGAGTAGCGCTGGCTCTCGTGGGCCGCGACCGCGGCGCGCTTGCGCGCGAGCGCCTCGCCCGAGACAGCGACCGCGATCGTGTCGGCGTCCGCGGTGTGCGGGGGCGCGAGCACGCGGTGCAGCCCCGGGCCCCACGGCAAGATGTCCGAGCAGGCAGGCCAGTCGGGATCGCCGGCGAGGTGAAAGGCGATCGCGACGGCGACGCCGCAGGCGAGGTGATGCCCGTGCAGCGAGTAGTTGGGGTCGCGGTCGGGGGCCATCGACAGCAGCGCGCGCGGCCGTCGCTGGCGAATCGTCCGGGTGAGCGCGCCGAGCAGCGGGGCCGCGCCCCAGCGACGCAGCGCGTCGGCGGCGGTCACCGGCTCGGACTTGTGCGCGTCGCGGTACTTGCCAAAGTCCGCGAAGCCGAGCGGCTCGGCCGCGGCGATCCCCAGCAGCGCGATCGCCCGTGACCACTCGGCGGCGCGTCGACGCGCGAGCGAATCACCGCCGCCTCGCCCGGCCTCGAGCGGGCGAGCGGCGCGTCCGCCCTCGCCGCCGGTCAGGGTCACGAGCTGCACGCGGAGGCCGAGCGCGACGAGACGCGCGATCGTCCCGCCGGCGTAGATCGACTCGTCGTCGGGGTGGGGGAGGATCGCGAGTACGTCGCAGCCCGGGGCGATGGTTGGCGCGCGAGGCGGCGCGCAGCTCGGGAGCGCGAGCGCGTGGGGATCGAGCTCGCGGCCCGACGCGACGCGCTCGCGGAGCGCGGCGAGCATCGCGTCGCGCTCGGCGGTGAAGCGTTGCGACGCACCCGGTCGCAGGCGCCTGGGGCCGCGCGCGGCCGGGCTGTGAAACACCTCGAGCAGGCGCGCTCGGTCGACGCAGGCGGCGCGATCGAGGGCGCGGAGCGGAGTCGGCAGCGCGGGCGCGCGCCCGCGTCGACGCGCGATGAGGCCGACGGCGCGCGAGCCGAGACCGTCGCGAAGCAATAAGATGTCCTCGAGGTCATCTATCCCAGCGCGCGGTGTACGGCCGCGCGCGCGCGGCAGGACGAGCGCGCCGCCGGGGGTCAGCGCCTCGACGAGCGCTCGCAGCGGGCGGGCGTCGGCCTCGAGGTCGAGCGGCGGGTTCCAGATGACGAGCTCGTGGGCGCCGGGTCGGATCCCGATCGTCGACAGCGGCCGCGCGGGCTCGAGGACGGCCTCGCGGTGGAGTGGGAGCCAAGCGGCGCGCGCGACCCGAGGAGCCGCGTCGGCGGAGGCGCGCCGCACCAGCGTGACGGCGGCGCCGGCCTCGAGGTAGGGGGTCGAGAGCGCGGGCCCGGGCGCGTCGTGGGTGATGACCTCGAGGACGCGGAGCGGAGCCTCCGGCGGAAGCCGGCGCGCCAGCGCGGCTCGCAGCGCGCTCGGTCGGGGCGCGGGGCGTTCGTGCTGTGTCGAGGGCAGGTTCACGGTGACGCGCGATGAGGCGGCGGCGATGGTTCGGCGGCTAGGGACAGAATATGCAGAACTCGCGGGCCTCGTGGGTTACCGGCGCGTAAAGCCTTCGGACCCCGGCGGCGCGTCGAGTGATTCACGAAACCTGCGACGCGGCGTGGATATGCGCACGAGCCGCGTGTCGTCCAGCGCGTACGCGCACGCTCCCGGCAAGTGGTATGCGACCCGCATGTCGATCGCGGACTATCAGGATCCCGCGCGTTGCCCCTCGCGGCGCCCGTCGCTCGCGGAGATGGCCGACCCGACCCGCGCGCTGCACGAGGGGATCGACGACGCGATCCGCCGGCGCGGCGTGCCCTACCTGCACCCGCGGGATCGCACCGTGCAGCTCGATCTGCTCGGCTCGGCCGCGATGGTCGCCTGGCAGGAAGGCAAGGTCGAGTTCGCGTTCATGCAGACCGGGTGCTGGTCCGAGCTGCCCCAGGTCTACGCGCGCTACGGGACCGAGACGACCCGCGCGCTGCTCGAGTGGGTCCGCGAGACCGAGCGCGCGCCCGGGGCGATCCTGACGGACTGCGGCATGCAGGCGACCGCGCTGCTGTTCGACGCGCTGATCAAGCCGGGCGCCCACGCGGTGATGATGCGGCAGGTCTACAACAAGTCGCTGAAGTACTTGGAGTGGCTCTGTCAGCGCGTCGGCGCCGCGCTGAGCGTGATCGACGACGGCGATCACGAGGCGCTGCGCGCCGCGATCCGGCCCGAGACCACCTTGGTGTTCGCCGAGACCTTCACCAACCCGCTGGTGCGCGCCCAGGACCCCGCCGCGCTCGGCTCGGTCATCAAGGCGGCGCGGGCGAGCGGCAGCCCCGGGATCCGGCTGGCGATCGACACGACCATCGCCACGCCTTGGAGCCTGCGCGCGCCGCTGCTGACGATCCCCGGCGTCGACGTCGTGCTGGCGAGCGGGACCAAGGCGCTCGGCGGTCAGGACCGCGACCTGTGGGGCTACGTCGCCTCCAGCGATCTCGACCTGCTCAACTCGCTGATGGATCTTCAGGCCATGCGCGGCGGGATCCTCGACTGGCGCCGCGCCGAGGTCATCCGCGAGGGGCTCGCGGTCGCCGAGCAGAATTTTCGACGCCGCTGCTTTAACGCGCGCGCGGTCGCGGCCTTCCTCTCGCGCCACCCTCGAGTCGAGCGCGTGTTTCACCCGAGCCTCCCCGATCACCCGGATCGCGCGGCGATCGAGGCCCACTACGTGCGCTACGGATCGCTGCTCTCGTTCCGGGTCGAGGGCGCCGACGAGCCCGCGTCGCGGCGCGTCGCCGACGCGCTGGCGACCTGCGTGGTGCCCCGCTACGCGCTGTCCTTCGACGGGCTCGTGACCAAGGTCAACCACCACCCGACCGTGTCCGAGTACTTCACGCCGGCGCCCGCGCTGCGCCGCGCTGGCTTCGATCGCCTGATCCGTCTGGCCGTCGGCGTCGAGGACGGCTCGGACATCATCGCGTGCCTCAATTGGGCGCTGTGGCACGGCGCGGCGCTGACCGACGACGAGCTGCGCGCCTGGCAGGCCGCGCGCCGTGAGCAGCTCGGACTCGCGCCCGCGTGACGCGCGGCGCCCTCGGAGTCGGCGTCGACCTCAACCCGGCGGTCCCGGTCCTAGCGCGGCGTCAGTCGATGCCCTTGCGCGCGAAGCTGGTGCGCGTGAGCTCGG
This sequence comes from Polyangia bacterium, assembly GCA_030430565.1. Lineage (GTDB taxonomy): Bacteria > Myxococcota_A > Polyangia > Nannocystales > Nannocystaceae > JACKDW01. The sequence continues at coordinate 68,123 of JAUIKS010000044.1, forward strand.
ACTCAAACACCGGGACCGTGAAGTCGGCCGCCTGCCGCAGGCGGGTGGCGAAGCCGTGCCCGCGGCGCCCGTCGGGGCGCGCGCCCTTCAGCAGCTCGGTCACGCCGACGGTCTTGCCGCGGGTCTTGACGTACTCGATCGACGGGATCATGTCGGCGTCGCCCGAGATCACGATCGCGACGTCGTAGGTGTCGGAGAGCGCGACCATGTCGACCGCGAGCGAGGTGTCGACGCCCTTCTCCTCGACGCTCTTGGCGTGCATGTTGACCTTCCAGACGCCGGTGTCCTTGATGTCGATGAACTGCGTCGATTGCCGGATCGTGCGGAAGAACTTGCGCATGCTCTCGAGCGCCGCGCGCTTGTCGTCGTACCAGCCCTGGCGCTCGCGTCGATAGGTGACGAAGGCCTCGGCGGTCAGCTCGGGCAGGTTCTCCTTCGGGTAGCGCTGCCGCGCGTCGGCGACGTACAGCCGCCGGCACTCCGAGTCACGGTCGAACATGCGAAACAGGTGCCCGCGCGTGCGCTCGCTGGTGAAGTCCCAGGTGTCCATGCTGCCCACGGCGTACCAGTACACGCGCTGCAGCTGCAGGGTCGGGAGCTGCTCGCCGAGCAGCTTGTGCTGCCACGTAATCGCGGCCTGTTCGAAGATGTGCCAGAAGAACGACTCGTAGTCGGTGACGCGGACGTCGAGGCTCTTGAGGATGCCGAACAGGTTCGAGTAGTCGACGAAGAGCGAGAAGCGGTGCATCGACGCCCTGTATACCCGGAGAAGGCGCGCGCGCGCTCGTTGTCGGGCGCCGCCTATCGTGGGATGCTCACGCGGTGCCGTGTCGACGCGTTCACGCTGGGCTCTTGATGACGATGCTGCTCGCGCCGCTCGCGTGCGGCGACAGCGACGGCGCGGCGAGCGAGTCGACGGCCGCGAGCGACGCGTCGTCGACGGGGACGCCCGGCTCCTCGACCGCGACGACCGCAGGCTCGGCGGACGGGACGACGGTCGGGCAGGGCTCGACGGCCGCGACCGCGACGACGACCACCACCACGACCACCACCGCGGGCGGCGTGACGAGCAGCGGGGACTCGACGCCGCTCACGACCGGGCCGAAGTTTGATCAGGCCGTGCCGGACGGGGCCCCGCCCGTCTCGGAGGGCTGTTCGAAGGTCGACTTCCTGTTCGTCGTCGACGACTCGGGCAGCATGGGCGACGAGCAGATCGCGCTCAACAACAGCTTCCCGGGGTTCATCGACGCGATCCAGGCGACCCTCGGGGAGGTCGAGAGCTACCACGTCGGCGTGGTCACCAGCGACGCCTACGTCGAGAACGAGCTCGGCTGCCAGGAGATCGGCGCGCTCGTGACCCAGACGCAGAACGGCCAGTGCGGCCCCTTCGCGGAGGGGAAGCGCTTCATGACTGAGGCCGACGACCTGTCGACGACCTTCGCCTGCGCGGGGCAGCCCGGCACCGGCGGCTCGGGCGACAACACCTCGATGCAGGCCATGTACACCGCGGTCGGCCCGGCGTTCGCCGACGTCGGCGCGTGCAACGAGGGCTTCATCCGCGACGACGCGCTGCTCGTGATCGTCGTGATCACCGATGAGGAGGACGACTACGACAACCCGCCCGGCTTCGGCTACTTCGGCTCCGAGGGCGATCCCGCCGACTGGTACGACGCGGTCGTCACGGCCAAGGGCGGGGTCGAGGAGAACGTCGCGGTGCTCTCGCTGGTGCAGCACGAGGAGCCGAACGCCTGCCCGGCGCAGAACAACACGGACCCGCTCCTGACGTGGTTTCTGGCGGTGCGGATCATGGAGTTCACGCAGATGTTCACGCACGGCACGATCGGCGACATCTGCGTGAACAACTACGCGTCCTTCTTCGACGACGCGGTCTCGATCGTCGGCGACGCCTGCGAGAACTTCACGCCGCCGACCTGACGCGCGGGCGCGGCCTCGGCTATGGGTCGAGGACCAGCGGCGCGCGGTGGATGTCGTAGGACTCGCTGTCGTGATCCGAGATGAAGTAGAGCGCGTACTCCCTCGGCGTCGACATGCTTCTTCGAGCATGTCAGGATTGCGCGCGCGCTCTACCAGCACCTGACCGAACGACCCCGCGCGATCGACTCGCGCTGACTACGCGGGAGGGGGCGAGGGGACGCTGGCGCGTGCGGTGGAGGTGGCGCGACGCGGTCACGGCTCGAGATAGTCGGGCGGGATCGCCTCAACCTCGAGCTCGCAGATCTCGAAGGTCTCAGACTCCGGGATCCAGGGCTCGTCTTGTTCAAATCGGACCGTGACGCTCGCGGAGACCGACGCGGGGACTCCAGGCTGGGGCGACCAGTCGGCGACGCCCTCCACCGCAGAGGCGGGCGCGACGCCGGTGCCGCTCACCGGCGGACCGTCGACGGAGAGGCAGCCCTCGGTCTCGTTGTACAGGTAGATCTCGAGCGCCCAGTCCGGGGGGCTCTCGATCGGAGAGTTCCCGTCGAGCTCGGGGCTGGTGAACCGCAGCACGGCGCAGGTCCCGTCGTCGTGGTTGACCCTGGAGAGCGTGAGGGTCATCGGGGGCCAGGTGTCGTGGGCCCACGCGAAGTACGCGGCTGAATCGTAGGAGTCCGCGGCGCAGAGGCGTGGGAGTACGCCTGCGTCGCTCGTGTCGGTGTCGCGCGCGGAGCCTCCGCAGGCGAGCGGCGACGCGCTCGCGCTAGCGATCACGATCACGGTCACGGTTACGGCGCAGAGGCTCCAACGGGCAGACACTGACGACACTATAGCGCTGGGCGATCACCTCGCCGCTACTCGATCGGGTCGAAGCGCCCGACGTAATACTCGGCGGTGATGGCCCGCTCGACGCCGCCGATGACGACGCGCGCGCGCGCGGCGAAGCGGTCGCAGTGCGACTGGTAGGCGCCCTGGTCTTCGAACCAGATCGTCAACTCGCTCTCGCCGGGCGGGAGCGTCCCCTGGGGCTCGATCTTGCGGATGGCCGGGCGCGCGAGCGTCTTCTCTGGGAGCTCGCAGCCGAAGCTCCTGAGCCACTCGAGCGCGACGACCTGAAACGCGACGGGGCGGCCGGCGGGGTTGCGCACGCGGAGCGTGACCTGGTCGACGCGCGCGGCGTCACCGCCGTGCTCGTGCCAGAGCTCGGAGTTGGTGCCGGCGATCACGAGCTCGTGCCCTTCGACGTCGAAGCGGGCGCTGCTGCTGCGGGTGGCGCTCGGGTCTCGACCGTGGATGACGTCGTGATCGAGCTCCATCGAGAGCCCGCGCAGCGCGTCGTCCCCAGGGGGCTTGAGGACTCGCAGCGTCGCCCCGTACTTGTGGGTGAAGAGCGTCGCGACGCAGCGCGCCGGCGGCAGCGCCGGGAACTCCCCGCTCTCGACGCACTGCGGCCGGCGGAGGTCGCAGCCGTCGAGGAAGCGCGGGGGGATCTTGTCGCCGCGCGTCGTGTCGTGTTTGAGCTGGCGCTTGAGGAGGTTGACCGCGCGACGCCCCAGCTCCGCGGTGCACGGGATCGGATCCTCCTTTTGCTCGATGCGTAGCTCCACCGGCGCGGACATCGGCAGCGTGATGGGGGCAGCCGCGTGCAGCCGCGCGCTGTAGCCGCTGTCGATGCTCACCACGTAGTCGCCGGGCGGGAGCGGCGGGCCAGGCTCGCAGCCGCCGGGCGCGAAGGTGCGCGACGGGGGCGGGAGCGTGAAGCGACCCCCGTCCTTCGGGACGATGCGCGTCAGGTGCGTGCGCCCCTCGCAGTCGTGCTTGTGCGGCCACAGCACGCGCGTCCCGAGCTCGCCGGCGCGATCGATCACGTAGGCGGTGTAGATGTCGATGTCTCGGTCGCTGTCGTTGATGACCAAGAGGCCAGGTGAACCGTCCGGCAGGGAATTCGCCGCCGGCGGGCCGGGCGGCGGGGGCTTGGGCGGAGGCTCATCGCCCGGCTCGCGCTCGAGCGCGACGTCGAGCTTGGGCGTCTCTGTCTGGCGCGTAGAGGCGGCTCGGCACGCGCACACGAGGAGCGCGAGCGCGGCGAGGCGCGCGGGCGAGCGTGGTCTCGGCGGGCGCGGCATGGCGTTCACTCGTGGCAACGCGCGGAGCGGCCGCGGTGTCTGACGATCCTGAGTTGGTTGACTCGTCTGCGCCTGTCGGTGTCCATTGAGGCAGGCGCTCGTCGTCGTCGTGTCGTCATTCATCGTCGTCGAGCGCGGCCGGGCTGCGCGCGCCAGAGCAGGAACGGGATGAGCGCGACGCCGATCCACCCCAACGGGCGAACGCGACGCGCGATCGCCCGCATGGTTCACCTGCGCTGCTTCGCGGTGTTCAACGGGCCTATTCCAGCACGCGCGGCGCGGGACCGCAAAGCGAGCGGTCACCGTGACTCGAGCGCCCGCACGAGCGCCGCGATCTCGACGGTCTGCGGGTGCTCGTCGCCGAGCTTCGCGCGCGAGGCGGAGAGCGCCGCGCGCTGCAGCTCGAGCGCTTCCTTCACGCGTCCCTGCCCGGCGAGCGCGGTGCCCAGGTTGCTGCGCACGTTCGCGGTCGTCGGGTGATCCGCGCCGAGCTTGTCCTCGAGCACCTCGAGCGCGGCGCGCTGCTCTCGCTCGGCCGCGAGGGGGTCCCCGCGCTTCTCGAGGATGAGACCGATGGCGCTGCGCGTGACGGCGACGGACGGGTGATCGTCCCCCTTGCGCGCGCGCTGGAGCTCCAGCGCCTCGCGCTGCGCGTCCTCGGCACCGCTGAGGTCTCCCTGGAGCTCGAGCGCGTTCCCGAGGTTGTTGTACGCGGTCGCGAGGAGGCCCTTGGCGCCCGCCGAGGAGTCGTAGGCGCCGATCGCCGCCCGCGCGCTCGCCTCCGCTTCGTCATGGCGCTCGAGCGCCGTGAGCACGCGGGCGAGGCCGAGCTGCGCGCGCATGAGATCCGGTCCGCGGCCGCCGAAGCGCTCCTCGCGTCGCTCGAGCACCCAGCGATACTCCCGCTCGGCTTGCTCGTAGTCGCCGCGGTGGGCGTGAATACCGGCGAGCCCCCATCGCGTCGAGATCACCTTCGGGTGTAGGGCGCCGAAGCTCTTGGTGTAGATCTCGATCGCGCGCTCGTAGTGCGTCGCCGCGTCGTCGTAGCGGCCCTGCAGCTTCAGGTTCGCGGCGAAGTTGATGTGGGTCGTCGCGGTCGTGATCGTGTCGTCGCCGCGCGCCCGATACAGCTCCAGCACGCGTCGGTACAGCTGCTCCGCGTCGTCGTACCGTCCCTCCGCGCGGAGTATCGCCGCGTGGCCCATCGCCGTGAAGGCGCGCGCGAGGGGCGTGTTCGCCCGCTCGCTTATCCCGTCCGCGACCGGGGCGTACTTCATCGCCTCGCGGGGCCTCGACAGCGACGCGCCGACGGTGAACATCCCGCGCACGGCGGCCTCCCCCGCGATCGACCACTGGCTCCACCGCATCGCCGACGCGAGCGCGCGGTCGATCCAGCGCTCGGCCTCCTCGTGGTTGCGACGCTCGTGCTCGATGTTCGCCATGGCGATCGCGATCTCAGACTCGAGCGGGCCGTAGACGGACGCGACGTCGTTTCGATCGAGCGCCGAGGCGAGCGCGAAGGCCTGCTCGTAGCGCCCCGCGAGCTTCGCCGCGGCGGCGCTCGCCAGCACCGCGCGCGCCTCGTCCACGCGCGGCGCGTGCTCGGGGCTGGGCTCGGGGACCTCGGTCGTGAGCGCGTCGAGGTTGTCGCAGCGAGAGAGCTCGGGCAGCGCGTCGACCATGGGCAGCGCGCGCGCCGAGACCTCCTCGTCGGCGTCGACGAGGATCGCCACGGTCGCCTCGAGCGCCTGGCTCGCGCGGTGGAGGCACGCCAGCCGCAGGTCCATGGCCGCTTCGGACTGCTCGCGTCGGATCGTCGTCGCCTCGCAGTTATCACGGTGAATTTCTTTCCACCGCAGCGCGTACGCGTCTAGCTTCGCGAGCACCCTGCGCGCGTTGTCGTCGGCGTACCGGAGCCCGATCACGCGCAGCGCTCGCGCGACCTGCTCGGCGCGCGCGCTGTTCCAGAGTTCGTCGAGCGTCGAGGCGCCCGTGCACTGGCTCGCGCTCGCGCTCCGCCAGCTGACGAGCGCTCCGGTGCCGAGGATCGCCGCCGCGAACGCGAGGCCCAGCGCCACGCGTCGTCGCGTCTGCGTGGGGTCGCGCTCCAGCTCGGCGAGCAGCGGCTCCATCGCGGGGAAGCGCGCGGCCGGCTCGCGCGCGAGGCCGCGGAGGAGCGCCCGCGCGACGTAGCGCGGCGCGCCGGCCGACGCCGGGAGCGGGGGCGGCTCCTGCTCGAGCACCGCGACCGCCAGCTCGACCACGGTGTCCCCCGCGAACGGTCGCCGCCCGACGAGCGCCTCGTAGAGCGCGACGCAGAACGCGAATTGATCCGCGCGCGCGTCGACCTTCGCCCCCGCGAATTGCTCCGGGGCCATGTACGCGGGCGTCCCCCCCACGCCCTCCGGCTGCGCCCGTCGGGCGCCCCGCGGTCGGCTCGCTGGCGTCGCGTCCTTCGTCGGCGTGTCGAGCAGGCGCGCGATCCCGAAGTCGAGCACCCGCGGCCTCCCGTCGTCGCCGAGCATGACGTTGTCAGGTTTGAAGTCCTGGTGCACGAGACCCGTCGCGTGCGCGGCCGCGAGTCCACGGCCCGCCTGGGCGAAGCGCTCAATGATCGCGGCGGGATCGGGTCGCGCCGTGGAGAGCCACTCGGCGAGCGTTCCGCCCTCGAGGCGCTCCATCGCGACGAACACCTGGCCGCGGAACGTCCCCACGTCGTAGACCTGGATCACGTTCGGGTGTGACACGCGGGCCATCGCCTGGGCCTCGGCGAGCAGCTTGTCGTGACCGGCGGGCGAACGACGGCCGAGCACCTTGATCGCGATGCGGCGATCGAGCTCCGGGTCATAGGCGTCGTAGACGATCCCCATCCCGCCGCGACCGAGGAGCCCCAGCACGTAGTGACGTCCGATTCGCTCCGCCGAGCTCGGACGCCGCCCCGAGCCGTCATCGCGCTCGTCCTGCGCGCGCGCGGGCGCCTTCGTGCCCCCGACGGTCAACGCGTCGCGACCGATCATCGCGCGACGCTATCACGGGCCTGGCGGTGAGCCGTCGTCGACGCGGGCGCGATTCCACGCGTGGCACGGCGCGGGGACATAGCGCTCGCGGTCTCCAGAGTCGCAGCGATCGCGGGCGGTTAGGCCCGGGGGGGTGAGTCGAGCGCGCACTCCTGCTCGGCGAGGAAGGGCGCGAACTCGTTCGTGTCGGTGTTGAGGAGGCTCAGCGGCTTCGGCTGCGCGAACTCGAGCTCCGGCTCGGCCCGGGTCGCCACCCAGAGGTCAAGGCTCTCGACGGCGCGATCGGAGGCGAAGATGATCGTGCGCTCGTCGTGGCTGAGCGCGGGGTCGACCTCGATCCGATCGCTGTTGACCCCCGCGAGCGCGCTGGGGGCCGCGAAGGGCTGATCGATCGCGGGGCGGGCGGTGAGCGCGATGTCGATGCTCGACGACTTATAGCTGTAGTAGACGCGCAGGCCGTCGGCTGACATCCAGGGCGTCTCCTCGTTGAGCGGGGTGTTGAGCATCTCGCCGAGGTTCGCCGGCGGCGAGAAGGGGGCATCGAGCGCGGGGCGGCTCGCGCTCCAGAGGTCGAGGCCGCCGTGCGTCCCGGGGTCGCGGTTGCTGGCGATCAGCGCGACGAGGCCGTCGCCCGAGGCCGCGATCGCGGTCTCGTTGTGGCTCGTGTTGAGCGCGTCGAGGGGCGCGGGCGCGGCGAAGGGATCCTGCAGGCTCGTGCGCGTCGTGCTGTAGAGGTTGAAGTCGCCGTCGCGGTTGCTGGCGAACAGCAGCGTCAGCCCGTCCTCGGTCAAGAAGGGGGAGCCCTCGACGCTGTTGTTCTCGCTGACCTCGACGACCACCTCGTCAGGCTCGACCGTCCAGCCGTTGACGAGCTGGCCGCACAGCTCGACGGGCGGCGGCGGCAGGCCGATCGTGTCGTTCTCGCCCGTCGCCTCGCCGGTCGTCGGCGCGGCGCCGCCCGTCGAGCTGGTCGCGGCCGCGCTGGTTGGCGACGGATCGGTGAGCGCGGCCAGGGTCGTCGCGGCAGTCGTCGCGCCGGTCACCTCGCTGGTCGTCGTGCCCGCAGTCGTCGCGCCTACGCCGGCGCTCGTCGTGCTGGTCACGCCGGCGACGGTCGCGCTCGCGCCGGAGGAACCGTGGGTCCCGCTGGTCTGCGCCGAGGGATCTACGCCGTCGAAGCGCGGGTTGTCAGCCAGGCAGGCGGGGAGCGCTCCCGTCAACACGGCGAGGAGGAGGGCGCGCGCGCTGGCGCTTGACGCGGGCGCGGATGGGATAAGCCAGCTCATGGGGCGCGAGGGTCGCCTCGGGCAAACATACCGGAAACCACGAGCTGTCGTTGGAAACATGTCTATATGGGCATGTCTAATAGGATCGGGTCTCCGCCGGCCCCCGGTCTCGCGCGCGACTCAGTCGCGGGCGCCCGTGCCCGCGAGCTCGAGCAGGCCGCGCTCGTGCATCAGGGACGCGAGCGCGCGCTGATCCGCGAGGAAGGCGTCGTGCCCGTAGACCGAGGAGAGGGTGTGCAGCCGCGAGCGTCGCCCGGCTGCGAGCAGCTGCTCGTGCAGCGCGACCTGCAGGTCGTAGGGGAACAGCAGGTCCTCGGGGACGCCGACCACGGAGACGCGCGCGCGGAGCTGCCCGAGCCGCGCGCGGAGCTCCCCGTCGCTCTCGGCGAAGCTGCAGCGGTCGATGGACTCGCTGAGCATGAGGAAGCCGTGGGGGGAGAAGCCGCGCGCGAACTTCTCGCCGTTGTGCTCGAGGTAGCTGGCGATCGAGGGCTGGGTCGCGCCCGGCCGCAGCAGCTCGAAGCGCTGGTTGATCTCGCCGCGCCCGCGGTAGGTCAACATCCCGAGCTGGCGCGCCCGGCTCATCGCCCGGTCGAGCTCGCCGTGTCGGAGGCCGTCGCGTACGATCTCGCGCTGCAGGTGGCGGACGCCCGTCGCCCAGCCGTCGGGGCCCAGGCCCGCGGACACGCTCACGAGCTCGCGGACGCGCGCGGGGTGACGCAGCGCGAGCCCGAGGCCGATGAGGCCGCCCAGGCTCGCGCCGACGAAGCAGATAGGCTGCTCGCAGCCGACGCCGGCGAGCCATATGGCCACGAGGTCAGCTAGATCGGAGACCGAGACCGGGGGCAGCTCGAGGGGCTGGTCGCGCGGCGCCTCGGCGAACGCGCGCCACTCGCTGCCGTTGCCGAGCAGCGCGGGGCAGAGGACGGTGAAGCGGCGCGCGTCGATCAGCTCTGGACGCGCGAGCGCGCTCCACCACCCGGGCTCGCGCCCGTCGCCGAAGGCGGTCGGCGGCGCGGTGATGCCCCCCATCAGCACGAACACGGGGGCCTCGCCGATCGGGCGGCCGTAGCGGAGGCCGCGGAGCGTGAGCTCCTCGACGCGGACGCCGGCGAGCTCGTGGTCGGGGAGCGTGAGCTCGAGCGGGTGGGGCGCGGGGAGATGCGCGGTCTGGGCGGTCTGGCGGGATGTTATCAACACGGTCTGCTTCCTCGGCGTTGGCGGCGGTCTGCGCGGGCTCACGGCCGGGTCGCGGCAGACGTGCCTACACGCCTGCCGCGCCCGGCCAGGGCATCAAGCAATGCATCGCGAGGAATGTGAAAATATCGTGCATCGAGCGCGTGTTGGAGCTCTCGCTAGAACTCAATACGCAGCGTGCGGTGGTTCGCTAGTGGGTGTCAACCATGGATCACGCGAGGGCCCATCTCGCGCGGGTCAAACCGTCAGTTTTTACACCGCTGTCACGAAGCGCTGCGAGATCGCGCCGTAGCCCGCCGCGTCAGAAATTTTACCGTCTTTCGCTGGGTAATCAGCGCATCCGAGCGTAGGCCTCGAAGGAGATGCCCAGGCCGAGCGCGTCGATGATCCGCGCGGGCTGCTCTGCGACGACGGCGAGCAGGCCCGCGACGCGCCTGGCGGTCGCCGAGTCGCCGAGCGCGTAGCGGCGGAAGCCGCTAGCGAGCCGCTCGCGCCCGAGGTTGCTGAACGAGCGGAGCTCGAGGAGCTCGAAGCCGCCGCGCTCGAGCAGCGTAGCGAGGCCGCGCCGGCTGAACAGCTCGAGGTGCTCCGGAGGACAGATCATCGGGAAGCGGGGGCCGAGCGCGCGGGCGTAGAGGCCGCTGACGCTGGGGGTCGAGAGCGCGAGCACGCCGCCGGGGCGCAGCCACGGGCGGAAGCCCTGGAGCATCTCGAGCGGCGCCGGGACGTGCTCGAGGACCTCCCACGCCGCGATGGCGTCGAAGCGCGCCTCGACCGGCGTGAGCTGCTCGAGCCAGCGGTCGTGGACGGTGTGCCCGCGCTCGCGCGCCCGCGCGGCGCTGGGCGCCCGGTCGGCGCCCTCGATGTTCAGCTCGAGCCCGGCGGCGGCGTCGAGGAAGTAGCCGACGCCGCAGCCGACCTCGAGGACATCACGGGCGCCGAGCGCTCGCAGCCGGCGGGCGCGGGCGTCGGCCTCGGCGCGGCGACGCTCGACGTTCTGCTCGCCGACGTGCTCGTGGTAGCCGGGGTCGAGGTAGATCTCCTCGACCTCGTCCGCGGTCGGCACCCGGTCGACGTAGAGCGTGCTGCAGTCGCGGCAGCGGAGATGGAGGAAGCCCGACTTCGTGAACGCGGCGCGGGAGCGGCTGGACGCGCACGCCGGGCAGACGCGGGCTGGAGAGCTCGAGGGGCTCACGCGATCGGTTCTACACCGGCGCGGCGACGGTCACCAAGAACGCGACCACGACGCGCGCGTCGTCCGGACCACGTCAGCCTGTCAGCCCGTCAGCCCGTCCGCCCGTCAGCTCCCGAAGCGATCGGAGGCGTCCTCGATGCAGGTGTAGTAGTCCTCGTACAGCGGGGTGCACTCGGCGCTGTGTTCGAACACGCCGGTGGTGCACATCGCCTCCGTCGTGATGCAGTCGAGGTACAGCGCGTACTCGTCAGCGCAGTCGTAGGCCGCAGCCCGATCGAGCTCTTGGTTCTCGTTGACGAGGCACAGGTCCCGCTCCCGGTCGTTGCAGTCGATGCAGGCGCAGACGACGTCGCAGATATCCCCGGCCGGGCCGGCGCAGGTCGTCAGCAGCAGCGCGAGCGCCGAGGCGAGGGTCGTCAGCGTGACGCGGGCGACGCGTGTCGTGCTCACTGCGAGATCGCCTCCTGCGCCGCCGCGACGCAGTCGTTGTAGGTGAGGCTCGTGTCGACGCAGCGGTCCGCGGTCGTGTAGAGGCCGTCCTCGCACATCGACTGGGCCTCGCGGCACTCGTTGAGGGCCTCGAGCTCCTCGACGCACTCGTAGATCGCCGCGCGCTCGACGGCGGCCTCGGCCACGATCGTGCACGCCTCGATGTCGGCCTCGTTGCCGCCCTCGCACTCGATGGAGCTCGCGCAGAACTCCTGGAACGGATCACAGGCGGACAGCGGCCCCGCGACGAGGACGACCGCGAGGCACGCCAGGCCGGCGAGACGTCGGGGGGGAGCGCGGGTCATCATCGGCACCTGGTCACAGGGTCACGCTTCGCTCGCGCGTGTGAGCGCCGCGCGTTAACAGTACCAAGAAGAACACGATCGGGCGGCAGCCGCTCGCCGTCGTCGCGGCGCTCGGATTCGAGCGCCGCGCGGCGGGCACCGAGAGAGGCGTCGGTTGTTGTCCTTAAGGTCAGGTGAAAAGGGTGTCGACGAAGACGGCGCTTTCGTTCGCTCAGGAGAACGCTCGTCACAGCTCGGCGCGTCGTCGCGCGGCGGGGCGACGTCGTCACGGTCGCGTGTCCCCCTCGGGCGTGGGCCAGTCCCGCGGCCACACCGTCACGCCGTGGGGGTGGTCGTAGACATCCGGGCGATCGAGCTCGATGTCGGTCCGCGTGAGCAGCCTCGGCAGCCAGCTCTCGACGGCATCGATCAGCCACGGGTAACCCGGCTCCCAGCGATCCCCGCGGAGCATGCCGTGCAGCCGCGGGCCGCCGTCCTCGCGCTGGGCGACGACCACGTGGAAGATCCATGTCGTTCGTGGGCCTTCCTCGTGATCGCTCGGCAGCTCGATCGACTGCCGCAGGATGACGCGGTAGTCGACCCCGTCGACAGACACGACCTGGGACTTGCGGCGGGGGAGGGTCACGCCCTCAGTCTGCGACTTCTTGCGCGCGACGTCGAGACCGGCCTCGCCGCGTGGCGAGGCCGGTCAGACCCGGGCGCTTTTGACCAGCCTGAAAGGCCAGATCGCTGTCGTCGCTCAGCGCGCGATCGCCACGCTGTTGTTGAGGCTCTGGCCCTTGAGGTTGGCGGCCTGCTTGACGAGCGAGACGAACTCGCGCCGGTGGCCGTGGCGGTCGCGGCCCATCGCGCTCTTGGCGAGGTTGTGGACCTGGCGGAGGTCCGCCTCGCCGCTGTACTTCGAGCCGCGCAGGAGCATCCCGAAGGTGGCGACCGAGGCCGAGAAGCGGAAGTTCTCGGAGGTCTGCGCGAGCGTCTTGTCGCCGTCGCGGATCGGGAAGGTCACGAGCGTGCTGCGGTCGCCGTCGGGCTGCTTGTAGCGGAGCTTGAGGTGCATCATCTCGCCCGAGTCGGCGTCGGCCGAGAGGTTGCGGTCGCTCTGGTAGCGCAGCGGGTCGACGCCGGAGGCGCCGGTGCCCTGGCCGCGGGGCACGACCTCGTAGAGCGCGGTCACGGTGTGACCCGAGCCGATCTCGCCGGCGTCTTTCTTGTCGTCGTTGAAGTCGCGGTCGGCGAGCGCCCGGTTCTCGTAGCCGATGAGCCGGTAGGACTCGACCTGGGTCGGGTTGAACTCGACCTGGATCTTCACGTCCTTGGCGATGGTGACCAGCGTGGCGCCGAGCTCGTCGACCAGGACCTTCTGCGACTCGCGGTCGCTGTCGATGTAGGCGTAGTTGCCGTTGCCCTTGTCGGCGAGCATCTCCATCTGCGAGTCCTTGACGTTGCCGGTGCCGAAGCCCAAGACGGTGAGGAACACGCCGCTCTCGCGCTCTTGCTCGATGAGGCGCTCTAGCTCGCCGCGGCTCGACATGCCGACGTTGAAGTCGCCGTCGGTCGCCAGGATGACGCGGTTGATGCCGCCCTTCTTGAAGGTCTTGCGGGCCAGCGAGTAGGCGAGCTGGATGCCCTGGCCGCCGTTGGTCGAGCCGCCCGCCTTGAGGCGCGAGAGCGCGGCGCCGATCTTGATCTTGTTGGAGCCGGGCGTCGGGTTGAGGACCACGCCGGAGGCGCCGGCGTAGACGACGATCGAGACGCGGTCACGGGCGCCCAGCTGGCTGACGAGCTTCTTCATCGCGCGCTTGAGCATCGGGAGCTTGTCGCGGCTCTCCATCGAGCCCGACACGTCGATGAGGAACACGAGGTTGCGCGGCGGGACCTTCGTGACGGTCTTGCCCTTGACGCCGACGTGGACGAGGCGGTGGTCGGAGTTCCAGGGGCAGTCCGCGACCTCGGTGGTGACCGAGAAGGGCGTGCGGCCGCGGGGCTCGCCGTAGCTGTAGCTGAAGTAGTTGACCATCTCCTCGATGCGCACGGCGTCGGCGGGCGGCAGGCTGCCGCTGTTGAGGAAGCGGCGCACGTTGCTGTACGAGGCGGTGTCGACGTCGATGGAGAAGGTCGAGAGCGGCTTGTCGGCGACCGCGAGGAACTCGTTCTCCTGGATGCGGTCGTAGCCCTCGGTGTTGTGGGGCTGGGTGGCCGGCGGCGCGACGATCGGCGGCTCGGGCTGGACGGGCGCGATGGCGCCGCCCATGGGCTGCGCCGGCGAGAGCGCGATGGCGCCGGCGTCCTTCTTCTTGCTCTTGCCCAGGCTCCGTCGCTTGTCGCGCTTGCTCGGGCGCGCGCTCTCGCGGCGCGGCGCGGCGGTGCTGGCGACGCTCATCTCGGGTGCGTCCTCGGACGCGATGACCGGCTCGGGCTCCGGCGCCGGGGCAGGCGCCGGGGCGGGCGTCGCGTCGGCGACGGCCTGCTCCTCCGCGGCGCCCTCGTCACCGCCGACCGCCTCGGCGCTGGCGTAGTCGTAGTCGTCCGCCATGTCGCGCGCGGCGTCGGCGGGCGCCATCGCAACCTCGGGCGCGTAGGACTTCTCGGCGTAGGAGGTGGCCGCTTTTCCGGCGCAGCCGGCCTGCGTCAGGGCGCAGAAGGCGAGCAGAGAGGCGGCGAGGAGGCGGGGGCGGCGGGGGCTAAGCATTGTCGTGGGCTCCGGTTCGGTGCGTTTCGCCGACCGAACGCACCCCCCCGTTGAGCCCTTACACGGGGCATCGAAAAAAAATCGACGCGGTCGCGCGCGGGCGCGCGGGCTCGGCCTCGCGCCCGCGGTCGCGCGCGCTATTAAGCGCTACTGCCAGCTGATCTCGACGCACCACTCGAGCAGCGTGCCGTCGTCGCCGAGCGGGTAGAAGTCCTCGATGTCGAGCTCCCAGCTGCCCTGCATCGACGTCCCGTCGAAGTTCGAGAGCGCGTTGTTCGGCGTGAAATTCGGCGGGCTGCCGATCCCGGGGGCCACGCCCGCGCACTCGTCCTCGACCGGCGAGCTGCCCTCGTCGTCGAGGGTCGCGTCGATGTTGTCGGTCGAGCAGCCGAACAGCGAGTCGGGCACGCCCGGCTGATCGATGATCACGCTCGACTGCCCGGCGTGCGTCAGCGTGAAGCCCAGATCGCCCGGCCAGGTGTGCAGGCAGTCGATGTAGACGTTCACGTCGGTGACGGTGCCGGCGTCGCCGACGTTGATGACCGAGGGGTCTTGGGGGCCGTCGAGCGCAATCGCGAGGTTCGGGCTGACGCAGACCGTCAGCGGGTTCGGGGTCTGCACGCACTGGCTCGTGTCGAGCTCGCAGCTGTTGTCGCACGAGAGCGAGCCGCCGCCGGAGAAGCCGAGCGAGATGCAGGTCTCGCCGCCGAGGTTGCCACCGTCGCAGGCCTCGCCGGGGTCGATGTTGCCGTCGCCGCAGGTGTAGCAGCCGGAGGTGTTAAAGCTGCAATTGTTGGGGCTGTTGCACGCGAGCTCGCCGCCGTCGAAGCCCTGGCTCTGGCAGGTCTCGCCGTCGAGCTGAGGCGCGCTGCAGTCTTGGCCCTGGTCGCCGCAGTCGCAGTCGTCGGAGCCGTTGACCAGGCCGTCGCCGCAGAAGTTGTCGGCGCACTGGCTGGTGTCGAACACACAGTCGAGGGTGCAGCCGAGCGCGCCGCCGCCGGGGAAGCCCATGCTGACGCATGTCTCTCCATTCAGGTTGTTGAAGTCACACTGCTCGGCGCCCTCGATCACGCCGTCGCCGCAGTCGGTGCAGGCCGAGACGTCGAAGCTCGAGCAGTCGCTCGCGCAGTCGAGCTGCCCGCCGTCGAAGCCCTGGGTGATGCAGGTCTCGCCGCCGAGGTACTGGGTGTCGCAGGCCTCGGCGCCGGTGATCTCGGCGTCGCCGCACAGCGAGCAGTTGCTCGTGTCGATCTTGCAGCCGTCGTTGCAGCTCAGCGAGCCCGCGTTAAACGGGTCGCCGATCATCGAGGGGAAGTCGGCGCAGCCCAGGTCGTCGAAGTCGGCGCCGTCGCACTCCTCTTGGCCCTGCTGCACGGCGTCGCCGCAGACGTAGCAGCTGTCGGTGTTAAAGGTGCAGCCCTGGTTGCAGTCGAGCAGGCCGTCGTCGTAGCCGAGGATGGCGCAGGTCTTCCCGTCGAGATCGGCCTTGTCGAGGAACTCGCCGGCGGGCTCGCACTGCTCGGGCGGCGTCACGACGCCGTCGCCGCAGCCGCTGCACTCGCTGAAGTCGTACATGCAGCCGGGCGTGCACGTCAGCGCCTCGTCGGCGTTGCCGAGCCCGAGGTCGGCGCAGCTCTCGCTGGCGCCGAGGTCGGCGCCGTCGCACTCCTCGCCGTCGTCGACGACGCCGTTGCCACAGTCGACGCAGTTGCTGGTGTCGAGCGTGCAGTCCGGGGTGCAGGTGAGGCCGCCGCCGCCGAAGCCCTCGGACTCGCAGGTCTTGCCGCCGAGGTCGCCGCCGTCGCAGGCCTCGCCGGGCTCGACCGCCCCGTTGCCGCACCGCGCGACGCTGTCATCGTCGTCGTCGTCGTCGTCACCGTCGCCGTCGCCGTCGCCGTCGCCCGCGGTGCCGCCCATGGTGCCGGCGTCGCTGGTCGCGGCGGTCGCGGGCGCGCTCGTGAAGCCGCTCGTGAAGGTCACCGCGCCCGGGCTCGAGTCGGTCTCGCGCGAGGTCTCGCTCTCGGTCGCCCCGGTCGCGCACGCGAGCGGCCCCGTGAGCGCGAGCGCGAGCGTGATCGCGAGACCCGTTGCGGCGTGGAGAGGGCGGGGCGATGCGGCGAGCGTGTGTATATCCATGGACCGAGGTCGTTGATTGTACATCGGCGCAGGGCTCTCCGAGCGCGCGCGAAGGACGGCGCGTGGTTTTTATGGCGAGGCGAGATCTTGCGCGGCGCGTCGTCGGGGCGGTGACTCGAGCCGTGGCGCGCTCGCGCGATAGCGCGCGAGCGCCGAGGATCGTGGCCGATCACCACGCTCGAGGAATTGTTGCGCGCGGTCGAACAGGTCTGCCGCGCGCGACGATCCTGGCGACGCGGCGCACTCGGACGCGCTCGTCATGGAGCGAGGGCGCGGGCGTGGGTGTGCGTCGTGTGCACGTCGCCGTCGATCGCACATGTGTGTTCGGACATGTTGGGAAAAACGCCCGCGAGAGCGCGGGCGATCGCGTCGGCACGGTTCTCGCATTGTAGCTCGGCGTGAACATGAAGGTGCTCGTGATCGGTGGAACTGGCAGGGTCGGGCGTGAGGTCGTGGCCTCGCTCTACGCGCGGGGCGTGACGCCGCGGGCCCTGGTTCGATACCCCGGCCGCGCGGCGCGGGTGATCCCGGGCGCGTGGCTGATCCAGGGGGACCTGCGGCGGCGCGCGTCGATCGAGGCGGCCCTCGAGGGGATCGACGCGGTGTTCTTCATGACCCCGCACGACGTCGAGGAGGAGCGCCTGGGGCTCAACGTCATCGAGGCCTGCGAGGCCGCGGGCGTCAAGCGGCTGGTGTACTCGTCGAGCTACCATCTCGACAGTCGCTCGCCGACGGTGCGTCGCGTGATGCACCGCGTGCTGAGCTGGGCGTACCCGCAGTACAAGGCCAAGCTCCGCGTCGAGGAGCGCGTGCGCTCGAGCGCGATCGAGTCGGTGGTGCTGATGCCGTCGGACTTCTACCAAAACGACGAGCTGCACCGCGTGGACATCGTCGAGGGGCGCTACCCGCTGCCGCTGGGCTCGCGCGGCGTCGACCGTGTCGACTGCCGCGATGTCGGCCGCGCCGGCGCGCGCGCGCTGCTCGGGGAGCTCGAGCCCGGCGCCTACCCGATCGTCGGCGCGCGCACGTGGACCGGGGACGCCTGCGCGCAGGTCTGGAGCGCGGCGCTGGGTCGCCGGGTTCGCTACGCGGGCGACAACATCGACGCGTGGGCCCGGCGCGTCGACGGTCGGCTGCCGGTGGCGAGCATCGGCGATCGCCGCCGGACCTACGGCGTGCTGCAGCGCTTCGGCGCGGACGCGGACGCGCGCGCATGTCGACGCAGCCGGGAGGCGGTAGGCCGCTCGCCGATCGCGTACGAGCGCTACGTGTCGATGACCGCGCGGCGCTGGCTGGCGCGGCGCGCCCCGTACCTGCACGCGGCGGACTCGAGCGGGACCTGGGGCTGAGGGCGCGCGCCGTGTGGCTCGCGGTCAACGGCTCGTGGTCCAGTAGGACAGGCGCGCTCGCAGCGTCTCCGGCATACAAGGCTTCGAGATGTGATCGTTCATGCCCGCCTGGAACGCGCGGGAGATGTCGACCTCGGACGCGCTCGCGGTGAGCGCGATCACCGGCTTGCCGAAGCCCTGCGCCCGCAGTCGTCGCGTGGTCTCCCATCCGTCGAGCGTGGGCATCACGCAGTCCATGAACACCAAGTCCACGTCCTCACGCGTAGCGAGCGCGACCGCCTCGAGGCCGTCTCGAGCTTCGAATACCTTCACGCGCCACTGCTCGAGCAGCTGGCAGACGACGAAGCGGCTCACGGCGTCGTCATCGACGACCAGGACCCGCAGCCCCGGAGGGAGCGCCGCGTCGGTCGAGCTCGTCGGTCCTGGGCTCTCGGCGGGCGTCGCGGAGGCGAAGGTCGTCCGCAGCGTAAAGGTGCTGCCCGCCCCGGGCGTGGACTCGACGAAGAGCGCGCCGCCCAGCAGCGCGGCGAGCTGCTTCGCGATCGAGAGCCCGAGCCCCGTTCCGCCGATATAGCCATCGCCGCGCGACGCGGTCGCGCGGTGGAAGCGACGGAAGATGGCCTCGATGCGCGACGGCTCGATGCCGACGCCGGTGTCCGAGACCGAGATGGACTGCGCGTCGTCGAGCTGACGCACGACGACGCGGACGCTGCCCTCCGGCGTGTACTTGAGCGCGTTCGACACGAGGTTATCGACGATCTGCCGCAGGCTCGCGGCGTCGCTGAGGACCCAGAGGGCCTCGGGGGCGTCGATCGACGTCTCGAGGTCGGGGCGCATCGCCGACATCGCGTCCAGCGAGCGTCGGCAGAGGTCGGCGAGGTCGACCGGCTGAAAGCTCAGCTCGTGCTCGTCGGACTCCAGTCGGTTGAGCTTCAGCACGCGCTCGAGCAGCGTCATCAGCGTGGCGCCGGAGTCCTCGATGAGGCGGATGAGGCGGCGCTGATGGTCATCGAGCTCGGTGTTCGCGAGCAGCCGGAGCACGCCCAGCATCCCGTTCACCGGGTTGCGGATCTCGTGGCTCATAGTCGCCAGGTACTGTTCTAGGTGCCACGAGGACAAGGGCTACAGCGTTCTCTATCTGCGAGGATGTACCTTCGATCCAATTTGGATCCAATTTCACCGAAAAATCGGGAGATCTGTTTTCGCGCATTCACCGCTCGCAGGCTGATGTGGCACGTCCTAACGTGGTTTCTTATTCATGTCCGAACGATCCAATTTGGATCCACGGTCGGCGCTTGCGACCTCCGATCGCCTCTCGAGGAAGCAGGCTCGCGAACGCACGCGGCATCGCTCGCCACCGACGCGCGGCGCCATGGGCCGGTCAACAGGCCGTCCCGTCCGGCGGCGCGCCGGGGCGGCCCCTTTGAAACGACGTGTTGCACGCGGTCACTTCGGTCCGTCCCCGTGTTGTGAGCAAGCCTGGGGGCGATGTCCCGCTGCTTAATATGCGTGACCAGCCACGCGGGATCACCACGTCCCCTTCGACCACGAGCACGGACTCGCTGCCTCGCGGAGGTCTCGGGCCTCAAGGTAGCGGGGACCTGCCGTGACCATGACGCCGAACGCTCGAAGATGGTCCTGCGGACAGCGCTCGAGGAGCGCGTGGGCGAACTCCGCGGTCTCAAGCCTCCTGGCTAGAGTTGACTGGCAGCTTGGTCACGTAACGTGACCACGATCCCATCAGAGCACTGGACGTGCGAGTCGCCAGGTTGTTCAGCACTCCACACAACCCCGGCCTCCTCGAACGCTCTCAAAAGATCGCGGAGGGTCCGCTTTCGCAGTTTTACGCGAACACCCTAACCTTGATCCGTTAGCACCACGACGACCCCGTCCCGACACTTGATGTACGGGTCGCCGGGTTCCTCCATTTTCCAAACGATCCCCGCGGCGGCAAAGGCTTTGAGGATGTCGCGTACCGTCCGCGTTCGCGGGTTCGGACGATGCCCTGACTCAAAATTGCTGATCGTTGCTTCGCCCAAGAGGGTCCTCTTGGCGAGTTCTCTCGTCGTCCAGCCGAGCAACCGCCGCGCAGCGCGGCAGTGATCGGGGGTGAACGGATCTGGAGCGAAATCGGCCACGTGCGTTTAACTTGCCGCAACCGGGCGCGCGACGGCGCGTGTTTTGGTGCGAAATGGCACGAAAAACGGGAGTTATTTGAACTCTTTTAAGGTTGACAACTCAAGAGTGCAGAATGATCATTTTATGTGTACCACCACATCAACATCGAAGACTCCGAACTGAACGAGCAACCTGACGGCGACACTCCGCCAGACGATCGTGTTGCGCCGATCCGGTGGGGGCTCTGGGAAAGCGGGGTCGCTGCGAACAGCGCACCGCTCGACCCGGGTTACTTCGCTGCTGGCGATGCGCTCTACTACGTCACGGAAGCCGGCGAGCATTGGCTCGTCCGCGATGTCGCGGGCCGCGTTCAACTCACACCGTGCGAGCGACCCGCCCACGCCACGCTCGTAGAGATCATGCTTGACGCGAACGTGGCGACTGTCGCCGAGGCCGCGGACCTGCTCGCGCAGCAGCGCCATCCAGGAGTCTACCAGGATGGCGATCACCGCTACGTGACCGTTGGACAGGTGTGGATGTTCTACGGCGCCGCCCTCGCCCGAGTTGCGCTGCCAGCTCTCCCCACGTCAGCGACACGTCTTGACGTCGTCCCCGACGATCTCGAACGCGCCATCATCGAGTTGGAGGTGGCAGGATGAACATCCGTGACAAGCACGCCAGCGTGATCCTGTCGCTCCCGCGTCGCGAGCCGCTGTTCTTAGACAGTCTCGGTGACGGAACACCGCGTCCCATCGTTCTTCAAGCTCCGATCACGCGCACCGGCATCATCGTGCTAATGCTCGCCGCCGCGTTGCTTGGCGCAGGGGCATCGACCGCGCTCTCAAACACTCTAGCCTGCTCAATACGATCGGAGGCAGCATGAACCTTCAACCTGTCGTTAGGGCAATGAAGCGCGCGCTCGTGCCGGTAGCGCTGACGGAACACGGCACCGTGAACGACGCCGCGCGCGCTTGTGGTGTGACCGCCCGAACATTTCGGCGATGGATGAGGCTTTGCGAACGAGAGGTGCCGGCTCACAAGGTCGACGGAGCATTCTGATGAAACAACTGATGATGTACCAAGCCATCGTTCTCGACAGCCGACAGACGACCGACTATCGGACCGACGAAGATTTTCGTTCGTGGGTTCAAGAACGCGCCCGCCGCCTAAGTGAGTCCTTGCCGGTTTTCGTGATGAGCGCAAGCTTCGAGCCGCTCGGATCGGCCGCCGGAGGAAGTTGGCGCATCCTGCTGCGGGACCGCTTGCAGACAATCCTCGCCCGTAGCGAGTTCAGTAGTCAGCTCTCGATTCTTCACGAACTGGCATATGGCGATCAAGTCGAGTTCACCATCGCCTGCGGCGCCGGGACCGAGTTTCCCCTCCGGCTCGATCCCGCACTCTCGGGAGGAGAACTCCGCGATGCTCTTATGAGTGTCTGGATCAAACACAGCCAGGAGTGTGACGCCGGATGAGCGGCAAAGCGGTGTCACGTGTGTATCAGGTTGGCGAGCTCGTCCCGGCGTATCGCCGGGTCGGGCTGGTAATCAAAGACGGCGAACTCGTCGCCGGAGACTCACTCGTTCTCACACTCGACGGGGCTCAAAGGCTCTTCGAGAGAATCCGACACGAGCAACCCCAGCGCGTCATCAAGCTCGTCCGCCGCGTTCATACGTCAGCGCCGGTTGTGCTTCTGCGCGCAAACGGAGAGTCGGCTCGCGGTTCCAAGCAGGAAGAGGCGCTCCGGAAGCGCCTGGAACGACTGAGCAGGGATTGTGTGGCCGCTGGGCTGTTTGTCACAACAGAATGCTGGGGCGAGGTTGCTTCGAACCGTAGCTAGTTTTCTCGGGCCGCGACGTATGCCTGCCTGGACGAGCGAATTCGCGCGAACTGACTGTCCCAACTACTGAGCGGCATCGCGCGTGTGAGGTTGGGTACCGCATGACGATGAGTTTCACGAAGACCCTCGAGCAGCTCCTCGCCATCCTTCGTGACGAAGCCAATGCCACTCACGAAATCGATGGAACCGACGAAGAGCGCCTCTCGAAGCATAAACGAACGGCGAAGAATCATGATACACAGGAAGCGCTCGGAAACGCGCACAAGGCTCGTGGCATGGCATCGTCCCCTTCACTTGTTCAATTGCTCCTGATCGCGACGCTTCCGATCTCCGCGGGATGCGGCGAGGTGTTCGACGCCGCTGACGAGCACAACGAGCTGGCGGACAGCGAATCCGAGCACGGCGAGGTCATGGGCGAGGTCGACGAGGATCAACGCCCCGGCGTCAACACGTCGACATCGGATGGTGCCCCCGATCCCGGGGGGGCGCTCTCGGACTCGGGCGCGGGCTCTAGCACCGGCGAGCCCGAGGAGTTTACGACCGGCGACAACGTCGACGCCCCGCCCGAAGTCCTACAGCCGGAGGTACAAGGCTCGCACGCGCCGGACCCGATCACCGCCGCCGGACCCGTCACGCTTTCGGTGATCGCGTTCGACGACAAAGCGATCGAGCGCGTCGACTTCTTCGTTGACGACAAGCTCGTGGCTGCGGTCACGGACCACGACTACGGGCACTACACGCACACGCTGGCGATCGACCATCAGGACGACGCCGGCGAGTTCGAGTTCCACGCGGTCGCGGTCGACAACGCCGGTCAGACAACCACCAGCGGCACAGTTCCATGGACGGTCGAGCTACCGGAGAGTGGCTCGTCGCTGTTCTCCGCCCCGGATGAGCCCCCGCCCCCGGGTGAGCACATCTACTGGGAGGACGTGGCTGTGAGCCCGAATGGCGAATTCTTCGTCGTCGGGCGCCGAATCGAGGATGGCGTGGTGTCGCTGCTTTCAGAGCGACGAGGCCCAGGAGGCTCACTGATCGACGACTCCTGGGTGCCCCCGACAAACGGTCGCTTTGGCGTGGCCGTGGCGTTCATGGACTCGACGCCGATCGTTGTCGCGCGCGATGTCGATGGTTCTTCGTGGGTCGGCCGGTACACCGCGAGTGGATCGCCGATGTACCAGTACATCGTGGATGACGCGGAGTGGCGCGACGTGGCGGTCGCGGGCGACCTCGTGTACGTGGTCGGCAACACAGGGGCGCTGTCCACAACCGACACGAACGCGCGTACGTGGGCGATGACGCCTGAACTCGAGCCATACTGGATCCGCAACGAGAACGCGGGCGGAGACAAGCATGTCGCCCGCGCGCTCGCTGTCGCGGACGGGCGCGTGTTCGCGGTCGGGCAGATCACGTACGACAATAACCCGCAGCCGTACGGCGCAGCATGGGCCTACGCGGCCGAGGATGGGACGCCCTTGTGGTCTCGAGAATTTCCGACAGAGAACGAAGACATCTTCGGTGTCACCGTGCTTCCTGACGGTCTCCGCACGGCTGGACTAAAGGAAAACGATGGCGGCAAGCGTATGCTCGTGCGGCATCTCCAGGCCGATAATGGAATCGGAGTACCGATCAGCGCGCTCGAGCAAACGGCGGATGTCGAGATCGCGTACACGATCGCCGCGTCGAGTCACGGCGAGTACGTGGTCGCAGGAGCGGAGTGCGCCTTCGGCGCGGAGTGCTTCGCGCAACGGCGCCGCTACGCTGGGAATTCGAAGAAGTGGCAGGTGCAGATGGGGCTCAAGTCATCGGCCACGCGCTATGTCGTCGCCAAGACGCTTCCCTACGGATATGTCGCCTTGCTGGGGCAGCATGATGTCAACTACGGTAATGGAGACCAAGGTAGCTCGTGGCTCCGCGTCATACACCCGTAGTCCTTGTTGTGCTCATCGCCTGTGGTGGTGTCACGTCACAGACTAGCGGTGACGAGGGCATCACGAGCGTCAGCGGTAGCGGCACGGGCGCGGGAGACGAGACCACGTCCCCGTCGAGTTCGAGTTCGGGCCCAGTTCCGTCGGGCACCAGTCCCGCGGACGTGACCACGGGCCCCATGAAGGACGTGGGCGCGGACGACTGGGACCTCCCCCCGTACTGCGGCGCGCTCGACATCGTATTGACGGTCGAGCAGACCATCGATGCCAATATCGAAGTGGCCTACAACGTCGCGTACGACTTGCCGGCTGGGATCGAGGAACGACTGCCGGGCTGGAGCGTGCACTACCTCCACGTTCCGGGCGTATCTCCCGCGTATACACTTGACTGCAAGCAAGACTGCCTAGAAGACGGATTTTGCGAAGCGTACCCGGACTTCAAGTGTGATGTGCTCGGGCCATGTGATTGGGAGACCGGCGCGGGGCTCATGTGGCGCGCGCTCGACGAGAAATGCATCGAAGGACCGCGGCGCTGGGTTGACGCGGCCGAGGACGACGCCTCCGAGATCATGCACTGCATGTGGAAAAGCGGCGTGAACTCAGGCTCCTGGGGCGCGCTCGGCCCTGCGCTCGCGTCCGTGAGCCCC
>JAUIKS010000045.1 GCA_030430565.1 Polyangia bacterium
TGGGCGTCGTGTTCTCCGCCTACTCGGGCCCGTTGAGCGAAGCGCAGGAGATCGTTGCGGTTCTTCCAGGCGCGGGCGGGCGGTTCCCGGAGTGTGCCCCCCTCGATCGCGGCTACCGGCGGTCGTGCTCGCGCGCGCGTCCGCGCCGCGGCTCGCTAATCGATCGCGGTATTCAAGACGATCGGCTGGCTCGCGTACGAGCTCAGCCCCGTCACCCTGATCCGTTGAAAGCCTGTGCACCCGGGGTTGCTCGGCGTGAGCACCACGACGGCTTTCCACGTGAGCCACTCGCTCGAGCTGTGCAGCTGCGACTGCGCGCTCGCGGTGACGCTGTGCGATTGAAGCCACGTATCCGCGAAGTCCTTAAGTTGCAGGTCCCAGATCCTCTTTGGCGGGTCGTCGTAGTTGATGACCGACTTCGCCTTGATCTGCCCGGCCACCGCGTACGGCGGTCGCGGTCCGACTCCGTTAGCGAGGACCGTCCCTGTCGTCTCGAGGGTAAAGCGATAGAACCACGGGATGAATTTGTAGTCGATGTTGTAGTGAATGCCGCAGAAGGTCGAGCTCACGATCGCTCGGGGAGCGTCGACCTGCCAGCTGTCGCTGGCGAGGAGGGCCTCGATCCTGTTGATCTCTGCGCGGAGCTCGATAGCCTCCGCTCGCGCTGTGGGGGTGTCGAGCTGCTCAACATCCTCGAGACTCGCGGCGAGCTCCTCGAGGTATCGAATCGCCCCCTCGACACCACGGTCTACCTCGACCGTAATGTCCTCACCTTCATGCACGAGGGCTCCTGGCGCGACCTCCTCGTACGGGAGCCGCGCGAGATCGTCCAATGTGAATTCGCTGATCGCGGCGGGCTCTTGGTCAATCGCCTCATCGGCCTCACTCGCGCACGCGCTCACAGAGCAGATCGAGGCCAAGATCGCGGCGGTGAACGGAGTCTTGATTGTGATCGTCATCGCTACGATCGTCGCGACAGCGCGCGGCGCGGTTCAATTTTTGTTCGCCCTCGGCCGAACTACGAGCAATGCGTGACGTGGGCCGTCCCGAGGCGACGCGCACGCGCGCGGCGCGAGCACTCGCCCTCATCAGGGGCGTGAGTGCGCGTGGTACAAGGTTGAGCGAGCTTCAACGCTATGAGTAACCGCACCGATCTCGAGCTCATGAACGCGTGGCAGCGAGGTGATGTCACGGCTGGCGCCGCGCTCGTTGACCGCTACATCGAGACGTTGATGCGGTTCTTCAGCGGGATGGTCGTCGCCTCGGAAGACGCCAGCGACCTGACTCAAGAGACGCTTCATGCCTTCGCCAAGAACCATCAGCAGTTCGCTACGCGAAGCAGCGTAAAGACATACCTCTTCAGCATCGCCCGCAAGAAGCTCTACGGCTATTACCGCAAGAAAGCGAAGCGCACGCCGCTGAACTTCGAGCACGTCTCGGTCGACGAGGTGCTCGTGGATGAACGCGCGCGCTCACCGATCTCGGAGATCGCCCGAAAGCAGCAAGAGCGCGCGCTCGTGCGTTGTCTGCGAAAGCTCTCCATCGAGAAGCAGCTCGCGCTCGTCCTGTACTACTGGGAGGGGATGAGCTCGACCGAGATCTCGCGCGTCCTCGACACCGCGAGCGGCACCATCAAGCGCCGGCTGCAGCGCGCGAAACAGCAGCTCGCTGAGTTAATGCGGAGACGCGGCGCGACTGCGGACGAGATCACCGCGACGATCGAGGACCTCGAGCGATGGCGCGAGGCCGTCCTGTCGTCCTCGGACATTGAGGCTTCGGAGTCGTAGCGAGGCGAGCGCGCGAGTCACGGCTGGTCCGCGCGCGCGATGTCGCCATTGAGCGCTCGCAGCTTGGCCCGGAGCGGCGCGGTGTCGCCCGCTATCGTGCGGAGTATGCTCGCGGCGCTGCCCGCCGCCCGACGCGCCTCGGCCAGGAGCTTCGCCTCGACGAGCTGCTCTCCCTCGTGAATCAGCAACATAGCGAGGCGCGCGCTCTGCCCGGCTCCGCGCTCCAGGGCGGCCGCCGTGGCGAGGCGGGCGTGCTCGACGGCCTCCTCGATGTTCCCGTTGGCCTGGAACGCGTGGGAGAGCAGGTAGTGCAGCTCGCTGTTCATGTACAGGTCGCCCTCTTCGAGCAAGCGCGCTCGAGTCGCGCGATCCACGTCGACGCGACCGAGCTGGAGCCCCATGGTCGCGTAGCTTCGCTTGTCCTCGCCGAGCTGCGCGGCCGCGCGCGCCATGACTCGCTCGGCGAGAGCGCCCGCCTCGGGGTCGCGTTCGAGGAAGGCGAGGCGCGCGGCGGAGTGTCCGAGGTAGAGCGTCGTCTCCACGCTCCGGAGCGGGATGCCGGTGAGCTCGCTGATCTCTCGCAGGGCTCGCCTGGCGGCGACCAGATCCCCGCGCGCCAAGAGTACATCCGCGCGCGCCTTCATGAAGCTGGCGAGCAGCGAGTGCTGCTCACCGAAGATCCTTCGCATGACGGCGAGCCCCTCGTCGAGGCTCCGGAGCGAGCTCGAGGTGTCCTCGCGGGCCGCCTCCAGCAGCCCGATGTTGTAGTGCGTGATCGCGAGCTCGTAGCCCCGCGAGAACCCGAGCGCGCGATCGAAGTGAGCCCTCGCCAGCTCAAACTCTCCGCCGCGCTCCTCGGCGACGCCGCGGTTGTTGTTGAGCAGCCAGTGGAGGCTCGCGTCGAAGCGATCCGTCTTGATCAACTCCGAGGCTGACTCCGTGAAGAACCTGGCCTCATCAGGGAGCCGCTCGAGCTCGCCGAACACGAACACGAGTCGCGCAGCCGCCTCCAGCGCGACCTCTTTGGGGCCGTGGGCGTTCGCCAGGTTGAACGCCTCGCGCAGCTGCGCGTCGGCCCTCGAGCTGTCGTATTCGAACAGCGCGACGGCCCCGTCGACGAGCTTCGCCTCCGCGATCAGTGGTTTGTAGGCGAGCGTCGCGGCCAGCTCGACCGCGCCCTCGGTGATCGCTCGCGCGAGCTCGAACTCGCCGAGCGAGAGGTAGGCGCGCGCGCTGTCGAGCTCCCGCTGGACCGACACGATCTCGGCCCGCAGCTGCTCGTCCTCGATCTGCAGCGCGTACTCTTCGTTCGGCTCGCGCTCCTCGCAGCTCTCGACGGTCCGCAGCTTCGCGAGCGCGTTCGCGGCGTCGGTCGCGTCCCCGTCGCGCTCGAGCTCCTCCACGAGCAGACCGAGCACGCGCAGACGTCGATCGAGGCACAGGTTGATGGCCGCGTGCGCCTCGCTCGACAGCTGCTCGCGCGCACGCCCGACGCAGGCGTCATGGCGAGCGCGGGTCCAACGCTCGGTGTACTGATCGAGCTCGGACGCGACCCAGCGCGACGCGTGAAGGTCCTCGGGGCGCGACTCGAGCAGCGCGGCCTCGCGCTCATCGTTCCAATAGCGCGTCGTGATCCTCGAGACGGGCTCGCAGGGATCCGGGAGCGCGCGCGCGCGCGCGACGGAGAGCGCGACGGCGGCGACCACGACCGCGGCCGTCGCCGCGACCGCGCGAGCGCGTTGACGGCGACGCGTCGGACCAAGCTCGAGCTCGCTGACGACGCGCTCCATATCCGCGAAGCGCTCCGCGGGATCCTTCGACAGGCCGCGTCGGATCACCCTCCGGAGCCACCGCGGCAGACGACGGAGCTGCGGCCGTGAGACCTCCATGAACACGATGTTGCGGGCGGTGGCCTCCTGCGTGTCGCTCGCGAAGGGGTGGGACCCCGTCAGCGCTTCCAGCAACGTGACGAAGAACGCGAACTGATCGCTGCGGTGAGTGACGCCGGCGCCGCTGAGCTGCTCAGGTGACATGTACGCCAGCGTGCCGGCGTTGGTGACGGTCGCGAGCTGAGCCGCGCGCGGCAGCGCGATGCCGAGGTCGATGATCTTGACGGCGCCCTTGCGATTGACCAGGACGTTCGCGGGCTTGAAGTCGCGGTGGATCAAGCCGCTCTCGTGGATGGCCGCGAGCCCTCTCCCAGCCTGGATCAAGGAGTCGAGCCGCTGCGCGCGCGTCGTGTTGACGTCGATGGCGTCGTGCAGCGGCGCGCCGTCGACGAGCTCCATCGTGATGAACACGCTCCGCTCATAGACGCCCGCTTCAAAGATCTCGACGACGTTGTCAGAGTCTACCCGCGCCATCGCCCGGGCCTCCGCGAGCAACGTCTCGCGCTCGCGCGCGCGGGTGTCGATGAGCTTGATCGCGATCGTCCGCTGCAGGTGCTCGTCGTACGCTCGATACACCGTGCCCATCCCGCCGCGCCCGATCACGCCGAGGACGCGATACCGATCGATCATGGGGGTCGGGAGCTCGATGTCGAACAGGGTCGACATGAGCTGTCGGCGGACCTCGTCGACCTCGAAGCGGTCGATGTCGGGTGGTCTCAACAACGATTCATCTAGCTTGCTCATCGTTCGACGCGACGCGACGCGACGTGTCGCAGGTCGCGAACTCGCTCCTTAGCAGACACAACGCCGGGCGCGCCAGTCGTCGAATTGGGCTGAGCGCGCGAGACGCGAGAGTCCCTCGATAATAAATTGAACCGCGTCGACCCGGCTCGCGACCAATGGGGTGAGCGCCTCGACGGCATCGCTACACGCGCGAGCTGTTACGAAGATGCTCAGCTGCCGCGAACAGAAGGAATCACGATGCGATGGATCCGTTTGACGAGCTCGGTGTTGAGTCATTCCTCGCGTCCGCTGGCGTTCCTACAGCGCTAGCGCGAGCGCCAGCGCCGCGCTCGCCTAGTGGGTGAGCCCATCGTGTCGACATTCTCGAGCGCGACAACGTGACTCGATACTCGGCGCTCTCGCCTGATCGGCGCGCGTGTCGTGATTCACCGCTGGAGCCTGAAGTGTCAACAATTGCCTGCGATCATAGGACGCGCCCCCTCGTCTCGTTCAAGCGGTCTCTAGAGACACGTAAGACCCTCATCTTTATGCGCGCGGGGGCGCACGAGGAGGCCGCGCACATGAGCGCGCGGGGGGAGGCTGCGTGCGACCTCGCGCTCGTGCGAGGCGCGCCCGAGGCGGCCCTCCTCGAGCTTCAGGGCGTGGTCGGCGAGCAGCGCGGGTCCTCGTGCAGACGGCTCTATCTGAGCGGGATGGCGAGCCTCCGGATGGGCCAGGTCGCCGCGGCTGAGGTCGCGTTTCGAACGGGCCGCGCGCGCGCGAGGCGGATGCAGACGGCGCTCGTCGAGTCGGCCTTCCTCGGCGCGCTCGGCAACTGCGCGCGAGCGCGACGGCAGCACCTGCACGCGCGGATGTTCTATCAGCGAGCGCTCGAGCACAAGCGGCG
Source organism: Polyangia bacterium (assembly GCA_030430565.1). Taxonomy (GTDB): domain Bacteria; phylum Myxococcota_A; class Polyangia; order Nannocystales; family Nannocystaceae; genus JACKDW01. Next base: position 5,307 of record JAUIKS010000045.1, read on the forward strand.
AGAGCTCGGGCGGCGTCATCCGAGCACGGCGTTGACGCTCAGCGGGATCGGGACGACGTGGCGTTGTGAGGGCGCGTACAGGCGAGCGTTGGGGTGGTACATGCACGCCCTGAACGCGCTCGATGGTCTCTCGGGCGCGGAGCAGCTCGAGGCGTCGATCGTGATGAACATCGGCCGGTCGCAGCGAATGCTGGGGCGGCCAGCGCTGGCGCGCGCCTATCTCGAGCGCGCGCTGACGCTGCGTCGTCGTGTCGGCGCGACGCCGGCCCAGCGGGCCGGCCTGCACTTCGAACTCGCGCTCGCGCTCGCGGATGAGCAACCGCGCCGCGCCGCGCAGCTGGCCGAGATGGCCGCGCGAATCTATGACGAGTATCGCCATCGACGCCCCGAGCAGCGGCGGGCGATCCACGCGTGGCTCGCGGCTCACCGGAGTCGGTTTGACGACTCGACGCAGGCCTGAGCGCGCGTCGCTCGACCTGATCGTGTCACGAAAAAAACGGAACTGAGAGGAAGCCAATGACTGGATGGATCGAGGCGCGCGCGCTGGTGTCGGTCGTCGCGTGCGCGACGTTGATGAGCTGCGCTCGTGGAGCCGAGTCTGACGATCTCAACAGCCTATCTGGGGCTGGGGGCGCGTCACAGGCGAGCACCAGCGATACCGACGGGGGCGCGACATCTGGCTCCGAGACGGGCGCGATGCTCTACACCGGCGGGACGTCGGCGTCGACGAGCGACGCGCAGGCGACGGGCGGGACCACCGACGACCCTGGGGACTCGAGCGGCGCGACGAGCGGCGCTGCGGTCACCACCGGGGCGCTCGAGCCTGACCCGGGAACGAGCGGCGGATCCGGCGAGCTGGTCGAGACGACAGGTGTGGACCCGTGCCAGCAGGCGAGCGAGTGTACGCCCGGCGAGGTCGCGCTCGGTGATGGTTGCGCGGACTGTGGCGTGATGACGCGCGTCTGCGACGACAACTGCCAGTGGGGACCCGAACTCTGCGAGGACGACCCGGGCGCGTGCGCGATCTGGAGGCTCCCGAAGGGGGCGCAGGCGTGGGAGGCGTTCACGCGCCAGGGGTTGGGCGACGACGCGCACGCGCCCACGAGCCCCGTGCGCGCGGCCTTCGTGATCGAGTCGCGGGCGGAGATCTACGCCGTCACCGACACGAAGTTTCACGTGCTGCGAGCAGCGGACATGGTCTGGGTTGACTCCGGGCCGAGGGGCGCGCGCTTCCCATCCATCGGCAACAGCCCGATCTACTTCGCGTACTCGGTCGCGCAGGACCCCGAGTGGGTGAGCTTCGCGCGCGGGGATGACGTGTTGGTCTACGGCTTTGACGAGGTAGCCAACGAATTCCTCTACGACCAGGCGTTCGAGTGCTGCGAGGACAACGATGACTGGCAGACGCCCTACGCCCCATCGTCGATGTCGGCGGTGCGCGGCTTCTGGATGGATCTGGAGGACGCGAGCGGCTGGACGCCGCCGGGCTTCGGCTGCTCGCCGCAGACGCCCTCACTCGCGAACTCGATCGCGGTGAGCGACGGCTACGTTCATCTTCAGGATGTCGGCTACTGCTTCGACTTCCTCAGCAAGTCGCAATTCACTCAGTTCTCGCCGTTCGCGCTCGCCGGCGCGCCGGACAACAACGCGATCGGCGGGATCTCTTGGTTCGATGGATTGTTCGTCTTCAAGTGACGAGGGCTGAGCGTCGAAGCAGCAGAGACCCGCCAGGCGATCGCCTGGCGGGTCCGGCGGTGCTCTTCAGCGCCTCTGTCGATCAGCCCGAGTCAATCCACCCACGTAACCGCGATGATGTCAGGCTTGCGAGTCGCCAAGAGGTGTTCGAGCCCGCCGAGATCGTCACAGCTGGGGATGCCGTTGCACCCCAGGTTTCCGATCGTTGTGTGTCGGGGGTTATCAACACAGATCGCGCCGTTCTCGTCCCAGACAGCCTCTAGTTTATCTTGTGACGCGGACTTATTCTCATAGACTTTGTTCGCGGTGCTCTTGTTCGCCGTGGGTCTGTAGGTCTGGAGACCGATGAGCACGCCGTCCGTCGTCTTCGGCGTGTTATTGCCGCAATAGTCCGCCCGGACGACCCGGATCCCGCCTTCAAAGCGGTCCAGGTCGTCCCATGGCGCGAATCCCCAATTCGCGGCCTTCCCCGCTGCCGAGTCCGTGCAACCGAGGTAGAGCCTGCTCTGGTCACCTTGCACGATTCCATTCGAGAACACCCGCATTCCTTTGTGGGCGAACAATTGCGCGCCGGGACAATTGTAGAAAAAGTCATTCCAGTGTTGACCGTCGATGTAGGTTTCGAAGACTAAATGACCGTACCCAGGGACCTCGACGCCCTCGTCGTCGAACCATCCCCACTCTCCTCCGAAGGTATAAAAAAATTCGCCATAGCAGGACACTGCTGTCTCGGAGATCTCACCCTTATACGTCGAGAGCTGCGAGGCGCAGGCCGGCGGCAGCTGGGGCAAGTAGGAGAAGTTCGCGGTGTTCAGTCGGTGGGTCGTCTCGACCCCGCCCGACAGGAGTCGGGCGTCGATGAGCTCTTGATCGTCGACGAAGTCGTCGTCCTCGACGTCACAAGCCACCAGCAGCAAACAAAGGGAGCACAATTTCGTTTGTCGATGCATTTTGGAGTCCTTCCCAGATGAACCCGCCGCGCAGCGTTCCGCTCACGGAGCACGGTCCTGTCAACGAGGTTGTCGCGACGAGCTCGTGCGCGGTTCAATTTTTCCGCGTGCCGAGACGCGCGGCGGCCCCGTAGGACGATTCCGCGCCTCGGGCTTGGTGGCGGTTTCGCGCGTCGTAGATCAGCGCGGGCGCTGGCGCGGGCCGACGACGAAGCCGATGAACAGCCCGAGTTGGGGGAGCGGCAGCAGCTCGCGCGCGCCCACGTTCCAGCCCAGGCGCATCAGCAGGCCGAACACGCCGCGGGTTCGCTGGCCCGCGCGCGCCCTGGGGAAGTAGAAGCCGACGCGGCCCTCGGCCTCGATGATCGGGAAGAACAGGCCGTTGATCGCCACGCCGCCACCAGCCGCCGCGTAGAGCCGCCGCGGAGCCTGCTCGAGGGTCATGGCCATGACGTGGTGGCGGTGCGTGAGCAGGGCGTAGCGGTCGGCGAAGCCGGCGGAGAAGGTGCCCTGGTAGCCCAGCGCCCAGCGGCGCTTTCCGTCGCGCTGCGGGAGCGCGCGGCCGAAGTAGAGGGCGTGGTCTCCCGAGGGGACCGGCGAGACGCCAAAGGTCAGCGCGGGGATGAGGGCGAAGGTGAAGCGGCCGGCGGCGGGCGCTGGTTCGGGGGCGTCTGCGGTGGACTCGGCGGGGCCCGCGGCGAGCGCGAGCGCGAGCGCGGCGGCGGCCCAGCCCATCACGCGCGCCGCCTTCGCCGCGTGAGCAGCAGGAGCGGGACCAAGAACCACAGCGGCGCGCGGGCGGAGCTGGGCGCGACCGTGAAGTGACAGGGCGTATAGACCAGGTCGTTACCGAAGTCCTCGCGCGCGACCGTGACCGGCTCCCCGCGGTCACCGTTGGCCGCGATGGACGTAAAGGTCAGGTCATCGTTGAGCAGCGGGAGCGCGAGCAGCTCGAATTCGTCGGAGTCGTTGGCGCTGTCGAGGTTCCCGAGGTTCGCCTCGTAGGTCGCGCCGGACGGGTCGCGCACCTCGATCACGCCGCCCTCGTCGAGGAACGCGCGATCAAAGCCGGTCAGCCTGATCTCGAGCTCGCGCGTGGGCGCGCCGCAGACGGACGTGTGGGAGAGCGTGACCTTCACGTCGAGCGCGGGCGGAGCGAGCGATGGTTCGGGGGAGTCGCGGATGAGCAGCTGGAGCTCGGCGTCGCCCGCCCCCGTGTACTGCGTGATGGGGTTCGGGAAGGGGAGCGAGTCGCAGCGCAGGGTGTAGGTCTCGCCGGGCGTGAGCTCGCGCTCCGGGATGTAGCGGACGTACGCGAACTCGTAATACTCTTCGGAGAGGTTGCCCACACAGTCGTCTGCGGACCAGCCGTCCGGGCCCGCGTCGAGCTCGAGCGCGACGCGCGATTGATCGCTGGCGACGAGCTCGCAGTCGAAGGGCTCGCCCGTCTCGACGTCGTGCACCTCGCCTCGTTCGCCGCAGAAGATCCACTGCCACGGCTGCGCGTCGACAGGGAGCTCGATGATCGGGTCGATGTCGACGACCTGGATATAGTTGCTGTACGGTGCGCTAGCGCAGAACGCCTTCGCCGAGCCGCTCGCGAGCGCGAGCACGAGCGCGCTCGCGCAGGCCAGGGCGGCGACCATCGAGAGGCGGGGCACGCCGCACTGTAGCACCCGGACCCGACGAAGACGGCGCACACGCTGCGCGGGCTGAGCTCGGGCGCGGCGTCACGGTCGCGCCAGCAGCTCGCGGCGAAACATGTACGCTGTTGTACCAGTACTGTCTCTTAAGTCATCACCGGATTCGCGGCGGTCCTGTCGCCGCGCTGGACCAGCCTCGGGGGCGCCGCGACCCGTTTGGTGAGAGAGCGGCGCTGAGCCACGCGATGGCTACTCGGCGTCGTCACCCGGCGCCGGCGACGGGAGCACTCCAGCGATCAGGTAGTTGCAGCGCGTGAGCTCGTCCTCGCTGGCGGTGGGCGACCGCGCGGGGTGGGTGGTCCGCGATCGTCACGCCGGCGCGGCGCTTCGATCGCGGTGTGGGTCGCCCCTACGCGAGCCCGGCCTCGTACAGGACGTAGCTGCCCGGTATCGTCGCGTTGACGCTCAGGGCGCGAGCGCCAGATAGATCGTGCTCGCGCCGAGTCGCTCGACGGCGACGCCGTGATCCCACAGCTCGAGCAGCGAGGGGAACGGGCTGGTCAAGGAGGACCACGGGCGACCGATCGGCGCGAACACCCGGCGCCCGCGGCTGGGAAGCGCGCCGCGAAGGCCGTTCGGCCCGACCGTCTCGCCGCTCGCCTGGAGCGCGGCGTAGAGTTCTGCGGCGGCGCGATCTGCCTGTGGCGCTGGCTCCCACTGGCGCTGGCGCAGGTATTGGTAGGAGACCCGGGCGCGAGGCGTGAGGAGATTGGCGCGCGCGTAGTCGTCGCGGTCGAGGGCGGCGCGCGCGAGCGCCTCGACGAGGAGGGGACACAGCGCCTCGGTCCCGCGCATCAGCAGCAGCGGGCCGTCACCCTCGTGCACGCGCCAGGCGATCGCCGTCGGCGGGTCGCTCGCGCGCGGGATACCGCCTCGACGTCCGCGCCAGGGCCACAGCGCCGCGACGGCCTCGCGGGCGCGGGCCTCGAGCGCGGCCAGGGGGAGGCTCGCCAGCGTGAGCGCGGCGCACAACGTCGGGGGATCGCCGACTCGCTCCTCGAGGCGGACCCAGCCGGTCTCGACGCACTCCTCGCAACGCTCCCACCACGGATCGGGAGGGGCGCCGCCGCAGGCCGGGCAGCGCTGCTCGGTCCTGCGGATGAAGCCGCGCGCGCTCGGCTCGCGGGCGGGGGCGAGGCCGCGCTCGCGCAGGCGCTCCCAGACGATGTCCGCGAGGCCGAGGCGAAGATCGTTGGGGAGTCGGTCCCAGCGCGTCCCGGCGTCCGTGAAGATCGCGTCGAAGTCGGCGAGCATCTCGGGCTCATCCGCGAGGAGGTCTCGGCAGACGTCGACGCAGGCCGAGGCGGACGGTCTCGTCGCTTGGAGTCGGGGGGGACGCTCAGTCATTGACGATTCCTGTGCCAAGGGACTGGTGACCTGTCTCGATGACCCCTCGCTGAGCACGGCGTCAGCGGATGAGGACAAGCGGCGCGAAGTCGTGTCTTGACGCGCGCACGGGATACGCGACGTCGAGGGCTGGTCCAGTACGCGTCGCGGCCCACGCGCTTGCGATCGCTCGGCTCATGACTTGAGCATAGCGCGAGATGTCAGGCCCGCGCTCGCCGAGCGTGGGGCTCGCGCCCAGCGTGGGGAGTTGACTCGGGATGAGCACGCCGACATCGTGGAGGTTTCATGACGGCCGCTCGATGTCCCCACGATGTGCCACGGGCTTCGCAGGATCCGGCGTCTCGACGCGACGCTCCGCGTACTCACCAAATCATAAAGAAGGCCAGGTCTCGCGGCCGGAGGTGACAAAAACAGCGTACTGACGGAAGTGGCCGCGAGACCAGGTTGAGCGACAGGGGAGTACTCCGCCTACGACGAGGAGCTCGACCGCAAGGTCGCGATCAAGGTCCTCAGCGTCGGCGGGGGCGCGGGGGGCGGCGACAGCCTGGGTCGCGTGAGGATGCAGCGAGAGGCCCAGGCGCTCGCCAAGCTCTCGCACCCGAACGTCGTGCAGGTCTACGACGTCGGATCGCTGGAGGGGCAGCTGTACCTGGCGATGGAGTTCGTCGACGGCGTCACCCTGCAGCGCTGGCTGAAGGCCGAGGCCCGGGGCTGGCGGGACGTGCTGGCGATGTTTATCCAGGCGGGGCGCGGGCTCGAGGCGGCGCACGCCGCCGGGCTCGTGCACCGCGACTTTAAGCCGCAGAACGTGCTCGTCGGACGGGACGGGCGGGCGCGCGTGCTCGACTTCGGCCTGGCGAAGCGCGACGGCGAGCGCGGTGGGAGCTGGCCGGGCGGGGCGCGTGGCGCCGACGCCTCGGAGGCCTCGGAGGCCTCGGAGGCCTCGATGAGCGTGTCGATGTCGCTGAGCAGCCCGCTGACCGAGGCGGGCACGTACCTCGGGACCCCGGCGTACATGTCCCCCGAGCAACATCGCGCGGACGAGGCGGACGCCCGCAGCGATCAGTTCAGCTACTGCGTCGCGCTCTACGAGGGTCTCTACGGCCTGCGCCCCTTCGCGGCGACGAGCCGGAGCGAGCTGGTGCTGCACGTCTGCTCGGGCCGGCTGCGCGAGCCGCCGCGGAGCGCGCGCGTGCCGGCGTGGGTGTACAAGACGATCGTCCGCGGGCTCGCGCCGACGCCGAGCGAGCGCTGGCCGACGATGACGGCGCTGCTCGCCGCGCTCGAGCGTGATCCTGGCCGTTGGGCCAGGCGCGTCGGCGCGGGGGTGTGCGCGGCCGCGGTCGCGGTGGCGGGCTCGTACGAGCTCGCGCGGCGGCAGGCCGAGCGCGCGCTGGCCGAGTCCTACGCCTGCTCAGGGGCGCAGGGGCGCGTCGGCGCGCTGTGGGGCGTGGCGGAGGCGGAGCGCCTGCGGGAGGCGTTCGCCGGCACGGGGCTCGCGTACGCGGCGGAGGTGGGGGAGCGCGTCGTGGCGCGGCTCGACGACTACGCGCGACGCTGGGCCGAGCTGTACACCGAGGCGTGCCAGGCCAACCGCCGCGGCGAGCTCTCGGACGAGCAGCTCGATCTGCGGATGCGCTGCCTCGACGAGCGCGCGCAGCACCTGGCGGCGCGGGCGAGGATCTTCGCGGCGGCCGATGGGGTCGTGGTCGAGAACGCGGCGCAGGCGGCCGCCTCGCTCCCGCTGCTCTCGCGCTGCGAGGACCACGAGTACCTGAGCGCGAGCGTGCGCCCGCCGGAGGATCCAGCGCTGGCGCGCGCCGTCGATGAGCTGCGCGGCGGGTTGGCGACGGCGCTCTCGCAGATCAACGCGGGTGATCTACGCGCCGGGGCGGCGCTCGCGGACTCGCTGCGCGCGCGCGCGTTCGAACTCCGGTACAAGCCGATCCGCGCCTACGCGAGCTTGGTCGCGGGCTCGGCCGCGAACAGCCTGGGCGAGCTCGACGAGGCGGCCGCGCTGTTCGAGGAGGCGTATCACCTGGCGCTCGAGGCGAAGACCGACGAGCACGCGGCGACGGCCGCCGCCAGCCTCGTGTTCGTGCACGGGGCGCGGCGCGCCGACACGGAGGCCGCCGCGCGCTGGGCCCCGCACGCGACGTCGATGGTGCGGCGGGTCGGCCCGCGCGCGCGCGCGTATGCGATCTTGGAGAACGGTCTAGGAGCCCTGTCTCTTCGTACAGGCGACCTCGACGCGTCGCTGGAGCACTTCGACGCGGCGATCCGCTGGTACGAGTCGATCGAGGGGCCGCCCGCGCCGGAGCTCGGCCGGATCCTCCTCAACCGCGCGAGCGCGCTGGGGATACAGGGGCGCGTGCAGGAGAGCATGAAGTCCAGCCTGCGCGCGCAGGAGCTGCTCGAGCAGATCGTGGGCACGGAGCACCCGCTGCTCGCGCATGTCCACGCCAACCGCGGCAGCGGCTACTTCCAGCAGGGGGACTTCAAGGCCGCGCGAGCGGAGTACGCCCGCGCGGTCGAGATCAGCGAGCGCGCGTTTGGCCTCGAGCACCTCGACAACGCGCTGTTCTTGCTCAACCTCAGCAGCGCGCAGCGCCGGCAGGGGGAGCTCGAGGCCGCGCTGAAGAGCCTCGAGCGGGCGCGCGCGATCCGTGAGCGCGCGCTCGGCCCCGACAACCCGCAGCTGGCGAGCGTGATCAACAACATCGCCGACATCGAGCGGCAGCGCGGTCACTTGGAGCGCGCGCTCGAGCTGTTTCAGAAGGCGCGCGCGCTCAAGCTCGAGCTCGTGGGCGAGGGCAACCGCGAGCTGCTGCTGTACGACCTCGGCGTCACCGAGGTGCTGCTCGATCAAGGGAGGGCCGACGAGGCGCTCGAGCGGATCGAGCTCGCGTTCGCGCTCGAGCGCGTGGAGGAGTCGGCGCCGATATGGCTCGGCGAGCTGTACTTCCTCCGCGCGCGGGCGCTGGCCGCCGCGCGCGGGCGGGGCCAGCGGGCGCGGGCGCTGGCCGACGCGAGGCGGGCGCGGGAGCACTTTATGGCGGCGGGGGAGCAGCACCACGAGGCGCTAGCGAAGATCGACGCCTGGATCGCGGCGCAGGGGTGAAGGCCTCGCGCTACGCCGCGCGAGGACGTCGCCCGCCAGGGACGCGCACGAAGGGCAGCGTCGGCAGCCGGCGGAGCGTCTGCGAGAGCGTCCAGCCCAGCGCGGTCGACTTCATGATCGCGTGCCGGGCGGGCGGCAGCGTGAACAGTCGGTACGCGGCGCGCGGGCGGGCGTCGAAGAGGTCGGCGAGGCGCTGCCAGCCGCGGAGGTCGCGGTCGAGCGGCGCGCGGTGGCGGGCGTAGCGGTCGGGCTCGCCGCGCGCCTGCTCGAGGATCGCGCGCGCGGCCGCCTGACCGCTGGCGACGGCGAAGTAGATGCCCTCGCCGAACAGCGGATCGACGAGGCCCGCGGCGTCGCCGACCAGCAGCGCATCGCCTGGCGTATGAGACATGTTCTGCCCGCGCAGCGGCACGCGGTGGCCGAAGACCTCGGGCGGCGTGAGCGCGTGTCCGAGGCGCGCGCGGCAGAACTCGATCACGGCGCGCTTGAGCCCGCGCGTCGGCGCGCGCGCGTAGACGCCGACGTTGAGGTGCTGGCCCTTGGGGAAGATCCACGCGTAGCCGCGCGGGACCCAGTCGAGCCGGATCTCCATGTCGTACGCGCCCGCGTCCGTGACCGGCACCAGCGCCTCGGCGGCGACCCCGTGCTCGATGGGCCCGGGGCGACGAGCGCGGCGGGGCTTGAGCAGCGCGCGCGTGACCCCGTTGGCGCCGTCAGCACCGATCAGCCAGCGCGCGCGCAGGGGGCCGTCTGTCGTGCGCAGCGTCCAGCCGTCGCCCGCGCGCTCGATCGCGGTGAGCTTGTCGACGCGCTCGAAGCTCGCGCCGGCCGCGAGCGTTCGCTCGAGGCAGAAGCGGTCGAGCTCCTCGCGCACGGTCATGGCGACGATCGGCCCGTGCCGCGGGAACCGGGTCGCGCGCTCGAGTCGGCGCCCCAGCACCCAGTCCTCGGCGACCCGCTCGATCACCGGCGAGATGTCGTAGCGCAGCGACCGGACGGTGCGCATCGTCAGCCCGCCGGCGCAGGGCTTTCGCCGCGGGAAGCTGACCTTGTCGAGCAGGCGCACGTGCAGGCCGGCGGCGGCGAGGTCGTAGGCGGCGGCGCAGCCCGCAGGGCCTGCCCCGACGACCAGCACGTCGTCGATCGTGGCGTCGTCGCGCGGGCGGTGGGCTCGAGGGGGCGCGGACATTCGCGAGTGTGCAGTCTACAGGCGATCACGGCGCGGCGCTGCGGGCAGGCGACCGGCTCGGTGAGCCCGCGTCGCGGCGCTCGTGTAGAGTGGCGCTCGACATGCGCGCGGCGGTCGTCACCAGGAGAGGTCCCCCGGAGGTCTTGGAGCTTCGCGAGGTCGCCGACCCGGTGATCACGCGCGCCGACCAGCTGCTCGTGCGGCTCGCCGCCACCAGCGTCAACCCGATCGACACCTACCTGCGCGGGGGCGTGGTGCCGATCCCGATGCGATCCCCGTTCATCCTCGGCGGTGACGGCTGCGGCGTGGTCGAGGCGGTCGGCGCCGGGGTGAGGGCCTTCGCGGTCGGCGAGCGCGTGTTTGGGCTCCGGCCCTACATCACCGGGCGCGGCTGCTACGCGGAGCTGGCGATCTTTCGTGAGCGCGCGCTGGCGCGGGCGCCCGAGGGCTTCTCGGACGAGGAGCTCGCGAGCGTGCCGCTGGTCGGCTTGACGGCGCGGCAGGCCTTGGTGGACATCGCCGCGCTGCAGGCCGGCGAGCGGGTGTTGATCCACGGGGGGAGCGGGGGCGTGGGCTCGTTCGCGGTCCAGCTCGCCAAGGCGCTCGGCGCGGTCGTGTACGCGACCGCGAGCCCGCGCAACCACGACTTCGTCGCGGGGCTCGGCGCCGACGAGGTGCTCGACTATCGCGCCGGCGAGCACCGCCGGCTTGGCGAGCTCGACGTGGTGTTCGACACGATCGGGGCGTACTACCGCGACAGCTTCGGGCAGCTGCGCCGCGGCGGTCGCTTCATCTCGACCACGATGCTCGGCGACGACGAGCGCGTCAGCGTCGCCAACATGCTCCGACACGCCGCGCGCAACCTCGTCTGCGCGCTGCGCCGGCCGCTGGGCGGCGCGTGGGCGCGGGCCGTGCGGGTCCACCCCGACGGCGCCGGGCTCCAGCACATCGCCGAGCTGATGCGCGCCGGCGCGATCAAGCCCCACGTCTCGCACACCTTCCCGATCGAGCAGATCGCCGCGGCGCACCGGCAGAGCCAGAGCAAGCGCACCGTCGGGAAGATCGCGGTGACGATCCGCTGAGGCCTCAGCGCGTCGGGTGGTGGGTCACCGCGCCGTGCTCGGGCATGTCCCCCTGGTCATCTCTGCCGTCGCGGCCGAGCGCGCGCGCGTAGGCGGCGGCGCCCGGCGCCGCGCTGACGCCGTGGGCGAGCACGCTGAGCAGCACGGTGATGATCGCGATCGTGAACAGCGCCTCGCGGTGGGGCGCGCTCGACTCGTCGACGATCAGCAGGCCGTAGAGCACGGTCGCCAGGCCGCGCGGGCCGAACCACCCGAGGAAGGCGTGGGTCACCGGCTTGAGGCGGGCGCCGAGCAGGCTCAGCGAGACCGGGAGCGCGCGGACGAGCGTCAGGCTCAGCAGCGCGTAGACGAGGACCCCCGGCGTCGCGGCCGCGAGCGCGGGCCAGGCGAAGACCGAGCCGAGCATCAGGAACACCAGCAGCGTCAACAGCTGGCCCTCGGCCTCGAGGAAGGCGTGCACGCAGCGGGTGAAGTCCTTGGCGAGGTTGCCGAGCGTCATGCCGGCGACGAAGGCGGCGATGAAGCCGTTGCCGCCGATCGCCTCAGCGAGCTCAAAGGACAGGAGCGCCATGGCGATCGCGCCGAGCTTCTCGAACTCCTCGCTCATCAGCCCGCGGTCGCGCGCGGCCGTCGACACGCGGGCGCCGACCGCCCCGATCAGCGCGCCGGCGATCGGCCCGAGGATGAGCTGACCGCCGGTGAAGCTGAGCCACTCGAGGGTCGAGCGCGAGCCCTCGGCGCCCACGCCCGCGAGCGAGGCGAAGACCAGCACGATCGGCAGCGCGATGCCGTCGTTGAGCCCGCTCTCGACGTTGAGCGCCTGGCGAATCCGCGCGGGGACCTTCTCGCTGCTGACGACGGCCTGCCCGAGCGCGGCGTCGGTGGGCGCGAGCACGGCGCCGATCAGCGCGGCCTCCCACAGGCTGAGGCCGGGGACGATCAGCAGCGCGAGACCTGCCCCGAGGGCCATGGTGAGCGGGAGGCCGATCGCCAGCAGCCGGACGGGCAGGCCGGCCTCGCGGCGCAGGACCCGGAGGTCGATGCGCGTCGCGTCCGAGAACAGCACGAGGATCAGCGTGATCTCGGCGATCGTGTTGATCGCTCCGTGCCCCGGATCGGCGTCGAGCAGGCCGAGGCCGAGGCCGCCGTCGCCGAGCAGCATCCCGGCGGCGACGAAGGCGAGCGGCGGGGTGAGCACGCTCGCCGAGAGCCGGCGCGAGACGAGCGCGTAGGCCAGCACCAGCCCGGCGACGACGACGATGGTGGTGCCCTCCATGCGCGGCTCCTCGGCGAGTACAGGCGCCGCGTCGCTAGATCAGCGCCGCGTCCGAGATGATCTCGACCAGCGCCGGCCCCTCGTGGGCGAGCGCCTCGGCGAGACCGCGTTCGAACTCGGCGCGGTTGTGGACGCGGACGCCGTGGGCCCCGCAGGCCGTGGCGAAGTCGGCGAAGCTCGGGTTGCGCAGCGAGGTCTGCCAGACGTCCCACTTGGCGGCGCGCTGCTCCTTGCTGATCTTGCCCAGCTCGCTGTTGTTGAGCAGCACGTGCGTGATGTTCATGCCGTACTTCACCCAGGTCGTGAAGTCGCCCATGTACTGCCCGAAGCCGCCGTCGCCGGAGACCGAGACGACCTGCCGGCCCTTGAAGCGCGGGTCGTCCTCCTGGGTCGCCGCCCACGCGCCCATGGCGGCCGGCAGCGCGAAGCCGATCGAGCCGAGGTAGCCCGACATCAGCACCGTCTGGCGCTTGCATTCGAAGTAGCGCCCGAACGAGTAGGTGTTGTTGCCGACGTCGACGGGGATGATCGCGTCGTCGGCGACGAGGCGCGACATGACCTCAAAGATCGTGGCGGAGTTCATGCCCTGGCCGCGGTCGTCGGGCAGGCGCGAGGCTTTCTCGGCCCGCCAGATCCTCCAGCGCGCGGCGATCTCCTCGCGGTGGTCGATCGCCGCGAGCGCGCCGTCGCGGCGCAGGCGCTCGAGCAGGAGGCCGACGGTCACGCTGATCTCACCCCAGACCGGGACCTCGACGGGGTGGAACTTGCCGAGCGCCATGGGGTCGAAGTCGACCTGAATGATCGGCTTCTTCGGCGTGATGCCGGTGTGGTTCGAGAAGCTCGCGCCGAACACCAGCAGCAGGTCGGACTCGTTCATGAACCAGCTGGCGATCGGCGTGCCGCTGCGCCCGAGCACGCCGCAGCCGAGCGGGTGGTGATCGGAGATCTGGCCTTTGGCCTTGAAGGTCGTGATCACCGGGCAGCGCAGGCGCTCGGCCAGCGAGGTGATCGCGGGCATGTTGAAGCGCGCGCCGTGGCCGACGATGATCACGGGGCGCTTGGCCGCGCGCAGCAGCGCGGTCGCCCGATCGAGCGCGGCCTCGGGCGGCGCGATGGTCCGCTCGGTCAGGCGACCCTGGGGCCCGCCGGCGCGCGCCCCCTCGGCCTCGATGGTGGTGACCTCGTCGGGGAAGATCAGGTGCGAGACGCCGCGGTTGAGGATCGCGCTCTTGCACGCGAGATTCATCAGCTCGGCGAAGCGGCTCGAGTGCAGCACGGTCTGCGACCACTGGGCGACCTTGCCGAAGGCCGCCTGCAGGTCGACCTCCTGGAACGCGCCGGGGCCGAGCACCTGGGTCTGGACCTGACCCGTGAGCGCGAGCGCGGGCGCGCGGTCGACGTTGGCGTCCCACAGCCCCGTGAGCAGGTTGGTCGCGCCGGGCCCGGCGATCGTCAGCGCGGCGGCGGGTCGCCCGGTGAGCTTGCCGTAGGCCGAGATCGCGAAGGCGCCGGCGCCCTCGTGGCGGATGCCGACGTAGCGCAGCGCGCCCGCCTCCTCCTGCGTGCGCATGGCGTCCGCGAGGCCGAGGTTGGAGTGACCGACCATGCCGAAGCACCACTTGACGCCCCAGTTGAGCATGGTCTCGACCATCACGTCGGCGCTCGTGCGCGGGCGCGGGGCTTCCTCCTCGACGCCGATGTAGACGCCGTCGTCACGGACCTCCACGGGGAAGGTCTCGACGCCGTCGTCGTAGCCGCCGGGCGGCGCGCCGGTGATCGGGTCGAAGTCCCAGCCGTGCCAGGGGCAGCGCAGCAGCCCGTTCTCGATCGAGCCCTCGCCGAGCGGACCGCCCTGGTGCGGGCAGCGGTTGTCGAGCGCGGCGTACTGGCCGTCGTAGTGGGTCAGGCAGGCGGTCACGTGCCCGCAGGCGGCGGTCTTGACCCGACCCTCGGGGAGCTCGTCGGGCTCGGCGGCCTTGTACCAGCGGAGGCGTACGCGGGGCGTGCTCTTGGGGTCGTCCGTCATCGGGGCGCTTTCTTTGTTGGTGTCTCTCGAGTCAGGTCACGGGAGGCCGGGAGCGCGGAGCGGGGGCGGGGGCTCAGGTCAGCAGATCCTCGGCCGCCGCGATCGCGGCCGAGAGGAAGTCGCGGACGCGGACCGGCTGCGCGCCGGGCTCTGGGTCGCTGACGATCGAGCGGTAGCGCAGGACCGCCGCCGTGAAGCCCTCGCGGTGCCAGTCGCCGGCGAACAGCTCGGGGAGCTCCGCGTCGGCCTTCGGGTACGGCCAGGGGCTGACGTAGAAGTAGGGCGCGTCGTAGCTCGTGTCGCCGGGCGACATGCCGACGCCGATCGAGCGCGCGCGCTCTGGGTCGCCGCCGTCCAGGCTGATGAGCGTGGCGATGTCGAAGTGGTGCGGCCAGCAGCGCACGGGGCTGGCGCCCGCGCGGCGCCGGCTGATCTCGGTGAGGACGGCGTGGCTGTTCGCGTAGAGGTCGCGCAGGATCGAGAGGTGCTGGTCGGAGGGCCGCGCGAGCGGGGCGCCGGTCTGCGGCGGCGCGGCGGGCATGTCGTAGTCCGCGAGCGCGAGCGCAGGGACGGCGCGGCGGGTCTCGCCCGCGAGCGCGTCTCGGAGCCACGCGAGCGCGGACGCGAGGGTCTGCCCGTCGAGCTCGAGGCGGGCGAGGGTCGCGGACTCGGGCCCGAGCACGCGCAGCGAGAACTCGCCGACATCGAGCGCGACGCGCGAGCCCGCGTGACGCGTGAGCGCGCGCGTCACGAGGCCGCCCAGCCCCGGGAGCCAGCCGAGGTTGGTGTGGCTCTCGTCGTCGCGCTTGGGCAGCAGCGCGCGGCTGGCCGCGGACGGCAGCTGTGCGGCCCAGTGCAGCTGCAGGCGCGCTTCGTTGACGGTCGCGAGGCTCGGGTCCTCCGCTGGGAGCGCGCGCCAGCGCGGCCGCGGGCGCGTGTAGGGTGATGCTGCTTCGGTCATGGCGTCTCCAGTCGGGATGACGGTACCAGCTGTCCGAACGGATAGGTCGACGCTCAGCGCGGCACGAGGCCGGCGTAGCGGATCCCGGTCAGGTAGGCCATCTCGCGGCTCATGGTCACGAGATCGCGCCGCTCGAGCTTGCGCAGGTGATCGTGGCCGCAGGCGCGCGCGAGGATCTTCATCAGCTCCACGGTCGCCTCGAAGAAGTTGGCGAGCATGGCCGCGGACTTCTCGATCTCGAGGCGCGCGCGAAGGTGCGACTTCTGGGTGGCGATGCCGACGGGGCAATTGTTGGTGTGGCAGGCCCGCATGCCGAGGCAGCCGATGGCCTGCAGCGCGGAGTTCGAGACGGCCACGCCGTCGGCCCCGAGCGCGAGCGCCTTGGTGAAGTCCGACTCGGTGCGCAGCCCGCCCGTGATGATGAGCGTCACGTCGCCGCGGCGGCGGACGTCCAGGTGTCGACGCGCGCGCGCGAGCGCCGGGATGGTCGGGACCGAGATGTTGCTCTTGAAGATCTTGGGGGCGGCTCCGGTGCCGCCGCTGCGGCCGTCGAGGATGATGTAGTCCGCGCTGGCCGCGAGCGCGAAGTCGATGTCGTCCTCGATGTGCTGCGCGGAGAGCTTGAAGCCGATCGGCACGCCGCCGGAGACCTCGCGCACCTCGTCGGCGACGCGCCGGTAGTCGGCGGGCGTGTGGAGGTCCTTGAAGGTCGAGGGGCTGATGGCCGTTTGGCCAGGTTTTAAGTTGCGGACCTCGGCGATCTTGCCCTGGACCTTGGCGCCCGGGAGGTGCCCGCCGGTGCCGGTCTTGGCGCCCTGACCGCCCTTGAAGTGGAAGGCCTGCACTTTCTTGACCTTGTCGATGCTCCAGCCGAAGCGCGCCGACGCGAGCTCGTAGAAGTAGCGGCTGTTGGCCGCCTGCTCCTCGGGCAGCATGCCGCCCTCGCCCGAGCAGATGCCGGTGCCGACTCGCTCCGCGCCGGTCGCGAGCGCGATCTTGGCCTCCTCGCTGAGCGCGCCGAAGCTCATGTCGCTGACGAAGATCGGGATCTCGAGGCGCAGCGGCTTGCTCGCGTTGGGGCCGATGATCAGCTCGGTGCCGACGGGCGCGTCGTCGAGCAGCGGCTGGCGGGCGAGCTGCGCCGTGACGATCTGGATGTCCTTCCACATCGGCACCTGCTGGCGCGGCACGCCCATCGCCGAGGTCGCGCCGTGGTGACCGACCTTCGTGAGGCCGTCGCGCGCGAGGCTGCGGATGTAGTTGTTCTCGTCCTCCTCGGGCGCGCCGTGGAGGTCGTCGTAGAGCCCCAGGTACTCGTCGCGCTTGAACTCCTGCGGGTGCTGCTTGGCGTAGGCCGCGAGCTCGGCGGCGTCGACGAACACCGCGTCGGCCTCGAGGTCGATGGTCGCGGTGAACTTATGCAGCGCCTCGTGATTGTTGTACTCGCTGACGCCGGTCTCGAGCCGGTAGTCCCAGCCGTGCAGGCCGCAGATCAGGTTGTTGCCGCTGATGTGCCCGTCGGACATGAGCGCGCGGCGGTGCGCGCAGCGGCCGTAGAGCACCGAGACGTCGTCGTCGTAGCGGATGACGACGAGGTCGATCTCGTTCACCAAGGCGTAGGCAGGCTCGCGGTCTCGAAGCTCGCTCCACGCGGCGACTTTGTGACGGTTCTCGGTGCGAATCTGGACGAGGGGTGTGGTCATGGAGATTCCCTGGGAGGCACGGTCAAGCGCGCGCCGGTGCGGACGGCGCGGGCGCTCGAGTCAACGCGCTGCCCTGCAGCGCCCTCCGAAGGTATCGCGCCGGCTCGAGCGCGCGCTCGCGTGAGCGACAATTTTTGTGTCGCGGCGCCGCGCGCGGAGCCGCGTGGCTCGAGGGGTTGTACGCCGGCGCGCGAGGGACGTTACGGCGACGGCGAGGGCGCGCGGTGTCACGCGCGCTCGCGGCTGCCGACGCCTGCATTTGCGCGCGAGCGCGGCGTCGAGAGCTCGTGCGCGATCGAGAGCCGGCCCCGCCTACGCGGGGCCTTCGCAGACCCAGCTGTACTGATCCGCGCACGGGCGATCGAGCCAGTCCGCGTCCATGTTGTCCGCGATCATGCAGTCCGAGTTCATGTTGTTGTCGGGGTCGCCGGGCTGCCAGTTGTGATAGCCGTCGTAGACGCCGTCGCCGTTGTTCCAGAACCACTCGCCCTCGACGTCGAGGTCGTTGGCGCCGAGCCACCACACGCCGGGGGTGCCGATGATGTGGTCCCCGAGGAAGGTCTGCTCGGGCATGTCGTTGACGATCATCAGGTCGAAGTCAGGGCCGCGCGCCTGGCAGTCCGCGCGGGCGACATCCCACGCGACGGTCGTCTTGCAGAAGGCGTACTGGCTGCCCTCGAGGACGTCGAGCTCGCAGCCCTGGCACATCGTGTTCTGCTCGGAGTGCTCATCGACGAGCTCGTCGCAGTCGTTGTCGAGCTGGTCGCAGAGCTCCGCCTGACCCGGGTTGACCGCGGCGTTGTCGTCGTCGCAGTCGCCGGGCTGCGCCGCGTAGCCGTCGGGCTGCTCGCAGGCGCTGAGCGTCTCGTCCGCTTGACCGAAGTCGTCCTTGTCCCCGTCGAGGTACCAGAGCTGCTCCTCACAGCCGCCGGTCGTGGGGTCGTCGGGGCTCGTCGTGGAGGCGGCGCTCGTGACGGTCGTCATCGCGTCGCTCGTCGTCGTCGGCTCGGGGACGGTGGTCTGGGTCGTCTGGGAGCCCTGCCCGGTGAGCGAGGCGCCGGTGGTCGCCTGGCCCGTGGTGCTCGCGCCGCTCGCCTGGCCCGTGGTGCTAGGCGCGCTCGTCATCGGCGCGGCGGTCGTGCCCGCGCTCGAGTCAGCGTCGCTGGAGGACGCGTCCTCGCTCGAGCCGCCGCTGCCCTCGACCGGCGCGGGGGAGCAGGCGAGCGCAGGCGAGAGCGCTGTTGCGAGCGCTGTTGCGAGCGCGACGAGTCGCGTGGGGGCGTGGGCGGGGACGACGAACGATCGGTGTAGCGGCATCAACCTGAGCGTGAGGATACAAGAGCTCGCGCGTGTGTATCACCGCTCATCTTCGCGCGGCCGCGGGCGCTACCGCGCGTCGTCCGGCTGGCGGAGGTGCGCGTAGGCGGCGAGCGTCTGCAGGCGTTCGTCGTCGACCCGGCCGCCGACGGTGAAGTGATACAGGCTCTGGTGCTCGAGGCCGGCGAGGCCGAGCAGATCGTGCATTCGATCGTCGAAGAAGCAGCCGATCCCGGTCCCGCTGAGCCCGAGCGCCTCGGCCTCGAGGTAGAGGAGCTGCCCGATCACGCCTGTCTCCCAAAACATGTTTCGGTAGAACCACGCGCCGCGTCGCTCGAGCGGGCCGGCGAACTCCGCGAGCATGGCGACCGCGAAGCAGCCGGCGCCGGCGATGTCTTGGGTGCAGGCGATGTAGGCGGCGGCCTGGCGGGCGTCGGCGATCGTCAGCGTGAACAGCGGGAGGTCCTCGGGGCAGCCGGGCGGGCGGGACCAGGCGTAGTCGTCGCGCGCGCGCGACCGCAGCTGGGCCTGGCGCGCCGGATCGCGGACGAGCATGTACAGGCCGGGGTCGAGCTCGCCGACGCGGTGCACGAACAGCGCGAGGTCGACGGCGGGGCGCCAGGGCAGGGCGTCGAATGGGCGGCCGCGACCCGGGAGCACGCGGCGCAGCGTCTGGTAAAAGGCGTCGCGCGTCACGCCGCTGCGGCCGTCCATGGCGACGGCGCTGCGTCGGCGTCGGATGACGCGCTCGGCGGGCAAGGGCGCGCGCTCGCGGTCGTCCTCGTCCTCGCGCTCGTCGCCGTCCTGATCGACGCGGGTCGTAGGGACGTCAAAGCCCGAGGGCTCAGCGCGCGCGCAGGCTCGGTGGACGCGATCGATGATCGGCCAGGGGTGGTGGTGATCGCTGAGCGGCGCCGGGTGGCCGGCGCGGGGCAGCGCGGCGATCGAGTCGAGCAGCGCCGGCTGGGGTGACCAGCGGCGCGCGCGGAGGTCGAGCGCGGCCTGATCGCGCGTCGGGCTGAGCAGCAGCAGGCAGTCGGGGTGCTCGGCCTCGTGCCCGGATTGATCCTCGATCGCCAGCAGCCGCGCGCAGACCTCGTCGTCGGGCGTCGGCAGCAGGCGCGTCGACCAGCCCTGGACGGCGGCGGCGAGCGAGACGGCCGCGATCGCGTGGCCGACATCGTGCTGACAGTAGCGAAAGGCGCGCTCGCCATACTTCCAGGACTCGCGCCAGTGGATCGAGCTCAAGCCGATGAGGAGGCAGGTCTCGCCGAGCCCGCGCGTGAGCGCCGACCACTGCTCCCCGGTCAGCTCACGCCGGCGCTCGAGCGCGTGAAACAGCGGCGAGTAGTGATAGAGCGCGGGCCGCTCGCCGATCCCGGGCAGCGCCGGCGCGAGCAGGTAGCCCTCGGTCGGGTGCAGGTTGCCGCTCGACGGGTTGACGCGCAGGGACCAGCGCGCGCTGCGGTGCTGCTTCCAGGCTGAGAGCGCGAGGCTGTCCATGAGCAGGCGCGCGAGGAGGTCGGCGTCGAGCGGCCGCGGCGTGACGCGCCCAGGCTCAAACAGGTCGCGGTAGTCCGGCGAGTCGCTGCGGTCGTCGGTCTCGCGCGCATTGAGCTCGACACGATCGGCGCCCGGGAAGCGGCGGAACGGATCGGGCTGTGAGTCCCAGTCGAGGAAGCCCAGCGAGCGAGCGTAGCGGCCAGGGCCGCGGTGCTTGGTCTGCTCGTGGTAGTCGATGACCGCCGCGAGCGCCTCGGCGGGCGTGAAGGGGAAGGAGGTCGCTCTCGTCATCGCGGTCGCGTGGGAGGGGGTCGTCGCGCGAGGAGTCCAACGCGCGACGCGTCGCGAGTTTACACACCTGTGACGTGGCGCTCCCTATCATTCATCACGCGCGTGCCGGCGATTCGTGACACTCGGAGGTGCGCCGTCGTCGCGGGGCGACGCGCGCTGTCGGTCTTCGTCGGCTACGCGCCCACGGACGACGGCATGCTCGAGTACACGCGCGTCGACGGCGAGGCGCGCGTGATGTTCTACGGCGTCGGCCGAGCGAGAGCTGAGGTGCGTCGACGGTGTATGATCACGGCCGGATCGTCGTCGTTATGCGCTCGCGTCTCGCCACAACCACAACGACCGCGCTGCTCCTCACGCTCGGCGCGGTCACGCTGGCGGGCGCGCTCTCGCTGACCGCGTGCAAGCGCGAGCGCGAGCGCGAGGAGGTCAGCGGCCTGCTCGTGATCCTGCCCCGTGACGCCGACGCGACCGTGACGCGCACCAGCGGCGCGGCCGCGCGCTACCTCGAGGCGATCGCGGGTCGGTCGGTGACGGTCCTGCCGCTGGACCCGGACGCGCCGGACGCCGTGGCGACGGCGGCGAGGCGGCAGCGCGCGGGCCTGGTGCTGGTGCTCGAGGGGGAGCGCTTTGATCCGGCGCGTATCGACGGCGCGCGCGTGGAGGCCCTGGGCGAGTGGGGCTTCGTGCTCGAGACCCAGGAGCTCGGCGACTGGCGCAGCCCGCTGGGCGGCGAGGGGGCGACGGTGGTGTGGACCGCGGGCGCGAGCAGGCTCGCCGAGCAGTACGCGGTCTACGAGCTGCTGCGCCGCCTGGGCGCGCGCTTCTTCCACCCGGAGCAGGAGTACATCCCGCGCCACGACAAGGCGGACCTGCGCGCGCTCGCCCGCCGCCCGACCGCGCTGCACCGCGTCGACGCGAGCGGGGCGGCGCGGGACTACACGCCGGACTTCGATCAGCGCTCGTGGTCGTTTCACGGCTCGCACCCGCTCGAGATCCTCGAGCCCTTCTCCGACGGCGACTTCCCCTTCGACCAGGCCGAGCGCGTCAACGACTGGATCGTTAAGAACCGCGGCAACCGGGCCAAGGGCCTCGGGCGGGGCGTCGCCGGCGAGGAGGCGCGGTCGCGTCGTCAGCGGGAGCTGGTCGAGCTGCACGCGCTGCTGGGCTTCCCCTCGGGGGTCGGCATCACGCTGCACAACCAGCAGCAGGGCGCGAGCGCGGTCATCGACCCGAGCGGCGATGTGCCCGTGAAGCAGCAGATCGAGGACTACGTCGCCAAGCGCCTCGCGGCCAGCCCGGACGCGATCTCGTTCGGGATCCACTTCGGCCCGACCGAGGTCACGACGACCCCCGACCGCGAGACCGTCGACTGGATCAACTGGGCCGGGCGCAAGGCGCTGGCGCTGCGCCCCGACATCCGCGTCGAGATCAACAACCACATCTCGGGCGCGCAGCCGACCCCCAACTTCGACGACCTGGGCTGCCCCCCGGGGACCAACGAGGACGGGCGCGGCGACTATTACGACCTGGCCTTTCACACCGATCCGCGCTTCAGCGTCTCGGTCCACACGGTCATGTTCTACCCGCTCGAGGGGCCCGCGCGGGTCTACAACCAGCGCTCCTTCGCCCACAAGCTGTGCCTGATGAAGCGGGCCTCGGCCCAGGGGCGACCGCTGAAGTACTTCCCCGAGGGATCGTGGTGGCTCAGCTTCGACAACCCCGTGCCGGTCTACCTGCCGCTGTACATGGCGACGCGCGCCCGGGACATCGAGCTGATCAAGCCGCTGCTCGCCGCGCGCGGCGGCGGGACGCTGCACTCGCACCACATGTTTAACAGCGGGCAGGAGTGGGGCTACTGGCAGCAGGACTACGCCGTCGGGCTGATGCACTGGAACGCCGACGTCACGCTCGACGACGTGCTCGGCGAGCTGCTCGACCCGCTGTGCCCGCCGGCCCAGCTCGCCGAGGGCTGCGCGGCGCGGACGCGGGCGACGGCGGTCCTGCGCGAGCTCATGGCGCACCAGGAGGACATGTTCCTCGAGCAGGTCGACTGGCGCGGGCGCCCGGGCGGGCGCTACCTGTACTTCGCCGGCGAGGACGCGGGGGACGAGCTCGCCGCGCTCGCGGGCTTCGAGTTTCGCCCGGTGGTGGTGCGGCTCGACGAGGTCGCGGGCTGGGAGCAGGCGCAGCTCGATCACCTGCGCGACACGGACCTGCAGGCGCTGGCGGAGGCCGAGCGCTTGCACGCGGGCTGGCTGGAGGCGCTGGTCGGGCTGCAGCCCGAGGTGCCGGAGGCGGGGCGCCCGTGGCTCGACGAGATTGTCGATGGGGTCGAGATCAACCTGCTGCGGGCCCAGCACGCGCGCGGCCTCTACGCGGCGGTCGTCAGCCGGCGCGAGGCCGAGCTGCGCGGGGCGCCCGAGCCCGCCAAGGCGGCGGCGGCCGACTGGGCGCGGGCCGAGCAGGCGCTCGCGCGGGCCGAGCAGGTCGTGCGGCGACGCGAGGCCGCCTACCGCTACCCGGTCGCGCAGACCCACGGCGGCGGCGTGACGCCAGAGACGGCGGTCGACAACGGCACGACCTACGGGTTCCGCGTGCACACCAAGACGCACCTGCTGACCTACTGGAGGAGCCGCCACGAGGCCGCGCGCGCGCTGATCGAGGACGCGGGCCCGCTCGACGCCGGCGCGCTCGCGCTGACGCCGGCCCTGGCCGCGCCCGGCCAGGCGCTCTCGGTTACATGGCCCGAGAGTCAGGAAGAGCTGAGCGCGACGCTCACGGTCGGCGCGCGCGCGCTCGCGCCGCCCCAGGACGCGCTCGCGCTGGGGGAGGGCGCCTCGTTCTGGCCGGTCGCGGGCTCGCTGCGCGTGGGCGACGTGAGCGCGAAGGTCTCGGGGGGGGTCGCGCGCGCGTCGATCCGGGCGCGCAGCGAGCCGGGCGCGCTGGCGCTGGTCGAGCCGCGCTCGGAGCTGGCGCAGATGGTGCTCAAGACCGTGTTCCCGGCGGTGCGCTGGGCGTGGCTGCCAGGGCCGGAGCCCCGCGGCTTGGTGTGGGCGGCCGACGTCGACGGGGACGGCGTCGTGCCCTACAGCGCGCTCGCGTTGGCGCCGGCTGCGGCGGGGGCGGGCGCGGGCGCGGACTTCTCGACCTCGCCGATCTCGCTGCGCGTGCCGCTGGCGTTCGGGAAGCGCGACCGCTCCATGCAGATGGAGCAGGTCGTGTTCCGCGGCGCGGTCCAGCGCGGCGTGATCCAGTCGCCGGTCCACATGACGGGGGAGCTCGTGCTGGACGACGTCGTCGGCGCGCTGATCGAGCTCGCGGGCTACGAGCGAGAGGGCGCGCTGAAGACCTTGGGCGGCCTGCTGGGATTCGATCCGGCGGCGCCCCCGGCGTCGGTTCGCTTCGCGGCGGACGTCGCGCTCACGCCCGAGTGAGCGGGCCGGCGGCCGGAGCGTGAAAACATATGTCTAAAAAGACATGAGTTGTGTTTGTCGGGAACAACGAATGGCGCGGACGATCGCGCGGACCTGCGCGCGAGCCCGCGCGGTGACGGCTGACGGTCTTCACCCGAGCAGGGCGCGCAGCTCGTTGGCGACTGCGGCGGCGCCCCGCTCGGAGATCATGATCGTGTAGTGGTTGACGTCGTCTACGTCGGCGAAGCTGAAGCCGGCGATGCCGCGGCCGATCCGCTTCAGCCGCGCCGGGGTGTACAGCGGTCTGTCGTCCTTCAGCCCGCGCGGCGCGCGGAGGAAGCGGACCGGGCCCACGAGCCGCTTCAGGGCCGACGGGACGACGTTTTCGAACAGCTGCGCGCGGACGTCCTCGAGCAGCGCGGTCTTGCTGGTCGCCGGCCGCAGCTGCGGCGCCTCGCCGACCAGGTCGTAGTCCAGGTAGTCCTCGACGTAGCGCGACCAGTCGCGCGCGAGCGCGGGGTGGTCACGCCAGTACGCGCGGTAGTCCTCGCGGGACGCGAAGGTCATCTCGAGGCGCGAGAGCGCCGGCCCGAGCACGCGCTGCACGAGCTTCTCGATCAGCCAGCCGCCGATCACGGGGACGCGGTGCAGCGGCAGCATGGGCAGGATCGGCAGGCCGCCGTCGACCATCATGACGGCGCCGCAGCGCGTCGGCTGCTCGGCCGCGAGCACGGCGGAGATGAAGGCGCCCATCGAGTGCCCGAGGACCACGTCCGCGACGTCGAGCTCGAGGTGATCGAGGACCGCGACGAGGTCGCGCGCGTGCGCGAGCATGCCCCAAGGGCCCGGTACGTTGTTGCTGCGGCCGCGGCCGCGGAGATCCGGCGCGATCAGCTGGACCTCGCCGGCGAGCGCGTCGGCGAGCGCGCTGAACTCGCGATGCGAGGCGGTGACGCCGTGGACGGCGAGCACGACCGGGCCGCGATCGCCCCAGCGCGCGACGGTCAGCTCGCCGCCGGCGACCGGCGCCTGAACGAGGCGGTACCGTGCGTCAGGCATGTTCGTCTCCGTTTCTCATCGTCGGGCGTGGCGGTCAGGGCGGAGGGTGGCTTTCGAACCAGGCGAGCACGGCGTCGGGGGCCGCCGGGATCCACTCGTGGCTGGCCTGCGCGTCGACGACGAGCTCGTTCTCGACGCCGGCCTCGACGAGCCGGTCTCGGTAGGTCTCGGCCGTGAACAGCGGGACGATCGGGTCGTCGCCGCCCATCAAGAGCAGCGTGGGCGGGTGCTGATCGTCGAGCTCCGGCACGAGGCAGACGGGGCCGCTGCAGGTCGCGTACGAGGCCGAGTGCACCGCGAGCGCGCTGAACATGCCTGGGTACGAGACCGCCATGCGGCTGGTCATGTAGCCGCCGCTGGAGATCCCGGTCGCGTACATCGTGTCGAGGTCGAGCGGCCCGAAGGCGCCCTGCTCGATCGCGTCGAAGATCGCCAGCATGAAGTCGTGGTCCGGGGACAGCTCCCAGTTCGTCGAGAACGGCGGCACGTTGGTGTCCCAGAACGTGCTGCCCTCGGCGTGGGCCTCGGGCGTCAGCACGGCGTAGCCGGCGTCGAGCAGGCGCTTGAGCGTGAGCACCTGGTAGTACATCCCGAACGGTCCGTCGATCGTGCCGAGCCAGGTGAGCTCGGAGGTGAACAGCGAGCCCTGGAACATGATCGCGATCGGCCAGCCGGACGCCGGCGGCGCGCCGTTGGGGACCTGCCAGTGCACCTCGCGGGTGATCAGCGGCGCGATCTCGAGCTCGAGCGTCTCCTTGGGACAGGCGATCTCGGTGGCCGACTCGACGCACTTCGACGCGGGCGGGTCGTCGCCGCTGTCGCTGTCGCTGTCGCTGTCGCTGTCGCTGACCGCGGCGGTGCTCCCAGACGAGGTCGCGCCGGACGTGGTTTCGCTCGCGCTCGTGGTCGCGCCCGCGCTGCCCCCGTCGGTCCCGGCTGCGTCCGTCACCGCGGTTGTCGCCGAGGTGCCCGTCGCGCTCGCCTCCGCGCCCGTGTCGGAGCCGGTCGAGGCCGGGGCGTCGGTGTCGGTGGTCGCCGACGTGTCCCCGCAGGCGCAGAGCAGCGTCAACAGCGTGCACGTAAGGCGAAGGCGCGGTTTCCGGGCGCGCGTCGTGTCGGCCATGCTCGCTGAGTACCATCGCGCGCTGACGAGGGGCAATCACGCGGGCGTGGATTCATCCGCGCCGCTCGTGCGTAGTAGTAGCCTGTGCGGAATTCGATGACGCGGTGGACGCGGACGAGGGGGCGCGGGGTCTCGCGGAGCGTGCTGGTCGGGTGGATCGCGCTCTGCGGGGTTGTTGGCTGCACGCCCTTCGAGGCCGAGCGCGAGCCTGTCGCGGTCACGCCCGAGCGCGCGCCCGCGCTCGAGCCCGAGCTCGCCGGTGAGGTCGAGCGTGGGGCGCCGCTCGTCGTCGCCGAGACGGACCCGGCGCCCGCGAGCGCGTCGGTGGATCCTCCCGCGCGCGCGCTCCGGGGCGAAGACTTCTGGCCCGGCAACCGCCTGCTCGAGCCGGAGCAGCTCGAGCGGCAGAACGCGCTCGTGCAGCGGTCGCTGGAGTCGATCGCGCGCGAGGATCCGCAGCGCCCCGAGCTGGTGTTCCGCGTGGCCAACAACTTCCGCGCGCTGCGGATGCGTCGCGAGGACGCCGCGGCCGCGGCCGCGGCCGTCACGTTGCTGGAGACGGTGGTGCACGATCCGCGCTCGCGGTACCCACGAATGGACGAGGCGCTGTTCGTCTACGGCGCTGAGCTGGGGTACCTGGGGCGCGATCAGGAGATGCGCGAGGCGTACAAGCGGCTGATCCTGCACCACCCCGCCAGCGCCGTCGTCCCGCACGTGTACCTCGCGTTCGCGGATCACTACTACGCCCAGCGAGCGTTCGTGCAGGCCGCGAGGATGTACGAGAAGGTCCTTCAGCTGAACGCGCCGGCGCTGCTGGGCTACGTGAGCCTGCAGCTCGCGCGCTGTCACCTCCACCCGCTCACCAGCGGTGAGCCTGACTACGTGCGATCGCTGGAGCTGTACGCGCGCGCGATCAAGGCGGCCTCGACCGGGCGCGCGATCCCAGGCGCGCTCGCGTCGCGCCTGCGGCAGCGCGCGCGCGCCGAGCTCACGTTCCCCTACGCGCGGGTCGGCAAGCCGGCGAAGGCGCCGGCCTTCTTCGCCCGGGTCGGCGTCGGGCCCGAGGGAGAAGATGACTCAAAAGACATGATGGAGTCGCTCGCGCGCCACTACGAAGACGCGGGGTTGTACGTCGAGTCGAGCTCGATCTACCGGTCGCTCCAGGCGCGCTACCCCGACGACCCGGCCGGCTGCGCGTGGACGTGGGGGATCTACGCGAACGCGCGGGCGGGCGGGCAGGCGCCGGCGGTGACGGAGGCTCGGGAGCGCCTCGAGCGGCTCGCCCGATCGGCGCGCTGGCGTGGGGACCCCGCGTGCGCCGCGTGGGCCCGCGAGGCGAGCCACGACCGCGAGCTCCGCTGACGCGCGTCGTCGTTGGTCGTTGTTCGCTAGCGCCGAACTGTAAAGAAGTGTTTGGGCCGCGCCCGTCGGCCGCGCGCGGGCCCGCGCGCGCTACGATGTCACCCGTGGGGCTCGCCCGCAAAGACTCGCTCGGCCTCGTGACGGTGCTGCTGGTCGAGGACGACCCGCGCATCCGCGAGCTCGTGGGCGCCTACCTCCGCGAGCGCGAGATGGTGGTCGCGTCGGCGACGAGCGCCGAGGAGGCGCTGCGCGAGTTCTCGCGCATGAGCTTCGACGTCGTGCTGCTCGACCTCATGCTCCCGGACCGCTCAGGCCTCGAGGTCTGCGAGCGCGTGCGTCAGCGCTCGGATGTCCCGATCATCATGTTGACCGCGCTCGGCGAGGAGGCGCAGCAGGTCGCGGGCTTCGACGCCGGCGCCGACGACTACGTGGTCAAGCCGTTCTCGCTGCGCGGCCTGGTCGCGCGCATCGAGGCCAACGTCCGGCGCGCCCGCGGCTCGCTCGGGCCGACCGTCCAGCGGGTGCGCGTGGGCGGCCTCGAGCTCTCGCCCGGGACGCTGCAGGCGACGCTCGACGGGCAGGCGCTGCACCTCACCGCCCACGAGTTCGCGCTGCTGCGCGCGCTGGCGGAGCGCGCGGGTCGGGTGGTGTCCCGCGACCAGCTGCTGGGGACGATCCACGGCAGCGCGGACGAGGCCTTCGGGCGCTCGATCGACATCCACGTTTCGAAGATCCGCCAGAAGC
This sequence comes from Polyangia bacterium, assembly GCA_030430565.1. Taxonomy (GTDB): domain Bacteria; phylum Myxococcota_A; class Polyangia; order Nannocystales; family Nannocystaceae; genus JACKDW01. The sequence continues at coordinate 33,172 of JAUIKS010000045.1, forward strand.
TCGGCGACGATCCGCGGCGGCCGCGGCTGCTCAAAACGGTCCGCGGCAAGGGCTACCTGTACGCGGCGGGATAGCATGCCGGCGGCGAGAAACAGGCTGTTCTTCCGCATCTACGGGCTGCTCGCGCTCGCGGTCGCGCTGACGATCCTGGCCTCGCACGTCGTCGCGCTCGGTCACCTGCACGTCGCCCGAGAGTACACGGCGGCCGAGCTCACGCGGGCCTTCGCCGCCGAGCTCGCCGATGTCGAGGATGATGACGAGCTCGCGCGCCGGCTCAAGGGCGCGAAGATCGGCGAGTACGCGCCGCTGGTCTATGACGCCGCGGGGCGGCGGGTCTCGGGCTTCGGGCCCGACTCGATCCAGCACGTCAGCCTCGATCACCACACGGTCGTGCACGTGCGGCGGCCCCACAGCGCGCCGTGGATCGTGATCGCGCACCCGCAGGGCCTCGAGCACATGCCGATGTTCACGCTGTGGTCGCTGACGCTGATCATCCCGCTCATCGTGCTCGTGTTCGTGGCGTGGTCGTTTGAGCGCGGGTATCGGCGCCCGTTCGCGCGGCTGACCGAGGCGGTCGAGGCGGTCGGCCAGGGCGATCTCAGCGCGCGCGCGCAGCTCGAGCGCGGCGACGAGCTTGGGCAGGTCGGGCGCGCCTTCGACGAGATGGCCGAGAAGGTCGCGACGCTCGTCGGTCAGCAGCGGCGGCTGCTCGCGGCGGCCTCGCACGAGCTGAGGACCCCGCTGACGCGGGTCCGGCTCGCGCTCGAGGCGGTCGAGGACGCGGGCGAGCAGGGCGAGGACAACGCGCGCGCGCAGGGGCGCCGGCTCGGCGCGGAGCTGCCGGCGATCCGCCGCGACCTCGACCTGCTCACGCGCATGGTCGAGGACCTGCTGACGGCCGCGCGCCTCGAGCCCGGCGAGCGGGCGCGGGCGCGGGAGGCGAGGCTCGAGCTGACGGGCGTCGCGCTCGACGAGCTGGCCGAGAGCGCGGGTCGACGCTTCCGTCGCGCGCACCCCCGCCGCCGCCTCGAGGTGCGCGCGAGGACAGGCGCCTCGGCGCGGCTCGACCGCGAGCTGATCCTGCGCGCGCTGGACAACCTGCTCGAGAACGCCGCGCGCTACTCCGACGAGGACGCGCCCGTCGAGCTGCGGGTCGAGCGTTCGGGGGAGCGCGCGTGCTTCGTCGTGGTCGACGCGGGCGTCGGGATCCCCGAGGACGAGCGCGCGAAGATCTTCGAGCCGTTCTTCCGCGGCCGAGACTCGCGCGCGCGCAGCTCAGTCGGCTCGGGCCTCGGGCTCAGCCTCGTGCGCACGATCGCCGAGACCCACGGCGGCGAGGTGCGGGTCGAGAGCGCGCCGGGGCGGGGCACGACGATGCGGCTCTGCGTCGCGCTCGACCCTTCATAGCGTTCGCTGCGCGTCGCAGATGTTCTCAAAATTTGTCTGCTCGGCGGCGCGGCGCGGAGCGCCGCGCCTGAACGATCACGAGACTGTAAAGAACTGTTTGCCCGAAACACATGTCTACAAAACCATGTCGATCGCGTCGCCAGACCGCGCGACGCGGCGGCGGTCGGGCGCGTGTAAAGTACTGTTTGTGGCCCGCCCGCGTGCTTGCGTCGCGGCGCCGCGCTCATCACTCTGACAGCATGCAGCGAACCACCTTCCCCCTGTTTGCCACGCTCTCCCTCGCGCTCGTCGGGGCCTCCGCCTGCGGCGTGGAGCACGAGGGCGCCGTCGCCCACCGCCAGGCCGAGGACCCCGCCGCCGCGCACGCGGCCGAGGTGTTCGAGAAGTTCGACGCGAACAAGGACGGCGCGATCACGCAGGCCGAGGCCTCCGGCGCGCTGGCGCTGCACTTCTCGGGGATCGACCTGGACGCCGACGGCTCGATCGACATCGACGAGATGTCCGAGGCCGCGTCGAAGCTCTTCGAGGCCCATCAAGACGCCGAGGAGGGCGGGGACGCCGAGGCCCTCGAGGCGCACCTCGAGCAGCTCATGACGCACCACGACGCGAACCAAGACGGCGAGCTGACCGCGGACGAGCTCGCGGGCGGGCACCTCGCGGAGGCCCTGGACAAGGTCGACGACGACAAGAGCGGCGGGATCAGCCTCGAGGAGCTGCGCGCGCACGCGGAGCGGATGCACGCGTCGCACGCCGAGTGACGCGCGCTCGGTCGCGGCTCAGTCCGGCTCGAACCTCTCCGGCGCCAGCGACTCGCGCGGGTCGAGGGCGGCGCGCGGCCATCGAGCGGCTGTGAGGGCGCGTCGCGCCCGGCTTGACAGCGCCTCGTCGGCGGCCGATGCAGAGGAGCCGTGGCCCGCACGCGCCTGGGGTTTCAGAAGTTCGCGCTCGATCGCGCGCTCGACGAGTTCGTCGACGCCGTCGAGGCGGCCGTCGAGCGCGACGGCGGCGAGGTGAGGCTCGAGCGCGCGACGCTTGATGACGCGACGACGCGTTGTCTCGTCACGCTGCGCACGGCGAGGTACGTCATCGAGGTCGCGCTCGCGGAGCAGGATGGGCAGACGCGGGTCGTCGACGCGGCGCTGCGCTGGTCACGGGTCGAGCGCTTCACCTGGCTCGCGCTGGTCCTGTTCCCGCTGAGCCTGCTGCTCCACGCGACCGCGCCGCTGTTCTTGGCGCTGTGGCTGGTGATCATGCTGGTGTCGCGCGGGCTCTCGCCGGAGGTCTTTATCCGCCTCGAGCCGCCGACCGAGCGCGTCGACGAGCTGCTCGCGCTGTTCGGGGTCGCGCGCTCGGTCCCGCTGATCTACCGCAGCGCCGCGGCGCTGCGATCGGTGTCGCCGCCGAAGCTGGAGCAGCAGCGCGCGCGGCTGCGGGCGTCCCCGCGGGTCTCGCTCGCCGAGCACGCCGCCGGCGAGGGGGGCAAGGTCGTCGGGCGCGTGTGTCGTGATCGGGCGGTCTTGCGCGCACCTGCGAGCGGGCGCGCCTGCGTGCACTACGAGCTCGAGCTCTACGAGTCGCGCTGGACCATGGAGGACGAGACGGAGCTGTGGTCCGAGTGGCTCCGCGTCGCCGTGTTTCGCCAGCGCGAGCCCTTCCTCATCGAGGACGAGACGGGGCGCGCGCGCGTCGAGCCGGCGGGCGCGACGATCGCCGTCGAGCAGGACTTCTTCCACGAGTGCAGCTGGCCCGACATCCCGCGCGACGTCTGGGCGCTGCTCGAGGGCCACAGCGCGCTGTCGCGGCACGAGCACAGCCTCCGGACCAAGCGCCCCGAGCGGTATCGGCTGCGCATCGCCGAGGGGGTGTTCGAGGAGGGCGAGGAGCTCGCGGCGCTGGGCCGCTGGATCGAGGAGCTGGATCCGGAGGAGCCCGAGGGGCTGGGCGGGTACCGGAGGCAGCCGGCCAGCCGCCGCTGCTTGGTGCACGCGCGCGACAGCCCGCTCGTGCTGAGCGACCGCCCCGAGGATCGCTGACGCCGATCAGAACTGGAAGTAGATGAACGCCGGCTCGGAGCAGATGTCGTCAAGCGTCTCGGGGGCGCCGTCGGGGCCGCGGTCGCAGAGCGTCCAGGGTTGTCGGTCCTCCGCCTCGGGCCGATACAGCAGCGGCGCGCCCCAGATCCCATCGGTCGGGGCGCCCTCGAGCTCGGCGAGCGAGCGCGGCGGCTCGCCGGTCGCGTCTTGATGCTCGCGGAGCCGCTTCCCGATGTCCTCGAGGCGCTCTTCGGCGCGCAGCCGCAGGTCGAAGTAGCGCGTGGCCTCGGAGCCGACGCAGGCCGAGAATTCGTCGGAGTCGCTGGTTCGGAGCATGCAGCTCGCGGAGCGGTCGGCGACGCGGGCCGGGTAGCCACGCAGCTCCTCGACGCAGTCCGCGACGTCGCGCTTCAGCGCCGCGTCGCTCGGGCGCGGGTCCACGCGCAGCATGGTCTCGGTGCAGGCGCGGCGCCACAGCTCGGGGCCCGCCTCGTGGCTCGCGCAGCCCGAGAGCAGCGCGAGCGCGACGGCGACGAGCAGCGGGGTACGGTCTCGCATGGCCTCAGCTGATGACCGGGTTGGCCCCTGTTCGAGCTGACTTTCGGACCAGGACGCGCAGGCGCCGGCGCGCCTCCTCGAGCTCGGGCTCGCGGGTGAGCGCGGCCTGCAGGCAGTCGATGGCGCCGGAGGTGTCGGCGCGCAGCTCGAGCAGCCACACGCCCTTGCGCGCGAGCGCGAGGCCGCTGTCGGGGTAGGCGTCGATCGCGTCGTCGAGCACCGAGAAGGCCTCATCGTGCTCGCCGCGCTCCTTGAGCAGGGTGGCGATGAGGACCCGCAGCTCGAGCGCGTCGGCGCCGAGCTCCTGGGCGCGCTGGGCGTGCTGCATGGCGCGGTCTTGGGCGCCGTCGCGGTGCTCGACCTCGGCGAGGCGGTGCAGCAGCGCGGCCTGCTTGAGGCCCTCAGCCTCGCCGCGCGCGTCGGCGTCGCGCAGGCATTTTTCGAAGTAGACGCGGGCGCGGCGGACGACCTTGCGCTCGAAGCTCTTGACCGTCCCGAGCCCGTGCGCGGCGACCAGCCGCTCGACGCGGGCGTCGCTCTCGGGCTCGTCCGCCCAGGCGTAGGCCGTGGCCGCGAGCAGCGGCTCCTCACGCTCCTCGAGACCCTCGCCCAGCGATCGCGCGAGCGCGCCGTCGAACACGCGGCGCGACTCGGGTTCGACGTCCCACAGCTCGAAGAACATCCACAGGAAGTCGCCGCGGTCGATCGCCAGCACGTACTCGGACATGCGCCGGTGCACGCCGCTGTCCTCGGGCGTGATGTCCTCGAGGCGATCCATCTGCGAGTGGAAGACGCCGGTGTTGCCCGTGAGCAGGGCCTCGCGCGCGACCTCCTCGGCGGCCAGGCGCTCGATCACCGACTCCTCGGTGACGGGCTCGCCCGCCAGGCTCGTGATGATCTCCTCGGGCTCGTCCTCGGTGAAGGCCTGGGCGATGGGGCCCGTCGCCTCCCAGGGCGCGCCGACTCCCTCGAGGTGGGCGCGGATGGCCCGCGAGAGCTGCTCCCAGCCATGCGGGCTGATGCCGCGGTCTTGGACCACGAGCGCGCCGTCGTCGAGCGAGAGCCGCCAGCGCAGCCCCTTGTCTTCCTCGTGCAGCCCGTGCCGGACGTCGTCCCACGCGCAGCGCTGGACGGTGCCGTTGCGCCAGCGCAGCTCGATGCCGTCGCCGCTGATCGTGACGAGCCGCGGCGCCGAGCGGATGAAGCGGACCCAGTAATACGAGAAGCCGCCGGCCGCCGCCGCGAGCGTGATGATCACCTGCAGCGCGCGCCCGACCTCGACGCGGTTCCCGAGCATCCAGGCCGCGAGCCCGCCGACCAGGAGCGCAATTATGCTGTGCTCGAGCACCGCGTTGCGGGCGCTCGGACGAAGATGAAGGGTGTTCTCGCTACCACCCACGGCGTGATTGTACCACTGCGGCGCGCGCCGGTTGATCGCGCGCGGCGGGGCGCGCCGCCACAGCCCACATCGGCCCCTGGAGTTGCAGCGCGCGCGCGAGTGCGGGCGTCTGCACAACGCGAACCTAAAAACATGTCCGAAAGGTCACGGAGAAGTCGCGCGTCGGGGGCGGCAGCCCCCGAGGCGCGGCGCGGCAGCTACATCGACCGACACGCGCTCCCACGACGAGCGCGTGTGCGTAGCGAAGCGACGACGCCGGACGCGATGGTCAGCAGCTGTCCCAAGCCCCATACCGCGTATCGACGTCGCCAGCGTGAAGTCGGCGGAGAAGTTCCGCGATCCCCTAGCGGCGGATCCGGAAGATCCGCGGGGAGCCGTCGAACTCGAGGATGAAGCCGAAGGTGAATTCGATGAGCCCGGTCTTCGGGTCGACGAGCTGCCGCGGCGGGTTGTTGAAGGGGTGCGCGCTGCGGACGGCGCGGATCGCCTCGGTGTCGAGCTCCTGGATGCCGCACGAGCGCTCGACGCTGACGCGCTTGAGCGAGCCGTCGGGGTTGAGGCTGATGAGGAGCCGCGTGGTGCGGGTGCGGGTGCCCCAGCGGGTGCCGTCGGGGTCGCGCGCGCGTCGAACGCTGACCGGATCCCAGTGCTGGGCGATCTGATCGCGGACGCGGTTAAAGAACGAGGCGTACTTCCAGCGCTTCGAGTTGACCAGCGTCTCGTCGCCGGGCTCGACATCGCGCAGGTCGTCGATCGAGGGGCGACCGAAGAGCTGACGAAGCGTGTCCTGTGAGCCGCGGAGGTTGGGCGCGCCGGGGTTGGGGATCTGTGGTTTTCCGCTCTCGCCGTCCGCCCGGTCTTCGGCGCGGGCGTCCATGCGCTCGCCGACCTCGTTGGAGCGGTTGAGCTCGCCGTCTTCGCTGTCGGACACGTCCGGGTCGTTGGGGGTCCCGCGGGTCGCCGGGGTCTGGCCCTCGGCGGACTTGGACGGCTCGCTGGACGGTTTTCTCGCGGGCGTGGGCGGGGAGCCGTCCTGCTGCGGTGATTTCCGCGCGGCTTCTTGGGAGCTGGCGCTGGGTCGGGGCGAGCGCGGCGCTCGGCTCTCGCGCTCGACGCGGCGATCGAATTCGCTGAGGAAGTCGCTGGCGTCGGGTCGCTCTTCGCGCTCGGGCGGCTCTTGGTTGATCAGCTTGCCCTTGGGCTTGTCGAGCTCGGGGCTCTCCTCGGGCTGCTTGGCTTCGTCGTCTTCCTCGTCCTGGGGCTCGAGGAGCGAGACCTCCATGAGGCCGCCGGCGAGGGGCAGGGGCGGGGCGTTCCACGCGGTCGCCAGGATCTTGTTGCCAACCGGCAGCAGGATGGCGTGGATGACGACCGAGCCGAGCAGCATGGCGAGGACCATGCCGATATTCGGCCCGTCGTTGCGTCGGCGGCGGCGGGACACTCCAGGGCAGAGTATAGCGAGCCGGGCTTCGTTGACCCGTCTCGTGATGGCGCCAAGCGCGCGTTGTCGACGCTCGCGTCGCTGTTCGCTCCGGCTGGGCGTGAACGTGAGACACGCGGGCTCTTGGAGGGAGGGGCGGGGGCCTACTTGCGGAAGTCACGTAAACGACGCCCTTCGGGACTGGTTGCGGGGGCCACGGGAGCGACTCACTTCGTGGGCCTCTCCCATGCTCTTGGTGCGTGGTCGCCGAACGGGCAGGTTTGGCGCGGACTGGTTGTGCGGTCGGGCCGGTTGCGCGGCCTCCGGGGGCGTTGGAACACGGCGAGCAACGGGGGCGGGCGTCGTGGTAGACCGCTGCTCGATGTCGAACGATACGTCCGCGAGCGCGCCCGAACCTGTCTCGAATTCTGAGGTCGTGACGTTGCCGGTTCGCGAGACGCGGCGGACGTGCTCGGAGGGGGCCGAGGCGCTGCTGGGCGAGGTGACGCCGGTGCTCGATCAGGGCTTCGTGCAGGTCATCGACTACATGGGCGATGACTTCGACATCGTCCAGGCGGCGCGGGTCAGCTACGGCCCCAGCACGAAGCGCGTGCACAACGATCGCGGGCTTTTGCGGTACTTGATGCGGCATCGGCACACGACGCCGTTTGAGATGTGCGAGGTGAAGTTTCGCTGCAAGATGCCGATCTTCGTCGCGCGCCAGTGGATCCGCCACCGGACCGCGAACGTCAACGAGATGTCGCTGCGCTACAGCCGGGCCGACGACACCTTCTATGTGCCGGCGCTCGAGCAGGTGACGCTGCAGTCGAAGTCGAACCGCCAGGGGCGCGAGGACGGCGGCGCGCTGTCCCGCGACGTTCGTGAGCGCGTCCGCGGGATGATGACCAAGCGCCACGAGGAGCTGTACGCGGACTACTGCGAGCTGGCCGAGGAGCTGGGGATCGCCCGCGAGCTCGCGCGCTCGCTCCTGCCGGTCTCGCTGTACACGCAGTGGATCTGGAAGATCGACCTGCACAACCTCATGCACTTCTTGGCGCTGCGCCTCGACAGCCACGCGCAGTACGAGATCCGCGTCTACGCCGAGGCGATGGCGCGCTTCACGAAGGCCTGGGTGCCGCTCGCGTGGGAGGCGTTCACCGACTACCGGCTCGAGAGCACCAGCCTGAGCCGGCTCGAGCTGCGCGCGCTCGGGCAGCTGCTCGGCGGCGTGGACGAGGCCGCGGCGATCGAGCGGGCGGGGCTGAAGGGTCGCGAGCTGCGAGAGTTTCGCGCCAAGCTCGCGCGCATTCAGGGCCTCGGCGAGTGACGCCATGACCAGCACCAGCGCTGATACACGATTGCCCGCGCCGAGCCTGCCGTCGTGGATCGAGGCGATGATGCCGGCCGATCTGCGGCGCTATCGCGTCGAGGTCGAGGGCGTGGCGCTGCACGTGTGCGAGCGCGGCCCCGAGGACGCGCCGCCGGTCCTGCTGCTGCACGGCAACCCGACGTGGAGCTTCCTCTACCGCAAGGTCGCGGGCGCGCTGCAGGGCGCGCCGCTGCGCCTCGTGATGCCAGACCTGCCGGGGCTCGGCCTGTCTGATAAGCCACGTGACCCGGGCTTTCACACGCTGCGCGACCACGCGCGCGTGCTCGGCGGGCTCATCGATCGCCTCGAGCTCGCGCCGATGATCTTCGTCGGGCAGGACTGGGGCGGACCGATCGGCCTGCGCGCGCTCGCGGAGCGACCGGGGCGACTCGCGGGCCTCGTCGTGCTCAACACGACGGTCGGGCCGCCCAAGCGCGGCTTTCGCCCGACCGCCTTTCACCGCCTCAGCCGGCTCCCGTGGGTGAGCGATCTAGTGTTTCGCGGCCTGCAGTTCCCGCAGGTCGGGATGCAGCTGGCCCAGGGCGATCGCGCGAGCATCCGCGGCGACGTGGCGCGCGCGTACCGGTATCCCCTGCGTCGACTCCACGATCGCGTCGGGCCGCTGGCGCTCGCGCGGATGGTCCCGAATTCGCTCGCGCACCCCTCGGTGCCCGAGCTCGAGCGCTGCCGCGAGCTCGTCGAGCGATTCACCGGTCCGAGCGCGATCGTCTGGGGCGAGCGCGATCCGATCCTCGGGCGGCTGCTGCGGCGGACCCAGCGCTGGATGCCGCGCGCGAGCGTGTACGTGACCCAGGCCGGCCACTTCCTGCAGGAGGAGGTCCCGGGCCCGATCGCGCGGGCGATCCGCGAGGTCGCCGGGCTTCGCTGACGCGCGCGAACTCGTACCGACCGCCGCGCGCCCGCGGGGTATCCTCCACGGCGCATGCCGTCCCCGCCGCGGTTTTGGATCTCGCGTTGGTTCCGGATCACGCTGCTCGTGTTGTTCACGGCCTTCGTCGTCGCGCCGACGCTGCTCCCCGGGATCGCAAGCGCGCGCAAGGCGCCCGTGATCGAGCCCGGGCGCGAGCGAGAGGTCATGGCCCTGTTCGCGCCCTATCAGGCCGGCGGCGAGCCGGTCGAGGGCTGGCGGCTGCACTCCGTGCAGATCCAGGCCTCGAGCATCCACGCGGTGCTGAGCACCGAGGACGGCGCGGCCGCGAAGCTGGTGCTCGACCACGTCTCGAACCAGCCGGCGGAGGTGACGACCGGGAGCTTCGCGATCCACTTCATCGGCGCGCAGACCCCCGAGGCCGAGGCCGCGCTGCGCCGCGTCGCCGGGGCGGTGCAGCGCAACGACGACGGCGAGTTCTGGAAGATCGTCCGCGAGCTCGAGCCGCCGCCCGACAGCTCGGACCCGCTGCGCGGCACCGTCATGGACAGCCGCGTGATCGGGGCCTGGCTGCGCGACGGCCTGCTCTCGCTGTTTCTGATCGCGGCGGTCCTGGGCGCGCTCGCGGTCCACGTGCTGCGCGGGCGGCCGCGCTGGGAGCTCCTGACGCTGCTCGCGATCCTCGGCGTCGGCGCGGCGCTACGGCTCTACATGGTCGAGCCACACCTGCTCGGCGTGTGGGCGTGGTCGCGCTACACGGAGTCGGCCCGCACCGTGTTCTTCGGGCGCGGGCTCGGGCTCATCAGCTACTACCTCGGCGGCGTCTACTACCAGATCGAGACCAGCTTCGCGGTCAACCTCGCGTTCGGCCTGCTCGCCCCCCTCGCGATCTACGTCCACGGCTGCTACCTGCTCAAGGACCACCGCGTCGCGCTGATGACCTCGGGCCTGCTCGCGCTGCTCCCCAGCCACATCCGCTTCACCCGCAGCGAGGTCGCGTTCATCCCGTCGATCGTGATGTCCTCGTTCACCTTCGCGCTGCTGCACATCGCGCTGACCGAGCGCAACCGCGCGTTTCGCTGGGCGGCGCTGCTGGGGCTGCCGCTGATCGTCGCGCGCATGGTCCGGGTGCGCCCGCTCAACGTCCTGTTCTTGGCGCTGTTCGTCGGCGTCGCGCTCTACCTGCGCGCCGACTCGACCTCGCGAAAGCAGCGCGGGCTGGTGGTCGGCTTCCTGTTGCTCGGCGGGATCCCGGCGGCCGTGATGCATCTGGGCCAGAAGTACGCCGGCAACGTCAAGGAGGGCCTGAGCCTCCACGTGCTCGAGGACGCCTTTTACCTGCTCTTCGACCCGATCTCCAACACGCTGCTCAACCCGACGATCACGCCGATTTTGTGGATCCTCGCCGCCGGCTACGGCGTCTACGTGAGCTGGCGGAAGAACCACCGCCTCACCGTCATCCTGCTCGGCTGGATCCTCTTGTTCCACACCGGGCACGCCTACGTGATCTCGAACCAGGCGGCGATGCAGGCCCGCTACTACCTGCACATGGCGGTGCCGTTTTTAATGCTCGCGGCGATCGGCGGCTGCGAGCTGTGGCGTCAGCGGCGGTGGGCCGGCGCGGGCTTCATCGTCTACTCGCTCGCCTGTCCCGTGATGCACATGGGCTTCATCCGCGACTACGCCTACAACGAGGTCATCGAGTACGAGTTCTTGATGAGTCAGCGCGAGCGCGTGCCCGAGGACTGCACCATCCTCGAGTTCTTCAGCCAGGACGGCAACGACCGCGAGGAGCCCTTCGAGCGGCTCGGCTCCTACCTCAAAGACGGCGAGCACATGAACCGCTTCGACGTCATCTCGATCGGCGCCGAGCTCGGGGTCGATCACCGCGACGCGCTGCACCACGGCGCAGACCCGGCGGAGGGGCGCCCGGCGGAGGAGCTGATCCGCGTCGACGCCCAGAAGAAGATCGACGAGCTCGCCGGGAGCCAGTGCCTGTACTTCTACTCGAGCCTCGCCTGCGCCAGCCAGAAGACCAAGGACCAGCCGATCGCGCCGATCTGTCAGCGGCTCTTGGAGCGCGTGCAGATCGAGGTCGAGGCCGAGCACCGCTTCCTCAGCCGGCGTTATGACGCGCAGCTGTCGATCGGGCTCAGCGAAGGCGAAGAAGCTCGGCTCACGCTGTATCGCGTGACCAGCTCGCACGGCTTCGGCGGCGATGGTCAGCGCGGGCGTTGAGCTCGCTACCAGCTGCCGTGGGAGCCGTGGGAGCCGTGGGAGCCGTGGGAGCCGTGGGAGCCGTGGGAGCCGTGGGAGCCGTGGGAGCCGTGGGAGCCGTGAGAGCCGTGGGAGCAGTGCGTTGGCGCGGCGAGGCTCGCGATTCGCAGGTCCGGCTGACCGTCGGCGGGGATGTCCGCGTAGACCCGCGCGCGGTCTGAGATCTTGCGCTGATGTCGCGAGAGACTCCCGTTCGCGGTCTTGCGAAACAGCGGCAGCTCGGGCGTGTCAGATGCGGGGGCCGTCGTGGGATTCGGACGCTTGGACTCGGACCGCGATGGCATTGGCACTCTCCTGCTCCTGGGCCGGACGCGGGGGGAGCCGACCCGATGTTCACCGGCCAGCCGGCCGCGTGCGAATCCTACCACGTCGACCTGCCGGCCGGCTCATGCCGCGCAGATGTCCTAGTGCGGGGTCATCGCCTGGGGGGCGCGGCCGACGACGCGGCCGGCGCGACGGCCGTCTTGGGCCGTTTCCGGCTTGTCTGCAGGCCGTGGCGAAGCCGATGGCCGACGGCGTTGCTGGTATCCTGTGAGCGCCCGTCTTGGGGCTCCGGATGGTCTAACGAGATGAACAGAACATGTAATTTCCTCGGATGGGTCGGGATTTGTGCCCTCGCCGTCGGCTGCGGCGACTCCGACGGCGAGAACTCGCTCTCGGGCATGATGACGAACGTCACCACCAACTCGTCGAACGGCAACACATCGACCGATACCGACCCGACGGGCGCGACGACGGACAGCCCGACGACGGGCTCCGCGACGACCGAGGGTCCAGTGACGAGCGCGACGACGACGACGACGGCGGTCGAGACGACCGACGGCACCACGACGACGGACGAGTCGACCAGCTCCTCGGGTCCGAGCGAGACCACCGAGGCCGACGTGTGCGGAAACGGCATCCAGGAGGAAGGCGAGTTCTGCGACGGCGACGACCTGCCGTTCGCGAAGTGCAAGGACTACGACTCCGACAAGTACTCGGGCGGCGACCTGAGCTGCGCGATCTCGTGCAAGTACAATTTCACCGACTGCGTCCAGATCGAGTGCGAGGCGCCGCCGAACCACCTGCCCTGCGACGACGACTCCGACGAGTTCATCCACGCGCTCGGGATCAACTGCTACACGATCGACGTCCAGCAGTGGACCGATCAGAACTCGAACTACGCGCTCGACTTCCTGCTGCTCTCGGACGACGAGTCGGCCTACCGGGTCGTCAAGCAGTACGGCTCGTACTTCGACGGCAACGAGCCCTACTGGAGCCCGACCGAGGGCGACCGCTTCGTGCTGATCAGCAACGGCCAGTTCCCCGACGTCGACCTGCAGGGCAAGCTGCTGGCGCCCCCCGGATCGGCGCAGAACGGCGGCCAGACCAACAACATGAACCCGAGCAACGTGCCCTCGCTGCCCGGCGTCATGGAGTGGCAGCAGGGCAGCAACAACGGCGACGGCGGCACGCCCTTCTTCGACTGCGACGGCAACAACGACTGCTCGGACACCCTCGACGCGCAGTGGAACCAGGGCGCCAAGATCGCCAACGACGTCATCTACTTCGAGCTCGACCTGCAGGTGCCCAAGGGGACCTTCGGCTACTCGATCGACTTCGCGTTCTTCTCGGCCGAGTACCCCGAGTACGTCAACGGCGGCGAGTTTAACGACATGGCGATCGTGTGGTCGACGAGCGAGGCCTACACGGGCAACGTGACCTTCCTGATCGACGAGAACGACACGCCGCAGCCGCTGACGGTGACGGCGCTCTCGAACGCCGGCCTGATCACGCTCAACGGCGACTCGCCGGAGCTCAAGGACACCGGCTACGACCAGGTCGGCGGCGCGACGCCGTGGGTCTCGGCGACGGGCCCGGCGAAGCCGAGCGAGCAGTTCACGCTGGCGTTCACGGTGTTCGACAAGGTCGACGCCGAGATCAACACGGCGCTCGCGCTGGACAACTTCCAGTGGGACTGCGCCGGCTGCAACATCGAGCAGGCCGACGGCTGCGGCATCGGCTAGCGGCCCGCGCCCGCGACCCGCTCCGCTTGTGCGGGGCGGTCGTCAGGGCAGGCGGCAGACGGCAGAGCGCGCCGCTGCTGTGCCCGCGCCGGTCGTGGTGTCGGTGTAGACCGGGGCGCAGGCGAGCGCGGACACGCCCAGCGCGGCCGCGCGCGCGTGGTCGTGCGGGGAGGCTTCACGGGACTGACTATCGCACGGAGCGGCGCGTCAACACGCGCTCGCGGCGCTGCGCGCCCGCGTCGCGCGTCGACGCGGCGCGCCGTGGGCCTGTTACGATCGCGGGCACTCGGGAGCGCGATGGCGAACATCGGATACATTCAGGTCGTCCGGCACTGCAATCACTTCTGCGGTTTTTGCTCAAATCCGACGACCCCGTACACGCACAACTTCGACTCGATGCGCGTGCTGGTCGACGACTTCGTGCGCCGCGGCTACTTCGGCGTGATCCTGACCGGCGGCGAGCCGACGCTGCACCCCGAGCTCCCCGACATCGCCCGCTACGCGACCGATCAGGGGCTGCACGTCCGCATGATCACCAACGGCTGGCGGCTCGCCGATCGCAAGTTCGCCAAGGCGCTCGGCGAGGCCGGGCTGCGGCTGGTGCACGTCAGCGTCTACTCGATCAAGCCCGACGTCGAGGCGCGCCTGCGGGGGCTCCCCGACACGCTGGGGCGCGCCTACGCGGCCGTCGACAACGCCAACGAGTTCGGCATCGAGGTCAACATCAACTGCGTGATCAACAAGCTCAACGCCGATCACCTCGACCTCAACATCCGCCACTGGATCAAGTACCACCCGCACATCCGCCACTTCGTGTGGAACAACCTCGATCCCTCGATGGGCCGCGCCGAGGTCAACCAAGACCAGTTCACGCCGCGCCTCGCCGACTTCGAGCTCTCGCTCTACCGCGCGCTTCGCATGCTCCACAAGACAGGTCGTACCTTCCGCGTCGAGAAGGTCCCGCTCTGCTACATGACGGACTTCGCCTGGGCGAGCACCGAGACGCGCAAGATCGTCAAGGGCGAGGAGCGCATCGTGCACTTCCTCGACGCCAAGCAGACCGTGCGCCAGACCGACTGGGAGCACATCTACAGCGACTCCTGCGAGGTCTGCTCGCTGCGCGAGATCTGCGGCGGGCTGTTTGATCGCGGCGACGCCTACGACCCCGCCGAGCTGCACCCGGTGTTCATCGACCGCGACTCGGTGGTCGAGCAGATCATCCGCGACCCCTCGGACCCGAGCTACAAGCTGCGCAGCCTCGCGCAGTGGCGCGCCGACTTCGAGCGCCGGCTGGACGAGGCGCGCGCGCGGCCCAGGCGCCCGCCGGGCCCGCGCGAGGAGCCGCCGCCAGAGATGCGCGACGGGCTGATCCCCGTCGGCCAGATCACCGATCGCGGGCAGCGCCTGTTTCAGGCCAAGCGTCGCTCCGAGTCGCGCAAGGCCGAGCGCCTCGGCGTGGAGATGGAGTCGCTCAAGCACCAGGGTCAAGAGGGCTCATGAGCGAGGCGGCCGCGTCGCGCGGGGCTCGCTGGATACCTGGCTTTCGGGGCACCTGCTTCATCGTCGGCGGGCTCTACGTGGTGCTGGGCGCGGCGATCGTCGCGCAGGGGGCCGCGGTCGCCATGGCGCCCTACGGCGTCCCAGCCGAGACGCTCGCGTCGCCGCACTACGCCGACGCGATCCACTGGGTCTACTCGCACACGGTGGTGCTCGGCCTGATCATCGCGCTCGTCGGCGCGCTCGCCGAGAGCGAGCGCCTCAAGCTGTGGTTCTCGCGCCTGATCCTGGGGATGCAGCTCTACTACCTGTATCTCGACACGGTCCACTCCGACACGGCGCTCGGCAACGGCCTGTACGAGGGGCCACAGTCGATCGGGCCCTCGATCATCGGCTTCTTCGTGACGCTGCTGTTCCTGCGCCTGAGCCTGCCGGGCACGCGGCGCTAAGCAATCACGAGCCGAGCTGGGGCTCGAGCAGCGCTCGCATCGACGGGGGGATCAACGACGACGCGCGCGTCTTCGGGTCGAAGAACACCTCGACGGCGCGCTGGCGCGCGTGCACGGCGTCGGTGTCCTGGTCGATCAGCTCCTGCTCGTAGGTGACGCTCTTGGAGCCGAGGCGCGTAAACCAGCTGTGGACCGCGATGACGCGACCGGGCAGCAGCTCCTTGACGAAGTCCGTCTCGGTCCGCGCGACGACCGTGTGCAGGCCGACGTCGTCGAAGCGATCGGGGCTGATCCCGCACATCGACCACAGCGCGAAGGCGGCGTCGTCGAAGATGTGCCCGTAGAAGCGCACGTTGAGGTGGCCGAAGCGGTCACACATCCAAGGGTGGATCGTGGTGCGGTGGGTGATGTGGCGGCGGCTCATGGGTCCGCGGAGCGTAGCCCTGAAACACGCGAATAGACGATGATCTTCTCGAACGTCCGCAACATGCGAGCATCGGGCCGCTGCTTAACGCCTCAGCAGGCTCCCTCCACTCCGGGCGGCGCGTGTTGGGGTAGGTGAAGCGGACGCGAGCGCCCGCGCCGCGAGCAGCTCGGCGTCAGCTCGCCTGCGCTGCGGGCTGACGGAGCACTCGCTCGAGCGTGTCGCAGGCCTGGTCGAGCTCCTCGCGGGTGATCACGAGGGGTGGCGCGAGCCGGATCGTGTGCACGTGCGTGCCCTTCGCCAGCAGCCCCTCGCGCTTGAGCAGCTGGGTGTAGCGGCGCGCGCCGCCGGCCGACTCGTGCAGATCGATGCCCGCCCAGAGCCCGACGCAGCGCACGGCCTTGACCAAGGGCGAGCTCTCGAGCGCGCGCAGGCGCGTGCCGAGGTGGGCGCCCAGCTCGGCGGCGCGCTCGATCAATTTCTCGTCGGTGAGCACGTCGAGCGCCGCGCCGGCGACGGCGCAGGCGAGCGGGTTGCCGCCGTAGGTCGAGCCGTGCGAGCCCGGGTTGAATACGCCCATGACCGCGTCGTCGGCGAGGAAGGCCGACACCGGGTAGAGGCCGCCCGAGAGCGCCTTGCCGATACACACGCCGTCGGCGCGCACGCCCGCGAGGCGGTGGGCGAAGAGCGAGCCGCAGCGCCCGAGGCCGGCCTGAATCTCGTCGCAGAGGAGCAGCGCGCGGTGCTCGTCACAGAGCGCGCGCAGCCCCGGGAGGAAGTTCTCGGGCGGGATGATGACGCCGCCCTCGCCCTGGATCGGCTCGACGAGGATCGCCACGGTGTTCTCGTTGATCGCCCCGCGCACCGCCGCGAGGTCGCCGTAGGGGACGCGCACGAAGCCCGGCGCGAACGGGCCGAAGTCGGCGTAGGCGTTGGGGTCGGCGGAGAAGCCGACGATGGTCGTGGTGCGGCCGTGGAAGTTGCCGTCGAAGACGATGATCTCGGCCTTGTTCTGCTCGACGCCCTTGACGCGGTAGCCCCAGCGGCGCGCGGCCTTGAGCGCGGTCTCGACCGCCTCGGCGCCCGCGTTCATCATCAGGACCTTGTCGTAACCGCTGAGCCGCGCGAGCTTGCGGCACAGCGGTCCAAACTGGTCGTTGCGGAACGCGCGGGAGGTGAGCGCGAGGCGACCCGCTTGCTCGCGCAGCGCCGCGACGATCCGCGGATGGTTGTGACCCTGGTTGACGGCGCTGTAGGCCGCGAGGAAGTCCATGTAGCGGTTCCCGTCGACGTCCCAGACCCACACGCCCTCCGCGCGCTCGATGACCACGTCGAGCGGGTGGTAGTTGTGGGCGCTGTAGCGGCCCTCGAGATCGATGAACTCGGGTGTGCGGCTGTCGGCGGCGTCGGCTCGAGGCATACGCACAATCTAGCAGCACGCGACGCGGGTCGGCCACGGGGGCCCGTTCGCGTTTGTGGAAGGCGCCGCGCAGAATTGCCGACGGCGCAGGTTGGGACCTGCGCCGTCCGTGAATGACACTGTTCTGACCGCGACGCCCCAGCGCGTCAGCGTGTTCGCGCTACCAGCTGCCGTGCGAGCCGTGCGAGCCGTGCGAGCCGTGCGAGCCGTGCGAGCCGTGCGAGCCGTGCGAGCCGTGCGAGCCGTGCGAGCCGTGCGAGCCGTGCGAGCCGTGCGAGCCGTGCGAGCAGTGACCGGCGTCGCCCGGATCCGCCGCGATGCTCGCGGCCGCGAGCGCGCTGTTCGTAGAGCTGGCGTCGGCGTAGAGACGCGCCTTGTCAGAAATCTCGCGCTGATTGCTCATCAGCGCCGGACCCTTGCGGTTGAAGGTGGGGAGCGCATCGAGAGCCTCGCCCATACCGCTTTTCGCCTGCTTCGCGTCGTTGTTCGCCATGACCCTGACCCCCTCCAAGTAAAGCCCGCAGAAAGTATCACGACGGACAGGCCAGACAAAGGGATGTTCTACAGGACAGTCCGTTTTTACTCCGGCCACGAGGCACGCGGGCGGCTTCGGGGCGGCGGGCCGCGTGCCGCTCGGCCCGGACGCGCGAACAGCAGCGAGATCGTCGCCCTCGACGCGCGTCTACGCGCCGCGTCGGCGGAGACCGGGCAAAATTCACGCGCGAGCGGCGTCGTCTCCGCCGTCGACGGGCCCGTGCTGATGAGCCGGTCGTCGTAGGATGCGGCGGTGGCGGGGCTCCTGGACGTCATCCTCGGGTACGACTGCAACGTCGCCTGCGACTACTGCACGATCACGCCCGAGATGCGCGCGCAGGCGTTGACGACCCGCGAGGTCGTCGCGCGCCTGCAGCACGGGCGCGCGCTCGCGTACGACAGGCTCTCGCTGACCGGCGGGGAGCCGACGATCCGGCGCGACCTGATCGGGCTCGTGCGCGCGGCGAAGCAGCTCGGCTTTCACGACATCAAGCTGCAGTCCAACGGCCTCCTGTTCGCGCAGGCGGACAACGTGACGCGCCTCGTCGACGCCGGCGTGACGCTGTTTCACATCAGCGTCCACACCCACGAGGCCGCGCGCTACGACGCGCTCGTGCGGCGCGCGGGCACCTACGAGCTCATGCGCCGCGGCCTCGACAACGTGGTCGCGCGCGGCCCAGCGCTGGTCGTCGACCTGATCATGAAGGAGGACACCTACCGCGCGCTGCCGAGCGCGCTCGCGTGGCTCGAGGCGCGCGGGGCCCGACGCGTAGACCTGTGGTTCGTCTCGCTGACCGACGGGAACCGGGAGAACGTGGACTCGATGCCGCGGATGCGTGACGTCGTGCCCTACATGCGCGAGGGCCTCGCGTTCGCGCGCGCGCGCGGCATGGAGGTCCGCTCGCTGCACGTCCCGCGCTGCCTGCTGGGGGAGGATCACGTGCACGTCTTCGACCCCGGCGCCGACCGGGTGATGGTCGTGACGCCCGAGGCGACGTTTGAACTTAAGGACAGCAAGCTGACGGGGCAGCTGCACATGCCCTGCTGCGCGGGCTGCGAGCACGAGGCGGTGTGCCCCGGCGTGCGCCCGGACTACCTCGAGCGCTACGGGGACGGCGAGTTCGCGCGCGCGCGCGGGCAGGCGCCGACCCGCGAGGGGCTGCGGCGCCTGCCGATCGCGTGAGCGCTTGTCGCCCGACTACAGCGGCTGGCCGTCGCAGTACACGGGCTTGTACGGCGCCGCGAGGTTGGAGCAGGAGCCCGCCTGGAACTTGTGGTTGTTGCCGCTGACGTCGGAGACGTGGCCGTCGTCGGGGTCCACCTCAAACAGCACCGCGCTGTTTGAGCACGCGAAGATCTGGCCGGTACCCGGGTGCAGCTCGATGCCGACGCTGCCGAAGTTGTAGTCCATCTGCACGAGCGGCGTGGCGGTGCCGGTGTCCTTGTTGATCGTGTAGAGGAAGTCGGTGCTGCCGTTGATCGCGAAGAGCCCTTGGAGCTTGTCGGACCAGGTCGCGCCGCCTGAGCCGAAGTTCTCCCCCAGCGGCCCGACCGTGACGGCGACGCCGGTCTCGGCGTCGATCTTGATCGTGACATCCTGCCCGCTCGCGACGCCGAAGAGGTCGATGAGCTGATCCGAGGTGATGCCGTTGACGCCCGTGTAGGGGCCGTAGTCGCCGAGCGGCGTGACCTCGCAGGTGCAGGGGTCGATCTGATCGAGCCGCTGACCGCTGCGCGATGCGTAGAGCTCGTTGAGGCGGTTGAAGGTCAGCGACGGCCAGCTGTAACTCACGTTGAAGTTGCAGACGTCCGTGGAGGTGCCGTCGACGATGCTGACCTTCATCAGCTTCTTGGGGTTCGAGTTCTGGATGCTGAGGAGCCAGGGCGGGGCCTCGCAGCTGGCGTCCTCGGGATCGAGGTTGCAGCAGGCCTCGCTGCCGGGGTTGAGCTCGCAGGCGTCGGGGGCCTGGCAGCTGGGGTCGTCGGGGTCAAAGATGCAGCACTCGTCGGAGCCCGGGTTGTCCTCGCAGGGGTCGGGGCAGCTGGGGTGCATGGGGTCGGAGATGCAGCAGGCGTCGGAGCCCGGCTCGATGTCGCAGATGTCGGGGCAGCTGGGGTCGTCGGGGTAGAAGACGCAGCAGGTGTCGCCGCCGGGCTCGACCTCGCAGGGGTCGGGGCAGCTGGGGTCGATGGGGTTGCTCTCGCAGCACTCGTCGGATCCGGGGTTGTCGACGCAGGGGTCGCCGTCGCCGTCACCGTCACCGTCGCCGTCACCGTCGCCGTCGCCGTCACCGTCACCGTCGCCGTCACCGTCGCCGTCGCCGTCACCGTCACCGTCGCCGTCACCGTCGCCGTCGCCGTCGCCGTCGCCCGGACCGACGCCGGTCTCGGTCCCGGTCTCGCCGCCGCTGGTGTTGGGGTTGGTCGTCATGGGGCCGGCGGAAGGATCGGTAGAGCCGCTCTCGCTCCCGGACTCTGTCTCGGTCCCGGTCGCGCTCTCCATCACGGTCGTGCCCTCTTCGCTGTCGCCGCACGCCCCCAGCGTGAGCGTCAGGCTGACCGCGGCCAGCGCGAAGGGCAGAGAACCAATGCAATCGCGAAAACTAGTCATCACACGCCACTCCAAATTCGATCGCGTCAAGGCCCTCGGGCCGGTGGGGGCTCGAGGCTACGCCAAATCTAACATGTCTTTATAGACATGTTTGTAAGGATCCGCGCTTGGCCCTCGAGCCCGCGCGCTGGTCTCCGACACGAGCCTACAGACGCCGCGCGACGGCGCGCGGCGCCCGCGTCGACGCGCGCTACAGCGGCTGGCCGTCGCAGTACACGGGCTTGTACGGCGCCGCGAGGTTGGAGCAGTTTCCGGACTGGAACTTGTGGTTGTTGCCGCTGACGTCACTGACGTGACCCGTGTCGGGGTCGACGGAGAGCAGCACGGCGCTGTTCGAACAGGCGTAGATGGTGTTGTTCGAGGGGTGCAGCTCGATGCCGACCGTGCCGAAGTTGAGGTCCATCTGCACGAGCGGGGTCGCGTCGCCGTTGAGCGGGTCGACCGTGTACAGGAAGTCGGTGCTGCCGTTGATCGCGTAGAGCCCCTCGAGCTTGTCGGACCAGGTCGCGCCGCCAGAGCCCCAGTTGACGCCGAGCGGGCCGACCTGCACCGCGTTGCCGGTCTCGGCGTCGATCTTGATCGTGACGTCCTGGGCGCTCGCGACCCCGAAGAGATCGACGAGCTGATCCGAGGTGATGCCGTTGACGCTCGAGAAGCCGCCGTAATTGTTGAGCGGGGTGCGCTCGCAGGTGCAGGGGTCGATCCGGTCGAGGCCAGAGCCGCTGCGCGAGGCGTAGAGCTCGTTGAGTCGGTTAAAGGTCGTCGACGGCCAGCTCGGGCTGCCGCCCGCGAAGGTGCAGATGTCCTCGGAGGTGCCGTCGATGATGCTGACCTTCTGCAGCACGCGCGGGTTCGAGTGCTGGATGCTGAGGAGCCAGGGCGGCGCCTCGCAGCTATCGTCGTCCGGGTTCTGGAGGCAGCAGGCCTCGCTGCCGGGGTTCTGCTCGCAGGCGCCGGGCTCCTGGCAGCTGGGGTGCTCGGGCTCCGAGAGGCAGCACTCATCGCCGCCGGGCTCCTCCTCGCAAGGATCCGCGCAGCTGGGGTGCTCGGGGTCGATGAAGCAGCACTCGTCAGAGCCCGGGTTCTCGTCGCAGATGTCCGGGCAGCTGGGATCATCGGGGTAGAAGGTGCAGCAGGTGTCGCCGCCGGGCTCGACCTCGCAGGGGTCGGGGCAGCTGGGGTCGATGGGGTTGAACTCGCAGCACTCGTCGGAGCCCGGGTTCTCCACGCAGGGGTCGCCGTCTCCGTCTCCGTCGCCGTCTCCGTCGCCGTCTCCGTCTCCGTCACCATCTCCGTCGCCGTCACCATCACCGTCGCCGTCGCCGTCGCCGTCACCGTCACCGTCACCGTCGCCCGGCATGACGCCGGTCTCGGAATCGGTCCCGCTGGGGTCCGTCGTCATCGGGCCGGCGGAGGGATCGGTCGAGCCGCTCTCGCTCGCCGACTCAGCCTCGGTCTCGGTCCCGGTCGCGGACTCCATAACCGTCGTTTCCTCACCGCTGTCGCCGCACGCCCCCAGCGTGAGCGTCAGGCTGACCGCAGCCAGCGCGAGCGTCGAGCTACCAAGAAAATCGCCAAATCGAGTCATCCTAAGCGCCTCCAGCCCGGATCGTATCAAGGCTGCCGGGCCGGCCCGGGGCGGGATGCGTCGAGCGTGTCGTTAAAACATGTCTTTTGGACCATGTTTGTTCAGAGCCGAAAGATCTCGCCTGCGCGGCCGGCCGGCCGCGGGCGTCGGCGCGCGCGAAGTCGACGCGTCCCCGCGCGCGAGCGCGCCCGCGCCCGTTTTTTAACATGTACTATCAATCAGGTAATAGGCTTCGCGGCCGCGCGCGGAGCCGTCGAGACGCGATGTCATCGAAGCACGAAATCACGCTCAACAACGTCCCGATCGCCTGGGATCTCGAGGCCGGGGACCTCTCGTTCTTCGGCCTGCAGTCGGTCCTGTTCTGGCTGAACCCGTCGCTGTACCGAATGCTCAAGCCGCTGGTCGACGTCTGCGGCGTCGAGCTGTACCGCCTGCTGGTCGCGCTCGAGTCGAGCAAGGGGACCGAGGAGGACTATCACGCGATGGTGACGCAGCTCGGCGAGACCTTCGCGGAGGGCTTCCTGGCCTGGGGCGCGGCGGTCTCGACGGCCGGCTGGGGGCGCTTTGAGCTGCCCGAGCTCGACCTCGAGGCCCGGACCGCGCGCGTCAAGGTCACGAGCCCGTGGGAGCTGAAGATGCAGCGCGGGACCGAGGAGCGCTGGGGCTGTCCTTTCATTCAGGGGAAGATCATCGGCGTGTTCACCCACGCCTTCGGCGCGCGGTGCTGGGCGGACGAGGTGAAGACCGTCGACCGCGAGGATGAGCTCTCCGTCGAGCTGCGCGTGTACGCGGACGATCGCACGCTCGCCGGCGAGCTCGAGCGGCTCCGCGCGGAGCAGCAGAACGCGCGCGAGCGCCGACTGCAGGCGATGATCGACGGCGCGACCGAGACGCTGCACGAGAAGCTCGAGCTGGTCGAGCACCAGCGCGGGGTGATCCGGAGCATGTCCGCGCCGCTCATCCAGGTGTGGGACGGCGTGCTCGTGCTCCCGCTGATCGGCGAGCTCGACGAGGCGCGCGCCGAGGCGCTGATCGAGCGCACGCTCGCGGCGGTCTCGGCCCGCGGGGCCGAGTACGTGATCATCGACCTCACCGGGGTCTCGCTGTTCAGCTCGGCGGCCGCGAACGCGCTGCTGCGGACCGTCGCGGCCGCGCGCCTGCTCGGCGCCCGGTGCCTGCTCACCGGGCTCTCTCCGTCGGTGGCGCAGGCGCTCGTCAAGGTCGGGACGGCGCTCGCGGATGTCCCCTCCTTCGCGACCGTCCAGACCGCGCTCGAGACGGTGCTCAAGCTCAGCCGGCAGTGAGGGGTTCTCGCCGCGGGTTGTTAACGAGCGACGCCGCCTGACGGGGGTCGAGGCGGCGTCGGCTGCGTTTGTCGCTGTCGCTGTCGCGCTTGTGCGCTAGTTCTGCTGACCGCGGGGCGGAGGCAGCGTGCTGAGGATCTTCGTGAACTCGGGGTGGTTCGGGACCATCTGCAGGGCCGCCTGACAGATCTGGCGACACTCGGCGAACATGTTGGCGTCGCGCATACAGCTGGCGAGGTTGACGACCGGGTTGATGTCGCGGGGGTTGAGCGCGACCACGGCGCGCAGGTGCTCGACCGCCTCGCGCGGGCGGCCTTGCTTGCGCATGATGGCGGCGATCAGGTTGCGGATCTCGGCGTCGTTGGGGCGCAGCCGGACCGCGTTCATCAGGTGACCGAGCGCCGCGTTGTCGCCCTCGGTGCCGCGCACGGCGAGCGCGAGCATGAGGTGCGGCTGCCAGTAGTTGGGCTCGGCGCCGATGATCTCGCGGAGGAAGCGCGCGGCGTCCTGCTGCTCCTTGGCGCTCGACGAGCGCACGCCCTCGATCGCGGCGTCGTACTTGTCCTCGAAGTCCTCGATGTTGAGGGTGAGGCGGGCGCGTCGGGCGAAGGCGTCGTCGTCGAGCGAGCGACGGGGCAGCGCGAGGATCTTGTCGAGGTAGGGGCGCGCCTTCTCCTGCTCGTCGGTGTCGAGATACATGTTGGCGGCGTAGCGGAGCACCGCGCCGTTGTTCTCGTGCTTGCCGGCGGCCTTGAGGATCAGCTCGCCGGCGACATCGACGTCCTCCTCCTCGTAGAGGTCGAGCAGCATGTCGAGCGAGCTCTTGGCGATGCGCGGGAGCTCGACGGCGGCCGCGAGCAGCGCGAGCGCCTCTTTCTGATCGTCGGCGCGGTGGGCGTCGTCGGGGCTGTCCCAGAGCACGTTGGCGAGGTCGCCGTAGGCGCTCGGGACCTTGCCCTCCTCGATGGCACGGCGGAGGAACGGCTCAGCCTCGTCGAACTCGTCGTTCTCGATCATCAGGCTGCCGAGCTGGGCCATCACGACCGGACCCTCGTTGCCGTTCTCGACGCAGAACTTGGCGACCTTGAGCGCGTTCTCGAGATCCTCGGCCTGGCGCAGCGTGTCGATGAAGGCGGCCGCGACGTTGGCGTTCTGCGGGTTGATGTTGAGCGCCTGCTGGAACGCGTTGACGGCTCCGCCGAGGTCGCCGATGCGCCGCAGGACGACCGCCAGGTGATACCAGCAGCCCTGGTCGGTCTTGCGCTTCTGGGCCGAGATCGTGAGCGCCTGGACCGAGAGCGGGATCGCGGCCTGGTCGGGCTGCCCGTTGATCAGGATGTCGGTCATCGCGTGGATCGCCTGCATGGCGGGATCCATGGTCGGCGTCCGGTTGATCGCGTCCATCAGCGGCGAGAGCAGCTGGTCCGAGGTCGTGGGGACGCAGCGGCCTTGGAGCGCGCTGAGGTTGCCGAGGCCGACGAGGAAGGAGACCAGCGACTGATGGTTATCGGTCCCGAAGGCCTTGTCCCACGACTCGGTCTTGACCGAGACGTTGAGGCGCAGCGCGAAGTCCTTGAGCATGTCGTGCATCTGTTTGCCGAGCGCGTCGGGGCCGCCCTCGAAGCTCCAGGTCTGCAGCTCGTGGACCTTGGCGTCGTCGCCGCTGCCCTCGACCTCGACCAGCCGGGTCGAGAACGCGAGCTTGTCCTCTTGCACGTGCATATCGCTGACGACGCCGTAGCGCGCGTTCGGGAACCGGCGGATGCCCTCGATGATGCGCTCGTCCGTCCAGCCCTCGCGGAACACCATGAGCGCGGGGACCTTGCGCCCGTTCTGCTCCTGCATGGCGGTGAAGACCGGCGCGGCCGCCTTGCCGCCGAGCTGCGCGAGCTCCTGCGCCCACCAGCGCTGCACGCCCATGGCCAGGGGGGCGCCCTTGCCCTCGTTGGTGCAGGCGATCGGCAGCGAGACGAGCTCGATCGCGGCGGCGGCCGCGACCATCTCAGGGCTGCCTTGGCCGTTCTCGTCGAGCGCCTCGCTCTCCTCATCGCCCTCGTCGATCATCATCGTGCCGTCGGGCTGAAGGTCTTCCTGCGAGAAGTCTTGATTTTGATCCTGGTCGTCGCCGGCCATATGGCGCGCAAGCGTGCCCGAACCGTCTCCAGCGCGCAAGGACGCGCGCCCGCGCGGCGCGGCCGAATTCGAACGATCAGGGCCGGCGGATGGGCGGGCGCGCCCGGACGTCGTCGCGCCGCCGCGGGCTCGGGCCGGGCGCGCCAACGAAGCGCACGAGCGAGCTGATACGCTTGTGCTGTCCGTCGGTTCGCGTCGCGTTCGCGCCCGTCGACGGGTCGCCGCGAATTCGATCAACATCGTGATGGGAGTGAAGTCACGTAGCGCGCCCGGGTGGACGATCGGCCGAGCGTCGGGGAGACCCCTCGCGCGCGCGTCTATCGGCCTGTCCCTCGCGATCGCGGCTGGAGCGGCGATCGGCTGCGGCGGCGCCGATGCTGAGGTCCGCGCGGTCTGGCTCGATCGCGGGCGCACGCCGGACGGCTCGAGGGCGTTGCGGGTGTACAGCGGCGGGCGCCTGAGCGAACGCGTGGTGCGGGGCGGGTCAGCCGACGCCGCGCCGATCTTGACCCTGGGCCTCGACCCGCGCGGTCGCGGAGCCGTGCTGCGCTCGCCCAGCGTGAGCGCGTCGGCGCGGCTGCTCAGCTACGTCGACCTCGAGGTCGGCCGCAGCCTCGCCGTGCGCGTCCCGGGGTCCGCGTCGCTGGGCTACTCGGGACGCGGGGACGTGCTGTGGTGGGTCGACCCCTGTGACAGCGAGCTCGCGGTGCTGCCGCTGGCGAGATCGTTTCAGCACGCGCTCGGGGGTGACGATGGCGATGAGGTGACGCCGCTCTCGCTCACGCCCGCGGACGAGGTTTCGGCGGGCGGCTGTCGTGAGCGCGTCGGGATCGTCTCGGCGAGCGACGCGCCGGTGCTGTTCACGGTCACGCTCGGGTCCGGCTTCGCCGAGCCCGAGATCGATCCCGCGGGCGTCGTCGCGGCTTATCGACTCCCGGACCTCGAGGGCGAGGAGACGGCGCTGCGCGAGCTCGGGCGCGGCGAGGCGGTTTGGGAGCCCGAGCGAGCGCTCGCCTGGGCGCCTGTGCTGCGCTGCGACGGCCCGGCCCGGCACTGCCGACTCGGGCTCGTCGACCCCGACGGCGAGGGCCTCAGCGTGCCCGTCGCCGACGATGAGGTCTGCGCGATGCAGCGCTGGAGCTGGCGCGTCGATGACGATGGCGATGGCGATGGCGGACCCGGGCCCGCTGTCTGCACGTTGAACTCGACTGTCGCGGGGGACATCTTCTCGATGTCGCCGCTGGCCGCGATCTCGCCGCGCCACTACGTGCTCGCGCCCGCCGATCGCGGCTCGATCGTGCGCTACGACTGGACGAACGGCGAGCTGCAGTCCGCGCCGCTCGAGCGCTACGCGTCGCCGTTTCGGTTCAAGCGGACCCAGGACGGTCGCGCCGTGGTCGCGCTCACACCCTCCGGGCCGATGGTGCGCGTCGGCGACGAGGGGATCGAATTCATCAGCATCGAGTCAGACGCTTGCGAGAACCCGCAAGACCCCGTGATCTCGCCTTCGGGTCGCTGGGCCGCGTGGACCTGCGTCTCGTACACGCTCACGCTCACCGGCGTGCTCGCGAGCGCGACGGTGGTCCGGGTCAGCGGCGCGGGGATGGAGCGCTTCGACGGCGTGCCGATGTGGGTGACGGCGATCGACGACGACGGCGTGATCTTGATGTGGAGCCGCCCGAGCGACGGCTTCTTCGACGTCGACGGGCTGCCCGTGGTCGCGCCGCGCAACCTCTACACGCTGACGCCGGATGACGTGCTCAACCGCGTCGACGCGCTCGAGCCCGAGCCCGAGCTGACGGTCGAGCTCGACGGGCAGAGCTCGCACTGGATCGCCGCGCGGGCGCTCTGAGGCGGGGTCAGGGCTGCACCAAGAACCAGGTCACGAAGTCGAGCGTCTCATCGCAGCTCGTGCTCGCGTGGGCGACCGTGACGTGGGCCGTGTAGCTCTGGTCTCCGAGCGAGAGCGGCGCGCTCGCGTCCGAGGCGATCGTGACCGGCGCGCCGCCGTCGGGCGTGAGCTCGAGATCGTAGCGCGTCAGCGCGTCTCCGCAGCAGCCGTCCTCGACGTCGCCGGCGCAGGCGCAGTCACGCGGCGCGACCATCGCGATCTCGAGCGCGGGCAGGCCGGCCTCCGTGACCGCTGCGGGGGCGCCGTGCTCGGTGCCCGCGAGCAGCCGCGGCGCGCCGTCGCCTGGCGCCTCCCACAGGACCAGCGCGCGCGTCTCACAGTCGGCGGGCGGGGGCGCGACCGCGGTGTGGTGCTCAAACAGCACGCACATCCCCTCCGTGAGGGCGCCGGCCGGCAGGATGTCGAGGGGGAACAGCTCGCCGCCGAGGCAGGTGTTGCAGGCCGGGTCGAGGCACTCGCGGACGTTGTCGGTCGCGACGCGTCCGTAGTGGGTCGTCGTGAACCCGCAGTTGCTGTCGAGGTTCTCCGCGACGAGATCGAGGCGCTCGTTCGGCGGGATCGCGCAGCCCGCTCCGGTCTCGCTCGTGGCGCCGGCCGTGGTCGCGTCGGTGGTCACGTCAGCGCCGGCGGTGGTCGAGCTGGTCGAACTCTCGTCCGTGCCCGCGCTCGCGACGTCCTCGGTCGTCGCGCTGTCGGTCGTGGTCGTGGTGCTCGCGGCGCTCGTGGTCTCGCCGTCCCCGCCGGCGCAGCTGAGGAGCAGCGCCAGCAGCGGCGCGAGCGAGGCGACGCGGGCGCGCGGGCGGAAGCGAACAACTGTCCTCACGGACAGGATTCTAACATCAGGCGCGGCCGGCCAGCTCGACGACGCGGTCCATCATGTGCTCGACCTCCTCCTCGGTCGAGTAGAAGTGCGGGCCGAGCCGGAGGCCGCAGTTCGGGCGCCAGTCGTGGTTGTAGCGCTCGGCGATGAGCTGCTTCGAGGCCGCCTCGCTGCCCTCGAAGTCGACCGCGACGAAGCCGGTGCGGCGCTCGTGGTCGAGCGGCGAGTGGATCGTCAGGCCGGCCGCCTGCGCGCGGTCGATGATGCGCTGACAGAGCGCGAGGTTGTGCCGGCGGATCCGCTCGAGGCCGATCTCGTGGAGGTTCTTGTAGGCCTCGCGCGCGACGAAGTACGCGGGCATCGAGGGGGTGCCGCCGAGGAAGTGGTGGTTGCCCGCGGCGTACTCGATCGGCGCCGGCTTGAACGCGAAGGGCTGCTGGTGGCCCATCCAGCCGGTGATGCGCGGCTTGAGGCGCTCGCGCAGCGCGGGTTTCATCCACATGAAACACGTGCCAGGTCCGCCGCACAGCCACTTGTGACTGCCGCCGACGACGATATCCGCGCCCCAGGCGGCGACGTCGATCGGCACGGCGCCGGCGGTCTGGTAGACATCGACCATCACCAGCGCGCCGACCTCATGGGCGCGCTTCGTGATCGCGGTGATGTCCTGGAGCGCGCCGGAGACGTAGATCCCGTGGGACAGCGGCACGATCGCGGTGGTCTCGTCGATCGCCTCGAGCATGCGCTCCGTCGAGACGGTCATGCCGTCGTCCGAGGGCACGAGCTCGAGCTTCGCGCCGAGCTGCTGGTAGCGCTCCCACACGTAGATGACGTTGGGGAACTGCAGGCTCTCGATCACGACCTTGTTGCGCGCGCCGGAGAAGTCGAGGCTGCTGGCGATCGAGGCCTGGAAGAAGGCGACGTTTTGGTTGAGCACCGTCTGCCCGTCGGGCGCCCCGAGGAACTGCGCGGCCGCGTCGGAGACCTCGTCCATGACCGCGAACCACTTGTCCCAGGCCTCGACGCCCTCGCTCGCCCACTGCGACGTGTACTCCTGCAGCGCGCGCGTCGCCTGCCGCGGCATCGCGCCCATGCTGTTGCTGTTCATGTACGTCGTGTCGGCGAGGATCGGGTAGTCCTCGCGGTAGCGCGCGAGCTCGTGGTCGACAGCGAAGGTCTGCGTCATGGGTTCATCCCCGACGACGCGCCCTCGCGGGCCGGTGCTCACCTCACCCGTGGGGCGCGCTCGTCTCCGACCAGGGTGTACCACGCTCGCGCGTGAGCGGGGGCGGCTCGGGGCGCGGCGTGTAGGGGTCGAAGGTCTGCTGGCTCACGCGCTGCGAATTGAGGCGCTGCAGCTCCCCGCGGCTGTAGCCGCGGCTCGAGTCGCGCGGCAGCTGGCGGCGGATAAACGACTCGATCGCGCGACGCGCCCGCTCGGCCGTGTGCTTGCGGGCCTCATCGATCACCGAGAGCGCCTCGCCGGGGACGTCCCCGGGCGTCAGCATAAACGTCTCGTCACAGTCGTCCCACAGCTGAAACAGCAGCTCGCGCCGCTGGTCGGCGTCCATGTCGTCGCGGGTCCAGACCGCGTAGAGGTCCTGGTCGAGCTCGGCGAAGCGCTGCGCCAGCAGCTCGAGGTTCCACTCGACCGCCAGCCGGATCCGCATCGGCAAGGTCTTCTTGAGCAGCTCGGCCTTGAGCCGCGCGCCAGGGTCCATGCCCGCGAGCCACATCGCCCACTCGGTCGGCCCCGTGGTCTCCATGACCGTGCCGATGCCGAAGCCCGGCGGCAGCGCGCAGCACTTCCCGTGGTCGTGACTGCGGCTGTCGGGGCGCTTCCAGCGATCGGCGAAGTCGACGGTGCCGTCGTTGTTGAAGCGCGCCGTGAAGTTGTGGCCCGGGTCGACGTAGAGGTAGGTGCCGTCGCTGCGGCGCTTGAGCTCGAGCGAGTCGGCCGTCGGCACCGGCAGCTCCGCCGGGCCGCTCGGCGCGACGGGCGTCAGGCTCGCGGCGCCGGACGGGCGCGCTCGACGGATCGGCGACTCCGGGCGGCGCGGACCCTCCGAGATGCCGACGCTTCGCGGCGGCGGCGACGCGCGCTCGGTGTCGTAGGTCTTGGCCTCGCCTGGGTCGGAGGGGAACGCGTGGGCGTCAGGCGCCCGCCCGCCGAGCACCGCCGCGACGATCGCGAGCCCGACGAGCCGAAGGGCTCGCCGTTCGAACGCGAGATCGCGCGCGCGGGGTCGGGGCGCCACGGCGTGAGTGTAGACCAGAACGTCGGCCCTCGCCCGTACGCTGCAGCACAGGCGGCGGCGCGCCTCAGTCGGCGAGCAGCGCGGCGTAGGCGGCGGCGTCGAGCAGCGCGTCGAGCTCGGCGCGGTCGCTCACGCGGATCTTGATCATCCAGCCGCCGTCGTAGGTGTCCTCGTTGACCCGCTCGGGCGCGTCCTCGAGCGCCTCGTTGACCGCGACGACCTCGCCGCTGACCGGCGCGTAGAGCTCGGAGACCGCCTTGACGGACTCGACCTCGCCGAAGACCGCGCCTTTCTCGAGCGTGTCGCCGACCTCGGGGAACTCCACGCCGACGATATCGCCGAGCTGCTCGGCGGCGTGCTCGGTGATGCCGATGACGACCGTGTCGTCACCCTCGAGGCGGGCCCACTCGTGATCTTTGCTGTAGCGGAGGTTCTGCGGGAGGTTCTCGGACATGGCTCTTGCGCCTGCTGCTGGGGGTTGTTGCGGGAGAGTGTGGAGTCGATGAAGTGCGCTCGGACAGGAGCGAAGAGGCAGGAGCGCGCCTAGCTCGCCGCGCCCTTGTCCGGGCGGCGGTAGAACGGGCCCTTGACGACCTCGGCCGTCAGCTGCTTGCGGCGCTGCTGAATCGTCAGCTCGGTGCCGGGGGCGGTCAGCGCGATGGGCACGTAGCCGATGCCGACGCCGCCGCCGACGTGCGGGGCCGGACCGCCGCTCGTGACCTTCCCGACCTCCTGCCCGTCTTCCCCGACGATCAGCGCGCCAGGCCGCGCGAAGCCCTTGCCGACGATCTTGAAGCCGACGAGCGCTCGGCTCAGCCCGGCCTTCTTCTGCTTCTTCAGCGCCTCGCAGCCGACGAAGGGCGCGCCGCGCTTGGCCTTGCGCAGCTTCACCGTCCAGCCGAGCCGCGCCTCGAGCGGCGTCGTGCTCGCGTCGATGTCGTTACCGTAGAGGCACAGCTTCGCCTCGAGCCGGAGGGTGTCGCGCGCGCCGAGGCCGATCGGCTCGGCGCCGCGGGCGACGAACGCGTCCCAGACCGCGCGCGCGGGGCCCGGCCCGTGGTTCACGTCGATGAACAGCTCGAAGCCGTCCTCGCCCGTGTAGCCGGTGCGCGCGGCGTAGACCTTGATCCCGTCGATCTCGCCGGCCGCGAACGAGAACGGCGGGACATCCCGGAGGTGCTCGCCCGCCAGCGAGGCCACGAGCGCGACGGCCTCGGGCCCCTGGACCGCGAGCAGCGCGGTCTGCTCGGAGTGGTTGACGATCGAGCAGAGCTCGCCCGCGTGCTCTTTGAAGTGGGCGAAGTCTTTCTCGATGTTGCTCGCGTTCACGACGATGCGGAAATTGTCCGGCCCGCGCCGGTAGACGATGCAGTCGTCGACGATGCCGCCGTCGGGGTAGCAGACCGCCGTGTACATGGCCTGCCCGTCCTCGAGCTTGCTCGCGTCGTTGGTGACCAGGCGCTGGATCGCATCGAGCGCGCGCGCCCCGGTGAAGTCGATCTCACCCATGTGCGAGACGTCGAAGATGCCGACCGCCTCGCGCACCGCCTTGTGCTCGGCGAGGATGCCCTTGTACTGCAGCGGCATGTGCCAGCCGCCGAAGTCGACCATCTTGGCGCCAGCCGCGATGTGAGCCTCGTGGAGCGGTGTGTGTTTCAGCGCGCTTGCGTCGGTCATGCGTCGAGTCCCGGTGGAGCCAATCAGCGGGCGGGCGTCGCCGTGTTTGGCGCCCGTGCCATGGGATAGCGAACCCGAGCCGCCGCGGGCAAGGGAAACGGGCTCGCGCCGAGGCGCCCTCGATCCTGCGCCGCCGCGCCGCTCGGGGCGGCCGCGGCGACTCGACGCGCGGCCGCGGGGGGGCCCTGCGCGCGCAAAGTTGCTAGAACGTACGGGATGCGCCCGATATCGCGGATTGGGTCTCGGCTCAGCGCCCTCCTCCAGCAGCCACGCGCGCCACGGCGCCGTCCTCGTGGGCAGCTCGCGCTCGCGCTCGTGCTCGTGCTCACGGCCGCCTGCGGACAGCGAGACGGCGAGAGCCGCGTCCCCGAGGGCGAGTCGTCGCGGATGCAGGCTGACCAGTACGTGCGAACGGCCGTTCGCAGATCGCCCGAGGGCGTGATCATCATGCCCTCGGCGAAGGCCGAGCGCGCCTACGACCTCGCGCGCCTGAATGAAATCGCGCAGGCGCTTCGGCAGCCCGCGGCGCTGTGCTTCGTCGAGCGCGGCATCGAGACCATCCGGCTCGGCGAGGTCGACGGCGAGGCGGCCTACGTCGACATCCCCGAGGGGCAGGCGAAGTTTCGGGCGCGCATCGATCTCACCGGCCAGACGATGCGCGTCGAGGTGCTCGAGACCGGGTTTAAAGATGAGGCGATGGAGCGCTGCGTGCTCGAGGCGATCGAGGCGGTCAAGTGGCCCCCCTCGCGCACGAGCCAGGTGCAGCGCATCGACGTGATCTACTGGGTCAGCCTCGGCCTGCGCGGCGAGGACGAGTCCGAGGCGATGAGGCACGCGTTTCGCGAGCAGCAGGCGCTCGCGGCGATGCGGGGTCGGCAGTGCCTCGAGGGACGACTTCCCCTGGGCACCTACGAGATCACCGGCCTCTCGCTGCTCGATCGCGAGGGTCGCACCGTCGCGACGCGGATCGATCCCGGGACCGTCGGCGAGGACGTCGCGGGCTG
This sequence comes from Polyangia bacterium, assembly GCA_030430565.1. GTDB lineage: Bacteria > Myxococcota_A > Polyangia > Nannocystales > Nannocystaceae > JACKDW01. The sequence goes on from JAUIKS010000045.1 coordinate 66,161, forward strand.
CCTGACGGCGGCGTTTCGCGATGTCCGGATGCCGCGCTCGCAGGACGCCTTCATTCGCCCGTTCTCGCCGCGCGTCGAATTCAGCGTCGGCGACAACGGGATCGTCTCGTTCGCCGACGAGCGCTGGCTCAAGCTCATCCGTATGGAGCAGGCGGCCCAGCGAGAGGCGCGGCGCGCCGAGCTGCAGGGCGCGCGCGACTCGTCAGACTCGCCGCCGCCGATCGTCCTGCCCCGCGACGCCGGCGAGGGCGAGGGCGAGCCCGCCGTCGGCGCGTCGCCGAGCGTCCCCGCGACGCCGACGAACCTGCCCAAACAGACACCAAAAACGAAGGCGCCCCCCGCCGCCGCGGAGGAGGAGCGCGATCCCGGGAAGGGCGGGCAGAAGCTCGATCTCCTGGGTCGCTGACGCGCGCTCAAGAGCGGCGCGCGGACGTCCGCGCGGGAGCGCGAAAACAGCAGCGTGTCTTTACAGGCATGTTCAACAAACCGGCGCGACGCCGCGCGTCAGCGTCGACGTATACTCTTCGGGCTCCTCCGCCCGATATGTCTCAAGGACCATGGAAGCGCGCCCGCGGGCTGCTGACCGCGCTGGCGCTGATCATCGCGTTCATCGCGGGGCTCTCGCGCTGGTCGCCCGCGGCCGTCGCCAGCGCGGACGGGGCGCAGCGAGCCTTGGGAGACGACGCGCTCGCGCTGGACCCGGCGCGGTGGTTCCAGGCGCGCCGCCCCCAGGTCCGGGTGCTGCGGGACGCGAGCGGCGCGTGGTCTCTGGACGACGTCCGCAGCCCGGCGCTCTCCCAGCAGTTCGCGCCCGCCGCCGATGAGCGAGGCGTGTGGGCCGACAAAGAATTCGCGGCGACCTGGGTGAGGTTCGAAGTCGCCAGCGTCGAGGACGAAGCCCGCGAGTGGCGCGTGCTCGTCTCGAACCCCCACATCGACTACGTCGACCTGTTCACCGCCGAGCTCCCGGCCGGACGACCGGAGGGCGACGTCACGCACGCGCGCGGCGGCCTGCTCGCGGAGCCAGCCGAGCGCGTCACCCGGCATCGCTTCCCGATCTTCTCGATCGACGCGCCCGCGAGGGCGCGTCAGCGCGTATGGATCCGGCTCTCCCACGGCCTCGACGAGTTCGTGCCCATCGTGCTCGCGCGCCCGGACGAGGCCGCCACGCTCGTCGCGCAGGAGCAGCTCGTCTGGGGCCTGTTCTACGGCGTGCTCGTGGCGATGGCCGTCTACAACCTGTTCCTCTTCGCCTCCGTCAGGCTGCGCCTCTACCTGTACTACGTCCTCTACCTCGTCGGCCTCGCCGGCTTCTTCGCGGGCCTGCGCGGCTTCTTCAACGCCTGGCTCGGCCTCGCGATCCCGGGCGCCGTCAGCGTCTACAGCGTCTCGCTGTTCGCGCCCGGCATGACCATCGCGCTGCTCTACTTCGGCGCGCGTTTCCTCCAGCTCGAGACCAGCGCGCCGCGCTGGGAGGGCCTGCTCCGCGGGTTGATGTTCGCGCTCGCGCTCGCCGGGGTGATCGCGCTCGTCGACATCGACGTCGCCGCCAACCTGCAGCAGCTCCTCTTGCTCGCCGGCCTGCTCCTGCTCTTCGCGCTCGCCCTCTACGTCCGCGTCGTTCGCGGTCAGCTCTCCGCCGGCCTCTTCGTAGTCTCGCTGTTCACGCTCTTCTGCGGCTTCTACTCCCAGATCTACTCCGAGGCGGTCGGGCCCGCGCTCGCCAGCGCGCTCGGCCTCGACCCCGTGCTCACCAGCTACCTGCTGAGCCAGTACGGCGTCGCGGTCGGCACCGCGCTCGAGATGATGCTGCTGTCGCTCGCGCTCGCGCGCCAGATCGTCGAGATCCGGCGCGCCCACGAGTCCGCGCAGACGCGGCTCGTCGACACCCTGCGCGAGGCGAAGCGCGTCGAGGCCGCGTACCGGGAGTCGCTCGAGAAGAAGGTCGCCGAGCGCACGAGAGAGCTCGTGACCGCGAAGGAGCAGGCGGAGGCCGGCAGCCGCGCGAAGGGGGAATTCCTCGCCAACATGAGCCACCCCGCCCTCGCGCGCGCAAGCGCCTAGGCTCGCGGAATTAAAGCCATTTCTGTCCAATTGAACATGCATCAAAGTGATCTAGACCGGATCGGTCTCTAACCCCGTGGCCAGCGCGCCGTGCCCGCCCTCACCGAGACCCTCATCCGCCGCGCCAAGCCGCGCGCCCGCAAGTACGAGATACCGTGCTCGCGGGTCCGCGGCCTGCGGCTGCGGGTGCTGCCCAGCGGCAAGAAGGTCTTCGTCGTCCGGCTGTCTCAAGGCGGCAAAGAGCGGCGCCAACGAATCGGTCTTGTCGGGCAGGTGACGCTGGCCGCGGCGCAGCGTCGAGCGAAACAGCTCGCGGACGGCGGCCCTGCGCGCGCGCCGGCGAGAGCGCCGCCCGCCAACGCCGTACCCGACACAATTCGTTTTGAGCAGCTCGTCGAGCTCTACCGAGAGCGTCACGTCGAGACCGGCGCGATCAAGGAGTCTACCCGGATCAACTATCGCCACTCGCTCAAGGTCCTCGCGGCGACCTTCGGGCGCCTGCGTCTCACCGAGATTCGCTTCGCGCACGTCGAGGCGTTTCATCGCGCCCTCAGCCACCAAAAAGTGGCCGCGAACGCGCACGTACGACTCCTCAACCACATGTTCACCAAGGCCGCGCAGTGGGAGCTCTATCCATGGGGGGCGCGGCTCCCCACGGCCGGCCTCTCGTACTTCCGCGAGCAGGGCCGCGAGCGCTTCCTCTCGCCGGCCGAGCGCCGGCGGCTCGCCCGAGCGCTCGAAGAGGCCGCTTCCAAAAAGATCAACCAGCGCGGCGCGGTCCGCTGGTCGCACATCGCCGCGATCCAGCTGCTCTGCCTGACAGGCTGCCGCGCGTGCGAGATCCTCGATCTCGAGTGGAGCTGGATCGACGCGCGCGTCGGCGTCATTCGCTTCCCCGACACCAAGACCGGAAAGTCCAACCGCCCGATCTCCGACGACGTGCTCGACTACCTCGCCGAGCTCGAGGACAGACACCGGCTGCCCGGGGTGCCCTACGTGGTCTACGGGCGCAACCACCAGCGAATCCACCGCTCGTCGCTAGGAGAAGCGTGGCGAAGGATCCGTCGCCGCGCCGGCCTCGACGATGTCCGGATCCACGACCTGCGCCACTCGGCCGCGAGCGACGCCCTGAACGCCGGCGTGCCGCTCGAGGTCGTGAGCGCGATCCTCGGGCATCGCTCGTTCAGGACGACGCAGCGCTACGCGCACCTGGCGAACAGCGTGGCGCGCGAGGGGACGGCGAAGATGACCCGCGCCATCCTGCGCGGCTCGAGCGCGAGGCTCGCGCCGGCGGGCGGCGAGCTGGGCGAGACCCTCCATCGGAGCGCGCGTAGACCTCAACGTCGCGCATGGCCCAGCGCGCGCGACGTGGACGAGCTGGCGCCCGCGCTCGCGAGGCTGACGACGCGTGAGCGCGAGGTCGCGGCGCTCATCGCCAAGGGGTGGCGAAACCGCGAGATCGCCGAGCGACTCTCGATCGCGCCCAGCACCGTCAAGGATCACGTGCATCGGATCCTCAAGAAGTCGGGGCTCAAGAGCAGGGCCGAGGTCGCCGCGGCGTGGCCGGGCGGGTAGCGGGCTCTGATTCGCGGCGAGCTCGATCGGGCGCCTGGGGCGTCTCGGAGAACCTGTTCACACGAGCACGTGACGCGCCGACTCGCTAGCAAACGATACAGCCCAGGCCGGCGCCCTTGTTGGCGACCGTTCCGTCGACCAAGTCGAGGTAGGCCCAGAAGCCGACGATGATCCCCGGCTGCATCTCGTCCGGGCACGCCGCGTTGCTGGCCGCGAGCGCCTCGGTGACGTTGGCCTCGTCGACGATGAGCTCGACCCGCTGGTCGATCGTCACGACGACCGTGCCGTCTCCGGCCTCGTACCAGTCGACCTGCCCGTCACCGGTAAACTCGAGCACATCGGCAGGGTCGGGGGCGTAGTCGCCCATGAAGGCTGGCATGCAGATCTGGTTGGCGCCGAGGTAGCTGATGTACGGATAGCTCTCGGCGCGCGCCTTGTCCTCGAGCACCTCCGGCGCGGGGCCGTTCGCCAGGCAGCTCTCGATCTCCTCGTAGATCGCCTGCGGCATCGCGGGGAGGTAGGTCCCTCCCATCGAGCGCATCACGACCTCGTTCTGATCGTTACGATAGAGCCGGACATTCAGCGCGTCGCGAAACACCGCCCAATCACCGAGCTCGGCGCGCGACGTATTGAACGTCTTGATGCTCTCCGTGACGTGCTGGCACTGGGTCGCCTCGGGCTCCTGAATCCACTGCGCGCCGTCGACCTGGAAGATGTCGGGGTGCTCCTCGAGGAACGCGAACACGGCCTGCCACAGCGGCGTGTTGTCGTCGCAGGGAAGCACGATCTCGAGGTCTTGGATATGCGTGAGCGTGCCGCGGTCGTCGTGCCACATCATCGTAGCCCCGGGCGAGAGCGCGGACAGGGCGGCCTCGACACTCGCCTGCGAGCCGATCGCTGCCGGCCATATCACCGGATAGACGCACTCGACGGGCGCCCCCGTCGTGCCGCTCTCGGTCTCGGTCTCGCCGCTCGTTTGGGTCGTGCTCGAGCTCGACCCGGTGGTTGTCGACGCTGTGCTCGTCATCGCGGTGCCGTTGCCGGCGCCGGTCGTCGACGCGCCCCCGCTCGACGAGCCGTCCGTCGACGTCGACGCCGCGCCTGTCGAGCTGGCCGTCGTTGACTCGTCGCTCGTGCCGGCGTCAGTCGCCGACGCGCTCGCGTCTGTCGCCGAGGAGGCTACGGTGTCATCACCGCACGCCGACAGTATGAGGGGGAGAGACAGCGCGAGCAAGAGGTTCGTGGAGCGGCGCACCGCCCCAGACTAGCTGCAAATCGGATCATGGTGGGTCGGCGGCGTCATGACTTCTGCCTCGACCGACGATTGGACGACGGTGAAACCACCGTCGGCGCGCGTGCGTCAAAACATCTTGTCCGCACGCCGCGATACCCACCCCTCGATGAATTCTCAGAACAGCTCGGGTCGTAGTGGGGCAGGGGCCTGCACATGCCGAGACCTCGCGTTCGCGCGAAGCGTCGGCGGAACGCGGACGTGACCATCGCGGCGCTCGGACGGCGTGCGCGACGCAACGCGTCGTCCTCGTGGCCGACCGGACCTGTGATGCGAAACATCAACAGGCCACTTCGTTCGCTCTCACTGCTCGCGCTGACGCTCGTCACGGCGCCCTCCTGCGCGAATATGATGTACCTCTCCCGTCCCAAGGCCCTCCGCGGCGAAGCGCCGGTGGTCTGGATGACCCGGCCCAACGTGCTCGTGCGCGACAGGTGCAACGCCTCGACGATGCTGATCAACGAGCTGCGGGCCGAGAGCGGCAGCGAGATCGTGGTCGTGCGGGATCCCGAGGACGCCGGCAGCCCGCGCCTCGACATCACGATCACCCAGATCGACGCTGCGGGGGGCGGGGGATTCTCGGGGCCTAAAGGGCTTCGCGCCTACGGCTATCTCGAGCACGACGGCGCGCGCGTCGGGAGCTTTACGGCCAATTCCTCAGAGATGCCGTTCTCCGGAGGGTTCTTTAATCCATCGTCCTGCGGGATGCTGGAGGACGCGGTCGAAGACTTGGCCGATGATCTCGCCAAGTGGCTCGTGCGCCCGAAGCTATCCGCCGAGCTCGGGTAGGGGCTACGCGCGACCGAGCCAACGAACCACGTTGCAGATAAATCGAAGGTTGTCGCCCTGGCCGATCAGCCCGGGGCCAGGGAGTTCGCTGTCGTCGTCGCCGATGAAGCCCGAGTCGGTCAGAACAATGACTCGGCCCCCGCCGACCGCGTCCGTCTTGTCGAGCGCGAGGGCGAACAAGCGCGCAGCTGCCGGGCGTCCGCCTCGGAGGTCTCGCATCGAGGCGGACAGGGCGACGAGCGCGTGTCCGGCTCGGATGGTGCTGCTGCAATTATTGACCACGATGGACGCGACGCGGTGACCGGCGCCTCCCTCGATGATCGGGTGACCGCGCAGGAGCTCATTGCCCGTGAAGCTCGACAGCGCGCCAGGATTCGCGCTCTCGAACCATGTGCGCTCCAGCTTGACGCCGAATTCACGAGCCAGAACGGCGTCGTGACGGGTCCAATCCACCGCGTTTGACCCGGGGAGGTCACCGTGATTCGACATCAACAGGAGGCCCCCGCCGCCCTTCACGAATTCGCGGAGCGCCACGAGCTCCTCTTCCGTGTAGGCGTGCGCGTCCGCGGGATGCCGCGTCGTGCTGATGAGCACGTCATATCCAGCGAGCGCGCTCCGCGTGAGCGGCCCGTCGATCGTGAAGTCGACCGCGTCCGCGAGCGCTTCAAGGGCCGATACAACTGTCCGCAGGCGCGTCCCCTCCTCGAGGTGCACCATCGCCTGCAGCCCGAGGCCGTCGAACAGCACCCGCACGGCGTCGTCACCAGTTGCGGTTCTCGGGGATCGCGAGCCCGAAGTACTTGCCGCGCTCCGTGACCATCCACCCGCGCTCGCACAACATCGTGAGCGCGCTCTCGACGTCTTCCTCCGCCCACTTCGTGTCGGGGAACGCGGCGTGCAGCGCTCGCGTCGCCTTCTCCACGGTCATCGGCAGCCCCGAGCACTCCACGTAGAGGCGCCCGAGCGGGCCCTGAAGCTCGTGGGTACCCTTGAAAAAATTTCTTCGTCCCTCCTGGATGTATACAGCGTCGTGGGTGCGGGAGAACGTCAGCGTCTCGCGCTCCTTGCTGGTCCAGGTCTGCTTCCACGCCTTCACCAACTCGACCGTCTTGCCGTGCACCTCGTCCTCGAGGTGGCCGTTGAACTCCGCCTCGTAGAAATACGCGAGGCGGCCGAGGTCGACGTAATCAGGGTAGGCGAAGCCGTAGCTCGGCTCCCACTGGATCCGCTTCGCCGGGAAGCGCGCGCGATCCATGAACAGCGGGGCGAAGCGCTCGATGAACACGCGATCGCAGCCCGCCGGCGGCTCGAGGTGACCGAGCAGACGCAGCACCTGGTACTCCTCCTCAAAATCCTCCGCGCGCTCCCCCGGGAAGCCCCAGAGCAGGTTCCAGGCCACGCGGAAGCCGAAGTAGTGGGCCCACTTCAGGTGCTTGACGTTGTCGATCATGGTGCAGCCCTTCTTCATGAGCGCCAGCACCCGCGACGACATGCTCTCGATCCCCGGCTGGATCCAGCGCACCCCGCCGTTCCACAGCGTGCGCAGCTGCTCGCGGTTCACGTTGGACTTGACCTCGTAGAAGAACTGATAGTCCGCCTTGTCTTTCGCTAATGTCCCAAAGACCTCGTCGACGTAGCGGTGATCGAGGATGTTGTCGGTCGAGTGAAACACGAGCCCGCGATGGCGCCGGGCCAGCTCGGCGACCTCCTCGATAAAGCGCGGCGGCGACTTCGAACGAAAGCCCATCGCCTGCCCGTTCTGCCCGCAGAACGTGCAGTGGTGCTTGCGCCCCCACCAGCAGCCGCGCGCGCCCTCGATCGGCAGCGCGAGCAGTTCGTCCGGGTTGAGCTCGAGGCGCGCGCGTCGCTCAAAAAATTCTTCAAAGTCGGGGACCGGCAGCGCGTCGAGATCCTCGGTCGGCTGCGCGGGCTGGGCGACGACCCTGCCGTCGGCGTCGCGCGTGACGAGGCCGGGGATGCCGTTGAGCGGCTCGTCCGCGGCGAGGCGACGGATGAGCTCCGGGAGCGAGTTGTCGGCCTCGCCGTCGAGCACGAAGTCGACGAAGTCGAACGCGCGGACCAGCTCGTGACCCATCACGCCCTCGACGTTCGCCCCGCCGAACACGATCTTCAGCCTGGGGAACGCGCGCTTGAGGCGACGCGCCAGCGCGAGCGACGAGACGTTCTGCTGAAAGGTCGAGCTGAAGCCGACGACCGCGTAGCGCGACCAGTCCACCGCGTCGACGCAGCGATCGATGTACCGTGGGAGCACCTCGTGGCGGAGGCGCGAGAGGAACTCGATCTCCGCGTCCTGGTCTTCGGCCCAGTTCACCTCCTCCGGGAAGCGCTTGAAGTAGGCGTCGTCATCAGCCGATACCTCGTCGCCAAAGGCCGCGCGCGAGAACAGCCACTCCCCGGTCATCCGCCCGCGAAACAGGCACAGCTCCGTGTGAATTTCGCCGAGCTCGGCCGCGAGATCGAGGTGCAGGTGCTGGGTGTCACACGCGAAGCCGGCGCGCTGGAGGATCGCGGCGAGCAGCCCGAGCTGGATCGCCGGTCGATCCGTCAGCGCGAAGGGCATCGAGACGAGGGCGACCCGAAACTCGGAGGGTGGTGTCTTGGGCATGGCTCAGGGCGTGGGATCGAGCAGGAAGCCGTGCTCGGCGCTGCCGAGGAGCTCGTCGAGCTCGCGGTGGTTCGGGATCAACCGGTAGGTACGGGCGAAATTCAGACGGTGGCGAGTCGGGTCGAGGGCCGCGCGCGCGCGGTCGAGCAGAGCGGGTGACGAGAGACGAGAGACGCCGAGGAAGTCGAAGAGTCGATCGAGCGTGGCGCGCTGCGCTGGCCAACCTGCCCCTGAGAATAGCTCACGGTACGTCAGCTCGATGTGCTCGACGCGATCTCGCTCGAGGATCGCGCGGTGGACTCGTAGCGCTCGCTCGTACCAGAGCATGGTCGAGGCGAGCTCGCGCGGATCGAGGCGCGGGAGCGCGTCCGGAGGCCACGCGCCGTCGCCAGCGTGCCAAACCCCCGTAGCGAACGCGAGCGCGTTGGAGACCGCCTGTCGCAGGAGGTTTGCGCGATGCAGCAAGATGACCCGACGCGCGCGTACGAGTCGCCGCGTGAGCAGCGGCGGGAGCTGATGGAGGACGTGCTTTACGCCGTCGACGCGCGCGAACAGCCCTTCCACGGCGTGGTCAAAGGCCGCGCGCTGCTGCGCGGGTCGCTGCTCCCGAGCCACCGACGCGGCGACGCCGGTCTCGGCGTTGAACGGCTCAGATATTACCGATAGGTCAGGGTGCAGCCCGAGGCACTCGATGAGCGTCGTGCTCCCGCAGCGCGGACTCGAGAGCAGGATGAAGCCGCGTCCGCGTCCCCGCTCGACAGCGCTCGATCGATGTATCGACACATCCGCGTCCCGCACCTCCAGGCGCGCGGTAGCGCGCGTCCGAGCAGGCGCGACGATGATAGCATCGCGCTTAAGACGAGCCCAAAGCCGGAGCACGTGAGATGACCGAGAAGAAGGATTTCAGAAAAATCGCGTCCACCAGCCTCGACAAATTGATCGCCGAGAAGGTCGACCTGAAGAAGGGTCCCGCGAAGTGGCGTGACGGTCTCGGCGGCGCGACGGCGAGCCGAACCTCGGCGCATCGCTCGGACTATCGCGAGTTCCAAGCGCAGGAGAAGTTCCTGCTGGAGGAGGGGCTCTCGAAGGAGCTGATCGACAAGCTGCGCGAGCCAGCGCCGATCAAGAAGTAGCTTCCGAAGCCGGGCGGCCCGACCTTGAGCGAAGCTGTCGACATTCAGTTCTGCTTCACCCCGTATCGATCGGAGGGCTTTCGCCACTCGGTCGCGGCCTACTACCTCAGCGAGTACATCGCCCAAGCGGGCCTCCGCGCGACGCAGTACATCAACGCCTCGCCGCTCGGATCGCTCGACACGATCGCCGCCGACATCGCGCGGGTCGACGCGCGCGCCCACGGCTTCGTCGTCTACGACACGAACGCGCTGCTCGTGCTCGCCCTCGCGAGGCGCCTTCGAAGCCTGCGGCCCGACCGAACGATCATCTTCGGCGGGCCGTTTTGCGAGCCGCGCGCGAACCACGACATGCTCCTCGAGGCGGGGTCACCGGTCGATTTTGTGGTCCACAGCAGCGGGTACCGCCCGCTCGCCGCGCTGCTCGAGCGCGATCGAGACGTCGACCCGCGCAGCGTCCCAGGGATCGCGTTTCGAGGCGCCGACGGCACCGTCCAACGGAACCTGAAGAGCGATCGGCTCGCGCTCCTCGAGCTCCCCTCGCCGTATCTCTCGGGGCGTGTCTCCCTCGACGAGCTCTACGACGCCGAGGGCGTCTTCGCGATCATTCGCTCGCAGGGCTGCACCGCGCACTGCGTGTTCTGCAATTTCGCGGTCCGCAGCGGCTTCCGGGTCGACACCATGCCGATCGAGCGAACACTCGCCGAGCTCGAGCTGTTCGCCGACTTCGCCCGCGCTCGCGGCGATGTCGTGCACGTCATCCTCTCAGATGACGATTTCGCCGTCGATCTCGAGGGGGCCAAAGAGTTCTGCGCGCGGACGAGCGAGGCGGGCTTGTCCAAGCACCTTTGCTTTCACTCGCACATGAGCATCAACCTCGCCGATCGTGAGCTCATCGAGTTGATGTCGGCGGCCAACTTCGCCGACGTAAATTTCGGCGTTGAGTCGGGCGTACCCCACGTCCTCAACAAGATGGGCAAGCTCCATCGCAAGACCCGTGGCGCCACGGATCTGGTCGCGGAGCGCGACTACCTCGAGCGCGCCCGCGAGCTGATCTCGCTGTGCAACCGCCTCGGGGTCCGGACGATGGCGAGCTTCGTCACCGGCATGCCCTTCGAGTCCCGCGAGGACGCGATGCAGACGCTCGAGTACATCAAGACGCTGGAGCTCAGCGAGTACTCGGTCAATCTGTTCACACCCTTCACGGGTTCGGTCTACTCGCGGCTGCGGCGGGGCGAGGTCGAGCATGACACCCGCTACGCGACGTTGCCCCGGCGCCGGGAGTATCACTTCGATCCCAAGCTCGTGCCGCGCCTGTCCCACTGCTTCGCGTACCCGAGCGTGAAGGCGGCGGTGTTCCTCACCGGCGAGTTCTCCGAGGGGGAGCCGCAGCCCGACGGGACGGTTCACCCGAGCATGGTGCTCGCGGCCAAGGGGGCGCGCGCGGCCGAGGTCGGGCGGCTCGCCCCGCTGGTCAACATCGGTGACTACCTGCTGTTCGAACTCGAGCACGAGGATCAGATTCGGGCGATTGATCGGGCCTGCGTCGACGCCGAGCTGCCGGTCGCCAAGGTCGATTACGTGTTCCCGGTGCTCGGGTCAGCGGCACACGCCGCGACCGCGCGTGAGCTGTTTGTCCACCCGCAGTACGAGGCGACCTCGATCGTGCGCGCCGGCTTCGCCGAGCTCGCCACGCTCGACCTCGCCTTCGACGGCCGCCCGCGGCGGATGGCCGACACCGCGCTCGTCACGACGGTCGAAGAAGGCGAGGACCTCGAGCGCTTCCTCTCCGAGCTGATCGCGATCGAGCGCAGCGATCGACCGATTCCGCTCGCCGAGCTGCTGCTCGGCCGTCACCCGATGCGAGTGCTCCACGGCTGTCGGTGGTCCGCCTGGGGCTGCGCGGCCGAGAGCCTGGGCCTGCTCGTCGTCAACCCAGACGGCGGCGTCTCGCCGTGCTTTGGAGGCCCCAGCGTCGCCGGTCCCCACCAGGGTCGCGCGGAGCTGAGGACGCGTATGAAGGCGACCATGGCGGCCGCCCGCGAGGCGCTGGACTGCGACACGTGCGAGGCCCGTGACGACTGCTCACGCTGCGTGTCCCTCGCGGGCGTCTCTCGCGAGCGATATTGCGAGCTCATTCAAACCAAAGGCTGGATCACGCACGTCCTGCCGATCCTCCGGCTGCTCGAGGAGAGCACCTCGATCGAGAACCTGCGCGCCGTGTCTGTCGGCGTCCTTCGGGAGCAGACGTTCGAACTCCGAGAGCAGGATCGAGGCGACGCGCCCGAGGAGCGGCGCGGCTGCTACGTCGCCCGTGACGAGGCCGGCTACCTCATCGCCGATGTTCGGAGCAGGGTCTGCTTCCGAGTCGATAGCACCATCGCGCTGCTGGTGGAGGGGCTTCGCTGGGGGTCGTCGGAGGAGCAGCTCGTGACCGCGCTTCACTCGGTTTATGGCGTAGACGCTGATGACGCGCGCGCGCGGCTCAGGTACGCGATGACGCGGATCTGGAACCGGTCGCTGCTTCGACGCTCGTAGCGATACATCAGTCGCCTGCCGTCAATTCTCGAAGCAGTACAGCGCTCCCGCGCTGTAGCAGTGCTCGGGGTTGAAGTCATCCAGGTTGGTCCAGTTGGCGTCGACGAGATCGTTGAAGCCGAATCGGCCCTTCTCCTCGCTTATGACGCTCCAGTTGGCGCAGTGATATGGATCCTCCGCCATCGTGCCGTTGGGCGCCGTATTCGACCACACGATCGTGGTCTTGTCTTCGTTCGCTTCCGTGCGATCGATCGTCGTCCAGACCGTCCCGTCCGTGAGGTCCTCCCAGTTCATCGCCACGATTCGTCCGTCCAGCAGCAGGTAGCGCCCGGCCGCGTGCACAAAACGGCTGTCAGGAGAACCTTCGGGTGAACTCAGCCACGCTCGAAAACTCTCAGCGTTCTCGAGACCCTCGGCGTCGGCGAGCGTCTGGCACAGCGAGTCAGCTCCCTCAAGCCCGCCGAGCTCGCCGCCCTGTTCAGTGATACTGGTGACGAACACGACTCGGTCGCGCACACAGATCTCGTTGCACCCGTCGTCGGGCACATCGTTCCCATCGTCACAGTCCTCACCGTTCGAGGGCTGCGTGAAGCCGTCGCCACAGCTCGCGACGGTACAGCTCGAGAGGCAGGCGTCGGTGTTGTCTTCGTTTCCGTCGTCGCACTCCTCGCCGACCTCGACGACCCCGTTGCCGCAGCCAGGGGTTGTGCAGTTGCTGGCGCAGCCGTCGTCGTCAACGAGGTTACCGTCATCACACTCTTCAACATCCACGTGGAGTTGGCCGTCGCCGCAGCGCGCGAGCTCGCAGGTGCTCAGGCAGCTGTCGCTGTTGTCATCATCGCCGTCGTCGCACTCCTCGACGCCGACGTGGAGCTGGCCGTCACCACATCGGGCCGCTTCGCACGTGCTCAGGCACGCGTCGTTGTCGTCGTCGTTGCCGTCGTCACACGCTTCTCCGCCGATGGCGTCGACGGCTCCGTCGCCACACTCGGGCAGCAGAACACACAGGATCGAGCAGCCTCCGCCGTAGTCACCGTCGACGTTCTCGTCGCCATCATCGCAGTCCTCGTCCTCGTCGAGTACGCCGTCGCCACAGCCCACACGGGTGCATTGATGCGAACACGGGCCTTGGTCGTGGTTGGCGTCGCCGTCATCGCACTGCTCGTCGCCCTCAACGTGGCTGTTGCCGCACGGCTCCGTGGACGCCGCGGTGTCTGAAGTACCGACGGTGTCGACCTCGCCGACGCAGGAGCTGCTGAGAAGGCCGAGGAGCAGACTGGCGGCCGGGACAATGAAGGGGATACGTGTCGTGTGCATAGGGCGTTCATTTGGGGGTTCAGGGCGGTCGTGGGCTGCGGAGAGACGCGTCCCCGCTCGCGCGCCCCCGCCGAGGAGTGGTTGACTGCGGCCGTGAACACCGCCGTCGGGACGTCAGCCGTTCCCGTCGATCACCCACTGCGGGGGATTGGTGTTGTCTCGCAGCGCGTGCGCCTCTTCTGTCGGCAGCAGCGGATTCTGCTTCACGACTAGCTGCCCGCCGATCGACTCGAGGTTCGAGAGACCGTCGAGGATGGCCTCGAGTGACGCGTTGTCGATGAGCTGCAGCGCGTCCGTGATCTCAGTAACCCCCTCGAGACCGTCGAGCGTGGTCAACGCTTGGTTGTCCTCGATCCAGAGCGACTCGATCGCGCCGCTCAGGCTCGAGAGCCCCGCGAGACTCTGCAGCTTCGCGTTCTCACGGAGGACTGTCACCCCGGCGATCGTCTCGAGGCTCGCCAGCCCGTCGAGATGGACAAGGCTCGTACCGACCAGTCGCAGGTCGCCGCCGACGTCGGTGAGATGCGAGAGCAGGCTGATGGACTCGAGGAGCGGGCTCCCCTCGATCCGAAGCTCGCCGATGAGCGTCGGCCCCTCAATCCCCGCGAGGCTCACGAGCGCCGGGTTGTTCAGCATGTAGAGGCCGCCTGGCAGCGCGCTGATGCCGGCGAGCGAGTTCGCGCTCCACAGCGCCGGGTTGTTCTCGATGATCACGAACGTGGCGAAGGTCAGCCCTTCGAGGCCGACGAGCGTCGCCAGGGCGGCGTTGTTGCTGATCTCTACGATCTCGGCCGCTGTCAGTCCCTCGAGACCCGCGATCGAGACGAGCGACGCGTTGTCGGCGATCGTCAGCAGCTCCGACTCGCTCGGCCCCTTGACGCCGATCGTGGCGAGCGCGTCATTACCGGTGATCTTGAGCCCCTTCGCGGAGGTGAGCGGCGGCAGCGACAGGTGCGTGAGCGCGTCATTGTTCATGACCTGGGCGCCCGACTTCAGCGCTGAGATACCCGCGAGGGCGTCGAGCGACGAGAGGCTCTTGTTGTCCACTACGTTCAGAGAGTCCAGCTCGGATTGCAGACCCTCGAGACCCTTGAGGCTCTCGAGCGCGTCGTTGTCCGCGATGGTGAGCCGGTAGGCTTGGGTCACCGACGCGAGCTGGGAGATGTCGACGAGCGCGTCGTTGTTCTCGAGGGTGAGCTTCCCGAGCTCCCCCGCGACGCTCTCGAGGCCGGAGAGGTTCGTCAACAGCGGGTTGCTCGCGATGGTCAGGTCGTCCGCGACGCTCTCGAGCGAGGAGAGCGCGTCGAGGCTCTTGAGCCCCTCGTTGTTCTCCAGTCGTAGATCCTCCAGGGCCTTCAGGCCCTCGAGACCGTCGAGCTTCTGGAGGACGACCGTGTCATAGACACCGACGAAGTTCGCGCTGTCGACGGCCGCGAGCGCCGTGAGATCATAGAGCGACTTGCCCGCGATCAGGATGCTGTCGATGTGGCCAGCCACGCTGTCGAGGCCGTTGAGCTTCAAGAGCGAGTTGTTGTAGACGATCGAGAGCTTGGTCCGCGGACGGATCCCCGCGAGCGGCGAGAGATCGGTGATGTTGTTCATCTCGCTGACTCGCAGCACGTCGATCTCGCCGATGAGCTGCTCGACACCGTGGAGCGAGGAGAGCGCGTCGTTGCCCCGGAACGTCAGCTCCGTGGCGTCGGGCGCGAAGCCGGTGAAACCCGCGAGGCCCTCGACGCTCATGAGGTGCGGATTGTGCGAGATCTCGACGAGCGTAAGCGGAGCGTCGCCGTAGAACTCAAACGCGGCGACATCCTCGAGCGATGTGTTAGCGATGATCCGCACGGACTCCGGCGCGCGATGTATGTCGAGGCCAGAGAGCGTCGTCAGCTCGGGGTTCTGCTCGATCAGCAGCTCCGTCGCGCCGCACACACAGGAGAGGCCGGCGAGCGTGGTCGCGTCGGTGTAGCGAATTGACAACCCGCCCTCGATCAGCACCGGGTCTTCGTAGCCGTCGCAGAACCCGCGCATCGCCCCATCAGCGCCATGGCCCGAGAACGCGACCGAGCCGGGGAGTAGCAGCGCGTCCTCGCACCCGGGAGCGCCACCTGGTTCGCCGGCCGTCTCGGGGGGGTCCGTCGGCTCAGGATCCGGAGGACCCTTCGTCATGCTGTCCTGATCCGGATCTGTCGACGTGCTCGCCGCGCTGGTCACGGTGTCGCCGCTCGTCGCGGTCGCGGGATCATCAACGTCGGCGGTCGTCTCCGTAGACGCGTCGCTGTCGGTCTCGACAGGGCCCGCGAGGTCGTCGCCGCAGCGGGCGAGGAGCGCGGGGAGCAGCAGGAGGCACCATGGGGAGAGTCTGGTGGTCTTGTTCATGGGATGGTCCACGACCGAGGTCGGCCGGGCGCGGGGGATGTTGCGAGCACGTAGAGAAAAATCTTCACGCTTCACACAGCGGACCGTTGCTCTTGATCTCGACGTCGCCGACGACGCCGCCGCCGCTCTCGATGTGCTCCACGAGCGCCCACGCGTCCTCGTCAGAGAGCGCGCAGTTGCGCTCGATCCAGATGTCGCCCCCGTTCATAGAGACGTCGTGCAGCGCCTCGAGCGTGGCGAGCGACGTGTTGTGATCGATGAACAGCGAGCCGAGGTTGGCGAGCGGCTCGAGACCCGCGAGCGAGGTGAGCGCGTCGTTCTCGGCGATCTTTAGGGAGCCGAGGCTCTGCCACGCGCTTAGATCATGGAGCTTGGGGTTGCCCCAGAGTTCCAGCTGCGAGGCGTGCTCGAGCGCCTCGAGGCCGTGGAGGCTGAGCAATTCATTGTTGGACGAGATCCCGAGTTTCTGATGAAAAACGACCCCGACGGGGTGGATGAAAAAATCTGAGGGGGGTCGTTTTTGCCCGCCGTCCCGCGAGCGGTACAAGCGCCGCACGGAGCGGATCGATCCAGGCCGTTCAGCCCAGCGTTTCGCTCCCGAGATCCGACATTCTCGGGAGCAGATCTGAAAAAGGACGGATCGATTTCGGATCGACCCGTGATCCTGCTTTTTAAAAACCTAAATATTCCCCGAATTTCCCCATCTAGGAGCGGTCCTCGCCAAGATGAGCCATGAGCTACGTACACCGTTGAGCGGCGTGATCGGCATGGCCGAGCTGCTTGAGGCGACTTCGCTTTCGAGCGATCAGCGTGAGCTGGTCAAGGTGCTTCGGACCAGCGGCGGGAGCTTGTTGGCGATCATCAACGACATCCTAGATTTCTCGAAGATAGAGGCTGGTCAGCTGGTGCTCGAGGAGCGCATCGTCGACCTGCCCGCGTTGTTGGAGGACGCGCTCGCTGTGCTCGCGCCGGAGGCGGCGCGCAAGGGGCTCGAGCTCCTGTACGACGTCGCGGTCGGGGTCCCGACGATGATTCGAGGGGATGAGATTCGCCTTCGGCAGATTGTTTTTAACTTGTTGAGCAACGCGGTTAAGTTCACGGAGGAGGGCGAGGTGATGTTGGCGGTCACGGCCGACTCGGAGCCGATGCCGGATGGCCGCGTCCAGCTGCGGATCCGCGTCGAGGACACGGGGATCGGGATCCCCGAGGACCGCATGAACCAGCTGTTTCGATCGTTTAGTCAGGTGGACGCGTCCACGACGCGACGGTTTGGCGGGTCGGGCTTGGGCTTGGCGATCAGTCGCCGACTCGCGGAGAAGATGGGCGGGACGATCCAGGCGCGCAGCGTGTACGGCAAGGGCTCTACGTTCACGTTCATCGTGTGCATGAAGCCGGTGCTCGAGGTGGTTGATACGGGCTGGCCGACGTCTCCGGGGGACAGCAGCGCGGCGGTGCTGGGCCGGGATAAGGTCGCGGGCCGCCACGCGCTCGTGGTCGAGCGACACGCGCGCGGGCGCGGCTTGCTGGTGACGCTGCTGCGTCGCTGGGGGATGACGGTGACGGCGCGGGCTTCGGTTGAGTCGGTGGAGGACGCGGGTGATTTTGAGGTCGCGATCGTCAACCCGCGGGGCGCGAAGGCGGAGGCGTTGGCGGAGCTGGCTGGGCGCGCGCCCGTGATCCTGAGCTGCGTGTTTAATGATCCTCCGGAGCCGCCGCTGGATACGTGGCCGCGGATCTATCGCCCGATCCGCCCGCGCGTGCTCTTGGAGGCGTTGCGACAGGCGTTTCTCGGGGTGCAGGTGGTGCCGTCGGCGAAGCCGCGACGCGGCTCGGGTCCGCTCGCGCCGCTGCCTCCGGAGATCCGCGGTCTCAAGGTCCTGCTCGCGGAGGACAGCGTGGTTGTGCAGAAGGTCGCGCTCGGGATGCTGGCGCGCCTTGGGCTCAGCGTCGTGTTGGCGCGAAACGGTCGCGAGGCGATCGAGAAGTGCTGCGAAGAGCGACCGGCGCTGGTGTTTATGGATATCCACATGCCGGAGTTCAGCGGCCTCGGGGCGACGCAGGCGATTCGCGGCGCGCTGCCGCCCGAGGAGCAGCCGTGGATCATCGCGATGACGGCGAGCGCGACGCGAGAGGATCGCGAGCGCTGCCTGGCGGCGGGCATGGATGATTACATTACGAAGCCGTTTCGCGTGCAGACGCTCGTTGAGGTGCTCGAGCGTTGTCAGCGGCGTCAGGCTTCGTGACGACGCCGTGACGGGCGCTCGGCGAGCGATCGTTCAGGTGATGAAGCGTCGTCGACCGCGGCGGTTATGACTTGTTCCTAGCGCGACGGGGCGCTCGGCTTCGGCGGAGAGTAGGGAAATCGCGCGCGGTGACGTAAGATCATCAAGGTGGCCGCTGCTCGCTGGCGAACTACAACGGCAGCGACAACACGACCTACGTCGATGTCTTCGCGAAGCCCGCTGGCGCGGCGCGCTGGGGTCCGAAGGCGTCGGCGGGTCGGTTCGGGAGTGGGTGCTCGACTACCCATGACGACGGCTGGTTCGCGGTGGCCGGGAGCGACTGCCAGGACTGCGCGAATGTTGATGGCGACTGGGCCCGGATGATGCGGGGGGGCGACTGGCAGTACGGCGGCGCCGACATGCGCGGCGCGAATCAGTTCCCGGGGACAGCGGGGGCGTACTGGCTGGGCTCGGGATCCGCTGCGCGCGGGATTGAGCGCGCGGGATCGAGCGCGGGGACGCGCGGCGGCGCGCGCCGTCGGTCGTGCGCGTCACGGCGGTGGTGCGCGCGACTCGGATCATGTGGTTAGGTAGACATATTCGATCGATCGCGGACGCTCGCGCACGAAGTGAAGAGACACCCAATGAAATCGCTCGCACGCACACTGATCATCACCGCCCCGCTGCTGACGCTGTGCGAGCTCGCCGGCTGCAAGGGAGAGCCGGAGGCCGAGGCGTGTGAGCCCGCTGAGGAGCGCGCAGGCTTCCGCTTTAAGCATGACAACTCGTCGACCATGAACGGCTTGACGATCAAGCAGGAGTTTCCGAACGGGCTGCTGACGAGCTCGTCGTTGCTCGCGGGCGAGCAGGTCAACGGCGTGACGTTGGTTGCGAGCGAGGGCGTCGACGGTCAGCCGATCGTCGCGGTCGAGCTCAACGACGCGAGCAAGGCGCTGCGGTACCAGACGGCGGGCGGTCCGGCGTGGCTGTTTGGGCCTGGCGCGTTCCCGATCTCGTTCACGTACGCGCGCGACGACGGCACGCAGGCCGAGGTTCGGATCGAGGAGCCGGTGTACCTGGGCGATGAGGCCTATGTCGGCGGTCCGATCGAGCACTACCGGACGAGCTATCGACTGCTGCAGGACGGCGTCTGGGGCGAGTACCAGGATGATCTCTGCGCGGACGGGAGCGGGGAGCCGGCGGAGGCGGTGCTGGTGAGCGGTGACTGGGACCCCGAGACCGGCGCGAACGACAAGAGCGACGCGCAGGCGATCACGCTCGGCTGTCGCTACGCGGCGCTCGCCAAGTGCGTGGAGTGGGCGTACCGCTATCAGACCGGCCCGAACGAGTGGGTGCACGAGGCGTGCACGCGCATGGTCCGAGCGGACTACGCGGGCGACGGCACGTCGTACACGGAGAACGGCACGCGCATCTACGTCGGGGACAGCCTGCTGCTCGTGACGCAGCGCTCGCACCCGGGGTGGCTGGTCAAAGAGGCAGAGTGGGGGATGAACGGCGCGACCTGCATCAACCGCAGCGCGCTGCGCCAGCAGGACCTGACGGGCTGCGCCGACGATTCGAGTTGCTTCGCTGGGATCCCGGAGTGCGAGAACACGGACGACCTGACGCCGAGCGACCCGGGCTTGATCATGACCGCGGTCTCGCTGTCGGCCTTCGGCACGTCGGACTATCTCTACGGCGTGCAGTTCAGCGAGGGCGACCCGGGCTCGACGCTGTTTATGGCGGCGCAGGACGGCAGCGACTTCGAGATCGTCGGGACGACGCAGATCCCGGAGGCGGTCGTCGGAGAGACCACGGGTCCCGTGGAGATCGACGCGGTGTTCCAGACGGACTTTGAGGGGCCGATGGGCTTTCAGATCGATCGGGAGGGCAATCGCTCGCGGCCGGTGATCCTGTACGGCAACACCGCGGTCGAGCCGACCGGCGCGTGGATCGCCGGCCGGGTGTTCCGCGGCGCGGCGATCTCGAGTCAGAACGGTCGGCGCCTGGTGAACGCGATCGCGCCGGAGACCGACGAGCTGTGCCGGATCTGGGCGTTCTCAGGGCTCATCGCGCAGGCCGAGGGCGGCTGCGAGGCGCTCCCGGTCGACGTCGCCGACGATGTCGATCTCGTCCAGTCCGGGACCGACGGGACGATCACGGTGGTCGAGGGCGGGAACGTGTGGACGATGGATCCAGAGACCGTCGACATGAAGCAGGTCGCTCGCTACGAGCGGAGCTTCGTCGGCGTCGCGCGTCCGCGGGATGGATCCGAGCTGGTCGCGACGGACGCGTTGAACGGCGAGCTCGTCCGGCTGCTCATGCCGGAGGGCGACGACGACTGCGTGGGCGAGCTCGAGGTCCTGGCGAAGCTCCCGCCCGGCGTCGTCGGCGATCTCGCCGGCTCGGCGCCGTAGTGTGAGCGCGCCGCTACTTCGCGTAGTGGTGCATGTCGATGAACTGCGTCGCGGAGTGGATCGGGTGCCCGTTCATCCGGCAGCCGGACGCGCCGGGCTCGGGGTCGGTGGGGTAGTAGAGCCACGGCTCGGTGCTGGGATCGCCGTCGACGACGCCGGGGTGGCCCGCAGCCGCCTTGTCGTAGCCGCACTTGGAGCCGAGCATGGAGTTCACCATGTACGTGCAGGTCTCGTCGGGGACGATCGCGTAGTGAAGGTGGTGGTTGTCGGGCCAGTCCTCCTCGGGCCACTCCATGACGGTGCCGATCGCTTGCCCGCGCGTGACCTGATCGTCCGCGTTGACGTAGGGCTCGTCGATGTGCCCGTAGAACGAGCAGACCCGGGTGCCGTCGCCCAGCTCGTGCTCGATCAGGATGATGTGCTTGTACGCCGAGCCGTTGGGGTCCTGGACCAGGACCTTGCCGTCGGCGACCGCGTAGAAGTCCTGGTAGGCGCCCTGCGCCGAGCCGAGATCGCTGGCGAGGTGATTGCCGTTGTACCAGTCGTTGCTGATGTGGACGCCGAGGCCGCGCCAGTAGCCCCAGCCGCCGGCGGGGGAGGTCGTCTTGTCGCCGAGCGGGAAGCCGAAGCCGAGCAGGCCGTCGCCGGTGTCGCCGCCGGTCGATGTGGTGGTCGAGCTCGACGAGCCCGTGCTCGAGCCGTCGGTCGAGGTGCCGGTAGAGCTGCCGCTGGAGGAGCCGGTCGAGTCCCCGCCGGTGCTGGTGGTCGGGTCTGGGGGCGGCTCGTCGCAGCTGCCGACGTTCACCCAGCCCGCGGGCGCGCACTCCCAGCGTTGGTTTTGATTGCCGCAGACCTGCATGCCGCAGAAGGTGCTGTTGGGGTCGATCGGGTTATTGTTCTGATCAAGGCCCGAGGAGCACTTGCAGGAGACGTCAGGGGAGGGCTGGAGCGGGCAGCTGACCTCGGTGTTGAACCAGCCGTTCTGTAGACAGGAGAAGAACGTGCCCTCGAGGCTGCATACCCGGAATTCGCACTCGGTCACCCCGGTCGGGATCGGGACGTTGTTGTGGTTGATCCCCTGGGCGCAGGAGCACGCGTTCTGGCCGCAGCTGAGCCCGTTGACCGTCTTCCAGCCCTCGCTCGTGCACTCGTGGATCGCGTCGTCGAGGCCGCAGACCCGGAAGCCGCAGTGGGTCTGATCGACGGGGATCGGCGTGCCGTCGTGATAGATGCCCTGTTCGCAAGAGCATGTGTTCTGCTCGATCCCCTCGGGCACGGTGTCCCAGAAGTCGGCGCCGTGGCGGACGAGCAGGTTCTCGGTCGAGCTCTGGTAGACCTTGTGGAGATACGCCGGTCCGCGCTTCCCGGTCGTCCCGGGCGGGTGGTACGCGGTCGCCAGCACGGTCAGCCAGGCTTCGAAGTCGTCGGTATCCTGCTGCAGCGCGTTGATCCAGTTGATCATCTCCGCGTCGTCGGCCCACAGCGGCGTGAACTGGGCGTCGGCCCGCAGCGCGTCGAGGATTCGATCGACGCCGGCCTCGATGTTGCCGCGCTCCGTCAAGGGGTCGTAGCCGCGCGCGAGCGCGTCGTCGAGGTTGACCTGGAACATGCCGACGCCGGCCGCCATCTCGCAGCGACGCAGCGTCGGGCCGTCGTCGCAGTCGGGCGAGCTCGGGCCCTCGCAGGCCCACTCGGCCTCGTTCGCGCAGTGCTTGATCCCGGCGCTCTCGTGGCGTGCGACCGCCGCGAAGGGCAGCGTGTTGAGGATGCCGCGCTCGCTGAGGACCTGCTTGATCAGCTCGAGACGTGAGAGCTCGAGCTCGCTGTCGCCGCCCGCGCCCGTGTCCTCTGGCTGCTCGCCCGAGTCGCCGTCGGAGGTGCTGGGCTCGCCGAGCGAGCCCCCCGACTCGCTGCCGGCGGTGGTGTTCGCGTCGTCGTCAGCGCACGCGCCGAACGTGAGGCCGAGCAGCGCCGCGAGCGCAAAGTGAGGTGTCCGTATAGCCATATTCAAACCTGCCGGGGTGATGGTACCCCGCGCGCTATGAAGTGTC
This sequence comes from Polyangia bacterium, assembly GCA_030430565.1. Classification (GTDB taxonomy): domain Bacteria; phylum Myxococcota_A; class Polyangia; order Nannocystales; family Nannocystaceae; genus JACKDW01. The sequence goes on from JAUIKS010000045.1 coordinate 88,560, forward strand.
TCTATAGACATGTTTTGGGTCGGCCCCGGGGACGGCTCACTGGCTGAGGATCGAGAACTCGATCCGGAGGTTCTTCGCGCGGCCCTCGCGGGCCTTGTTGGTGGCGACCGGCTCGCGCGTGCCGGTGAGGAGCGTTGACGTCGCGCGCGCGCGGTCGTTTCGTGATCTCGTGTTCGAACCAGCTACTCGGCGGGCAGCCGGTCCCGCGCTTGAACAATTTGTCACAGGTGCGCGCAGCGGCGGGCGGGCGCGACAGGCCCGCGAGCCGCAGCTGGCGGAATTACGCGTCGTTTACACACTGCGTACGAAGCGAGTACCCAGGCCGATTATCGTAGTGACGTACCCCCCGCGCAGGAGCGCGCACCTCGACGAGTCCATCATGAACCTCCGGAATCTACTGACCACGATCCCCCTCGCTCTCACCGTCGCGTGCTTCGCGTGCGACGCCGACCCCGACACCGCCGAGCTCGACGCCTCGATCGAGCTCCCGGCCGAGGCGGACGGAGCGGGTCCTCTACACCACGGTGAGCACAAGCGCGGACACAAGCGCTTCTCTGCCGACCAGCTCTGCGAGCTCGTGAGCTGCACCGACGACCAGCTCGCCCAGGTGGGCGCGCTGATGGAAGAAGCCCGCGAGCGGCGAGCGGCCGCGCGCGCGGCCCACGAGGCGGGCGAAGGCTCGCGCGCGGAGTCGATGAAGACGGCGAACGCCGAGCTGGCGGCGCGGTTTCGCGGCGACGCGCTGACGGTCGCTGATCTCGAGGCGTACCGTGAGAGCATGCACAGCGAGCACAAGTCGCGCGGCGACGGAGCGCGCGGCGAGAGCCAAGACGCGCTGCTGCTCGGGCTGCACTCGATCCTCACGCCGGAGCAGCGCGCGACGTTGGCGGACGAGGGACTTCGAAAGCTGATGAAGCACGGCAAGCACGGCAAGCACGGCAAGCACGGCAAGCACGGCAAGCACGGCAAGCACGGCAAGCACAGCAAGGGTGAGCACGGCGAGCACGGAAAGCACGGCGAGCGCGGCGAGCATCACAAGGGCGGCTTTGAGACGCTCTGCGCGGTCGTCGAGTGCAGCGATGCGCAGCGCGCTGAGCTGACGGCGATGGCCGAGGCCAAGCGCGCGGCGCATAAGGCCGAGCGCGAGGCGGCCAAAGAAGCCGGCGCGGATCCCCACGAGGAGCACAAGCAGGAGCGCAAGGCGGCGAAGGACGCGCTCCAGCAGGCGTTCCGCGGTGACGGTTTCTCGCAGGCTGATCTCGACGCCTTCCACGGGAGCATGCGCGCGGGAGACGGCGAGCGCGGAGCGCATCGACACGGCGGTCACAGCGAGATGATCGTGGCGATCCACGGCTTGCTGTCGCCCGAGCAGCGCGAGCTGGCGGCGCAGCGGATCGAGGCGGAGGGCCTGCACGCGTTCCTCGGAAAGCGCGGCAAGCACGGCAAGCACGGTAAGCGCGGCAAGCACGGTAAGCGCGGCAAGCACGGCAAGCACGGCAAGCACGGTAAGCGCGGCGAGCACGGCGAGCACGGTCAGGGTGAACTCGGCGCGCGAGCCCACGGGTAGCCGGCGAATCAAGAAGCACAGCGCGCGCTGACCCTTGGGTCAGCGCGCGCGTCGTTTCGAATGATGGGCGCGCTCGATCGCGTCGCCCATGCGCGCGACGGCCTCGGCCAGCGCGTGGTCGGCGATGTGCGGGTAGCGGGCGGTCGTCCGCGGGCTCTTGTGTCCCAGGACCTTGCCGACGATCCCCAGGGGCACGCCCGACATCAGCGCGTCACTCGCGGCCGAGTGGCGGAGGTCGTGCAGTCGAACGCCGGGGAGGCCGGCGCGCTCGCGGATGCGCCTCCAGGCTCGCTCGAGCGAGTTGGCGTGCAGCGGCTGACCGCCCCCGCCGTAGAGCACCCACGGGCAGCGCGGTCGCCTGCGCGCCTCGAGCTCGCGCAGCAGCCGGATAGGATAGCCTGGTTGCTGATCGGCACGGCCTTGCGCCCCGTCTTTGAATCAGGGAGTCGCAGGCAGCGGTGTCGGTAGTCGACCATGTCCCAGGTCAGCGCGAGCGCCTCGCCGCGGCGCATCCCGGTCAAGGCGAGCAGCCGCACGGCGGCCGCGTTGGCCCATCGGATCGAGCTGCCGTCGAGTCTTGGGCTTGAGGTATGGCTCGATGTGCTCGCGGTCGAAGCGCGCCGCGAATTCGCGCAAGCGCGGAGAGACGCGCCGGGCGGGCGCCTCGGGCGTCGCGGCGGGGCCGTGCAGGATCTGGGCGGCTCGCCGTCGCGCGACCTCGAGGCTGAGCTCGTCGGCGGGGCCGATGCGTTCGCGCGTGTCTCGGCCGCGCCGCTTGTGGCGCGCGTAGTAGACCTTCTTGCCGCTGGGGAGCACGCGCAGGACGAAGCCGCGCAGGCTCGAGCAGGACAGCTCGTACTCACGCTCTTTGGCGCGAGCGCGGCGCACGAGGCTCTCGGTGATCGTCGGCATGGCGTGCTCAACCGGGCTCCGGATTGTACTATGTGTCCTTACGAACATTACTGAAAGTGCTTGTTAGAAATCGCCCGCGCTGTCGCGCGCGGTATATGCACTTACCCTCCGCGGCGCGCATGGGGTACAGCAGTTGCGCAGGGCGCCGGGACGCTTGTCGATTCCGCGCGGCGTCCCGCGTGGAGCGGCGGTGAAGGCGGGCAACGAGGAGCGCAGCGAGGTCGCGGTCGGGCAGCTCGACACGGCGAAGACGTTGGCGGCGCGCGGGACCGAGGACACGATCGCGTCGCCCGGCACTTCGACGGGCGCGGAGCGCCGCGGCGCGTCTGTGTCGCTCGAGCGCGGAGAGGTGGTGGGCCGCTACGTGCTGCTCTCGAAGCTCGGCGAGGGCGGGATGGGGGTCGTGTTCGCGGCCTACTCGGCCGAAGCGGCCAAGCGAGCGAGATGACAGGGGCTCTCGGTCGCGCGGCTTCGGCGTGACCGGGTCGTGACTTGCGCGGAGACGGAGCGCGACGCGTTGTGCGATGATGCGGCG
>JAUIKS010000046.1 GCA_030430565.1 Polyangia bacterium
CATCTCCTCCATCGCGCGGATGTCGATGAGGCCCGAGGTGCTCTCGAAGCTCGAGGCCTCGGGCGGGGGCGGGAGATCGAAGTCGTCGCTGTCGCTGTCGCTCGTCTCGGGGGTCGCGAGCAGGCCGAGGCCGCGCATCGTCGAGGAGGCGCGCGCCGACTCCAGCTGCAGGTTGTCGGCGGTGACGCTCGCGCTCGCGCTCGGCCTGTGCTTGCGGCTCTCTTGAAACGCGAGCTTAGAGAGCATGTTGGAGGACGGGGGGCGCGAGAGCGTCGGCGGGGCGCCGACGCGCGACGAGCGGCCGCCCGAGCCGCCCGAGCCGCTCGCGCTCGCGGATCTGGACTTCTCGATCTCGTCGGGGAGCGACTCGAGCCGCTCGAGCGAGAAGCTCCCATAGTCGTCGCGCGTCATATCGTCGTCGTGCGGAGGGCGCTCGGCCTCGCCGCGCCCCGCGTCGTGATCACCCATCAGCTCAGCTTCCCTCGGTTGAGAGGAGGTTTGAGTATTAACCACATCGCCGTCTCTGTGTGACATGTTTGAAGAGCCATATTGAGCACGCGCCGCATCGCGCCGCAGGGCTTGCGGACAGGCTCGCGGCCCGGTTCGGGCGGGCGCGCGAGCGCCTCGCGGCGGCGCGCGGGCGTCCCCTCCCCGGACCTCAACGAGGACGGCGCGGGATCGTTGTAATGAACTCGAGGACAGGTCTAAGCGAGGCGCGCTCGCACGCGTCGCCGCGGGCTCGACACCGCGTCGTCGCGGGCCGCAGCGACTCGAGCGCGCAGGCGCGGGCGCGACCCAGCTCCGTCGCGTTGGGGATCGCGCCAGATCGCGGGCGACCGCGCGTTCGAGCCGGGCGACGAACAGGCGTGGGCGGACTCACGCGCTGGGACAGGTTGTCGCGGGGGGCGCCGGGTTTAGGTGGAGAGATTCTGGTAATTATTGAATTGTCATGAAGCGAACGCTGGCCGTTGTTTTGGGATCGCTCTTGTTGGCGCCGCTGGGCGCAAATGCTGCTGAGGAGTCGGGGCAGCTGTTCGGCAACCCGGTCATGAAAGCGAGCCCATTGACGGAGGCGGAGCTCGCGGAGCGCAAAGCCAATTTTGAGGCGATGCTCGAGCGCAATGACTGGGTGATGATCGGCGACCAGGTGCTCCCGCGCGAGGCGGTCCACGGGCTCACGAACGCGCCGGAGCCGAGCGCGGCGCCGACGGAGTGGGATCTGCCGCCGCACCGCTCGACGATCTTCCTCAACTTCAACGGGGCCTCGCTGACCTCCGGCAACAACGCCGCGCTCAACAAGTCGCCCTGCGTCGACGCGCCGATCGACTACCCGGGCTTCTCGGGGACGGAGCAGCAGGCGCTCGCGTTGATCAACGTCTTCGAGACCAAGATGGAGCCCTACGGCGTGCGCCTCGCCTACGAGAAGCGCCCGCCCGCGCACCTGCCCTACGCGATGGTCATGATGGGCGGGACGCCGGGGCTCTTGGGGATGTCGCCGGGCGTGCTCGGCGTGTCGTGCAGCGCCGACTGCGGCGACGGCTACTGGCGCGATCTGACCTTCGCGTTCACCGACAACCTCAACGGCAACAACACCGAGACTTTGGGGAACATCGCGCTGCACGAGGCCGCGCACGCCTTCGGCCTGGCGCACATCGCCGGCCCCGAGCACATGATGTACCCCTTCGCCAACCCCGGGAATAAGGAGTGGGCGGACAACTGCGTCACCTACGACGACTCGACCGGCGGGATCAACTGCAACTACACGCACGAGCAATTCTGCGGCGACGGGGCCGAGCAGCAGAACACCGCGGCCGAGCTGTTCGCGTACTTCGGGGCCAACAGCGTCGACGCCGAGCCGCCGGTCGTGAACATCGTCTCGCCGGAGGACGGCCTCGAGCTGACGCCGGGCAGCAGCGTGCAGGTCGCGGTCGAGGTCTCCGACAACCATGAGGGCTACGGCTGGAAGCTGGTGATGCCCAACCAGGATGTCGAGCTCGTCGCCTACGACTTCGAGACGACCTGGGACCTCAACAAGCTCCCCGAGGGCGAGTACGTCATCCGCGTCGAGGCCATCGACCACGAGCGCAACGAGTCCTTTGACGAGGTGACGGTCTACGTCGGCACCGAGGCGCCGGCGACGACCGGGGATGACTCGGACACGAGCGGGGACACGAGCGGGGACACGAGCGGGGACTCGGGCGCGACGACCGGGGACACCGCGGGCGACGACGACGACGACGACGACGATGACGACGACGACGCGAGCGCCGGGGGCGACAGCCTCGGCGAGACCGGCACGGACAGCGCCGGCATGTGCGTCGACGGCGAGTGTGACGAGGGCTGCGGCTGCGCGTCGCACGAGGGCGACGGTTGGCCGACCGGCGGCTGGATGATCGCGCTGCTCGGGCTCGCGGCGCTGCCGCGGCGTCGGCGTTAGCCGCCATCGCCCCAGCAGGTGCGCGAGTCAGCGGGTCGCGGGCGTTCGCCGGCGACCCGTTGGCGCTCGTCAGCGCGCCGGGAACTCGAAGCCGGCGTCGCAGTGGGCGTTGGTCGTGAGCGCGGCGTCGGGGGCGATGAGGTTGTAGCGATCGTACATGTCGAGGATCAGCGCGCGGCTGTCCTCGGCGCCGCCGACCCGATCGATCGCCTCGGTGTAGAACTTCTCGTCGTCGCCCGGGCGGACGTGCAGCGGCACGTAGCGCACGCCGTTGACCCTGACCTCGCCGGCCTTGGTCTTCGTCAGGCCGACGTAGAGCAGGATGCTCGAGCGCTTGGCCAGGTCGGTCTGGTGGCTGGCGAAGTTGCCGAGCGAGTAGTGGATGAAGACCTCGCGCTCGTCTTTGGTGAGGAACTTCTCCCAGGGCTGGAGCACGTGCGGGTGGCTGCCGATGATCGCGGTCGCGCCGGCGTTGGCCATGCGGTGCGCGAGGTTCTGCTGCTGCTGGCGGGGCGCGGGCTTGTACTCCTTGCCCCAGTGGGGCGTGACGATGATCGCGTCGAGCTCGCCCTTGGGCCCCTGCTTGCGCTTGAGACGCTTGATGAGTTTGACGACCTGATCCTCGTTGCGGAAGCAGTAGAGGACCTGGTCCTCGTCGTCCTCGATCTGGTTGGTGTGGTGGGCGCAGGCGACCCAGGCGAGCCGGACGCCGCGGGTCTCGGTGATGACGTGCCAGGGCGCGCGCGCGCTGGCGTTCTTGCGCCGCGTGCCCATGTGCAGCAGGCCGGCCTCGTCGAGCGCGTCGAGGGTCTTGTCGACGCCGATCGAGTGGCGGTCGAGCGCGTGGTTGTTGGCGGTCGAGACGATGTCGACGCCCGACTTGACGAGGCTCTCGGCGAGGCTCGGGTGGAAGTTGAAGCGCGGGTAGGCGGTGTAGACCTTGTTGTCGTAGACGAGGCCGGGGTCTTTGACCTGCTTGCCGGTGCGCGTGACGCCGGCGGCGAGCGGGCCCTCGAGGTTGGCGTAGGTCAGGTCGGCGCGCGTGAGCTGGTCGACGACGCCGCCCCAGAGCGCGAGGTGTCGCTCGGGCGCGGCGTAGGCCTGGCGCTGGAGCTCTTGGTGCAGGAGCACGTCGCCGACTGCGGCGATCGTGACGCGCTCGCCGGGCTCGCAGGCGTCGGTGAACCAGAGGTAGCGCTCGGGGAGCTGGTCGGGCGTGAGCGGCGTCGCGGGCTCGGGCTCGGGGCTCGCGTGGGTCTCCTCGCTTGGCTCGGGGGGCGCGGGCTCCGTCGGCGCTGGCGCGGCGGTCGGCTCGGCCGGAGTCGGCGGCGGGGCCTCGCTCGACGGCGCGTCCACGTCATCCCGCGGCGCGTGGCCGTTGCAGGCGAGCGCGAGCGTGGTCGCGGCGAGCACGCTGGCCGCGAGCGAGGCGCGGCGCGCGGGGTCCGAGGGCGGGGGAGACGGCGGCACGGTGAATTTCGATCGTACACAGGCGGTGCGCGGTGAGTCGATTTTCTGACCGCGCGCGACCGCTGTCCAAACGCGCAGGTTCGCGCGGCCTCTCCGGGGCCCGAGTCGTGACATAGTGGGCCCCGGCGATGGAGCTGAATCATGTGCTCGTGTGGCTCACCGGCGTCACGGTGGTGAGCTGGTTGGTCGCGCTGCTCCGCGCCGAGGGCCGGCTGGTGCTGACCAGCTGGATCGGCACCTCGCTCGGCGTGCTCGCGCTGTGGCTCGCCGGGATCATCCTCTGGCCGGACACGGCGGGCTACGTGACGCTGGCGGCTTGGAGCTTGTTTCTGCTGATCCCGCAGCTCGGCGTGCGCGTGATCGGGGCGCTGACGATCCGCGGCCGCTACCGCGGCGCGTACCGGGTCGGTCGCCTGATCGGCGTGCTGCACCCGATCCGCGCGTGGCGGATCCAGCCCCAGGCGATCCGGGCGCTCGCGCTGCTGCAGGCCGGTCAGCGCGAGCGCGCCGATCGCCTGCTCGATCGGCTCGCGCGCGAGGAGTCGCCGCTGCGCGTGTTCGCGACCGTGCAGCGCTTTCGCGCCGATCACCGCTGGGCCGAGCTGGCGGCGTGGGTCGAGGCGCAGGAGGATCGAGACGCGCTCTTGCTCGATCCCGTGGCGAGCGGTCACTACATCCGCGCGCTCGGGGAGATCGGCGCGCGCGCGAAGATGGCGCGCTGCTACATCCGGGTCGTGCACGCGCGCGGCGTGCCCACGCGCGCGGCCTACCAGATCATCATCGCGGGTCTCTCCGGACATGTTGAATTGACCAGGCGACTGCTGGCCGGGCCGCTGCGGGTCTACGGCCCCGACCTCTCGCGGTTTTGGGAGGGGACCGCGCTGCTGATCGCGGGCGCGCGCGAGGCCGGCGAGGCGCTCTTGCGGCCGCTCGAGCGGTCGAAGGATCACAGCGTGCGCGCGGCGGCGCGGGCCCGGCTCGCGACCGCGAGCGAGATCGCGCGCGCCGAGGGGGAGGAGGAGGACGAGCAGGTCCTCCACGCGTGTCGCCTGATCGTGCAGGACCTGGAGCGCGCGGACGAGCGGCGCGCCCAGCTGAGGGCCGAGCGCGTGCGCCCGTGGATGACCTACGCGCTCGTGGGGGTCGAGCTGCTCGCCTACCTGCGCGAGATCCCCGGGGGCACCACCGACGAGCGGAACCTGCTCGAGCTCGGCGCGATGATCGGCCCGCTCGAGCTGCTGCAGGGCGAGTGGTGGCGGCTCGTGACCGCGGGCTTTCTGCACTACGGCTGGCTGCACCTGACCCTCAACAGCCTCGGGATCGTCGCGTTCGGGCGCCGGCTCGAGCGCGACGTGGGGCCGTGGCGGTTCTTGCTGTTCTATCTGCTCACCAGCGTCGGCGCGATGGGGGCGATCCTCGCGGTCAGCGAGCTGTGGACCCACGAGGAGTTCATCCTGGTCGGCGCCTCCGCCAGCCTCATGGGGATCGTGGGCGCCAGCGGGGCGGTCTCGCTGCGGCGGTATCTTCGCTCGCGGGCGCATCAGGAGCGGCGCTGGCTGATGTCGCTGACGCTGATCATCGTCCTGCAGACGGCCTTTGATCTGTCGACGCCGCAGGTCAGCGTGGGGGCGCACCTCGGCGGCGTGGCGCTCGGCTTCACGCTCGGGCTCGTACTCGCGCCTGTTACCCCGTACTATCAGGCTCGGGCCGCGAGGGCGCGCGCCCGCCAGGAGTCATGATGAGCACTCGAGTGAGCCTTCGTTCCCTCTTCTCCCGCAGCGGCGCCGTGTGCCTCGCGCTCGTCTTCGCCGGCGCGGTCGGCTGCTCGGCGAGCTTTAACGCGTCGACGAACAAGCAGAGCGACCCGCAGTCGGAAGGTCGCGCGCCGGCCGGCGGGCAGGATGGCGCCGGTCAGGGGCAAGGAAAGCCCGCGAACCCGGGCGAAGGCGCGGGCGAGAGCGCGGGCGAAGGCGCGGGCGAGAGCGCGGGCGAGGGCGCGGGCGCGAGCGGGCCGGCGAGCGCGACCCTGGTCGCGCCGACAGCCGGCGAAGGACAGGATGGCGGCGGCGGCGGAGCGAAGGGCAACGCGGCGACGGGCACCGTGACCTCGGCCGGCGGCGGGAGCAAGGCCAACGGCGACGCCTGCAGCGCGAGCACCGAGTGCCAGAGCGGCGTCTGCGAGGGCGAGGGCTGCGGCGCGGGCCAGGGCAAGTGCGTCGAGAAGAACCGCGCGTGCACCCGCGATCTTCGCGAGTACTGCGGGTGCGACGGACAGACCTTCCGCGCCAGCGGCAGCTGCCCAGGGCGCACCTACAAGGCCAAGGGCCCCTGCTAGCGCGCCTGGCCTGATCAACTTCGCTCGCGGCGAGAGTCCACGCGCCGCCGGATCGCGGGATCGTTGTGGGATGATCCCGCGATGCCTCGGCTCCGCTCGACCGTCCGTCGACTCGAGGCCGCGCGGCGTGACCGACTGCGTCACCCCGCGCGGATCGTGTCGACGTCGCTGGTCACGGCGCGGCGCGAGCGAGCGCTGATCGTCGGCTCGCTGTTCGTCGGCGTCGCCGGCGTGATGCTGCTGGACTTCGGGATCTCGTTATGGTTCGACGGACAGGTCGCGCTCGGCTCGACCTCCTTCGTGATCCTCGCGGTGACGCTCGCGACCGGCGCGCTCCTCCAGCGTCGCTCGAGCCGCGTGGGCGCTGAGCACCGCGGCGAGCTCGCGCAGCTGCAGGAGGGGATCCGCGCCTCGGCGCTGGCGCTCGAGGCCGAGCTGCGCCTGCGCACCCGCGCCGGCGAGCGGGTCGAGGTCGAGGTCCTCGAGATCGCGGCGGCGCGCTCGTGGGTGCTGACGGTCGCCGACGGTCGCCGGGCGCTCGTGCTCGACTGCGGCGCCGAGGGGGTCGTCCTCCTGCGGGGGCCGCTGGTCGATCTGCGGCTGCCCGAGGACGCCCGCGTGCCGAACCGCTGGCGGATCGAGCGGCTGCGCGACTCGGGCGGGATCCTCTCGCTCTCGGGCTTCGGCGAGCCGGTCTCGAGCGAGGCCCGCGCGCTCGAGGGCGACGGCGGCGCGGCCCTCGACGCGCTCCCGGAGTGCCAGGCGACGACGCTGGAGGCGCTGCCGCCGGCGATCCAGTCTGCGCTCGGCGTGTCACGGACGCCGTACCGCGCGGGGTAGCGCCGGCTAGCGACGCTCGAGCGCGAGCACTATCCTCGCGCGCGTGGAGGTCACGCGGCTCGCTCAGCCCACCGAGGCGCAGGTCCAGCGGATGCTGGAAATCTTCATCCCGGCCTTCGCCCCAGAGCCTGGGTTTCGGTACATGTTCCAGGACCGCGCGCGGCGGCTGCAGCAGATCCGGTGGGTCGCGGAGCTGAAGTTCGAACTGGTCCAGCCCAAGGCCGAGGTGTTCGTCGCCGGCGAGGGCATCCGAGGCTTCAGCTGGTGGATCCCCCCCTCGCGCTCGCCCTTCGCCTCGCTGTCGCAGCAGCTCACGGTCGGCTACGCCTGGAGCCCGTTCCGCTGCGGGCTCCGGGGTTTCGCGCGGATGCTGCGCTTCTCCTCGCAGGAGCGCGCGCTGATCGAGCGCTTCACTGAAGAGCCCGTCTGGGTCCTCGACACCATCGCCGTTGAGGCGGACGCGGGGAGACAGGGGCTCGGCGGCGCGCTCGTGGCCGCGGGCCTGCGCGCGGCCGCGCGGTCAGGCCACGGCTGCTTCGTGCTGACCCACAACCCGCGCAACGTCCGATTCTACGAGAAGTGCGGCTTTACCCTGAAGCGGACGGAGGCGCTGAAAGGCGCCGACATCAACGCCTACTGCCTGCTCCACGAGAGCCCCTCGCCCGAGGCCTAACAGCCCGTGACCGCGAGCCCCTCGGTCTGCAAGAGGCTGCTCGGCGGCGCCCAGGGCATCGCCTGTTCGAACATCACCGTCGCGTCGATGTCGAGCGTGCACGGGTAGAATTCGCCGGGCTGCAGCGGCGGCCACGAGACCTCGCCCGCGCCGGTCACCGCCCAGTCCTGCGCGCCGACGACCGGGCTCATCGAGAGGCAGCCGTCCAGGGTGTCGTAGACGGCGGCGCTCTCCGGAGCCCAGCCCTCCGGGGTCATGATCTGGATCTGCGGGTTGGCGCCGGGGAACACGAGGCGGAGCTCGGTGCACTGCCCCGAGTCATTGTCGGCCTTGCGGATCACGACGCGGTCGAGCGCGCCGATCAGCGCGAACGCGTAGTAGTCGACGTCGCCCTGTCCGCCGGTCTCGGTGTCCGTGTCCGTGTCCGTGTCGGTGTCGCTCGTCGTGACGGGCTCGGTGTCGCTGACGCCGCTCGAGCCGGTCGTCGTGTCCGCGCCCGTCGTCGTCGCAACGGTCGTGCCCGAGGAGCCCGTCGCGCTCCCGGAGCTCGTGGCGTCGACGGTCGCGCCCGTCGTCGGATCCGAGGTGCCCATGGGACCGGCGGTGGTGTCGTCGGTGGTGCCGCTCGTGGGGCCGCTCGAGCTCGCGCTGTCGCTCGTCGTCTCGGCGCTCTGCGTGTCAGACGTCGGCCCGCTCCCGCTGTCGCCGCACGCGGGCGCGAGCGCGAGCGCGAGCCCGGCGAGCGCGCCGAGGGCCGAGCGAGTGACACGGGGGTGGGGGGAGGTCGCGCGAACACAATCCATGGTGGTGAATTGATCATCGCGCCGTCGCGCGCGGCTGTCTACTTTCGCGCGCCGGCGCCGCGCCAACGACGTTTCACGCGGCGCGTCAGCGGGGCGCGGCCTCGAGGGCCCGCGCCTCGACGCGGTAGCGGCACCAGTCGCAGCCCGCGGTCGGCGGCGGCGACTCGGGCTGGGCGAGGCACGCCCGCGCGCGCCGCAGCGAGTTCTCGATCCACGAGTCGTCGCCGGTGTGCGAGAGCGTGTAGGTCTCGAACTCGAGGCGCCCGGCGAACACGGGCGGCGTCTTGAGGGCGTTGACGTAGATGAAGTGCGAGGTCCTGCTGACCTTAAAGCCACGTCGCCGCAGCAGCCACTGGTACAGCTCGACCTGGCGCTTGTAGGAGATCTTCCAGTCGTCGTTGAGCGTCACCGTCTTGGTCGTGCTCGTCGCCTTGTACTCGATCACCCGCAGCGCGTCGTGATCGTCGATCCAGACGTCGTCGATCGCGCCGTAGACGAGGAAGCCCGTGGCCGCGTGGAAGTGCTGCACGCCGATGTTGTTGGTGCGCCACTCGCTCAGCTCGGGGTGATCGAAGGGCGGGCGGCTGAGCCCGAGCCGGCGCATCAGCGGGTGCGTGCGGCGGGTCTCGCGGTAGCGATCGAACTCGCGCTTGAGCAGCTCGTCGACCGCGAGGTTGAGGCTGAACGGCGGGCTGCGCGGCGTGTCGATCCCGAGCCGGCGATCGAGGTAGAAGCACCGCGGGCAGCGCATGAAGTCCTCGAGCTTGCTGCGGCTCAGGCGGTACGGCTCGACGGCCTCGGGATCGAAGACGTTGTGCGTACGCGGCACGGCGGAGTGCACAACTGTGCCACGGCGAGGCCGGCGTGACCATCGAACAATCGCCGCTGCGGGCGCGCACGCGCGCTCGCTCGATACGCGCGCGCGGGCATGAACCGACGCGCTCGCGCGTACGGTCAACATGGACGTACACTGGCGGCGCGCGTGACTGATCGAGCTGAAAGCACCCGACGGCGTCGCGCGTCGATCCTGCCCCTCGCGCTGCTCGGCGTCGCGTGGGGCGTCGGCGCGTGCGGAGATCCGGCGACGGGCCGCGGCGCCCAGGTCGAGACGCCCGACGCTGCGGAGGCGCACACGCGCGCGGAGCCAAAGCCCGCCGAGTGCCTGGCGCGGGCGGACGCGCCGACGCCTCTGCCGAACGTGCTGCCCGAGCACCGCCGCCTCGACTACTGGCTCGCGCGCGTTGAGGGCCTGGGTGACATGGACGCGCCGCTCATGTCGCGCGCCGAGATCGTCGGGCACAACCGCGAGATGCTGCCGGCGGGGCACGTGCGCGAGGGGGTCGCGCTGGCCGAGCGCGCTGCCGGGCGCGCCGACCTGCTCGGCACGCCCGACCCCGAGGGCCTGCGCGCGCAGCTCGAGCGGCGCTTCGCGTTCTTGGCCGCGCGCTTTAAAAGCGGCAAGTACGTCAACGCCGACGGCAGCCAGCTGCCCGCGGAGGAGGTCGAGCAGACCCTGAAGCTGCCGCGCATAGCGACCCTCGATCCCGAGCTCCGCGTCGCGCTCACCGAGGTCTCCGTGCGCTGCTCGCCGCGGGCCGACGGCTACTACACGCCGAGCCTCGACCTCGCGTTTGACCGCAACCTCTGCACGACCGCGCGCGCGCAGGAGGTGGTGCAGATCCTGGCGCGCTGGTCCGAGGGACAGCTGCTCGCGAGGACCTCCTACGCGCTCGGCTGGGTCGACGCCGACGCGCCGCTCTCGCCGCGCCTCGACCCCGAGACCGCGCGCGCGTTCCTCTACGGACCCTACGAGCGCGCGGGCCGTGACGCGAGCCTGCAGACCCAGGCCGGCCTGCAGGAGGTCGCGCGCGCGACTCGGCTCCCGCGGGCCCCCGACGAAGGGCGCCCGCCGCCCGACAACATCAGTGGGCGCGCGCCGGTGCCCGTCAGCGACGTCCTGATCGCCACCGGCGAGGGCGTGGTTCGCGGGACGCCGCTCGAGCCCAGCGACTTCGTCAGCACGACGCGCCCGCTCACGCGGCGCGCGCTGCTGACCGAGGCGTTCTCGTACCTCGGCGACCCCTACGGCTGGGGCGGCTACAAGGGCGGGCGCGACTGCTCGCGCTTCTTGCTCGACGTGTTCGCCTCGTTCGGGATCCTGCTGCCCCGCAACAGCGCCGAGCAGGCCGTCGCCGGCGCGGTCACGATCGAGGTCCCCGCCGAGGCGAGCGAGGCCGAGCGCCTGCGGATCCTCGACGCCGCCAACCGTCGCGGCGTCGTGCTCGCGCACTTCCCCGGGCACATCATGCTGTACCTCGGCCGCGACCACCGTGGCGTGCCCATGGCGCTGCACTCGTTCGCGGAGTACCTGGTCCCCTGCGAGGGTCGCACGGCCGAGACGCCCGACGGCGAGCTCGAGACCCTGACGATCGTCGGCGAGGTGACGGTCAGCGATCTAGAGCTGGGTCGCGGGAGCTCGCGGACCGCGTTTATCGAGCGGATCGATCGCCTCGCCGTGTTCGGGCGCTAGCGAGCTCCATAATTGTGACAAACCATGTGACAAACAACATGTGCGTCACATCGGCTTAGCGAAACGATCCACGCTCGCGCCGCTCGTCCTCGCGCTCGCTTGCAATGGGTCGGTGGAGGGGAGCGGTACCGGCGGGTCTGAGGCCACCGGCGAGGGGAGCGAGGGCGCGGGCACGAGCGCGGGTCCGGGCGCCGGCACGGGCGGGTCCGGCACGGGCGGGTCCGGCACCGGCACCTCGACGACCGACACGAGCGGCGCCTCAACCACGGAGCCCGGCACCGGCGGCGCGTCGAGCTCGGGGGGCGCGAGCACGGGCAGCAGCACGGGCGCGGGCGGCAGCAGCACGGGCTCCACCGGCGAGACCGCGACCGAGACCGACGTGGGCGCGGAGACCGAGACCGGGGGGGAGACGGACAGCGAGACGGGCGGGGTGCTCGACGACGTGCTCACCCTCGATCACGCGCAGGTCAAGGGCACCCACAACAGCTATCACCTCGAGCCGCTGATCCCCTTCGACGCGAGCCACGAGTACTCGCACGCGCCGCTCGACGTGCAGCTCGACGAGCAGGGCGTCCGCGCGTTCGAACTCGACGTGCACAAGGACGTGAACGACAATTTTAAAGTCTATCACATCGCGGTCATCGACGCGGAGACGACCTGCGACAGCTTCGTCGACTGCCTCGAGACCATCAAGGGCTGGTCCGATCAGAACCCGCTGCACCTGCCGATCTTCGTCTGGATCGAGATCAAGGACGAGACCGGCGGCCTCCCGATCGACGGCGAGGACCTGATCGCGCTCGAGGACGAGATCCGGGGGACATTTCCCGAAGACCAGCTGTTTGTGCCCGACGATCTCTCGGCGGGCTACGCGAGCGTGCGCGAGGCCTTGGAGCAGGAGGGCTGGCCGACGCTCGGCGAGCTGCGCGGGCAGGTGATGGTCATCCTGCTCAGCCTGGGGGATCACGCCGAGGATCTGACCTCGGGCTTCACCACCCTCGAGGGGCGCGCGATGTGGGCCCGCGCGAGCCCGGAGCAATTCGGCGCGCCGTGGGCGGCGATCGCCAAGCTCGGCACGGGCGGTCAGGACGTGATGGACGCCCACGCCCATCAGCTGCTGATCGCGACCAACATCTGCGGCGCCGACGAGGCCGACGCCGAGTGCTTCGCGGAGCTCGACGAGGCCAAGGCCTCCGGGCTGCACATGCTCAAGGACGACTTCCCGGCGCCGGTCGACGGGCAGGAGTACTTCATGGACTTCCCCGACGGGAACCCGGCGCGCTGCAACCCGGTGACCGCGCCGCCGGAGTGCACGAGCGAGGCGCTCGAGAGCCTGTGAGCGCCTTCGCGACGCCGCGGTCGGTATCATCGCCTCGGGGGATCGATGACCGCGCGCGTCGAGCAGCGAGACCGGGGCGCGCGTCCGCTGGGGGGCGGGCGCAGCGGCGTGGAGATCGCCGATCGCTACATGTACCTCGCGCCAGGTGAGGACGCGGCCGCCGTTCGCCCGCTCGAGCGCGCCGCGAGCGAGGTGCACGCCCGTCGCGGCGGCGGACGGGGCGAGCGGCCGGGCACGCCGCGTCGCGCGAGCGCGCCGGCCGGGTCGTGCGCTTCTGAACGCCGTAGCTCGTGATTCGCCGCGGGCGCGTGAGTGCGGGTAGACTGACCCGTGGCCTCATCTCGTCGCAAGCTCTCGGCAACGCACCTCGGCCTGGACGTGTCGGAGGAGCGGGCGCTCAACGAGCGCGTCGGCGTCGACATCGGCGCCCTCAACGTGCTGCTGCAGCGCGTGTTCTGGGGGATCCACCAGGCGGACGTGATCCGGATCGACATCGACGCGACGCTCGAGCAGCTGCGCGCGCGCTTCCCCGGCTTCTTCGTCGTGCCGCTGATCGAGGCCTACGTGCTCAGGGTCCGTCGTCAGCACGACGAGGCCGACGCCGCGCTCGCGCGCGCGCGCGAGCTCGTGACGCCGGATCACCCGCTCGCGTACATCATGCCGACGGACGAAGAGTGGTCGTTCAAGCCGCGGGAGCAGGCGCTCGAGGAGGTCGCGCCGGGGGCGGTGTGGCGCCTGCGGAGCCCCTGCGCCCCGGATCTCAAGCCGTGGATCGAGACCTACGCCACCGTCGTGCGGCGCGACGACGGCACGGTCGTGGTGTTTAACCCGGGCCCGATGTCGCCGGGCGCGATCGCGGAGCTCCGCGCGCTCGGTCGCGTCACGCACCTCGTCACGCCGACGAAGTTTCACAACCAGTTCATCGAGGAGGCCGCGCGCGCGCTGCCGGAGGCGAAGAACATCGGCTGCCCCGGCCACCGCGAGAACCCGCCGTCGCGCGGCATCGCCTTCGACGCGCTGCTGTCCGACGAGGCGCCGCTGTTCCCCGATGACTTCAAGCAGAAAGCGATCCTGGGGACCGAGCTGGGGGAGGTGGTGTTCTGCCATCGCCCGAGCCGCACGCTGATCGCCCACGACCTCATGCTCGGCAACCGCCGCGGCGCGGCGGACGTGTCGTTCGAGGCGCGCTTCTTCGCGTTCGCCTTCGGGCTGCACGATCGCGTCGGCTTCCCCTGCTACCACCCGCTGCTGTGGCTCAACCACGGGAAGATGAAGGCCTCGATGCGCGAGGTCCTGAGCTGGGAGTTCGACCGCTACGCGCTCTGTCACGGCGGGTGGGACACGATCGCCGAGGACGCGCGGGCCGAGCTCGAGCGCTCGCTCCAGTGGTACCTGAACCTCGGGACATTCGGCGCGCTCGGCCTCATGGGCACGTTCTGCTGGCGGCAGCCGAGCTTCCTGCGCGACTTCCTGCGCTACAAGATCCGCGAGTCGTTTCGCCGCAGCTCGCCGCCAGCGCTCGGCGCTGGTCAGTGAGCGCGCCTCAGCGCCGCTAATTCACAGGGGGTCGCGTCGTCCAGCAAGCGCCGAGTCGACGTGTGGGAGCGACGCGTTGCCTCGGGCGGGCGGGCGCGCGGCGGCTCGCCGCGCGTCGGCGGAGCGTGCATACTGAGCCCGAGGTGAGCGGGGAGAGACAGTCGATCGACGCGCGCGTCGAGGCGTTGTCACGAGCGCTCGAGCCGGCGCTCAAGACCGACCCCAAGGGCGTGCTCGAGCGGATCGCGCGCGCGCCGGCGGAGCTGCAGGAGCACCCCGAGATCGTGTACCTGCGAGGCCTCGCGCGGTGGCGACACGAGGGCCCGGGGGCCGCGCGTGGGCTGCTCGAGCGCGCGGTCGCGCTCGACCCCGCGTTCGCGGACGCGCGCCACGCCCTGGGCGACGTGCTCGGGCTGCTCGATGATCACCGGGGCATGGTCGCGCAGTGGCTCGAGGTCCGGCGCCTCGACGCGATCGCGGACCGGGCGGCGGGTCGCGGCGGCCGAGCGGCGCGAGCGTTCATCGAGGAGGTCGCCGAGGAGGTGCTCTTGGAGGTGCCCGAGGAGTTCAGGGCGCGGCTCGGAAACCTCTCGGTGGTGCTCGAGCCGCGGCCGAGCCGAGGGATCGTCGAGGAGGGCTTTGATCCGCGCGCGCTCGGCCTGTTCGAGGGGCCTGATGACTTCGGGCAGCGGTCGGTTCACGCGGCGCCGATGATGTCGCGGATCGTGTTGTTCTACATGAACCTCGAGGCGAGCTTCCCGGAGCGCGAGGCGCTGGCGGAGGAGGTCGAGGTCACGATCTTCCACGAGCTCGGGCACTACTTCGGACTCGATGAGCACGATGTCGAGCGCCTCGGGCTCGAGTGAGCGCGAGGATGACCCAGACGCGCCGCCGCGCGCGAGTCGATCGCGGCCCGTTGTACACTCGCGGGCGTTGGAGGTCCGCCCGTGAGTTACGAAGAGAAGCGAATCCGAGTCAAGAACTACGGCGTCATCCCCAAGAAATCGCCGCTGCTCGTCGAGATCCCGGGGACCGGGAAGAAGAAGACGCGGAGGCTGCACAAGCTCGCGGCGGCCGCCTTCAACGAGATGGCCGAGGCGGTGAAGAACGAGCTCGACATCGAGCTGCGGGTCGCGTCGGCGTGGCGGCGCCACCGCTGGCGCTCGTGGGAGCACTACGAGCAGTACGTGACGAAGAAGTACGGCTCGGTCCGTGAGGGGCGGAAGTGGCTCGCGTACAACTCGCCGCACGAGACCGGGCTCGCGGTCGACTTCGGCGTGGGCGGGCTCAAGCCGAGCAAGGCGACGCGCAAACAGCAGATGCAGACGCCGCTGTTCAACTGGCTAAAAGAGAACGCCTATCGCTTCGGCTGGCACCCCTACAAGCGCGAGCCCTGGCACTGGGAGTTCCCGCTGAGCAAGCGCGCGTGGGAGACCGGCGAGGGCGACGAGGGCGACGCGGGCGAGCCCAGCGAGATCCCGGCGGGTCTCGGGGGCGCTCGCGGCTACGCCGGCCCGACCGCGTTCTCGGACGAGGACGGCGTCGAGATCGAGTTCGAGGTCGTCGAGGAGATGGGCGAAGACGACGTCGCGTGGTTCTCCGGCGACGACGAGGAGGAGCTCGAGGCGGATGAGCCGCAGGTGACGGTCGGGCTCCCGCGCAAGGGCGAGATCAGCGGCGAGATCGAGCTCGGCGACGGGCAGGGGATCCGGCTCAGCTTCAACGTGCGCTGGTCGCTGGGCGACTAGGCTACAGCGCCTTCTGCAGCCGGCGCCGCGGGTCCCAATTCGGGTAGCGCTCCTTTCGCCACTGAATGCAGCGCTCCCCGAGGAAGCGCGCCATCTCGTAGTAGTCGGGCTCGCCGCGGATCTCGGCCTCGTAGTCGACGTAGGGCTCGAGCACGCACCATGCCTTGGCGACGAAGGGGCTGACCCAGTGGACCACGCTGTCCTCGGTGTCCCAATTCTGGCTCAAGAGGAAGCCCATGTAGTCGAAGGAGTTGAGCACGCGCTTGACGTGCGCCTTGCCCTCGGGCTGCTCCTCGAGCAGCTTGAGCCCCTCCTCGACGTCGTCCGGGAGGTTGATGAAGATCCAGCGGCGGGCGGTGATGTCCGCCTCGCTCGAGAGCTGCTCGAAGGCGGTGCTGAACAGCTCCATGCCGCGGCGCTCGATCGACTCGTTGAGCTGCACCAGGATCACGAGCGCGCCGGCGAGCGTGAGCGCGAAGCCGGCCATCGTGCCGACGGCGCCGAGCGCGTTCCAGGCGTTGTCGGAGATGCCGGCCAACGTCAACGCGCGCCACAGCATCCAGGTGATGAAGGAGCCGACGAGGAACGTCGCGAGCCCGAGCCACCCGGCGACGATGAGCAGCCGGTTCGCGGGGAGACGAGAGAGATCGCTCAGCTTCATGGTCGTTCGCATGGGCGACCCGAGACTACTACCTCGATCCAGGGAATTTGATGATTGAGCACATAACGCGCTCTGTCGCCGCTCGTCGCGGCACCACCCGCGCGCCGCTCGGAGCGCGAGCCCCTGGTCACGCGACGCCGCGAAACCCCGTGTAGAGGTCGGAGCTGGCGGCTCGCGCGTTCCTGCGCGCTACTCGGCGGCGAGCGCCTCGCGGGCGCGCGCTCGCAGCTTCCGCGCCGGGTCCTCCTGCACAGCCGCGAGCATCCAGCGGACGAACTCGCGGTCGTCGTCCTCGAGCAGCGCCGCGAACGCGGGCTTGCGCGTCAGCGGATCATCCGAGAGCAGGCGATCGATGAGCTGCTGGCGGGCGCGCGGGAGCTCGGCGATCCGCGCGACCTGGGCGATGAACTCAGCGTCGTCGTAGGACGCGAGGAAATCCTGCGCCGCCGCGCCCATCAGCGACACGGTGCGCGCCGCGTACAGGCTCGCGCGCGCACCGGCAGCGCAGGCGCGCGGGAGCTCGGGGAGCAGCGCGACGTGCTGGGCGACGAGCAGCGTCGCGCAGCGCTCGGCGTCGATCGGGGCGGCGCGGAGCCATCGACGCACGTCGTCGAGCGGCGCCTCGACGCAGAAGTTGCTCACCGAGAAGTCCTCGATGCTGTCGACTCTCCACCAGGCGTACTGTCGCGGCTCGACCAGGCGCTCGTGCGCGTGGAAGTCCAGCTGCCCCGGGTTGAGGCGGTACCCGCCGGAGTCCTGTCCGCGGATCTCGAGCAGCGCGTGGCCTTTAAACCACCGGCCGAGCCGCACGAGCGCGCGGCGGATCGCGACGTCCTGCCAGTGCTGCCCCGCGCCCTCGACCTCCTGGATCGAGTAGTCACAGTAGGCCGCGACGTTGCTCGGCGCGGTGTCGTAGACCTCGGCGAACCCGCACACCCACGCGAGCAGCTCGGGATCGGCGGCCAGCGCCTCGCGGTAGCCATCCTCGTAGAGCTCGATCCCGCTGCGGACGTCGACGGTGTGCTCGCCCCAGCTGTAGCCCGAGCGCCACGCGCCCTCGCCGAAGCGCGCGTCGAAGACTCGCTGGATCCGGGCGTCCTTCCACGCGCCGCAGCGCGACACGACCACGAAGTCGCGGGCCGGCAGCGGCGCGAGATCGGCTCCGTCGACCGGGCGGGGATCCGGGCAGGCGCCGGCGTGTAGACGCGCGCGCAGCAGCGAGTAGAGCGTCTGGCCACGAAGCTCGACGTCGCCCTCGGGAGGCCGCCGGCCGCGCTTCAGCGCCACCCGGCGGCGCGCCTCGTCGACGAGCGCGGTCGCGTAGTCAGGGAGATCGGGGGCGCGCGAGACTCGCGGGCCCTGGGTCTGCAGCGCGTCCTCGACGAGCGCGAGCGCGAGCGGGCGCGCGAGCGCGACGGCGCTCCCGTTGAGGTCCCACTCCAGCCAGCAGTCCATCGTGTCGATCCCCGTCTATCCAGTCAATCCCGTCTATCCCGTCAGGACGCAAAAATGACTACAAAGACATGTCGCGCGACGCGGGCGCAGAGCGTAGTAGAGGCGACGCGCCCGCGCAACCACGGCGCTGACGTGACGCGACGTCGAAGAGGCGCGCGCGATGAACTGTCGACCGTCACCGAGTGGACCGAACAGCGAGCTCCAGCGGGCGGGAGATCGTCACCTGCTGGGCGCGGGGCGAGCAGCCCGTGTCGCCTCGCCTCGCCTCGCCTCGCCTCGCCTCGTTAGGTCTCTCTGCGGCGGGCTTCGTCAGTGAACCCCGTAGCACGCCCGCTACAACCTCGTTCACCGCCTCGCCAGCGACGAGGATCCCGGCGCGCGGCGACACGCGGGCTCGCTGTAAGCGCGGGCGCGCGCGCTCGCCCGCGAGCGCGCCGCGACGCGCTAGCGACGTACGTGGATGTACACCTCTGGCGCCGGCGCGAGCGTCGGGCTCGTGCGTACTCGCGCGAGCGCGCCGGCGCGTCTCGGTTCCGCTCGCGCGCGCGAGGCGATCGGCGTCTCGCGGCGACGATGCGCGCAAGCGCAACGGACTCTCCGGTACTCTGTAGGGGCGTCGGGTCGCCGCTGGGCGACCTCGAGCTGCTCTTTAGGGCCTCTCGATTCGATTAAGACTCAAGAGCCATGTCAGGACCGCGGGCGGGCTGGCCGTCGCGCGCAGCAGGAGCGTCGCATGAGCGAACACCGGATGTTGATTGTCGATCGAGAGCGCGCGGCAGCGCGAGCGCTGATGAATCGCCTCGGCGAGTTCACCCTCGAGATCGTCCTGGCGAGCTCGGCGCGGGAGGCCCAAGAGGCGGTCGCGCAGGGCGCGTTCGACGTGATCGTGATCGACGTCAACCTCCCGGACAAGAGCGGGCTGATGCTGTTCAGCTCGCTGAAGCGAGAGCCCGCGCTGTCCGCGACGAAGTTCGTGATCACGGGACGAGGTGTCCCAGAGACCACCTTCGAGAGTCACAAGAAGCTGAGCCGCCACGCCGAGCTCTACCTCCACAAGCCGTACCGCAAGAAGCTGCTCGTCAGCTTCCTCGAGGAGGAGGTCGGCGTGCCGAAGGCGCGGGGCGGGGCGCGTCGCTACGGGTCGCTGCGCTCGGGCTCGCCACCGCCGGCGCCGCGCCGACGGACGACGACCGCCTCGTACCCGACGGTCGGCGGCCTCGAGCCGAAGCGACCTGGCAGACCGCCCTCGGCGGGCTCGTCGCGCACGTCACCGACCGCGAGCGGCCGGGGCGGGCCGCCGGCGCCTCCGCGTACCGGTGGGAGCCCTGGGGCCCGTCGTCCCCCGCTGCCAGCGCCCACGACCTCGAGCGCCGCGAAGCCGACGACGAAGCCGGAGGCCGCGCTCGACCCGAAGCTCGAGGAGCTGCGGGCGCTCGCGAATCTCGGCGGACGATCGTCGCGTCGAGCGACGAACACGCCGACGGCGGCGCCTTCGACGAAGCCGACGGCGGCGCCCGTGTCGACGAAGCCGACGCCGGCGCCTCCGCCGAGCACGGGCCCGAGCGTGGCTCGAGGCGCGCCGTCGTTGATCGAGTCGCCGCCGGCGAAGTCGAATTTTGAGGATGAGATGCTCGACGATCTGTTCGATGTCGATGTCGAGGATGATCTCGAGGACTCGGCGGCGGGCAGCGAGCGTCCCGTGGCGGATGAGTCGGCGTCGCGGACGGCCGCGCCGGAGCCCAGCAGCTCGGCGCCGGACGAGGCGAGCGCGGCGGCGGCGAGCGAGGCGTCGCCGACGGCGTCCGCAGACGCGGCGGCGGGCGACGGCGGGTCGTCGGACGTTGACGAGGTGGACGCCGCGGCCGAGGCGAGCGCGGCCGAGGCGAGCGCGACCGAGTCGGCGGGTTCCGAGGCGCCGGCAGAGCCCGTGACCGAGGCGAGCGCGACCGAGTCGGCGGATTCCGAGGCGCCGGCAGAGCCCGCCGCCGAGGAGGAAATGAGCGCGGAGCCAACGAGCGCGGAGCCGGAGTCGAGCGAGGCGTCGGAGTCGAGCGAGACGTCGGAGTCGAGCGAGGCGTCGGAGTCGAGCGAGGCGTCTGCATCGAGTGAGGCGGCGTCGAGCGAGGCGTCGGCGTCGAGCGAGTCGTCGGCGTCGAGCGAGTCGTCGGCGTCGAGCGAGTCGTCGGAGCCGAGCGAGGCGTCGGAGTCGGGCGCGGACGCGGAGGCGAGCGAAGCGCCAGCGGAGTCGAGCGAGGCGTCGGCGTCGAGCGAGTCGTCGGAGTCGAGCGAGGCGGAGAGCGACGAAGCTGCGGAGACGAGTGAGGCGTCGGCGTCGAGCGAGGCAGCGTCGGAGTCGAGCGAGGCAGCGTTGGAGCCGAGCACGGAGTCCGAGACGAGCGAGGCGGCGGAGCCGAGCGCTGACGCGGAGCCGAGCGATGCGGCGGAGCCGAGCGAGGCGACGGAGCCGAGCGAGACGGTCGCGGAGACGGAGGAGTCGAGCGAAGCGCCAGCAGAGTCGAGCGAAGCGCCAGCAGAGTCGACGGAGGATTCGAACGAGGCGGAGTCGAGCGATGCGCCAGCAGAGTCGAGCGATGCTCCGTCGGAGTCGAGCGAGGCTCCTCCGGAGGAGTCGAACGAAGCGCCGGCGGAGGCAGCCGCGGAGACGAGCGAGGCGCCGGCAGAGGCCGCCGAGGTCGACGCGAGCGTCGCCGCCGATGAGGCGTCGTCGGAGGTTGAGGCGAGCGCGGGGTCGTCCGATGGTGACCCGGACGCACCCGAGTCGTCAGACCTCGACGCCGAGACGCTCGAAGCGTCGGCGGCGGACGGCGCCGAGGAGCCCGAGGAGCCCGAGTCGTCGACCGCGCCGGCGCCCGTGGAGGCGACGGTCGAGGTGACTGAAGTGACAGATGCCGCGGCGCCTGAGGAACCCGCGGCGCCGGCGTCGAGCGAGGGCGTGACGGAGCCCGCCGAGGAGGCGAGCGAGGAGGCCGAGGCGAGCGACGCGGAGGCAGAGCCGGAGCCCGCGGCGGCTGACGAAGGAGCCGCGTCGGAGCCAGCGCAGGAGACTGAGGGCGCGCCCGACGAAGCAGCCGCGACCGATGACGCGGCGGAGGCAGCGGCGACGTCGGCGCCGGCGTCTTCGGCCGAGGAACCCGCGGCGGAAGCTGGACGCGCGGCTCCCGAAGACGAGGCCGGGCCGCCGGAGGAGTCGGCCGACGCGGCGGAGACGGGACCCGGCGATGCGGGCGATGTCGCTTCAGACGCCCCGCCCGCGCCCGAGGTCGAGGTCGGTCACGACGCGGAGGCCTCGACGGTTGAGCCGGTCGCGGCGGCGACCGAGGAGTCAACGCCCGCGCCCGCGGCGAGGCCGTCGGCGACGCCCGGCGCGATCGATCTCTCCATGCTGTCAGCGGACGGAGAGGACGTGCCGGCGATCTCGTCGAACCTTTCGGACGAGGTAGCGATGGGGATGGACGCGCTCGCCGAGCAGCCGGAGGTCGACCTCACGTCGATCGAGGACATGATCCGCAAGCTCGACGAGGGCAAGCAGCGGCGCAAGAAGACGGCGAAGTCGAAGCGTCGCGGCTGGAAGCGGCGCGTCGCGGAGCTGGAGCAGAAGAACGAGTCGCTGGGCCAAGAGCTCGCTACGCTGAAGGAGACGCTCGCGGAGCGCGAGCGATCCCTCGCGGAGCGCGAGCGATCGATCGCCGAGGGATCAGAGCGCCGCGGCAAGCTCAACGAGGAGCTCGTCAAGCGCGACGCCAAGATCGAGGAGCTGGTGGCGCAGGGCGAGCGGATCATGGCGCAGTTCAAGCGCACGAGCGCGCTCGCGGCCAACCTCGAGAGTCAGGTCCTTCAGCTGCAGGCGCTCAACGAGCGCAACGAGGAGCGGCTGGTCAAGGCGCACCGTCGCATCAAGCTCGACGCCGAGTGGCGCGCGCGCTCCGAGAAGGCGCTGGCGATCGCGATGGAGATGGTCAACGCCGAGGATGATGACGACGATGACGATGACGAGGCCTAGCCGGCGCGAGCGCGCGGCCTGCCGCGCTGTCGCTCGAGTCGTTTTCGCGACGCGGCCGCGCTAGACCTGCGCGGCCTGCCGCGCTGGCGCGGTTGAGCCCGAGGGGCGCGTTGACCGAGAATGGTGGGCGTGACGACCTCCTCCGCGCCCGAAGGCGCTCCTCCCCGCGGCGGCCCGCCGCCGTGGATCAACACAGACATCCAGCGGCGCGTCGCGTGGCGCGACGGCGACATCGTGATCTCGGTCCCGAGCAAGAGCGGGACGACGTGGACGATGAATATCGTGCACCAGCTGCGGCGCGGTGGGGACCCTGACTTTAAAGACATCTACACCGAGGTCCCGTGGATCGAGCTCGTCGAGCGCCCGGGGCAGACGCCCGAGGAGCTGCTCGCGCGGTGGGAGGCGATGCCACAGGACGCTCGCCGCGCGTTCAAGACCCACGCGGCGCCGCCGGTGCTCCCCTACGTCGCGCCGGGCGAGGGCCGCCCCGAGGTCCGCTATATCGTCGTCGCGCGCGACCCGGAGGAGGCGCTCGTCTCGTTCAAGCCGTTCTTGGAGAAGCACACGGACGAGTGGTACGCGCTGTGGGGGGTGGCGCGACCGAGCCTCACGGCGCCCAGCTTCGCCGCGTTCTACGATCGGGTGGTCGAGGGGATGGGGCTGCACGAGGGACTGTTTCGCTTCGTGGCGGGCTGGTGGCCGCTGCGGCGTCGCGAGAACGTCTTGATGCTGCACTTCAGCGAGCTCAAGCGAGACCCGGAGGGCTCGATCCGCCGGATCGCGGCGTTCCTGGGCGTCTCGCCCGCGGAGTCGCGGTGGCCGACGATCTTGGAGTGCTGCTCGTTCTCGTGGATGAAGGCCCGTCAGGAGCGCTTCGAGGTCTCGACCCTCACACCGGTGCCGGTGCTGAAGCCGGGCGCGATGATCCGCGCGGGCAGGCTCGGCGCGGCGCGGGAGGACGGGATGACCGCCGAGCTCGCGGCCCGTCTGCGCGCGACCGGCGAGCGCGTCATCGAGGATCGGCGCGCGCTCGAGTGGCACTACCGCGGAGGTCCGCTGCCTGCCTGTTAGTCTCGGGCGATATGCGTCTTGATGATCTCGCTCCTCGGTTGACGCTCGCGCGCACGCCGACCCCGCTCGAGCCGCTCCCGCGGCTGTCCGCGCGGCTCGGGCTCGAGCTGCTCGTAAAGCGGGATGACCTGACCGGCAGTCATCTCAGCGGCAACAAGATCCGCAAGCTCGAGTACCTGCTCGCCGAGGCGCGGGCGCTGGGCGCGACGGCGGTCGTGACCTGCGGCGGCGCGCAGTCGAATCACTGCCGCGCGACCGCGCTCGCCAGCGCGCCGCTCGGCCTCGAGTGCGCGCTGGTGCTTCGCACGCCGCGCGGGCGCGCGGAGGAGCTCGAGCCGGCGCGGGGGAACCTCCTGCTCGATCGCCTCGCGGGCGCGTCGCTGCGGACGTGCACGCCGGCCGAGTACCGCGCGTGGCCGTCGCTGCTCGAGGGGGTCGCGGACGAGCTGCGGGCGCGCGGCGCGAGGCCGTACATCATCCCCCAGGGCGGCTCGAACGCGCTCGGGTCGCTCGGCTACGTGCGCGCCGTGGAGGAGCTGCTCGAACAGGCAGGTGATAAGCCGCCGAGCGCGGTGGTCGTGGCGACCGGGTCGGGCGGAACGCTCGCCGGCGTCGCGCTCGGGCTCAAGGCGCTCGGCGCCCGCGCGCGCGCGGTCGGGGTCCCGATCTGTGACGATCCGGCGAGCTTCCGCCGGGTCGTCCTGGAGATCGCGGCGGAGGCGGCGGCGCGCTTCGGGCTCCCACGCCTCACGGCGGACGACTTCACGCTGCTCGACGGCTACCAGGGCCGCGGCTACGCGCTGTCGTCGGAGGAGGAGCTCGCGCTGCTGCGCGAGACGGCGCGAGCCGACGGCTTGGTGCTCGATCCCGTGTACACGGTGAAGGCGTTTCGCGGCCTGCTCGATCGGGCAGGTAGCGACGCGCTGCCGGGGCCGCGCGTCGTGTTCGTGCACACCGGCGGGATCTTCGGCCTCGGGGTCGCTGGGCCGCCGCTCTACGGATCGGTGGTGGGGACGCCGTAGTCCGGCTCAGGGGCGCCGGTCGTCGGATCGGGGAGGCCGGTCGTCGTCGAGGGCACGCCGTAGGCGGGCGCGGGGCCAGACGAGGAGGGATCGGGATCGGTCGTGCTCCCGGTGGTGGTGCCCGAGGTCGTCGCGGGGACGCCGTAGGCGGGCTGACCCGTCACGGCGCTCGAGGTCGAGCCGGTCGAGGTGGAGGTGGAGGTCGAGGTCGACGATGTAGGCGAGGTCGAGGACGAGCCGCTCGAGGACGAGGCGGAGCTGCTCATCTCGGTGTCGCTGGAGTGCGCGGTCGTCTCGTCGGGATCCTTGTCGCCGCAGCCGGCGAGCGAGAGCCCCATCAGCAGCGCGCCGGCGGTCCGGGCGATGCGCCCGTGGACATCCCGAAGGCGCGCGCCGCAGTGGGGGCACGTGGTGTCGAGCTGCTTGACGTGCACGCTGCACGCGGGACAGGCGATGAGCTTCGGCATGCCGGGATGATACGGGAGCCGGGCGCGGGCTGTCACGGGCCGCGGGCGCGGCTTGCCAGCCGGTGACCGTAAATGGTGTCTTAAGAGACATGTTGTTCCGTCCTCGCACGCTCTGCGCGAGCGCCTCGGGTCGACGGCGGCGGGAGTTCGCTACACTGATAGAGTGGGGGCACGACGCGCGAGGAGGCTGCGCACGCTCGCGGCGGCCTGCTGCGTGTTGCCCGCGTGCCTCGACGAGAACCCGAGCTTTGACGAGCCGGAGCGCAGCGCGGGTGATACCGCGCCGAGCAGCTCGGGCGCGCAGCTGACGAGCGCGCCGACGACCGGGGGCGGCGCGACCGAAGCCTCGAGCGCGATGACGGACATCGACGAGACCACGGCCGGCACGAGCGCGACGAGCGTCACCACGACGAGCGTGACGGGCGTGACGGGCGTGACGAGCTCCGGCGCGGAGGCGACGACCGGGGCGATCGTCGACGGGCCGACCCTCTGCGGCTTCGAGCCCGGCGAGTGGACGTTGACGACGCCCGGGCCGATCGACGAGCTCAACAGCCCCGACAACGAGGCGGAGCCGTTCTTGAGCCCCGACGGCTTGACCCTCTACTTCGCGTCGGATCGCCCCGGGGGCGTCGGCGCGTACGACTCCTACCGGGCGACTCGGCCGGCGCTCGACGCTGTGTTCGCGCCGCCGATCAACAATGTCGATCTCGACGTCAACAGCGAGAGCTTCGACTCGAAGCTCGCGCTCTCGCCGGACGGCCTGCGCGGGTACATGGCGAGCGATCGCGCGGGGACGCAGGGGGGCTCGGATCTCTGGACCATGAGCCGGGCGGACACGAGCGGCCCCTTCGGTCCGTTTGAGAACCTCTCCGCGCTGAACACGGCGGAGGATGAGTACGACCCGCAGCCGTCGGTCGACGGCTTGCGGCTGTACTTCGCGTCAGGCGTGCCGCTCGCGCTGTTCGTCGCCGAGCGGGCGGCGCCCGGGCAGCCGTTCTCGCCGGCGACGCTCGTCGAGGGGCTGGCGGGCCCGGATAAATCGTCGCACCCGCACCTGAGCGGTGACGAGCGCGTGATCCTGTTCGAGAGCGATCGCCCGGGCGGGGCGGGGGACTCGGACATCTGGATCGCGATGCGCCCGGGGCTCGAGGCGCCCTTCGGTCCGCCGACGCCGCTGCCCGTGATCAACAGCCCGAGCTTTGACGGCGAGCCGCTGCTGAGCGCGGACGGCTGCGAGCTGCTGTTCGCCTCGTCGCGCCCCGGGAGCGCGGGCGGGTGGGACCTGTGGCGCGCCGAGGTGATCGCGGCGCCGTAGCCGAGCAGCCCGTGGCGACGGTCCGCGCCGGACTTCTCGTCGCTGGCGGGAGAGCTACAGCCTTCGCCAACGAAGCCCGCGCTGCCCGTGAGCGATGCCCCGCGCGCTGGCTGGGTGACGCGGCGGGCCCCGCGGTCGTATAGTCGACGCGGTGAGGCGACATGACGCTTGCGACATCTGAAGAGGAGGCGCTGACGCGCGCGCAGGAGGAGGCGCTGACGCGCGCGGCGGCGGCCGTCGCCGAGGCGGACGCGCTGCTGATCGGCGCCGGCGCGGGCATGGGCGTGGACTCCGGGCTGCCCGACTTTCGCGGGGATGAGGGCTTCTGGCGCGCGTACCCGCCGATCGCCGAGCTCGGGATCTCGTTCTCCGCGATGGCGAACCCGCGGTGGTTTCGTGACGACCCGCGCCTGGCCTGGGGGTTTTACGGGCACCGGCTCAACCTCTATCGAGAGACGCGCCCGCACGTCGGCTTCGCGCTGCTGCGCCGCTGGGCTGCGGCGCGCCCGCGCGGCGCGTTCGTGTTCACCTCCAACGTCGACGGGCAGTTCCAGCGCGCGGGCTTCCCTGAAGACCAGGTCGTGGAGTGCCACGGCTCGATCCATCACCTGCAGTGCAGCCGGCCGTGCGGCGGTGACATCTGGTCCGCCGCCGACGCGCGCGTCGTGGTCGAGATGGCGACGCTGCGCGCCGATGAGCCGCTGCCGCGCTGCCCTCGCTGCGACGCGCTGGCGCGGCCCAACATCCTGATGTTCGGTGACTTCGCGTGGCACGGCGAGCGCTCGAGCGCGCAGGAGTCGAGGATGCACACGTGGCTGCGCGGGCTCGCGGGCGCGCGCGTGGTCGTGGTCGAGTGCGGGGCGGGCACGGCGATCCCCTCGGTGCGGATGACCTGCGAGCGCGTGGCGAGCGGCGCGGGCGGCACGCTGATCCGCGTTAACCCGCGCGAGGCCTACGGCCCGCGCGGCGCGATCTCGCTCGACCTGGGGGCCGCGAGGGCGCTGCGAGAGCTCGACGCGCGGCTCCAGGGAGCCCGGTAGGGCGCGCGACGGCGAACTCAAGCACGCTCGACGCCGCCGCGCAGCTGCGCGAACCATGCGCCGACGAAGGTGTTGACCATCTCGAGGGAGCAGCGCCCGGTGTGGACGAGCTCGTCGACGACCACGGCGCTCGCGCGCCCCTTGGTCAGGCCGGCGACGAGGTCCTGGGGCAGCGCGGCGCCGCCCGACGCGATCACGGGCGCGGGCACGGCGTCCGCGATCGCGCGGGTGAGATCGAGATCGTAGCCCCAGCCGTGCCCGGCGCGATCGATGCTGTGGACGAGCAGCTCTCCGACGCCGCGCTCGACGAGCTCGTAGGCCCAGCTGATCGCGTCGAGGCCGGTGGCCTCCACCCCGTGCGCGATCATCGGCTCCCACCAGTCCGCGGTCACGCGTCGGGCCCGGATCACCGCGAGCAGGCTGTCGGCTCCGAAGCGCGCCGTGATCTCGTTGACCCAGCCCGGGTGACGCACCGCGCTGGTGTTGATCGCGACTCGCTGCGCGCCGGCCTCGAGCAGCTGGTGAATGCTGTCGGGTGAGCGGAGTCGACCGTCGGCGATGGAGACGAGCACGGGGCAGCGGAGCTCCTCGACGAGCCGGCGCAGCGCCGGCGCGAGCGCCTCGACGGGCTCGTCTTGATCGAGGTACTCAATGAACAGCCGCGCCGCGCCGCGGTCGTCGAGGTGACGGGCGAGCTCGAGCGGGTCTCCGGGATCGCGCAGCGTCGTGATGCCGGAGAGCGGCGCGACGCGACCGGCGCGGATCGGCAGGTAGGGGATGATCGTCGACGAGCGCCGGCAGGCGGCGTCGCCGGACGACACGCCGGGGGCGCCCTGCTCAGGAGCCGACGAGGTGTCGTGGGCCGCGTGCGCGGAGTACCTGAAGCGGCCAGGTCGAGGCGCGCGCGCGTCTCGGGTGGGTTGCGAGGTGTGACTATATTTCATTGCACTACAGGGCGTTCGCGCGCTGGCTCGCGCTCGCGTCAGGCTCCCATTCAAATGCAATGCTCGTGCCGCTCGAGCGACCGCGGCCACGGGGTCCTGGGAGCGCGTTGTGAGCTCCTCAGACCGGAAGAGACCGGAAAAATTTGGTCGACGACGCCCGCTGGTCTGGTGATCTGCCGCGTCGCGGCGCTACGCACGTGTGCGTTCGGGCCGGGGCGGGCGAGCGCACGCTGGTCGAGCGCGCCCATGGTTCGACGGGAGGTTGTGCGTGCAACGTCGGCGAGGGGGGGCGGCGTCGGTGCATGGAGGCGCGCTTGCGTCCGGGTCCTACATGTGGTGAGTAGCGATCGCGGCGTGGTCCGCAGGAGAGAAGCATGGGGCAGGAGCACGACGAGCAGACAACGATGTACGCGCAGGTGCGCGAGGCGGCGGAGTACGTGACGCGGGCGATCGCGCCCCGCCGGCCCGCGCTCGGCTTGATCCTCGGCTCCGGCCTCGGCGCGTTCGCGGACTCGCTCGAGGACGCGGCGCGCGTGCCCTTCGGCGAGATCCCGGGCTTCGCCAGCAGCGGCGT
Source organism: Polyangia bacterium (assembly GCA_030430565.1). Taxonomy (GTDB): domain Bacteria; phylum Myxococcota_A; class Polyangia; order Nannocystales; family Nannocystaceae; genus JACKDW01. The sequence goes on from JAUIKS010000046.1 coordinate 28,279, forward strand.
CGTCGGGCACGCCGGTCGCATGGTCGCGGGGACATGTAAGGGCGTGCCCGTGCTCGCGATGCAGGGCCGCGTGCACTGCTACGAGGGGCACCCCATGGCCCGCGTCGTGCTCCCGGCGCGGGCGATGATCAGCGCCGGCTGCCGCGCGCTGATCATCACGAACTCGGCGGGGGGGATCCGCGACAGCTACACGCCCGGCGACCTCGTCGTGATCTCCGATCACGTCAACATGCTCGGCCAGAACCCGCTCGTCGGCGCCAACGAGGAGCGCTTCGGCCCGCGCTTCCCGGACATGACGACGGCCTACGATCCCGAGCTGCGCGCGCTCGCGCGCGAGTGCGGGCGCGAGCTCGGCCTCGAGCTGCAGGAGGGCGTGTACGCGGCGCTGCTCGGGCCGAGCTACGAGACGCCGGCGGAGATCCGGATGCTGCGCGCGATGGGAGCTGACCTCGCGGGCATGTCGACCGTGCCGGAGGTGATCGCCGCGCGTCACATGGGCGCCCGCGTGCTCGGGATCTCGTGCGTGACGAACAAGGCCGCCGGCCTCGCGGGGCCGCTCTCGCACGATGAGGTCACGGAGGTGGCGACGCGCGTGCGCACCACCTTTATCGGCCTGCTCGAGCGAGTGATCGCGCGGCTCGCGTAGGAGCGCGCCTGAGTCGTCCGCGCGCGAGGGTACACTCCGGGCGCTCGGGTGACCCATGAAGCACACCACGCCGCTGCCCCTCCTCGCGCTGCCCCTGCTGATCGCGAGCTGCGACTCGCTCGAGCTCGACGCGACGTCGCGTTCGGTTGAGCGCGCCGGAGCGGTGTCAGAGGCGCGCCGCGTCGTGGTCACGCTCGGCGACGCCTCGCGCTCGGCGGTGCTCGCGCTGCTGCGCGCGGAGGAGGTCGTCGTCGAGGCGCCGCTCGGGCGCGACGCGTACCTCGTGAGCCGACCGCCGGGCGCGTCGGCGGAGCGCGCGGTCACGCGGATCACTCGGCTCGGCGCGCGCGTCGAGCCCTACCTCGGCGCAGAAAAGCTGGACCCTGCGCTTTTGGACATATCGAGAGACTCGCGCGAGGCGGTGATCCTGGTCGTTAACCTGTTCGCCGATGTCGATCTCGAGGCGTTCGCGGCGTCGCTGCGGGCGCGGGGCGCGACGCCCCTCGGCGTCGGCCGAGGCCCGCGCTTCTCTCGCGTCACGCTGCGCGGGCCCGCGCGCGAGCAGCTCGCGCTCGCCGAGTCGCTCGCGCGCCGCGACGAGGTGGCGTGGATCGGGAAGCGGCGGCCGCGGCGGCTGCTCAACGGCACGTCGGTGTGGGTCGGGCAGTCGGGCCTCGAGGACGACTCGACGCCGATCTTCGACCAGGGGCTGCGCGGCGAGGGCCAGATCATCGGCTTCCTCGACACGGGGATCGACATCGACCACTGCGCGTTTCGGGACGAGGGCGGCCTGCCGGCGATCAACGGGGTCGGCGAGACCGCGGTCGACATGGCGCGCCGCAAGGTCATCGCGGTCGACTTCCTCTGGGAGCAGGATGACCCCGAGGACATCAGCGACTGGGATGACAACGGCCACGGGACCCACGTCGGCGGGACGCTGGCGGGCGACATGAGCCCCTACGGCGAGCACAACAACCACGACGGCATGGCGCCGGCGGCGAAGCTCGTCGTCCAGGACGGCGGCTTCGGGGTCGACGACTGCGCGGACATGCCGGCGCTCGGCTGCCCGGTCGTCGATCTCCACTTCGTGTTCGAGCAGGCCTACGAGCAGGGCGCGCGCGTGCACCAGAACTCGTGGGGCGACAACGAGAACTCGCCCTTCAAGTCGGTCTACACCGACGGCTCGCAGGACGCCGACGAGTTCATGTGGGCGCACCCCGAGTTCTTGCTCGTGTTCTCGGCCGGCAACGACGGGCCGGCGCCCTACACCGTGCTGGGGCCGGCGACGGGCAAGAACGTGCTGAGCGTGGGCGCGACGCGGCGGGCCGGCGAGGCCGGCGCGGTGCCGGGCTTCTCGTCGCGCGGGCCGACCGACGACGGTCGCCTCAAGCCGGACGTCACCTTCCCCGGCGTACAGATCCGCTCGGCCGCGACCGACGGCGACATCGAGACCGACAACTGCGAGAACCAGGCGCTCTCGGGGACCTCGATGTCCGGGCCCGGCGCGACCGGGATGGCCGCGCTCGCGCGGCAGTACTACACGGAGGGCTTCTATCCCGAGGGCGAGGCGAGCCCCGGCGACGGCTTCACGCCCTCGGCCGCGCTGCTCAAGGCGACCTTGATCAGCTCGGCGCGCAGCATGGAGAACGAAGACGCGCCGGCGCCCTCGAGCGATCAGGGCTGGGGCCGTGTGACCCTCGACGACGCGCTGCACTTCGCGGGCGAGACCAGCCGGCTGTTCGTCGACGACGACGCCGAGGGCTTCACAGATGAGTCGGACGAGGCGATCGAGTACGCGGTCGAGGTAGCGAGCGCCGACGCGCCGCTGCGCGCGACGCTGGTGTGGACCGACTACCCGTCGGTGCCGATGGCCGCGCAGCACCTGGTCAACGACCTCGACCTGACGCTCACGGGGCCTGGCGGCGAGCTGCTGGGCAACGTGTTCGAAGCCGGCGAGTCGGTCGCGGGCGGTGAGCCCGATCGCGTCAACAACGTCGAGCAGATCATGATCGAGGCGCCCGCGCCCGGTGGCTACACCCTGCGCGTGCGCGCCGACGCGATCCCGATGGGGCCGCAGCCCTTCGCGCTGGTGCTGCGCGGCGATCTGAGCGCCGAGAAGCTCGAGCCCGAGGTCGGGGAGACGGAGACGGGCACGGAGACGGGGAGCGGCGAGTCCGACACGACGGGCGGCTCGACGGGCGGCTCGACCGGTGAGGGGCCGACGACGAGCGGCGCCGCGAGCACGAGCGCGGGGCCGACGGGGGACGACGCGACGGGCGACGACACGAGCGCGGGCGACTCGACATCGGAGGCCGAGACGGACTCCGGCACGGACGGGGGCGGCGGGCTCGATGAGGAGGGCTGCGGCTGTCGAAGCGGGCACCCTGGGGCCGGCGCGTGGTGGAGCTTGCTGCTCCCGCTGGCGCTTCGGCGGCGGCGCGCGTGATACTCAGCGCGTATGCAGCGACGAGTCACCGCGGCGTCGCTCGCGGCCGCCTACGCGAGCACCCGCGAGGTCTACGAGATCGCGGCGGCGGGCTTTGACGCCCGTCGGCCGCGCGTGCTGTACGAACGGCGCTGGCTCGACAAGCTGCTCGCGCGGCTGCGCCCGGGGCCGCGCGTCGTCGAGCTCGGCTGCGGCGCTGGTGATCCGATCGCCGGCTACCTGCTCGCCCAGGGCTGTGACTACGTGGGGGTCGACTACTCGGCGCCCATGCTGGCGCTGGCGCGGGCGCGGTTTCCCGACGCGCGGTGGCGGCTCGGCGATATGCGGGATCCGGCCGTGCCTGGCGAGCGCTTCGACGCCGTGCTCTCGTGGGACGGCTCCTTCCATCTGTCGATCGAGGAGCAGCGAGAGCTGCTCGCGCGACTCCCAGGGATGCTCACCCCGCGCGGCGCCGTGCTGCTCACCATCGGCGATCGCGAGGGGGCGCTGCTCGGGACCGTCGAGGGCCGGGCGGTGTATCACGCGAGCCTCGACCCTGGGGAGTATCGAGAGCGCCTGAGCTCGCTCGGCTTCGTCGACGTTGAGCTCCTCCTGCGTGACCCGAGCTGCGACGAGCACTCGCTGCTCCTGGCCTCGCGCGGGTGAGCTCGGCGCGGGGACGAGGCGATTCACCCGCCCCGGCCGCGCCGGAGGAAACCTGTCCCTCCGCGCTAGTTACACCGAGGGCCGCAGGGGGAAGCGCAGGCGCACCGTGGTGCCCTCGCCCGGGCGCGACTCGATGTTGATCGAGCCGCCGAGCTGGCGCAGGTGCGCGCGCGCGAGGTACAGGCCCAGGCCCATGCCGCGGCCCTCGGCCTTGGTCGAGAAGAACGGGTTGAAGGCGCGCTCGCGGGCCTCGGAGGTCATGCCCGCGCCGTCGTCGACGACCTCGACCGCGGCGGAGGAGTCGTCGACGTCGAAGCGGATCACGACGCCGCGGGCCCCGTCGCGCTCGCGGCAGGCCTCGGCCGCGTTGGAGACCAGCTCCCGCAGGATCTGACCGATGACCTCGCGGGGCTGGGTGAGCTTCGCGCGGGGCGTGACGGTCGGCGCGAACACGACGCGGGCGCGCACGGTGCCGGCGGCGACGCGCAGCTCGTCCTCGAGCTCGCGCAGCGACCACGGGGTCTCGACGCGCCCGAGCTGGGGCACGCGCAGCTCCGGCGAGGCCATCTGGTGAATGATGTGCTTGCAGCGCAGCAGCTCCTGCTTGATCGTCGTGATCGCGTCGTCGCGCTCCTCGAGCTCCATGTAGTTGATGTCGCCGACGAGCGCGGCGATGGTCCCCAGCGGCGAGCCGAGCTCGTGCGCGGCCCCGGCCGCGAGCGTGCCGAGGGCGGCGAGGTTGTGGTCTTGCAGCGCCTCGACGTGCAGGCGCGCGAGCTCGACGCGCTGACGCTCGAGCGAGAGCGCGATGCGGTGCACGAAGTAGGTCACGAACGCGCCGGCCATGCCGAAGGCGACCCACATCCCGCGGATCCGCATCGTCAGCGAGTCGGTCGCGTGCGCCATCGCGTCGAGCGTGCCGCTGGCGAGCAGCAGCAGCGCGGCGAAGCCGAGCAGGCAGTAGGCGGCGAGCGCCCAGGTCCAGCGCGGCGAGATCTGGGTCGCCAGCGTGATCGGCACGAACAGCATCATCGTGAAGGGGTTCGCGGCGCCGCCCGAGAGCGCGAGCAGGGCGGTCAGCGCGGTCGCGTCGATCAGCAGGTGCGCGCCGGCGATGTTGGCGGTCGCGCGACCTGACCGAAGGATCCAGTGTTGGGTAGCGAGGTTCAGCGCGATGAGCACGAGCATCACCGCCGCGGTGCCGCGCGGCTCGGGCGGGGGCGGGAACCAGCTGATCAGCCACCGCCAGGCCGCCGGGTGCACGAGCTGCACGGTCCAGCCGAGCGCGATCAGGCCCAGGAGCACCCAACGCGCGACCACGAAGGTCCGCAGCGCGATGCTGGCGGAGTCGTCTTCACGCCGCAGCTGGGCCTGAGACCCGGCGGGATCCGGCGAGCGCGCGCGCAGCACGGAGTCCAGAGTAGCGGGCGGACGTCGCCGATCAACGCCGCTGCGGCGAACCGTCGCGCTCGGGCGCCGCGGCGCTCGGCGTGCCGAAGCTAGCCCCTCGATGACTGCCGCCGCCCGGGCCCGCGCCCCTCGCGGAGGCGCTGGCGAGCTGTCCTTCGGAGCAGGGGCGCGAAGAACAGCGCTAGGCCGGCGGCGGCGAGCAGCGCGACGCCGGCGAGCAAGAGCAGCGGGATGACGCGGTCGAGCGCGGGCGCGCCGGTCCACTGCCCGTAGTGCAGCCGGTACAGCCAGTCGACGCGCGCCGTGTCGGCGCCGCGCTGCCGCAGCGAGCCGTCGCGTCGATCGACGCGCACGACGACGTCGCCGGGGCCGTCCATGAACAGCTCGAGGTGATCTTCGTGCAGCTCGCGGCGCGCGGGCGCGCCGTAGCGCTGACGGTGGGGGCTGCGGGCGATCGCGTCGACGGCGAGGCGCTCGGCCTGCTCCGCGCTGAGCGGCGACAGCGGCGATCCGTCCATCGCGTTCAGGAGCGCGCGCGTCTTCTCGACGCGGACCCGGTAGACCGGCCCGAGCGCGGTCGACAGCAGCTCGATCGAGGACGGCGGGGACGCGAGCGCGGCGCGGGCCTGCGGGAGCGGGAGCGTGTCCGCTGGGAGCGGCGCGCCGGTCGAGATCGAGAGCGTGTCGTAGGCGGGGCCCCAGCCGGGCTTGAGGTGAAACAGCAGCCCCGTCACCGCCCACACGAAGAACGGCGCGGCGAGCAGGAGGCCGATCCACCGGTGAGCGCGACGCATGGCGGGCTCGTACTCGATGCGGCGCGGGCTTTCAATTCCGCGCGCGGGATGTTCGAGTAGACAGGTGCTTCGGGGGTCCGCGCTCGCGGCGTCTTCATTGATGGGCGGAGCCCTCGCGGTGTGCCGTGCGCACGCGTCGCCAGCCCCACGGCTCACCAGGTCTCGCTGAGCCGTCTGCTGACGCGCCGATTGTTACGAGGTTGGCGCGTATCGAAAGTGAAACCCGCGGCGCGAGGCGGCACAATAGGGGCGCCGTGGTGTTCGCCTGGCGAGGAGCGCGCTTGTGAAGCTCAAGGTCAACGAAGAAGAGCGTGAGGTCGATGTCCCCGACGACGTCCCGCTGCTGTGGGTCCTGCGGGAGGAGCTCGGGCTCACGGGCACGAAGTACGGCTGCGGCCGCGCGCTGTGCGGCGCGTGCACGGTGCACGTCGACGGCGCGCCAAAACGCTCCTGCGTCACCGCGGTCGGCGATGTCGCCGGTCAGTCGATCACGACGATCGAGGCGCTCGGCGGCGAGGAGCGACTTCACGCGCTGCAGCAGGCGTGGGTCGACCACAACGTTCCGCAGTGCGGCTACTGCCAGCCCGGTCAGCTGATGATGGCGGCCTCGCTGCTGAGCAAGAAGCCGAAGCCGACCGACGCCGACATCGACGCGGTCATGGCCGGCTCGATCTGCCGGTGCGGGACCTACCCGCGGATCCGCGAGGCGATCCACGCGGTCGCGGGGACCGGGCGCGCTGACGTCGACGCCAAGAAAGGTGGGACGCCATGAGCGAGCGACGACGCGGGATCGGGCGGCGAAGATTCTTGCTGGGGATGCTCGCGGGCACGGCGGGCCTGGCCCTTTATTGCGGCGTGCGCTCGACAGGGGCGAGCGAGCGCAGCGTGCCCCAGCTCGACGATGTCGAGGGCGCGCTCAAGCCCAACGTCTACATCACGGTGACCCCGGACGATCGGGTGATCTACGCCTGCGACAAGCAGGAGATGGGCCAGGGCACGATGACGGGCCTGGCGATGCTCGTCGCCGAGGAGCTGGAGGTCCCGCTCGAGAGGGTCGAGGTGTTCTTCGCCGACTCGTCGGCGAAGTACGGGCCGATGGCGACCGGCGGCTCGTCGGGCCTCAACGGCGCGTACGCGGGGCTGCTCGCGGCCGCCGCCGCGGCGCGGATGATGTTGATCGGCGCGGCCGCGAAGCAGTGGGGCGTCGACGCGGGCTCGCTGCGCGCCGAGGACGGCAAGGTCATCGACGACGCCGGCTCGCGCTCGGCGAGCTACGGCGAGCTCGTCGCGGCCGCGCGCGAGCTGCCGGTGCCGCAGGAGCCGGAGCTCAAGACCCGCGATCAGCACAAGGTCATCGGCACCTCGCCCCGTCGCATCGACGCGCGCGCGAAGGTCACGGGGACGGCGGCCTTCGGGATCGACCTGAGCGTGCCGAACATGGCCAAGGCCGCGATGATCCACCCGCCGCGACCGGGCGCCACGGTCGCGTCCATCGACGACGCGGAGGCGAAGCAGCAGCCCGGCGTCGTCGATGTCATCGTCAGCGAGCGGGGCGTCGGGGTCGTCGCCGAGCGCTACTGGCAGGCGGCCCGAGCCGCGCGGCTCGTGAAGGTCGAGTGGACCGAGGGCACGATGGCGGAGTTCTGCACCGAGAGCCTCCGGCTCGAGATGGAGAGCTGCGATCGAAAGCGGTCGCGCGTCGCCCTCGACGAGGGCGATGTCGACAGCGCCGAGGGCACCCTGATCGAGGCGGTCTACGAGGCCCCCTACCTGGCGCACGCGCCGATGGAGCCGCTCAACGCGATCGCCCACGTCCAAGGCGACGGCTGCGACATCTGGACCGGGAACCAAGGCCCGACGGGCATCCAGGAGGCGGCCGCGGAGTACCTCGGGATCGAGCGCCACGACGTGCTCGTGCACACGCCGTACCTCGGCGGCGCCTTCGGTCGGCGCTCGCACCCCGACGCGGTCCTCGACGCGGTGGAGCTCTCGAAGGCGGTCGGGCGGCCCGTGCAGGTGATCTGGTCGCGCGAGGACGACATGCGGGGGGGTCGCTACCGGCCGCAGGCGTGGGCGCACATCTACGGGCGTATCGACGGCGGCGGCGCGGTCTCGGCCCTGGGCTTCGACACCATCTCGCAGTCGATCATGGGCGAGCTGGGCGGGGTCCTCAGCGGGCTGCTCCCGGACTCTATGCCGCCGCAGCTGCGGCGCTGGCTGACCTACAACGGCGCGCGCCTGATCGGGAGCAACGCGCTGATGGCCGACATCATCTCGACCGAGGGCGCGACGCATCTCGGCTACGAGCTCCCCAATCACCGCGTCACCTACATGAACATCAAGGCGCCCATCAGCGTGATCTGGTGGCGCTCGGTCGGCTTCTCGATCAACACCTTCGTGGTCGAGAGCTTCATCGACGAGCTCGCGCACGCGGCCGAGCAGGACCCGTACCAGTTCCGCCGCAACATGCTGGGCGGGAGCCCGCGCTGGCTCGGGGTGCTCGACGCGGTGGCGGAGCTGAGCGGCTGGGGGAAGACCGAGCTGCCCGAGGGGACAGCTCGCGGGATCGCGGTGGTCGAGGCCTTCGGCAGCTTCTGCGCGCAGGTCGTCGAGGCCCGCGTCGACGACGGGCAGATCAAGGTCTCCAAGGTCTACGCGGCGCTCGACTGCGGCCTCGCGGTCCACCCCGACCTCGTGGTCTCGCAGGTCGAGGGCGGCGTGATCTTCGGGCTCACGGCGGCGCTGTGGGGCGAGATCACCGTCGAGGACGGGCAGGTCCAGCAGGGCAACTTCGACGACTACCGGCTGATGCGGATGCACGAGACGCCGGAGATCGTCGTCAAGCTGATCGAGGGGGCGTCTGAGCCCGGCGGCGTGGGCGAGCCGGGCGTCGCGCCGATCGCCGCGGCGACGGGTAACGCCATCTTCGCGCTGACCGGGAAGCGCCTGCGGCGGATGCCGCTGCAGGCCGAGTACGAGCGCCAGATGGCCGCGAACAAGCAGAGCTAGTCAGGAGTACGAAGCATGGACATGAGGCGAATTGGTCGCGTCACGCTGACGACCTTCGAGTGGCTCGGGGTCATCGTGTTCGGTCTGCTCTTGTTGATCGTCCTGGCGATCAGCGTGACGCTCTCGTGCGTGGGGAAAGACCCCGAGCCCATGGGCGAGGACCATCTCACGGCCGAGGCCGTCGCGGATCAGGCCGAGGTCGAGATGATGGCGCCGGCGCCCACGGCCGACGAGGCGAAGTCGCTGTTCGCCCCGGTGCACAGGGTGCTGGCGTCGCCGCGCTGCGCCAATTGTCACCCCGAGGGAGACCGGCCGCTCGCGCGTCGCGGTGGCGCCCACGCGATGAACGTCAGCCGGCTGAGCGCCGACGATGGCCTCGCGTGCGGCACCTGTCACGCCGAGCACAACAGCGTCGTCCCGGACGGGCCGCCCGGCGCCCCGCACTGGGGTCTGCCGCCGGCCGAGACGCCGATGGTGTTCCAGGGGCGCAGCGTCACGGCGCTCTGCCAGCAGCTGCGCGACCGCGAGCGCAACGGCGACCGCAGCCTCGACGAGCTGCTCCACCACATCTCGGAGGATCCGCTGGTGCTGTGGGGCTGGCAGCCCGGGGGTGACCGCGCGACGCCGCCGATCAGCCACGAGAAGTTCGTCGCGGGCTTCACGGCCTGGGTCGAGGCCAAGGGGATTTGTCCCGGGGAGACCGAGCCGCCGGCGCTCGATCCTGTCGAGGGCGAGACCGAGGCCGCGGAGAGCGGTGAGGCGCCCGTCTAGGGCGACATGCCCGGCGCCTCGCCCGGGCTGCCGGCGCCCCTGACCGCCTTGGTTGGTTGGTCGGTCGATCGTTGCGTCGCGCGCGAGCCGTCGCGTCAATTGGCGAGCGCGGAGGAGCTGGGGGCCGCGCTCCGCGAGCAGCTGCAGTGCGACCTCGAGCTCGCCCGTCACGCGCTCGCGTCGTGGGTCGAGGCGGCGATCCGGGCGGGGGCCGACTCGCTCACGAGCTCATCCACACGGTCTTGACCTCGGCGAGGCGCTCGAGGGTCTGCGGCGTGGCCGGCTCCTGCGCGCTCTCGACGATCACGACGCGCCGCATCACGCGGGCCGCCTCGCGCTCGAGCTCGGCGAGCGCCTCGCGGTCGAGCGCGCCGCGGGCGAGGTAGACGCAGTCGAGGTCGTCGTGGCGACTCGCCCAGCTCAACAGCGCGGGCACGTCGGCCGTCATCACGTTGACGACGCCGCCGGGCATGTCGCAGGTAGCGAGGCTCTCGATCAGCGCGGCCGCGAGCTCGGCGAGCGCCACGGGCACGAAGAGCTGCACGGCGTCGCCCATCACCGTCGCGGCGCAGAGCGCCTCGACCATGCCCGTGAGGCCATCCTCGGCCGCGGGCGCGGCGACGACGACGCCCACGGGGCGCAGCATCGAGTAGTTGACGTGGGCCGAGGCGACCGGGTTGAGGCTCGAGAGCAGCGCGCTGATCTTGTCGGACCAGCCGGCGTGGTGGACCGCGCGATCGATCGCCCGCGAGGCGTCGGCCGCGTCCGTCGGCAGCGTCTCGCGCCGGCCCTCGAGCATCTCGGCGAGGCGGTAGAGGATCTGCCCGCGGTTGTAGCCGGTGCGCGCCGCCCAGCCAGCCTGGGCCTTGCGCGCGAGCTCCATCGCGTCTCGAAAGTCCTTACGGCTGGCGCTGCACACGTTGATGCTGCTCCCTCCCCGCGCCTTCACGCGGAGCACGCGGCCCGACTCGGAGCGGATGAACTTCCCGCCCACGTAGAGCTTGTAGGTCTTCTCGACAGCCAGTCTCATGCTCGTCTCTCTCGCTGCTCGCTGGTGCGCGCACGTTCACGCCTTGAGGTACGGCCAGAGGCCCGCGATCCCGCCCTCGCGGCCGAAGCCCGAGTGGCGCACACCGCCGAAGGGCGAGGCCGGGTCGAAGAGGTTGTAGCCGTTGGCCCAGACCACGCCGCAGTTGAGCGCGTGGGCGGTGCGGAACACCTTCGCGGTCTTCTCGGACCAGACCCCGCAGGCGAGGCCGTACTCGGTGTCGTTGGCCTTGCGGATCGCCTCGTCGGGTGTCCGAAAGGTCAGGCACGCGAGGACCGGCCCGAAGATCTCCTCGCGCACCACGGTGTCGCTCTGCTGCACGCCCGTGAGGATCGTGGGGAGCACGAAGTAGCCGGCGTCGGGCTTTTGGCAGGCGGCGCCCTGCCAGACCGTCGCGCCCTCCTCGCGGCCGATCTCGAGGTAGCGCTCGATGGTCGCCAGCTGGCCCTTGGAGTTGATCGCGCCGACGTCGGTGTTCTTGTCGAGCGGGTCGCCGACGCGCAGCGTCTCGACGCGGCGCTTGAGCCGGGCGATGAACTCGTCGGCGATGGACTCCTCGAGCAGCAGGCGCGAGCCGGCGCAGCAGACGTGCCCCTGGTTGAAGAAGATGCCGTCGACGCAGCCCTCGACGGCTTGGTCGAGCGAGGCGTCGGCGTAGACGATGTTCGCCCCCTTGCCGCCCAGCTCCATGGTCGCCTTCTTCCCGCTGCCGGCGATGGCCCGCATGATCGCGCGGCCGACCTGGGTGCTGCCGGTGAACGCGACCTTGTCGACCCCGGGGTGGGAGACGACGTGGCTGCCGGTCGCGCCCGCGCCGTTGACGATGTTGACGACGCCAGGGGGGAGGTCGACCTCCTGCAGCAGCTCGGCGAACAGCATCGCGGTCAGCGGCGTGGTCTCGGCGGGCTTGAGGACGACGGTGTTGCCGGTCGCGAGCGCCGGCGCGATCTTCCACGCGAGCATCAGCAGCGGGAAGTTCCACGGGATCACCTGGCCGGCGACGCCGAGCGAGCTGGGGTTCGCCGCGGCGCCGCGCGTCGCGTAGCGCAGCTTGTCGGCCCAGCCGGCGTAGTAGAAGAAGTGCGCCGCCGCGAGCGGGATGTCGACGTCCCGCGTCTCGCGGATCGGCTTGCCGTTGTCGGTCGACTCGAGGGTCGCGAATTCGCGCCCGCGCTCCTGCAGCCGGCGCGCGATCCGATAGATGTACTTGCCGCGCTCGAGGCCCGAGAGCTTGCTCCACACCTCGTCGTGGGCCTTGCGCGCGGCGGCGACGGCCGCGTCGACGTCGGCCTCGGTGCCCGCGGCGACCTGCGCCAGCGGCTCGCCGGTCGCGGGGTTGACGGTAGCGAAGCTCTCGTCGCCCTGGCCGGGCACGAATTCGCCGTTGATGAAGTGGCCGTAGCGCTCGCGGATGTTGATCGGGTGCTTCTCGATCGAGGGCGAGAGCTCGAGCGCGCCGGCGAGCCGGAGGCGGTGCCGGGCGTTGGAGGGGGGGGAGGCGTGGTCCATCGCGTGTGTCCTTCGGGGCAGCCGAGCGGTCGCGGATCAGTCGACGGAGAACCGTCGCGGAGACTGGTAGTAGCCCTCCTCGCGCCACAGCAGCTGGCGCAGGAGGTCGTTGACGAGCGAGCTGGCGCCGAAGCGCCACAGGTCGGGCGTCATCCAGTCGAGGCCGAGCGTCTCGGCGAGCAGCGCGAGGTAGTGCAGCGCCTGCTTGGCCTTGCGGATCCCGCCCGCGGGCTTCATGCCGACGCGCGCGCCGGTCTCGAGGTAGTGCTCGCGGATCGCCTCGAGCATCACGAGCACCACCGGGTAGGTCGCGGCCGGCTGGATCTTGCCGGTCGAGGTCTTGATGAAGTCGGCGCCCGCGGCCATCGCCAGGCGCGAGGCGGCCGCGACGTTGTCGAGGGTGCCCAGCTCGCCTGTCTCGAGGATCACCTTGAGGTGGGCGTCGCCGCAGGCGTCCTTGGTCGCGACGATCTCGTCGAAGACCCGCGCGTACTCGCCGGCCAAGAACGCGCCGCGGTTGATCACCATGTCGATCTCGTCGGCGCCGAGCGCGACCGTGCGGCGGACCTCCTCGAGCTTGAGCGCGATCGGGAGCTGGCCCGAGGGGAAGGCGGTCGCGACCGCGGCGACCTTGATCGGGCTGCCCTGGCCGAGGGCCGCGCGCGCGTGCGGGACCATGGACGGGTACACGCAGACCGCGGCGCAGGGCGGCAGGTCGGGGAGCGGCGCGTAGGGCTGACGCGCCTTGCGGCACAGCGCGCGCACGCGCTCGGGGCTGTCGCGGCCCTCGAGCGTGGTGAGGTCGACCATCGAGAGCGCGAGCTTGAGCAGCCGGACCTTCGACTCGGTCTTGATGCTGCGCTTGCGGACTCGCGCGACCCGCCGCGCGGCGGTCATGTCGTCGACCGTAGACGCCCGCCAGCGACGGATATCGGACTCGGTGCAGGTGCGGCTCATGGCGTCCGCACTGTACCTCTTTTTGCGCGAGATCGAGCGGCCGCGTCGGGCGCAGGCGCGCGTCCGCGATCGCGCCTGCGCGGGTCATCGCGGCCGAGCACGCCGCAGCGCGGGGCGAGGAACGCTGATCAGTCTTTGTCTCGTCCTTTGTCGCGTCGCGGCCAGCCGTACGGGATCTCGCGGTCCTCGTCGGCGATATACGCGTAGGCGCGGCAGCGATCGAAGACCGACACGGTCTCGCGGAAGCTCGGGCGGCGCGCGTGGGTCTGGCGCGGTCGGCCTTCGGGGTGCGCCGCTGGGTAGCGCGCCATGCAGTAGCCCTTGGAGCCCCCGCTCATGTCGCGGGACATGCCGGAGAAGCGGAACGAGGAACAGGTCGCGCAGGTCTCGAGCACGTCGTCGATAAACGCCTCGCCGAGCTGCTCGGAGAGACGGTTGAACGTGGTGTAGGGGTCGCGAACGCGCGCGTCGGTCTCGAGCAGCCCGACGTGGTCGTCGACGCGGGCGAGGTACAGGCGGACCTTGTGGCCCTGCGGACCTCGGCGTGCGCCGGCGGGTTGGAGCAGCAGCGCGCGTCGCCGGTCGCCGCGACGTAGCGGCAGCGCGCGCACCTCGAGCTTCGAGAGTTGGCCCAGGAAGTGCGTCTCGGCGGCGTCGAGGTTTCCGAACACGGCGAGGCTGAAGGGCGGCGGCAGTCGATCGAAGTACGGCGTGGCGAACACCTCGAGCGAGTAGAGCGAGGGCAGCTCGAGGACGCGGACGCGCGCGTCGGGGGTCACGACGAGCGAGAACCACCGCTGCGCGTTGGTGTACAGCCAGGCCGGGCGGCAGAAGTGCTCGACGAGCGCGTCGCGCCAGCTCGTCAGATCCGGGATGTCCACGCTGGCGAGGAAGTCATCCTCGCAGCCCAGCTCGTAGCCCTCGCGCGTCATCCGGCGCATGCGCTCGAAGTTGTGCGCGACCGCGTCGCGGTTGGGAGCGTCCGGGTCGAGCCGGTCGAGCGCGGGCGCCTCGTCCAGCAGCATCGACCACTGCAGCGGCGTCTCGCGGGGCGCGAGCGCGACGCGCACGCTGATGTCGTCGAGCGGCTCGACGCGCGTGACCGGGAGCCGCGACAGGATTTCGTCGTAGGGGATCATGGGGTCGCGTTCGTCGACGGGCGCGCGTTGATCTGACCATAAAGACTTGAAGAGCGCCGCGCGCTCCCAGGGATAGCAGGAATTCACGCGCGCGGCTGGAGCCGGGCGCCCCCGGGTGCGATGCTCGTCGCATGTTCCTCGAGGCGATCCTCTCCCTCTCGTTCGACCAGCGGACGGAGTGCGTGACCGTGCCCGCGCCGACGGCCGTCGGTCGGCTGCTGCACACGCTCACCTTCGGCCAGCTCGGCCTGGAGTGGGAGCGCGAGACCTTTGAGACCACCGAGATGCTGAGGCGGCTGCGCGCGGCCTTGGCCGACGCGGGGCTCACGAACGTCGTCTCGGTCGCGCTCGACGACGAGATCGTCTACCTGGACGAGCGGCGCGAGGACCGGGACCTCGACCCGGTGATGGAGGAGCTGGTCACGCACTCGCGGCAGGTCGCGGAGTTCCCGGTGCGCCTCGAGCTGGTCGCCGAGCTCGAGGACGAGGTGGGGACCTACTTCATCCAGCTGACGGCCGATCGCGTGCACCCGGTCGACCAGTCCCCGCTGCGCCTGCGCGTCTACGCGCTGCTGCGCGAGCTCGACATCACGCGGCTCCCCGCCGATGGCTACCGCGACTCACTCGGCGCGGTCTCGACCCGGCTCGAGCGCCACATGCTCCAGCGCATGCAGACGCCCGAGGGCTACCGCCAGCTGGTCGCGCCGCTCGAGATCCGGCTCGGCGAGCTGTGCACGCGGCTCGAGGCCAGCCTGCGCGCGCGCCTCAAGACCCACGGCACGCAGGCGAGCGTGCTGCCCTGCGTGGTGCGCCCGCGCGAGCGCCTCGAGTTCGAAGCCTGCGGGACGCGCGACGAGACCACGGCCGCGCCGATCTTCCGCGCGTACCCAGGCGTGCGCGAGGCGACCTACTACCTGCGCCTCTGGCTCCCAGTGCTCCGCAACCTCCGCGCGAAGATCAGCGAGACGCTGGTCGTCGACGAGGCTGGGAGGCCCGTCCTCCACATCGCCAAAGAGCCCCTCGAGCTGGCCGAGACCCGCGCGCTCAGCCCCGGCGAGTCGATCGCCGCGCCCACGGGCGTCTTCGACCTCATGTACTTCACGGGCAACGACTACGCCGACGAGCTCGAGCGCGAGCACCGGCTGAGCAGCAGCGAGCCCGCCGGGGGCGAGCGCGCCTGGGACGTCGTCCGCACCCGTCAGATGGGCGTCGAGCACCGCTACATCGGCGTCGACTTCGGCGCCTTTATGGATGGGGGCATGTCGACGGGCAGCGTGGTGATCGAGTCTGGCCGCGTCGACCTCTCGATCACGATCCCCAACGTTCGCTGACTTGTCTGTCTCTTAAGTCTTGTCGTTTGTACGTGCTTCGTGCTTCGGGCTTCGTACGCGCTTCGTTCGCGCTTCGTTCGTGCTTCGTGCGAGCTTCGTTCGTACACACGGTCACGATCGACAACAGCCAAGCCACGAGCGTATTGGAGAGGCCCACGAAGTGGGTCACTCCCGTACCGCCCGCGAGCCCGTTCGACCCGACCCCAGCATCGAGAGCGCAGCGGCGGAGCGGGGCGGAGAGGGAGGGGCGGGGGGGCGGATGAGGACTTAAGCGCATGTCAGAGGCGCCCGAAGGGCGTCGCTGACGTGACGCCCGCAAGTAGCGCCCCCCGCCCCTCCCTCCAAGAGCCCCGCGGAACCAATCAAAGACGCCACGAGCGAAGCTACGTCACCTCGGTTGTTTTCTCATCCGCACCGTCAGAGGAGGTAGCGGGAGAGGGGGTCTTCTCAACAGAAGCCTCCTCGGCAGCAGGTGTTTCCGCAACAGCAGGCTCCGGAGGAGGGGGAACCCGAAACCATCCGCCCGAGGACACCGTAGTCCAAGCCCAGCGAGCCCAAGACAGCGACTGCCACGCCAGCCAGATCACCCACAGCGCCCAGACCCCCCGCCACAGCGACGCAGGGATCGTCAGCGCCCAGCCCGTCGGCGTCATCTCGCTCGTCCGATCCGCGTACCAGGTCAGCGGCTCCCCGTACGACGCCCAGTTCCTGACGTGCGTCGACACGCTGCCCGTCAGCAGCTGCTGGCAGGTCACCAGCGCCCCGATCACCACCGCGACGGTCCACAGGATCAGCAGCAGCTGCAGCGCGTTGTACCAGCCGTCGCGCGCCATCGGCTTCGCGCTCACGAGGCGCGCGCGGGCGTGCAGCGCGATGAACCAGCCGAACACGATCGGCAGCGCCGCGAAGTGAAAGCCCAGGCCGAGCAAGAACCACTGCCACGCTTTGAGCGGCGCGACGCCGCTGCGGCCCAGCAGCGCGGCGAGCAGCGCGAGCGCGACCATCCACAGCCAGATCCACACGAAGGGCCCCGCGCTGTCGCCCGCGCTCGCGAGGATCACGCGATCGCTGTCGTCGGTGAACTCGATCACGCTGCGTACGTCGACCGCGACGCCGCCCAGCGAGACCGCCGGCGTGCGCGTGATCCAGGCCAGCGCGTCGTCGTGCTTCCACTCGACCCGCAGCTCGTGCACACCTGGCTGAAAGGTCAAGCGCAGCTCGGTCGCGTCCTTCGCCATCGGGACGTCGACGCCCGCGAGCTTGACCGCGCCGAGGCGCGCGCCCGCGGGCAGCGTCAGCGTCCGCGTCGTCACCGTCGCCGTCCGCACCTGCATGACCAAGCTGGCCTCGGAGCCAGTGTCGGCGAAGCGGGTGCTCAGCGTCGCGCGGTCGACCGCGAGCAGCTCGCCCTCGGCCGGCTCCGGCTTGAACAGCGAGAGCGTCAGCGACTCCCCCGGCCAGGGGTGATAGACGGAGGTGCCGCCGTCGCGCCGCGTCGCCGGGGCGCCCTCCATCGCGCACTGCCACGCCGACGCGCAGGTGACGGTCCAGGTCTCGGTCCAGGGGCTGCCGACCGGCGCCTCGAGGGCGAGCTGCTCGCCGGGCTCGAGCACGGAGGTCCAGGTGATCGAGCTGCCGGCGCGCTCGAGCGAGAGGGTCGCGCGCGGCTCGTCGATCTTGCCGGTCGCCTCGAGCAGCTTCTCGCCCGGCAGCAGCGGGACCTGGGCCTTGACCGGCGCGGGGCCGTGGTTGAGGCGCGTGACGGTGGTGCGCGCCGTCCACCGCGGGCCGATCTCGATCACGCGGTGCACCGCGAGCCAGGTCGGGAGCTCCTGCGAGGCGACATCCTGGGGCGGCAGCGCCTCCCCGGGCGCGCCGTCGGGCTGGCCCGCGCCGTCGGCCGCGGGCTCGTCGCCCGCGTCGTCACCGGCGCCGTCTCGCTCGCTGCGTCGCAGGTACAGGCTGTCGGCGCGGCCGAACTCGTCGACCCCCTCGAGCTCCCAGCCGTCCGTGGTGACCAGCTCGACGCGCTTCGGCGCGCGCGCGAGGTCGAGGTTGAGCTCGTCGCGACCCACGGGCCCCGAGACCTCGACCGTGTGCACGCCCTCGGCGAGCCGGACCAGCAGCGCGCCGTCGCGGGCGACCAGCTCGCTCGCGGGCTTTTGGTCGACCCGGATCGTCCGCGGAATCCAGCTGGCGAAGGAGCCAGGTACGCGGTAGACGCCCGGTCCGGCCATGTGGAGCTCCGCCCGCAGGGACAGGGAGTCGCCGGCCGCGCGCACCTCGAGTCGCGAGACCAGCGCGCAGTCGGGCTGACACTCGGGCGAGGGCGCGAGCGGGGCCTCGGCCTCGACGCGCGCCTTGAGCTGCTCGAGCAGCTCGGACGGCGGCGCCGCGTTGGCGACCCCGGGCAGCGTGAGCGTGAGCAGGAGCGCCGCCGCCCCGGCGCCGCCAGCGACGCCGCCGCGGCTGGAGTCGCCGGAGCGCGCGGGTCGAGCCCGCCAGCCGAGCAGCAGGAGTGTGAAGCCGAGCAGCGCGAGCGCGACGACGCGCAGCAGCGAGAGCGCCTTGCTCAGGTACGGCGGGATCAGCCAGACGCGCACGGTCTCGTCCGGCGCGACCGAGCGGTCGACCTGGATCGTCCAGCTTTGACCTGGCCAATCGGGCATGCCCTCACCGGTCTGCGGGACCGCGCTCGGGGGCGGCTTGGGCAGCTCGCCCTCCTGCACGAAGCGCTGGGGCTCGTTCTTGACCGGGCCGCCGCCGTCGCTGCTGAGCGTGAAGGGGTAGCTGACGATCACGCTCCCGCCGCCGCGCGGCTTGGGGAACTTCCAGCGCTTGACCGCCTTGGCGACGCAGTTGTTGACGGCGTTGTCCTTGACGGTGCTCTCCTCGGTGACCGCGCTGGCGATCGCCCCGGTCGCGGTGATCACGAATTTCACGGCCACGCGCCCCTGGAGGCTCGGGTCGCGCGAGAGTCCTTGGTTGTAGCAGTGGCGCACCTCGTTGATGTGCGCGCGGACGATCCGGCGGATGATGTCGCGGTCGAGCGCGCCCTGGACCGTGGCCTTGCCCTGCCGGACCACGGGGACGTTCTTCCCGCGGCCGCCGAAGCCCGCGCCCGAGCCCCGCCCGTAGCCGGAGCCCGTGCCGCCGCCGCCGCCCTTGCCGATCAGCCCGGTGGTGCCGAGGCCGATGGTGCCCTCGCCCGTGCCGCCGCCGCCGCGCCCGGTGCCCGAGAGCCCGAGCCCGTCGACGCCGAAGTCCTCGCCGACGTCCTGACCGTTGAGGTCGCGCCAGACGCTCTCGTCCCCGTCGATCGCCGCTTTCTGCTTCGAGGTGGGCTTGCCCATCCGCCCCTCCTCGCCGCGGTGTCGCTGACCTTGGCCGCCGGCTTCGTCGTCGGACTCCTCCTCGTCAATCTCCTCCGGCTCCTCCTCGCTCTTGATCGCTGCGGTCTTCTCGACCGGCCCCGTCGCGGTGACGATCTGCGCCGCGTCCCTCATCGGCGCCTCGTCGCCCGCGTGGACGAAGAAGAGCAGCAGCAGCGCGCCGAGCACCCCGACGGCCGGGACCAGCGCGACGCGCCCGGGGACGCGCGCGTGCCCGATGAACCAGCCGACGCCGGCGACGACGCCGACGCACACGCCGAGCAGCGTCGTGACGCCGAACAGCGCGCTCAGCTCGCGCTCGAGGTTGTAGGGGTCGAAGACCGACTCGCGCCCGCGCCAGACGTCGACGACGTGCTCGGGCGCGCGCCAGAGGATCCACATGGCGAGCAGCGCGGCGGCGAACACCCACGCGATCCGCAGCCCGCGGCCGACCCAGGCGCTCGCGTGCTCGCGGCGCAGCAGCGCGACCAGGCCCGCGAGCGTCGCGACGAGCGCGAGCAGCATCAAGAAGCCGTCGCCGCGGCTGGTGTAGGCGAGGCCGAGGCCGAGCAGCGCGACGCCGCCGAGCCAGGGCGTCAGCAGGCGGCCGATCAGCACGCAGACGCCGAGCAGCGCGAGCAGATCGAGCGGGCGCCACGACTCGATCCAGGTCTCGCGCGTGCTGCCGGGCCCGTCGACGCGCAGCACGTCCCAGCCGCGCGGGAGCCAGAAGCGCAGCTCGACCCGGTCGAAGCTCTCGGACCAGCCGCCCAGCGGCAGCGCGCGGTCGAGCTGCTCGGAGCGCCATGTCCCTCGGAGCCGGATCGACGCGTCGCGCAGCTCGACCCCGGTCGCGCCCTCGCGGTCCACGGTGACGACCTGCGGGCGGTCGTTGACGATCGCGCTGGCGAGCGCGCCGGCGCGCAGGTCCATGCGCGTGCTCTGGTGCAGCGTCCCGGTGATCTCGTCGCGCGCGGCCCAGCCGGCGCCGCCCAGGGCCGGCCGCATCTCGCGGTAGAGCCGGAGCTCGTTGGGCGCGCTCTCCGAGACGCCGCGCTGAAGGATCTCGAACAGCAGCGGGTTCGTGCGCTGCACGCGGAAGGTCGCGCCGCCCTCCCACGACTCCGGCGCGTGGGTGCGGCCGCGATCGACCGCGAGCCCGCCGCTGACGACGACCTGCCCGAGCGCCGCGTCGCCCGGCGTGGCCGCGCGCCAGACCCAGACCTCGTCCTTGGGCCAGGGCGCGGCGAGCTCCGGCGGGCCGAGCGACTCCGGCGGTCGCGGCAGCGCGGCCTCGAGCGTGATCGTGTAGCTCCCGGGGCGCGCCTGGACGACCAGGGCCCGATCTTCTCCCAGCCGCAGCGGCAGCCCGCTGTCGACGCGCAGCAGCTCGGCGTCGTCCCACAGCGGGTAGGGCAGCGTCAGCGCCCGCGGCTTGCCCGAGACGTGCAGGTCGAGCTGGGTCGTGATCGAGAGCGGGACGCCGTCTCGCAGCCAGCGTGAGACCTCGAGGCGCTCAGAGTCTACGAGCGGCTCGTCGGGATCCTGGGGCTCGGGCTCGGGCTCGGGCTCGGGCTCGCCGGGGATCTCGAGGGTCAGGAGCTCCTCGTCGCGCAGCGGGATCGCGACGGGGGTGCCGCGCAGGCGGAGATCGACGAGCGCGATCTCGGGGGGGACGGTGAGCGTGTCGGGCAGCCCCGGCCAGGCGAGCTCGCCGGTCACGCGGTGACGGCCGGGCGCGAGCTCGACCTGCGGACCCTCGCCGCTGTCGCGCACGACCGCCGGCGCGCCGTCGACCCGGACCCGCTGCGGCCACGCGGTGTCGTCCCCGGGGAGGCTCACCGGCTCGCGGTGAAACGAGGTGACCTCGAGCTCAAACTCGCCGCCCTCGGCGTCGAGGCGGAGCGCGAGCCGGCTCGGCCACACGCAGATCGTCGCGTCCTCGTGCTCGCGGCAGTCGCCGGCGGGCAGCTCGACGTCTTTGACCCACTCGATCCACGGCGCGAGCTCGGGGGGGACGCCTGGCGGCTCGCCGCTCGCCGGTGCCGCGGACACGCGCTGCGGCGCGCCCACAGCCAGCGTGACGGTGAAGAGGAGCAGCACTCGACACAGGGTTTCGATCCAGCCGCGCACGATTCGGCGATGATACCCGCGCGCGCGCATCAGCGCCGCGGCGTCCTCATCGGGTCACCGCGCAGAGTTGGCGAGCGCGCCCCCGCGTCGCGTGGGCGTCACGGCGCGAAGCCGCACCGCGCGGGCCCGCACGGGTCGACGCGCGTCGCCGTCACGCTTCGGCGTCACGGCGTCAATACACGCTGAAACGGTCGCAGCGTCGCCAGCGAGTCGCTGAAGTCGAGGACCGCGAAGTCGACGGCGGAGAACACCCCGGCGAAGTCGCCGCGCAGCTGGGACGCGAACAGCTCGGCGATGGTCTCGGGCGCGTTGCCAAACACGCCGCAGCCCCACGCGCCCAGCACGATCGCGGTGTGCCCGTGCAGCGCCATGATCGCGAGCACGCGCGCGATCCGTCGCGTCATCGCGGCCTCGATCGCGGCCTCGATCGCGGCCTCGTCCCCGCCCACCGCGCGGACTTTTTTGGCCTGAACTGCGGGACATGTCACGAAGCTGCACGGCCACGGCGTCGGCAGCAGCTCGCCGCGCGGTTCGCGAAACACCGGCACGGCCGGCGAGTAGATCGCGTAGTCCGAGTGCATCGGGTCCTGCAGCTGCTTGTGGTAGTCGTAGTAGCGCGGCGCCGCGAGCAGGCTCGGGTACAGCGCGGAGACCCGCACCAGCGCCTCCTCCTGGGCCTGGGAGCCGCGCAGCCAGCCGCCGCCGGCCAGGTAGGCCGAGGCGAAATTCAGCACGCAGACCTTCGCGTGGCCCTCGTCCAGCAGCCGCCGCGCGGCCGCGAGCGCCCCGATGTTCTCGACCCGCGCGCTCGTCTCGAGGTCGCCCCGCGGCGGCGTAGCGACCTCGCGCTCGGGCGGGTACTCGACGGTGCCCTCGACCGCGCGGTCGATCGCGTCGCGCAGCGTGACGGCCCTGCCGCCGGCTTGATACTCCCCGCGCTCGAGCACGGCGATGGTGTCCTCGGCAAGTCGTTGTCGCTGCTTCCGGTTCATGGTCGGCCAAGGGTACCCCACAGGTCGGGTGGGGCGGTATGATGGCCCCATGAACTACGCCTGCTCCACGTCCCCACGCCGCCCCCGCGGCGCGCTCCTCTTTGGCCTCGGCCTGCTCGGCCTCGCGTGCGGCGACAGCGGAGCGGGGACGAGCGAGGACGCGGCGACGACCAGCGCGTCGGGACAGACGACCGCCGGCACCGCGGGCGCGACCACGGCCGGCGGCGTGACGACGGGGACGACCGCCGGGAACACCGGCATGACCGGCATGACCGGCAACACCGTGGCGACCGGCGACGCGACGACGACCGGCGGCGCGACCACGAGCAGCACGGGGGCGTCGCTCACCGACGGATCGAGCTCGAGCGGCAGCACCGGCGCGCCGCTGTGCGACGAGGGGACGATCGTCTGCGAGGACGGCGTCTCGAAGGTCTGCGACGGCATGGGCGGCTACCAGTCCGAGGACGTCTGCGACGAGGAGTGCGCGGACGGGCTCGGCTGCGTGCTCTGCATCCCCGGCACCGGCAGCTGCGACGGCGAGACCTCGATCCTCTGCAACGACGCGGGCGACGGCTACGACGAGTACTTCTGCGACGGCGTGCAGGGCATCAGCTGCGATCCCGACAGCGGCGCCTGCGTCGGCGCCTGCGCGCCGCAGAACCTCGTCGACAGCTACATCGGCTGCGACTACTACCCGACGGTCACGCCGAACGTGGTCCAGAACACGTACACCTTCGCGGTCGTGATCTCGAACACCTCCAACGGCGACGCGATGATCACCATCACGAAGGGCGCGCAGGCGGTGCTCGACACGGTGGTCCCGGCCAACAGCGTCGAGGTCATCCCGCTGCCCTGGGAGAACCAGCTCAAGGGCGGCGGCGCGACCAAGGTCGTCGCCGACGGAGCCTACCGGGTGCGCTCCGATCGCCCGATCACCGCCTACCAGTACAACCCGCTCGAGTACACGCTCAACGGCGGCTTCACCTACACCAACGACGCCTCGCTGCTGATGCCCGTCAACGCCTGGACGGCGGACTACTGGGTCGCCGCGCGCAATCACCACAGCGTCTCCGGCTTCTACGCGGTGGTGGCGAGCCAGGACGGCACCACGGTCGACGTCGTCCCCTCGGCGACCGGCGGCATCATCTCGGCCGGCGCCGGGATCGCGGCGGACGGCAACGGGCAGGTTCAGCTCGACCAGGGAGATGTACTCTTGGTCATGTCCGCGACGGGCGGCGGGCAGCCGGACATCTCCGACGTCACCGGCACGCACGTGCTCTCGGACAAGCCGATCCAGGTGATCGGCGGGCACATGTGCACCTTCGTGCCCTACAACATCTCAGCCTGCGATCACCTCGAGGAGTCGATGTTCGCCTACGAGAACCTCTCGAAGGAGTACATCGTCTCGACGCCGTTGGTGAAGGCGCTCGGGCAGCAGCCTGTCTCCAAGGCCCGGATCGTGCGGATCGTCGCGACCAAGGACGGCACCGAGCTGACCTACGACCCGCCGGTCCCGGGCGCGCCGAGCTCGATCACGAGCGCGGGGGACTACGTCGAGCTGACGCCGACCGAGGCCGACTTCCTGGTCTCGGCCAACTACAAGATCATCGTCGCCGAGTACCTGCAGGGGCAGTCGGCGGGCGGCGACGCGGGCGACCCGGCGATGACGATCGGCGTCCCGATCGAGCAGTACCGGAGCTCGTACCTGTTCCACGCGCCGACCAACTACGAGAGCTCCTTCGTCAACATCACCGCGCCCGACGGCGCCGCGATCACGCTCGATAACGCGCCGGTCGGCGGCTTTACGCCGATCGGCGGCTCGGGCTACTCGGTCGCGCGCGTCGAGCTGTCCAACGGCGGCGACGGGACCCACTCGATCACCGGCGACCAGGCCTTCGGCATCCAGGTGTACGGCTACGGGCAGTACACGAGCTACTGGTACCCCGGCGGCCTCGACCTCGCGGTCATCCTCGAGTAGCCGGGAGTGGATACTCGTCGAGCGCTCGCGCGCTCGCAGGGCCGCGCGCACCGTTCTCTCCCTGACCGCCCTCCTCACCGGCTCGCCAGCCTCACGATCGGCTGTGACACGCACGATGACGCCTCCTGGGCCGGGGCGAGCCTGCGCGCGCTCCCGGGCGCGGTCGGGCACTCGTCGCTCGACGACGGCGAGGGCCAGCTCGTCGCCGACAACAACGCCAACGCGCTCGACGACGTGCTGAGCCTGCGGATCGATCGCCAGGTGAATATTGATATGTCTATATAGCCATGTTAATGGCTGTGGACGGGCTCTCGGCGCGGCGCTATCGTGGTGACGTGTCGCCGCCGCTGCCGTCGAAGCTGTTCAACGCGATCGTGGTGCTCGGCGCCTCCCTGGTCGCCCGCGGGTGCAGCGGCGACGCGCCCGGCGAGAGCGCGAGCGACTCGCAAACGTCGACGTCGAGCGCGACCGGGAGCGCGTCGGCGTCGAGCACGACGGTCGCGTCGACGAGCGCGGCCACGTCGACCGCCCCGACGAGCGCCGCGACGACCGCGGGCTCGGGCGCGACGGGGACGTCCACGGTCGCCGAGACGAACTCGACCTCGAGCTCGAGCTCGACCTCGACGAGCGGCGCGAGCACGGGAGAGCCTGTCTCACCGGACACCTGTGACGCCCCGGGTCAGCTGCACTGCGACGAGTACGAGCCGGCGCCGCTCGGCTGCGCGTGCGATCCGTCGGCGCCGCTCGGGCCGGAGGACTGCGTCGATCCGACCCCGAATCACGTCTGCGAGGGGACGCACGAGGGGACGCCGATCGGCTGCGATTGCGTCGGGCTGCAGCCCGCGGACTGCGAGAAGACCGCGGACTTCCACTGTGAGCAGTGGGAGCCCGAGTGGATGGACTGTATGTGCGTCCCGGGCTCACCCGAGAGCGACGCCGAGTGCATCGAGCAGGGCTTCGAAGTCCTGTACTGCCACGACTACGAGCCGCCGGTCGGCTGCTACTGCGGCGTGCTCATCCTGTGAGGCCGGCGCCGCGGGGGTCGGACGGCGCCGTCACGACGCGCCAGGTTCAGCCGGCTCGTCGACGCGGACGCCGAGCCGCTGCAGGTAGCGTCGCGCGTCGGCGGTGTCGACCCCGACGTGATCGAGGCCCGGGAGCACCAGCGTGACGATGGCCTCGTCGACGACCTCGCGCGTGCGCGCGCGCATCATGCAGCCGTGACCCTCGACCGGATCGGTCCAGCCCGGCGGGCGCGTGCGCCAGCGCGTGCGCACATGCTCGAGCAGCAGCGGGAGCGCGCGCGCGAGCTCGCGGCGCTCCTCGGCGTCGAAGCGCGGGTCGCCGAGGTAGCCCCAGCCGATGCGCGCGTGGTTGATCTCGTCGCGCAGCAGCGCGCGAAGCCCCGCGCGCACGAGCGCGCCGGTCGCCGGCGCGAGGCAGCCCTGCAGGTACGCCGCGCCGATCGTCTCGCTCAGGCAGCAGCTGTGGACCACGTGCAGGGTCGTCGTGAAGCGCGGGGAGGCGCGGCCGTACGCGGGGGCGCTCACCGGCGGGCACTCGGGCCAGGCCACGGGCTCGCCGGCGTAGGCCGAGGCGAGGTGACGGCAGATCTCGGTGTGTCGCAGCTCGTCGCTGACTGCCTTCGAGGCCAGCCAGACAAGCTCGGGGTCGCTCCCGCGCTGCAGCAGCCCGCCGACGAGGTGGGAGAAGATCGCGGAGGCGCCGAGCTCCCCGCGCGCCCGCCCGATCCAGGCCTCGGCGAGGCGACGGCGCGCCGGCCACGGCAGCGCGGTGATCGTCTCGTCTACTTCGGGCAGCGCGTCGACGGCGATCGCGGGCCATGTGCGGGGGGCGGACATGGACGACTCGGGGGCCATGGTAGCGCGCGAGCTGTACAAAAGGCCACAGCGGACGGATCACGTCGACCCGGGCGCGCGCGCTGTTGACGAATCGCCCGGGACGGAGCATAGCGGAGGACCATGTGTCCCTCGTCCGCCTACCCGAAGCTGCTCGCGCCCCTCGACCTCGGACACATCACGCTGAAGAACCGCGTGCTGATGGGCTCGATGCACGTGGGGCTAGAGGACGGGAAGGGGCCGCTCAAGAAGCTCGGGGCCTACTTCGCGAGGCGCGCGGAGGGACAGGTCGGCTTGATCGTCACGGGCGGCATCGCGCCGAACCGCGAGGGCTGGGCGAAGCCCTTCGCCGGCAAGCTGAGCAACCGCCTCGAGGTCTGGCAGCACCGCTACGTCACGGACGCGGTGCACGAGGCGGGCGGGCGGATCGCGATGCAGATCCTCCACACGGGGCGCTACGCCTATCACCCGATGGCCGTGGCGCCCTCGCCGATCAAGTCGCCGATCAGCTTGTTCCGCCCGCGCGCGCTCTCGCGGCGCGGCATCGGGCGGACGATCGCGGCGTTCGCTAACTGCGCCAAGCGGGCGCAGGAGGCGGGCTACGACGGGGTCGAGGTGATGGGGAGCGAGGGCTACCTGATCAACCAGTTCATCGCCGCGCACACCAACAAGCGCACCGACGAGTGGGGCGGCTCCTACGAGAACCGGATCCGCTTCCCGCTCGAGGTGCTGCGCGCGGTCCGGGCGGCGGTCGGCCCGGAGTTCGTGATCATCTACCGGCTCAGCATGCTCGACCTCGTCCGCGAGGGCAGCACGTGGGAGGAGGTCGTGGAGCTGGCGAAGCGCGTCGAGGAGGCGGGCGCGTCGATCATCAACACGGGGATCGGCTGGCACGAGGCGAGGGTCCCGACGATCGCGACGATGGTCCCGAGCGCGGGCTTCACCTGGGTGACGCGCCGGCTCAAGGGCGAGGTCGCGGTCCCGCTGGTGACGAGCAACCGCATCAACATGCCGGATGTCGCCGAGCGCGTGCTCGCGGACGGCGACGCGGATATGGTCAGCATGGCGCGGCCCTTCCTCGCCGATCCCGACTGGGTGCTCAAGGCCGAGCAGGGCCGCGAGGACGAGATCAACACCTGCATCGCCTGCAACCAGGCGTGCCTCGATCACATCTTCCGCAACCAGCGCTGCTCGTGCCTCGTCAACCCGCTCGCGTGTCACGAGACCGAGTGGGCGGTGCACCCCGTGCGGCGTCGTCGCGACATCGGGGTCGTCGGCGCCGGCCCGGCGGGCCTGTCGTTCGCGACCTTCGCCGCGGGGCGCGGGCACAGGGTGACGCTCTACGAGGCCTCCGGGTCGATCGGCGGCCAGTTCAACATGGCCCGGCGGATCCCCGGCAAGGAGGAGTTCGACCACACGATCCGCTACTATCAAAAGCAGATCGAGCTGACCGGCGTCGAGCTCAAGCTCAACCACCGCGTCAGCGCGGAGGAGCTCGCGGCGGCGGGCCACGAGCTCGTGGTGCTGGCGACGGGCGTGAACCCCCGCGAGATCACGCTGCCGGGCGTCGAGCACGAGAAGGTGCTGTCCTACGTCGAGGTGCTGCGGGACGAGCGGCCGGTCGGCGCCCGCGTCGCGATCATCGGCGCCGGCGGGATCGGCTTTGACGTCGCGGAGTTCCTGCTTCACGGGCCAGGTCACGACGCGCGCGAGGATCCCGAGGGCGCGCGCGCGCGCTTCTTCGACGAGTGGGGGATCGACACGACGCTGACGAATCGTGGCGGGATGCGGGCGCCCACGCGGCCGCCGCCGACCCGCGAGATCACGCTGTGTCAGCGCTCGAAGGGCAAGCTCGGCGCGGGCCTCGGCAAGACGACCGGCTGGATCCACCGCGCGTCGCTGAAGCACAGCGGGGTCGTGATGCTGCCCGAGTGCCGCTACGAGAAGATCGACGACGTCGGGCTGCACCTCACCGTCGGCGGGGTGCCGCAGGTGCTGCCGGTCGACAACGTGGTCATCTGCGCCGGTCAGGTGTCGCGGCGCGAGCTCGAGGGGCCGCTCAAGGCGCGCGGCGTCGAGGTCCACCTGATCGGCGGGGCCGACGTCGCGGCGGAGCTCGACGCCAAGCGGGCGATCGAGCAGGGCGCTCGCCTGGCGACGGCGCTCTGAGGGCCGTCGCTACTTTTCGATGGTCGCCGCGGCGCGCTTGAGGTCGCTGTAGCGGGCTTCGAACCTCACGATCACGCGCGCGCCCTTGCTCGAGACGCTGACCTTGTCGAAGAGCTCCGCGGGCACCCCCGCGGCGCTCGCGAAGCCGCGCGCGAGGCCGAGGTAGCCCGACAGCGTCGACTCCAGTGCGGCGGCCTCGGACTGCGTCCGCGTCGTGGCGATCAGCTCGCCGTGGAAGGTTCGACCGACGAGCAGCGACCCGGCGAGGGACTGGACCTGTTCGCCGAGCGGTCCCAGCTGCTGCTTGAGCCCGCTGTCGAGCTCGGCGGCGAAGCGCAGCTGGGAGCGGCTCGAGAGCTGCTTGACCGCAGCCGCGGGGCCGACCGCGCGCTCGCCGGCGCGCGCGCGTCGGATCACGGTCTTGACCCAGGGCTTGGAGACGATCGCGAGGTGGTCGTTGTCGAGGCCGACCAGCTGATCGCCGTCTTTGATCTCGAGGGTGTTCGCGCAGCCGCTGCGCTGAAGTTTGATCGGCTTCGCGGCGACAGCGTCGATCGCGGCGACGCAGCGCATCGCGCTCTCCGAGCCGACGCCGGGGGCGTGGATGATAGCGACCGCGTTCTCGCTGCCCGCCGCGTCACCCGCTCCGACCCACACGTCGTCGATCGCGCCGAGGTCGACGCCGCAGCGCTTGAGCGCGCGCAGGTTCTCTTTGAATTCCGGGTCATCCTCGAGCCGCGACCCGTCCTGTCGCCACGGCTCGCTCTTGGTCAGGCGCGCGACATCGATCGCCACGGCGGCGTCAGCGCTCGGGGGGATCAGCGCGGCGCTCTCGCTGACGCGACAGCTCGGGTCCGCCGCGCGCGCCTCCGTGGACGTGGCCAAAAGGCCAGTAAATAGGATCGCGCCGCCGAGGAAGACCGAGGAGAGTGCTCGCATGTAGACCCGCTCCCGGGCGCGCTCTGGCGCCCGTTGGTCTTTGGACCCGACTCTCGGCGAGAAGATTCCAAAATCTCCGATCGGCTCGAGAGCTCGCGTCGCCGCGGCGGTTCGTCGTAGTGATGGTTGCGAGCGACCGCCGGGTCGGCGGCCTGGGGACCTGATACAGTGCCGCCTCGTTCATGCCCACGTCACGCCGGCTCCGCTCCTGGTCCCCTCGGGTTACGCGACCTCGGCTCGCGCTCGCGCTCGCGCTCGCGTGCTCGCTCGCGGTCCCCTCGTGCGGCTCGTGCGAGCGCGCGGACGGGGTCGTCACGATCGAGTCGCTCGGCCTCGACGCGAGCGAGCGCGAGACCTTGGCGGGCCTCGAGCGCCTCGGGGACGGGGGCGCCCTCGTGGTGGTGCTGCGGCCCAGTCGCGTCGCGGCGCTGCGCGAGCGCGCGTCGCCGGTCGCGGCGGCGCTCCCAGGCGAGCTTCAGGCGGCGGTCGAGGCCGCGGGCTCGCCGAGCGCTTGGCCGGCGCTCGCGCTGACGCTGCTCGGAGATATGTCTGAAGAGGAAGGTAGACCGATCGGCGAGAGCGCTCCGCCCCCCGCGCTGCGCGGCTGGGATCACGCGCGCCCCGTGCTGCTCTCGCTCATGGAGCCGCCGCGCGTCGGACCGCCTGGCGCGGTCGCGGCGCAGCTCCTGGACCCGGGGGGCAGCGTCGGGGCGCTGCGGCACCAAGTCCTGATCCCGGCGAGCGACCCGCAGGCGCTGGCGTCCACGCTGGCGAGCCTGCTCGATCAGCGCTTCACCCGTGAGAGCGCGCTGACCGACGACAGCTCGATCGTCGCGCGCTGGTCGGTCGGCGCGTCGGGCTGGATCGCGTTCACGGCGGAGCCCGACTGGATCCACGTCTACGCGGGGACGCACGAGCGCGCGCCTTCCGGCTTTCTCGGCGATCCCCGGAGCATGCAGAGCCGCGCGGTCTCCGAGCCGATCCACGCGCCGGCGCGCACGCCCGCGGCGGTCGCGATGGCGCGCGGCGACGCGGTCGCGGCCGCGCTCGTTCGCCCGCCGCAGCTCCGCGCGCTTGTCAGCTGGCACGGCGCGCTCCAGATGCAAGCGGCGCTGGCGAGCGTTACGCCGCAGCTGCGGCAGCGGCTGACGCTGCGCGGCCTAGAGCTGGTGCTACGCGGGGAGCTGATGATGGCGGACGCGGGCGCGGAGCTGGATGAGCTCGCGCTGCTCGTCAGCGTCGAGGGGGACGAGCTCGCCCTGCGGACGGTCTCGAGCTTGACCACGCACGGCGCGACGGTGCTCGACGCGGCCGTCGCGGGTCGAGGCGCCGCGCCGGCGCTGCGTGATGACGTCTCAGCGCTCGTCGACGTCGCGGTGCAGCTCGACGCGGGCGCGATCGCCGAGCGCGTCCGCGATCATCCGACCTTTCCCAAGGACCAGGAGGCCGGGGAGCTCGCGCGGGCGTTCGCGGAGTGCGGGCCGGGCTGCTCGCTGTACCTCTCGACGCGCGCGCCGGCGGCGACCTTGGCCGGCGTGCTCCGCTTCACGCCGCAGGACCCCGATCTCCCGCTCGAGCGCGCGCTGCCGCGGAGCCTCCGCGGCGTGCTCACGGGCATCGACGAGGGGCGCCCTCGGGGCGCGATCGCGGCGGAGCTCCCGAAGGCCTTCGCGGTCGACAAGCTGCGCGCGTTGATCGAGTCGGCGTCGCGCCGCGGGGGCCTCGAGCTCACCCTCGAGAGCGAGGCGCGCGGCGAGCTCCAGCGCCTGCTGCTCGGCGTCAACGTCGACCCGTACGCCGTGTTCTCCCGCGAGCGAGACGAGACGTTGCCCGAGGGGCAGCTCGGGCGCGCGCGCGTCGAGCTCGCGTCGCTGCGTGAGCGCCCCGAGGCGCGGGCCGCCGCCGCCGCGCTCGGCCTCGAGGCGCCGCCGCCCGCCGCCTCGCTGAGGGCCGCGACGTGGCGGGTGGGTCGCGCGACCGTCAGCGAGCTGCGGCTCGCGCTGGGGGAGTCGCCTGCGGGCGCACTCGAGGCGCCGCGCTGGGCGGAGCGCCTGGGACGGCTGACGCGGGAAGAACCCGCGAGCGAGTCGCCGGGTGAGGCGTGTCTGGCCGAGGCCGCCGCCGCGTTGACGAGCGGGCTGCGCGAGCGGGGGCGAGCCGAGCCCGCGCGCGGGGTGGCGTTGATGCGCGAGGCCTTCGCGGCGGCGGCATCTGGGCTGACATGCGCCGAGCAGCACGAGTCGACGCGCGCGGCCTCCCGCGGTCTGCGACGCGCGGTCGTGGTGCCCTTGGTCGACGAGCTGCGTCGCGCCTGGAGGCACGAGGAAGCGCGCGAGCTGCTCTCGCCACACTGCGAGGCGACCGAGGATGAGCTGCTGTGCGGCCAGCTGCGCGCGCTGAAGCAGCTCCCAGAGGTCGCGCTCCCGCGGCCGGTGACGCGCTGCGAGTCGCTGCGTCGGGATGAACCGCTGGCGGAGACCGATCACCAGCTCCTCGTCACGGCCGACGGGCGCGTGCTGCTCGATGATGTCCCGGTCGAGGGCGCCGCGCTGGCCGCGAAGCTCGACGCGGGCCTCGGCTCGCCGCTGCTCGACGCGCCGGGAGGAGACATCGCGCTCGCGTTCGCGGGGGAGGCGACGCTCGGGCAGCTCGCGCCGACGCTCGAGGTCCTCGCGCGCTCACGCCTGGACGGCTTCTTCATCGTGGTCGCGGGGGCCGACGGGCCCCAGACGATCCCGGTCGCCGCCCCGCTGCGCCCGCCCCGTTCGCGCGCGCTGCCGCCCATCGACGGGCTCGAGCAGGAGGTCGAGGCGAGCGTCACCGTCGCGCTCGACGGCGGGGCGTTCGCGGTCGAGAGCTCGATCAGCGGGCTCGCGCGGCCGCGCGCCGAGCTCTCCGCCGCGGCCCGCGGTCGCGCGCTCAGCGAGCTGCGGGCGCTCGCGCCCGACGCGAGCGTCTCGGTCCGCGCGAGCGCGTCGACGCCGTGGTCGTCGATTTCGGACGTGCTTGTAGGGACATGTCCAAACGCGCGCCTCGTGCACGGCTAGCGCGTGAAGACGGCGACGGAGATCATCAGGTTCCCGTGATGGCTCGCGCCGTTGGTGACGCAGCCCTGCTCGCCGAAGGTGAAGGTCCCGAGGAAGGGCTGGCCGCCGAGCGCGCGGCGCAGCTCGGCGGAGACTCGGTTCATGTCATCCTGGACCGCGAGCATGCAGCCGGCGCAGTAGACCACGAGCGCGCCGCTGACCTCGAGCGACTCCTCGCGACGCGACTCGAGGGCCGCGAGCGCGACCCTGCCCGCGCGCGTCACCAAGCTCTCGCGCGTGCCGGTCATGAGCCGGAGCTGATCGCCCTTGGCGATGTTCGTGAACAGGGTGAGCGCGCCGTCCGGCGTGACCTGGTCGGGGTGTGAGAGCCGGTGGAAGGGCGCGGGGCCGATCCGCTCGATCCGTCGCCCGAGCGGGAACATCGCCGTGTTGGCGAGCACGTTGCCCCCGCCCAGGAAGTCTTCGATGAGCCCGTTTGTCCACCGGTTGTAGACGTGCGCCGCCGGCTCGTGGTCGATCTCGTGGAGCACGCGGCCGTTCGCGCGCGTCGCGACGCCGTGGTGCACGGTCGGCGAGTACCCGCTGTGGAACGCGACGAGCACCTCGGTCGAGGGGTACATCGCGGTGACGACCGCAGCGTTCGTGTAGGCGCGGTGGTTGGCGAATTGCTGCCACGTCCCGCGCACGTCGTTGTCGGCCGTGCTGCCGCCGGCGATCGGCACGTCGTGCCCGATGACGTCCTGGATCCCGAGCAGCACGCTCTCCTCGTGCCCCGGGACGCCCGAGAGCCAGACGAGCTCGGGCAGCTCGCCCGGGCGACCCGCAGCCGCGATCGCGCGGCGGATCGCCTGCTCCCCGGCCGCGCGCGCGTCATCGACGATCTCCGCGACGCCGACCCCGAAGTCGCCGTCGGGGTCGCGCAGGCCGAGCAGGCCGAGCGCGGTCCCGTCGCGCGAGTGAAAGCCAGCGCTCGACATCACGCCTCGGCATGAGGTCCCGCCGTGCATCGGCGCTGGGCCGAACGCTCGCAGCGCGCGCATCAACGCGCCGCTCTCGTGATCCGAGGTCGCGTACACCACGAGCAGGCTGGGCGCGCCGCCGAGCTCCAGCAGCAGCCCCTGGTACGCCTCGCGAGCGGCGCGCGCCGAGTCGCGGGTCGTCGTCCAGGTCGTCGCGGTCTTCATGCTCGCAGGAGCCTCCGTCGCCCGAGCGACTTTGCCCAGCATGACGGATCGGCGCGGCGCCCGAAAGCCCGCATCGGAGCGCGTCTGGTGACTCCTCATGACGACGCGGGCGCCGGCTGGATCGCGCGCCCTCGCTTGAGTACAAGGGCGCATGGGCCTCCCGCTGTTTCAGGTCGACGCGTTCACGCGCGCACCGTTCGCCGGCAACCCGGCCGCGGTCTGCGTGCTCGAGTCGTGGCTCGACGACGCGCGGCTGCAGGCGATCGCCGCGGAGATGAACCTCTCGGAGACCGCGTTCGTGATCCCGCGGGCGCTCGGCGAGGGCGGCGAGGCGCCGCTGCGATGGTTCACGCCGACGAGCGAGGTCGACCTCTGCGGGCACGCGACGCTGGCGACCGCCCACGCGCTCTGGTCCTCGGGCCGCGCCTCGCCGACGCGCGCGATCCGGTTTCGCGCGCGGGTCCACGGCGTGCTCTCGTGCGCGCGCGGCCCCGACGGCGCGATCACGCTCGACTTCCCGCGCGATCCGCCGCGCCGCGCCGCGCCGCCGGCGGGGCTGCTCGAGGCGCTCGGGCAGCCCGAGGTCCGCGGCAGCTGGATATGTCGCAGCGGGCAGCTGATCGAGCTCGCGGACCCGGACGCGGTGCGCTCGGTCGCGCCGGACCTCGCCGCGCTCGCGGAGTTCGATCTTGACGGCGTCGCGGTGACCTCGGCGGGGCGCCCGGGGAGCGGCGTCGACTTCGTGTCGCGGTACTTCGCGCCGCGCTTCGGCATCCCCGAGGACCCGGTGACGGGATCGCTGCACTGCGCGCTCACGCCGCTGTGGGCGCGCCGCCTCGGCCGCGAGCGGCTCGTCGCGCGGCAGCTCTCGCGGCGCGGGGGCGAGCTCCGCGTCGAGATGGCGGGGGAGCGCGTCGCCATCACGGGGCACGCGGTCACGGTCCTGCGCGGCGAGCTCGCGCTCTGATCCCGCGCCGACGTCGACTCGCGGAGCTCGCGCGTTCTTCATGTTCGAGGGGACATGTCGCATGTGCGAGTTCGCGCTCCGCGGCGGCTGTGACGAGCTCGCCGCGACGCGGGCTCACGCGGCCGCGCGGAGCCGCGATGGGTGCGTATTCACGGGCGTGAAGCCGCACGTCGAGGTTCGGCGACGCTCGGCGTGCAGGGGCGACTGTGCGCGCCGCGTCCCCGCAGCGAGCGCGCGCTGACGACAAAGGTCTCGTGCATAGAGTCGTGATTGCGAGGTAGTCTCGGATCACGTGCAGGACGGCGCGCTCCTACTCGTTACGCGGTCTGTCGCCGCGTTCGCGACGCTTGCGGACGAGTTGCGCGAGCTCGGCCTGGCGCCGCTTTGTTGCGGGCTCAGCGAGCTGCGCGTTGAGCTCGACGCGTCGGGCGTCGGGGTGGTGCTGCTCGACCACGGCATGGAGGGCGCGGACGCGGCGGTCCGCGAGCTCGCCGAGCGCTCGCGGGTCGCGTGCGTCGTCCTCGTGGAGCGCGATGAGGAGCGCGAGGCGGCGATCAGCGCGGGCGCCGATGACGTCCTCGCCGCCCCGTGGACCGCCTCGGCGATCGCCGAGCGCGTCGAGGTCGTCCGGCTCCGCGCGGGCCGCACCCGCGACGCGGTCAGGCGATCGCTGTTCGACGCGTGGGCGACACACACTGACGACGCGCTCGTGATCCTGGACGAGCGGGGCCTGGTCGTCGCCTGGAACGTCGCGGCGGTCGCGGTCCTCGGGCACGAGCAGCGGGATGTGCTCGGGCGCCCCTTCGCCGAGCTGATCGAGGTCTACGAGGAGCTCGGCGAGACGCCCGAGGAGCTGGTCGAGGAGCTGCTCTCCGGGGACACGCGCGCGAGCATCTCGATGCGTGTTCGCGGGCCCGACGGCGCGGGCGCGGCGGAGTTCTCGCTCAACGTCACGCAGTGGCGCGACGCGGGCCGGCGCCGCGTCGGGCTGCGGGTCGAGGAGGCCGCCACGCACGAGGTCGAGGAGGAGATGATGCGCCTCGCGTCGTTCCCCGAGCTCGACCCGAACCCGGTGCTCGAGTTCAGCCGCGCCGGGACGCTGAGCTACATGAACCCGGCCACCGCGTCGCTCCCCAAGGACGCCGCGAACGCGCTGATCGAGGGCGTGCGCGCCGTGATCTCGAGCTTCGACCCGGACGAGGGGGTCAACCTCGTCCGCGAGGTCGAGGAGATCGGTGGCTGGTTCGAGCAACATATTCACTACGCGCCGGCCTGGGACAGCGTACGCGTGTACGCGCAGGACATCAGCGAGCGCAAGGCGGCGGAGCAGCGCCTGATCGACGCGCGCGACAACTTGGAGCAGCGGGTGCGCGAGCGGACCTCGGACCTGCGACGCGAGATCGACGAGCGCAAGAACGCGGAGCTGCGCGCGATCGAGGCGAGCCAGGCCAAGAGCGTGTTCTTGGCGACCATGAGCCACGAGCTGCGCACGCCGCTGAACGCGATCATCGGCTACACCGAGCTGCTGCACGAGGACAACACCAACCCGGAGGAGCGCGATGACCTCCAGCGGATCCTGTTGGCCGCCAATCACCTGCTCGGGCTGATCAACGACATCCTCGACCTCTCGAAGATCGAGGCGGGGCGGGCCCAGGTCCGCTACGAGGAGGTGTCGCTGCGCGACGCGGTGGAGCGCGTCGCGATGACGGTGCGGCCGATCGCCGCGTCGCGCGGGAACCAGATCACGGTGAGCTTCTCCGGCTCGACCGGCAGGTGCTGGACGGACCCGACGAAGCTCCGTCAGGTGCTGATCAACCTCGTCGGCAACGCCGCGAAATTCACCGAGGACGGCGCCGTGCACGTCGCGACGGTCGTGCGCGCGCAGGCGGACAGGACGTGGTTCGAGATCGCGGTGCGCGATACCGGGATCGGGATCCCGGCCGAGAAGCTAGAGTCGATCTTCGAGCCGTTCACCCAGGCCGATGGCTCCACGACGCGGCTCTATGGCGGCACGGGGCTCGGCTTGGCGATCTGTAAGAAGATCTGCGAGATGCTGGGCGGCGGGATCTCCGTCGTCAGCGAGCTCGGCGTCGGGAGCACGTTCACGATCCGGCTCCCGGGCGATAAGGGGAGTCGATGATCGACGGGCGAAGCGAGCGCGCGCCCGCTCGGGCCGCGAGGCGCGAGCTCGCGCCTCGAAACCGCGGCTGTCGGTCGGCGGGGGATGATGTTTCAATGGGGACTCCATCGACGGGGGCGAGGGGGCGATGAAAGCGTCCGATATCGACTTTAAAAAGTCGCTTCAATTTGATCCGGCGGAGGGTCGCGTGACGATCGGTCGCGAGCGCGTCGTGCTCGTGCGCCAGGAGTCGCTCGGGACCCTCCGAACCTTGCTCTACGACCAGCTCGGCAGCGCGCTGGCGAGGGCGACGCTCTCGCAGTTCGGCTACCGCTGCGGGCGCGCCGACTACGACGCGCTGGCCGAGGCCTTCGGCGCGGCGGGCGAGTCTGATCGCCTGCAGCTCGGGGTCGCGCTGCAGGCGTGGCTCGGGGTCGCCACGCTCGAGGTGACGCGCTGCGAGTACGACCGCGACGCGGGCGAGCTCGACATCGTCGGGTGGTGGCGGAACTCCTACGAGGCCGAGGCCCATCTCGCGCAGCTCGGCCCCGACGATCACCCCGTGTGTCACGCGCTCACGGGCTACCTGAGCGGCTGGTGCACGGAGTTCCTCGGCCGGCCGGTCCTGGCCATCGAGACGCGCTGCATGGGCCAGGGTGAGGAGCGCTGCGACTTCCGGATCCGCCCCGACGCGGCCTGGGGGGACGAGGCCGCGCGCTGGCGCGTCGCGCTCATGGCGGCCCCGGACTCGCTCTCCTCCGAGCTCGAGCGTAAGACCGCGCTGATCGAGGAGCAGGAGGCGGCGATCAGCGAGCTGTCGACCCCGGTGATGGAGATCTGGGACGACATCCTCGTGCTGCCGATCGTCGGCGTCGTCGACACGCGCCGCAGCCTCGAGCTCATGAACAACCTGCTCGACCGGATCGTCGAGACCCAGTCGCGCTGCGTCATCATCGACGTGACCGGCGTCGAGGTCGTCGACACGAAGACCGGCGACTACCTGCTGAAGGTGATCCGCGCGGCCAACCTGCTCGGGAGCCGCTGCGTGCTGACCGGGCTGAGCCCCGCGATCGCGCAGACGCTCGTCGAGATCGGCGCGGACCTGACCGAGGTCAACACGCTGCGAAACATCAAAGATGGCCTCAAGGACTGCTTGCGATTCCTCCGCAGCCACCGGCTCGGCGTGAACAAGGGGAGGGGGGAGCAGTAGCGAGATGGCGCGCCGGATCCCAATCATCAAGCTCCGCGGGAACCTGATCGTCTCGATCCAGATCGAGCTGAGCGACGACCTCGTCGCCGAGCTCAAAGAGAACATCGCGCAGGACTCCCAGCAGCGCGACGTCTTCGGGCTCGTGCTCGAGGTCTCCGGCGTCGACACCTTCGACAGCTACATCGCCAGCTCGGTGCGCGAGATCGCCAAGATCGCGCGCTGCATGGGCGTCATGACGGTGCTCGCCGGGCTCGACGCCGCGATGGCGATCACGCTCGTCGAGATGGGCATGGATCTCGAGGGGGTCGAGACGACCCTCAACCTCGAGAGCGCGCTCGACATCCTCGAGGACCTCGCGCGCGAGCGCGAGGAGACCGACGCGCTCATCGAGCAGATGCTTATCGAGGAGCTTGAAGAGGCGTCCTAAGCGGTCCCGTCGATGACGATGTTCACCGACATCTGCTCGGTCCTCGGCCGGCACTACAGCAGCATCTCCTCGCGCGCGATCGTGCGGATGGCGATGAAGCGCGCCGGCGTGAAGGAGCGCGAGCTCGACGGCCTCACCAACCACGCGCGCCTGCTCAAGGAGCTGCGCCGCGGGATGGAGCTGTTCGCCGCCTCGCCGAGCGCGCGGCAGGACTGCGCCGCGCGGATCGAGGTCCTGCTGCGGGCGCGTCGCAGCGAGCGTGAGCGCGAGCTGAAGCAGGGCGCGAAGATCGTCAAGATCAAGACGGAGCAGCACATCGTCGAGGCCCGCACGGCGGCCCGCACGATGGCGTCGAACCTCGGCTTCGGGCGCACCGACCAGGTCAAGGTCTCGACCGCGGTCTCCGAGCTCGCGCGCAACATCTATCGCTACGTCGGCGAGGGCGTCATGACGCTCCGCTACATCGCGCCGCCGCGGGCGGGGCTCGAGATCGAGGCCCGCGACGAGGGCCCCGGGATCCCGCACATCGACGAGATCCTGGGCGGCTCGTTCAAGTCGAAGACCGGCATGGGCCTCGGCATCGTCGGCTGCCGCAACCTCATGGACGACTTCGAAATCGAGACCGCGCCGGGCGCGGGCACGAAGATCGTGATCCGAAAGTACAAATGAGCGTCGAGGCCAAGATCGGGACCGCGATCCGAGCGCTCCCCACCGAGCGCGTCTGCGGCGACGCGATCGCGATCCACGACGAAGACGGCGTCGTGCTCGCGGTGCTCATCGACGGACTCGGTCACGGGCCCGGGGCGGCGCGGGCCTCGAAGGCCGCCTGCGACTACATCAGCGACCACCGCCGCGCGCCGCTCAAGCAGCTCGTCGAGGGCTGCGACCGCGCGCTCCGGCCGACGCGCGGCGTCGTCATGACGGCCGTCCGGATCGAGCGCTCCACCGGCGCGATGCAGCACGTCGCGGTCGGCAACGTCGAGATGAAGTTCGTGGGGCGCGGCGACATCACGCTGTTGACCTCGCCGGGGGTCGTCGGCACGCGCCTGCGTAAGGTCGTCGTGCGCAGCGCCCAGCTCGCGCCCGGCGACCTGCTCGTGATGTTCACCGACGGGATCTCGAGCCGCTTCGACCTCGCCACGATCGCGGCCGCGAACGAGGGCCCGCAGGCGATCGCGGACTACCTGCTCTCGAACCACGCGAAGGAGCATGACGATGCCGGGTGCGTCGTCATCCGCTGCTGATCTCACGATCGAGATCTGCAGCGACCTCGACGTGATCACCTCGCAGATCAAGAGCCGGCGCTTCGCGGGCTCCGTCGGCTTCCAGAAGCGCGCGCAGTGGGAGGTCGCGATCGCGGTCAGCGAGGCCGCGACGAACATCCTCAAGCACGGCGTCCGCGGGCAGATCAGGCTCGCGTTCTACATCGCCAACCCGCCGTATCTAGAGTTCGTGGCGAGGGACGAGGGGGCCGGCTTTACCTCGATCGAGCGCGCGCTCGAGGATCGCGTCTCGGAGGGCGTCGACCTGCGGCGAGAGCACCGACCTGGGCACCGCGGCCTGGGCCTGGGCCTCGGCGCGATCTCGAGGATGATGGATGACGTCGAGCTCGGCACCGGCCCCAACGGCGGCGCGATCGTCCGCGCGCGCAAGCGGCTTCGACGGTGAGCTCCCTCGACCGCCGCCGAGTCGACGGCCTTCGCGGCCGAGCAGCCGGAGAGCTCGTCGCGAGCTACATGTTCAAAGGGGCATGTATAAATCATCGAGGCTCACGGGCCGCGCGCGAGCCAGGGAGGGGCCGGTTGAGGACGGCGAGCGCGGAGGGATCCGCTTGAGTTGGTGGCGCGGAAGGAGGAGGGAGCCCTGGCGCCGAGCAGCGACCCGAAGCCCGCATGATGTGGGCGTTCGAAAGTTCGTCTTGTGTGCGCGCGTGAGGTCTGCGTTTGTGTCTGTGTTACGGTCCCGCCTCCATGGGAGTTGAGATCGAGACCCTCCAGCCCGGCGACGGCCGGACCTTTCCACGCACCGGGCAGACCGTCGTCGTCCACTACACCGGGACGCTGACGGACGGGAAGAAGTTCGACTCATCGCGTGATCGCGGGACCCCGTTTCGCTTCAAGCTCGGCCTGGGCCAGGTGATCCGCGGCTGGGACGAGGGCGTCGCGAAGCTCAGCGTCGGTCAGCGCGCGAAGCTCACCTGCTCGCCGGATTACGCCTACGGCCCGCGCGGCTACCCCGGCGTGATCCCGCCGAACGCGACGTTGATCTTCGACGTCGAGCTGATCAGCATCGAGTAGCTCAGTCGCCCGAGAGCCCGCGCAGCAGCCCGCGGCCCACGTCGCGGAGCACGCTGCCGCCGAGGCACGCCATGAGCTCGACGCAGCTCTCGCTCGGCTCCGCGCAGCGCTGGAGCTCCTCGAGCTCGTGGGCGGTCGCGCCCTCGAGGCCCTCGCGACACTCCGACGCGGACAGCGTGTCAGCGCCGCACTGCGCCTCGACCGATCGACAGATGCGCGCCGTGGGCGACAGCGTGGTCGTGTAGAGCATGGCGCCCGCCAGCCCGATGACGAGCAGGGCGAGGACCGCGAGCAAGAGCTTCTTCATGGGGTCTCCAGGCCGCGGTGGCGCGGCTGCTTGTTTGATTGTAGGGGATGTCGGCGGGCGAAACCGCGCGGCGTGGTACCGTCGCGTATGCGTTGGTTTTGCTCCTTGAACCCGGTCTCTGTCGTCCACGTCCGTCGCGTCATCGGGAGCGTCTCGCTCGCGGCGGCGATGGCGATCGCGTGTGGCGACAGCGGGGGCGCGAGCGGCGGGACCGACGGCTCGACGACGGAGTCAGACACAGCGTCATCCGCGAGCGAGTCGTCGGACGCGGCGTCGGGCGCCGGCGGGACGTCGACGGGCGGAACCAACACCACGAGCGGCGCCGGGACGGGGACCGGCGGCTCAGACAGCGGCTCGACGAGCGACGACGCGACGGGCGAGGCGACGAGCGAAGACACGTCGAGCGACACGACCGGCTCGCCCGCGACGTCGACGACGAGCGCGACCACGGAGGACGAGACGAGCACGGGGGACGAGACGACCGGCGCGCCCGTCGAGTGCCCCGACGGCGGCCTCGGGCCCGGCGACCACGAGCTCGAGCTGATGTTCGACGGCGCCACGCGCTCGTTCCTGCTGCACGTTCCGCCCAGCTACACGGGCGACGCGTCCACGCCGTTGATCGTCAACTTCCACGGGCTCACCTCCAACGCGGGGCAGCAGGTGCTGTTCTCGCAGATGAACGGGACCTCGGACGCCGAGGGTTTCATCGTCGCCTATCCCCAGGGTATCCAGAGCTCGTGGAACGCGGGCGAGTGCTGCGGCGGCGCGCAGACCATGGGGCTCGACGACGTCGGCTTCGCGC
Source organism: Polyangia bacterium (assembly GCA_030430565.1). Lineage (GTDB taxonomy): Bacteria > Myxococcota_A > Polyangia > Nannocystales > Nannocystaceae > JACKDW01. Next base: position 69,785 of record JAUIKS010000046.1, read on the forward strand.
GCGCGGTCGTCGAGGACATCGAGGCGGTGCTGTGCATCGACCCCGCGCGTATCTACGCGACTGGGATGTCGAACGGCGGCTTCATGACGAACCGCCTCGCGTGCGAGGCCAACGATCTGTTCGCCGCCTTCGCGCCGGTCTCGGCGGTCAACGTCACGCTCGAGTGCGAGCCGGCGCGCCCGGTCGCGGTGATGATGTTCAACGGCACCACGGACATCCTCGTGCCCTACGACGGCGGCCTCTACACCAGCGCGCCGGAGACCTTCGACGACTGGGCGCTGCGAAACGGCTGCGTCGGCGATCCCGCCTTGACCTTCATGATGGGGGACGCCAGCTGTCTCTCGTACCAGGAGTGCGACGACGGGGTCGAGGTCACGCTCTGCACGATCGACCCGATGGGGCACTGCTGGCCCGGGAACGCGTTCTGCCCGTTCCCGCCGGCGAACACGGACATCTCGGCGAACGACGAGATGTGGGCGTTCTTCCAGCAGCACACGCTGCCGTAGCCGTCGCGATCAAGGGCCGCTGAACACGACGATCCGATGATCGCTCGTGTGCCCGTACAGCAGACCGCGCGGGCCGAACGCGAGCGTGATGACCGGCGGAGTGGGGACAGGGACGCTCTTGATCACGCGCGTCGGCAGCTCGAGGTACGAGAGCCCGCGGGACGTGAAGAACGCGAGGACCTCGCCGTTGCCGAGCAGCGCGAGCGCGGAGGTGCCCCAAAACCACGAGCGTCGCACACCCGCGAAGTCGTTCGCGCCGAGGGGGCCAAACTCGAGCAGCTCGTCACGGTTCCACGCGAGGATCGAGCCGCGGGCCGAGAACACGATCTCTCGCGGACCCGACACAGGCACCTGGACCTTGTCGTTGAAGCGTCCCCCGTGCGTGTCCCAGAGGCGCTCGGGCGTGATCGGCACCATCCGGCTCTGGCGACGCACCATCGGTGGGAGCAGGCGCTCGCGCTCGCGGTCCCACAGCTGAAGGTGCCGGTCGTCGATGTTGAGCGGGATCCAGCGGCCGTCGGGGCTGAAGGTCGCGCGCGTCACGGGTCGCCGCCGGCCCACGCACTGCAGCGGCAGCGCGCGGGGCTTGTGGGCGCCGCTGAGGTCGCAGAGGAACGCGGTCGCGCCCGGGCGCGTTCGTGAGTGGAGGCGCGTGTCGGCGGTCACGAGCAGCGCGTGGTTGTCGGGAGAGAACGCGACGTAGCGCTCGTCGAACCACCGCTCGCGGAGTGTGAACTCGGAGCCGCAGGGGACATGAATCGAGCGCCAGATCTCGCGCCCCGTGGCGAGCTCGTGCACGCTGACGCGCGCGCGCCCGCGGATCAACGCGACCATCGCGGCGTCGTCGCTGACGGCGAGGCCGAGGGTGTCGTCGGCGTTGTTGAGGCGCCCGACGAGCGCCCGCGTCTCGGTCGCGCGGACGAACAGCGCGCCGCCCCGGTAGCACTCGGCCACGAACGCGCCGTTGCGGCTGAGCGCGCGCGCGGTGAGCCCCTTAGGGACGTCCCAGGTCTCGATGATCCGCGGGGCTCGCATCGCCGGAGCTGGATCGTCGCACAGCCGCGCGCGCAGGTGGGCGCGGCGTAGCGGCGACGCGCAGACTCGCGCGATGCGGTCCCGCGGCCGCAGCCGCCGGACCGCATCGCGGGACAGGTCGCTACGGCGTCGGGTCGAGGTAGAAGCGCAGCTCGAGCGCGTCGGGCTCGGCCGAGAACATGATGTTGCCGCTGATCAGCGCGTCGAAGTCCCAGTCCTGGATGAAGGGCATCCCGAGCTCGTCGAACTCGAGGTCCTGGTCGCCCTCGACCGCGTCGGTGATCCGGCGCGCGGCGTGCAGCAGCTCGACCTCCTCGCACACGGATCCGGTCGGGCCGGTGGCGTTGAGGAACACGAGCTCGTCGACGAACTCGCACCCCTCGCCGCAGACGCCCGCGCGCGAGAGCGTCAGCGAGTTGGCCTCGGCGTCGTACTCGGCGGTCCACGCGAGCTCGGTGTCCTCGCTGTCGAACTGCGTCGCGGCCTTCTCGGTCATGCCGATGTCGCTGCAGCGGACGCCGTAGACGAGCGGATCCTCGGGCTCGCCGGTGTCCTGCGGCTCGCCGGTGTCTTCGCCGTCGCCGTCGCTGTCGCCGCCCTGGCCGCCCGAGCTGCTCGCGCCTCCGTCGGAGCCGCCGCCGGAGTCCATGGTGTCGTCGTCCATAGTGTCCATCGCGTCGGTCTCGGAGCCGTCGGTGCCGCCCGGGACGTGGGCGTCGCTGCAGCCGGTCGCGTTCCAGGCGAGCAGCGTGATCGGGATCAAGAGGGTGCGGGTGCGGGATCGAAGGATATGCATGGTACGTAGTGCTCCTCGCCTAATACCCTTCGCAAGCTCGAGTCCAAGTCGGCAACTGTCGGGAATCCATCGCGTTTTCGTCGCGGCGCGCGGAGCCGGGCGACGCTGACGCCCGCGACCCACGACACGCGCGTCGGGGTCGCCTGGCGTGGTTGCCAGCGTGATTTCCCGTGCGCGCCCCGAGGGCCCGCGGGGACGCGAGCGCGCGTGTTTGATTCAACGGTTTTCGTAAAGCTCGAGTGAACCAACGCGAGTTCGCGGAGACGTCGAGCGTTGGACACAGGCGCGCGCGTCACGTTTTGGATGTCTTAATGAGCATGTTTGAACGGGACGCTGACGCCGCGCGGCTCGCTCTCACTAACATTTCCTATAGGACATGTTATCGACGGGCCGCCGAGACCCGCGCGCGCAGCTCGGCCGGCGCGACGAAGCGCAGCGGCGGACGCTGCTTCGCGAGCTCCTGCACGACGTCGGTGATGATCTCGTTGGCGGGGGCGCGCTGCCCGTGACGCCGCGCGAGACGGACGATCGCGCCGTTCAGCGCGTCGATCTCGGTGGCCCCCGCGGCGCGCTCGAGGTCCTGCAGCGTGCTCGAGCGCGCGGCGGGGTCGACCTCGACGAGGCGGCCCGCGATCCGCGTGACGATGAAGTTGGGGAGGCCGAGCACGCGCGGGAGCAGCCACGCGGGGAGGCCGATGATGTTGGCGGGCTCGCGCCCGTCTCGCGTCAGGACCTCGAGGCCCTCGCGCATGCACTGGGCCCAGCACCAGCGCAGGTCGCGGGAGCGCAGCGTCGTCGCGAGCGAGCGGCCGGAGGCCGCGCAGACGCCGTTGATGAGGTTGATGACGAGCTTGCCGGCGAGCACTCGATCGATGTCGTCGCGCAGCTCGAGCTCGAGGCCGGCGCGCGCGAGCGTGCGCTCGAGGGTGCGCGCCGCGGCGACCTGCTTCGGCCCCGCGCCGACGCCCGTGATGATCGTGCCGCTCGTGGTCTGGCGCAGCAGCGCGCCGCCCTGCTCGCGGATGATGTTGTAGCTGACGATGCCGGCGATGACGCGGGGCCCGAGCGCCGCGCGGAGCTCTCGCGCGTTGTCGATCCCGTTCTGCAGCGAGACGAACACGCAGTCCGGATCGGCGATCGCGGCGAGCTGCTGCGCGGCCGCGACGGTGTCCTGGGACTTCACGGTCACGAGGATCACCGCGCAGCCCCGCAGCGCCTCGGGATCGTCGGTCAGCGTGAGGGCGTCGCCCGGCGCGAGCTCTGTGCCGTCGACCCGTCGCGCGCGGAGCCGGCCGCGGTGCTCGAGCAACGATCGGCGGCCGAGCAGCGTGACGTCGGCGCCGCCGGCCGAGAGGTGGACGCCGACGAAGCCGCCGATGGCGCCCGCGCCGAAGACTCCGATGCGTCGGTTCATCGCGCCCGCGAGTGTAGCGGAGGCGGTGATGCACCTGCACCGGCCGCGAGGGCGTGAGCGCAGCGGCTTGCACACCTCGACGCGGGCGCGACCGCGAACTCGACAATTCTTCTGAACTGGGGGACAACTGCGCGCGGCCGCGAACTCGTCGGGTGGCCACGCAACGCAGGATTTTGCCCGTGAGCCACGACAACGCCGATCCAGACGCTAGCGCCGACGCCGACGCGCTCGCCGAGCTCACGCTCGACCTCCCGCGACACGAGCGGCCGCCCCGTGACTGGGGCCACTACATCGCGCGTTTCGTGCTGGGCGTCAGCGGCTGGAGGGTCGGCGGACGTCCGCCGGTGCTCAAGAAGTACGTGATCGTCGCGGCGCCGCACACCGCGTGGGCCGACGGCTTCTGGATGCTGGCGTTCGCGTGGTGGTGGGGGCTGAGCATCTCGTGGATGGGCAAGAACCAGCTCAACCGCGGCTTCGCGGGGTGGTTTCTGCGCAAGGTCGGCATCATCCCGGTCGACCGAAGCGGCCCGCACGGCCTCGTCGGCTTCATCGTCGACGAGTTCGAACGACGCGAGACGCTGCTGCTGTCGATCCCGCCCGAGGGGACGCGCGCGCGGCGAGAGCTGTGGAAGTCGGGCTTCTATCACATCGCGCGGCAGGCCGGCGTCCCGGTGTGCCTCAGCTACCTCGACTACGAGAAGCGCGAGGCCGGCTTCGGGCCGATGATCGAGATCACCGGAGATGTCAAAAAAGACATGTCGGCGATCCGGGCGTTCTACGCGGACGTGTCCGCGAAGTACCCCGAGCTGTTCACGCCGCCGCGGCTCCGCGAAGAGGGCGACGCGCCCTAGGAGCGCGTCTGAGTAATCCCCACGACGCCATGTACCGCCAGGAGCGCCGGGCTCTTTGTCGCTGAAATTTGAAGTACAGCCCGGTACATCTGCGTTTCAGCTCCTCGATCCCGACACTCCTGACGGCACCTGACGCCGCGCGGATTACTCAGACGCGCGCCGGCGCCGGCGCGAGCGTGTAGACGAAGACCTCGAGGCGCGCGAGCTCGAGGTGCAGGCGCAGCAGCGACTCGACCTCGCGCCAGTCGCCGCCCGCGAGGCCGGCGCCGACGCGGGGCATGTGCACCGACATCCCGCGCGCGAGCGCGTACTCGTTGAGGCGCGAGAGGCACTGCGCCAGCGCCTCGTAGCGGATCGGCGCGTCCTTGCGGCCGCGGCGGTAGATCCCGCGCTGACCGATCATGTTGGCGACGCTGCAGCCGTCCTCGAGCTCGACGAACTGGACCTCGCCGAGCGCGAGGCCAGCCCCGCGGGAGCGCTCCAAGAACGCGCGCTTGGCCTCCGGCCAGCGCTTAGCGAGGGGCAGGACGAAGCCCCGACCCCAGCGGCCGATGTCGTTGCATACATGCGCGATCACCCACGGCGCGGCGCGCTGCGGCGCGGTCGCGTCGCCCGTCAGATAGTGGAGGGCCACGGTGAACCAACCTGTCTACTTGTTTATATTGCGACGGCTTCAGAAACCCCGCCGGCAGGGCAACGGTAGCTGTTGGCGGGGGCGGTCGCCACGGCTTTGAACGCGCGCTCGCGCGGGCGCGCGCGGCCCGTCGCGGTCCGAGCCGGTCGCGTTGACGCGCGAGCGCCTTCGCGCGCGACGTGAACCTCCTGTAGGCTGGCGCGCGTGAGCGCCGGCGCCGAGGGAGGAGGTCTGAGCAAGAGCCTGGGGCCCGTGATGATCTGGGGCCTGGGCGTCGGCTACGTCATCTCGGGGGAGTACTTCGGCTGGAACCTCGGGCTCGCCGAGGGCGGGCCGTACGGGATGCTCGTCGCCACGCTGATCGTGTCGGCGATGTACCTGTGCTTCGTGCTGAGCTACGCCGAGCTCAGCTGCGCGATGCCGCGGGCGGGCGGCGCCTTCGTCTACGCCGATCGAGCGCTCGGGCCCGTCTGGGGCTTCGTCGCCGGGGTGGCGCAGCTCGTCGAGTTCCTGTTCGCGCCGCCGGCGATCGCGTTCGCGATCGGCGCGTACTTTCAAAATTTCGGGATCGGGGTCGCGCCCGAGTGGGTCGCGGTGATCGCCTTCGTCGTGTTCGTCGGCGTCAACATCCGCGGCGTGACCGTGTCCGCGATCTTTGAGCTGTGCGTGACGGTGCTCGCGGTGATCGAGCTGCTGATCTTCGCCGGCGTCACGCTGCCGCAGTTCTCGTGGGCGGCCTTCTCCAGCGATCCGCTGCCGAAGGGCTGGTCGGGGGTCCTGCCGGCGCTGCCCTTCGCGATCTGGTTCTATCTGGCGATCGAGGGGGTCGCGAACGTCGCCGAGGAGGCGCGTGACCCCGCGCGCGACATCCCGCGGGCCTTCCTCGCGGCGATCGGCACGCTGATGTTCCTCGCGCTGCTGACCTTCTTCGCCTCGGTCGGCGTCGCGGGATGGGAGGCGGTCGTCGTGGATCCGGCGACCGGCGAGCCCAGCGACAGCCCGCTGCCGCTGGCGCTGTCACATGTGGTCGGCGACTCGCACGCGCTGTTTCACCTGCTCGTGAGCGTCGGCCTGCTCGGCCTGATCGCCTCGTTCCACGGCATCATCCTCGTCGCGGGTCGGGCGGTCTACGAGTTCGGGCGCGTGGGCTACCTGCCGGCGGCGCTCGGGCGCACCTGGCCGCGGTTTCGCACGCCCGCGTCGGGTCTGCTGATGACCATGGTCGTGGGCTTCGTCGCGCTGGCGACCGGCAAGACCGGCGAGATCATCACGCTCGCGGTGTTCGGCGCGGTCACGCTCTACATCCTGTCGATGTGCTCGCTGTTCGTGCTGCGGCGGCGCGAGCCCGGGCTGGCGCGACCGTTTCGCGCGCCGGGTTATCCCGTTGTGCCAGCGCTGGCGCTGGCGCTCGCGCTGTTCTGCTTCGCGGCGTTGGTGTTCTACAACCCGGCGCTGTTCGGGGTGTACGCGCTGATCGTCGGGCTGAGCCTGGGCGGGTTTCTGTTGTTCGGTCCGAAGCGCGCGCGGCCGCCGGTGTAGGAAAAGCTCCGCCCCGGCTCGCGGGGGCGAGGCCGGGGCGGGATAGAGGGAACGGCCGATGTTTCGGTCCGTTTTTCGATCTATAAGGCGCGCCGACGGGGGGAGCGGCGCGGGTTGAACGCCTGGCGGAGCTGACGGTTCAGCGCCCGGCCGAGGCGGCGGTCGCGGAGCTCGCCGACGATGACGAGCAGGCTGAGGAGGAGCGTGAATACGAAGGCGATAGCGGTGAGGGTGGTCATGACAGTACCGGGGGTGAGAGTGAACGTGCGTGGGGTGGAGCGCGCTCGCGCCCGGTTCGACTCGCCCGGCGAAACGGCGGGCTAGCGGCGGGCGGGGACGAGGCGCGGGTTGAACGCCTGCCAGAGCTGGCGGTTCAGCGCGCGACCGAGACGACGGTCGCGGACCTCGCCGATGACGACGAGCAGGCTGATGAAGAGCGTGAGGGTGAAGGCGACGATGGCGAGGGTGGTCATGGGGGGAATCTCCGGGGGACGCCCGGCGATGTTGCGAGTTCCGTGCCAACACGATCTTGAGTGGATTGGGACGCTTGGAGATCAGGAACGGTTGTTTTTGGCGTCTTAGCGTCGCTGGCCCCTGGCCACTCGAGTTGCGTCAACTGCAGCGACCCTGTCCAGTACGCGGAGGTCGCCGAGAAACGGCGATTTCATGACCTCCCCGCCGCGTCAGGCCAGCGGGGTTCACGTGGTAGCGTGCGTCGGCGCTATGCCCGAAGAGCAGGATCCCAGCGTCAACAAGGGCGATGAAGAGCACGCTGAGCCCGAGCGGATTCGCTCGTGGGCGCGCCTGCGCCGGCTGTTCTCCTACGCGCGCCCGTACTCGCTACGGCTGGTGATCGCGATCATCTGCTTGGTCGGCGCCAGCGGCCTCGGCCTGGTCTACCCGTACTTCTTTGGCGAGCTGGCGAACTCCGCGTTCGCGGGCGCGTCGATGAGCGACGCGGAGGTCGAGGCCGCCCGCGCGACGCTGTCCAGCAGCACGGTGATCTTGATCGCGGTGTTCATCGGGCAGGCGGTGTTCGTGTTCTTCCGCCACTACCTGATGACCTGGCTCGGCGAGCGCGTGGTCGCGGATCTGCGCGTCGAGCTGTACCGCCATCTCTCGCGGATGTCGCAGTCGTACTTCCACTCGACGCGCACCGGCGAGCTGCTGTCGCGGCTGGGCGACGACGTGACGCGCCTGCAGGACACGGTCGGGCAGGACCTCAGCATGGCGCTGCGAAACCTGCTGACGCTGGTCGGCGGCGTCATCATCCTGTTGATCACCAACACCAAGCTGACGCTGACGATGCTCGCGGTGGTGCCCGCGCTCGTCATCGTGGCGGGGATCTGGAGCCGGATCATCCGTCGGCTCAGCCGCGAGGCCCAGGACGCGCTCGCCAAGGCGAACGGCGAGCTGCAGGAGGGCCTCTCGGCGATCGAGACCGTCCAGGCGTTCACGCGCGAGGAGCACGAGGTCGGCCGCTACCGCGGCGCGATCGAGCAGACCTTCGGGTTGTTCATCTCGCGCGCTCTGGCGCGGAGCTGGTTCTCGGCGGTGATCTCGTTCTTGTTCTTCTCGGCGATCGCGGGGATCTTCTGGCTCGGCGGCTCGATGGTGCTCGACAAGACGATCACCGTCGGCGAGTTCACCTCGTTCATCTTCTACACGATGATGGTCGCGGCCGCGGTCGGGACGTTCGGCGAGCTGTTCAGCAGCCTGCAGTCGACCTTCGGCGCGACCACGCGGATCTTCGAGATCCTCGACAGCGTCCCCGACATCCGCGATCCGGAGCGCCCGGTGAAGGACCCGACGCTGCGCGGCGAGATCGTGTTTCGCGACGTGACCTTCGCCTACGCCGATCGCGACGTGAACGTGGTCGAGGGCATCAACCTGCACATCAAGCAAGGTGAGATCTGCGCGCTGGTCGGGCCGAGCGGATCGGGCAAGACCACGCTCGGGCGCCTGCTGCTGCGCTTCTGGGACCCGGCGCAGGGGGTCATCGAGCTCGACGGCCACGACCTGCGCGCGCTCGCGCTGCACGACCTGCGCGGCGCCATGGCGCTCGTCTCGCAGGACCCCGTGCTGTTCAGCGGCTCGATCCGAGAGAACATCCGCTACGGCCGCCTCGACGCGAGCGACGCGGAGGTCGAGGCGGCGGCGCGGGCGGCGAACGCCGACGGCTTCATCCGCGCGTTCCCGAGCGGCTACGAGACCATCGTCGGCGAGCGCGGGGTCAAGCTCAGCGGCGGGCAGCGGCAGCGCGTCTCGATCGCGCGCGCGATCCTGCGGGACCCGAGGATCCTGGTGCTCGACGAGGCGACCTCGGCGCTCGACAGCGAGAGCGAGCACCTCGTGCAAGAGGCGCTCGACGCCCTGCAGCACGGGCGGACGACCGTCGTCATCGCCCACCGCCTGAGCACGATCCGCGACGCGCACCGCATCGTCGTGCTCGACGGCGGCCGGATCGTAGAGACAGGTCGTCACGAGCAGCTGATGGCCCAGCACGGCGTCTACGCGCGCCTCGTCGCGCGGCAGGCGGCGCTCGTCGACGCCGAACTCGACGCCGAGCTCGCGTCGTGACGCTCGCGCGCGTGTGAGCGCGCCTCGGGCGGCGTGGCGCTCGCGGCAGCGCGCTCGTCCAAACATGCCTCAAGCGTCAGCTCGAGCTGCCGGCGCTCTCGCCTCGCTTTCCGCGTATACTCGACCGTCGGGGTCGGCGGATGAATGGGTGGACGAGCGGCGCGCGAGAAGTTTTTTGAGCTGAGCGCCGAGCCGCTCTGCGTCGCGCGGGCGGACGGGGCGCTGCTCGAGGTCAACGCGGCGTGGACGGCCGCGCTGGGCTGGCGCGAGGATGAGCTCCGGATCGGCGCGGTCTCGCTGCGCTCGCTCGCGCACCCCGAGGATCGTGAGGAGATGACCCGCGCGCTCGAGCAGCTCACGCTCGGCGCGAGCTCGATCCGCCTCCGCAGCCGCTGGCGGATCCGCGGCGGCGGGTACCGCTGGATCGACTGGAGCTGCCGCTACGAGCCCGAGGAGCGGCTGCTGTACGGCTGCGCGCGTGATGTCACCGAGCAGCGGCGCGTCGAGCAGGACATGGAGAAGCTGTTCACGCTCTCGGTCGACATGCTCTGCGTCGCCAACGTCGAGGGCTACTTCGAGCGGGTCAACCCGGCCTTCGCGGCGACCCTCGGCTGGTCCGAGGCGGAGCTGCTGACGAAGCCCTTCGTCGAGTTCGTGCACCCCGAGGATCGCGGCGCGACGCGCGTCGAGACGGCGCGGCTGGCCTCGGGCCAGCAGACCCTGAACTTCGAGAACCGCTACAAGACTGCAGGCGGCGAGTGGCGCTGGATGCAGTGGCGCTCGAAGCAGGATCCGGAGACCGGTCGGTTCTTCGCGATCGCGCGCGACGTCACGTCGGCGAAGAAGACCGCCGCGGCGCTGCGCGAGGCGATGCGCGCGGCCGAGGAGGCCTCGGCGCTGGCGAACGCGGCCAACCACGAGAAGACCGCGTTCCTCGCGAGCATGAGCCATGAGCTGCGCACGCCGCTCAACGCGATCATCGGTTACGCCGAGATGATCGCCGAGAGCGAGCCGATGTCGGCGCGCGGGCGCGAGAGCCTCGAGATCGTTCACTCGAGCGGGCACCACCTGCTGATGCTGATCAGCGACCTGCTCGACATCTCGAAGATCGAGTCCGGCAAGCTGGCGATCCGCGACGAGCCCTTCGATCTGCACCGCATGCTCCGGATGATCGGCTCGGTCTTCGAACGCCACGCGCGCGAGCAGCGGCTGGCGTTTCGCTACGAGGAGAAGACCTTGCTCCCGAGCCAGGTCACGGGTGACGAGACGCGCCTGCGGCAGGTGCTCATCAACCTGCTCTCGAACGCGATCAAGTACACCACGCGCGGCAGCGTCGCGCTGCGGGTCGCGTACCTGAACGGCGCGCTGCGCTTCGAGGTCGAGGACACCGGCGACGGCATCCCGCCTGAGATGCACGAGAAGATCTTCTTGCCCTTCGAGCAGCTCGCCAAGCACGCCGCGTCGGCGGTCGAGGGGACGGGGCTCGGCCTCGCGATCAGCCGTCACATCGTGCGCAAGCTCGGCGGGGACATCCACGTCGAGAGCGCGGTCGGTCGCGGGAGCGTGTTCTGGTTCGAATACCCCGTCGAGGTCGTCGGCGAGCGCGACCCCGAGTCGCCATCGACCGTACCGCGCGTCACCGTCGTCGCCCCCGAGAAGCGCGAGCTGACGCCGCCGGTCGGGCTGAGGGTGGAGCTGACGTCCGCGATAAAGCGGGCCATCTACGAGGCCGCGTTGATCGGCGATATTCGCGAGATCCGCAGCCTGCTCGATGACGTCGGCATCGACCATCGCACCGCGAAGCTGCTCGACCCGAGCTCGCTCGAGGCCGCGCTGTACGGGCTCGTCACGCGGTACCGCAGCCGCGAGATTCGCGAGCTGCTCGCCGCGAGCGTCGAGCCAGCGCGCGCGGCCGAGGCCCGCGCGGAGGAGAGCGCAGAGTGAGCGAAGGAGCGAGCGAAGGAGGGCGCGAAGGAGCGCGCGGCGGCGTGGGCGACGAGCGGCCGAGCGCGACGGTCCTGCTCGTCGACGACACGCCCGAGAACATCGGGCTGCTGCTCGACGAGCTCGAGCGCGTCGGCTATCGCGTGCTCGTCGCGCTCGACGGCGTCGAGGCCCTCGAGGTCGCCGCGCGCGCGGAGCCGGAGCTGATCCTGCTCGACGTGATGATGCCGGGGATCGACGGCTACGAGACCTGCCTGCGGCTCAAGGCGGCGGAGGCGACGCGCGACATCCCCGTGATCTTCATGACGGCGCTCGCGGACCCCGACGCCCGGTTGCGCGGCTTCGCCGTCGGCGGCGTCGACTACATCACGAAGCCGTTTAACCGCCAAGAGGTCCGCCTGCGCGTCCGCACCCACATCGCGCTGCGCCACGCGCAGCGGGCCGTCGCGCATCGCGGCCGTGAGCTCGAGCAGCGCGCGCGCGACGTCGAGACGCTCGCGCGGATGGTCTCCCACGAGCTCCGCAACCCGCTCTCCACCCTGACTGGCGGGCTCGAGACGATCGAGGAGCAGCTGAGCTGCGAGGAGCTCGACGAGATCCGGGAGATGCTCCCGTGGCTGCGCGAGGTCGCGGGCCAGATGACCGACGCGATCGGGGTCGCGCTGCTCTTGCTCGAGGTGTCTCGAGGGTCACCAGAGACCGTCACCGTCGACACCGGCTACATCCTGCAGCACGCGCTCGAGGAGCTCGAGCGCGAGGTCTCGCGGCGGGGCGCGACGATCGAGCTCCCCGGCGGGCTGCCGCGGGTCCGCGGCCGCGGGACGTGGCTGATCGAGGTGTGGACGCGCGTGCTCGATAACGCGATCCGCTACGGCGGGGACCCGCCCCAGGTGCGCGTCGAAATTGAGCGCGACGGCGGGCTGCTGCGCTTCGTCGTGCTCGACAACGGCCCCGGGCTCGACGACGACCAGCGCGCGCGGGCCTTCGACGAGTTCACCCGCTTTCACCCCGACCGCGCCCGCGGCAACGGGCTCGGGCTCGCGCTCGTTCGGCGGATCATCCGCTGCCTCGGCGGGGAGGTCGGCGCCGCGCCCCGGCCCGGCGGCGGCCTCGCGGTGTGGTTCACGCTGCCGCCGGCGTAGGAGCGCGTCTGAGTACTCCGCGCGGCGTCAGGTGCCGTCAGGAGTGTCGCTCCTACGCCGCCGCGGCATGTCGCGCCGCCCTGCGCCACGTGCTACACATCGCGGCCATGTCGAGCGCGAAACAGGGGAAGGCGGAGACGGGCGCGCCCGGGTCCGAGCAGATGCAGAAGATCGTCTCGCTGTGCAAGCGGCGGGGCTTCGTGTTTCAAAGCTCCGAGATCTACGGCGGGCTGCGATCGGCCTACGACTACGGCCCGATGGGCGTCGAGCTCAAGCGCAACCTGATGAACGAGTGGTGGCGCGCGATGGTCCACAGCCGTGAGGACATCGTCGGCATCGACGCGTCGATCATCATGCACCCCGAGGTCTGGCGGTCGAGCGGTCACCTCGCCGGCTTCTCTGACCCGCTCGTCGACTGCAAGGTCTGCGGGGAGCGCTTCCGCGCCGACAAGGCGCCCACGCTCGCCGAGGGCGAGGACGCGCCGATCAAGCTCGCCGACAAGGGCAGGGCCAAGGTCGCCGTGACGCGGATCCAGGAGCTCGTCGGCGTCGAGCTCAACCGCAAGAAGAACGTGCTCTACGGCGCCAAGGCCGGCGAGGCCGGTTATGTGTGCCCCAACTGCGGCTCGCCTTACCTCAGCGACGAGCGTCAGTTCAACCTGATGTTTCGGACATCTCTCGGCCCCGTCGACCCGATCGGCGACATCATCCGCCAGGCCCGCGAGGGCATCGAGGCCGGCGAGGGCGAGGGGTCGCTGCGCAAGCGCGTCGAGGCGGCGATCGCCGACAGCTCCGTCTACCTGCGCCCCGAGACCGCGCAGGCGATGTTCGTGCAGTTCCTCAACGTGGTGCAGAGCCAGAGCATGAAGGTCCCCTTCGGGATCGCGCAGATGGGCAAGAGCTTCCGCAACGAGGTCACGGCCGAGCACTTCATCTTCCGCTCCTGCGAGTTCGAGCAGATGGAGCTCGAGTACTTCGTCAAGCCGGGCGAGGGCCCCGCGTCCCTCGAGTACTGGAAGGAGGAGCGCTCGCGCTGGTGGCGGAGCATCGGGCTCAAGGCCGAGAACCTGCGCCTGCGCGCGCACGCCGACGACGAGCTCGCGCACTACTCCAACGGCTGCTTCGACGTCGAGTACCGCTTCCCCTGGGGCTGGGACGAGCTCGAGGGCATCGCCAGCCGCACCGACTTCGACCTCAAGGCCCACACCAAGGGCTCGGGCAAGAAGCTGGTGTACTTCGACACCGAGGCGACCGATCCAGAGACCGGCAAGAAGGGCTGGCGCTACGCGCCGCACGTCATCGAGCCGGCCGCCGGGGCGACCCGCGGCGTGCTCGCGGTCCTGTGCGACGCCTACGACGAAGAGCCCGGCGACGAGCAGGGTAAGGGCGCCCGCACGGTGCTCCGCCTGCACCCCCGGCTCGCGCCCTACAAGGCCGCCGTGCTCCCACTCGTCAAGAAGGACGGGATGCCCGAGGCCGGTCGCGCGATCGCGGAGCGCTTCTTCGCCGCCGGCATCAACGCCAAATACGACGCCCAGCACTCGATCGGGAAGCGCTACGCCCGGCACGACGAGGTCGGCACGCCCTACTGCCTCACGGTCGACACGCAGACCCTCGAGGACGACACCGTCACGATCCGCTACCGCGACGATCGCCGCCAGGAGCGGATCAAGGTCAACGACGCGGTCGCGGTCGTCCGCGAGGCGCTGCGCACCGGCCAGCGCTGAGCCGTCTTAATCCCGACCCGACCAAGCGCGCGCGAGACCCCGCTCTCGCGCGCGTTTGTCTTTGTATTTGTTGGCTCCGAGCGCAAAGACGCCGGTCCACTTCTGCTCGCGTGCACCACTCATCGAAGCTCAAGGCCGCGCGCGAGCCAGGGAGGAGCCGCCTAAGAACGGCGAGTCGATTTCACTTCCTTCGCTCGAGCGTGTGAAGGCGAGCGAGTGTCGCATCGAAGCTCAAGGCCGCGCGCGAGCCAGGGAGGAGCCGCCTGAGGACGGCGAGCGCGGAGGCGTGCGTTTGCTTCAACCGGTCAGACGCTCGCCGCCCGGAAGGCGGAGGGTCCCCTGGCGTTAAGCAGCGGCCGATGCTCGCGTGTTGTCGTCGCCCGAAATGAATGAGCTCGCTAGCTCGACGGCGCCACCCAGGCGGTGTCGGCCTGGTCGCCCTGTTCGAAGCCGAAGAAGATCTTCATCTGCTTCTCCATGAACTCTCGGCCGTCCTTCGACATCGGGTCGACGCGGTAGGTGTTCATGTAGCGCGGCGACTCGCGCAGCCACATCTGCCAGGCCTCCATGCTCACGTTGTCGTAGATCAGCTGCCCGAGCTCCGTGTTGAACGGCTTGAACGGCATGCCCGGCGCGTCCTTGTTGAGTTTCTTACAGAAGACCGTACGCGGTTGGTTCACGGGGGAAGCTCCTGGGAGTGCGTGTGGAGTGCGTGGGGTGGTGCGCGTCGGCGAGCGGACCGGCGACGCGTGAACGCCGGTGATGGTACCGCGCCGCGTGCACGGGGGCGCCGCGCGAGCGTGAGAATCCCCGCCGCGTGGCGCGGTCCGGCTCAGCGCGCGTAGGGAGCCGCCGGCACCTTGACCTCGCGCGCGACCTGGCGACGGCGCCAGCGGAGCACCAGCGGCGTCATCCCGAAGCCGAACAAGAAGCCGCCCAGGTGTGAGAACCACGCGTAGTCGATCGCCGCCGAGAACAGCGCCATCACCGTCTGGAACAGCACCCAGACGCCGAGGTAGACCCACGCCGGGATCTTCAGCTGGATCGGCGTGAACGGGATCAGCTGGAACAGCTTCGCGTTCGGGAAGGTGAGCAGGTAGGCCGCCATGACGCCGGCGATCGCCCCGGACGCGCCGATCACCGGGGTCCCGGTCGCCCGCGTCAGCAGCACGTGGAGCGCGCCGCCGAAGATTCCTGCCCCAAAGAACAGGATCAGAAAGCGCAGCCGGCCGAACATGTGCTCGACGTTGTCGCCGAAGATGTACAGGAAGTAGGCGTTGCCCAGGAGGTGCAGCCAGTTCGCGTGGAAGAACTGGTGCGTGAAGAGCGTGTAGACGTGCAGCGGCTCCTGCTTGATGAGCCCGGCGATCACCGACCAGTGGCGGTAGAGGAACACGCCCGCGACCGAGAGCAGGAAGCCCGCGAGCTCGATGAAGAGCAGCGCGTAGACGATCCGCGGGGTCCCGCGCGCCGGGTTCTCGACCTCGACGGGCAGCTGGGTGACCAGCTGCGCCGCCCAGATCACGCCGCGGCGCGTGAGCTGCCGCTTGCGGTCGCCCTGGCCCTCCTTGGTCGACGCGAGCGCGAGCTTGCGGCGCTCGTCGCCGTCGAGCCACACGCCCTTGCAGGTGGCGCAGCGCTCGATCGGCGTGCGCACGAGCTCGGGGATCTTGTGCTCGAGCATCGGGCCATGTCCCCGGGGACAGCGGCGCGCGGCGGCGTCGCCCAGCGCGGTGCGCAGCAGCTCGGGGTCGACCTCGACGTCGCCGATCAGGTCGAGCTCGCCGGCGTCGAACCACGCGCCGAAGCACACCGGGCAGGTGTCGAGCAGCATCGAGCGCTTCTCGCCGATCGCGGCGTCGTCGCCGGCGGCGCGCGCGTCGTGCTCTTCCTCCTCGTCCTCGTCGAGCTGTCGCCAGCGCCCGTCGTCGTCGCGGACGAGCCGCACCGCGACCAGGGCGTGGAGATGGCAGGCGGGGCACTGCGCCGAGACGGGCTCGGCCTCGACGACCTCGCCGACGAGGCTCGCGAGGTTGAAGTCGCCGCTGAACGCCCCGCTCGTCGCGGGCTGGGGGGCCGGAGGCTGCGGCGCCCGTGGATGCTCGGGATTGCTCACCGATATGTTCCTCAATTCAGGTGGCGCGAATACTCGGCGCGCTCCGTCGTCTACCCTGGCGCGGTCGCCTGCGCTATCATGCCGGGCAGGTAGCGCGGGGTTCAAGGAGATGGGGATGCAGTTTCGTTCTTGGTGTCGTATGTGCCATGTCGCGCTTTTCGCCGCGGCGTTCGGGCTTGTCGCCTGCGATATGAAGCCGGCGGAGGGCAACGGCCGAACCGTCCGAAAGGCCAGCAAGGCGAGCATCGCCACCTTCGACACGAGCAAGCTCGACTTCGACATCATGTCGGTCGGGAGCGAGCGCCCCGACGAGTACATGACGCAGCAGGCCTGGGAGAACTCCTTCTCCGCGTTCGATGAGTGCGTCGCCGACGAGAAGTCGCGCGTGAACAGCGAGAAGCAGATCCCCGGGGACATCACGCTCACCGTCCGTCTGCATCCGGAGGGGAAGCCGATCGGCGTCAACGCGGACGGCCCCAAGGGCCTGCTGAAGCGCGAGAAGCTCGTCAATTGCATGCGCGAGGCCGCCGCGACGGCGCCCTTCCCGAAGTACGACGGCCCGCCGGTCGAGACCGAGATGACCCTCGAGGTCGATCCCGGCTTCGAGTAGCCGAGCTTCGCGTTATCGAGCTAGGGAGCTCACCAACTCGCGCGGGCGAGCGCGGCGACGCTGCGCTCGTCCGCTCCGCAATTGCGCGCTCGGGAACCACGCGGGGTTTTGGTTGTCGGTTGCAAGGGCCGGCCCTCCCGGGCTCTGGTACCGTGGGCGAGCGTGAACGAGCAATTGCGAGCAGAGCGGGCGGAGGACGCCGAGGACGCGGCGCCGGCGGGCGCGGAGCCGGGCGTCGATCCGGATCCCTTTGACCGCGGCGCCCGGCAGACGGCGCTGCTCTTGCCGGTGGTGCTCGCGCCGCTCGGGATCGCGGTCGTGATCGTCCTCAGCCTGATCGTCAAGGGGTGGGCGGTGACGCACTCGGTCATCGTGCAGGTCGAGCCGCAGTGGATCGCCGGCGAGCCGCTTGGTGTGCGGGTCCACTACGTCGACGGCGCCCGCGCCGGGATCGCCGAGAGCGAGGCGGCGCTGCGGCTCCGCGGCGGCGGCGGCGGCGGCGGCGAGGTGCAGGAGCTGGTGACGCTGCGCGAGGGCGCCGAGCCGGGCCTGCTTCAGGGCCGCTTCACGGCGCCGAGCGTGCCCCCGGGGGACGCGAAGCTCGAGGTCGAGCTGCGCGCGCCTGGCCGCGCGCCGGTGGTCGAGTCGATCGACGTGAGCGTCCGCGAGTCGCGGGCGGCGCGGGACGGCGAGCACACGATCTCGACCTCGCAGCTCAACTGGGGCGACGACACCGACCCGCAGCCCGAGCGCGCGCGCCTCAACCTGCGCCCGTTCGGGAGGCTGCTCGCGGGCTTCGACAACACGCTGCTCGTGCGGGCGCTCGACGAACACGGGGCGCCGTTCGCTGGCGAGCTCGAGGTGGTGCTGACCGACGGTGAGTTCATGGGGCAGCACGGCTCGAGCGACGCGCCGCCGACCCTGTTCAAGGGGCACACGGACGCCCTCGGCCTGATCTCGCTGACAGGGCCGTTCACGAGCGAGATCCTGGGCCTCGATCTCCGCGTCTATCCCAAGGAGCAGGGCGAGGAAGCGGCGGGCGCGGCGACCGACGACGCGAAGTCGAAGGACGCGAAGTCGAAGGACGCGAAATCGAAGGACGCGAGATCGAAGGACGCGAAATCGAAGGACGCGAAATCGAAGGACGCGGAGTCGAAGGACGCGGAGTCGAAGGACGCGGAGTCGAAGGACGCGGAGTCGAAGGACGCGACGCCGAAGGTCGCGGATCCCGAGGCGTCGACGGAGGGGGAGGGCGACGTGAAGCCGCCGGAGCCCCTCGCAACGCGACATATACGAATGGTCAGCTTCTCCGGGGCGGTGCGCGCCTACGCCGAGCCGCTCGCGGTCCAGGCCGGCGGGACGATTCAGCTCGGCGCTCGCCCGCTGCGGGCGCGTAGGCCCGTGTTCGGCGATCTTCATGGGGCCGACGGCGCGTGGCTCGACACCCTGAGCCCGCCGCTGAAGGGGCGCGAGCCGCCGCGTGAGTGGTCGACCGAGGGCGCGGCGCCAGGGCTCTTGCAGCTCGAGGCCTATCACTACTTCAACAAGCCCGGGGAGTCGGCGGCGGTCGCCCTGTTCCAGGTCACGGAGGGGGCCCCGAGCGCGCCCGCCTCGATCAAGCCGTTGCTCGCGCGGCAGCGCGAGCAGATGTCGGTCACGCGGGTCGAGAAAGACTTCGACGAGGAGCTCGAGACGCGATACCTCGACCACCTCGAGCGCGCCGTGAAGACGCCCGAGGAGGTCGAGATGGCGCGGCGCTGGCTGATCGGGACGCTGCCGGTCCGCGTGTACAACCCGCCGGCCGCGCTGTCCTCCCGCACGCGCGAGCTGGCGACGCTGCGCGCGACGAAGCGGCGGTGGAACATCGGGCTGTTTTGGTTCTTGGTCGTGGGCGGGGGCGGCTTCTTGCTGCTGACGACCTTGCTGATCATGCGCAACCACGGGCGGATGGCGCGGGAGATGACGCGCGCGCTGCTGGGCGACGACAGCACGGACGAGGAGGAGCTGATAGCGATCCGTCGGGCGCAGCGCGCCGTGTTGGCGCGGGGCGGCGCGTTGATCGCGAGCATGGCGCTGGGCTTGGTGCTGGCGATCGTCGTGCTCAACAAGCTCGTCTGGGAATTCTAGACGGCCGCCGCTGTGATAGCGTGGCGCGCGATGCAGCAGCTCTCTCGCGCGATGATCCTCGCCGCTGGCTTCGGGACCCGGCTGGGGACGTTGACCTCACAGCGGCCCAAGCCCATGCTGCCGATCTGCGGCGCGCCGCTCGTGCGCTGGTCCGTGCTGTGGCTGCGCGCGCAGGGGATCCGCGAGATCGTGATCAACCTTCACCACCTCGGGGAGCAGATCGAGGAGGAACTCGGCGACGGCGCGGCGCTCGGCGTCTCGATCGAGTACTCGCGTGAGCACGGCGAGATCCTCGGGACAGGTGGAGGGCTACGGCGGGCGCGCGCGCTGCTCGATGACGGCCACGACTCGCCCTTCGTGGTCATCAACGGCAAGATCATGCTCGATCTCGAGCTCGCGCCCGTGCTCGCGCACCACCGCGCGCGCGCGGCGGAGGCGACCATGGTGCTGCGTCCGGACCCCGACGCGGGTCGATGGGGGAGCCTGCAGCTCGACGCCGACGGCGATGTCGTCGGCATGCTCGGGCGCGTTCGTCCCGGCGCCTCGCCCGGCGCGCCGCTGATGTTCACCGGCGTGCACGTGCTGCAGCCGCGCTTCCTCGATCGCGTGCCGTCGACGGGGCAGCAGTGCGTCGTGCGCACCGCGTATCGCTCGATCTTCGACCAGGGGTCCGGTTTCGCGGGATATGTCTCTTCGCGCTACTGGTGGGAGCACTCGACGGTCGAGCGCTACCTCGCCGGCGTGCGGAACGTCCTGTCGGGCGCGGCCGAACTCGCGCACGCGGAGCGGCCGCTGCGGGGCGTCGACCCCTCCGCCCGCGTCGCGCCGACCGCCGAGATCGAGGGGCCGGTGTGGGTCGGGCGCGACGTCGTGATCGAGGAGGGCGCGCGGGTCGGGCCTAACGCGCAGATCGGCGACGGCGCGCGCGTGGACGCGGGCGTGCGCGTCCGCGACGCGGTGGTGTGGGACGGAGTACGTGTCTCTGAGGACAGTGTAGGGGTCGTGCGCGCGGGGTAGCGTCGGTGTAGCGAAAGACCCCAAGGCGCCTCACGTCGCGTCTCGCCGTGAACGCCAGTTTATGCGCTCGGCCGTACAAAAAACATTGGGTACGCTAGAAGCGTCTCGCTCCGGCGCACGCCTTGCGCTGCGGTCCGCGGGACGTCGCGCGCATGGATCAACCCACGAAAGCAGCGCCGCTGTCGGTCGACGACGAGCTCGCGCGTCGTGCTGGGCTCTCGGTCGTCGTCCTGCGTCGCGCGTCGGGGCTGCCGATCGCGCGCTGCAGCGGCGCGCTGGCGGCCGAGCGAGGCGGAGAGAACGCGCTCTTAGGGGCGAGCTTCTTGGAGGGCGTTGTTGCTGAGAGGGATCGCGAGCGGGTCACACGAGCGCTGCTCGGCGGGCTCGAGGACTGCTCGATCGACGTCGCGCGCCGGGGGTCTCGCGAACGCTGGCTGCGGCTGCACGCGCGCCCCGGCGATCCGGACGAGCGCGCGCGCGGGCTCATCACCGTCTACGCCCAGGACATCAGCGAGCGGCGCGCCTCCAGCGTCCGTGAGGACATCCGTCGCGCGTGGACCCACGCGGTCGCACGCCACGCGCCGGTCATCCTGTTCGGGGTCGACGCGCGCGGCGTCTTCACGCACTTCGAGCACCACGTCTCGGGCGGCGAGATCGGCGGTCGCTACGACGTGGTCGGGCGCGACGTCGCCGAGGTCTTCGCCGAGCTCCCCGAGCACCTCGCCGCGCTCTCGCGGGCGCTCGCGGGCGAGCGGATCTCGGAGCGCATGCAGCACCGCGGCGAGATCTTCGAGCTGCACTGCGAGGTCCTCGACATCGAGGACGGTCGCGGGACGCGGGTGCTCGGCGCGATCATCAACGTGACCCGTCAGGTGCTGATCGACCAGGCGCTCGCCGAGAACAAGAGCCAGCTCGAGAGCATCATCCACACGGTCGCCGACGGGATCCTGCTCAACGACACGGACGGGCGGATCAAGTTCGCCAACACGCGTCTCGCGAGCCTGCTCGGCGTGCGGCCCGAGGACATGCTCGGCAAGCACATCTTCGACTTCATGGATCAAGAGAGCGCCGACGAGGCGCGCGCGAACCTCAAGCGCCGCCGCTCCGGTCACTTCGATCGCTTCGACCACCGGTGGCGGCGGGCCGACGGCACCGCGCTGTGGAGCGTCGTCGCGGCCAAGCCGATGTACGGCGCCGACGGGGAGCACCAGGGCTCGCTCGTGACGGTCACCGACATCACCGAGCGCAAGCTCGCCGAGGAGGCGCTCAAGAAGGCGCGTGACGAGCTCGAGCACCGCGTCGCCGCGCGAACCGCCGAGCTCGCCAGCGCCAACCAGCTGCTGCAGGACGAGGTCCGGACCCGGACGCTGGCGCAGCAGACCGCGCTGCGCGAGAGCCGGGTCAAGAGCGCGTTCTTGGCGAGCATGAGCCATGTTGTTGCTAAGCGCGGAATCGCCTATACGACCGGAAATTCTGGACTTTCTGTCCTTTTGGACATAAGCTTTTAGGGTCTTGATGGGCACGATTTTGG